>JAFZRE010000040.1 GCA_017620015.1 Bacteroidales bacterium | reverse complement strand
TGGCACACAGACAATCGATGAGGGCGGAAGCTTCACATTCACAGTTACTCCCGAACCATGCTACGAAATCGGTAATGTAACGGTTAATGGTACTGCCGTAACGCTTGATGCAAACAACCAGTACACCATTAATAATATTACCACCAACCAGAACATCAATGTAACTTTCAACCAGCTTACTTATACTATTACGGCATCTGCTGGCAATGGCGGTACAATCACTCCTGGTACAACAACCGTTAACTGCGGTGAAAGTCAGGCTTACACCATCACGCCAAATGAAGGATATATGATTTCTGACGTTACCGTTGATGGACAAAGCGTTGGTTCGGTAAGTTCGTACTCATTTACGAATGTAACTGCAGACCATACAATTTCGGTAACATTTGTTGAAATTCCTGATAACCACATTGTAGTAGTTGTAAATGCTGATACCGAAGGCGGTACTGTTAATCCTACAGGTTCGCAGTCGATAGAGCAGGGTTCTGACTTTACTTTCACTGTTACTCCCGACAACTGCTATGAAATAGGAACTGTTACAGTAAATGGAACACCAGTTACTCTTGAAGCTGACAATACCTATACTATTACAAATGTAACTGAGGCACAGACAGTCAATGTTACTTTCACGCATACAACCTACACAATCACAGCTTCGGCTGGAAACGGCGGTACAATAACACCTGCAGGCGATGTTGATGTAAACTGCGGCGATAATAAGGAATTTGTTATTGTAGCAGACGAAGGCTACGAAATCGAAGATGTTGTGGTTGACGGACAGAGCCGTGGCGCTATTGCAAGCTACATATTCGAGAATGTCACCGAAGCAGGTCATAGCATCGAAGCAACATTCAGACTTGTAGAAGTTGTTGTTGACTGCAATGCTGTTACCAACTTGACTGTTGAACCAAATGCATACAACACAACTGGCAACCTTCTTTCATGGACTGAAGTAGAAAATGCAGAATCGTATTCGGTTTACCGTAACGGAGTCCTTGTTTCAACCAATTCGGCTACCACATACTTTGATACCGAAGGCGGTCAGAACATTGAATACTATGTTGTAACCAACTGCGGAAACGGCAACACATCTGACCCATCTGAAATTGTTGTTTCTCCTGTAACCGAACAGTGCAACGCTGTTGAAGGTTTGGCAGTTTCGGTTGAACCTTACGGAAATGTTATCTCGTGGAATGCTGCCGAAAATGCAGTATCGTACAATATCTTCCGCAACAATGAGACAACGGCTCTTGCAAACGTTCTTTCGACAAGCTATGTTGACATGGCAGGAAATGCAGGTGACAGGTACTATGTTGTTACTGTTTGCCAGTACGGTGAATCTGACGCTTCCGATGAGGTAGAGGCGATCCCGACAGCAATCGAAGAAAACAGCATTTCGGTTGAACTTTATCCTAATCCAACCGATGGCAAGTTCATGATTGAATGCGACGAAATGGCAACCGTTGAAATATTCAACTTGGTTGGACAGATTGTCGAAAGGGTAGAAGTTAGCTCGAATGCAATAACCGTTGATGCATCTGCTTGGACAAGCGGGGTTTACAACGTAAGAATTACTACTGCCAATGCAAGTATAATTGTAAAGCAGGTTGTAAAGCAATAAGGTAAAAACAAAAATGATAATAAAGATGGCGGCTTTTGTCGCCATCTTTTTTTGTTTTATAAATGCATAATGTTTCGCTTTACAGGTTGTTAATTACCAAAACTTTACCCATAAATCGACTTTTGTTTCAAAAATATTGTACGCATACGAAATATTTATGCTATATTTGAAGCCGTTTTTTAAACTAATATAAAGGAATAACACTATGGATAAATTCATTTCAGTAGAACAGGCCGTATCAATGGTGAAGGACGGAATGACCCTCATGATCGGCGGATTTTTAGGTGTTGGTTCAGCCAACAAGGTATTGAAGGGAATACACGATGCAGGTATCAAGAACCTTACCATTATCGGTAACGATACCGCTTTTGTTGACAAGGGCGTTGGTATCCTTGTTGCAAACCATCAGGTTAAGAAGGCTATAGTTTCGCACATCGGTACAAATCCGGAGACTATCGCACAGTTGAACTCCAAGGAACTCGAAATCGAATTCGTACCTCAGGGAACTCTTGCAGAACGTATCCGTTGCGGTGGTGCTGGTCTTGGTGGCGTTCTCACTCCAACTGGACTTGGAACCGTTGTAGCAGAAGGCAAGCGCGTAATTAACGTTGACGGCAAGGATTACCTCCTCGAACTCCCGATTCATGCTGATATCGCATTGCTCGGTGCAACCGTTGGCGACGAAACTGGTAACCTCGTTTTCAAGGGCACAACCCAGAACTTCAACCCGATGATGGCTATGGCAGCCGATGTTGTTATCGCAGAAATCGAGAACATCGTTAAGGTTGGTGAAATTGCTCCTGAAGCAATCCATACCCAGAACATCTTCGTGGATTATATTGTAAAATAAATAATAAATAGACGCGCATGGTCTGTCTTTAAGTAAAGACGCGCCATGGCACGTCTCTAACGAATAGAACAAATGGAATACAGAACAAAGATTAGACTGCGCATGAGCGCAAAGGATGCACACTACGGTGGCAATTTGGTTGATGGTGCTCACATGGTTCACCTGTTTGGCGATGTGGCTACCGAACTTCTTATTATGCGTGACGGTGATGAAGGCCTTTTCTGCGCATACGATATGATTGAATTCAAGGCTCCTGTTTATGCAGGCGACTTCATCGAGGCTGAAGGTTGGATCGACCGCGAAGGCAATACTTCTCGCCACATGTTGTTCGAAGCCCGCAAGGTTGCTGTTGCTCGTCCCGACATTTCAGCATCTGCTGCTGATGAACTCGACGAACCCATCCTCGTTTGCCGTGCTTCTGGAACTTGTGTTACACCAAAGGAATGTCAAAGAAAAAAATAAGCGTACGATATGGAAAAGCTGATAATTACCGCCGCTATTTGCGGTGCAGAAGTTACCAAGGAACAGAATCCTAACGTACCTTATACCGTTGAGGAAATCGTACGCGAAGCAAAGTCGGCTGTTGACGCTGGTGCTGCTATCGTTCACCTGCACGTTCGTTTCGACGATGGTACTCCTACTCAAAGCCGCGACCGCTTTCAGGAATGCACCGAGGCTATCCTCAAGGTTTGCCCCGATGTAATACTTATCCCATCGACTGGCGGTGCTGTAGGTATGACTCCAGATGAACGTCTGCAATCTACCGATACAAATCCTGTTCCCGAGATGGCTACCCTCGACTGCGGTACCTGCAACTTCGGTGACGAAATTTTCGACAACACAATGCCTACAATGCGTGCTTTCGGCAAGCGCATGATCGAACGCGGCATTAAGCCCGAATACGAATGCTTCGAAATGGGACACCTTGACACCATTCTTACAATGGCTCGCAAGGGACAGGTTCCTGGTGACCCGATGCAGTTCAACTTCGTACTTGGCGTTCCTGGTTGTACTCCAGCAACAGTTGCAAACCTCTGCTGGCTTGTAAACGGCATTCCTGCTGGTTCTACTTGGACAGTAACAGGTGTTGGTCGCCATGCTTTCCCAATGGCAGCAGCTGCAATAGCAATGGGTGGTAACGTACGCGTTGGCTTCGAGGACAACCTTTACCTTGAAAAGGGCGTTCTTGCAAAGTCGAACGGAGAACTCGTTGCAAAGGTCGTAAGACTTGCTAAGGAACTCGGTCGTGGAATCGCAACTCCGGCCGAAGCTCGTCAGATTCTTGGACTTAAGGCAAGATAAGATTTAAGGTTAAACAATAAGGTTTGAGGTCGTTCCGCTTTGGGACGGCCTTTTTGTTTTCATTGTCAATAAATTTGATTTTCTGATATAATAACAAGATTTTAATATTGTTACTTCACAATAAGTATTAACTTTGCGGTTTTGAGTTTTGTAAATTAGGTTAAATTAAAATTTTAAACATGAGAGAATTATACTTGAATGTTTCTCAGCATTTCCGTGCTGGAAAACTTGCGGAAGGCCTTAGGCGGCATTCGCAGAAATTAAGGGCTGTAGTCGTGGCTATGGCTATGATTTTTATTGCTGCTCCGTTTTACGGACAGACATGGAATTTGGTCGATATTGCTGACCTGACATCCGAAGATGTATTTATGATTGTCGATACGGCAAGTGGAAACGCGATGACCAATAATAATGGGACAGGTAATCCTCCTGCATGCGTCAGCTTGTCATTCAATGCCGACTACAGCCAGGTAACAACTGCCACTATTCCCGACAATGTAAAGTGGAACATTAGTGGAGACGGCACCGATGGATATATTTTCTATCCGAATGGCACAACAGAAACATGGTTGTATTGCACAAATTCAAACAATGGTGTCAGAGTTGGAACAAACGCAACTAACAATAGGTTTACGTATAATGAGAATTGGCTTGTGAACAGTGCTACTGGAAGATATGTCGGCGTTTATTTGACAAATCCAGACTGGAGATGCTACACCCAAGGTGCTTCTAACATTGCATCTACAAGAACAGCATTTTATAAGTACACTGCAGACTTAAGCGTTGTAGCAACCCCAACTTTCTCACCCGAAGCAGGAACATACAACGGTACACAGAACATTACAATTGCTTGCGCAACCGAAGATGCAACTATCCGCTATACTCTCGATGGAAACGACCCTACCGAAACTTCAACTGAATACACAGCAGCAATCGAAGTTTCCGCAAACACAACCATCAAGGCTAAGGCTTGGAAGGACGGACTTACTGCAAGCGAAATTGCAACCGCTGAATATGTAATCACAAACTACACTCCGCTCGATGCTCCTACATTCAACCCTGTTGCTGGCACTTACACTGGTGCACAGGACATCACCATTACGGCTGCCGACGGAGCAACTATCCGCTACACTCTCGATGGAACCGACCCGACAGAAACTTCAACGGAATATACCGCTGCAATTAGAATCACTTCCAACAAGACCATTAAGGCTAAGGCTTGGATGGACGGCTATCTGCCAAGCGATGTGGTTTCTGCCGACTATGTAATAGAACCTCCAACTGTTACTTTCAATAAATTGGCTTCACACACCCAGATTACTACCAGCGATGTTTATATGATTGTTGATGTTGCATCGGGCAAGGCACTTACTAGCGCAAACGGAACTAGTGGCGCGCCAACAGCAGTTGAAGTAACTATCGAAAACAATGCTATTACCGGTGCTATTCCGTATGAACTTCAGTGGAAATTTGCTGAAGAAGAAGGTGGATATAGCATTCATCCTGCAGAAGACAATGATGTTTTGTTGTATTCTACTGGCTCAAACAATGGTGTACGCGTAGGAACATCCGAAAACAAAGTTTGGGAAATAGATATTACCGATGCAGGTTCATCCTATCATGGTATGAAGAATGTTGCAGTGTCCCGTTACATCGGTGTATATCAGAATCAGGATTGGAGAACTTACACATCCATCCACGATAATATAAAGAATACCCAGATTGAATTCTTCATTCTTGGTGAAGCTCCAGAATCGGCACCAGCCAACCCAACATTCAATCCGGCTGAAGGAACTTTCTTCAACAATGTTGATGTTGCTCTTGCTTGCGAAACCGAAGGTGCAACCATATACTACACTCTCGATGGTACCGACCCGACAGATGCTTCAACCGCATATTCCGAAGCTATTCATATTACCGAAACAACCACGGTAAAGGCTATTGCAATTAAGAATGCTCTTTCGAGCGAAATAGTTTCGGCAACCTACACCATTTCAAATATTGAAACTGTTGCTACTCCAGTTATCACTCCCGAAGCTGGCAACTATAACACACCGCAGCTGATTACTATCACTTGTGCTACCGATGAGGCTATTATTTACTACACAACCGACGGCACCGACCCGACTGCTGAATCAACTCCGTACAATGCTCCATTCACATTGGACACAACAGCTACCGTAAAGGCTATCGCTGTAAAGGAAGGAATGAACAACAGCCAGATTGCTTCGGCAGCATACACAATGCCGGTATTTGTTGAAAACATCGCAGCAATTTATGCTCTCGAAAACACCTCAGGCGAATTTATGCTTACTGGTGATGTGACTTTTGTGTTCCGCAACAGCAGGAATATTTATGTAAAAGATGCAACAGGCGGTTTGCTCGTATTTGACCAAAACAACAAAATTACCACCGAATACAATGAAGGTGATGTTATTTCTGGCGGAATCAAGGGTACAATTAGTATATATAACGGACTTTTGGAATTTGTACCGACAACTAATACTGCAGCAGCATCACAGAACAATGGTGCAGTTGAACCAGTTGTTATCACTGTTGAACAACTCCTTACCAACAACTATGTATCGCAGCTTGTAAAACTTGAAGGAGTTACTTTTACAAATGGTGCAACTTATACTGCTGGCAATACAGGAAGCAATCTTACTTTCACTCAGGACGGCAATAGTGCTATATTGAGAAACAACTTCAAGACTCTTGATATGACTGTTACAACCGACAACAATTGGAATGTTACTGGTTTTGCAACAATATATAACACCAATGTTCAAGTTTATCCTCGTGGAAATGAAGATTTGCAGGAAATCGTTCCTCCAGCTGCTCCTGTTTTCACTCCCGCAGCAGGTTCATACACAGCAAGTGTAACAGTTACCTTGACTTGTGAAACTGATGGCGCTACAATACATTATAATATTGAGCCTAACGATGCTCAACTCGAATACACCGAACCGTTGACATTCACCGAAACGACTACTATTAATGCTTTCGCAGAAAAGGATGGTTTGCGTAGTGCAGTTGTAACGGCAACCTACACTATAACTGATATGGAAATCGTTGCAACCCCGACTATCACTCCTAATGGTGGCGAATTTGAAACATCTGTCGATGTAACATTGGCTTGCGAAACTGCCGATGCAGAAATTCACTACACAACTGATGGTACCGACCCGACAGCAGAATCGACTCTTTACGATGTTCCATTCGTATTGAACGCATCCGCTATCGTAAAGGCAATCGCTGTAAAGGAAAATATGCAGAACAGTGCAATAGCAGTGGCTACCTTCACAAAGGTTGAGCCAGCTGTTGCTGTAAACTACACCCGCATCACTTCTCTCAGCCAGTTGCAGGACGGCGACAAGCTTATCATTGCATCACGCTATGACAATGACGAAACTCACTACTATGTTGCCCCGACAACTTACAGGAATGTATCAGGTTCAAACATGAAAATCTACGGAACCGCAGTTGATGCAGAAAGCACTTCGGAAGGATATAAGATTGCTACCGATGTCGACTCTATCGTATGGACTGTTAATATTGTAGAAGGTTCTTACACATTTACAAATGCTTCTGGTAATGTTATTGGTTGGAATTCTGGATCGAACTGGTCATATACACAGAATACATCGTGGAATATAAGTGAATGTACGGCTAGTGCAAGTTCATTCGTTCCAAACTATGCTGGTTTCAAGGTTGCAAATTCTGCAGACGAAACAAGAGTAATCGCAATGAGAAACAACACTGACCACTGGTTCGCTCCTTATTCATATACCTCGAATTCAAATAATGGAGATTACAACTTCGCTATCGACCTATTCGTTGACCTTGACGATCACGCTCCGCTTGTTGCAACCCCGACATTCTCGGTTCCTGCAGGAAACTATTCTTCGGAACAGACAGTTGAAATCCTTTGCGCTACCGAAGGTGCAACTATCCACTACACTCTCGATGGAACCGACCCGACTGAAGAATCTGCTGTATATGAAACTGCACTCACAATTACTGAACCTACAACAGTAAAGGCAAAGGCTTACAAGCAAGACTGCATTGCCAGCGGTATTGCCGAAGCACTCTACAATGTAAATACCACTCCGACAATCACTGTTGATGCAGAAACTTTGAACTTCGAAAATGTAAACGAAACAAAGACCGTTAACGTTTTAAGCTTCAACCTTACTTCCGACATAACCGTTGCTGTTTCTGAAAACTTCACTGTTGACGCAGAAACCATAACAATGAACACCGATGCAACCCTGACGGTAACATTCACAGGCGACGTTTCTACAACAGGTACTCTTACACTCACAAGCGGTGAAACTATAAAGACCGTTGCACTTGTAGCAACAATGCCAGTAGCTTCAGAAGGTTGCTACTATCCTGTTGCCGATGCTCTTGCCGACTGGACTGGTGACTACCTGATAACTTACACCGATTTGTCAGCTGAAACAATCAATGCTCTCAGCGGAATACATGAGAACAATTACGGAACATTTGAGAATATTTTCCAGTACTACGAAGACGGTATCATTGAATCAAATCTTACTACTGAAATGTTCAAGGTAACTGTGGCTCCAACCGCAAACGGCTACTCAATGTTCCTTAACAATAGTGGATACCTTGGAATCAATAGCGATGCCAATAAATTGTATGCTTATGAGACATTCACCGAAACTAGGGACGAGTGGACATTCTCTGAAAATAATGGAGAAATTGTAATAACAAGCGTTAAGTATCCTAACCGCAATTTGAAATGGAATAGTGGAGACCCACGTTTTGCTTGCTACAAGAATACATCAACAACAGGCGATCCGTTGACTCTCTACAAGCTCGGTGCTATTCCTGCAGTTTCAACCCCTGTATTTACTCCTGTAGCTGGTTATTACACAGAATCTCAGAATGTAACAATTACCTGCGCTACCGAAGGTGCTACCATTTACTACACGACCGATGGTACAGTTCCAACAAACGAATCTATTCAGTACACCGGAGCAATCGCAGTAAGCCAGAACACAACAATCAAGGCTATTGCATATCTTGGCGAAGAAGCTAGCTTCGTGGCAACAGCAAGATACACCTTCCCGAACTTTGTCGAGAACATTGCTGCTTTGTACGCTCTTGAAAATACTACTGACACCTACGTTCTTACTGGCGATGTAACATTTGTTTACCGTAACGGAAGCAATATGTATGTAAAGGATGCTACTGCTGGTCTGCTTATTTACGACCGTAGCAACGTTATTACAACCGAATACGAGGAAGGTGATGTAATTTCTGGTGGCATTACTGGTACTATCAGCATGTATTACGGAATGCTTGAATTCATCCCGACATTCAACACTGCAGCTTCTACACAGAACACTGGTGCTGTTGTTCCAACCGTTATCACTGTTGAACAACTTCTATCTAACGCATATGTTTCACAGCTTGTAAAGGTTGAAAATGTGGCAGTAGCGACAGGTACAACTTACACTGCTGGTGAAACAGGAAGCAATGTTACCTTCTCGCAGAACGGCAGCGAAGCATTGTTGAGAAATAGCTTCAAGACCCTTGACATGGAAATCGGCGACAACACCAACTGGGATATAACAGGTTTCGCAGCAATCTACAATGACGACACCCAGATTTTCCCACGTGGTAATGACGATGTTACTCTCGTTACTTCAGTTGAAGAACTCACCGCTGAAATCGCAATCTACCCGAACCCGACAAGCAATGTAATCAACATTGCAGCAGAAGGCTTGAATGTTGAACGCGTTGAACTTGCAAACGTTGACGGACAGATTGTTTCTAGCGAAGAAGTTGCTTCGGATATGGTTACTATTTCGCTCGAAGGACAGCCTGCTGGCATGTACTTCGTAAGGATTTACACCGCAAACGAAGTAATCGTAAGAAAGGTTACGAAGTTTTAAATTGTCCAGATTTTAGATAGCGAAAAGGTCGGGCGTAAGCTCGACCTTTTCTGTTTCTCTCCATAGACACACAAAAAAAGAGTCCGCTGGGAACGGACTCTTTTTGAAGTAAGTAAAAAATGTTAACGATGTTGTTTGAAATGGTTTGATGTTGTTTAAAAATTATTTTGTTAGAGACGTTGCGCGCAACGTCTGTACATTGAAATTGTTTGAGGTTGGCTCTTGTTAGTCGTAGGCTCTTTCCTTGTTAGTCGTAGGCTCCAGCCTACGACTTATCGTTCACAAGGCTCTGCCTTGAGTTTAATTATTTTTCGTCAGCACCTTTCCCAATCCTTCGTTTGAAAACCCTACATCCTCGCAGTCCAGTTCGGTGGCATCAATCGAACCAACACCTTCGTTTATGAGCTTTGCAATCTCGGCTTTGCCCGAAATGCTTACACTTCCAACGCCCTCGTTATCGATGCGGACATAGCTTGCATCAAGCACTTCGACGCTGATTTTGCCAACACCCTCGTTGTCGGCTTTCAGGCAAGAAACCGCCAGTTTGCTCAACTCTATTGAGCCAACGCCCTCGTTCTTCACTATCAAAGTGTCGGCGCGAAGCGAGTCGCAGCTAATCTTGCCGACGCCTTCATTCTTTATTGACTTGCAAGTAGGCGAATATACCTTGATGTTGATTTTTGTATCGCTGTTTCTGCGCAGTCTGCCCGAAATGTCGATGCACAGAACACCATCGTCAACATCGGTCTTTATGTGGTCGATATAATTTTCGGGAGCCGAAATCTCAACTGCCGACTTTTCGGACTGCACATAGACGATGTTGCAAATGCCTTCGTTGTCGATGGCATCAAAGGCCTCCAAGTCGCGAATCTCGACCTTTTCGGGTTTGTTAGGCAAAGTAGTTATCTCGTTGTCCTTTACCGAAAAACAAGTCAATACGCCCACAACCATCAGTATAAACATTACAGCTAATCCGCTGAATAGCATTATGTTAGTTTTCTTTTTCATCTTTCTTTGCTTTTAAAAATTCGTTATAATATTCACTCAATTCACCTATTTCGATTCCAAGAAGCTCCATTTCCTGAAAAATGTGCGGAAGTTCCTTGTTTACAAACCTTTCGCGACGGAGTTCCTTGATTTTTGCAATGGCATCTTCGGCAGCGAAATATCCAACGCCCCGCTTGTTGGTGATTATTCCGTAGCGTTGCAGGAAATCGTAGGCGCGAAGCACCGTGTTGGGGTTCACCTCGAGCTGTACACCTAGTTCGCGTACCGAAAGTATCCTGTCGTTTTCCTTCCACCTGCCCATCAGGACTTGCTCGCACACATAGTCGGCAATCTGCTGGTAGATAGCCTTCGATTCTGAAAAGTCCATACTAAGCCTCCGTTTCCTTTAACCTGAAATAACTCAAAACCCAGAAGAATACTGTCACAC
Organism: Bacteroidales bacterium; assembly: GCA_017620015.1. Lineage (GTDB taxonomy): Bacteria > Bacteroidota > Bacteroidia > Bacteroidales > ML635J-15 > Bact-19. The sequence goes on along the minus strand of JAFZRE010000040.1, from coordinate 7,931 downwards.
AGAGCATAAACACTATCAGTATCACATTTCCGTATTCGATTTTGTCGGCTGTAACATACATTTCGTTAATGACCGTCTTGAAAATAAACAGCACCATAACAATTGCATACAGCATAAAGAACGCAGCCTCGCAAAGCAAAGTCTTTATAACCGCAGCCTTACGGAAATACACCGAGCCAAACATCATTATGGCATTGTTGAGAAGCAGGGCCAGACAAGCATACCATATCATGGATGAACCGACAATGCCCATATAATTGATGCTCTTGAATGTGAACTCGTCGTATATGAAGTAGCAGAAGAACGAACTTGCCCAGATTCCGAGGCACGAAGCTACGATGAGAAGAACTGGGTAGTAGAAGTGGCTGAGGATGAGGTTTACTGTGAGTTTCTCGCACCCGCTGGCAGGAAGCATAAGGTAGTTGATTGCCCTCTGCGGTTTTCCGAGCATACCGAATATGCGTCCCGAATAGAGAATGAAGAATATGAACAGCACAAACCAAGAAATGTCAGAAGTTTCCTGTTCTAGCGATGTCAGCATTTCGACAGCGAAAATTATTGCTGCCACAATGACATCCTTTTTCCAGTTTTCGCAGAAATAACGCTTGAAAAGCAGTCCTATACGATAGAATGATAAATTTTCCATAGCCATACCTTTTTAATTGTTCAACTTAGTTTCCATTTCGTTGGCAAACCTCGATTTGCCGTTTTCGTTTTCGGTGAAGATTTCGCGCATCCTTTCCCTTGCCGAGATAGTGGCGCAGAACAGCAGTTCCATGTCGAACTTGTCGTCGGCTTCGTCGATGTGTGTGCAAACGGTCACCTTGCCGGCAATGTTGTCCTCGCTGTAGAGCACCTTGCCCTGAGCCGACAGTTCGTTGTACTCATTGGCCGACAAAACCTTGAAAGTGAGGCGGTCGCAAATGGTGTTGATGTCGGCGTTGAGGAGGATTTCGCCACGGTCGAGCACCAGCACGGCATCGATAACATTCTGCAGGTCGCGTACCTGATGCGTGGAGATGATGAACGCCTTGTCGTCGGTAATTGCCGATGCCACCACCTTGCGGAAGGTGCTTTTCGACGGGATGTCCATTCCGTTGGTAGGCTCGTCCATAATTAATAACTTGGTGTTGGTTGCAAGCGCAAAGCTCACGAGCACCTTTTTCTTCTGTCCGTGCGACATGCTAGTCAGTTTCTGCTCCATATCGACGATTTCAAACTGGTGCAGATAGTTTTCGAAGTCGCTGATGCTGAAGTTCGGATAGAACGGTGCGTAAATCTTTGCATACTCGCGCACGCTTACTGTCGGCACATCCATTTCCTCGGTGACGAAGTAAATGTCGGCGAGCATTTCAGGATTGCGTTTTTCCGGTTTCATTCCAAATACCGAGACCGTCCCGCTGTTGCAGAAGCGAAGTCCCGAAATAATTTTCAGCAGGGTGGTCTTGCCCACGCCGTTTTTCCCAAGCAGACCGTAAATGTGTCCTGCCTCGAGCGAAAGATTCAGGTTGTCGAAGATTCTTCTCTGCGGCACATACCCGAAATTCATGTCTTTAATCTCAATCATACCTATTTATATTATAAACATTATTTTGTTTTTGTTCGTTAGTGTATTAGTGAAGTAATACACTGCAAAAGTATAGCATTGTTTGGTATCGGCAATAGGGAAAATGCAATAATAGACGAAATAGATATTTACACATATTAAGATATGATGTTGTTGTATAAATGTTGATTAATCATTGTAACTACACAATGCATTGCGTCGCCACAATATGCAACAAAGACTGGCATCAGACAGGAAAAGATACCGCAATGTTATTTGCCCCCAGTCCTTAAAGTCGTTACGAACTTTAAGGGCCTTAAACTTGGGGGGCAGGGCAAAAACCTGCGGTAATGTTGTGCAATGAATTCTTTCCACTGCGAAAAAAAATCGTCAATCGAAAATCCCAAATCGCAAATAATTTTTACCTTTGCTTTCCTAAATTTTATTCACGATGAAGAAACTATTATCAGTAATGATTGGCTTGGTCATCGGTGCTGTATGCTTTGCACAGGCATTGGTTCCAGTTGCAATCAACGGCGGAAAGAACGCCACCGAAATCGTCGAAAACACCAGTTCGACTTTGAGTTTTACAAGCAAGCTGTCGGAATTTTCGCTGACACGCACAATCGAAAACGGAGAAATCTACTCCAAGATTGCCATCGGCGGCTATATCACAAACAACCAGATTGGCTATCCGCAACTGCCAGTAATGGTAAAGATGATTGAAGTGCCAATGGATGCCGAAATCGTTACAAATGTGACAGTAAATTCAGAGAAGGCAATCAGTCTTGCTTCGCTTGGCTTCGACCAGCAGATTGTTCCTTGCCAGCCGTCGCTGTTCAAGAACCAGAAGAAGGGGGACGTTCCGTTCGAGAAGAATGCGATTTACAGCGAAGGAGGTATGTATCAGCCTCAGACCGTTATCGTCGAGGAAGCTGGCATTATGCGTGGAATCCGTTTGGTAAAGGTCATCGTAAACCCGTTTGCTTACGACATTGCCGACAATGCCCTTACAATTGCCGACGACATCAGCGTTGAACTTTCGTTCAAGAATGCAAATGTCCGCAGCAATGCCATAAAGGACAGCAAGTACTCGCCGGCATTCGAGGCATTGTACAGCAAGATTTGGAACTACAAGAGAACCCGCAACGCCGAAATGCATTACCCGATAAAGTATGTCATAGTTTCTGACCGTATGTTCGAGGAAGCATTGCAGCCGTTCATTGCTTGGAAGACTAAGAAAGGTTTCAATGTAATCACTGCTTACACCGACGAAATTGGAAGAACAGAAAGCGCAGTAAAGACATATATGCAAGGTCTTTACGATGCTGCTACGGCAGAAGACCCAGCTCCGTCTTATGTACTTTATGTAGGCGATACAGCACAGATTTCGGTACAATGGTCGAAACTTAGCCATTCATCAGGATGGATGGGCGACGAAAACGACCACTACACCGATGTATATAAGGTTTGCTTCGATGGGGCCAACGATTATATTCCGGATATGTTCTTCGGTCGTTTTTCGGCTCAGAATGTTTCTCAGCTGACACCGCAGATTGAAAAGACCTTGATGTTCGAGCAATACACCTTCCCGGATGCATCCTTCCTTGGCGATGCAGTCCTGGTTGCTGGATATGACAGCGGTAGCATTGACGACACAAACGGAAATGGTCAGATAAACTATGCAACGCAATACTATTTCAACGATGAGCACAATGTTAACACAACAGTTTATCTTACACCCGAAAGCCACACCAGCGGTGACATCATTAAGGAGCAAATAGGTCAGGGCGTAGGTTTTGTAAACTATTCGGCACACTGCGACTACGACGGTTGGCAGGACCCGTCGTTCAACCTCACCGATATTCCTAACTTGCAGAACGAAAGCGAATATTTCTTCAGCATCGGTAACTGCTGCTTGTCAAACAAGTTCGACAAGGATGTTTGCTTCGGCGAATCGTTGCTCCGCACTCCTGGCAAGGGCGCTGTAGTACATATAGGTGGAACAAACAGTACAATCTGGAACGAGGATTTCTACTGGTCGGTAGGTTCGATGGGAACCATTAACGCCAACCCCACATACGAAGCAACAACACAAGGCGCATACGACCATCTGTTCCACGAACGTGGCGAAGCTCCATACGTTTCGGCAGGCGAGATTGTATTTATTGGTAACTTTTCGGTAAACTCAACAACATCTACATATATACAATATTACTGGGAAATCTACACGCTTATGGGCGACCCGTCGTTGATGCCATACGTTGGTATTCCTTCACAGATGAACCCCGAATATTACTCGATTGTACCATTAGGAACTTCAACGCTTAACGTTACTGCCGAAGACCTTTCGTATGTCGCTCTCAGCAAGGACGGCGTTCTTCTCGATGCACAATACACCGGCAACGGCACAAGCGTACAACTTACGTTTGAAGAACTTACTGAAACTGGCGAACTTGACCTTGTAATCACCCGTCAGTTCCGCGCACCTTACATTCAAAAGATTGTGGTAGTGTCTGGCACCAACGAAAACGATGTAGCATTAATGTCAATCGATGCGCCTGCACCTGCTCTGTCGGCACAGAACGCAACTTTCCAGCCGCAAATAACCATTATGAATATCGGAACAGCAAACTTGACATCTTTGACTGCAACCTACACTGTCAACGATGGTACTCCGGTAACCACCAGCTGGACTGGAAGTCTTGCACAATATGAGTCTGCAACCATAACATTTGATGAAATAAGCCTTGTAACAGGTGCTTATCTATTCAATTTCGTTGTTGAAAATCCAAATGGACAGACCGATGAGGATCCAAGCAACAACACAAAGTCTCGCAATGTATTGGTTTCGTCGGGCGATGTTACAATAGTAAGAGTATCTGAACCTAATGGTGATTACTGCGGCTATCCACAATCGACACCTACAATCACTGTTAAGAATGCCAGCGATTTTGTTGTGACATCTGTTGTCGCATCATATACTTGTGGCGATTTGAGCGCAGAAAAGACTTTCGACGTTAGCATTGCCGCAGGCGCAACTGCAAACTTGGAGTTTGATCCGATTGTAATTCCCGAAGGCGAAGGTTCGATCTCGTTTGTAGTAACAACTGTAAATGGTGGAGAAAACCAGACACAAACGCCAAAGACTGCCAATTTCAACATCCAGTCGCATAGTGGCGAAGGTTTCCGCCTGAGCCTGACCGCAGACTATTCAAGCGACCAAGTAACATGGGACATTAAGGATGCTGAAAATAATGTTCTATATAGCGGTGACGCAGGCGAATACACTGGAACACCAGTTGTTACCGACTTCTGCATTGGTGCTGGTTGCTACACTTTCAATCTGTACGACAGTGGAGGAAATGGTCTCAATGGTCTGATGGGATACTTGGGAACTGGCGATGCTACGTTTACCAACTTGAACACCAACGAAACACTTCTGTCAATTGATGGTTCCGTAAGTTTCTCGACAAAGACAATAGATTTCTGCGTGGAAGGTACAACCGAAAGTTCTATCGAAACTGCAACCGCAATGTCAATCTTCCCGAACCCGACAAGTGGAATGCTGAATGTTACATCAAACGATGAAATCGATAGCATCGAAATCTTTAACAGCGTTGGTACAACCGTTCTCAGTTGCAATGTTGCAGACAACAGCTCTGCAATCGACATGAGCAACATGCCAAACGGAATGTATTTCGTTCGCGTATCAACCAGCAAGGGAATTGAAACCGTAAAGGTAATACTCGAAAGATAAGACGGCTGCCCGATAAGGTTCTTCCTGCCTCTCGCTTCATCGTCATCCTGAACTTGTTTCAGGATCTGAAAGAGTGGCAGGAAGAATTTTTTATTATTGGTGTCCGCTAAATCCCACTACATTGTCATTACTTGCTACGCTGCGTGCACTAAAGGGTCCGAAAAGCAGAACGAACAGCAAAAGGAACGTTGCTTGTGAGTTCGCTTATCCGGAACTCTCTCACGAAACGAAGTGAGTAATCTGTTCTATAATATCCGTAAACAGATTGCTCGCAGGCTTCGCGAGGTTGCAAGCAACGTTACGGACAGCAGTCTTCACAACGCTCTCCTTTCCGTATCGCGTGTTACGACTAGCTTCCGCAATGACAAGCCCCCTCTAGTATGATGTTGTACAAATGTTTGCTTATAGAGTAATTACAAGTTTTGTCCAAATATTTAGCGGACACCAATAATTTTTTATGCATTTCCGAAAATCAATTTTCAGTTTCCAGCCTAATGTACTATCTTTGCAGTTTATTTATAATATTGAATTTTGACTTTTACGATATGGCAAAGATTGAAAATCAGAATGAAAAGCTAGTTCCCGGAAATGGAAAGAACGGCTTTGCTCTTGGGAAAAAGAACTATATCGCGCTTGCAATAGGATTTGCAATACTTGTTATTGGCTACGCACTTATGTCGGGTGGCGCATCAACAGACCCCAACGTGTTCAATGGCGACGAAATATTCAACTTCCGCCGCATAACGCTTGCTCCGATAGTGCTGATAATCGGCTTCGCAGTAGAAATATTTGCAATAATGTGGCGTCCGCGCACTAAAAAAGACTAGCAAATGGATTGGTTAGAAGCTTTAATACTTGGTCTTATCCAAGGACTTACCGAATATCTGCCGGTGAGCAGCAGCGGTCACCTTGCAATCGGTGCAAAATTGTTCGGACTTAGCGGCGAGGAAAACCTTGCATTTACCGTAGCCGTACACGTGGCTACCGTGCTCAGTACACTGGTAATACTATGGAAGGAAATCGTATGGCTTTTCAAGGGATTTTTCAAGTTCAAGTGGAACGACGAGATGAAATACATCGTCAACATCTTGATTTCCATGATTCCCGTTGCTATTGTTGGATTTCTGTTCAAGGACACCGTTGAGGAGATTTTCGGTTCTGGACTGCTCGTTGTAGGAATCTGCCTGCTCGTGACAGCCGCCCTGCTGGCCTTTGCATACTTCGCTAAGCCACGCCAGAAGGAAAAGATATCGATGCTTGATGCATTTGTCATCGGTATCGCTCAGGCAGTGGCAGTTTTGCCGGGACTTTCGCGTTCGGGTAGCACCATAGCCACAGGACTTTTGCTCGGCAACAAGAAGGAAAAACTGGCTCAGTTCTCGTTCCTTATGGTAATTCCTCCTATCCTTGGCGAAGCATTGCTGGATGTTCTGAAAATGTTCAAGGGAAGTGCCGATGCGACAACTAGTTCAATAGACATTTTGCCATTGGCAGTGGGATTCATCACGGCTTTTGTGGTTGGTTGCCTCGCTTGCAAGTGGATGATAAACATAGTGAAGAAGGGCAAGTTGATTTGGTTCGCAGTATATTGTGCAATCGTAGGCCTTGTCTCCATAATTTTCCTCAGCTAAATGGAATATTTCTCGTTCGACAGGTTGCCGGATTTTGAGACTGGCGAAGTCATAATCTTCGACAAGCCATACTCGTGGACTTCGTTCGATGTGGTAAACAAGGTTCGCAAGAAAATCAGCGAATACACAGGCATCCGTAAGTTCAAGGTTGGACATGCAGGCACCCTCGACCCGCTTGCTACGGGATTGCTAATTCTTTGCACTGGCAAGAAAACCAAGCTGATAGAAGAACTGCAAGGCGGCACTAAGGTTTATGAGGCCGAGTTTTGTCTTGGTGCGACAACCCCATCCTTCGACTTGGAAACCAAGATTGACAAAACCTTTGACATTTCTGGCATTACCGAACAGCAAGTGCGTGATGCCCTTGCAAGTCTTTGTGGCGAACGCGAGCAGTTGCCGCCGGTGTATTCGGCTGTGCAGGTGAACGGCAAGCGAGCCTATGAATTTGCCCGCAAAGGTCGCACGGTAGAGCTGAAGCACAAAAAAATCACAATTTACGACATTGTCGTCAATAAAATTGAATTTCCTATTGTCGATGTTACAATAACTTGCAGCAAAGGCACTTACATCCGCTCCTTAGCCGATGAGTTTGGCAGGAGCCTTAACAATGGAGCATATCTTAAATCCCTCCGTAGAACCCGTAGCGGCGAAGCCGATATCAGCAATGCTGTAACCTTGGACGACTTTGTAGGTTATATGGAACGTCTTATAGGGGAGAAATAGAGCAAAAATATGTGCTGGACGAACCCCATCAAACGTTGAACCTGAAACCTAGAAACGCCGCAGGCATTCAAACGGCGCAGCCATCAAACAGCGTAGCGATAAACGGGCTTTGTCCTTTAAACGCCGCAGGCATTGTCAATGCCTGAAATAGGTTGACCGTTTTTATTCACTAAAACAGTAAAATAAAAAAGGTCAACGATGGAAAAATTAACAGTAGAAGAAAGACAAAGAAGAAGCTTCAGCGAAAGCTTCAAACGAAAGAAAGTCCAGG
>JAFZRE010000039.1 GCA_017620015.1 Bacteroidales bacterium | reverse complement strand
CCTGGACTTTCTTTCGTTTGAAGCTTTCGCTGAAGCTTCTTCTTTGTCTTTCTTCTACTGTTAATTTTTCCATCGTTGACCTTTTTTATTTTACTGTTTTAGTGAATAAAAACGGTCAACCTATTTCAGGCATTGACAATGTAGAGTCGTTGCGCGCAACGACTGTACAATTCAAAAGTCCAATGGGATTTAAAGTTTAAGAGGTTCAAGAGTTCAGAAATCGAAAATCGTAAATCATAAATCGTAAATATTCCTTACCTTTGTCCCCGAAATGAACACATTGTCTGTCATAGTGCCATGCTTCAACGAAGAAGCCGTGCTGGAAAAGAGTTCCGCCATCATACGCGACAAGATGAAATCGCTTGCCGATGCGGGAAAAATCTCCAGCGACAGCTTCATACTCATCATCGACGACGGCAGCACCGACCACACCTGGGACATCATATCGCAGCTTTGCCGAAACGACAAAACATTCTGCGGAATGAAACTCTCGTGCAACAACGGACATCAGAACGCACTGCTCGCCGGCTTGCAGTTCGTTGCCGACAAATGCGAAGCATGCATCAGCATCGACGCCGACCTGCAGGACGACATCAACGCAATGGACTCTATGGTTGACAAATTCCACGAAGGCTACGAAATCGTCTATGGCGTACGCAACTCGCGCAAGACCGACAACTTCCTGAAACGCTGGTCGGCGGCATTCTTCTACTGGTTTATGAAGCTGCTCGGCACAAAGACCATTCCCAACCATGCCGACTTCAGACTTATGTCGCGCAAAGCAATAGAAGCACTGATGCAATACAAGGAAAAAAACATTTTCCTGCGCGGCATAATCCCTTCGATGGGCTTCCACAACTGCTGCGTTTACTACGACAGGCAGAAACGTATTGCCGGAAAATCGAAGTTCTCGCTGACAAAAATGACAAACCTCGCCATCTTTGGCATAACATCATTCAGCACCAGACCATTGCGACTGATTTTCCTTGTCGGAGCAATAAGTTTCCTGATAAGCATAGCCACGTTCATATACGTGCTGTGGTCGTACCTCGGTGGCGAAAGCGTAAAGGGATGGACTTCGCTAATCGGCTCGGTATGGTTCCTCGGCTCAATCATAATAATGTCGATTGGAATCATCGGCGAATACATCGGTCGCATCTACAGCGAAGTAAAAAATAGGCCTCCCTACAACGTGGAAAGTGTGATATATCAAAAAAACGACTAAATTTGCATCTCGAAATTGCTTGTTTGCGAATATGAAACGATTGCTGATGCTTGTACTATGTTCATTTGCCGTATTGTCGGCGATGTCGCAGAACTATGCAATCACATATTCGGACAAAAACGGTGATTCATACATCGAATTTTCCATAAAGAACTACAAACTAACCGAAATTTCAAGGGCAAACGGCACATTCACTAAGATTGCTTTCGGGAAAAATGTTTCCCTCGAAAAGATGGGCTGGGCGGAACTGCCATTCGCAAGCACAACAATTGACTATTCCGACGGCGACTTAATAGCAATCGACACTAGCAAATCGGAATATCACGAACTTACGCTCCCCTACCCCATCCTGCCGTCACGCGGAACTGTCTATCGCGACCAGAATCCAGATTCAATACCTTATATAATATTGGCCGAATCAATTTCGGACGGATGGTATCCAAGCGAAAACATAAAAACAGAACCTTTCTCTTTCCGCGACGAGACAAAAGTCAACATAAGGATTTTCCCATTCCAGTACAATTCGGCACTGCAAACGCTCAGAATCTACGACAGAATAGCTATCAAAGTCTCCCACAGCAAGTCGCGAGAGATAACACCGCTTCCAAACTACGACTACGGAAATATTCTTGTCATCACACCCGAAAGATACGATTCCGCACTTGCTCCATACATAAGGTGGAAACGCGAAATGGGCTACGACGTAACTGTAATGCACTGCGATTCTGCCGAAAATGTCACTTCAAAGATTGCTCAGGCATACAGCCAAAACCCCAATCTGCTATATGTCCAACTTGTCGGCAACTGGAACGACGTGCAGTCGAACACCTTAGGCACAGAAACTTGCCCCGACTGTCCTACCGACCCTGCACTTGGCTGCGTTTCAGGTGGCGACGACTGCCCCGACCTTGCAATAGGCAGGTTTGTGTGCGCCAACGAAGAAGAACTCTCTACGCAAATCCAAAAAAGCATCAACTACGAGAAAAATCCCAACAACAACCGCGATTGGCGTGACCGCTTCATCGGAATTGGCTCGGGCGAAGGTCCCGGCGACGATGACGAACTCGACTACGAACACGTCAGGAAAATTTACGACAACAGACTTGCTGATTTTACCTACAACGTTCATTCACAGCACTATGACGAAGGAACAAATGTTTCGTCGAATGCCTTGATTGCAAGCATAAATGTTGGCGCATCGTCAATCGCATACTGCGGACACGGAAGCGGTTCGTATTGGTTGACTGGCGGTTATGGCTCATCAAACGTAACGGCTAGCAGCAATGGTGACAAACTGCCATTTGTAGTTTCGGTTGCCTGCCGAAACGGAGCCTTCCACAACGGCGACTGCTTTGCCGACAAATGGATGAACGCCAAGCACGGTGGCGCAGTTGCAACCCTGATGTCGAGCATAAGCCAGCCGTGGAATCCGCCAATGCGCGGTCAGGACTACTTCTACGACATACTTTCGGGCGGCTACAACTACGATAACGACACCACATCCAACGGACTGAATACCAATGAACAGCGCACGCATTGGGGTTCGGTAGTGCTAAACGCATTCTACCTTATGCTATGCGAATCGGCACAGCAAAGCGACATCGAAACCGTAAAGTCCTGGATAAGTTTCGGCGATGCTTCGTTGCAACTAAGAACCAAAACTCCCAACAAAATAGAATCGTCACAACGTATTGCAATACAAGGAAATAACTTCTCTACACAAATCACAACCAACGGTCAAGCCGTAAAAAATGCACTCGTCTGCATTTCGCAGGACGGCAACTACTACAAGGGATTCACAAATTCACGAGGAAATGTCACAATCGGACATAACCTGCATGAAGGCAAGGCATTGCTTGTCGTAACCGCCTTCAACACAACAACAATCTACGACAGCATTCCCGTAATAGAATCAGGCATCCCCTACATTGAAATTGACAACTACACACCAAAATCTGTCAGCGCAGGGGCAAGCACAAACCTCTCAATATCACTGCAAAACCTTGGAACGGTTCAGTCCGATAGTGTCCTAATTAGAATCTCATCCGACGATGAATATCTTACAATAAACACAGATTCAGCCATTTACGCACCGATAATACCGAACCGAAGTGCAGAAAACAATTCTTTCGACATTCAAATTCCGCGAAACGCACCTTTCGGACACACGATAACTCTTACGGCAAACATTGAATACAACGACACTTCCATCGAAAGGCAACTGCACATTTCGCTGAACGGACAGGAATGTTACGCCCCCGACATTTTAAAGGCAGAATACACAAACGACAGTTGCATTCTCACTTGGAACAATTTGACTGTGAAGCGATTCACTATTTTTGACGACTTTGAAGACAGCGATGACTATCCGCCATTCACAATTAACCCCGAAGGTGAGGCTGGCTGGTCGTACTACGATGGCGACGATTCGCAAACAGGTCTAATTTCGGGATATACTTTTCCCAACAACCGCGAAAAGATGGCTTTCATAGCCTTCCGCCCCGAAATGGCATATTCCGACACCAGCAATTTCCTAACGAAAATTCACCCGCACTCTGGAAATCAGTTCCTTGCAAGTTTCAGAAGTACAACACTCACAACCAACGACTGGATTTTCAGCAGGGAATTAGACTTTGTCGGCGACTTTGAATTTTCGTTCTATGTACGCGGAAGCCACCAGCCGAGTTACTGGGAAACAATGGAAGTTTATTACATCAGCGACAGCACCATAACAAGACTTGACTCCTGTATGGTGAAAGGCTCGGCAGACCCGGATGCGTGGACATTAAAAACCTATCAGGTTCCCGATTCGGCTCGCTATGTTGCAATACGAAACTTCTCGTACAACAAAAATTTCCTCTGCATCGACGACATAAAAATATCAGGCTACAAACTATATCCGATTGAAGGAATAGACATCTACGACAACGGGACTCTGCTTGAAACAGGAATTTCTGGCGACACACTTATTCTGCAAAACCTCGATGACGGTGAACATTGCTTCTCGGTTCGTCCCACCTGCAACATAAACCTCTACACCGACACAACTGTCTGCATTACAATATTCCACGAGCAATGCACCGCGCCCGAAAATGCTATTTGCTACATAACGGCAGAAAAAGATTCCATTGTTTGGTCGCCAACAGAAAATGCAATTGCCTACAACATTTACGAATCGGGGCAACTTGTTGGCAATACGACAGATACAACTTTTGTCATCAACGTTTCAAGTGCAATAGAACACAATTACACGTTGTCGAGCGTATGTAGTCAAGGTGAATCCGAAACCATTGAAGTACAGACAACTTTGGTTGGAAACAATGGCATCTTGGAAGAAAATACAAGGATATTCCCCAATCCGTCCAACGGAAATTTCACAATAGAATACCTCGGAAATCAGTCCTGTGAATACATCGTGAACGACCTCTGTGGAAAAAATATTGCACAAGGAAAACTATCAATCGGACAAAACAACCTAAATTTGCAGGGTTTTCCGAACGGAATGTATATAATCAGCATCTTGTCGGACGACACGACACACAAGTACAAGATTATCAAGCAGTAAAACTGTATGAACGCAATAACTACCAAGCCCGCGCTGTCGGTCACAAACAAGGAAATCTGGCAAATTTCCTACCCGATAATTTTCGGTAACCTAGCGCAGACGATAATGGTATTCGTCAACACGGTGTTCATCGGACACGTTGGCAACGTGGAACTCGGAGCCGTTATGCTTGGAGGAATCTACTACTTGGTTTTCACAGCATTGGCGATGGGATTTGCCATCGGCGTACAAATAATTATCGCCCGACGGCTCGGAGAACAGAACTATCGGCGGATAGGCGTAGTGTTTGAACACGGACTGCTATTCACGACCATTCTTGGTATAATGCTTTGGTTGACAATGCATTTCCTTTCCGACATACTGCTCAACCTCATAATCGACTCGCCAAACGTCTATGAAGCAGCCACACAATTTATCAATTACAGGCACTACGGAATTGTAATCGTTTGCATCAACTACCTGTTCCGTTCGCTCTACATCGGGCTTTCAAACACAAAAATCATCACTTACACGACCATTTTGATGGCCGCAGTAAACATATTCCTCGACTACGCCCTCATTTTCGGCAACCTCGGTTTTCCCGAAATGGGAATACGTGGAGCAGGTCTGTCGTCGGTTTGCGCAGAATTGTCGGCACTGCTGCTGTTTGTGTTCTACACCTTGAAAATGATTCCGTTCAGGAAATACGCGCTTTTCGAGTTCGGCAAAATTGAACCGCAACTGCTGAAATCGGTGCTAAAATTGGCATTTCCTACTATGCTACAACGACTTATGTCGTTCGGATTATGGTTCGTTTTCTTTGCTATGATAGAACACACGGGCGAAATGCCAATAGCGGTTTCGGGCATTGTACGAAGCGTATATATGTTGGTAACGATTCCCGTCTTTGCCTTCAGCGCCACATCCAACACACTGACCAGCAGGCTTATCGGAGCCGACAAGCAGGAAGAAATTCCACGTACATTGGTCAAGATTGCCAAGATGAGCCTTGCGACAATAATTCCACTCGTAATCATCTGCGCCTGCATACCGCAGTACATTGCACGCATTTATACCGACGACATTGTTCTGGCGCAAAATTCGGTGAACACCATATATGTAGTGCTTGTTGCAACGCTTGTCCTAGCCCCAGCAATGATATACTTCGAGTTCATTTCCGGCACGGGAAACACACTTTCCGCCTTGATGCTCGAAGCAGGAGTGCTTGTAATTTATGTGATTTACGTATATCTCAGCGCAAACGTCTGGAATCTCGATGTGGAATGGATATGGTGCACCGAAGTAATATACGGATTCCTGATGCTAACGCACTCGTACTCGTATATGAAGCTGGCGAAATGGAGAAAATGAAACTTACATTTTCTTAAAAGCCTCAACCATTTCAGCTTTTATGGCAATCGCTTCCAAAACTTCAGAATCCTTGCCTTGCTTTGCAAAATATCTCCACCTATGGTAGAACTTTACAAACCAATGTCTTAGGGCAATGAATGGAATTGGGAAAACCGTCAGCAATACCAAAAGGATAAGTGAACACCACCACGGCCACGGAATTATGAACGAAAGTCCGAACAACAGCAGATTCCATAGCGGATATGTTGCCAACACACCGAAACCCAAACGCATAGATGCCGACATTCGTTTGTCTTTCAACTTTCTGACAACAAGTTCTGGTATCTTGTATGGCACAATGTTCAACAGCCATAGCACTGCATAAAATGGAGCAAACACAAGCGACAGCAAGGTCAGAAGCAACATTGCAAAAAAGCCCAACTTCTTCCCTATCAGCCAGTTCCTGAAATTCAACTTAGCTAGCAATTCTGAATACCGCTTTGTCTTTTCCATAAACCATGCAAACTTTTCGGGCTTTTCTTCCTTTAGTTTCTTAAAGTTTTCGAGCATTGTCTGGTCGGATGCCAAACGTTCCGACATTCGCATACGCCTTGCCGCACTGCCGTGCTTTGCTTCGCGGTAAATTTCCCGCAAAGCATCCAACTGCTCGTTATTTTCCTTGTCGGCAATGTCGAGCATAAGCGGACGTACATGTTCCTGAGCCTTCAGTGCAAGCTGACGATAGGCAGCCTCGGGATGTTCGCGGTAAAGGTCAAGCAGTTCGCCAAACTCAAAAGGTTTTCCGATGTTGAGCAATGCACGATGTCCTGCGCTATAAAAATTTTCGTAGTAATTTGCCATCGGAAGCACCTTCAGGTGCAGGTTGAAATTTGAGATTTCCTCGGCGCGGAAGGCTATTCGAGCAAAACCTTTCTTGAACCCTCCCATCGACTTATCGTACTGCAAAGCCGCCTCGGGGAAAAGTCCCACAATCTTGCCATTGTTGAGAATATTGGCTGCAAGTTCAAAAATCTTGTCGTTCTCGCCAAGATTCTCCTTGCCTGTGTCGCGTACACGGAAAGCAGGAAGCACCCTACACCATTTCAGCATCTTGGCAACCTTGTCCTTCTTGAAAATATCGCCACGGGCAATGAACACCATCCTATGATTCGGAATGCCAAAAACTGGCAGCATAGCATCAATCAGTCCGTTCTGATGATTGCAAATTATGAGAAACGGCTCGTCGGGTATATTTTCCTTGCCCTTTACTTCCAACTTGCGGAAAAATAACTTATCCAAAGCAAACCATACCCAAAGGTAACATATCTCGTATGACAGTCTGCGCTTCTCTATATTGGTAAAATCAATCATTTGCTTAAAATTTCAGTATTTTTATGCAAAAACAGGCAAGAATCGCCATAACTCAAGAATCTAAAATCATTCTCCAGTGCATATTTGTAAACCTTGCGCCATTCCTCGCCGATAAATGCCGACAACAAAAGCAAAAGCGTCGATTTCGGCTGGTGGAAATTAGTAATTAGCCTGTCGGTAATGCGGAACCTAAATCCCGGCACTATCATTATCTGCGTGGCGCACCTTATAAAATCAATGCCTTTCGCAGTCATCCACGACAAAAGATTTTCAAGAATCTCGCGTGCATCGTACTTTTCCTTGTACCCATACGCCTCCCACTGCGATACATGGAATTCCTCCGCATCAACATCTTTATTTTCGAAAACTTGCACTCCCACACAGAACAAACTTTCAACAGTACGTACCGTTGTTGTACCAGTAATTGTAATATTGCCAAGATATTGCACGATTTTTTCTATCGTGGTGCGCTTAACAATGAAATGTTCGGTATGCATTTCGTGCTCGGCGGCATTGTCGGTTTTAACAGGCTGGAAAGTTCCAGCTCCGACATGCAAGGTGACGGCATCGGATTCGATATTGCAAGATTTCAGGTCTTCCATCACACGTTCGGTAAAATGCAGACCGGCCGTCGGAGCTGCCACCGAACCTTGATAATGGCTATATACCGTCTGGTAACGCACCTTGTCAATGTCCTCGCTGTTGCGGTTAAGATATGGTGGAATTGGAATATTGCCGGCAACATCTATTATCTGCGAAAAGCAAATATCGGGATTATCCCATTCAAAAAGAATTTCAAACGAATTACCAATCTCGCGCACACGGGTAATATATAGGTCAAGATTTTTGCCGTCAACGATGATACTCTTTTTCAAGCGACCGTCCTTCCATTTCTTGCTGTTGCCCACCAAGCATTTCCACGAGCAACGACCATTCTGGGCAAACGCCTGCGCGTAGTCGCTTGGCGAAATCGGGTCGAGACAGAAAACTTCAATCCGCGCACCAGTCTCCTTCTCAAAAATCATACGCGCATTTATAACCTTGGTGTCGTTGAACAGCAGAAGGCTTCCGGCTGGCAGATGCGTACTTATATTGCGGAACCTGTCCTCCCCTATCTTATCGCCATCGAAAACAAGCAGTTTCGACATATCACGCTCGGCAAGTGGATATTTTGCGATTTTCTCGTCGGGCAGGTCGTAATTATAGTCGTTTATGTTAATGTTACAAACCACTTTTTTATTAAATTTGCGCAAAAATAATAATTCTTATGGATTTAATTAGCATTGGCGATAAAGTTAGATTCCTAAACGATGTCGGTGGCGGAACTGTCGTGAAGATTCTGCCTAAAAATCAAGTGATTGTAAAGGACGACAACGACTTTGAATATCCAGTCCGAATGTCGGAGATAGTAGTGGTGGAAAAAGCCAAGGACAATTACAACAAGCAGTTCAAGGAATTCGCAAGCAACGTTGTCGAGAACATAAAGGACAACATAAAGAAGGTTGAAGGCACGCTAATTCCGAAACCTAAAATCGAAATCAAGAAGGACCAGAAGACAGAATTTATGTTCGCCTTCATCCGCAACTATGACGACAAGTTCGACGGATTCGACTGCTACCTCGTGAACGATTCAAACTACTTCGTGTTCTACCACATAGTTCTTCGCGGCGAAAACGGATTCGAGAAAATCGACACCGAAACACTTGAGCCAAACACAAAAATACTAGTCGGACAGCTCACTCGCGAACAAATCAACAACTCGAAGGAAATCATTATCCAAAGCATACTGTACGACAATCCAAAGTGCACCTACCACGAAATGCTTGAGCGTAGGATCAAAATCACGCCCATCAAGTTTTTCCAGGAACACACTTTTGTGGAAAATGAATTCTTTGATGAAAAAGCCTACATTTTCGAACTTTTGAAAGAAGACCTCGGACTTGGAAACTCCATCCGGACACAAAAGGAATTCGAAGAGCAGATGGCACGCAAGGACGAAGCAGAAGAAGACAATTCGCAGCGCTACCATAAGCGCAAGCAACCTGAAACCATTGAAGTTGACTTGCATATCAACAAGTTGATTGACAGCGTTGTCGGTCTGTCGAATGCAGAAATCCTCGACATCCAGATGAAGACTTTCCACAAAACCATGACCGATGCGATAATGAACAAGGCCGGCAAGGTTATCCTAATCCACGGCATCGGCAACGGAACACTGAAAAGCAATATCCGCGAATCGCTTGAAAAACAGTACAAACTGCCATACGAGGATGCTTCGTTCAGGGAATATGGATTCGGGGCAACAATGGTGATGATTAATTGATAATTAACAATGGACAATTGACAATGGATAATTGACAATTGACAATGGATAATTGACAATGAACAATGGATAATGAACAATGGATAATGAACAATGGATAATGGACAATGGATAATGGATAATGGATAATGGATAATCTGTGGCGACGTGGCGTGCCGCGTCGCTACAAATTATCAAATCATCAAAACCCAAACATAGAAACGGAAACTTTGTACGGTCGCGGCGCGCCACGACTCAACAAGAAAACCAGAAACGGCGAAGCCATTGAAACTTAGAAACGGCGAAGCCATATAAACTTAGTGCTTCGACTTCGCTCAGCAACCGAGAAACTTAGAAACGTGAAACATAGAAACTTAGAAACTTATATATAATGAACATCGAACAAATTTTAACTCAAAGATACACTGAATTTTACAAGACCGCACCACAGAAGGTCGAAGCAATAACAAAGGCAGGCTCTAACCGCAGCTACTACCGTTTCTACGGTGAAAACGGAACCGTGCTCGGCGTTTACAGCAACAACATACCCGAGACAAAGACATTTCTGTATTACAGCGTAATCTTCAGCAATCTGAATCTGAATACACCAAAGATTTACCACGTCAGCGAAGATACCCTCACCTATTTCATCGAGGACTTTGGCGATGACCTTTTGCTGAAAGTCGTTGAAAGCGAATACAAGCAGTACGGCAGGTTTACCGAACGGCTCGACGACCTTTACCGCAAGAGCATCAGTGCATTGGCAAAACTACAGATTGCAGCAGGCAAAGCCATCGACTTCAACCTCGCCTACTCCATCTCGGAATTCAACAGCCAAAGCATACTGTTCGACCTCAACTACTTCAAGTACTACTTCCTAAATCGCCTCGACATTCCGTACGACGAGAAACTTCTTCAGGATGACTTCGATGCACTAGCCCAATACCTTGCCGAAAACGGAACCAAATCGTTTATGTTCCGTGACTTTCAGGCGCGAAACATACTCGTCAAGGACGAGCAAGTGTATTTCATCGACTATCAAGGCGGACGCAAGGGTGCCATACAATACGACATGGCGTCGCTGCTGTGGCAGGCAAAAGCAAAAATTCCAAACGACAAGAAACTGGAACTGCTAAACTTCTACATTGACGAAATCACAAAAAGCAGCGAAATCGACAGAGAGGACTTTGAGAAGGAATTTTGGTTCTACTTGTATATCAGAATTTTGCAAACCCTTGGCGCATACGGCAACCGCGGTCTAATTGAAAAGAAACGCCACTTCATCGAAAGCATACCGTTTGCCATCGACAACCTTAAGGAACTGCACGAAACACATCCGATACTTAGCAACTACAAGGAACTCGACCGCGTAATTTCTGAAGTAGTAAAATGTAAGCAGAAGTTTGAGCCCGTAAAGTACGACCAACTGACAATCAACGTGATGAGTTTCGGATTCAAGAACGGTCTTCCCGAAGATAAGACAGAAAACGGCGGAGGTTTCGTCTTCGACTGCCGAGGCAACCACAACCCCGGCCGATACGAAGAATACAAGAAGTTGACTGGTCGCGACCAACCCGTAATCGACTTCTTCAAGGAACATGGCGACATCGATGTGTTCATCGAGAACATCAAGGCTGTAATATCGCCAACCATAGAAACTTACATACGTCGTGGGTTCACTAGTCTGATGATTTGTTTCGGCTGCACTGGCGGACAACACCGCAGCGTATATTCAGCAGAACATATTGCAAAGTACATTCACGAAAAGTATGGTGTAAAAGTAATTCTGAAGCACCGGGAACTGGGAATAGAAGAAGAATTATAAGCCGAGTGAAGCGCCAAAACAATGTTTTAAAATATGTTCCAATTTGTTTGATAAATCGATTGGCAATGAATATCTTTGCCGAAAATTAAAAAGCAAAACATTATTAAAATTTAAAACACAATTTGAAATGAAAAAGGTTTTAGTAGCAACCGACAAACCGTTTGCAAAAGAAGCAGTTGACGGCATCCAGGCTAAGGCAAAAGCCGCTGGATACGAAGTTATTTTACTTGAAAAGTACGGAACCAAGGACAAACTTTTGGCTGCGGTAGCTGATGTTGACGCAATGATTATCAGAAGCGACGTTGCCGACAAGGAAGTTATCGAAGCTGGCAAGAACCTCAAGATAATCGTAAGAGCTGGTGCAGGTTTCGACAACATCGACCTCAATGCAGCAACAGCTTGCAATGTAGTTGCAATGAACACTCCTGGTCAGAACTCGAATGCAGTTGCAGAACTCGCTATCGGTCTTATGATTATGGCTGCAAGAAACAACTATAATGGTAAGTCTGGTTCGGAAATCCACGGAAAGAAACTCGGCATCTATGGTTACGGAAACGTTGGTCGTCTCCTTGGCAAGTATGCTATGGGATTCGGCATGGAAGTAGTTGCATACGACCCGTTCCTAACAAAGGAACAGATTGAATCGACCGGCGCAAAGCAGTGCACCAACCTCGACGACTTGTTTGGCACTTGCCACTACATTTCGCTCCACTGCCCGGCAAACGACGAGACTAAGAAGTCTATCAACATGAGCAAAATCGGTAAGATGCCTAAGGGTGCAACTCTTATCAACACTGCCCGCAAGGAAGTCATCGATGAAGACGACCTCAAGAAGGTTCTCGCAGAAAGACCAGACTTCAAGTACATGGCAGACGTTGCTCCTGAATGCGCAGCAGAATTGAAGGAAAACTACGCAGACCGCGTATTCTTCACACCGAAAAAACTTGGTGCTCAGACCGAAGAAGCAAACGTTAACGCAGGTATCGCAGCAATCAACCAGATAGTTGACTACTTCGAAAACGGAAACGAAAGATTCAGACTTAACAAATAAGAATCATAATTCAAAAAAAATAAAGCCGCCCAATCGAGCGGCTTTATTTTTTTGTATCATTAGAAAACCTATTATCGGACCATATTTACAGTACCCTGCTCCCTATGTTCAATACCAAATGTATCTTCGAACTGACAGTACCAGTAGTACAGACCGTTCTCCAATACCCTATCGCCCTGGCGCTTGCTACCCATATCGGTACCATCCCACGAACCTTCTGAACAAGCATCGCAGTTCGATTCAGGGAAATATTCGGTGGTTCTGAATACAAGTTCACCCCAACGGTCATAAACCGTCAGCAGGAAGTTGTTCCTCGATATGCCATTTCCACAAATTCTGAAACAGTCGTTCAAACCGTCACCATTAGGAGTAAAAGATGTAGGAGCATAGAATGAGAACTGACTGTAAACCGTAATCAATCTCGATGTAGTGTCTTTACAATGGTGGTCGTTTTCTGCCACAAGAACAACCTCGTATTCGCCCATTTCAGAATAGGTATGGCGCGGACTTTCATATGTAGAACTATCCATATCACCGAAGAACCAGAAATATCTAGTTGCATCAATCGACCTATTGTTGAACAGAACCTCGGCAGACAGAACAGATACCGACTGAACATCAGCATCGAACAAAGCTCTTGGAACCGGATAAGCATGAATCAAATTCGAGTATGTCCTTTCAATCTTGCAACCGAACTCGCTCCAAACCGACATTGTAACATCATAATCGCCAGGATTTTTGTACGTATGTGTAGGCTGGTCCGCTTCTGCAAAGTCATTATCGCCGAAAGTCCACAGATACTGCGTGCCGTTAGCTGTCAGAGGAGTAAATTCAACAGTAAGAGGAACACACCCTTCTACATTGCTTGCTGTGAACAACTCTTCTGGATATGAGTGAACGAAAATCTCTATCGAATCCGTTACCGACGGAGTTCCACACATATCGGTAAGCGTAATGTAGAACATTGTTGTCGAATCGGGTCTTACTGTAAATGGCGACGGCACTACCCTACCATCCTGCAAAGTCAATGTATATGGGCCACCGTTTCCACCATCAGCCTCGACATAAATCAAAGCCTCGTCGCCCTGACAAATAGTATCGTAGCTTGTTACAACCGAAGCAATCCTCAAGTCTGGGTTAACATTTACAGTTACTGGCGAAAGCTCTAATGCGCATCCGTGCGAATCGTAAATCGTGAGGATATATGTTGAAGTTTCGGTTGGCGACACGTCAAAGCGCATACCATTGTATTGAACGCTATCTGGACCCATCCATCTGTAGTCGTAATATGGAGAACCACCAGTTACCTGAGTAGTCAATGTTGCAGTCTGTCCGTTGCATATTGTAACATTGTTCATTGGCAACGCAATCATCGGGTCTGGCTCTGGAATATCAAATTGTTCCGTATGACGGCATCCGTTGCTATCAAGGACAGTCACAATATACGAACCAGCCGTAGTTGTAAGGATGTCGGTATTATTTCCGTTAGGCCATAAGTAGGTGTAAGGTGGTGTTGCACCATCGACGAAAATTCTTGCTTCACCATCGCTACCGCCGTTGCACGATACAGAATCCATCGAAGTTGAAATTACAAAGTCGTCAGGCTGGGTAATCACAAAGGCCCCCACAACCGAACATCCGATAAGGTCGGCAACGGTAACAGTGTAAGCTCCGCTGCATACGCCATCATATATATAGGTATCGGACGGCCAGCTATACTGCAAAGGAGCAAGACCACCATGCATTACAAGCTCTGCACGACCATCGCAATGACCGTAACACTTAATCTGACGAAGAATAATGCTGTCGATTTCCATCTTTGGACTGACAGTAACAGTCATTGTCTGTATGTCGCTCGTACAACCATTGGCATCACGAACGTATGCGGTATAATGTGTTGTTGTGCGCAATTGAGCGGATATTTCAGTGCTTGCTTCAAACTCGCCATTTCCATTGTTCCACATATAATGGTACGGTGTAGTTCCACCGAATGCCGTTACACGAACAGGAGTCGGTTCGCCTTCGCACACAGCATAGTCGGTTGTCATCTGTATCAAAAGCTGTTCCGGCTGAGTCAGTGCTACATATCCAGTCTGACTACAGTTGTTGTCGTCGCTTACTGTAAGGTAATATTCTCCTGCGGAAAGGTTAACCCTCTCATTAGGACCATAACCAACATCCGACCATAGATAATGCAATTCGCCAGTACCACCGCCAGCATAAACCGATATCGCACCGTCGTGTGAAGCAAAGCAGGTCAAGTTGGTTGATTCTATCGTCTGGACGACAACCTCAGTCGGCTCTGTAATTACAAACGTATGCTGTGCCGTACAGCCGTTTGCATCTGTTATTGTCAAGGTATAGTTTCCTGCACCTACATTCTGAAGTTCGATACCAGGAGCCGCCCACGAATATGCGATTGGCATTGTACCGCCATGATGTGTAACAACAGCCGAACCGCCATTGCTATGGTAACATGGGTCGTTAACTACCGATATTGAATCAATTACAAGTCGTTCCGGATTGAGAATAGAAACAAGCGTGTCGTTAGTTACACAGCCGTCGTTGTTTACGGTAAGCGTAACGCCATGAGTTCCCGCTTCCTGCCAATTGAGGATGAACGGACCCATTGAATTGGGGTCGCCCTGTGCAAAAGCACCGCCAAACGTCCATGTAAAATCGGCATTATTATCCATATTACCTGTATATGTCACAGTTGTTTCGCCACCGAAACAAGAAATCGGTGTATATACGAAATTATTCGTAGGTTGCTGACGGAAGGTTGTCGTTACTTCCGTTTCACCATTACAGTCGTCTCGACCAAGGTAATGTTCTGTCCAACGGAAGGTATATTGACCCCAACCATTTATAATAACTTGTGTATTAGGAGAATTAGGATTGGTAAAGGTTACCGAGTTGTTTACATCGTCTCCGTTAGGATAACCTGCAACTGACCATTCGCCAGTATTACCATTGGGGAAGTTCTGAACAGAAAGGTTTGTCCTGTTTGAACAAATCAGGTCAGGAATGCTTGCAATAGTAGGAGTCGGTGTGATACAGCAGTTAGCATCATTAAAGTCACGAACTGTCACATATATTGTCGTATCGTATGTACATCCGAAATTGTCGGTTGCATAGAATGTGTATGGCACCTGACCAGGAGTTGTAGGATTGGCAACATTGTTTGCACCCAAGCCTTCGTTTTGCAATTCTGGACCTTCCCACCACAAATCGTCACCATAAGTATTCTGGAATGATATGATGCTATCTTCAGCAGGTATAATGTAATCAGCGAAGTGAAGCTCGGTCTGGAAAACAGTACCATCGTCAATACTCATATTATCGACAAATATTACGCACCATTCACCGTTGATTGGACATCCTACCAAAGCATTGAAATTATCAACAGGCTGATAGTTTCCTGCTGGCAAAATACTAACGCTTGAACAGTTTGCCGACATCAAACCTCTATTATTGTCATGTGTCCAATAATAATCGTATCCAACACCTACCCACTGATCACCATCGTTGCAAGAATTTACACCTTGGGTATCATAGTCAACAGCTTCGCCAAAATAAGTTCCACCGCAAGCCTGCTCAAACAGAGTCATACGCTGACCATTAGGACATTGTATATATATGTCAAGGTCACCCATATATGAATGTTCCATACGCATACCGATAGCCTCGATGTCAGCCGCCGACTGAATAGTCTGTCCAGGGAATGCCGCGTATGTAAAACAGCTCAACTGTTCTTCATCAATATGGTCATCGTCGAAGCAGTGCTGCTCATAGTTGACCTCCTGAATTGTCATTTGCCATTCAGGTGGCGGAACAACAACACCAGTCAAGTTAACATCTGCACCCGGACATACTACTGGCGGGTCGAGGAAGGTTCCGGTAAAAGTCGGTGGCACTGAAATATACACCGTGACTGTATTTGATATTACCTGACACCTATTTGCATCTGAAGTTGTAAGAGTGAAAAAATATGCACCTGGAGCTAATGGTTCTGAAAGCTCATTAATACCAAGTCCTGCAAATGTCTGAGTTCCTTGATCAGAAACCGCTGTCCATGAGAAAGTTGTATTATCAATAGTCTGCTCGTAATTTTCATTGTTATGAAGGAAATTTAGTTCTGCCGAAACAATACCTCCCGAGCATCCTAAATAAGCATCCTCGGTAGCATCATACACTGCTTCGGGAGTGATGTTCACCGTATAGTCCTGGCAAGGGAAACCGCATCTGATGCTAAGCTGGAAACCTGCATATTGCACAGAGCCATCGCTATGCCACAGTATTGTAATACAGTTGCCATTCGACTCTATTTCTTCGGCAGGCACGGTAGAACCACCCAAAGTTGCAAGAAGCGTACCACCAGTATTTGAGCCATCGTATATCCTCAAGTAGTCGAACGAAGTACTTTCTGTTCTTAATGCTTCAACGCTCACAATCATAGGTGCGTTAGCAATACCGCAGAAGGTAATCGTAAAGTTCTCGCTTGCCGAATAGTTACCATCAGGACCTCCCGAATCGTACAACGTAGCATTGCAGGTTGTGATAGTACTTCCGTTAGTATCGGAATTCAGATTATAAGTCTGCGAGTATCCTGCCAAACCCATCAGCAGGAACAAAACCGTTATGTATATTATCTTTTTATTCATGGCCCATAAATTTATTGAATTTTTCAACTAATTTGCGCTGAGAATATATATTAACGACATATCCTGTTTCGCCAATTCTATATGCATTTCCCTTATTGGGAAGGATTTCAAAATCATAGGACATGATATTGAAACTAGCCTCATCATAACCCACCTCTTCATCTGCGGCAAGCTTAGTGTCCTTGTCGAAGAACTTCAGTGGCGGATACTTGTGAGCATTTTCCGGAGTCGTTCTTTTTATAACGAAACCATTGTATGCAAACCAATTCCAATATGTAATCTCCTGCGGCAACAGGTTAACCATATTGTTAATGTCATCCGACTGGAATTTAGCATATAGCTTATTGTCCGGAATGACACTGACTTGTTGTGCATAAACCCCTGTAAATGCGACAAGTAGCACGAGAACTGTCAATAGTTTTTTCATCTTTTTTTAATTTAAATTCAAAAGTAGAACGTATAAAATGTAAAATGGTTGCCTTTTTTTTGAAAAAAAATTCAAAAATTTTTTTCACAAGACATAAAACACTATTTTACAACTTGCAAAGATAAACTTTTTGTTTAAGATATACAATATGTTGGGAGATTTTTTTAGTTTATATGTTTAAATTTGTTTGAGGTTGTTTGAGATGGGTTCAAATGGTTTGAGGTGGTTTGAAGTTGTTTGAGATGGTTTGAGATGGTTTGAGATGGTTTGAATCTGTAGAGACGTTGCGTGCAACGTCTCCTGTATTTGAAATGGGTTCTGATGGTTTGAGGTTGTTTGAAAATGTAGAAACGTTGCGTGCAACGTTCCTGTATTTTTTGTGGAGGTATTTGAATAGAATTGAATGTCAGATTAGAGTATAAAAAAATGGGGCTGAAAATTCAGTCCCATTTCATCATATACAAGAAAATTTTAATATCCCATGTCCTGCCGTGCCGAGTAGTTTATTTTCAAGGCACTTGCTTTCCTAAGCTCTTGCTTGATATCGGTTATGATACCCATCTTTGTGTCCTTGTGAACCTTGAGAGAAGTTGTCATAAATGGAACTTCAGCCTCGTCCCTTTCGGCACGTTCTGCGAGAATGTACTCGTAGATGTCGGAAAGTTCAGCGAACGAAGAGTTCAACTGAATCTTCGGCTCGGTACCATAGGTTTTCTGATACTGCTGCAATGGTTTGCCGACATAGATGTAGCTTACCAACGACTTCTTCTCAAGCTTCTTGATTTCGGTTGCAGTAGGAAGGTCGGAACCCTTGAGTTCGATAAGGAGTTCCACCTCGCGCATAGTCGTAGAAACCATGAAGAAGAACAGAATCATGAACACGATGTCGGGCAAAGATGCAGTAGATATTGCACCTAAGGTTTTCTTTTTCTTTTTACCCATTACTGCCATAATTACTTTCCTCCATAATTTTTAGGTTCTGCTTCTGAGATACGCTGAGGATAAATCTTCCTGATTGCTTCCTGCTGTTCATCGTTAAGCTCGTCATAGGGCTTATTGAAGTATTTGCGGGCAGCTTCGTTACGTATCTCGTTGTATGCGGCAACCAATTCGTTCTGAACTTCAATGTATCTTCCGTAGGTAGTACCACGGTCGTTCTGCAGGGAAATGATACCCTTCGAAGTCTTGACCGGCCCCTTGATTCCCTCTACGGTAATTTCCTCCATTTCGGGGAGAGTCGGATCGTCAGCCCTGTCGCAATTGATGAATCTCTTTGCATCCTCGCGAAGCTTGTCTATATCCATCCAACTCTGGTTTACAGATATATTACCCCTTGAGTTTACAAGAACCAAGTAGATATTGCGCTTGTTGACCTCAACATCGGTCTTCTGGTCCTTATTCTCCGGAATAGGCGGCAACTGGCGCTGGATACCTGTATCAACATCCATTGTCGTTGTCACAAGGAAGAATATAAGGAGCAAGAAAGCAATATCCGCCATAGAACTTGCGTTAATTTCCGGGGTTGCTCTTTTTGCCATAATTTTAACCTTTTAAAAATTAACAATTACTTCCACAATCTTGAAACTGCACCATAAACAAGTGCCAAAATTGCTGCTGCGCCAGCTATGTATGTCATCCACAGACCTGCCTCGGCAAGCTTGATGTCACCATAGGCATCACCAGGCGTATAGCCTGCCTTTTGGATACCAATTGTGTGTGGAGCTATACCATCTGCCAATGCCCAAGAAATGATTACAACAACTACGATTGCAACGATTGCTATAGCAGGTTTAATCAACGACTTAGGAGAAGCAATACCATCAGCTATCACACCACCTATTTCGAAAATAACAAACATTGCTGCGCAAAGAATTGCGAGGAATTCGCAGGCGTACATTATAAAGCCGCCCCAATTGGTCGCTGCCGCATCAACGCCTTCAATCTTCTCAGCGCCAGTAGCTCCGTCAAGAGCATCCATGGCAGCCTGCATCTCAGACGCCTCGCTAGGCAGTACGAAGAACAGCACAGATATAACTGCTGCCGCTCCCAACACGACCCAACCTAATATTTTAACTACTTTCTCTAACATCTCTGTAAGTTTTTAATTGTCAACAATTAGTTATTTGACTTTCTTTCGTAATCTACAAGGATATCAACGAGAGATATCGAAGCATCTTCCATTGTATTTACCAAGGTATCAATCTTACCCAAGATATAGTTGTAGAATACCTGAAGAATCATAGCACCGATCAAACCGCCTACGGTTGTGATAAGAGCGACCTTGATACCACCAGCAACAACTGCAGGGTTGATATCACCAGCAGCTTCGATAGCATCGAATGCACCGATCATACCGATAACCGTACCCATGAATCCCAACATAGGAAGAAGAGCGATGAACAACGAAATCCAGGTCAAGCCCTTTTCCATCTGGCCCATCTGAACCGAACCGTAGGAAACAACCGACTTTTCAACCATGTCGATTCCTTCCGGATATCTTGAAAGTCCCTGATAGAATATGCTGGCAACAGGACCACGAGTGTTGCGGCAAACGTCCATTGCTGCATCAACGCCACCTTCGTTCAAAGCGTTTTCTATCTTAGTCAATAACTTCTTTGTATTTACAGTAGCAAGGTTCAAATAGATGATTCTTTCGAAAGCGATAGCCAAACCGAGAATCAAAGCTACGAGCAAGAAGCCCATGAATATAGGACCACCTTCGATGATCTTTATCTTCAACTGCTGGTGGAATGGCTTTTCTTCAGTTGCTTCAGGAACTGTTTCGTCAGCTGCCATAGGTTCATCCTGTGCAACAGCTTCGGTCTGTGCTGGAGCTGCCTGTTCTTCTGTCTTTTCGTCTTGCGCAAATGTAGCGGTTGCGAATGTAAGCAAACCTGCTAATGTAAGTAACGAGATTAACTTTTTCATGACTTAAATTTGTTTTTAATTAATTCTAATTCTTTGTTATACTAATTTATGTTAATTCTAAAATTTAATTCAACTATCTAATTTTCAAATCTTGAACAATTCAATCGTCCTTCCCTAATCTGGCGGAGAGAGTGGGATTCGAACCCACGATACGGCTTCACGCCGCATACACACTTTCCAGGCGTGCGCCTTCAACCGCTCGGCCATCTCTCCAGTGCGCCCAAAAAAGGAATTGCAAAGTAAAGAATTATTTGAGTGAAATAAAAATTTTTAATGATTTTTTTTCGAGAGATTTACAAGAATTCACAAAAGTTCTTCGCAATAAACTGACAAACAAATATATACTGCTAGGCTATTTTGAAAAGTTTTTTCGCATTGCCAGACGTGATTTCACATACATCATCGTAACTACAGCCCAAAATCGATGACATTTTTTCCGCGACACAAGCCACAAAAGCCGACTCATTACGCTTACCACGATGTGGAACTGGCGCAAGATAGGGAGAATCGGTTTCAAGTACAATGCTCGTCAGCGGAATCTGGGAAACGACTTCCGGCAACACCGACTTCTTATACGTCAGCACTCCGCCTATACCTATATAATATCCCATATCCAAAACTTGCCGTGCCGATTCGTAATCTTCCGAAAAACAATGGAAAACACCTGTAAGCCCCGACGACCTGTAAGCATCCATCACATCCATAATCTGAGCAAAGGCATTGCGACAATGGATAATCACAGGCAAACCGTGCTCCGTCGCGTATGCCAACTGAAAATCAAATGCCGACTTCTGCTCTTTCACAAAAGTATCGTCCCAGTACAAGTCCATGCCGATTTCTCCTATCGCAACGACATTTGGCAACATTCCGAAAGTAGCTTCCGAAAAAATCACATCAAGTTCCTTCTTGCAGTCGGCATTTACCGAAGTAGGATGCAAGCCGTTTGCAACATAAAAATAGTTTTCATCGGTTTTCGCCAACGAAGAAAGCCGTTCCAACGATGAGCAATCAATGTTCGGAAGAACAATTTTTCCTACACCAACAGCCTTCGCACGAGCAACAGTTTCGTTCCTGTCGGCATCAAATTCTTCGGAATAAATATGCGAATGGGTATCTATCAGCATATTGGTCAACGTTTTAGCGAAAATATCTTACCAGGCAACGATACTATCGCACCCTTCATTTCAAGCTGAAGCAGAATGAGGCTCAACTCGTTGGGTGTCATTTCGGTCTGACGGCGCAGGTTGTCAATGTCAAGAAACTCGTACTTTGCCAGCACATCCGCAACCTTTTTCTCGTCGGCGGTAAAGTCGAACTTCAGTTCGAGCTTCGGCATCGACACTTCTTTCTTCGGCGTCCAGTTCATTATGTACTCGAAGTCGTCGAACGACTCGCAGAGATTTGCCCTGTTGGTCTTAATGAGCTTGTTGCAACCACGGCTATATGTAGAAGTAATATTTCCAGGAAGAGCAAACACATCCTTGTTGTAGTTGTTTGCAATGTTGGCTGTAATTATCGAGCCGCCCTTTTCGCCCGACTCCACCACGAGCAAGGCATCGCACAATCCTGCAACAATCCTGTTGCGCCTGACGAAGTTCGACGGGTCAATCTTTGTTCCGTGCGGAAAGTCGGAGATTAATGCTCCGTTGCACTCCAGCATCTTATCGGCAACTTTCTTATGTACCGACGGATAAATCGTTTCAAGGCTATGACCGAGCACTGCCCATGTCGCCAAATTGTTATCGAGAGCGGCTTTGTGAGAAGCAACATCAATGCCATAAGCCAATCCACTGACAATCACCGCATCCGGATATTTCTTAGCCAAATCCGAAACGAATGTATTGCAGAACTCCACTCCATACTTTGTGGCATTGCGAGTACCGACAATGCTTACGATATGCTTGCCAGCAAAATCGGGCATACCTTTATAATATAATATAGAGGGGGAATCGGCACACTCGCGCAGACGTTCAGGATATGCATCGTCGGTCAAAGTTACGAAACCTATGTCGTTGGCATAAATGTACTCCAGCTCGCTTTCTGCCGACTTCAATGCAGAATCGAAATTTGAATACAATCGGGACGCTACAACTTCGCCTATCCCCTGCACTGACTTCAACTCCTTGAACGAAGCAGAAAACAGAGCCTTGGCTGAACCAAAATAGGATATGAGTTTCTTGGCGTTGATGTCGCCAATACCATGAACGAACGTAACGGCGACGTCGTAAAGCCTGTCGTCGTCAAGCATATTTACCTTTTTATAGATTCTAAGTCAGACAACATATCATTGGTTTCAGCATCCGAGAGTACCGAAATGCTGATTGGCTTAAACTTAGCTATGCCGTTTGGTGTTCTAACATATATTACAACCATCTTCCGCATACCGGCAATCGACTTGTCCATTTCTATGCGGACAAAATCCTTCTTTGGAATCTCAAGCTTATAGTTTCCTGCCGAGAACATCCCCAACGACGTATATTTCAGTATTATCTTGAAACCGTCAGAATTGTAATATATATAATTGTATTTTTTAATTAATAGGTATGCTTCGAAAAGCACAAACAGGCCGATGCATACATATACCAATATGAAATTGGGCACCATCCTAAAAATAAGGTCGAGCACAACGACCGCCACAAGAACCAGCACCACGAGCATCGAGCCGAGCTTAATTCGTGAAGAAATCTCCTTAGTATCAATAATCATAGCTATACATTTTATTTGTTACAAAGGTAATGTTATTTTTTCAAATAGCCCTATTAACGAGAAAACAAAACGTTTATTATTTTTTCAATAAAAAAAAGAATAAAAAAAATTTTGTTGATAAAAATATTTGTGTTTACTTTGCCGTCTGTATCATTAGAAGTTAAAAAGTATGAATACAAAGAAGTTATTAGGTTATGCAGTTGCCATAATAATGTTGGCACTTCCGATAGTATTTTCAGGATGCAAAACAGGACCAGAAGACCCATGGCTCACATTCAGAAGCAGAAAAGCTAGGCTTTGTGGAACTTGGACTGTATCTAGTCTAAATTCTGAGATAAAAAGAACAGAAAACAACATAAGTACCAAAACAAAGACAACTGTCGAAGGTGAAACTTGGAAACAAGTCATAGAAATTTCAAATTCAGACAGTACCAGAACCTTGACGGGCAAAATCGTAAAAGACCCAGGTCAGAACGAAGGCAACTATACATTCTATTTCGACAAGAATGGATACGCAAAGATGGTATATAAGTATGTTTTTGACGAAGACCAGTCTGGTGAAGATGATGATGTATCTGTTGTACACAGAACCGAGGTCACCGAAGAAATGTCAGGTACTTGGGAATTCCTTGGTGGCATCGACAACGAATACAAAGACAAGGAAAGAATTGCTTTCATCATTGAAGAACAAAAGATTACGACAAAATTGTCTGAAATAGTCTCAAGTGACGATGACGAAGGTGGTGCAAGTTTACCACGTACAATAAGCACAACCGTATCAAGCGACAGATACGCAAAAGGCGAAATGAGTATTGTATATGACTTGATTGAACTAAAAAGCAAGGAAGTAAAACTCTACCAGAAGATAAACAGATTCCATCTTAGCGCACAAAATGCTACCAGCGAATCCAATTATCAGGAAACTGGAGAAGAAACAATCGTATTGAAACCAAGAGAATAATCACTACTGATGGTATAGAAAAGGCTCGGAAATCCGAGCCTTTTTTGTTATACATTAATCCATGTCTATTTCCCCTTTCCAGATTTCACCTCAATCTTCAGCCGCTTGCCCATAAACCTGCGATTCTTGAACACCCTGATGACCTTTTCCTGCAAATCAGAATCCACCTCGAAGAAAGTATGTCCTGTGAGTATCTCTATCTTACCTACCTCTGCACCAGCAAGCAAATCGCTTGAATTGATGACATCCATCAGTTTCATCTTTGTAAGACCGTCCTTCTCCCCTACTGTTATGAAAAACTTGGTAAACCTTGTCTTGCGGCTGCGCTTGTCGAACTTATCATCACCCGACCTGCGCGAACCGCCTTTCTTCTCATCCTGCTTGCGTCCTTTGCCCTTCTTATCCTTGTCGTAGATGTTGATGTCAGCAGCACCTTTATAATAATTAAGGAAGCGGTTAAACTCGATGGAGACAAACCTCTTGATTAGTTCCTCGCGGTCAAGCGACTGAAGCCTGAGCATTATTGCAGGGAGGAATTCCTTTATCTGACCATCTATTGTTTCAATAGCCATAACCTTGTCAATCATCGACATAAGCTGAATCATGCAGATTTCCTTGCCATCGGGAATCTTCTTGCGGACGATTTCCTTCTTGAGCAACTTTTCGATTTCACGGATTTTGTGTTCCTCACGAGTATGGACTATTGTCACGCACATTCCACGTTTGCCAGCACGTCCAGTACGACCACTGCGGTGTATATAAGTTTCGCGCTCGTCGGGAAGGTTGTAGTTGATGATATGCGTGAGGTCGTTGACATCGATTCCTCGTGCCGCCACATCGGTAGCCACAAGCACCTGCAAGTGCTTCGAGCGGAACTTCGCCATCACCATATCGCGCTGTGCCTGCGACAAATCGCCATGCAACGAGTCTGCATTGTAACCGTCCTGAATAAGTTTGTCGGCAACTTCCTGAGTTTCCTTGCGCGTACGGCAGAAAACAATTCCGTAGATGTTAGGATTTATGTCAACTATGCGCTTCAAGGCAAGATAGCGGTTCTTGGCACTGACGAGATAATAGACATGGTCAACATTTTCGGCACCGGAATTTTTCTTTCCAACCGAAATTTCCATTGGCTGCATCATATAGTCCTCGGCAATACGACGAATGTCATCCGGCATAGTTGCCGAAAAAAGAAGCGTCTGCTTGAAGTCGGGCGTTGACGACAGGATATTGTCCAAATCCTCCTTGAAGCCCATATCGAGCATTTCGTCGGCCTCGTCGAGAACCAATGTTTTTATCTTACCTATTTTCAAGGCTTTGCGTTCAATCAAATCCATCACGCGACCTGGCGTTCCCACCACGATATGCGCACCAGCCTTGAGAGACTTTATCTGCGGTTCAATGGACGCGCCTCCATATACTGCCGCAATCTTCACTTCGGGCATAAATTCTGCAAACGAAAGTATATCCTTTGCAATCTGCACCGACAATTCGCGCGTAGGCGAAAGAATTATTGCCTGCGTGAAATTTGCTTCGGCATCTATCTTGTCGATTATCGGCAGACCAAATGCAGCAGTCTTTCCCGTACCCGTCTGCGCCAAACCGATAATATCCTTCTCGGACGACAGCAACTGAGGTATAACTTTTTCCTGAATGGGAGTTGGAGTCTCGAAACCGCGCTTTTTCACTGCGGCAACCAACTTGACATTAAGCCCAAAATCTTCAAATGATGACATAAAAATAATTTTGCACAAAAATACAACTTTATTTACGATTGACGATTTACGATTTACGATTTGGCAGACAAGATGCAAAGGAATTGACGATTTTGTATTGACTCTCATGGTCATTCTGAACTTGTTTCAGTACCTTCAGCTCAGCGAAGCTAATCTGACAACATACAAGAAGGAAGGGAATTGACGATTTACGAGTTACGATTTTAGATTGCCATCCTTTCCAATCAGTTGTTCCTCACACACCTTAGACTGAATGGGTTGCTTAGATTAAATCTTTCATACGTCATATTTGGAGAAGAAGTTGACAACCATATGCAATAAATTTCTTCGTTGTCATACATTGTTGTACACCAGAAAAATGCATAGTGACCAAATGAATATTCATTATAAGGATCTCCTGCAGGTAATGCATTGAAATTGGTTTCGCCGAAATTCCCACTTGATGTAAGAAGGCCATCTGCCCATAGGTCAGCCCTTCCTGCTAACTTTGAACCGGCATTACCATACGTGCCACCAAGAGTATTGTTCAGACGCGACCATTCACCATAACTTGGTACATGCCAGCCATCGGGACAAATTCCCTGAACACCGCTAGGACTGGTACTGCTCGACTCTGCTCCATTCATAATTGCTGGCCAGTTGTACAGATAACCATATAGTTGCACATTAGAAGAACTGTTATTGGGATAATAGCGTAATGGATTTGTGTCATCATCAGAAGAATATCCCAAAGGAATGCTCCCCTCGTAACGCAAATTTTCAGCCATCCATGTCTGCGTACCAATGGTAACAGTTGCGTATGTATTGCCATCACGCGCATCGGTAAACGTACCTTGCGGATATGGAATAGTGTCATTACCTGTATCTCCGCCAGAACCACCTTCGCCAGTATCTCCTCCGCTATTCTGCGACGGGACATACACTGGACGTATTACCATTCCGTATGCCCTGCCAACGCCCCTCAATTCACATGTAGCGTCACTATAATAATACATATAAATCGCACCTCTTGGGTCTTCTGTATATAATGAGCTTGTCCAATAATAAGCCTCATCAAAAAGTGGCGTATATTCGCTATCATCGTACCTAATATCAGATATTGGAATAAATATCTTGTTGCCATTCGGTCCTATGAAATACATGCCATTCGTATAATTTATTGATGTCCACTGATGAGTGCAGTTGCTTATCAACTCGTTAAATTCCTCGGCAGTAGGCATTCTCCAATTTTCTCCTAGATTTACCGTTGCAGCATCGTCCGATGGTTCTAGAACAGTAAGCGTATCAGTAAAACCATTGTTTCCGTACTGCGACATACTGCAATACTTGGTCAATGTATTATATGTTCCGTTGCAATAATCATATATGCTCCAATCGAATACCGACTTTGCAGTAGTCTCTCCCCATGCAAAATAATCTCCATACCCTTCGGGAGTTTCCGCGCCAAGATTGCAAGTTGCCCAAAGAGTTCCGCTTGGCAATCCTAAGTCAATGTACGCGGGGATTTCTGGTGGTTGCACTCCGCCGTCGCCGAAATTAATGTGGCGAGCCTCCCACTTTCCTGTCCTTCCGTTATATACTAGCACATCGCCATCCTGCGGATTCTCAATGTCAACCTCAAAGTTTGGCAACTTCTGGGCGGTAATAGCATAATTTGACGTAAAGGCATAAAAACCGCTTGCAATTTCGACAAATCCAAGACTGATAAAATCGCCAGCAATATCGGTCTGGTACTCAACCTGCATCCAGTAGTTTCCATTCTGCCAAGGTATTTCTTCAAACGGAACATTTGAAGAACCATTGCAACCGCAGGCAAGCACATTACGGTTAATCATAAACGACATAAAACCATTCTCGTTGGTAGTCGTCTGGTGCAGGGCACAATATACTGGAGTGCCATTCTGTCCGCCCTCGTAGAATGTTACGCGTACGGTAAGTGTCGTATTTGCCAGCGGCACATTGTCGGAATCGCGGACCGTAGCGGAAAAATTTACAGTCTGCGGGACGCCCTGCGAGAAAGCAGCGACGACAGAAACTATTATCATAAACAAGAATACCAATCTCTTCATAACCAAAACTTTTTGCAATTAATTATTTCGTACACACCTCACACTAAAGCCCCAATTTTTATAGTAAGCCAAGTTTTTTAAATAGACAAAATCATAATCTATAAACCAGTTACTCGCACGCTCTTCATTGTATTCTGTCACAGACCAAAAATGAGCAGAACCTCCCAACTGCGGACAACCTCCAGAACTAGCATTGAAACAGCCAGCCCCCAAAGCATCAAATCCACTAGCACCAATTTCTTGGGCTTGAATAAGTTCACCTTGCCTCCATACATCAGAAGCACTGGAAAGTCGCGAACCTGAATATTGAGAACCAACAGCATACAGCAAGACAACCCATTCGGCATTGCTTGGCAGATGCCATCCTTCTGGACAAATTCCCTGCATAAAACTTGAACCTGAATTTGAATAAGATTCTCCATTCATCGCCGCAACCCAGTTGTAAAGATAACCGTAACGCGCGACATTAGTCTCATCTCCAGCAGGATAATACCTATATGGAATCGTATAACTAGAACTACTACCTAAAACAATATTGCCTTCGTAACGAAGATTTTCCGCCATCCAAGTCTGGTCGCCTATTGTAATAGTAGCATATTCGTTGCCATCGCGGCTATCGACTAAAGTTTCTCCAGGCACGCCATTATGAATCGGACGAACTCCGTGAGTAGGGTCATATATTGCTCGCACAGGGTACCCAAAATCACGCAAACGAGAGTTCTCAATTTGGCAATAAAAATTTCCAACCCATTGAAATGTCCAAGCATAAGTAGGATACGAAAACATAAGATTACTTGTCCAATATTCCCCCACATCACCACCACCAGGAATATTAAGAATTTCTCCGACATAATATCCTGGTTTTGGCAGAAATATACTATTGCCATTGGAACCCATAAATCTACGCCCCTCCACACCATTCACGGTATCAACAATTATCGTACAGCAACTCATTAGTTCGTAATAATCTGCTACCGCAGGAGTTCTCCAGTTCGGACCCCAATTTACGGTGGCGGCATCATCGGAAGGCTCCAACCAAGTAAGGCTGTCAACAAAGCCATTGTAGCCCATTTCCGGGTCTGTGCAATATTTTGTCAGATTATTGTTGTTCGCTTCCTCGCAATAGGCGTAGGTGCTCAAATCGTAGTTAGTCTTATTTGATGTTTCGCCCCAAGCATAATAGTTTCCACGCTCCTCAGGCGCACCAGCACCGATATTGCAAGTTGCCCACTTATTTCCACTCGGCAAACCCAAATCCACAAACTCGCGCACATCGGTAAGGACATTTCCCTGAGTACCGTTGGCATTGTCAATTTCAAAACGGTGCGATTCCCACTTGCCCGTGGCACCATTATACACAAGCACATCGCCATCGCCTGCATCCGACACATCAAGGTCGAAGCCATCAATTTTTCCTGCCACCAAAGCATAATTGGAAACCAAGGAATAGAAACCACTTGCCAGTTCAATATACCCCAAATCGACAAAATCTTCCGCCATATCGGACTGGTACTCAAGATGCATCCAATAGGCACCATCGCCCCACGATATTTCATCAAAACCAATGCTTGGAGCATCATTGCAACCATATGCAATCATATCTCGGTCAAGCCGAAACAGCACATTTCCATCCGAATCAGTTTCCGTCTGGTATATGGCGCAAAATATCGGTTCATCATCATTATCAGCATCGTAGAATGTCACGCGAAGATTGACTGCCGTATTTGCAACAGCCTCATCGTTAGCATCGTGTATGGTAGCGGAAAAGTTTACCGCCTGCGGAAATTCCTGCGCCATCGCTTGCAAGCAGACGAATGACACGCAGAATGTCAACACGACTAAATATTTTATGTAATTACAATTTTTCATATTCTGCCCATTAATTATCAACCTTTTATCATCTTTACACTTTTGCTGCCCACTTTTATTATATAGGTGCCCTGCGGAATGTGCGACACATCAATGGCGACTTCCTCCGCAAAACTCGACATTTGCACAGAATGGACAATCCGTCCACCCATATCATATATTTCGACCTGCTTGTGAGTGTCAAATGCTTCGGGATTCTCAAACACAAGATACACAATATATTCAGCGGGATTCGGATAGACGGAAATACCACTTTCCAACACAATATGACCTGTTTCCGAGACTATCTCGTTGTGAAAATCGCCTTCGCCGTATTCCGACGTAATAGTCAGCGAACCATTTGCTCCGCTCAACGAAATTCCAAACGATGAACCTGCCGTAGCACTTACATTTCCGTTACTGACCGCAACCTGCGGAAACGACAAGCGTTCCACCGACTGCGAATGCAAATCAAATGAAACAACCGCCAGAATTATTGCACCAACTATATAGACTAACTTATTCTTACCCATAATACAATATTTACTCAACTAATACTTATATTATTCGATGGTCAAAATTAACATTTCTTATTCACACAAACAAGCCTTTTTAGAATATTTTACAATTATGGATATTTGGGGCTAAATGGCCAAAAGAAGAGAAGGCTGAAAGGTTATAGCAGAAGACCAGTCTTGATGTCTAACAGTCGCACTGAAGACCTATCCATACAGTCCGCAAGACCGTTAGACTGTGAGACAACTGGACTGCTAGCCTTCGAGCCTGTTAGCCTTTGAGCCCCCCAAAAAAATCCCAACAAATAGCGATTGCACACATTATTTTTCCACAATACTTTTGCAGCGTAAAATGGAAATGTAATGAAACTATCGGAACTGCACAATGGAGAATCGGCCGTAATCGTCAAGGTTTCGGGACACGGCGGATTCAGGAAAAGGATAATGGAGATGGGATTTGTGCGTGGTCGCAAAGTTACATCTGTAATAGATGCACCTCTCAACGACCCGATAAAAT
Source organism: Bacteroidales bacterium (assembly GCA_017620015.1). Classification (GTDB taxonomy): domain Bacteria; phylum Bacteroidota; class Bacteroidia; order Bacteroidales; family ML635J-15; genus Bact-19. The sequence continues at coordinate 70,495 of JAFZRE010000039.1, read as the reverse complement.
ACACCATAATGGGCTACGACGTGCTTTTGCGCCGCAGCGAAGCCCAACTAATCGAGGTACTTCCCGAAGAGGAAGCAAACGCAATGCTCTCTGCCGAGGATGCAAAGGCACCCAATTTCTTCGCCTGCACCGACTGTGACTCCTGCGGTCTGTCGTGCAACTACAAACGCACCAAGACCACACAGCGAAACATCATAAACATCGCCTTCGTAGGCAACCCTAACAGCGGAAAGACTTCGCTGTTCAACGCACTGTCGGGCGGACACGAACACGTTGGCAACTACAGCGGCGTAACCGTCGATGTAAAAACCGGACACTTCAACTACAAGGGCTACCACTTCAATATTACCGACCTGCCGGGAACCTACTCGTTGTCGGCATACTCGCCCGAAGAAGTCTTTGTTCGCCGCAATCTGCTCGAATCTATGCCCGACGTAATTGTAAACGTTGTCGTAGCCTCTAACCTCGAGCGCAACCTCTACCTCACCACAGAACTCATCGACTTGAGCCAGCGCGTAGTTGTTGCACTCAATATGTACGATGAACTAGAAGCAACAGGCGCAAAACTAGACTACGAAAACCTCGGTTCGATGATTGGCATCCCAATGGTCCCGACTATCGCAAAGACAGGCAAAGGGCTCGACAAACTGCTTGATACAATCATTGAAATGTTCGAAGGCGACAACAAGTCTGCCCGTCACGTACATATTAACTATGGTACGGTTCTCGAACCAGAAATCTCTCTGCTCGCCGACATCCTTCACGAAAGTGAAGATTTCCCTCAACAGTTCCCTGCCCGCTACTGGGCAATAAAGATGATTGAGAACGACAAAGAAGTTCACAATCTTCTGAAAGACAGCAAGTCGTACGAGAAATTGAAGCAACAAGCAGAAATTTCGTCAGAAAAAATAATCAAGCAACTCGACATTGATGCAGAAACAGCCATAAGCGATGCAAAGTATGGTTTCATCTCGGGCGCACTGCACGAAACTTTTACCGAAGGTAAAAAGGAAGCCAACAAGCGCACCCGCAAACTCGACAAGCTGATTGTAAACAAATGGCTTGGTTTTCCGTTGTTTATACTCCTCATGTGGCTGATGTTCAGCGTAACATTCTGGCTTGGCGCATATCCGCAGGATTGGATTGCAGCAGGATTTGATGCATTGGGCAACCTGTTCAATGGAATTATTCCCGAAGGTGCTTGGCGCTCACTGGTTGTCGACGGAATAATCGGTGGCGTGGGCGCTGTCGCCGAATTCCTGCCAAACATCATACTGCTATATATGTTCATCTCGCTCATGGAAGACTCTGGCTACATGTCGCGTGCCGCCTTCCTGATGGACAAGATGATGCACGGAATGGGACTTCACGGCAAGTCGTTCATACCTATGATTATGGGCTTCGGTTGCAACGTCCCAGCAATAATGGCGACACGTTCAATCGAAAGCAAGAGCAGCCGGCTGATAACCATACTTGTAGTGCCATTCATGTCGTGTAGCGCACGTCTGCCTATATACCTGCTTCTGGCAGGAGCATTCTTCCCCAAATATGCAGCTACGGTAATGATTTGCCTCTATCTGCTCGGAATAATTGTGGCAGTGCTCACGGCAAAACTTCTGAGACTGACAGCCTTCAAGCAAGACGAAACCCCGTTTGTAATGGAGCTTCCTCCCTACCGCTGGCCGACTTTGCGCGCAACGCTGAAACACATCTGGGAAAAATGCTACCAGTACATAAAAAAGATAGGAACAGTAATCCTCCTGGCATCAGTAATCATCTGGGTACTAAGTTACTATCCACATACTGACATTTCGGAGACCGAACTTGCAAAAACCGAAGAAATTTCGGAAGCCGAAGCCAACGAAATACAATACGAAAACTCCTGCCTCGGCATGATTGGCAAGTTCGTTGCGCCAGTAATGTCGCCTATGGGCTTCGACTGGAAGATAAGCGTAGCCGTTCTGTCAAGCATTCCTGCAAAGGAAATAGTTGTAAGTACACTTGGCGTCCTTTATGCCAGCGAAGAAGACGACCTTGGCGATGCCATCCAGAAATCGGGCGACCTTACAACCTCATCGGCATTGGCACTGATGGTATTCATGTTGCTGTTCTTCCCTTGCATTGCCACAATTGGTGCGGTTGCAAGCGAGACCAAGAAGATAAAATGGGCATTTTTTTCTGTCTTCTACAACACGGCAGTTGCGTGGGTACTGGCGTATGTCACCTACCTCATCGCCAACCTATTCTAAGTTCACTGATTTTATAGCCATAAACGTTAATTCGGACAGCCAATTGCTGTCCGAGTTACTTTATACACCTTACAATGTCTGTTTGTATAGTTCCAGGATTTTTCCCGTCATTATGCTCCAAGCATATTTGCTTTTCTCGTGCTTTACACCGTCCACGAATACTTGACTTCGTGAGTTTACAAAGAAATCATCAAGTGCATCGGCAATTTCCTGAGCATTAGGCTCTACGACATATCCGCTCTTGCGGTCGATGACGATTTCGCCAAGTCCGCCAACATTGGTTACTAGCATTGGCTTTTCGAAATGAAATGCAATCTGCGTAACTCCGCTCTGCGTTGCCGACTTGTAGGTCTGTGCAATAATATCGGCTGCCGAAAAGTAAAGATTTACCTTGTCGTCGGGAATGAACTCGTTATGTATTATGATTTTATCGTCAATTTCAAGTTCTGAAATCTGCTTGCGGTAGATGTTTTCGTCCTGATAGAATTCGCCGGCGACAATAAGCTTTATGTTTGAATCCTTTATGCGGGTATCGGCGAAGGCCTGCAATAGCAAGTCGAGCCCTTTGTAGGCACGGACAAGTCCGAAAAACAAAACATATCTGCAATTCTGGTCGAGTCCAAGTTGTTGTAATGCTTCGTTGCGATCGAGACGGATGCCATAGTGGTCGTAAATGGGGTGGGGCGAGAATGTCCGCGGTTTGCCCTTCTTGTCGAACATGCCGATGTCATCAGTTACCGATTTCGACAGGGCTATAAATCCGTCCATCGACTTTACAAAATATGGTGGCAGAATCTTGTCCAGGATGTTCTGCTCGTGCGGTATCATATTGTGGACCAGTGCAATGCACTTTGTCTTGCCGCTTCGGCGGACAATGCGTGCAATCTTTCCAAAACTTGGCGCCATAAACGACATCCAGTAGCAGAAAATCACCATGTCGGCATTCTTGTCGCGGATTTCGCGTCCGACTTTCATCCAGTTGAAAGGATTTGTGGAATTTATCCTGCGTACAATGTCGAGTTGCGCTGGTTTTGGCGAATCGGTAAACTGTGTCTTGCCGGGGAAGAGAAACGATGGATATTGCAGCGTGAAAGTTACAATTTCAACATCGTGCCCTTCGGCAACAAATTCCGAAGCCAGACGTTCGCTAAAACTCGCCAGTCCGCCACGATAAGGGTGTGCGCTACCTACAATTATGATTTTCATTGTGCTATATCCTAGTAGTCATTCCGTAAAGCAGAACGAACCGGCTAAGGAACGTGTCGTGTAAGTTCGCTTGTACGGAACGCTGCTTGCAGCCTCGCGAAACGAAGTGAGCAATCTCCTTGTATATTGCCGCACTTCGACTACGCTCAGTGAGCGGCTTATTACGCTCCCCGTTCCGTATCGCGTTATTGTTTGCCTTGCATATGTTTTTATGCGCCTTAACATATCAAACAAGTTTGCTCTGCCTTCGGCTTTAAAAAACATTCTAACTTGTGGAATGACGTTCTCTTTTTTATTCAATGGTTTATAATATGTCAAAAATTTTCAGACTTATTTTATTCCATCACCGAACTTTACCTTGGCATCGTTGAGCATCTCTGTGAGTGTCTGCTCGTTTTCGCGCTTGCAGATGAGCAATGCCTTGTCGGTATCGACGACGATGAAGTCGTTGAGGTCGCGGATTATGGCAACTTTCTTGTCGCCCTGTACGTTCACGTAGTTGCCGTTTGAGTTGGCGAACAAGGTGTTCTTGTAAAGGTCGGAATTGCCGTTTTCGTCGCGGTCGGCAATAGTATAGAGCGAATTCCACGTTCCAAGGTCAGACCAACCGAAATTTGTCTGCATAACGTAAACGTTTGGTTCCTTCTCCATTACGCCGAAGTCGATTGAAATGCTCTTTGCGCCAGAATAAATTTCGGTTATGGTTTCTTTTTCACGCGGTGTGTTGAAGTTCTTTATGCCCTCCGAGAAAAGCGAGTACAATTCCTTGAGGTGACGCTTTATGGCATCGCGGATTGAGGTCTGTTTCCAGAGGAAAATACCTGAGTTCCAAAGGAAGTCGCCACTTTCGAGGAAGAATTTTGCAAGTTCGAGCTGTGGCTTTTCGGTGAAGGTCTTCACAGGTATGAACTTCTTGTTATCAGCGTTTTCCGACATCTGAATGTAACCGTAGCCAGTTGCTGGACGGTTCGGTGTGATACCGAGCGTAAGCAGAGCATTGCTTTCGGTGACGAATTCAAGGCCCTCGTTGATGTTGTCGAGGAAAAGGTCCTCGTTGAGAATCAGGTGGTCGGCAGGTGTAACAACGATTTTTGCATCTGGATTTTTCAGTCCGATTTTGCAGTTGGCGTACATGATGCAAGGAGCAGTGTTACGGCGCATAGGTTCACCGAGAATGTTCTCTACGGGAACTTTCGGCAGCTGTTCACGCACTATGTTGATGTATTCCTCGTTGGTTACGACATATATGTTTTCGTCTGGTATAATCTTTGTGAAACGGTCGAATGTCTGCTGTATTAATGTGCGTCCAACGCCAAGAATGTCAAGGAATTGCTTTGGCATGTCGGAACGGCTTACCGGCCAGAAACGACTTCCGATGCCACCTGCCATTATTACGCAGTAGTATGTTTTGTCCATTGTATGCATAGTGAATCTCGTATTTTTATTGTTCTGCAAAGTAACAACAAATATTTGGGATTTGCGAATTAAATTCAAATGATTTTTTGAGGCTTCGCCGTTTCTATGCCTTCGGCGTTTCTTATTGTTTCTGGGTTTCTCCGCCCCCTGCGATGCACTGAGCTTGCCGAAGCGAGCCTGTCGAAGGGTGGCTGACGCCGTTTCTGTGTTTCTTTTGTTCCCAGTGTGGTCATGCTGAACTTGTTTCAGCATCTGTAAGGAAAATGATTTTATCGTTGAGACGCAAAATTTTGCGTCTGTACAATGAGGATTTAATTTATTGATTATCACTGATTATGTTGACAGCATAATGTTAATAGCATAATTTTATTAGCATAATGTTTGCAGCATAATTTTTTATTATTACATTTGCGTTATAAAAAATGTGATATGGAAAAGGTTTATAATCCGTTTATAATCAAGGGTAAAGTTCCTGCAGAATATTTTTGCGACAGGGAAAACGAAACCAAAATGCTTGTTAGTCGTATCAGGAATGGGCATAATGTAGTGGTTATGTCGCCACGAAGGATTGGAAAGACAATGCTGATTGAACATTTTTTTGATACAGAGGAAATTTCTAGCAACTATTATACATTTTTTGTTGACATATTGCATACGTCAAGTCTCGGCGAGTTTACATATTCGCTTGGCAGACAGATATTTGACACATTGAAACCAATTGGCAGCAAAGTGCTTGACGGATTTATCCAGACGGTTCGTTCGCTTAGTGCCGAATATGGCTACGATGCACAAACTGGGCTGCCGAAATTCAATTTTTCGCTTGGCGCAATACGCGACCCACAATGCACTTTGGAAGAAATTTTCGAGTACATAGGCAAGGCCGACAAGCGATGCCTTGTTGCGATTGATGAGTTCCAACAGATTGCAAATTATCCGGAAAAGAATGTCGAAGCCATATTGCGCACCCACATTCAGCACTGTTCCAATGCTGATTTTATCTTCGCAGGTTCCGAAAGGCATATTCTTGAGGAGATGTTCAATTCGTATTCAAGGCCTTTTTATGCAAGTTCTTCCATAATGATGCTTGATGAATTGCCGTTGGATAAGTACATTGAGTTTGTTGTCAAGCATTTCGCAGAATTTGGCAAAAAGATTTCGGAAAGTGATGTGGAAAAGATTTACAAGTTATTTTCGGGCAACACATATTGCATGCAAAAGACCTTCAATGTGGCATTTGATATGACAGAAAGGAAGTCGGCGTGTACCTACGGAATTTTGTGCGATGCGATTGATGACATTTTGCTTGAAAACGAGCGGATGTTTCAGGGACAACTTTCGCAGTTGACGCCCAAGCCCAAGGAGTTGCTCTACGCTATTGCCGTTGATGGTACTGCTGAAAGGTTGACTTCTGGTGAATTTATTCGCCGTCATCGTTTGGCATCTGCAAGTTCGGTGCAATCGGCAATAAAGCAACTGTTGGATAACGATTGGATTACATATAGTTCAAGCGAAAATGGCAACAAAACCTATTATCTTTCCAACAAATTCCTTATGCTGTGGATTCAGAAGAATTTTGGGCAAGGGTATAAATTGTAATGGCTTCGCCCGTTTATGGGTTTCTATGCCTGCGGCGTTTCTAGGTTTCTATGGCTGACGCCGTTTCTGTGTTTCTTTTGTTCCCAGTGCGGTCATGCTGAACTTGTTTTAGGGTCTCCTAACGCATTGATTATTAGCGATTATGCTGATAGCATAATGCTGTCAGCATAATTGTTTGTAAAAAATATATTTGATTGATAATAAATATATTACGGTTGTTTTTGGTTGGTATATAATTTTAGGGGCAGGTTTTAAACCTACCCCTAAAATATACCACAAACATTTTGTTTTATTCCTTGATAAATTTCTTTGGGATAACATCCGCGCCCTTCGACAGGCTCAGGGGGCGGATACGAACCACATACATCCCGTTTGCCAATCCTTCCACATCGCATACCGCATTGTTTCTATTCACATCCTTGCGGTATACAATCTGTCCCATCACATTAACGATTTCAATTTCGGAAATTTCTTCTGGTGATGTGATGTTGAGGATGTCTTCTACGGGGTTTGGGAAAATCTGTATATCTGCGATTCCTGTTTCTTCCACACTAGAACAATCTTCTTGAATATTAGTGAAATAGTTCCATTGCTCGGCGTTGTTGTAAGCAGGTGCGCTACCACAGGGAACAATGATGGAAATTGCATAATTTTGATTCGGGTCGAAGGAATCGGATTGTAACGCAGGAGGATTTACAGCATTAGAATAGACAGTTTGTAGCCACCTGTTATCTAAAAAAGCATGTGCTGGAATATTTATCACATTTTCACCGATATTGATAGTTCTTAATTCACATCTATAGAAAGCCGAACTATAAGAACTTCCCATACTTATACAGTTTGTTGCATTATAATTTAAAGTTCTCAAACTTTCGCAATCATAAAAAGCATAGTTTCCAATCGTTTTTACTGACTCTGGGATTGTTATTGATGTTAGATTTCTGCATCCAGAAAAAATATATGCAGGAATATCCCTTACATTTTCTCCAATATTTATGGTTGTTAATAATGCCTGACTAAATAAAGGAGAATAATTATTCCCACAATACACACAACTTATTGCATTGAAATTTACAGTTGTCAGGCCCGTGCAACCGGCAAAAGTTTCTCGTCCTATTTGCGTAACTGATTCTGGAATATCTATAGATGTAAGACCATTGCAACGCATAAAAGCATATTCTCCAATACATTCCAAGGAATTACCCATTGTAACCGACATAAGTTCACGACAGTCCATAAAGGCATTTGGTTCAATGACTGTAACAGAATTGGGAATTATAACCGAAATTAAACCACTATGGTTAAACGCATCAGTTCCAATGCTCCTTACCTGATGCGGGATAGTTATCTCTGTTAGGTCTCTACAACCATAAAATGCATAACTGCCTATAGATGTTACCGAATTGGGAATTTCGCTATTCTTACAACCGGCAATCAATATATTGGTAGCAGTTTCTATTATAGCATTGCAATCGTCGTGCGAATCATATATTTGATTGCCCGATTCCACTATGACAGATTCAAGTGCGATACAATTTTTAAACACGCCGATTCCAATGTTTGACACAGAATTAGGTATAACAACAGAATTTAAGTTCGAACAATTCTCAAAAACAAAATGCCCAATGCTTGTGACCGAATTTGGAAATGAAACAGATACAAGGCTAACGCAATCTTTAAAAACACTTCCGCCTATATTTACGACCGAATTAGGAATAGTAACAGAAGCCAGGCTTGCACAACCGACAAAAGCAAAAGCGCTAATGCTCGTTACAGAATTAGGAATTGTAACATTTGTAGCCAAAGGGTTGCTCCCAATCAATACTGTTTTTGTTTCGTCTGAATATATCAAGTCTCCGTCTATAATGCCATTAATTGACAATGCTCCCCAAGGACTTCCTGTTGCAGTGCCATTATATTGGATGTTTCTAATTTGACCAAAAGCCATGTCGCCAATTTCGGTTACAGAATCAGGAACTGTCATTGAAAACAACTTGATGCAACCTTTAAATGCACATCTTCCTATATTTCTAACAGAATCTCCGATTGTTACTTCTGTTAATCCATTACATCCATTAAATGCATACGATGGAATATTTATAACATTTTCTCCGATGTTCAAGGTTGAGAGTGACGCACAGCCGCTGAATGCAGAAGTACCCGTTACAGAATTTCCCATAGCCGTACAATTGGTAGCATTGAAATTTACTGTAGTCAATCCGCTACAATTATTAAATGCAAGTCCAATATTCTTAACAGAATTACCGATTGTAACTTCTGTCAGTCCACTACAACCAGAAAAAGCATATAAGCAAATGCTTATAACCGAATTGGGTAATGTCAACGAACTTGTAATTTCTTGGCAATTCCTAAAGGCATAGGCAGAAATGCCTTTTGTTCCTTCATCTAAAGATAATGTGCCAGTTGGTTGGGCTCCTTTGTACCCCAAACACCATCCGTCATGATACAATATGCCATCGGGCTGACTATTGAACCATCCAGTACCAACAAATACCCCTTCGCCAATGCTTATTACCGAATTAGGAATTGTAAATTCCATCAATTCACGACAACCATAAAATGCCTGAGATTCAATTATTGTAACTGAGTTAGAAATATTTGCCGCCACCAGTCCAATACAACCATAAAATGTCTGGGATTCAATTATTGTAACCGAGTTAGAAATAGTTGCCGCCATCAGTCCAATACAACCATAAAATGCTTGGTCTCCAATCTTTGTGACAGAATTAGGAATTGTAACAGATGTAATATCGTGACATTCACGAAATGCATGAGAATCAATACCTGTTACGGAATACAGTGTACCGTTGAAAATAACAGAAGAAGGAATAATAAGGTCTCCTGCAATATCATAATAAGATGGTTGCTCATATAAAGATTTATCAAACAAAGTTCCATCGTCTTCAAAAGTCACTTCCACCATATATGGCTCTTCATTCGATGTAATGTTATAATACAATGTCTGTCCGCTTTCGCAAACTGCCGAAAAGTCGTATGCAAATGCTTTGCTGCACAAAAGTACGGCAATTGCCAGAAGAATAGATTTTGTTTTCATAATTGCGTTTTTATAAATAATTGAACAAAGTTAAGAATTAAATCTGAATGAAAAACAATCTTTGAATATATTTTTTCGTATTTAAAATTCTTTGACTACCTTTGTCCTGCTTTTTTGCGACTGAAAAATGAACTTGTTCGTTACCATAGGCAAATACTTCTCGCTGATGGGTTCGGTATTCTCCAAACCTGTCAATAGAAAGATATTTTTCCGCAGGCTAAAGGCTGAGATAGAGCAGATTGGCTTCGATTCGGTAGGGATTGTCTGCATAGTTTCGGTGTTTATGGGCGCGGTACTTACCATACAGATGGGTATCAATTTCGAGTCGCCGATTATACCGCGCTACATCATCGGTCTTAGCACGCGCGACACAATGATTCTCGAATTTTCGAGCACCATAGTCTGCCTTATCCTGTCGGGACGAGTCGGTTCAAACATTGCATCCGAAATCGGAACAATGCGCATCACCGAACAGATTGATGCACTTGAAATAATGGGTGTCAATAGCGCCAACTATCTTATTCTCCCTAAGATAGTGGCTGCATTTTTCACCTTCCCCTTCCTTGCATTGCTTAGCATTATGCTCGGTATCGTAGGAGGTTTCTTCATCGCTTTCACTTCGCCCGACATTGTAACGGTTGCCGACTACATTTACGGTCTGCACTATGCATTCGTGCCGTTCTATGTGACATATACTGTTGTAAAGATTGCCGTGTTTGCAATCCTTATAACATCCATATCGGCGTTTTTCGGATACTACACCGAAGGCGGCGCCCTCGAAGTCGGCAAAAGCAGTACCAAGGCGGTAGTTTACAGTATTATATCTGTACTTTTGTTCAACCTCATTTTAACACAGGTAATGCTCACATGATAGAAGTTGTAAACGTAAATAAGACGTTCGGCGAAAAGCACGTGCTGAAGGACATAAACGCCACCTTCGACGAAGGTAAGGTGAATATGATTATAGGCCGTAGCGGTTCGGGCAAAACTGTGCTGCTGAAGAATATAGTGGGACTTGTTACCCCCGAAACCGGCGAAATTTACTTCAACGGACGCGAATTTGTGAACGTCGATGAAAAGGGCAAACGTGAAATACGCAAGGAAATGGGCATGGTGTTTCAGGGAAGCGCTTTGTTTACTTCGAACAATGTAGAAGAAAACGTGATGCTGCCGTTGGACTTGTTCACAAAGATGACGAAAGCTGAAAAGCAGAAGCGTGTGGATTTCTGTCTCGACCGCGTGGGTATTGTCAATGCACATCATTCGTTCCCGTCGGAGATAAGCGGCGGTATGCAGAAGCGTGTAGCAATAGCAAGAGCAATAGCTCTAAATCCTCGTTATCTGTTCTGCGACGAGCCAAACTCCGGCCTCGACCCGCAGACTTCCATACTTATCGACCAGCTAATCAAGGAAATCACTGTGGAATACAACATAACCACCATCGTCAACACCCACGATATGAACTCCATAATGGAGATTGGCGACAACATCTGCTTTATCTATCAGGGCAACAAGTGGTGGCAAGGCTCAAAGGACGATATTTTCACTACCGACAATGCTGAACTTAACGACTTTGTCTTTGCATCCAACCTGTACAAGAAGATTAAAAAGGCACACAACGATGAGTAGGACTGCCTTGCTGATATTTGTTTTCGTAGCATTGTCGCTTGCTTCGTGCGATATGCCTGGTAAACAGGAACAGATGGTTCCAGAAGAAAGGCAACTGTCGGAAGAAACCATGGAGAATATTTTTTACGAAATGCACCTTGCCGATGCAATGGTTTCACTCCGCCTAGTTCAGGTTGATGGGCACACGTCATTATCTCAGTACCAAGTCGATAGCCTTATTTACGAGAGTATTTACGACAAATACAACTGCACACGTGAATCGTTTGAAGAAAGCATCCTATGGTATCTCGAAAACGACCCGAACAAACTGAGGAACATGTACGAGCGCATTGTTGAAAGATTCAACCAGAAAATTTCAGAAATAGGCGGTAGCAAAACCGATTCCACCACAATGGAAAACAATACATTATGAAGCATTTCGCAGCAAATTATGTTTTCGACGGCCGGACTTTCACAAAGAACTGCCGCCTGTCGTTTGGCGATGACGGTCAACTGATTTTGGTAGGCAAAGAAAATTCTGGATTTGAAGAAAAAGAAAGGATGATATTCTATAATGGAATTCTATGTCCGGATTTCAACATTGACCTTCTGAAAGAAAACAAGTTGCCACTTCGGGAGTTTCTCATGTCACTTGGCTTGAATTTTGCAGACTCCTCTATGTTGCCTGTTGTTTTGCTCGAAAATGTTGACCTACAAACGCTTAATTTTACAAATGAAACTATTGCGAAGGAGATTTACTGATGGCAAAGGATAAGATACAGAAGACCAACGCAGCCCGTCTGCTCGACAGCAAGAAGATTGCCTACGAACTCATTCCATACGAGATTGACGAAAACGACTTGAGTGCGGTACACATCGCTACTCAGCTTGGCGAAGATATTGAGAGGGTTTTCAAAACTTTGGTCCTGCACGGCGACCGCAATGGATATTTCGTCTGCGTAATCCCTGGCGACAAAGAGGTTGACTTGAAACTAGCGGCAAAAGCCACAGGAAACAAGAGCTGCAACCTTATTCCAATGAAGGAGCTGCTTCCGCTTACAGGCTATATCCGAGGTGGCTGTTCGCCAGTCGGCATGAAAAAGCCGTTTCCGACATTCATACATTCAACCTGCAAGGATTTTGATTTCATCTATGTGAGCGCAGGAGTGCGTGGCTTGCAGTTCAAGATAAACCCCGAGGATTTGTGCAAGGCTGCGAGTGCGAAGGTGGAAGATTTGATAGCAACAGATAATTAAAATGCCACCTATTTTGCATTGTATTCCTTTAGGTAATACTCCGATTTTTCCGTATTTCCTTTGTCCTTGAAATAGTTGTATAATGTTGCAGCAATGTTCTTGTTACCCTTGAACTTGTCGTAGGCGATTTCCCAGTTTTCGATGGCATTAATAGTATCTCCGTCCATCATATAGTAGTTACCAAGGTCAACATAGGGCAAATCCTTGTCGGGAAAATGCTTGACCTCCTGCTTGCCAAGACGGATTCCGAGTGCGTAATCTTTTGTCGTTTCGACGAATTTGCTCAATTCCGGGACAACATGCTGGAAATTCTCATCGCGCAGGCTGTCGATACAAAGTTTGTAATATTCGGTGGCTTTGGTGTTATCGCCCAATTCATAATACGACTTACCAATGAAAAAATATGTGAGGTCGTAGAACTTTTCGTCGTATGAGATGCCATGCAAATATTTTTCAAGGTTTTCAATGGCTTCTGTGTGCTTTCCCTTCATAACGTCAGCCATACCAAGGAAATAGTATGAATTATTGAGCGTCGAATCGTATCCCAAAGCCTTTTTGAACATAGTTTCCGAATTGTCGTAGTCCTGATAGACAATCTGTCGTAGATATGCAAGGTTGTACCAGGCGTTTGCGTAGGTGGAATCAATGTCGAGTGCCTGACGGTACATATTCTCTGCATCCTTGATGTCGCGCATTGATTTTTCTGAGCCCATTCTGGCTGGATTGTCATATACTTTTCTACTAAGCAAGTTGGCATAAATGACATTTGCCTTGGCACTTTCTTCGAGGTATTTCATATCGTACCAGAAGAGCGTTTCGCGGTCTTTCCACGCAGCGTTGCGATGTGTAGTTGCAAAGACACTTGGAAGAACAAGCATTGCTACGAGTGCGTATATGGCGAAAGCCTTCTGCCTATTTGTTTCGTTGGTAGCCTTAAATATCAATATGATGATGTAACCAATTGCAAGGGCAAAGCCTATGCTCGGACCGAAAAGCATTCGTTCTCCAATAATTCCCGTGAACGGGAAGAAAAGGTTTGAGAACGGAAATATGCCAATCAGGTAGAAAAGTATTCCGTAAGATATGATGTTGCGCCTGTTGAACAGCCATATCGCTATGACTATAAGTGCAATATACACAACGATTGACAAGATTACTATGGGATTGTCAAGTCCGACATCGGGAATAATACGGTAGCCGTAGTAATAGCGCAAAGGATAAGGTACAAACAGAAGTTTCAGATAGAAAATTAGGCTGTACATTGCGATTGCAAAGCGGTTGCCAGCCGATTCTTCGGTAAAAATAGGATTTTGCCATTTCGACATCACCGCATTGCTTTTCGGAAGCATCGATTCGGGAAGATAGTAGGCTATAGCTATTGCTGCTGTGGCAATTATCAATATCAGAGCAAAAGGAAGAATGATTTTAATCTTTTGCCACGATTTGTTGATTTTCCAGTTTGGTGTAGCTGCAATTTCATCATTTTCTGATAGAGAGACAAGTAGCAGGATTATTGCAACGATTAATGCCCAATAATTCCATAATATTGTCAGAACCAATACAATTGGCCAAAGAATTATGTTTCTTTTGCATAAGATTTCTTTGCCATACCGTTTGATTATCACAATGATATACGAAAACAAGAACACAAAATACATTGTCCTAAGCACTATGCCGTTGAGGAATGCAGGAGTGTACCCCAATTTCCAATTGATTATCACTCTTGCCGTTAATAATGCCAGAACCAAGCCCCCGAATATCGTTAGGAAAATGTTTCTTTTGAAGTATGTTGCGATTTTCTTTCCTACGCCAGAAAATGTCGGAAGTTTTATATCGGTACGGAAAAATATGATTGTCAGTGGCGTTATGGCGAGGAAAACTATTGCCGACTCCTTTGTCAAGAAGCCGACTCCGAGCAGGATTATTGCAAAAATTATATCGATGATTTTGCGTCTGTCGTAGTAGCGCAGGGCGAGTATTGCTGACGAGAGGCAGAAGATTAAGCAAAGGATTTCTTCGCGGTTTTTGAGACTGAGAACTACTTCGGTGTGGATTGCATGAGTCATAAATATGGCTGTGACGACTATCGGCAGCACTGGAATAGTTGATGCAAACTTGGTTCTCAATAAGTTACGAAGGAAGAAAAATAGGATTATGCAGACAATGATATAGTATATGACGTTGAAAAAATGTCCGACGGCTGGCGATTCGCCAAAAATCTGGTATTCGATTGCATAAACTGCGATTGTCACGGGACGATAGCCGAACATTACACCATTGCTGTTGTTGTACCTTGATGCAAAAATTTCTGGGATTCCCTTGATACCTTGCTGTACAAGTTGGTGATTTTCGCACACATAGTCGTCATCAATGTTGTATCCGTTTGATAACGATTGTCCGTAAAGCAAAAAACAGGTGACGACAATTATTATTATCGTCCATACAGTTGCTTTACTATTGCTTTGTTGTGTTTTCATCCGACAGGCAATTAAAAGTCTTCCACATCAAGCAGTTTGTTCATCACGGCATAAATCGTAAGGCCGGCGATACTGTTAATGCCCAGCTTGTGCGAAATGTTCTTGCGGTGTGAAATTACCGTGTGGATTGAAATGTTGAACTCGTCGGCGATTTCCTTGTTGGTCTTGCCTTTGGCGACGGCGGTCAGTATTTCGCGTTCGCGTACCGAAAGTTCGTTGCTGTCGTCGTAGGTTTCCCTGTCGGAAGTGTTCTTTATGGCCGCCGATAGTCGCTTTTCAATCTGTTCGCGCGTATTGAAAATGCTTATGTAACCGTCGTAACTGCGGAAAGCGTCTTCGTCGTAAGGTCCGTAGTTAATCGCCATTATCGCAATGTTGTCATTTGCTTGCAAAAGACTTCTCGGGTCGGAGTAGCCGTTGTCGCCGACTATCGTCGGGTTGATGATTATGATGTCGGGGGTGCCGTTGGGCGTTCCACCATACTCCTGCAATGTGCTGAAAGTTTTCACGACATTAAAACTGCCGTTCTGTTCGATTAGCCGTTTCAGTCCTGTGGTGACAATTTCCGACGGTTCTATTATCGTAATCTTGATTTTTCCGCTCATGTTATTCATATTTAGAAACCAACGGAATAAGTATCTTATTTTCGATGACAGAGTGCTTGCATAGATCGTTCTCAATCTTGAAAATTTCGTTCAGCACGTTTATGCGCGACTGCTGTGAAGCACTTTCGGGAAGGTACTTTATAACTATATTCTTGAGGTCATGCAGTTTCTCCTCGATGTTGCTATGATTCTCCTCGAAATCCTTGATACGGAATTTGTTTGCAACATCTTTCTTGCCTTCGCCAAGCGAAATTATGTATGGGAAAACCGTATTTTCTTCGTAGTCGAGATGTTTTTTGATTTCGTCGTCGTAGTCGTCGTAGAACTTGTTAAGGATTTTGGCGCTCCTTTCGTCGCACGACTCGAACATCATGTGTATGTTGGAGTGTAGGTTTGGGAAGAAACTTTCAATCCAGTACTTGTGCGTACGTTGCAGATAGCCTATTAACTTGGGAATGTCACCTTTGGTCAGGTTGCTAATGTCCGGAGCAAATCCGCCGAAAGCGTACACTCGACAAATCATTAGGAAAAGGTCGGTAGAAAGGTTGTGCCGACGGCAAATTTCGTCAATGCTGGCATCACCGAATCCCAACTTTATGTTGAGCCTGTCGATGATTGTGAGCAGCGAGTAATCGGTAATTATTTCGGCCATTTTTGTCTTTGCCGTGAATATAGGTGTACAATTATTCATTTTATTATGAGCTATATGTTTTGAAATGCAAATATATTGTTTTTTGAGTTCTACTTCCCAATACAGAACTTTGAGAAAATACTACCCAGCACCTCATCGGTACTGATTGCGCCTGTTATTTCTCCAAGATGATAATTTGCCTCGCGCAAATCCTGAGCAATGAAATCGGAAGGAACGCCCTCCCCTATCGCTTGTCGCGTCGACAACAACAAATCGCGAGCAGCCGTAAGCGATGCGACATGACGCACATTGGTAATGACAACGTCGGCAGTTTCGGATTTCAACGACGTAACATATTCCACGAACCTCTGGCACAAAGCATCGACATTCGAACCATCGAGAGCAGAAATCAGCAGAGAATCGCCATATCCATATTCGGCATCGCAAATGTCAGACTTGTTGAGCACCACTATAAGTTTCGTCTCGTCGGAAATCTCCTTTTCGATAGATGCAACAATCTCGTCGTTATGCAGCTTTTCTGCCGACGCATCTAGCACTAGCACGACAATCCGCGCCGACTTCAGCTTTGAATAGGTACGTTGGATTCCAAGTTCTTCCACTTCGTTGTCGGCATTACGAATGCCAGCCGTGTCGATAAAGCGGAAGCGTATTCCGTCGAGGACAAACTCCTCCTCTATCGTGTCGCGAGTTGTTCCTGCCACCGACGAAACTATTGCCCTGTCCTCGTGCAATATGGCGTTCAAAAGCGTTGATTTCCCTGCATTCGGCTCTCCGACAATGGCAACCGGCACACCCAACTTCACAGCGTTACCATATTCGAAACTGCGGATAAGTTTTTCGGTTTCGGCACAAATCTCGTCAATCAGAGAAACCAACTTGGTGCGTTCGGCAAACTCAACGTCCTCTTCCGAAAAGTCGAGTTCCAGCTCAAGCAGAGAAGTGAGTTCCAGCATTCTGCCACGCAGTTCTGAAATCTTAGACGACACCTGACCCTTCAGTTGCGACATTGCCACACGATGCGATTCCGCCGAACTGCTTGAAATAAGGTCGGCCACTGCCTCCGACTGCGACAAGTCCATCTTTCCATTAATGAAAGCCCTCTGCGTAAATTCGCCAGGACGAGCGAGCTCTGCACCATAATGCGTGAGCGCAGCCAGAATTTTTTGCTCGATGTATTCGGAACCGTGGCAATATATCTCGACCATATCTTCGCCCGAAAACGAAGCAGGCGAAGCAAACTTTACCACCATAGCCTCATCGAGCAGAGTGCCATTTTCGTCAACTATGCCAGTAAAAAGCATAGTACGCGGACTTTCAGCGTCGAAAATGGACTTGCGCACGACAACATTCCGTGCAATGGCGAACGAATCGACACCGCTAACCCTTACAATGCCTATTGCCCCTGCCCCCGAAGCCGTCGATATGGCGCATATTGTTGTTCCGAATGTCATTATTAGAAATTTTGTGCAAAGGTAATCATTAAAATGTAGAAATGTACACTTTTGTTTCTTCTACGAAATATTGAAACCCCTACAGGGTAAATACAGATATTAGTGCTTTTTACTGATATGTATGCCCTACGGGCAATGGAAATTAAATATTTTGCATCACATTTCCTGTATCATCAACCTCGTTAGAGGTTGCATATCAATAAAAAACACACCATATATAAAACAACCCCATAGGGGTTTCACATTAACAAAAAAAGATGGACACCGAAACCAATGTCCATCTCTCAATATTGAATGCATCAATTACAAACCAAGCACTTCTGCTCCCTGTCTGTAAACGATGTCCTTAGGAATGCCAGCGCCGGCAATCTTGTCGAGGCTCTTCTGGAGGTCCTCGGTAACAACGCTCTTTTCCTTAATCCACTTGTCAACTTCGGCCTTGTTGCCATCACCCTGAAGAACGATAACCTTTGTAACGAAAGATTTTACAGCTTCCTGCATCTTTTCAAGGTTAACAGAATACTTTCCTGTTGCTTCGTCGAAATTGAAACCGCCATTTTCCTTGATATATGCAAATTCCATCATGTTTGCCTTTCCGTGAGCTTCAGCAGCACCGAAACGAACAGAACGGAAGATGCCAGCAAGGAAAGTAACATAGTTGTTCATCAAGTCCTGGTCCTTGATTTCGCCCATTTCGTGGAGCATTGTAACAAGGTAAAGACCAAGCATATCGGCCTTAGCCTCCTCGATTGTACTATACGAATCGCCAAGAGCATCGCGAACCGACTTCTTATCAGGATTGATTGTGAACTTAACACCAAGTCCATGAGCCACTTCGTGGAACATAACGTTCTGGAAGAAAGCATTTTCGAAGTCGATGTTCTTCAACTGGTCATCAGCGATAAGAAGTTCTGCAATAGGAACAAGAATCTGGTCGAATTTCAACTTCATTGCATTCTTAAGCTGCAACTTGCGCGAGCCCTTTGCTGCGTGAACATTCGGGTCGTTAGGCAGGTTGATAGCAATGTTCTTGCTTGCCGAGTTGCAGTCGCCAGCAGAATAAACTACATCGTAAACATTCATGTCGCCCGAGTTGGTTGCGCTTTCAGCCTTGTACTGCGGTTCAACAGGCAAATTCGACTGCAAGGTCTGGAGAATTGCATTGTAATGTTCGATTTTGCGTGTCCATTCCATATTCTTAATAAGAATCTGGCCCGAATGTGCTGCGCGCGAACCATTGATTTCGTCCTCGTAGCTTTCGATAGGACCAACAACAAAGTCAATCAAATTGGTCTTCATATCCATCCAAGCGCAGTCGCTCTCGAAATATTTGTCGGTGCGGAAAGCTTCAGCACGGAGTTTCAAATATTTCTTGAAACCTTCGTCTTCTGCGAGTTCAGCAGCCTCGTCGAGCAAATCGGCAGCCTTGAGCAATTCTGGATATTCCTCGTGATAAGGAACTTCCTTAAGTGAACCATCTTCGCTGCGGCGGATAACCGAATACCAGCCATTGCGAACTTCTTCTGGAAGAGCATGGAATTCCTCAACGGTCATATCTGCCGGGTAGAAGCAAGCACCCTTGGGCTTTTCGCCATAACCTTCGATGAATGCCTTATTGCCGTCGAGACGATCCCACGGACCATAGTTTATTTCGGCATACTTGCGGGCATCTTCGTCCTTAATAGACGAGAGGAAAGCCTCTTTCTCACCGATTGCTTCCTTCCAGAAGACCTGTTCCATAATATCGGCCACCTCGATGAGCTTCTTCAGCATCTGCTTCTGGTTGTCACTCAGTTCCGAAACCAAATCCGACTTCAAATCGACAACGGCATAATTGTTTACCAAAGCCTGCATTTCTGAAACTTCCTGCTTAGGCTCTTCTTTCTTTTCCTCTTCCTTGTTGCTGCACGACCAAGCGAACAATGCAGCAGTTACAATCAAAATACTGATTTTCTTCATGATATTTAATTTTAATTACGATTCTAAATACAATTTTTAGGAGATTATTCGCCTTTGGCTCATGAGAAAGTTCCGCATAAGCGAACTCACAAGGCTCGTTCCTACGCCTGTTCGTTCTGCATTGTGGAATGACACCTCTATTACGATTCAAAATATTGATAAATATAGAAAATTCCAACAAGCACTGCGATTATAGCCAGTACGAAAAGCGTAATCTTCCACCAGCACCAAGGACGGTCGCCGGCGACCTTTCCAGTACGGCCATTTACGATGAAGCGGTAAACCTTGGCATTGAATCGGTATGCACTAATCCAAATTGGCAGCAAGGTGTGCTTGAAAGTAGTGTCGGAGAACTGAATGCTCAACGATGTAATCTTCTGGTGGTCACCACCTATGTCGCGACGAACCTCAGCCCTGATGCCTTGCTCCATTATACCCTTTGCATCTTCGTAACCTTCTTTGAGTCCCATCTGATAAGTTTCGGTACGGAAACCCGAAAGGAATTTTTCTTCGTAAGGCACAAGGTTTTCCAAATCCCAAGGCTCGAGTTCATCCATCTTCTTGCGGTTCAAAGTCTTGGATGCAGGAATAAGCACATCGTCGAAAAACAGTCCTATATGTCCCGAAACTGGCGTCCAGCGCGTCTTTACGACTGTACGGGTTTCGGTCTTGCCGTTTACCGTTACGGTAACGGTGTCGGTGTAGTCGTCACCACGCAAACCACGGTAGTCCGACTCTGTCTGTGCATCGTAAGTCCAGTATGGCAGATACATACCAGCCAACTTCTCGCACTGGGTAGCATAGACCTTGAGTTTAGGTGGTGCAAACCACAAGCCTTTTATCCACTTGCGGTACGAATCCAAAGCTTCCTCCGATTTCACCTTGAACGGAAGCACCGACTTCGGCTTAATCATCTTCTTGGTCGATTCGTTGGCGACAACCAATTTAGTTCCGCAGAACGGACATTCATCGGAAACTATGTTTGCATCGAGGGTAACCACAGCACCGCACGAGCTACAAGCAACGGTAGAAACCTCCTCCAGCTTGTTGCCGTCGCCAGTCTCACCACCAGCCTCCAGCTTGGCAAGATATTCTTCAAGGTCAAGTTCCTCGATTACCTCATCGCTTATTTCAATTTCGTTTTCAGCGCCACAATACGGACATTTCATCGATGTAGTTCCTGGTTCAAACACCAGTGATGCACCACAATTCTTGCACTTAAATTCCTTCTTCTGAGAGATTTCAGGCTCCTTGAACTCGTTGTCAACGTACTGAGACTCGTCAAATTCTGCCATAACTTTATCTATTTAGCGTTATTCAAATTCAAAACAAACGCAAAGATAAGAAAGATTTACGATTTACGAAGTACGATTGTGGATTTTATTTTTTTGGAAAAAGGCTAACAGGCTTGCAGGCTAAAAGTCTAACAGCCTTTATACTAATCAAACGAAACACCAGTGTAGTTGGCAGCCTCAATCATAGCCTTGTATTCGTCGGCCGTAGGAGTAATCATATACCTGAGCGGATTTACCTGCTTGCCGTCAATGAGAACTTCGTAATGTAGATGCGGACCTGTTGACATACCTGTGCTACCGACCTTGCCAATCAGTTCGCCACGCTTAACATACTGACCTTTCTTCACCAGAATCTTGCTAAGGTGGGCATAACGCGACGAAAGTCCGTCAACCTTATGGTCGATCTCAACCATATTGCCGTAACCGTGATTGTTGCCGTCGGCAGTAACAACAACGCCATCACCAGCAGCATAAACAGGAGTGCCAGTTGCTGCGTTCATGTCAATGCCCGTGTGCATACGCAAGAAATGAAGCACAGGGTGCATACGGTAGCCGAAGTAGGAACCTATGCTCGTCAAATCACCAGGACGGATAGGCTGGAAAACCGGCAGAGAGGAACTTATCTTCTCGCGATGCTTTATTTCGTCAAGAATTGTAACGTACGACATACTCTGTACATTCATCTTCGACTCTATGCGGTCAAGTTTCTTGGCAACACTTTTTACAAGGTCGGAAGTCTCGTATCCGTCGTACTTTGAATAAACATCGGAACCGCCAGTACCTGCATTACGAATTGTACAAGGAATTGTATCTTGTTCAAACAAAGAACGATAGATGTAATTATCTCGCTTTGCCATTTCGTTCAGAAGGCTGTCGCTCTGTTCCAGACGGCGGCTCATCTCCTTGAAATTCTTCTCCAGATATTCGTTTTCGGAACGAAGGATTTTTTCTTCAGGCGACTCAAACACAACAATGTATAGGAACATTATCACTGCGCCAAAGATAACAGAGGAAATTGTATAAGGAATCATCCTTGCGAGGAATCTCTTGAAACTGAATTTCACTTCCTCGTATTGCAACGACTCGCGGTTGAACTTGTATTTCTTCCTAAACAATTTCATCTTTCGCAAAAATAGTTTTTAACAAAAAACGGTGCAAAATTAACAATATTGTTTAATTTTGCAAAATTTTTGGAACTAGACAGAAAATTATTACTGATAATCAATAGATTAACAAATGAACTCAAAAGAGATAAGAGCAAGATTCAAGAGTTACTTCGAGAGAAACGGCCATAAGATTGTTCCGAGTTCCTCGATGATAGTAAAGGGCGACCCCACCCTGATGTTTACAAATGCCGGCATGAACCAGTTCAAGGATATTTTCCTCGGAATACGCAAGCCCGAATCGCTTCGCGTTGCCGACTCGCAGAAATGTCTGCGCGTTTCGGGAAAGCACAACGACCTTGAGGACGTAGGACACGACACCTACCACCACACAATGTTCGAAATGCTTGGTAACTGGTCGTTTGGCGACTATTTCAAGGAAGATGCGATACGCTTTGCATGGAACTTGCTTACCGAAGAATACGGAATCGACAAGAACCGTCTGTATGTGACAGTTTTCGGTGGCGACCCGAAGGAAAACCTTGACATCGACCACGAAGCCGAAAACTTCTGGCTGAAATATGTCCCGAAAGACCGCATAATCTATGGTTCGAAGAAGGATAACTTCTGGGAAATGGGCGACCAAGGCCCCTGCGGACCTTGCTCCGAAATTCACATCGACCTGCGAGACGACGACGAGCGTGCAAAAGTCGCAGGTGCAGAACTTGTCAACAAGGACAATCCGCAAGTCATTGAAATATGGAACCTTGTGTTCATTCAGTACAACCGCAAAACAGACGGCACACTCGAACCTCTGCCACAGAAGCATATTGACACTGGTATGGGATTCGAACGTCTGTGCGCTGTACTGCAAGGCAAGAAATCTAACTACGACACCGACATTTTCCAGACAATTATTGGTGAAATCTCAAAGATTTCGGGCAAAAAATATGGCGTGGACAACAAAACCGACATCGCCTTGCGCGTAGTTGCCGACCATTTGAGAGCTGTTTCGTTCGCCATTGCCGACGGACAGTTGCCGTCGAACAACAAGGCAGGCTATGTAATCCGCCGAATCCTGCGCCGCGCCGTTCGCTACGCATATTCCTTCCTCGACATCAAGACGCCGTTCATGTACAAACTGGTAGATACTTTGGTTGACCTTATGGGCGACTCGTTCCCCGAACTCGTTTCGCAGAAGACTTTGGTCGAAAAGGTCATCAACGAGGAAGAAACCGTATTCCTGCGCACGCTCGAACGCGGTCTGCGTCTGCTCGACACCGAAATGGACAAGCTGAAATCGGAAGGCAAAACCGAAATTTCGGGTGTTCAGGCATTCCTGCTGTACGACACCTACGGATTCCCGCTCGACCTTACCGAACTTATCGCTCGCGAAAAGGGATACACGGTAAACAAGCCCGATTTCGACGCAGAAATGGCAAAGCAGAAGGAACGCGCCCGCAACGCCGCCGAGGTCAACACCGACGACTGGGTAATCGTCGATGAAGCCGACTGCGAATTTACCGGCTACGACAGCCTCCGCGAAAACGCAAGCATACTTCGCTACCGCAAGGTCGTACAGAAAAACGAAACTTTGTACCACATTGTCTTCGACCGCACACCTTTCTACGCCGAAAAAGGCGGTCAGGTTGGCGACAAGGGCGTAATCGTTGACGGCGAAAAGCGCATACCTATTATTAATACAATAGAAGAGCACAACCTGCGCATCCACGTTACCAAGGAAATGCCGCAGAACATCGACGGCAACTTTGAAATCATTGTTGACGCTGCACGCCGTACCGAAATCACAAACAACCACACGGCAACCCACCTACTCCACTACGCATTGCGTTCGGTTCTCGGCACACACGTTGAACAGAAAGGTTCGATGGTTAACGATGAGCGACTGCGTTTCGACTTTGCTCACTTCAACAAGATGACAGCAGAGGAAATCCGCAAGACTGAAATCATCGTCAACGAGTTGATACGCCAGAACATAGTAAAGGAAGAAAATCGCTCGGCAAACATCGAGGAAGCCAAGGCAATGGGTGCAATGGCACTTTTCGGTGAAAAGTACGGCAAGGTTGTCCGCGTAATCAAGTTCGGCGAATCGATAGAACTTTGCGGTGGTACACACGTTGCAAGCACAGGACAGATTGGTTTCTTCAAGATAATTTCGGAAAGCGCAATTGCTGCAGGTGTACGCCGTATCGAGGCAATAACCGGCAAGGCAGCACAGGAATACATATTCAAGCAAATCGACACCTTGAGCGAAATCTCGGCCAAGTTCAACAATGCCAAGAACCTTGTAGGCGGAATCGAGACAATGATGAACGAAAACGCCACACTCAAGAAGCAAGTCGAAGCATACAAGCTGGAAGAATTGAAGTCGTTGAAGAAATCATTGGTTGAAAAAGCAGAAAACCGCAACGGAACCACTTTCATCTGCACTCGCATAGATGGTCACAACGGAAACGACATCAAGGAAATCTGCACACAGCTTCGTGGCGAACTCAACAACTTTGCCTGCATAGTTGGTAGCGTTTGCGACGACAAGCCGGCACTTGCCATTGCTTTGTCCGACAACCTTGTTAAGGACAAAGGCTTGAACGCAGGAAACCTTGTCCGCGAATCGGCAAAGCTTATGCAAGGCGGAGGCGGTGGACAGCCGTTTATGGCAACCGCAGGCGGAAAGGACATCTCAAAGATTGACGATGCCATTTCGTTCGCAAAGGCTGAAATAGAAAAGGTACTGTAAATAGACTATACTGTAACAAAATCCTCCTTCTAGATTCTGAAACAAGTTCAGAACAACGAAAGGAGGATTTTTTATTTTTACCATCAACATAAATGTCAGAAATAAGGCAAAAAATATGTAGATTTGCAATGTCTTTATTCTCAAACTTTGTTTAACGGACTTCACAAAGTATGAGGAAGTTACAAAAGTTGAAGTCCTAAATATTATAAGAATGGATACTACCGTATTAAAATGTCCCGGTTGCGGTTCTTCGTTGCCCTACAACGCAGAAAAAGGGCTTTGGGTGTGCGAAACCTGCGGTGCGGAGTTCTCCGAAGAAGAAATCCTGAAAATGACGGAGGCAAAATCCGATGCAGACATCGACATCAACAAGTCTGATTACAAAGAAGATACCACTCCAGACCCAGACCAACCGCAACTCAATCTTTACCGTTGCCAAAACTGTGGTGCAGAAATGGTTACCGATGAGAACACAGCATCAACCTTCTGTGTTTACTGTGGCAGCACAGGAATTCTAAAGTCGAGACTTGAAGGCAAATTCCGCCCGAAATATGTAATCCCGTTCTCAACGACAAAGCAACAGGCAATTGCAGCATACAACGGTCTAAGGAAAAAGCGTTTCCTTGCTCCGAAAGAGTTCGGACAGAGGGAAAACATTGAGAAAATTACCGGAGTTTACATCCCTTTCTGGCTTTACAACGGACAATCGGAAGGCTATATCGATGGAGAAAGGCACGAACTGGCAAAAACATGGCGCGAAGGCGACTACAAATGCTCGCAAACCAATGTTTACCACGAATATCGTGAAGGAATGGAAAGTTTTGAGAGAGTTCCTGCCGATGGTAGCGAAAAATTCGACGACAATCTGATGGACTCCATCGAGCCGTTCAAATTTGAGGCACTGGTACCGTTCAACTATTCGTATTTGTCAGGATTTTTGGCCGAAAAATACGATGTAAGCGCAGAAGATAACGAAGACCGGGCAAACCTCAGAATGAACAATTCGTTAAAACAGTCGCTCACATCAACAATCAACGGTATGCTTGTCTCGTCCAAAGAAGACATCAACTGCAAGATAGAAAACGTTGACTATGTATTGCTGCCCGTATGGATGCTGAACACTTTTGTAAAAGGCAAACCTTACTCTTTTGCAATGAACGGACAAACGGGGAAAATTGTCGGAGACATTCCCATATCCAAAGGCAAATCAGTACTGTTCTTCTTGATTCTCTTCGCATTAGGATTCGGGATTGCAGCATTATTCGCTATTCTATTTGATTAAGAAAGGAGGTCAAGATGAAGAATATTTTTTCAACAATACTGCTTCTGGTTGCCAGTTTGTATGGATTTGCACAAGGCGACATTTATTCAATCGGAGAAAGAACAGAAAGCGAACCGCATGTAAAAAAGTTCCAAGTAACGGAGGCAAACATTGAATACGTTCTTACAACGCCATACGTCGATACATCTTACAAGATTTACGACTACGCAGAGCTTTTGACAGAGACCCAGCGCATTCAAATCAAGCAACGTTGCCGCGAATTCATGAGCAAAACTGGGCTCGACATTGCAATCGTAACCATAAACGAGAATCCCAAACCATCCTTCAACGACTACGCGCCATCAGACGTGTACATTCAGGATTTTTACGACTACAACGATTTCAAGGCCGATGGCGTTATGCTGATTATAGACCAGGCCTACGGCAGAAACCGCTATTACGACGCCGGTCGTCTGGCAGAAATGTCGGTTATTGGCGACAGGGTTGAAAGTTATGCAGAAAGCATGAAACCTCTGTATCAGAGCGAGGATTATTACGGTGAAATAATGTGGTTTATCAACGCAGTCGAAGAAGACTACTTATATGATATTTCGTTTCCGAAATGGAAATGCGGAATATTTGCATTGCTTTTTGCATGGCTTATCTGGGGACTTCACCGCAAAAAATACAAACTTGTATTTAAAGCTACCAGCGCAAACGACTACAAGAAGCAAGGTTCATTCAAATTGACAAAAGAAAGCACCAAGTTTGTAAGATCGTTCACGACGAGAACCTACTCGCCCAAGAGTAGCGGCAGTGGCAGCAGCGGACATGGCTCGTCGGGAGGCGGGCATTCTGGCGGAGGCTTCTAAAACAAAAATCCCCATTTCAGATCCTGAAACAAGTTCAGGATGACGAAATGGGGGATTTTTTATTATATATTGGAAATACGCAAAATTTTGTGTCTCAACAAGAAACGAATCTAATCTATAAACACACGGACAATCAAAACATCGTCAAGCTGTAAGGCTTTGTGCCTTATCCACCTTGAACTTTGAACTTTTGAACGAGCGCAAAGCATTGCGCCGCTACGATTGAACTTTGAATCCTTAAACTTTGAACCTTGAACCCATTAATAAATAAACGGTATAATCCTCTTCAATCTCTTTCCATTGAACTCCTCAGCGAATTCATTCTCGTACTTGTGGTATATGGAATTTGCACGGGGAACAAGGTTGCAGCACGAGAACCAGAAGAACAAGGCTCCTGCCCAAGAATAGGTAAGGATTGCAAAGCCGAGCCATTCGGTAATTTCGCCGAAATAGTTGGCGCTGGTGACATACCTATACATACCTTTCTTTGGAAGATAATGGTTGGTATCGCCGGGCTTGCGCAGATGGCGGATAACATGGTCGGAATTCAAGTTGATGAACATTCCGGTAAAGAAAATGATAGTTCCTGCGATAAACTGCCAGCTCGTGAGCCAGTCGGTAGAATACAGCACACTATATGTTGGATTTGCAGGTGCAAGGTGGAACAGCCAGTAACCCTGGATGTAGCCGTTTATCAGGTTCCATATTACCGACATCGCCATTATCGCAATCGGCATCTTCGACTTGCCCTTGAGCAAGAACGGGAAGATGAACGAACGCTGGAAATAGTGCAGTTCGAAGAACAGGAAGAACAACAGGTACGGTACGTTATATTTGACTTCGGGTGCGGCAGTCCACCAAAGGTAGAGCACGATAATGAACACCGGGCATTCCATCAGCATCCACCCCCACTTGTTTGGCATTGCGGGTCCCCACTTTGCCGAAATCATCTTGCCGTAACCAGCATCGACAAAGTAAAGCGAAACGAACACAACCAACCCCACTGCTGCCATGATAATCAGCATCGTATTGAAAAATTCAGGCGTAAATATAGCTTCCATCCTATTATTCTCTAATTAAAAAAGTTCGCAAGTTTATAAAAAAAATGCCAAACGGATAGTTTTTTTAGGCGGGGAAAGGAGGCATATTATAAACATATTTATACACAAAACTGAATCAAAATACCTCAAAATAATTTCACAAAAATGAAACTGGCTCAAATAAAAATCTTATCTTTGCCCCAAATTTTTCAAAAATTCATTAAAAACTTAAAGACATAACATAATGGAAGAAATCAAAACCACTGCCTTCACGCAGTTTCACATCGCACAGGGCGCACAGATGGCACCTTTCGCTGGCTTCAACATGCCAATCCAGTACACTAGCATAAACGACGAGCACATCTTCTGCCGCGAACATATCGGCGTTTTCGATGTTTCTCACATGGGCGAATTCTGGGTAACAGGCGACAAGGCTTTCGACTTCGTACAGAAGGTTACTTCGAACAATGTTGCCGACCTCACCGACGGTAAGGTTCAGTACTCGTGCCTGCCTAACAACGACGGCGGTATCGTTGACGACCTGCTGGTTTACAGAATCAACGACAAAAAGTATTTCCTCGTTGTAAACGCTGCTAACATCGACAAGGACTGGAACTGGTGCATCGCAATAGCAGAAAAGATGGGCTTGAAGGTCGGACAGGACATCGTAAACGCATCCGACGAATACTGCCAGCTCGCTGTTCAGGGTCCTTACGCTCTGAAGGCTATGCAGAAACTCACAAAGGCTAATGTAATCGACATGGAATACTACACCAACAAGATTATCGAATTTGCTGGTATTCCAGAAGTTATCTTCTCGACAACTGGTTACACTGGTGCAGGCGGATGCGAAATCTACGCAAAGAACCCGTACGCCGACAAGCTGTTGAAGGCTGTTCTCGAAGCTGGTGAAGAATTCGGCATCAAGATGATAGGTCTTGGCGCACGCGACACTCTCCGCCTCGAAATGGGATTCTGCCTCTACGGACACGACATCAACGACACAACCTCACCAATCGAAGCTGGTCTTGGATGGATTACCAAGTTTGTTGACGGCAACGATTTCACCAACCGTGCATACCACGAGAAACTGAAAGCAGAAGGCACAAGCAAGATGTTGAAGGGCTTCATCCTCGTTGACCGTGGAATTCCACGTCCCGAATACCTTGTTTACGATGCAGAAGGCAACGAAATAGGTCATGTTACTTCGGGTGCAATGTCGCCAATGATGAAGAAGGGTATCGGTATGGCATACCTCAACCGTGGATTCTGGAAGGAAGGAACAGAAATCTACATCGACATCCGCGGCAAGAAGGTTAAGGCCGAAGTAAAGAAGACTCCGCTCTTCAAGGACCAGATGCCACAGGTTAAGTAAGAAATACATTTGTTTCCATAATTAAGAATCTCGGAATCTCGGTTCCGGGGTTCTTTTTTGAAAAATAGCATAGTTTTCTAAAAATGAGTGAAATAGTATATTCCATAGATACTGACGACATACAAAATGAAGCGAAAATAGTCTTGGGAAGGAATTTAAATCAAGAAGAACTTGACAAAACTATCAAATTAGTTCAATATGGAATGGGAGAAAATATGATAGTAATGTATCAATATATTTTTGATGAAATATTAAGGACATAAATCATAACTATCTAATATTCATAATGGGCAAAAATATAACCAATAATATTATTGAAATTGATGAAAAAGGTGCTATCCTTTCGCATTATCTGCAAAACAAAGGAAGCAAATTTGAATATACATATAGAAATGATGCTATCGAAGAACATACTTGTAATTCCGAGATTGCAGCAGAACCTATTCCTGAATATGGTGGATTATTTACTCAAGTATTTGGAGTTCCATTTCCACCGCAAAACAATTACAAATTCACATTCATTGATTTATTTGCAGGAATTGGCGGATTCCGTATCGCCATGCAAAATTTAGGTGGCAAATGTGTATATTCTTCGGAATGGGACATACAAGCACAAAAAACATATTTCACAAATTTTGGAGAAGTTCCTTTCGGGGACATTACCAAAGAAAGAACCAAACAATTTATTCCTGACGATTTCGACATTCTTTGCGCAGGATTTCCTTGTCAAGCATTTTCATTAGCAGGCAAACGCAAAGGATTTGAAGAAACAAGGGGTACATTATTTTTTGATGTTGCAGAAATCATAAAACGTAAAAAGCCCAAAGCATTTTTCCTAGAAAATGTAAAAGGTTTAAAAATCCATGATAAAGGTCGTACTCTTGAAACAATTTTAAATGTATTAAGAAACGATTTGGAGTACTATGTTCCAGACCCAGAAATTGTAAATGCAATGAATTTCGGAGTTCCTCAACATAGGGAAAGAATATATATTGTTGGATTTAGAAAAGATTTAAATGTTAATAGTTTTTCATATCCCAAACCAACAGACAACACAAAACGATTTATTGACATAAGAGAAGAAGAAACCGTTTCTGTAAAATACTATTTATCAACCCAATACATACAAACATTAATTAATCATAAAAAGAGACACGAGGACAAGGGAAACGGATTCGGATATGAAATTATTCCCGATGATGGAATTGCAAATGCAATCGTAGTTGGTGGAATGGGACGAGAAAGAAATATTGTAATTGACAAAAGACTGCAAGATTTTACTCCCATAACCAAAATAAAAGGAGAAGTTAATCGTGATGGTTGGAGAAGAATGACTCCAAGAGAATGGGCTAGATTACAAGGTTTTCCCGATTCATATATAATTCCAGTTGCAGACGCATCTGCATACAAACAATTTGGTAATTCTGTAGCAGTTCCTGCAATACAAGCCACTGCAAAAGAAATAATAAAACAATTAGAAATCAACACACCGAAAAAACATGGCACTAACAGGAAATAAAGGAGAATGGAGTGAAATATATACGCTATTTAAATTGCTTGCAGATGGCAAAGTAAATAGTGCTGATGGTCAATTAAATAAAATAGAAAATTTATACTATATAATTAAAGAAATCCTACGCATTGAAAATAATTCGGAAGAATTCTGCTATAAGATAAATAACAATAAAATCAAAATAATCGGTGCAAACAATGAAATATCAATATCAAGAGAATATTTCTCTCAAATAGCACAAACACTATACAACTATATTATTACAGCCAACCCTCCTAAAGGCAAAACTCTATCATTTCCTGATATTGAACAGTTTATGAATAGCATTAACTGTTTTTCAATAAAAGCAAAATCACAAGATAAAGCAGACCTACGAATGGTAATCCATGACATACGTTCAGGAATGGAACACAAATTAGGATTCAGTATAAAATCAAAATTAGGAGGAAAATCAACATTATTCAACAGCAACAAAGACAGCACCAATTTCTTGTATAAAATCAAGGGTCTTAACAAAAAACAAATTGAAGATTTTAATAAAGAGTCTCTATTTTCAAAAAAGTTTGAAATATTATATAGGAATAATGGCGAAATTACATATGTAGATGTAGTTAATAAAGTGTTCAAAAACAATTTACACTATATTGATTGCAGTTTGGATACGATTTTAGGATACTGCCTTATTGAATACTATAGCCATTCTGGTCGCTCAATGTCTGACATTATAGAAAAGGTCACACTTATAAACCCGTGTGGATTCCCTAACACTATGGATTTTTATGCACACAAAATGAAACAAATGCTTCTAACTTCAGCACTTGGCATGACATCATCTAATGTATGGTCAGGACGATATGATGCGAATGGTGGATATCTTGTAGTAAAAGAAAATGGAGATATTGTATGCTACCATTTTTACGACAGAAACGATTTAGAAGATTATCTTTTTTATAACACTGGTTTTGAAACACCATCAACTAGTAGGCATAATTTTGGAGAAATATACGAAAAAGATGGTGAATTTTGGCTAAAATTAAACTTACAAATTAGATTTATACACTAAAATAATCCCATGGCAACCACATCCAATTTTGTAGATTACGTAAAGATATATTGTCGTTCGGGAGCGGGCGGCGCAGGTTCCATGCACTTCCGTCACGAGAAATTCGTCGAGAAAGGCGGTCCAGATGGCGGAAACGGCGGACGTGGCGGACACATCATCCTGCACGGCACAACCAACGTGTGGACTTTGCTGCACCTGAAATACAACCGTCACATCTTCGCTGAGAACGGCACCAACGGAAGCGGCGCATTATGCACAGGCGCAAACGGCAAGGACATAACCCTCGATGTGCCGCTCGGAACCATCGCCCGTGACGAATACACCGGCGAAGTGCTCTGCGAAGTCACCGAGAACGACCAGGAAATTATCCTCCTCAAAGGTGGTCGTGGCGGACTTGGCAACGCCGAATTCAAAACGGCAACCAACCAGGCACCAAAATTCTCGCAACCAGGCGAACCAGGAATTGAGAAGACCGTAATCCTCGAGTTGAAAGTGCTTGCCGATGTCGGTCTCGTAGGTTTCCCAAATGCAGGCAAATCGACATTACTGTCGGTTGTATCGGCAGCAAAGCCAGAAATTGCCGACTACCCTTTCACCACGCTAGTGCCTAACCTCGGAATCGTCGCCTACCACGACTACAAGTCGTTTGTAATGGCCGACATCCCCGGAATCATTGAAGGTGCAAGTCAGGGCAAAGGTCTGGGACTTAGATTCTTGCGTCACATAGAACGCAACTCGATACTGCTATTCATGGTTCCAGCCGACACCAAGGACATCCGCAACGAATACGAAGTGCTGCTCAACGAACTCACGCAGTACAACCCCGAACTGCTCGACAAGAAGCGCATCCTTGCCGTCACCAAGTGCGACCTCATCGACGACGAACTTCAGGAAATGCTCTCGAAGGAATTGCCCGAAAAAATTGAAACCGTCTTCATTTCGTCGGTGGCACACAAGAACATCGACAAGCTAAAAGACTTAATCTGGAAGGCATTGAACGAATAATCCTATGAACAGACTCACAGAACTTCTCATCGACGAGCGGAATGTCAAGCGCAAAGGCGGAATTTACCACAAGACTCAGGTAAAACTCGCCTACAACTCGAACCGAATCGAAGGCAGCAAACTGTCGGAAGAACAAACCCGATACATATTCGAAACCCGCACTATCGGGTTCGGTAGCGAAGAAGCAATCCCAGTCGATGACATTATCGAAACAACAAACCATTTCATTGCTTTCGACTACCTTATCGACACAATAGAAATGCCTCTCGGAAATGAAATCATAAAGCAATTCCACAAAATCATCAAGACAGGAACTGCCGATGCGCAGAAACCATATTTTAATGTAGGCGACTGGAAAAAACTTGCAAACGAAGTTGGGAACACGCAAACAACTCTTCCTCAAGATGTAGAAAAGGAAATGAATGACCTTTCAGATTGGTATTTGTCGCAAAAGGAAGTAAGCGTAGAAACGCTGGCGAAATATCACCACATTTTTGAAAGCATACACCCATTCCAAGACGGCAACGGACGCGTGGGCAGACTGATACTTTTCCGCGAATGCCTGCGCAACAATATAATCCCATTCATTATCGACAACGACCACAAAATGTTCTACTACAGAGGATTGCGCGAATACAGTCACACTCCTGGATACCTTGTCGATACAATGAAATCTGCGCAGGACACATACACACAATGGCTGAAATATTTCAATTCGGAACTGCTAAACGACCTGCACGAATAAAATGGAAACCCTTGAACTCATAGACCGCGAAATCCTACTGTTTATCAACGGATTGCACGCCGATTGGCTTGACCCGATAATGTGGGCGGTAAGCAGCAACTGGTTCTGGATTCCTATGGTTATACTTTTCATCATAGTTGCAATATGGCGGTTTAGAAAATACTGCTGGATTCCGATACTTGCAGCAACCCTGTGCTTCGCCACTACTGATGTCGTTTCGCACAATGTTAAGGAATCGGTACAGCGTTACCGTCCATCGCATAACATTGAAATAGAAAACGAAGTACATATTGTAAACGACTATCGCGGCGGAATGTACGGCTTCTTCTCGGGACACGCTGCCAACAGTTTCGGACTGGCACTGATTACCCTGCTTTTCATCCGCAAGAAATGGTACACCATAACAGCACTATGCTGGGCAACAATCGTCACATATTCAAGGATGTACCTCGCAGTCCACTACCCTGCCGACATCTTTGTCGGATTCTGCTTCGGAATCTCAGTGGCAGTAGCTTTTTACATTGTGACAAAAGCGATTGTAAAAAGAACGGGGATTGATTTGCAGAGAGAGTAAATAATAGGTACTCATACACTCACAACATATAGTTAATTCCACCCTCTCTTTTCATCATTTTTCGGGATTGCACAACTATCGCAACGGAAGTACTTTTGCGAATCCAAAGTTAATTTACATTTATTTACACAACGATGAACAAACTTTCATTTCAATAAAGACTGAATTTTATAAGGCATACAAAAATCATCGTAAAACTGGCTGTGTCGTGAGATACGGCCATTTTTTGTACTGCACTATTAATTATTTCATTCGCGATTATAAAAAAAATTATAACTTTGTACCGCAAACAACAAATAAATACAGCTATGAGCAACAAGATGATGCAACAACTGATTGCCGATTATTTCAAGACACAGCCAATACAGAAAGCTTGGCTGTTCGGTTCGTTTGCCCGTGGCGAAGAAACCCCGTTGAGCGATGTTGACTTGCTTGTGCAGTTCGACGACAATGCTAGGGTAAGCCTTCTAAAGCACGCTGCAATGATTTGTGAACTGGAAGAAATTCTTGACCGTCCCGTTGACATAGTTCCTGAAGGAACCTTATATCCAAGAATAGCCGAAAGCATCAATCAAGACAAAATACTGATATATGAGAGAGCCAGTTAGAGACCGAGAGAGGTTGGAACATATTCTTAATGCGGCAAATCTTATCCTTAATTTTGCAGAAGGAAAGACAAAGGAAGAACTTGTTGCTGACAAAATGCAGTTCTACGGACTTGTAAAAAACATAGAAATCATTGGCGAGGCAGCTTTTAAACTGACTAAAGCATTCCGAAAAGAACATCCAGATACCCCTTGGGATAATATCGTGAAAATGCGTCACATACTTATTCACGACTATTACCAAATAGACGAAAATGCTGTTATTTATGTTATTGAGGACAACCTAAGCCCTCTTCGTGAACAAGTAACCCGTTACCTTTCCGAAACCAACTGGGAAGAATGGGAGAAAAATGAACAAGTAATTTACGAATCAGCAGTACATAAGAATCTTATCCAGACTGCCACCAGAATGAAGTCACTTGGCTACGAAACAAACGAAATTTGCAAGATTACCGGTTTAAGCCGAGACGAAATCGAAGGATTGTAATGATGCCTTTTTTGTCTCCCTCCCCAAAAAAATGACGCTTTTTCATCTTCCTTTCTTAATTTTTTCTCGTCATACGACACATTTTCAAAGAAAAATGGACATAGAACTCATTATTAATCAACATATTATCTCACAATGAAAATTTTTCAAAAATATTTTAGTTTATATTATAAACTTGTTTACCTTTGCAAAGTGATTTAAGAACTAACGCGCGGTGGTGATTAGGTCACAAAAAGAAATAATAAATAAGGTTAATTTAAAATTTGATATTATGGAACAGAAAGAACAAAACAAAGAGATGACGGCTCAGGAAAGCCTCTCTCTAATTAGTGAAATGCTAAACAACAGCAGACGCATCATCCTTCAGAACAATGCAAAGCACTTTATGCTTTGGGGTATTTTGCTCACAGTGACATCGCTTGTAATCTACGAACTATGGCACATTACCGGCAATCCTATATGGAACTGCGCTTGGTTTGCAATGCCTGCATTGGGCTTCCCTATCGTAAGAATCCTCGACAGGAAGAATACCGATGTGCCGCAGAACGTCATCAACAAGCAGCTTGGACTGATATGGCTCACCTATTGCATTTTTGCAGTCAGTATCAGTGTCATAGCAATGCTGGCAGTACCTATGAATATTTCGCTCGTCATTGTCGTGCTCCTAGGTTTTGCCGAAAGCATCTCGGGATTCCTGCTTAAAAACTGGGCTATCACCCTCGGTGGATTTATCCTTGGCATCGGCGGAGCCGTATTTGCTTCAATGGTTTACAATGAGGCACAACTGCTCATTTTCACCTTCGGTGGAATTATTCTCGTGGTAACTGGTCTGATTATTAAATTTCAATACAAGTAGCTATGTTTCCAAAACTTGACCCGATTCTTCATTCGGAGCTGAGATTGGCAGTGATTTCCATTCTGGCCGATGTCGATGGTGCCGAGTTTAGCTACATCAAGAAGCAGACTGGCGCAACATCGGGGAACCTCAGCGTGCAAATCGACAAGCTTAGTGCTGCAGGCTACATATCAGTCGAAAAAGGCTTCAAGGGGAAAATGCCATGCACAACCTGCAAGATTACTCCAGCTGGTATCGAAGCATTCGAAAACTATGTGGCTGCGTTGAAAGAATACATTTCTGCAGGAAAATAAAGCTTGGGACAAATAACATCATCCGCCTTCGAAAAGGCGGGTGATGTTTTATTGTTTTTAAAACAAAACCGCTAACTTTGCATCCCATTTTTAGAGAATCCGTATGATAAAGAGAGTTTCGGCTTTTGTTTTATTTTTGATGTTTCTTTTGTCGGTAAGCGCACAAAACCAGCATTGTAATGTGAAAGGGTGCGTGGTTGACGAAACTCAAATGCCTGTTGGGTTTGCATCTGTGGCAATAGCCTGCGACTCGACATTCCTAAGCGGAACACTGACCAACGAAAATGGCGAATTTGTCCTGCAACTTGCAAAATCAGAAAAACAATATCTGCTGTCGGTTTCATTTATCGGAAAAAAGACAAAACAAATTTCATTTGTCGCCAATACAAAAAACATTACTCTCGATACTATTGTCCTGGAAAACAATGCATACCAGCTGGACGAAGTGCAAGTATCCGCCGAACAGACAACGCATAACGCAGTAGAGCACAAGGTTATCGCACCGCAGTCGGTAATGACCGAAGTAAAAGGCTCTGTCCTGGATGTGCTGAAGGCTGTGCCATCAGTATCGGTTGACAACGAAGACAATGTCTCGATTCGCGGAAACAGCAATGTGCTTGTTCTTGTAAACGGACTGCCAACAGCAATGACAAGTTTATCGGCAATTCCATCTGCCAACATAGACAATGTGGAAGTAATCACAAGTCCCGATGCCAAATACGATTCGGAAGGAACCGGCGGAATCATAAACATTGTGCTAAAGGAAAATAAAAGCGAAGGCTGGAGCGGAATGTTTTCGGCAAACTACGGCTTCAACCATTTTGCAAACGCCAATGCAGCAGTCAATTACACAAAGAACGGCAAATCGTTCCGATTCAGTTACAACCTTAAATACGAAGACGACATAATTGACGGAAACCTGAACCGCAAGTTCGTAAATGCTGGCAATTGGCTCGAGCAGCAGTTTCATTCAGCACGCACGGTATTCAACAACAATATCGGAGTTGGAACAACGCTTCGTCTGAACAAGAAAAACAAACTTAGTGCCGATGTCCGCTTCATAATGCCACGGCTCAACACCCAGCAGCAATTTGCCAACACCTACGGTACCAACGGATTGCAAAGCGATGAAAATCGTAGCAGCAATGTGTCCTGGAACCGCGAAAATATCGACGGCGCAATTTCATACACGCACATAATCAATCCGCAGTCGTCGGACATAACGCTAAGAGCTTCCGTTTCAAAGATATGGGGGCATCGTCCATCGTATTATTTTCTAGAAAACGATTCTATCGGAAAATCAAATTCCGGCGGAAGTCCGCTGAATACATCAGTTCAATGCGACTACAAGTTGATTCGCGAATACGGAATATGGGATGTCGGAGTAAAATTTTCGTACAGGCAGAACGACATCTACCACGAATTCTACAATATGGACAGCGGCCAGTGGGTTTATTCCAATGTTTACAGCAACGATTTGCTACACAGAGAATTCATTCCCGCAGCTTATATGTTGTTTTCGTCCGATGCCGACAAGAAGTTTAGTTGGAAAGCTGGAATCAGAACCGAATATAGCCATGTAAGCTTGCAAAACGACAAAGATGCCATAGACACCGCAACCAATCATCTTTTTGTCGGTCCAAGTTTGATGCTAAACTATAAAATCAAATCTAAAAAGGAAACTCTCAAACAGCACATTTCCTTGGCATTCAATTCGCGAATCAGCCGACCTGCATATCCGCAGCTGAACCCATATATGAGTATGATTGATGCGCATACTTTCGAGCAGGGAAATATGCGACTTTGTCCCGAGACATCTTACCACCTTGAAATTTCGTACGGAGCGAAAGACAAGACCGTCAACTTCTCTACGAATGTTTATGCCGACTATCTGAAAAATAACATTACGCAAGTTGCTATGCTTAAAGGAGATATACTTCTGCTGACTTTTGTGAACGGAACCTTTGAGTTTAAGACGGGACTTGATGCATCGTTGGGTGTCACTCCCTGCAAATGGTTCGACATGCAATTTGGAGCAAACACATATTATGTTGACACAAAAGGCGACTACGAAGGCGTTGACCTTGACAATCGCGGAATCGTCAACAGCGACAACCTGAAATTAACCTTCCATCCGATAAAGGCAATGGACATACAGGCACAATATTTCTTCGAAACGCCACGGTATTATCCGCAATTCACCACGAAA
The DNA here is from genome assembly GCA_017620015.1 of Bacteroidales bacterium. Classification (GTDB taxonomy): domain Bacteria; phylum Bacteroidota; class Bacteroidia; order Bacteroidales; family ML635J-15; genus Bact-19. The sequence goes on along the minus strand of JAFZRE010000039.1, from coordinate 31,890 downwards.
ATGTCACATCATCTCGACATTGGTATAAACCAGAAATTCCTGAAAGGTAGTCTGACTATTTCCCTGCTGCTTACCGATGTTTTCAAGACAAACACATGGAACATCTTTTCCGACAATCGCATTTATCACCTCACCAATACGAGTATCAACAAAAGCCGGATGTTGTGGATAGGAATTCGCTACAATTTCAATTCGTACAAGGCAAGCAATGCACCGAAGCCTGCCGAAACCGACAGAAATAAGGTTAGGTTGGGACTGTAATCTTCAAATCCTCGAATTTTCAAATTCTCAAATTTTCAAACCATTTCTATACTCCCTTGGACTTACCCCCTCCGCCCTGCGGAAAAATGTCCCGAAATGGCTCTGGTTCTGGAATCCAAGTCGGTCTGCAATCTGCTGCACGGGAAGCGCAGTCGTCTGCAACAACGACTTAGCCTGCTTGACAAGATTCTGCGTTATACATTCGTAGGCAGTGCGCCCCGTAACCTGCTTCACCACATTGGCGATATATTTTGGAGACAGACACATTTCGTCAGCATACCACTCAATATTATGATGTTCGTGGCAATGCATTTCAACCAGCGAAAGGAAACGCCCAGCCAGTTCCTCAGAGCGAGAAAGCGTGTAAAGCTTTGTAAAAGACGTATCGTACAGCCCGTAAACAAAATACATCATCGAACGCACCAGGTCAAGCGCCACCTCACGGACATTGCTCAGATCAGGAGACAACATAACCTCGCGCAACAAATCAAGGTAGTGCTGTACCACAAACATCTGCTTTTCTGTCAGCTGCATAAAAGGACGCATATATGCCCTAACATGAGCCTCGCCAGATAATTTCAGATTGAGTTCCTCGGCAAACGATGGCGAAAAACTCAAAATGTACTGCACCATATCATCACTCGCCTCAACCACACCGATAGACTGTCCAATAAGGATGGACGAAAAGCAAGGTGCGTCTATTTCGTACAACTGATGATTTATGTGGGCGGTTATCTTGCCCCGTATATGTAGATTCAGCGCATAGACGGCAGTCTGGAAATACTCGGGCAACGATGTTGACAGCCCTTCAATGACAGCCAGACGCAAGTCGTTACCGAGATAAACATTGCTTTTAATGTTGTCTATATCATGCAGAACGGGCAAGTTTTTCGAAATAGCATCGTTTGTCATTGTGTGCGAATTTTAAAACAATTTTCAAGTGCAAAGTTACATCTTTTAGAAATATTTTCTCAATAAAAATATGGAAAATGGAACAATATTGACAAACATTGGAATAATGTATAATGACAGATAACCAATATTTTTGCAAGCAAATTTTACAACCATAAATTATTCGAAATGAAAAGACTTTTTACAATTTCTTTATTGGTGCTAATGTACATTTGTACTGTTGCACAAGATGTTACACTCACATTCACCGGTCGCGATGAGAACAACCGCTATTTGCAGTTGAACCGCATAGTTGTCAACAATCTAACCAAAGGCTGGCAGGAAAACATTTTATGGCCCGACACAACCATGACTGTGCAGAATGTTACGGCAAATAATAACAATACCGAAAACTGCGGTTTGGAAATGTCGCAGAATTATCCGAATCCGTTCAACGGAACAACCGAAGTAAACCTGTCTGTTGAAAAAGCAGGAAATGTAACTATTGAAATTACCGATTTGAACGGCCGTGTTTTAACCGCAATGACACAGAACTTGCAATCGGGCATACACCGGTTCCGCGTTTCAGTAGCCAACACAGGCACTTACCTGATGTCTGCCATTAGAAACGGCGGTGCATCATCCGTTAAGATGGTATGCAACGGCAGTGGAAATGCCGACAGAATCGAATACCAAGGTATAGTAGGTTCAGTAAAGACGCAAAATTTTGCGTCTCAGCATACCTACAACACAATCACCTCAGGCGACCTTATGGAATATGTCGGCTACGCAACCGTCAACGGCACCGAAGTGGAAATCCGTGAGATTGCCATGGCAGAAGGTGTTTCGCAAACTATTATCTTGCAGCAGGGTGCTGTACGCGCAAAAAAGGGAGAAATAGCACTTGATGACGATTTCCGCGTGGCTCTTTCGCTCAGCCCCTTCTCGCTCAACCAATTCGAAGACGGCTATTCCTTCAAGATTGGCGACAAAACCGCTTCGACACCAGCAGAATTACAGGCTATCTACCGCGAACTCGGCTCTACCGAAATGTATGTCCGCATTGCAACCAAGCGCCACAAGACTGACGAGGATATTACCGACGGCGAAGAGGACGAGAACGCCAATGTTCATACTTTTGACCAGGGAATCCAACTTTGCCAGCTCGCTGCTGCATTGAATATTCCTATCAATCCGGAAATCATGTGCGCATACACCTATATGGACATGGACAAGCAGCAGGCACCGCGTTTCGAGGAATATCCCGAAATTTACGCTCTGCAAAACGGAAAGGCTTGGTCGGAACTTTCGCTCGATGAAATCTGCACGGTACTTGAGGCTTACGGAGAATTTGTCGCAGAGGCAATTCTCAACACAGGCTGCACCGTAAACAACTGGAATCTAGGCAACGAGGCCAACTTCGGCTTTGCAGGAATAAGCATGGGACTTGAAACCGCAGTTAACCCCAAGCTGAAGAAAGCCAAGAAGATGAAAAGATATACCGCACCTGTGTTTGCCCCCGGTTGGCTAAAGCGCAATGTATGGAAATACGACGCAAAGGCTTACGCAGCAGTAAAGGCAGGCATTTTGAGCGCATACGCAAAATTGGGCATCGATGCTTCGAATGTTAAATTCTCCACTCACATTGCAACTGTTGTCTTCCCGCCAAAATGCAGTGCATCCTTCTTCAACTTCATGAAGGACAACGGCTACGCCATGGAGACCGCCGGTATTAGCTACTACCCTAGTGCTCCATCCATGTCGGCAAACAAAAAGAAGCTTCTTAAAAAGACCGTTACCAAGATTAACGAAAAGTGCCACCTTAATGTTTTCATCGGCGAATTCTCCTATCCTTCGGGCAAGATGGAAGGTCCGTTTGCCGGCTGGAACAAGAAGGTAAAAGGCTACAACAAAGACCAGCAGGGCCAAGCAGACATTTACTCCGACGTTGTATCGTGGGGCAAGACTCACGGCATGGCTGGCATCCGCTACTGGGCACCCGACTACAAAGGCTGGTACGCAATGTCGATGTTTGAATTTTCAGATAAGGTCGGCACCGCCAAAAACATCCTGCAGAACCACAAGGAGATTATTGAGAAATAGCATACTTCATTGATAGTCCCGACTTCGGTCGGGACTTTTTTTTGTTTTCCGCCAAAGCTACCATCACCCAATTTTACATTGGCACAAACTCAATCACAAAAAACTTCAAAAAAAGTTACAGCAAAAACATCTCCAATTAGAATTAATTTCATAATTTTGGCATTTGTCTATAATTGTGTTTTTATGAAACGACTTTTAATAACGATTGCTGCGATAATAATTTCCGTATGCACATTCGCACAGATGGTGCCAGACCAGTTTACAGAAACAGTGGTTCTTACCGACCAAGACGGCAACACACACGATATAAACGCATATCTCCGCAACGGCAAATATGTTGTTCTTGACTTTTTCTTTACCACTTGCCACTATTGCCAGGAAGAAATGCCAGATGTTGTTGCACTATATAGGGCAATGGGATGCAATGAAGCCGATGTCATTTTCATTGGAGTTGCTGTCACAACCAGCGATGCACCAAACACCATCGAATGGTATATGAACGAGTTTAATGTTGAATACCCTATCGCACCATTAGAAACCAATGCTATAAACGAAACACTATTCGACAACTGGGAACTTGACGGAACACCAACATACATCTGCATAAGCCCCGATAGGTCGATGCGAGAACTTGGCAGACCATTAACTTCTGGAGAACTCGTTGGTCTTGGTGCACGCGAAAGTGCCTGCCCCGACAATATGCCAATTGCCGACTTTACTGCCAACAGAACACGTATTCCTGCTGGAGAAACCATAACATTCAGCAACCTTTCACAACGTTCAACCGCATGGTCGTGGACATTCCAAGGTGGCGACCCTGCTAGTTCCACAGACGAGAACCCAGCACCTGTAACATACAATAATACAGGAACATACACAGTAACACTTACTGCAAGAAACAGGCAAGGCAACGAAGACACAAAGACTCGCACAAGTTACATTGAGGTGGTACCACCTCCTACCGAGGCTCCTACAGCATACTTCGCTGCCAACCAAGTCACCGTTATTGCTGGCAACACAGTAAATTTCACCGACTTGTCGCGCGGCGAGCCATGGGTATGGCATTGGTGGTTCGAAGGCGCACAGCCAACAAGCTCCAACGAACAGCATCCTCATAACGTAAGGTACAACAATGTGGGACAATTCAACGTTACACTAATAGTAGAAAATATGCTTGGCGCCGACACGCTAATACTTGAAAACTATATCCATGTAATACCTTCAATAGGAGATGCCGTACCAAAGGCAAAGTTCACATGCTCCAATAGGCTTGTACAGGTAAACACTCCGGTAAATTTCGTTGACCAGTCCGATGGCTACCCGATGTTTTGGGCTTGGGAATTTGAAGGAGGCACACCTTCAACATCAGAATTCCAAGTTCTACCCGAAGGTGTAATATACGAAAATTCAGGCGTTTATGACGTAACACTTGCTGTTTCGAACACCAACGGCGGCGACATTCTTACCAAGCACGACTATGTGGTTGTTTATGAAAACTATGTCGGTTCATACTGCGACACACTCTGCAACCTACGCAACAACGAAACCGCAATAAAACTTGGGTCTCATGACCTTACAAGCGGCTACCTCGGCGGAACAAACAGCGACAGAATAGAAACCTACGCCGACAAGTTCGAGCACTACACATTCAACGAAATCTCATCGATTACAGTCCCGATAATGACACTCGAATACAGCAATCCAAACGCCTACATGACTTTCATTACCTGGGACGGCAACGACCCAGTACCGACAACAATAATTTCGGAAAAGAAAGTTTACCTCAGAGACCTAAGGGAAAACTATTTCCAAGAAATTCGCTTCAACGAACCGCTAAAAGTTGACGGGCCATTCTATCTTGGATACACTATCCCATATTCAAGCGGAACAAACATCGTCATCGGACTTGCCCCCAACAGAGGCTACGGACGTCCAAACACACTTTTCGTACTGAAAGATGGCGAATGGAAATCAGTTCCTGATGCATACGACGACATCTCCACATCAACAGGCCTAAAGGTTGCTGCTTGCCTTAATGGAGAAGACGCAACCGAATTGTTCACCGAAACGGTAAGCATTTACCCTAATCCATGCGAAAACATGCTTAACATCGAAAACACCAGCGGATTCGAGCCGAACGATTTCATTGAAATCTTCGACAACCTCGGAAGACTTGTGTATTCAAACAATAACCTTAGCGGCGAAAAGGTAGAGATAAACGTCTCCAACTTGCCAATAGGAACTTACGTTACAAGAATGTTCACTTTGGGGAAAATTGCAGTACAGAAATTCGAAAAGATGAACTAAAATAAACTTGAATGAAACAAGAGCAGCAGAAAAAATTCTGCTGTTTTTGTTTATGATTAATAATCAACACATTAACACCTCATCGGTTTCAAAATAGCAACTTTGAAAACTCTATTAAAAATAAAAGTGTTACCTTTGCACGTCTTTTAATGTTGAACAGCATTGCAATGGCTTATATAACATATTGTATATAAAAGTTATAGCACTGCACAAATTTATAAAAGCGCGAAAACTGACGATGAAAACTTTCAATAAGTACATCCGTAAGGACAGCACGGCACTGATAACCGGAGCAAGTTCGGGAATGGGACTTGAGTATGCTGACCAACTAGCCAAATCTGGATGCAACCTATTGATAGTAAGCAACGAGGAAGAAAAACTCAAAATAGTTGCCGAACGTCTCCAGAACGAATATCACGTCAAGGTAACCCCAAAGTACCAAGACCTTGCAAAACAAGATGCAGCAAACGAGCTTTTCGACTTCTGCCAGCAAAACAACATACAAGTTGACATCCTTATCAACAATGCTGGTATCTTCTTCTTCAAGGAGCTAAACAGCGCCACCATCGAAAAAGCAAGCGCAATGCTTATGCTCCACGTATATACCCCTACCCGACTATGCTCGTTGTTTGGCGACGAAATGAAGAAACGTAGATACGGATACATCCTTACAATATCGTCGGTAACGTCAACAATGGCAATTCCCGGCTTGACAATGTACGCAGCCACAAAGGCATATCTGAAAAGCTTCATGAAATCGCTTTATCTGGAAACCAAACAATACAACGTACATACAACAGTTGTATGCCCAGGTGCAGTGGATACTCCATTGTACAACATCAGCCCCAAATACAACGGACTGATGAGATTCGGAGTAAAGGTTCGTGCAGTATATCCGCCAGAGTTGCTTGTCAACAAGGCTCTTAAAGCCATGTTCCGCAAACGTCGCTGCAAGACTCCCGGATTCATCAACTTGTTATGGCCACCTCTTGTCAACGCCATTCCCAAAGGAATAGTACACAAAATATGGCTTAAAATTTGTAAAACAGAAAACGAAAAAAAATAAATAATCAGAAATATGAAAAATTTCAACAGATACGCAATGATTCTAATGGTATTGGCAATTGCCATATCAGCAAACTCGCAGACATACAAAAACGTACAATATGGTAATTTTGAAAACTGGGTTGTCCGCGACATTGAAGAATCGTTAATAATCGGAGGCAATATCAAGCGTATATATGCAATTGGTCCACGCGACACTATCAAGGAAAACAAAGCCTTGAACATCAAGTCCATATGGGCGACATCGAATACCTATGCCAAGGTTGCTGGTATATCGAAGACCAGCAACACCGTTTATCCGGAAAAGCGTGGCAACGGATATTGCGCAAAGCTCACCACCGAATATGCCGAATGCAAGGTTATAGGCATTATTAATATAAGGGTTTTGGTTTCCGGTTCAATATACTGGGGCAAAGCCCACGAACCTATCGACGGAGCCAGCAACCCGTACAGCAAGATGAGATGGGGCGTTCCGTTCACCAACAAGCCCAAGGCTGTGATTCTTGACTACAAGTCGGCAATGCCAAACAAGGGAACAATCACCACATGCAAAACATTATCTTCGTCGGTCAGAGCCGGAAACGACGAGCAGCAGATACTTTTCATACTGCAAAACCGCTGGGAAGACGAGAAAGGAAATGTTTATGCGAAACGCGTAGGCACAGCCATATATCACATCACCACTCCTACAAAGGATTGGGTCAACGGATTCCGCATCCCCGTAATCTATGGCGACGCAACCAAATCGCCCAACTACAAGCCATATATGAACCTCGGCCCTCTGAAGGACAATTTCTACACAATAAACAGCAAGGGCAAGAATGTAGAAATACAGGAAGTCGGCTGGGGCGACGAAAATACACCTGTGACACACGCCATCATGTTGATTAGCGCATCGTGCCAGGAAGCATTCTCGGGAACCATAGGCAACACGCTGTGGGTGGACAACATTAAGCTCGAATACTAGATGAAAGAACAACTCGGAGAAATTTTCATCGAGGACATGGAATTTTTTGCGTTCCATGGACATTACGATGAAGAAAAGTTTGCCGGCAACCGATTTATGGTAAGCATATACTTGTACACCGATACAAGCAAGGCCGAAAAATCCGACAATCTTGACGATGCACTAAACTATCAGGTAGTTTATGCCATCATCAGCGACATAATGAGACACACCAAGTCGAATCTTGTCGAAAACCTAGCCTCCAACATACTCGATGCTCTATTCACTCGTTTCCCCCAACTGCACGAAGCAAGAATCAGGATTGCAAAACTAAATCCACCTATGGGCGGAAAAATAGGCAGAGTCGGGATCGAGATAAAACGCAATCGTTCCGAAGTGAATTGAATAGGCTCGCACTAAAAATTTTCAAAGTTATTTTGCTCGCATACAATAATATATTACCTTTGTGTAATTGAATTTTTAATATTGGTTTTATGAAGAAGACTATATTTTCAGTATGTACACTAATTGCATTGGTGTCGATGTTTTTAATTTCTGGTTGCGACAACCTCATGAAAGTTGTTGCTGTTAGGACTGCCGCTTTTGCAGACCTCACATACACTTCGGTGAAATTAAAAGGTGAAGTCGTTTCCACAGGTGGCAGCGGAGAAGTTAACGAAAGAGGATTCTATTACAGCACCTCTAAAAACTTGAACAACAGGAATGCCATAGTTGTGGAATGTGGTCCAGGCAAAAAAGGTGAATTTGAAGCCATCATAACAGGCTTGCTACCAAATACAAAATACTATTATAAGGCTTATGCAAAGAATGATGAAGATTTGGACGTTGGTGAACTAATGGAATTTACAACGTTCAATATCGACTTGGTTGTTACAACTGAACAGCCGACAGTTGTTTCGCCGGAAAACATAACCTTGAATGGTTCGTATGTAAACCCATCAAGATTAGTAATAGACAAGGTCGGATTTGAATATTGCCCGAATGCCAATTACATAGATGCAACTTCTGTATTTGCAAGTTCAAACGATTCTCCATTCTCAAAGGGAATACAGCTTGAAGACAACAGCACCTATTATTACAGAGCATTTGCACAAATGGCAGATACTGCAATAGGAAAATTATACGGAGAAACTGTCATTTTCCACGTAGGCGAAGACCATGGTCCTTCTGTTACTACAGACGGGTCATCGGATGTTGATGCAACATCTGCAAAGGTTATGGGAACAATTTCATCAAGTTATCCTGGCGAAGTTCCAGAAAAAGGATTCTACTATGGAATCAACCCAGATTTGTCAAATAGCACCAAGATGGAATGCGGAGGTGGAAAAGGCATATACTACACAAGACTTAGCAATCTGACACCTAACACTACATATTATTACAAGGCTTACGGCAAATATAATAACGGTGTTAATTCTGGAACTAATTTCGGTGAAATAAAGAGTTTCACAACCGCAGCCCAATAGGTATTTGTAAAAAAATATTAGCGGTCGGATTTTCTCCGACCGTTTTTTTTGACTATATTTGCAATCTAAAATTTGACGAATGAAGTGTATAGGTTTTGCCTGCGATCATGCAGGATTTGAATTGAAGACTTTCCTTATGGAATATATGAAGCAGAAAGGCTACGAAGTAAAGGATTTCGGTACCTACTCTGCTGAAAGTTGCGACTATCCCGACTTCGCCCATCCGCTTGCAACTGCTGTTGAAGCTGGAGAATGCATCGGTTTTGCAATCTGCGGAACCGGCAACGGCATCAGCATGACTGCCAACAAGCATCAGGGTGTACGCTGTGCATTGTGCTGGGATGTCGAAATTGCCGCTCTGGCACGTCAGCACAACGATGCCAACATTTGCGGAATGCCTGCCCGTTTCATTTCGAAGGAACTGGCAGTAGAAATTGCCGAAACTTTCCTTAAAACACAGTTCGAAGGCGGCAGACATGAACGCCGAATAAAGAAAATTCCACTTAAGTAGTCCAATGGAGGAAAAGCAACCTAAAAAACGGTTCTGGACACGCTGGAAGGAAAACTTCCTTGTGAAGTTCTGGCACAACCAGCAGTTGAAGGATAAACTTTACGAGATAATCTTTGGCTCCGAAACAAAGGCTGGCAAAATGTTCGACATAGTGCTGATGATTATGATTGTCGCCAGCATTGTGGTACTGATGATTGAAAGCGCAGGAATACCACGGGCATGGAAAATATTATTCATTGTTCTTGAATATGTTTTTACCGCATTCTTCACTTTCGAGTATCTTGCCCGTGTTTATTGTTCGCCCAAACCGTTGAAATACATTTTCAGCTTCTATGGAATTGTAGATTTGGTGTCAACTCTGCCTGTATATATCAGCTTCATTTTCGGTGGAGCGCGCTATATGCTTGCAATAAGAGCTTTCAGGTTGATTCGTGTTTTCCGCGTCTTCAAGCTTTTCAATTTCCTCGACGAAGGCCGGTTCCTGATGCTGGCATTAAAGGACAGCAGCAAGAAAATTATCGTATTTTTCCTATTCGTTCTGATTCTTGTAATCTCGATGGGAACCGTAATGTATATAATTGAAGGTGGGAAAAATACGGCTTTCAGCAACATATTCACCAGCATATACTGGGCGATAGTGACAATGACCACTGTCGGCTACGGCGACATTACACCCACAACAGGACTAGGACGGGCTTTATCGGCATTCGTTATGTTGCTGGGTTACACGATAATAGCAGTGCCAACAGGTATCGTTTCGGCTTCGATGGCAAAGAGCTACAAGAAGCAGCGCGAGAAATTCCGGATTTGCCCGCAGTGCCACGAGTACGAGTACGACAACGAAGCCAAGTTCTGCAAGCATTGCGGTCACGAATTTGGCGACGACTGGCGGCAGGAACATCCCGAAGAAAAGATAATCCGTACCGATGGCCGCGAGGAAGCTATTGAAACAGAAGTATATGAAGAACCAGAATAATATGCAGTCGATACTATACATACACGGGTTCAATTCGGCGGGAAACGCCTGGAAAGCAATGAAGCTAATCGAGTATTTCCCCGATTACCAAATAGTTTCGCCAACTCTCGACTACTATACGCAGTCGCCCGATGCTCTTATTGCACAACTTAAGCATGAAATTGATACTCAAGACATTAGAATGATTGTGGGAACAAGCCTCGGCGGTATGATGACTATGTATATGTCGGCATTATGCGGACTGAAGGCTCTTGCCATAAATCCAGCATCGCGTCCAAACGAATCGCTTAGGCAATTTGTTGGCGTTGAATTGATTAACTACGCTACCGAAACCAAGCATTATCTTTCGCAGGAAGCTTTTGATGCATATCAAGGGTTCATAACCGGTCCTTTCAACGATATGCATTTCGATAGCGAAAAAATTACTTTTGCCCTTGCCAAGGACGATGAGCTTCTCGGTAGCTACGATTCGCTGAAGGAACAGTTCAAAGGCTTTACAATCCACGAGTTCGACAAGGTTACACACCGCTTTGTAAAGTTCGAGTATCTTGTTCCGATTATAAGGGATATTTTGGAAAGTTAAACATTGATAATATGAATTTTAATATGAAGACTATGAGACATATACTTTGTTTTGCCGTGTTCACTATGGCAGCTTTTTGCGCTTTTGCACAGACAAATCCTTATCCGGAGGAAAATGATGAATACGCATACTCAGAAACCGTTAAATATCAAGGGCAGAAGCCTATAATAAACGATTTTATCAATGCCTATTTTGGTGAAGAATCGGAGGACGAACTGAATGGATACTTGTCGGACTTATGGCATAGATACCTCAAGAACGAGCCGTTAGACAAGACCGAAAAGGTTACGCTTGACTCTAAAAATGGTTTTGCAAGTTTTGAAAAGGTTTATCCTCCAGATGAATACGATACCGAAGGCAGCAGAACGCTCGTGGAGATGTGCTATTGGAATAGTTCCGACGGCAATCACAAGATTTTTGCTGAGTCGGTGCAACTGTTCCAAGGTGACAGAGCCATTGAAACGGAGTTCAGCGGTTTAGTTTTCGGCATATACAACAACGCTACGCACAAGATAACGTATGTAACACAATATGTTATGGGCATAGAGGTAAAGACTGGCATGGAAAACCTTGGCGTAATTGTTGACAAGGGCGAATATTTCCTAACCAATTATGAAACTAATGAGCGCAAGCCTATAACCGAAGAGCAATACAACAATTGGTGGAACGAATATCCAGTTGTAACCTACAGTCTTCCGCGCGTTGGCAAAGACATTACAGCAGTTATAAATAATCGTCCCGAAGGCAAGAAGGAAATTGTTGTAAAGTGGAATGGACTAAGATTTGATGTTCAGCAGTAGAATGAATCGTCATCAAGACTGAACGAACAGGCGCAGGTACGAGCCTTGTAAGTTCGTTTATGCGGAACTTTCTCATGAGCCAAAGGCGAATAATCTCCTTGAATAATACTATATAAGATTACGGATAGCAGTCTTCACAACGCTCCCCATTCTGTATCGCGAGTTACGACTAGCTTCCGTACCTTTTGCTCACGCAGCGTAGCAAGTAAATGACGAGCCTGTTTGTTATTTGGCGCTGGTAATTCTTATTGCTACTTTTTCCATACATCTTCCTTGTCTATAGCCTCGTCGTAGAAGCAGGGGCATTTTTCGTCGTCTGAACCCGACAATCCGCCAGATGGCATACAGATAACATCCCCATTTTCGTCATAAACTACAGCAGGATAATCTGCGCACGATGACGACTCGAACAAATACACATCTTTGCCTTGGTAATGGTATTTCTGAACAGATGTAAGGCAGTTGTCCTTTTGCTCCGAGATTAATTTTCGTATGGGTTTGGGTATTTGACGATTATTAGCATTTTCGCACGAAACAAATGTTATAACAAAGGCAATTGCAACCAAAGAGATTAACGATATTTTCATTTTCATAATATTGTGATATTTGATGTCAATTAATTTGTTGCAAATTTATATATATAAGTCAAATATCAAAGCATAAAGTAAAAAAACTTTCTACTTTGTGCGGTGCGTTATTTTCTCTGCCACCACTTGCGTTTAGGCTCTTCTTCGGGATGAAAGTCCTTGTATTCATCTTCTTCGGGTTCTTCCGACTTGTTGAGTGTCTGCGGTATGAGCAGTTCGCGTATTTTGTCCCAGCCGATGAAACCTCCCACATTGCGGTCGTCGATGTAGATGTCGGCTACAATCTTGCGGCTCATGTACTTGGGATTGAAAACCTCGTCGGGATGCTCGTTGTTCACGGCGTAGAATGAAACTCCGTGCTGCTTGCAGAACTCCACGGCTTCGTCGAGCAGTTCCCCATCGCGGACAGTCCACAGGATTAGTGTAAAGCCGTTGCGCTTCAGGTCTTTCAGCGTCTCGAATGCTCCGTCTATCACGGTGCCTATCTCTGGATAGCGGTGGGTGACTATTGTTCCGTCAAAATCGACTGCAATAACTGGGTTCATATAATTGATTTACGATTTTAGATTTACGAATTACGATTCTTTCTCTATTATGTCATGCTGAATTTATTTCAGCATCTGTTACGATTTATTTTCTATTATCGTCCCTTCGACAAGCTCAGGGTGCGAGTTTTTTTTGTCTTACCATAAATATTTTTCCGTTCTCCACTTCTTTGGTTTCGTCTTGCGGTTCAATGGCAAGGCTGTCGGTGTCGAGATGCAAAATCTTGTTTACTATTGTCTTGTCGGGAAGAATGAGGGTTAGCGTGTCGCCCGACTGCGAAAGAGACCAAGTTCCTTCGGTGGTATTTGTCTTTGTAGCATTTACATATTTGCCGTCTTCCCCGAAATAGTATGTAGTGTATTGCTTGGTATCGTTCATCTTTTCGTAAACTTTTCTCAGTAATGGCTCGGGAAGTTGCTGACCGCCAATGTATAGCGAGTCGAGTTGCCAAGTGCCTTCGATTAGCTTCGCCACCTTGTCGCTCTGCGCCGAACACAAGCTGGCAATCAGCATAAATGGTAATAATATAATAAGGTATGTTGCTTTCATGTCGATAAAATTATGGTTCAATCCTATACAATGTATGTTCTATGTCCAAATCGGCAAGCATATTGGGCATACGGTCGTAGCTGGTGTCGGTTATGAAAATCTGTCCGAACTCGTCGCTTGAGACCATCTGAGAAATAACCTTCACACGTTTGGGGTCGAGCTTGTCGAAAATATCGTCAAGGAGCAGAATGGGCTTTCGTCCGACCTTGCGCTGTATGTAGTCGAATTGCGCAAACTTAAGACTGATGAGATAAGTTTTCTGCTGTCCCTGCGAACCGCACTGCCTTATACTGCTGTCACCAAGCAGGAATGTGAAGTCGTCGCGGTGCGAACCGCCAGTGGTGTGGCTTGCCGCCCTGTCGCGGTCGCGGTGCGATGCAAGTAGCTGGTCAAAAGTCATTTCGTTGAGTTCCGAGTCGTAAATCAGCTTCACTTCTTCGCGTCCGCCCGAAATCTGCGCATAGTATTTCTGGAATATAGGTATAATCTCATTGATGAACTGCTTGCGCTTTTCGTAAATCTTTGTGCCATAGTCGGCAAGTTGCATATCCCAGATTTCGAACTCGGCATCGTTCACCGAAAATCCGTCGTGAAGCTTGTGCAGCAAGGTGTTGCGATGCTCGAGTGCACGCTTGTACATTGTAAGGCTCTTCAGGTATATGCTGTCAAATTGGGAAATTATGGAATCAACGAATTTGCGTCTTGCATCACTGTCGAAAATCAAAATAGTGTCGGTTGGCGATGAGAAAACAATGGGAATCAGTCCAATATGGTCGGAAAGGCGCTGGTATTCGGCTCCGTTGCGCCGGAACGACTTGTGACGCTCGTCCCTATGCAGTCCGCAGTAAATCTTTTCGCTCTTGCCGTCGATATCGTATTCGCCCTGAAGCACATAGAAGTCTTCTCCGTCGCGTATGCAAAGCCTGTCCTGCTGTGTGAAGTAGCTCTTGCACATCGAAAGGTGGTAGATGGCATCGAGGATATTGGTCTTGCCGACGCCATTGTCGCCAATTATGCAGTTGATGTTGCTGCAGAACTGCAAGTTCTTTTCCTCAACGCTCTTGAAGTTGACTATTGATATGTCTTTCAGAAACATGCTCATTGTTAACGCTTTAATTCTTTTTTCAGGAATTGTCCTGTATAACTTTCCTTGTGCTTGGCAATTTCTTCGGGAGTTCCGCAGCAGAGTACGGTTCCGCCTTTTTCACCGCCTTCGGGTCCCATGTCGATAATCCAGTCGGCACACTTTATGACATCCATGTTGTGCTCAATAATAATCATGCTGTTGCCTTTGTCAACCAACGAGTTAAGCACCTTCATAAGCACTTGTATGTCCTCGAAATGAAGTCCAGTTGTCGGCTCATCGAGTATGTACAATGTCTTGCCGGTTTCGCGGCGCATTAGTTCCGTTGCAAGTTTTACGCGCTGTGCCTCGCCGCCCGAAAGCGTTGTTGATGCCTGACCGAGAGTTATGTAGCCAAGTCCCACCTGTTGCAAGATAACTAACTTCTTGTAAATCTGCGGAATGTTCTCGAAAAATTCGACAGCCATATTTATTGTCATATTCAAGACATCAGCTATCGATTTACCTTTGAACTTGACTTCGAGGGTTTCGCGATTGTAGCGTTTGCCGCCACAAGTTTCGCAGGGAACATAAACATCGGGCAGGAAGTTCATCTCGATAGTACGCACGCCTGCGCCCTTGCAGGTTTCACAACGTCCGCCAGCAATGTTGAACGAGAAACGTCCCGACTTGTAGCCTCTGATTTTTGCTTCTGGCAAAGATGCAAAAAGGTCACGGATTTCGGTAAAAAGTCCCGTGTAGGTCATTGGGTTCGAACGCGGTGTGCGTCCAATCGGTGACTGGTCGACGGCAATAATCTTGTTTATGTTCTCAATACCTTCGATTTTTGTGTAAGGCAAAGGACTAGTTTCGGCGCGGTAGAAATGCCTATTCAATATAGGTACGAGAGTGCCGTTTATAAGGCTCGACTTTCCACTTCCCGAAACGCCTGTCACGCAAACCATTATGCCTGTCGGGAAACTAACATCTATGTTTTTCAAGTTGTTGCCAGTAGCGCCAATAAGTTTTACGCACTTGTCCTTGTCGAACGGACGGCGTTCCTTCGGCACTTTGATTTTCAACGAACCGCTAATATATTTTGCCGTAATGGTGTCGGCGGTTTGCATTTCTTCGGGTGTTCCTGCAAAAACTAGATGCCCGCCCTTGCGACCAGCACCAGGACCAATGTCAACAATGTAGTCGGCATTTTCAATCATATCGCGGTCGTGTTCGACGACAATTACAGAGTTGCCACGGTCGCGCAGTTCCTTGAGCGAATGTATGAGCTTCTGGTTGTCGCGTTGGTGCAGACCAATGCTAGGTTCGTCGAGGATGTAAAGCACATTCACGAGTCGAGAACCAATCTGTGTCGCTAACCTGATGCGCTGTAATTCTCCGCCCGAAAGACTTTCTGCAGGACGGTTGAGCGACAAATAGTCAAGTCCTACATCAAGCAAAAACTTGAGTCTGGTCTTAACTTCCTTCACAATTTCGTGGGCAATCTTTTGCTCCTTGTCCGAAAGTTCGGCATTATGGTTGTCGAAGAAATTGTAAAGTTCGGGCAAATCCATATTTGCAAGCTCGGCGATATTCTTGCCAGCAAACCTGAAGCACAAAGCCTCGCGGTTGAGCCTTGCTCCGCCGCACTTGGGGCAGGTTACATATTTTGTAAACTTGGCGTTCTCCTTGTCCGAATCGTCGTCGCTACTGCTGTGCTTCATGCGGTTTATCACGCCGTCGAAGGTGACGATATAGTTGGAATCTTCGCCAAGCGGGGTATGTCTGAGATTGAGATTTCCGTTGTAGCCGTAAAGGATAGTGTCGAGAATATCTTCGGGCAAATCCTTGATAGGCGTTTTCATCGAAAACTCAAGTTTTTCGGCAAGTGCGTCGAGAGTCCAGAACAGAACGGATTCCTTGCGTTTGCCGATGGTGGTTATTGCGCCTTCGTTTATCGAAAGGTCACGGTTTGGAATAAGTTTTTCTAAGTCAACATCGATGATAGTTCCAAGTCCGTTGCACTTTGGGCAGGCACCCTGCGGCGAGTTGAACGAAAACGAATGTGGAGCAGGTTCCTTGTACGAAATTCCGCTTGTGGGACACATCAGGAAACGACTATAGAACGACGGCTTGTCGGAACCTTTTTCCAAAACCATCGTGATTCCTTTGCCGAGTTGCATTGCAAGTTCGATAGCCTTGCGCAGACGCTGGCTGTCGTCGTCGCTTTTTATCGTGAGCTTATCGACAACAACTTCAATAAAATGGTTCTTATAGCGGTCAAGTTTGAGGTTGTATTCCACTTCGGTGATTTCACCGTCGATGCGGGCAGTCATGTAGCCACGACGACGGATATTCTCGAAAAGTTCCTTGTAGTGACCTTTTCGTCCATTTACAAGCGGTGCGAGAACATATATCGACTTTCCGTTGAACTTTTCGGTTATGATGTCAACTATCTGATTATCGCTGTATTTCACCATTTTCTCGCCTGTGACATACGAATAGGCCGTTGAGGCACGTGCAAAAAGCAGACGCAGATAGTCATAGATTTCGGTAATTGTGCCAACCGTGGAACGCGGATTCTTTACGGTAGTCTTCTGCTCAATAGCGATTACGGGGCTAAGTCCTGTAATCTGGTCAACATCAGGGCGTTCCATGCTACCGATAAACTGTCGCGCGTATGCCGAAAATGTTTCCATGTAACGGCGTTGCCCTTCGGCGTATATTGTATCGAAGGCAAGCGACGACTTTCCGCAACCGCTCAATCCAGTGACAACGGTGAGTTTATGCTGCGGAATGTCAACATCAAGG
This sequence comes from Bacteroidales bacterium, assembly GCA_017620015.1. Taxonomy (GTDB): domain Bacteria; phylum Bacteroidota; class Bacteroidia; order Bacteroidales; family ML635J-15; genus Bact-19. The sequence continues at coordinate 14,407 of JAFZRE010000039.1, read as the reverse complement.
TTCTTAAGGTTGTGAATCCTTGCGCCCCTGACTTCAATCTTCTCATCTTCATTCTTCATCACTTAGTAGTTTTGCAGGGTCTTATGCCTTTCTTCGGCAGTTCAATCTCAAATTCCTTACGCGATTGGTTTGGTAGCGTATTGGTTCGAAGCCACGGATTGAAATGCTTGAGCATTTTGAGGTTGGTGCCATTGTCGATGGCAAACTGTGTAAGATCGCTTATTGTTGAGTCAACCTTTATGGTATAAGTTTCAATTTCGTCGTACAAATCCTTTTCGTCAAGGTTGAAGCCGTAAGTGCTAGGATTTTCCATTACCAGCTTGAGTGCAATGATACGATAGACATATCTTGCTGTTTCGGAATTCAAAAGCAAATCCCAGTAGTTGTCAACCTTTTGGCTTTCGATGCTTTTGCTCACACCACCCATACCCATATTGTACGAAGCAGCAACCAATGTCCAACTTTTGAACTTTTTGTATGCATCCTTGAAGTATTTGCATGCGGCAACCACCGACTTGTGATGGTTGTAACGTTCGTCAACATTTGTGTCAATGCGCAATCCATACTCGTTGCCGGCTGTTTTCATAAACTGCCAGAAGCCAGTTGCACCAGCAGGACTAACGACATTGCTAAGTCCACTTTCGGCAACACAGAGGTACTTGAGGTCGTCGGGAATGTTGTTTTCCTTCAAAACTTTTTCTATTTCAGGAAAATAGCGTTTTGCCTTCTTCAGATAAGTTATTGTTGCAGAGTGACGGTACATATTCACTACAAGCTCATAGTCAAGAGCCTCGTAAACATCGAAATTTTCGAGAGGAACACGCTCACCACAGAAAATAATCTCGGTGGGAATAAATGGTTGCGATGAAGTTGGTGCAGGCGGAAACTCTTTTGCTTCATTGCTATGCTTGGTTGAATCATCAGCAGTAAGCGACATTAGTCCAAGTGTACAGAGAATTCCTATGGCAATTCCGCCAACGATTAATGCAGGTATCTTAATGTATTCTTTCATTTTTTATCATTTTTGTTTTGTGACTTTTGTATTAATGTATAGCAGAGCAAATACTGTTACTGGATATATTGCGAGAGCGTAAACTATATTGTAGTTTAAGCCAGGACAATACATTATTACTTGTGCAAGGCAAACACCTATAAGGTTGAATGCAATTAGGACGGCACCTACTTTTCGCACTGTCAGTCCCCTATAGTATAGGTAGTGTGTTGTGTGGTCGCGTCCGCCAACAAATGGGGACTTGCCCTTGAGCAGTCGATTAATTGTGACGGTTGTAGTATCGGTAAGCGGAACGATAAATGCGAGTGCCACCATTATGAACTGCTTGGCATTGTATGCATAGTTTATTTCATCGGTAATCTGTATTCCGTTCCAGAAGTATTTTATGCCGATGTATGCCAAAAGTATTCCTAGGAATTGGCTGCCGTTATCGCCCATATACATTTTTGCTGGTGCCCAATTGTAGAACAGGAATCCCAGCAGTGCTCCGCTAACGGTTACCATCACCATGGTATCAATGTTTATGTCGCCACTAATAATCTGCATTATTACACAAGGAACTATAATTGTAAGGCTTATGGAACTAGTTATGGCATCCATGTTGTCGAGCATATTGATGGAGTTCATTATGCCAACAACCCATAGGACTGTAATTATGTTGTTTACCCAAGGCATTGGCGATATGGTAATGACTATGCCGGTCTTTATCAACACGAATGCACATACAAACTGGACAATGAACTTGAACAGCGGAGGTGTGTTGAGCAGGTCGTCGGCCAATCCCATGAAGAACGAAATACCAACTGTTATCATCAAGGCAATGAACATATTGGATTCTTCCGGAGTATAAAGCGGTGAAAAATAGTATATAAGCGCAGAAATAAGGAATACCGAATAGAACAAGATTCCGCCATATATAGGCTTGCTTTGCGAACTGAAGCGTTCCGCATTACCATTCGACTTCTTGGTAAGGAAACTAAAAGTTCCCTTAATGAAGAACGACCCTAGCAGAGCCGAAAATCCGACTGCCACTATTACACTTGCCAACAAAATCCATTCCATTTCCACTTAATTTTTCTTTCCGAACAATCTACTAAAAAAGTTTCCCTTCCCCGTATTATCATCGTCTTCATCTTCGGTGTAGCCATATTTCCCATAATTAGAATAACCATACTTACTATAACCATAGGAAGAATGCTTGCTTACTGGAAGTCCGTTAAGTATCATCGATACATTCTTTAATCCGTGTTCCTCCACAATTCCGTTTATATATTCAATGTAACCTTTTACACTTATGCCAGAACGCATTACATAGAAGAAATTGTCGGCATACTTCGACAATGTTATAGCATCGTGGATAATGCCAAGAGGCGGAGTATCAAGAATTACAATGTCGTATTCGTTACGTACTTCGCTTATGAAAGCATCGATATTTTTACCAATGAGCAACTCGGCGGCAATAGGCGTTAACGGACCGCTTGTAATGACATCCATATTTTCAACGACATCCTTGTGCAGACATTCCTGCCAAGTCTTGCGATTTGTAAGTATAGTTGACAAGCCAAATTCGTTGTCAAGGTCAAGGCATTTTTCGAGACGCGGCTTGCGAAGGTCGAAATCGACCAGCAAGACCTTTTTGCCAGACATTGCATAAATATCGGCGGTGTTGATTGCAATGAAAGTCTTTCCTTCTCCAGGAACTGTCGAAGTTGTTATTATCACCCTGCATTTCGATTCGAGCGGATAATAGTCGAGGTTTGTTCTTATCTTGCGGAAGTTTTCGGTTACGTGCGAACGTGCGTTCTTATGGACAATTGCCTGAGAAAACTCCGACTTCCGCCTACTTGTAACCACTTCTCCGATAACAGGGATGTCGGTATATTTGATTATGTCACTACTTGTAAGAATCTTGTTATAGAACAAATACCTAGCAAGCAGGAACAATACAGACAACACAAGAGCCAACAATACAGCCATCGTCATCGTTCTCGACAATATCGGCGATATTGCTCCGCCCGGTACGCTTGCCTTTTCCAGAACAAGGTTTGTGCTTACATAACCAGACTGAGATATGAGTATTTCAATCTTTCTGTCCAGAAGCTTTGAATAATGTGCCTCGTTTGCCGAATATATCCTCTGAAGTTTGGAATATTCAAGTTCGTCATAACTTACCTTTTTAAGAATTCCATTTCGAATGTCGTTCTCCTTATTTTCGCAACCTGCCTTTTGCTTTTCAAGTCGCGTAATCGTACTACCAATAAAATCAATTATTGTTTCTTTCTTCGACTCTATCTGCTTGTCGATTACGACAATCTTATGGTTGCTTTCGGTAACTTCAAACAGCATCGACTCACGTTTTGCAATCAGGTCCTGCAATGATTTTAACATAGATGACAAGAATGCATTTGACGACTGCCCCGACATGAGAGCCATCATCTCGTACATATTTATGTCGGGATTGCTGTTAATCTGCTCCTTTACCTCCTTAAGTGTTTCTATTTCATAGTCTATCTCGGCAATTCGCTGCTCAAGGTTTGTGATTCTTGTTTCGGCAAGGTTATTATTACGAGCCTTTATATCGTCGTTAGTTATACCGTTTGCTATACGGAACTGCTGAAGCTGGTTTTCAATGGTAGAAAGCTCGTCAACCATATCGGCCATCTTCTCGTCGATATAAGCGATTGTCGCCATAGAACTTTCACGGCTTTTCATAATGTCAAACTCAATGAACTGCTCGGCAATGGCATTGGCTATTTCAGCCGACTTCTTTGCATTCTCGCAATCATAGGTGATTTTTATTGTACCTGCGCTATTGTTAAGAGCCTCTATGACAAGACCTTTGGATATATCACGTAATATCTGCTTTTCGCTATTGATTACAAAGTAATACTTATCCTTTATGCTACTTCTTTCTGAATACGACTCACTGTTGGGCGCTGACATTGTTATGGTCAGCCCCTCTGGCAGGACTGTCGGCGTGGCAAAAGGAACATTGTGAACAGCTCCCTTTTCACCAATATTAATGTCGTATGATTTACCATCCTTGTTCTGTTCATAATATATGACATTGTCGTATATCTTGGGGTTTGTAATTTCATATTCAACCCTAAACGGCATCGAGCCATAACTTTCCGACTTAAGGAAAGCACCTTCGGTGAAAAAACTTATTCCCAACGGCAAGTTCTTGACGACAGTCTTTAGAAATTCCTCGGAACGCATTATCTCTATGGTCGGATTCATATTCACATCCGAACTTATTCCAAGAATCTCGTTTGTCCTGTTCTCCTTCTTTATCTGGATAATCGAAGACGAACTGAATATAGGTTGTGTGTAGCGGAAATACAAGTATCCGCCACAAATTGCCAAAGCAAAAAATATTATGACAAATATAAGGTTTTTCCTAAGGACGGTCAGGAAGGTTTCGAGTTCGAAATCCTGATTCAGAGTTGGTATCTTATTTTCTTTTTTCTTCATCGTTTATTCTTTAGCAAAATAGCCTTTGACTGTAATAATAACTCCATATACAGACATCAATGTGGTTACTAGCGTAAGGTATGGAGAAATCTCACGCAGGACTCTTGTCACATATTGCGGACGGCTTTCTACATATATAATGTCGTTGGCTTCGAGAAGAATGTTTGTGCCGTCAAGGGTTTCAAGTGATGATACATTCCAGTAATATATCTTTGGTTTGTCGGTAAGGTTTCCGCGAATAAGTTTTATCCTGTATGCACGGCTTATTTCGGTAAGTCCGCCGCAGGCAGCGATTGCATCAATAAGCGTAAACTGGTCGTTACTCATTGCAACAGTCTGCACCCTAGAGCCTCCATTCATAAATACAGTTACCTTTCGGTTGTTTACATTTACAAGTACAAACGGGTCTGGAAAATATTCAGAATAAAGCGTTTCTAGCGTATCTTCAGCCTCGCGGATTGTCTTTCCGCTTATGTCGATTCTTCCCAGTACTGGAAGTTTAACCTTGCCGTCATATTCAACAGGGAAACCGCCTCCACTTTGGTTGCTGTTGGTATTGAAGTTGCTTCCGCCTCCCGTTGTTCCATCTCCGATACCGAAATAAGCCTGACCATTGTTGTTCAGCACCCTGATATTCAGTTTATCATTAGGCTGAATTCGGTATTCAACTTCCGAAGTTTCATGTTCGGACACTTCGTAGTCCTTGCTATTACGCAACATTTCGTATGGTCTTAGCGAACGGCACGAACACATAGAAGCCATTATCGCTATGATTATCAGTATTATATATTTTCTTCTCATCTATGATGCCAGATTAAGACTGCAAAGATACAAAATATCTACTAAATAAAGGTAGGCTTTCAAAAAATGAAAAATTATTTTTGATCTTCAAAACCATATCAAACAATCATAAACAACATCAAACAACCTTTAGCTCGCGCTAGCAAATAAAAACCACACCAAACGCGACAGACGTTGCACGCAACGTTTCCACAGATTTCGAAACAAATTCATACAAATAATCGAATCAATCAAATAATCGAATCATCAAATTTCCAACCTTTAGCTCGGCGTAAGCCAAATCATCAAATGAGCGCACCGTTAAACATTAAACGTTGAATTTTAAACGTGAAACATGAAACCAGAAACATAGAAACAAAAAAAAACATTATCTTTGCGCTCCAATAAAACGAAACAAGAAAATGTCTGAAAACACACAGGACAAGGAACTTATAAAGGAAGTCACGCAATCGGAATACAAGTACGGATTCGTTTCCGACATCGAAGCCGACGAAATTCCCGTTGGTCTTAACGAAGAAACGGTACGACTGATTTCCCAGAAGAAAGGTGAACCCGAATGGCTTCTAGAATTCCGTCTCAACGCTTTTGAGAAGTGGAAAAACATGGAACAGCCCAACTGGGGACACCTCGACATTCCACCAATCGACTACCAGAGCATAATATACTACTCGGCACCTAAGCAGAAGAAAAAACTCAACTCGCTCGACGAAATCGACCCCGAAATCAAGAATACTTTCGACAGGCTCGGCATTCCACTTGACGAGCAGAAACGGCTTTCGGGCGTTGCTTTCGATGCGGTAATGGACAGCGTTTCGGTTAAGACAACTTTCCAGGAACGACTTGCCGAAGACGGAATTATCTTCTGCTCGTTCAGCGAGGCTGTGAAAAACCATCCGGACCTCGTTCGCAAGTACATGGGCAAGGTAGTACCTTCGGGCGACAACTATTTTGCGGCCCTCAACTCGGCGGTATTCAGCGACGGTTCGTTCTGCTACATTCCTAAGGGTGTGCGCTGCCCTATCGAACTTTCGACCTACTTCCGCATAAACGCAAGCAACACCGGTCAGTTTGAACGCACGCTGATAGTAGCCGATGAAGGCGCGTATGTAAGCTATATGGAAGGCTGTACCGCACCGCAACGCGACGAAAACCAGTTGCACGCCGCAATAGTGGAAATTATTGCCGAAAACGATGCCGAAGTCAAGTACTCGACCGTACAAAACTGGTATCCAGGCAACAAGGAAGGCAAAGGCGGCATATACAACTTCGTAACCAAGCGCGGACTTTGCAACGGAAAGAACTCAAAGATCAGCTGGGCACAGGTGGAAACCGGTTCGGCAATCACTTGGAAATACCCGAGCACAGTGCTCAAGGGCGACAACTCGGTTTCGGAATTCTACTCGGTAGCCGTAACAAACAACTTCCAACAGGCCGACACCGGCTCGAAGATGATTCACATCGGCAAGAATACCAGCAGCACGATAGTATCAAAAGGGATCTCGGCAGGACGAAGCCAAAACTCGTACCGCGGAATGGTGAAAATCGGCAAGAACGCCGACAACGCCCGCAATTTCTCGCAGTGCGACTCGCTGCTCATGGGCGACAAATGCGGAGCACACACCTTCCCCACCCTCGATGTGAACAACGAAACAGCCATCGTGGAGCACGAAGCTACGACTTCGAAAATCAGCGAAGACCAGATTTTCTACTGCAACCAGCGTGGCATCTCAACCGAAACCGCTATCGGACTGATTGTTAACGGCTACGCCAAGGAAGTCATCAGCCGTCTGCCGATGGAGTTCGCCGTCGAAGCTCAGAAACTGCTGCAAATAAGCCTGGAGGGTAGTGTCGGATAATTACTCTAACCAGTCATGCCGAACTTGTTTCAGCATCTGTAACTAACAATATGGAAAAACGAAACGACATACTACCACTTCTCACAGTCAAGTACTTCGATGTGAAGACTACGACCAACTACCTGCTGGCAAACAGGCAGCTGATTGGTAGTTTTGTCGCCTTTTCGCTCGAAAATGAGCCTTTCTCGTGGCGAGCAAGCTGGGTTCTGTGCAAATATGCAGAACGAAAAGCCACCGACATACAGCCATACGCACAAATGCTCATCGACAACCTGCCCAACATCGCAAAGCCAGGACACCGTCGCGAAACTCTCAAGATACTCTCGCACATGCAACTTGACGAAAGGCAATGCTGTGACATCTTTGACTTCTGCTTCAAATGCATAAAGGACAACAAGTTACAGGCATCGGTCCGCTCAGCCGCCTACGACATGCTCATGAAAATCGGAGAGCAATACCCCGAAATCAGGTCGGAAGCCATAGCAATCTTCGACGATACCAAGGACTACTATCCTCACGGAATCCGCAAATCAATAGAGGTAAGGACGATGCGCGCATCGTCACAGACTACCCCCACATATCATGCAAGGACGATGCATGCATCGTCCCAAACTAAAAAAATGCAAAAAATCATATCACTATGCTAACTATAAAGAACCTTCACGCCGAAATCAACGGCAAAGAAATACTAAAAGGTATAAACCTCGAAATAAAAGAGGGCGAAGTTCACGCCATAATGGGACCCAACGGTTCGGGAAAATCAACCTTGTCGGCTGTGCTCACTGGCAACGAAAACTACAAGGTTACCGAAGGCGAAGTTATTTTCAAAGGTCGCAACCTCCTCGAAATGAGTGTGGAACAGCGTGCCAAGGAAGGAATTTTCCTTAGCTTCCAGTATCCGGTTGAAATACCTGGCGTAAGCATGATAAACTTCATGAAGACCGCCATCAACGAACAGCGCAAATACCGCGGTTTGCCAGAATTGACCGCATCGGAATTCCTGAAATACACTCGCGAAATGAAAGAGTTCGTCGAACTGAAGGACGACCTTGCAAACCGTCAGGTGAATGTCGGATTCTCGGGCGGAGAAAAGAAGCGCAACGAAATCTTCCAGATGGCAATGCTCCGTCCCTGCCTGTCGATTCTCGACGAAACCGACTCTGGCCTCGACATCGACGCTCTCCGCATTGTTGCTAACGGAGTAAACAAGCTCAAGACTCCAGAGACATCGTGCATAGTTATCACACACTACCAGAGGCTTCTCGACTTCATCGTTCCCGATGTGGTTCACATCCTCTACAACGGACGCATCGTGAAGACCGCCGGCAAGGAACTGGCACTCGAACTCGAAGAGAAAGGTTACGGATGGATTAAGGAACAGCTCGGAGAATAAAATCATGGACATCAATAAAAAATACATAGACATCTTTGAAAGTTGCGCCGAACAATTCCGCAAGTCCGACACCGACTTCATGTTCGCCAAGCGCAGTCAGGCATTGGAAGACTTCCGCAAAAACGGTCTTCCAACGGCAAAGACCGAGAATTACCGCAACTTCAACATAGCCGACATTTTCAGCACTGAATTTGGCAATGTCTTGCAAAGCAAGACAAATATTGACTTGAACGAATATTTCAAGTGTGAGGTCGAAAACATGGATGCAGAAGTGGTACTCGTATCGAACGGAATGTACTATGACCAGAACAAATTTCTGCCCAACAATGCAATCGTATGCAGCCTGAAGGAAGCACAGACCAAGCACCGCGATATTTTCGAGAAATACTACAACACAAGCGCAGCCAACTTCGGCGACGGCTTTGTAAACCTCAGCACAATGCTCGCCGACGACGGACTTTTCGTCTATATCCCCGACAATGTCCGCCTCGAAAAGACTTTGCAGATAATAAATCTGAATCACGGATTCGGCAGCAAGAACATTGTAAAGCGCAACCTTATTGTTTTGGGCAAAAACTCGTCGTTGTCGGTTGTCGTGTGCGACCATACGCTCAATAGCAGCAGCAATTTTGTAATCGACACTACCGAATCGTTCATTGGCAAGGGTTCAAAGCTCACGCACTACACAATTCAGAACGAACCCGACAAGTCGAGCCTCGTAAGCAACCATCTTGCTGAATTGCAAGGCGATGCAAATATCGAATCGTTTGTGCTGACGCTTCATGGCGGAATCGTACGCAACAACCTACGTGTGCGTTTCAACGGCGAACATTCCGACGCCAACCTGCTCGGGCTTTACCTCATCGACCGCAAGCAATATGTTGACAACTACACACTTATCGAGCACCTTGTTCCAAACTGCAACAGCAACGAACTTTACAAGGGCATACTCGACGAGCAAGCGCGCGGTTCGTTTATGGGAAAAATCATCGTCCACGAGGGCGCACAGAAGACGGCTGCCTACCAGACCAACCGCAACCTCTGCCTTACAGGCGATGCCCGCATGACCACCAAACCACAATTGGAAATCTACGCCGACGATGTTCAGTGTAGCCACGGAGCAACCGTAGGTCAACTCGACGAAGAAGCGTTGTTCTACCTTCGTCAGCGCGGAATTAGCACCAAGGAAGCCAAGCTAATGCTTATGTTCGCCTTTGCCAACGACATTCTGATGAATATGCACATAGAACCGCTGAAGGAACGCATCTCGAACATGATAAATTCTCGTCTGCGTGGCGAACTTTCAGAATGCAGCAACTGTCTGCTCAACTGCGAAGGCGGAAACTGCAAGGCGTAATACATTGCAAACAACATAAAAAACGCTTCGGGAATCCGAGGCGTTTTTTCTATATTCTATTCACCAAATACCGCCACTCTCGGCCAAACATATCCATCAAGTCCCGACAGGAACTTCAACTGAATGGGAATCAAAATATTGCCAATGCGTTGCAATTTGGTAGGTTCTTCTGCTGGAACTTCGTATGATTTCAAGCAATGCAAATCGTCGGAGGAAAGTGCAAAGTAGCGAAGTTGGTCGCCAGATGAAATGCTTACTGTCCAGTCATGAAAGTTGCCAATTATCATCATTCCATCGGTTTCGGGATTGAAATCGGGGAGTTCTGCTTTCTGAAATTCATAATTCTTGGCATCGAGCATCCAGAAACGATTTTCTGTGTCACTAATGAACGCCAAGGAACGCTGGTTGCGGAATTCGGTGACAAAAATGTGCTTGGGAACAATGCCTTCTGGCAACTCAATAGGTCGCAAATAAGGTCGTCCGCACTGCATTTTCAGGTGGAAAAGCTTGTCGTTTGAATCGGTGATAAGATAGCCGTTGTCGTATTCCTTCTTTGTGGTCGGATTTCCCGAAATAATGTGCGCTGGGAAAGCAAAACCTTTCTGTACAAACATTTTAGTGAACAAATCGGATTTTGCCCCGTCAACCGAATTTGTTGCCATATCAACAAATTCGATGGCATTTTCCGTAATGCGGAACACATCGGTCGGCATTTCCAAATCGACACGCCCCGACATCGATTCCATCAGCGGATAAAGTGCAATTTCCCTCTTGTTCACAGCAGCAGGGGCAGTCTTGAATGTAAAGTTTTCATTCTGAATGAATTTCGCACTCACTGGACGGCCATACAGGGTGTCAGGCAATTTCTCATTAACAATCAACTGCTTGCAATAAAAAGTAGGCAGCATTTCATAAAATTGCGCCTCGGTGTATTCGTTGGCGTGAGCATCGTAGTAATGTTTTCCCGAATCCTCGTTTTTGAACATTGCAAAGTCATCAATGATAGCGCTGTACAAGGTGAATGGCGGTTTCTCGGAAGTGTCGGCAGCAAAATGGAAAGCCCAAGTAAGAATCCACACGACAAGAAAAGCGCATACGCAGACGAAAAATGTGCGTCCGACAATCACCAAAAGTTTCTCTATCTTATTCATAACTACTCCTTTCCTTCCTTAAAACGAACAACCGACAAAAGTGGCAATGCCAAACTCACTACGACAAGCACCATCAGCCACGGCAACAGCCTATTGTATGCTTCGGGTGCTGGCGACATATAGAAAACTCGCAGGCAGGCAATGGAAATCAAGATGTTAAGAATCCGTCTGCGCCAAACTGGTTCAAGACAAATCCAAGCAACAAGTATGTACGCCGCCAAGCCTGCCAGATACCACGGCAAGGCAGTAAGAACAATGTGCCAGACTATTTCGTTGGCAAAAAAAGTCTGCAAGCCCAGCAGAAGCATAACCAGATTGCCACAGAACAACAATGCAAGGCATCCGAAGCCAAACAGAAGCATCTCCATTACCGAACGCACGTATCCGCGTGGCAGATGCATTGTGAGTTTCAACCGCTTATGAACCAGTTCGGGTACAAACTGAACCACCGCAGCCACAATCCCCACCAACAGCGGAACATACCGCAGCATATCAATGAAAATTGCATCGCGAAACATCGCAACCTCCCACAGATGGGCGGCACCTTTCAGCGACACCAGCCTGTTGATGTTTAAAAGCACATATCCGCAAAGTGCAAAAGTTGTCAGTAATGCAACCGCATAAAACCAACGAGTTTTTATCCATTCCTTGTAAAGCATAGCGAGATTTATTATTTGAAAATTTGATGATTTGACGATTCGATGATTTGATGATTCGATTTGTAGAGACGTGCCATGGCGCGTCTCCACAAATGGCGCGCCGCCACAAATAATCAATTATCCATTGTCAATTGTCCATTATCAATTCTTTAATATTTCCCCGTCAACCCAATAAATGCATCCTCCAAATTTACCTTCTGTGATGAAAAATCCTCGAAAGCAACACCTTTTGCCACCAAACGAGATTTCAGTTCGTCGGCATCCAAGAACGAGCCAAGTTCAACATTGCCACGGATTACCGTAGGATGATAGACATCAGCCATTTCGGGCAAAGCGCTGTTTTCTGCCAATTTGAAAATGTACTGCCGATATTTGTCTAGCAGTTCGGCAACGGGCATCTGCAAGATAATCTTGCCATAGTCCATCATTATGCAGTCGTCGATGAGCCGCTCCATATCCTGTATGATGTGCGATGTCAGGAAAACTGTCTTTCCCGACGATTTCACAAAGTCGCGAAGATAGTCGATGAACAGACGACGGTAACCGGGGTCAAGACCGAGCGAAAAGTCGTCCAGTATCAGCAACTTGGGATTCTGTGCCATCAGAAGTCCGAGTGCCACCTGCGACCTCTGTCCGCACGACATACGCGAAATGCGCTGGTTCGGTGCGACTTTCAGCATCGACATCAGGTCGTAATACACATTCTTGTCCCATTGCGGATAGAATCGGGCATAAAAGCGTTCTATCTGGCGGATAGTCATAAAGCTGTACTGGATATGTCCTTCGATGAGCAGACCGATGTCGCGGCGAAGTTCTGGATTCATATCGATTATGTTCTGTCCGAAAATACGGCATTCGCCGCTTCGTGGCTTCAGAAAACCGCTGAGAATGTTGATGGTCGTGGTCTTGCCGGTTCCGTTTTTGCCCAAAAGTCCGAGTATGCGACCTTGCGGCACGGAAAAGCTAAGGTTTTCGTATATGCACCTTTTGCCGTAGTAGTGGGTTAGGTTAATGCAATCAATCATAAAATGTTTCAAGGTTCTGTGGGCTACGCCCGTTTCTATGTTTCAGGTTTCTGGGTTTCTGTGGCTACGCCGTTTGAATGTTTCATGTTTGAATACCTGCGGCGTTTATATGTTTAACTTCGTTGAGGGCTTCGCCGTTCACGTTTCTGGGCGAACAGGCTCACAGGCTTGCAGGCCTACAGACTTTTTGACTGTTAGCCTGTCAGCCTTTTAGCCGCCACAGATTATCAATTATACATTGTCCATTGTTTTTTAGTGCCCTACGGGCAGAAATTGAACAAATTCTTTTCAAATCCAACAAATAATTTGAAAAATTTGATTCAATTTGTTTAATTTCTCGCGTAGCGACTTCCATATTATTTTTTTCATTATTGTGGCGACGTTGCACGCAACGTTGCTACAGATTATCAATTGTTAATTGTCCATTATTCATTGTCAATTACATTATATTCCACCGCATCTATGTGATAAAACGACAAATACGCCTTGCCTTCCTTTGCTTTGCGTTCGGCAATCTTTGCGCGGAAATCGGCAATGCGGGCTTCGGGGGTATTGGCTGTTTCCTGACGCGACTGCTTTTCGGCTCCGCAACCCTCGGTACCTTCGCCGTGCTGCTCCATTCCTGCGAGTTCCTTTTCCCATTCGTTCAGGTAGTCCTCGTCAATGCGTTCTTCTCGGACAATGCCCTTTACATAAACAATGTGCTCAAGACATTCCTGCTTGAAAGGTTCGCCAAGTTCCACACTTTCAACACGCAAAATCTGCGTATCGTCGCTGCCCATAAGAAACATCTTGCGTCCGCTGTGACGGCACAAATGCATACACACGCCCTCGACCTCAACCGTATCGCCGACCATTGCATCAATCTTTGCAAACGCATCGTCAACCTGCAAAACCTTTGCTTCGGGTGCTTCTTGTTCTACCTCGGCATTTTTCTTTCCATCGCAGGAAAAAAGAGCAAATGCCATCATTATTACTGCTAAAAGTTCAAATATTCTTTTCATATACTTAAATTATTATCCATTTTCTTTGTGTCCTTCGCCTTCCCTTCGACCCTTCGACATACTCACTTCGACAGCCCTTCGACTACGCTCAGGGAGCTGCTCAGTACGCCGCAGTAAGCGAAACTCAGTGGGCGGATGTTAAAAAAGCGTCGGGGCACGAAACATAAAAGAATATGAACAACATCTGCCCCGACATAGGAAATTTAACAAAAAATCTTAACGAACGAGTATCTTTTCTGTATCATTATCACCAACTTTCACGATGTACATTCCTTGCGGCAAATTGTGCTTTTCTACATCGCTTACAACGGCAAACGATTCCACACCCTGACCTAACATATTATATACCATTACATTCAATCCTTCTGCGCCAGAAATCACAAGTTCGCTTTCGTAGGAATAGATTTCGATGTTCCTTGCTTCGTCAGACAAAACGGAAGTGGCAAGTTTGAATGTGACATCAATAGTTGCATCGGCAGTAACGGTAAGCGAATAGGTATTGTTTTCAACTGTAACTGCTTCGCCGTCAACCTTGAATTCGTCAAGTTCGTAGCCTTCTGCTGGAGAAATTGTGAAGACAACTTCTGTGTCGGCAAGCAAATCGGTCAAAGTTTCGGGATTTGTAGTGACAGTGCCGTTTTCACCAACATTCAAGGTAATGGTGTAGGTTTCAGG
>JAFZRE010000038.1 GCA_017620015.1 Bacteroidales bacterium | reverse complement strand
GGGGAGCGTTGTGAAGACTGCTGTCCGTAATCTGTTAACGGATTATCACTAAACAGATTCCGAACAAGTGAACTCACAAGCAACGTTCCTTTTGCTGTTCGTTCTACTTTTCGGAATGACATGGTAGTGAAATTTATCGGATACCAATAATTTCTTTCATTTATTCTTTGCTCGGTGTGTAAATTGCATTACATTTGTCGAAAATAGAAATATATGTATTATGAAGAAGTTTGTACTGATAGCACTTATTGCTCTTTCATCCATTTGTTTCGCACAGACGAAGTCGATACTTTTTATAGGTAACAGCTACACATATTCTAATGGTGGCGTAGATGTAATGCTCAAGAATATTGCCTTGGCGGAAGGCGATACTTTGGAAACCGAAGCATTTACAGTCGGTGGCGCAAAATTCAGTGATTTCTGCAACAATCCCGAGACATTTGAGCGTATCAAGTCGCGTGCGTGGGACTATGTGGTTTTGCAGGAGCAGAGCCAGTTGCCGGCATTTCCGCCATCGCAGGTCGAGACGGAGTGCTATCCGTTTGCAAAGCAGTTGTGCGACTCGATACGAGCCAACGATTCGTGTACACAGATATTGTTCTTTATGACTTGGGGACGCGAAAACGGTGACCAGAGCAACTGTGCCAACTATGAGCCACTTTGTACCTACGACGGTATGCAGCAGCGTCTTCGCGAAAGCTATGTGCAGATGGCCGACGACAACAATGCCATTGTGGTGCCGGTTGGCTTGGCATGGAAATATGTCCGCGATAACTATCCCGAAATCAACCTTTACCAATCCGATGGAAGCCATCCGTCGTTAGAGGGAACTTATTTGGCGGCATTGGCTTTTTGTGAGGCAATATTGGGTAATGATGGATTGTATAGTTATGTCCCAGAAAACTTTGAGCCATTCACAGCATTACATATAAATTTATGGGTGTTACGTGCTATGATAGATTACAAGGAAGAATGTAATTTGAGTGATTTGTTGTCTGTAAAGTTTGAGGCTATGCCAATGTTGTGCAAGGACATGATGCCAAATAATCAAGCGAATATTAGCATTACTGCAGATTTTGATTCTTGTGTTTGTGATTTTGGGAATGGAATTTCGCATACATTCTTGCCAAATGATGAAGAAGTTTCTAATTATGTTATTTATGTTGATTTTAGAACATATCTTGGCGATATTCCCAGTGAACTTTTGAATGTTTGTGTAACAGCATATCGTGGATATTGCAGTGTTTCTGATTGTGAAGAATTCCTATATGACTATTCGGTGGTTATTGGTGGAATAGAAGATAATGCTGTTGAAAGTTTGAACTTCACTAATCCCGTTACCAATGGAAAGCTACAGTTTGATTCGGATGTCACAAGTAACTACGAAATCTATTCCATTGAAGGTCGTTTGCTAGATAGTGGCTTTGTTTCGGGCAACGAGATTGATGTGTCGCAGTTGAAACAGGGAATGTATCTGTTGAAAATCAATGGGGTAGGATATAAGTTTGTAGTGGAATAGGTCTATGTCTTCGCCCCCTGAGCTTGTCGAAGGGGCGTTTGCATTATTTTTGTTCCCTTCGTTTCGATATTTTGGCTTCAGTATAATTTGCGGATTTCTGTTGTCGGAACTAAAGGCTTCTGAATGACATGGCGAAACAATTTTTTTTGCTGTTACAATATTTTTCAAGCATTTGAGTTATCTTTGCAAAAAATTGTTTTGAAGAAACTTTTGCTGTCCATATTGCCGCTTTTGTTTGTGGTGTCTTCGTTTGCGCAGAGGGAGAGACCGCTGAACCTGCCTAAGCTTGATGCCCAGACTGTCCATTTCGGCTATTCGCTTGGGCTTAATACTATGGACTTTACGATTCGTCCTGCCGACAGGTTTCTCACTCAGGCGCTTGATACTATTTATGGTGTCGAGGTAGGCAGGTTTGTTGGGTTCAACATTAACATAATTTCAAATTTCAGGTTGGCGGAATATTTGGATTTCCGTTTTCTGCCGGGACTTGTCTTCGGTCAGCGCGATTTGCATTACAAGTGTTTGAAGAAAGGTGAGATATGGCGGCATACCATGATGATTGAATCAACATTCATCGATTTTCCTGTTCAGCTCAAATACAAGGCGGCGCGAATAAGCAACTGGCGGCCTTTCCTAACTGCTGGGGCTTCGGCTCGATTAGACATGGCGTCGCAGAAAAAGATAAAGCCTGAGGAATATCCGAAGATTCGTCTGCGCCGTTTCGATGTGTATTACGAAATTGGTGCTGGTGTCGATTTCTTCCTCGAATACTTTATGTTCGGCATTGAACTTAAGGCTTCGTGGGGAATATTGAACGATGTGGTTTACGACGGTTCGCAGTATGCAGGTTATTTCAAGCGGTTGAATTCCAGAATGTTGCTTATATGCTTCAATTTCGAGGGAGGAAAACTTGATTTCATAAGGAAACACAGAAAATAATGCTTCAGGAAGCCGATTTCATTTTTTATCCGGAACAATTTTACAACAGGGCTTTTGTCCTGAAATCCATAGTAAGACAGTTTGGTTGCCAAGAATCCGACATTTCTGCTTATCGCATTGTGCGCAAGTCGATTGATGCACGCAAAGGTGTAAAGTTCAATGTGCGCCTGCAAGTTGCAATGAACGGTGACGATTTGCCCGACCTATATGGTAATTTTGTTTTCAGGGATGTTTCTGCTTGTCGGCCTGTTACTATCATTGGTGCTGGACCTGCTGGGTATTTTGCTGCCTTGCAGTGCATTCTGTCGGGACTGAAGCCTGTAGTTTTTGAGCGTGGCAAGTCGGTTGACGAACGCAAGTACGACATTGCCGCATTGAATTCAAGCGGTGTGCTCAATCCCGAATCAAACTATGCCTTCGGCGAGGGCGGAGCTGGTACTTATTCCGACGGCAAATTGTACACACGAAGCAAAAAGCGAGGCAATGTTACCGAAGTCTTGCAGCTTCTACATTATTTTGGTGCCGACGAGGATGTTTTGTTCGAGGCTCATCCGCATATTGGAACGGATAGGTTGCACTCCATAATGCGTAATATCAGAAACAAAATCATAGAATGTGGAGGTGAGATTCATTTTTCGTCTAAACTTACTGGAATTAAGGTAGTTGCTAATAAGGTTAATAGCATTGTCATCAATGGCACAGATGAGCATTCTTGTGAAAATCTAATTCTTGCAACAGGACATTCTGCTAGGGATGTTTACTATATGCTTAATTCTAAAGGTATTCAACTTCGCGAAAAAGGCTTTGCTATGGGTGTGCGCGTCGAGCATCCTCAGACTCTAATCGATTCTATTCAATACAAATGCAAGGAAAGACCTGAGTTTCTTCCCGCTGCTTCGTATTCGCTTGTAAAGCAAGTAGATGGTAGAGGCGTTTATTCGTTTTGCATGTGTCCTGGCGGTAAGATTGTAAGTGCAATTACGGAAAATGAAACCATTGTGGTCAATGGTATGTCTAATTCGAGACGAAGTTCGCTGTATGCCAATTCTGGCATTGTTGTCGAGTTGCGCCCCGAAGATTATGCATATTGTTCTGAAAATAAAGTCTTTTCTGGACTGGAGTTTCAGAAAAACTTGGAATCGCTGGCGTTTAGGAATGGTGGAGGTGCGGCTGTCGCTCCTGCTCAGAGGCTTACCGATTTTGTGAGTGGTAAGATTTCAGCAAACTTGCCGTCGGTGTCGTACGAACCACGAGTTGTGAGCAGTCCGATGCACTTCTGGATGCCGGAGTTTTTGTCTGCTCGTTTGCGCGAAGGTTTCCGCCAGTTCGACAGGCAGATGCATGGATTCTTGACAAGCGAGGCCGTTGTGGTCGGAGTGGAATCGCGCACTAGCAGTCCCGTGCAGGTTGTCCGCGATGTGGAATCGATGTGTAGTGTTTCTGTTTCAAATCTTTATCCTTGTGGCGAGGGCGCGGGATATGCAGGTGGAATAGTGTCGTCGGCGATAGACGGCATGGAGGCTGTGAAGAGGATAGAAGGCTGATTGTCTAACAGTCTTGCTGTCTAACAGTCTTGCTGTCTCACAGTCTTGCAGTCTCACAGGCTTGAAGTCTTGCTGTCTCACAGTCTAACAGTCTCACAGTCTTGCAGTCTGTTCAACAGGTCTTCTGTTCGACTGGTCTTCTGGTCTTCATCTTGACAGGTCTTCCGGTCTTCAATCCGACTGGTCTTCCTATTTCATATAGAAGTTTCTTTGCCTTAGGGCTTCGAATACCATTGCGGAAACGGATGTTGAAACGTTCAGTGAATCAATGTATCCCAGCATTGGAATCTTTATGCGGTAGTCGGCATTCTGTATCCATTTTTCGGTAAGTCCTGTGGCTTCGGTGCCAAAGACGAGGGCAGTCTTTCCTCGATAATCGTACTTGTGGTAGAATTCTGAGGCACGAAGTTCTGCAGCGTAGCTTGTGATTTTGTTTTCGCGGAGCCACTTTATGCAACTCTCGAAGTCGGTGCTGACAACATTGTTGCTGAATACGCATCCGAGGCTCGATCTTACCGAGTTGGGATTGTAAATGTCGGTATGCGGGTCGCAGATGATAATGCCATTGACTTTTGCTGCATCGCCAATACGGCATATTGCACCCAAGTTTCCTGGTTTTTCAACTGCTTCGAGGATAATGAACAGCGAATTGTCTTTTATGGGAATGTCGGAAAGCTTCTTTTCTGCAATCTCACCTATAATATATAGTCCGCCGGTGGTTTCGCGGTACGAAATTTTTGAGAAAACTTCTTCGCTGACTTCATATACTTCGGCAGTGTCGAATTGCTTGCCGACAAGATTCCTTGCATCTTTTTCGCTTATTATTTCGGGGCAGAATAGGATTTTCAAGAACTTTACATTTGAACTTACGGCGAGTTCAGTTTCCTTCTTGCCTTCAATAAGTACAACCTTGTCGGCTCTGCGTTCCTTCGATTTTGCCTGATATGCTGCAATCTGCTTTATTAGCGGGTTCTTTATGCTGGTTATTGTTGTCATTGTCGTAAAAATTATGGGTGTAAAGATATTCTTTTTCAATGGAACATCAATGAAAAAAATGATTGTCAACTTTGTGAAACCCCTACGGGGTTGGCGTATGATATTTATAGAGGTTATTTATATGCAACCTCTAACGAGGTTGTAATTAAGGCTTATCTGCAACATTTTGGTTATGAACAACCATGGGTTTGCGTATAATCATTTTAATACAAATGGTTAATATCGTTGTTTTATTATGCCTGTTAGGGCATGCATATAAATAGAAAAACATTCGTTTTTCAATTACCCCATTAGGGGTTTCATTATAAAAAATCTTGGAACATTGCTTCGTAACCCACAGAAACGAATTATTTTTGCAAAAATTTACATACTATGGAATATCAGTTGGTTGATGCAGGGCTTTGGAGCGATTACGAGCTTATTGACAGCGGTAATTTTGAGAAACTTGAGCGTTTCGGTAAGTATGTGATTCGTCGTCCGGAACCACAGGCAGTATGGGGCAAGTCCCTGGATTTGAAGGAATGGAATAGTGCCAATGCTCGTTTTGTGCTTGATGTTCAGAATGCTAACGGTGAGAAAGGTCGTTGGACACGCCGGGGCAGTATGCCTGATTCGTGGACAATATCTTACAATCATGATGAAATGAAATTATCTTTTGTTTTGAAGTTCAACACATTCAAGCATATAGGTGTTTTCCCTGAGCAAGCCGATAACTGGAATTTCATCTACGACAATGTAAAACGTATTTCATCGCCCGACTGCAATGTGCTCAATTTGTTTGCTTATACTGGAGGTGCTAGCTTGGCTGCAAGGTCGGCAGGGGCGAAGGTGTATCATGTGGATTCTGTAAAGCAGGTGGTAAACTGGGCTGCCGAAAATCAATTGGCAAGCAAACTTGCAGATATTCATTGGGTTGTGGAAGATGCACTGAAGTTTGTGAAACGTGAGATTCGTCGAGGAAACAAGTATAGCGGCATAATAATGGATCCGCCTGCATTTGGACGTGGACCTGCTGGCGAGAAGTGGATTCTTGAGGATTCAATAGACGAGATTGTTGGTCTGGCTTCGCAGTTGCTCAAGGAAAAGGATTCGTTTTTTATTCTGAATATGTATTCGATGGGACTATCGGCTTTGGTTTCCGAAAATGTCGTCAGGTCGCATTTCCCAGATGCAGATACACAATGCGGAGAAATGTTCTTTGCCGATAGGGCAGGGCGGAGGCTTCCTTTGGGGACTTTTGTTAGGTTTTCAAGATAAGGGTAAAATGAAAAAAGCGAACTTATGTTCGCTTTTTTTGTGGGTGGAAGAAGGGATTCGAACCCTCGACCCTCGGAACCACAATCCGGTACTCTAACCAGCTGAGCTACATCCACCATTTTGTGACCGCAAAGATACGATTTTTTTTAATTGAAAATTCCTTTTTCAAAATTTTTGTAAAAAAAACTTTCTTTTGTTCTGTAACTTATTGGTACTAAATACTATTTGCTTTTCTTTTCGGTCTTTTTAGTTGTCTTTTTTGTTGTTGACTTTTCTTTTGGTTCGGTGGCTTTTGTCTTTTTGGTAGTCTTTTTCTCTTTCGGTTCAGCTTCTTTCGTTGCCTTTTTTGCTTTGCTTTCCTTTGTAGTTTTCTTATCTTTGGCTACCGGTTCTTTTTTGGATTCCTTCTTAGTTTCTTTCTTTGTATCCTTCTTCGTTTCCTTCTTTGCAGTCTTTCCTTTTGCGGTAGAAACCGATTTTGTTTGTGATTTTGAGGTTTTACTAGTTGCTTTTACCTTGCTTTCTGCAATTTCTTCATCGTCATCAAAGTCATCGTCATCATCGAAATCGTCGTCGTATTGGCTATCGTCGTCATCCTCATCCTCATCATCGTCGTCATCTTCGCCATCATCCTCAATGCCTGGTCCGAAAGTCTTTTCTTCGGCGTACTTCTCGTCGAAGTCGTCTTCATCAGAAGTTTCTTCTTCCAGACCCTCTATTTTTTCAGCATTCAGTTCGTTTTCCTTGATGTCTTCATCTTCGTCATAGTCTTCGGAATCGGAGATAACAATCTTAACTTCGTCGTTGTTGATTCTGATAAGGTACATTTTGTCATCAGTCTCGAAGGGCAATGCGCTTACAAGCATCCCGTCCTTATTGGGATATTGAATCAACTTTTCTGCAAAGCCTTGTGGATAAGTAGCTTTTATAAGGTCCTTGACTTCTTTGTCCAGTTTGTCGTAGTCCTTGATTACCCTTGGTTTGTTTGTCGTTGCCATTGTTTTTCAGTTAAGTTTTTTGACGTTTAAAATTCAGCGGTAAAAGTGAAAAAAATTTTTTTACTACAATAAAAAAAATGAAAAAAAATCATATTTTGTTAATGTGTTGATAATTAGCGTTTTAATAAAATAGGGTGTTGTTTGTCCATGAAAAAACATTGAATATTTTACGTAGTTTATGATTTTTGCGAAAAATAAAAGTCAAAATATGTAACCTTGACGGTAAATTTATATTTTTATGTCATCATTTTTATTGCAATAATTATGCAAAACGAATCGTCTAAAGAGGTTAGGAGCGAGGTGCTTCTCCAGAGTTCAAAAAGTTGGAATAACCAGCCTATGCCAGCTTATATGGAAGGTGTTCCGCAATGTACAATATTGAAGATAACTGTGCCTCCGCATTCTAGATTGGCAACGCATACGCATCCGATGATGAATGCCGGTGTTGTTGTGAAAGGAGAGTTACATGTAGTCGATTGCGACGGAAATGAAATAACGCTCCACGAGGGAGAACCTGTGCTCGAATGCGTTGGCAAACTGCATTATGGTGAGAATCTGACCGACAGCGAAACCGTATTGTATATGTTTTATGCTGGTGTAGTAGGGGCTTCGTTGAGTGAAAAATAGGACTAACTTATTTCTTCAAAAAATCCCCAATCAATTTTTCTGCCTTGGCAAAGGTTTCGTCTAACTTGTCGTTCACAAGCACGACATCGAACTTGTCGGAAAACGAAAGTTCGTAAACGGCCTTGTCGATACGTGTGCGGATGGCTTCTTCGCTGTCGGTGGAACGGTCGCGGAGACGCTTTTCCAAAACCTCGACCGATGGCGGCATAACAAACACTGCCAGAGCATTTTCACCGTAATACTTTTTTATATTCAGTCCGCCCTTGACATCCACATCGAAAACGACATTCTTGCCAGCAGCCGTCAGACGGTCAACTTCCGACTTGAGGCTTCCGTAGAAATGGTCGGCATAAACTTCTTCCCACTCAAGGAAATCGTTGTTCTCAATCTTCTTGCGGAACTCGTCAGCCGAAAGAAAATAATAGTCTTTGCCATCGACTTCGCCTTCACGCTTCTTGCGCGAACAAGCCGAAATTGAAAAACTCAAATTGAATTCGGGCATAGCCAGCAAATGCTTTACAACTGTGGTCTTGCCTGCACCGCTTGGTGCTGAAAATATTACGACTTTTGGCTTCATTACAAAATATTTAGCGATTGTTCCTTAATTTTTTCCAACTCATCTTTCATCATTACCACTATCTTCTGCATTTCTGCGTGGTGAGCCTTCGAACCGAGAGTGTTTATCTCGCGTCCCATTTCCTGAGCAATAAATCCTAGTTTGCGACCAGCTGCATCTTCCGACTTTGCAGTTTCGATGAAATACTCGCAGTGCTTGCGCAGACGAACTTTCTCCTCGTTAATGTCGAGTTTTTCAAGATAGTATATAATTTCCTGCTCATAACGATTTTCGCTATTGGAATCATTGAGATTCAACTCGTTGAGTGCCTGGCGGATTTTGTCCTTGATGACAGAAATGCGTTCGGCTTCGTACTGTGGCACGCGTCCGAGAAGTGAAAGTATGGAATCAATTTTCGCCAGCACATCCTTTTCGAGAATGCGGCCTTCCTCCTTGCGGTACTCGCAGCAGCGGTCAATGGATTTCTGTATTGCCGACTCAACGGCTGCCCATTCCTCATCAGTAAGTTCATCGCTACCGTTCAACTGAAGTTCGGGCATACGGATTAATGACGATAGCAGGCTATTGTCTGTTTCGGAAATCGGCACATTGTTTTTGCTGCAATCGTCGGCAAACGACTTGTAGGCGGCAATAACGGCAGCGGAATTTATAGGGTTCACAGTCTGCTCGTTTTCAACGCTTATTGAAAAATCAATCTTGCCACGCTGCAATCCCTGCGAAAGCATACGGCGGATGTCGATATCCTTTTCCTTGTATTGGTTGGGCAGACGGGTGGAAATGTCCGCCGACTTAGAATTTAGGGTTCTAATATCTATCGTAATCTTTTTCCCGTTGTATTCCAGAAGTTCCCTTCCGAATCCTGTCATTGAGTATATCATCAGCAATATCTTTTTTGTCGAAATGCAAAGATAAAATGTTTTATGCAAACGCGCTAATGATTTTAGATTTTTCTATGTCGGCTGGATTTGTAATCCAGCCAATATTATAATCCACCGCATTGCAAATGCTAATATTCAACCGTGTCGGATTTTAAATCCGACACAGCAATATTAGACAAATCCTACACAATTCCCCCAATCACCAGCGAACCAATTGCCACCAAACCTATTCCCACAGGGGCAACAAATTTCACCAGTATTGAAATGAATTTTGCCAACTTAACATTGCCCTTTCCGCCAGCGGTAAGTTCCTCGATGAATTTTTTCCTGCCGAAGAACCAACCAACATAAATCACAATAAGCAATGCACCGAAAGTCAGCATAATGTTGGCGGTGGTATAGTCGAACAAATCGAAGATTGTCTTGCCGAAAATTGTAAAGTCGCTCAGCAATCCGAAGGACAGCGTGCAGAACACACCTAAAAATATAATCACCGACGACGAGAGCAAAGTTGCCTTCTTTCTGCTCATCTTGAACTCATCGACAAGGAATGCCACAGGCACTTCGAGAAGCGAAATTGTGCTTGTCAGAGCAGCAACTGAGAGCAAAAGGAAGAAAAGTATTGCAAAGATGTATCCGCCCGGCATTGCCTGGAAAATTGCAGGCAAGGTTATGAAAACCAAACCTGGTCCGCCAGCCGATTCGGCACCAAGGAAAGCCAAGGTCGGAAAAACCATAATAGCGCCGAGCAAAGCCACAACCGTATCGCAGGTTGCAATCTCTATTGCCGTGGAAGCCAGCGGAGTATCCTTCTTAATGTAAGAACCATAGGTTATCATCGTTCCCATACCTATGCTGAGCGAGAAAGCCGCCTGTCCGAGTGCCATAAGCACGCCCTTGAATGTCAAGCTACTCCAGTCGGGCTTAAACAGGAATTCCAGACCTTTCGAAGCATTAGGCAAAGTGACGGCACGCACGCAGATGGCGATTATCAGCACAAGAAGTATAGGCATTAGCACCTTGCTGACCTTCTCGATGCCCTTTTCCACACCGAAAAGAATAACCAACGCTGTCAGTGCGACAAATATTATCATCCAGACCGTAGGCATAACAGGTTGCGAAGTAAAGTCGCCGAATGTCTGAGCCAACGCGGCAACATCCTGACCTGCAAAGTCGTTGCAGATTGACTTCTTCACATATTCTAGCGTCCATCCTGCCACAGTGCCGTAGAACGAGAAAATCATCACGGCGGCAATAATACCCATCAGACCGACAAGCCACCAACCACCTTTTGGAGACAGGCGTTTGAAAGTTCCGTAAGCGTTGCAACCAGCCTTGCGACCAATTGCAAATTCGGAAAGCATTACGGGTACACCTATTAGAAATACGAATATCAGATATACAATTAGGAATGCACCGCCACCGTTTTCGCCTGCTATGTATGGGAAACGCCATATATTACCAAGTCCGACCGCCGAACCAGCCGCCACAGCGACCACTCCTAATTTTCCAGAGAAACTACCTCTATTTTCTTTCATCGTCGTGAATTTTCGTAAAACAAAAGGGGAAACAAAAATAAGACGTTTTTTGATGTTGAGCAACAATAGTGGGATTTTTTATTGAAATAGACCGCACATAGTCATTGTCGTTTGGGGTTATGGGGATAGATTTTTAGTCGCTTAGCAACTAATCTTTTATCATCTTGCAAGGAATTAACTTGTCAACAAACACTTTGCTGCCTTCGGTGTGAAAAATTACATTCCATTTGCGATTCCGTGTTATCATTCGCTTTGCGTCGGGGTGGTATCTGCGAATTGTCTGTAACTGTGATTTCTGTATGACATCGGCAAGAAATATAAGAGCGCTTATTTCTGCTTCCAAAGCATCAATATATTTGTTGGCGGCTTCCTGCGTGTTTTGCGATGATATAAAATTACCCAAGGCTACAATATCGCCAAGTACATCTTTGCTAAAAACGACCTCCTTATAGATTTTCATAATGGCGGTTAACCTCTTCTCGCAAAAGTTTGAAAAACTGTTCGGACGATATATATTCATCCTCCGAAGGTCCATTGCTTTTTGTTACAACCTTTTGAACTTTTTTTTCTTTTATGGTATTTGCCATTGTCGTTTGCATGGTTTACAACATTATTCGGGACAAAAGTAAGGTTATAAAATGAAATATGCAATTTTTACAATGAATTTTGTGTACAAAAAAATTATTCTCAATAATGTATTTTTTTTTCAGAAAAATATTATTTTTGCGGTCGCTTGAAAAATTGCAGAGAATTGTAAAAATTTAAATAACAACTTAAAAACTAAACACAATGCAGAAGAAAGGTAACAAATACGGTGTACACCGCGTATTAGAGCCAAAGGGCGTATTGCCACAGCCGGCAAACAAACTTGACAACAATATGGACGAAATCTATGACAACGAAATCCTTATTGATGTTCAGACATTAAACATCGACTCCGCTTCGTTCACCGACATTCACAACTACGCTAAACAGCAGGCAGGCGAAGGTGCAAGCCAGGAAAAGATTATGGAAGAAATAAAGAAGGAAATGCTTCTCAATGTTGAGTTGCAGGGTAAGCACCGCAACCGTCGTACAGGTTCTGGCGGTATGCTCCTCGGCCGCGTTGAAAAGATTGGCGACGCATTGAAGGGCAAGATCGACCTGAAGGAAGGCGACAAGATTGCAACTTTGGTTTCTTTGTCACTTACTCCTCTCCGCATAGATGAAATCCTCGAAATCCGTCCAGATGTTGACCAAGTTGACATCAAGGGTAAGGCTATCCTCTTCGAAAGCGGTATCTACGCTAAGATTCCGAACGACATGCCAGAAAAGCTCGCTTTGAGCGCATTGGACGTTGCTGGTGCTCCAGCTCAGACTGCAAAGCTCTGCCAGTACGGACAGAACGTTGTTATCCTCGGTGCGGGTGGAAAGAGCGGTATGCTCTGCTGCTACGAAGCTAAGAAGCGCGTTGGTGTAACTGGTAAGGTTATCGGTCTTGCTAACAGCCCGAAGTCAACACAGAGAATCAAGGACTTGGGATTCTGCGATGTTGTTGAAAGCGTTGCTGGAAAGACTCCAGTTGAAATTTACGAACTCGTTGAAAAGCTTACAAACGGCAAGATGGCTGATGTAACTATCAACTGCGTAAATGTTCCAGATCAGGAAATGACATCTGTTCTCTGCACAAAGGACGATGGTATCGTTTACTTCTTCTCAATGGCTACCAGCTTCACAAAGGCTGCTCTCGGCGCAGAAGGCATCGGTGCTGACGTTAACATGATCGTTGGTAACGGTTACACTAAGGGACACGCTGAATTCACACTCCAGGAACTCCGCGAAAGCCCGGAACTGAGAAAGATTTTCGAAGAATTGTACGCATAATAAAATGTGTATCAGATAAAAAAGCTCGCTTAGGCGGGCTTTTTTTATTTTATATTAGTGTCCTGTGGACAGAAATTGAACAAATCTTTTTCAAATTTATCAAACAGCCTCCAATACCATTTTATTTCTTGTACTTCACGGCAACACCTTCAAGATAAGGATAAAGACCTGCATAACCATACTTTGCATTTACTACAGCATCTGCTCCAACTTCTTTCGCCTTTTTCTGCATCTTGTCCATAAGTCCACTGGGGGAAGAAAATATACTTCCAGACACTTCAATGTACTTAAACTCCTCGTATTTTGCATCAGGACAACTTGTCATATATACAGGAACTTGTCCTTCCGAATTAAATGTTGCAACTTGAACTGTAGCACAAGAGCATAACAACACCGCAAATAATGAAATAACAAAAATCACTCGTTTCATATTACATTTTTTTTAAGTTAGTACAACAATAACGAGTATTTTTAATTATTATTGTTCAATATGTAAAACAAACTATTACGGACAATATATTTTTAACATTTCTTGTCCGTAACTCAAAATTTGCAATACTTACGGACAAGATACTTTCATTATATTCAGTCCGCAACCACAAAAAATCAACACTTACGGACAAGATATTCTCACTATACCCAGTCCGCAACTATCAAAAACCGACACTTACGGACAAGATATTTTTTTTCAACCTTGCTACACTTATTTCTCCGCTAGAAATCAGGATAACACACATAATTAAAACATTATCAAATATTTACATAAAAATTAAATGAAGGGGATAGTCATTTCGGAAGCTAGTCGAAACACGCGATACGGAACGAGGAGCGTTGTGAAGACTGCTGTCCGTAATCTCCTACAACATTACTAAGCAAGGAGATTGGCTACGCCGAGCTGAAGGTACCGCATAAGCGATTTCACACGACACGTACCTTAGTCGGTTCACTCTGCTTTGCGGAATGAACTGTGTTAACTACCAAATATTTTTTGAAAAATTTTCATCATACATTTTGTTGCCAGTCATAATAGCGAATATTTGTTTTATAAGTTTGTTTACCAGTGCAATACGTATTACCTTATTTGCCTTTCCCTT
>JAFZRE010000008.1 GCA_017620015.1 Bacteroidales bacterium | reverse complement strand
GGTATTTTTGTCAACTATCTTAATGTACAGAAGACTGGCCGCATGAAGATTCCGTTCGGTATCGCACAGATAGGCAAGGCTTTCCGCAACGAGATTGTTGCCCGTCAGTTCATTTTCCGTATGCGCGAGTTCGAGCAGATGGAAATGCAGTATTTCGTAAAGCCTGGTACCGAACTCGAGTGGTTCGAGAAGTGGCGCGAAAAACGCTTGAAATGGCACAAGGCTCTCGGTATGGGCGACAACAAGTACCGTTGGCACAAGCACGACAAGCTGGCTCACTACGCCAACGCAGCCTACGACATCGAGTTCGACTTCCCGTTCGGATTCAAGGAAATCGAAGGTATCCACTCGCGTACAAACTTCGACTTGTCGCAGCACCAGCAGTTCTCGGGCAAGAAAATCCAGTACTTCGACAACGAAGCCAACGAAGCCTACACTCCGTATGTTGTTGAAACTTCAATAGGCCTAGACCGTATGTTCCTGTCGGTTATCTCGTCGGCATACTGCGAAGAGCAGGTCGGCGACGAAACCCGCGTAGTGCTTCGTATTCCTGCACCGCTGGCTCCAGTTAAGGTTGCCGTATTGCCGTTGGTTAAGAAGGACGGTTTGCCAGAATTGGCCGAAAAGATTATGAACCGCCTGAAACTCAACCTTAACTGCCAGTACGAGGAAAAGGATTCTATTGGAAAGCGTTATCGTCGTCAGGATGCAATCGGAACTCCGTTCTGCATCACCGTTGACCATCAGTCGGCAGAAGATGGCACCGTAACCCTCCGCCACCGCGACACTATGGAGCAGGAACGCGTTTCAATCGATGATATCGAGCGTATTGTTACCGAAAAGTGTGACATCAAGAATCTGTTGAGACAGTTAATGTAATAAAAAACAAGGACTTATTAAAATCCCCTTCAATAAGGGGATTTTTTGTCTCCATTCAAATAAAAATTTTTTCAGTGTAATACAAACGCATTAATTTTGCGGTGCTTAACTTGTTGATACAATAAGATAAATATTTTGATTTTAATACGAATGCAAAATGTTGCGTTCTCAAAAAATAACGTAAATGAATAAATTACTCATCATCCTATTCTTCACAACTGCATACACTCTATTATCGTGCAGTGGGACAAACGAAAAACCGCTTCCCCAAGTGCTTGCAACCGACACACTTGCAAACGTTTACGAATATTCGGTAACCGATACTTTCGACAGTGGTGAAACCCGCCGAATCAGGTTCTACGACAAAACCGACACCACTATGCCCAAGTACGAGAAACGCTACTATAAGAACGGCAGTATATGTATGGAAGGTCCGCTCGACAGCAACAACCTTCGCGACGGTCGCTGGAAGGCTTGGTACGACTGCGGGAAAATATGGAGCGTAGGTGACTACTCTCACGGACTGCGCAACGGTGAAAACAACGTCTATTATGTAAACGGACAGGTGCAATATACCAAGAAGTATGTCAACGACACCGCTGAAGGAATCTGGACTTTCTATCTTGAAGACGGCACCGAAGCCATGAAGGTAATATACGAGAAAGGCAATGTCATAGAGCAGGTGCAGCTAGTCAGCGCCGATAGTTTAAGAAATCTTTCACGTTGACATTAAATATTATCAACTATTTTTGTTGCCAGAAAATTTAAAAATTAGATACAGATGAAAAAATTCACACTTTTGCTGTTCGCACTGTTGTTAGGCATAGGAGCAGCATTTTCGCAGGGAATGGCACTTTCCGACAAGTTGCCAAACGACCCCAAGGTAATCGTAGGCAAACTCGACAACGGGCTTACCTATTATATTAGACAGAACCCAATTCCCGAAAACCGTGCAGAACTCACGCTTGCCGTGTATGCTGGTTCGGTTCTCGAAACCGAGGAACAGCGCGGTCTGGCTCACTTTACCGAGCACATGGCGTTCAACGGAAGTACACACTTCAACAAGAACGAACTCGTAAAGTACATGGAATCAATCGGTATGCAGTTCGGTAGCGAGGTTAACGCTTACACTTCGTTCGACGAAACCGTTTATGGCATCAAGGTTCCGACCGACAACAGCGAGTTCATCGACAAGGGCTTGCTCGTACTCTACGACTGGGCTCACGAACTTACGATGGACGACGACATGATTAACGACGAACGCGGTGTCATCCACGAAGAATGGCGTTTGAGCCAGGGTGCACAGACCCGTATGCAAAACGATATGCTTACCGCTGTCTTCAACGGTTCAAAGTATGCAGAACGTCTGCCAATCGGTCTTATGGAAGTTGTTGACAACTTCGACCCGAAGGTAATAAAGGACTTCTACAAGACTTGGTATCGTCCCGACCTTATGGCTGTCATCGTTGTTGGTGACTTCGACCCTGCCGACATGGAAGCACGCGTAAAGAAGCAATTCTCGCAGATTCCAAAACCGGAAAATCCAAAACCACGTCCAACCGAAATCATTCCCGACCAAAAGGGAACCGTTGTAAAGCTTTCGAGCGACCCCGAATGCCCTGCAACTATGGTTTATGTTTTCTACAAGCACCCGCAGGCTAAGACCGTTACTGTAGCCGATGCTCGTCGCGATATGGTTTCAACGCTTATGTCGCAAATGCTTGTGGCTCGTTTCTCCGAAATAGCATTATCTCCAAATCCACCTTTCGTACAGGCATTTGGCGCATATTCCCCATTTATGGGCGGAAAGGATGCATTTATGAACCTTGCTGTATTGCAGAACGACAAGATTGAAAACGCAGTAAAGGTTCTTGCAACCGAAAACCAGAGAATGATTCAGCACGGATTCACACAGACTGAACTCGACCGCGCAAAGAAGGACATCCTGAAGATGATTGAAAAGCAGTACAACGAACGCGACAAGCAGAAGTCGGAAAGCTTCATCAACGAATACAAGGCCAACTTTATGCCACCCCACTCTGCTTTTATGAGCGCTGAATACGAACACCAGCTTTACAACAAGTACATCCCCGAAATAACTCTCGAAGAAGTCAACAACTATGCATCAACAATGATTACCGACGACAACTGCGTGGTATTCGTTACGGCTCCCGAAAAGGACGGTTTCAAGATTCCGACCGAAGCTCAGATTAGAAAGGCTTTCGAGGATGCAAACCAGACCAGAACCGAACCTTACGTTGACAAGGTTGCCGACAAGCCTCTCGTCGATGCTCTCGGAGCAAAGGGAAAGGTTTCAAAGAAGGCTGCAAACAAGCAGTTTGGTTACGAAACATGGACTTTGAGCAACGGTGTTAAGGTTGTTATCAAGCACACCGACTTCAAGGCCGACGAAATCACAATGACTGCAAAGAGTGACGGCGGTTACTCGAAGTACAATGCAAAGGACGCTCTCACTGTTCAGTGTATAACTGATGTTATGGACGAAAGCGGTCTTGGAAACTATGATGCAACCGAACTCCAGAAATACCTCTCGGGCAAGAATGCACGCGTTTCTCCTTACATTGGTGAAACCGAAGAAGGATTCACCGGCAGTTGCGACGTTGAAGGATTTGAGACAATGCTCGAACTCGTAAATGCTTATTTCACACAGCCTAAGTTCAACGAAGATGCTTTCAAGTCGTATGTCGAAAAGCAGAAGGGTATGCTCGAAAATGCAAGCCTCGACCCGCAGAGCGTATGGCAGGATTCGATGAGGTGGATTATGGCAAACTACAGCGAATACCGCAAACCTATGACTCCAGCTATGCTTGACGAAGTTAACTTCAAGAATATGAGCAAGTTCTACAAACAGCGTTTTAACGACCCCTGCAACTTTACTTTCTACTTTGTCGGCAACATCGATGCTAAGAAGGCTAAACCGATGATTGAAAAGTACTTGGGTTCGCTCGAAACGGTTGAACGTACAGAAACTTTCGTTGACCTCGGAATCCGTCCTCCAAAGGGTGGCGTAGAAAAGGATGTCAGAAAAGGCAAGGACGACAAGTGTATCGAAATAATAATGTTCCACGGCGACTTTGAATACAATGCTCAGAACAACACCGAAATCGATGCTATCTGCAAGATTCTCACCACCAAGCTCCTCGAACAGATTCGCGAAAAGGAAAGCGGTGTATATTCTATAGGTGCATATCCTGCTACTAATAACAAGCCGACTGGAAGATACGCTGTTCAGATTTTCTACAGTTGCGACCCTGCAAGAGAACCGGAACTCAAGGAAAAGATTTTTGGTGTTATAAAGTCAATCCAGAAGGGCGACATTAGCGACGATGAAATTGCAAAGGTTATCGAAAAGAAGAAACGCGAACACGAAACCGAAGTCAAGGAAAACAGATACTGGAGAAACCTTATCGTTGACCTTGTAGAGGGTGACATCACTCCCGAAGAGGCAAATGGCGAAGATGCCCGCATCAACGGCATCAACAAGGCACAGATGACAAAGGCTGCCGAAAAGTACTTCAAGTTCGACAGCTACGTAAAGGTTCGCCTTGTTCCAGAGAAGTAAAAAGACTTTTTCATATTGCTTTGTGAAGGGTGTGCCATTACGGTGCACCTTTCTTTATTTTATTATTGTTGTCCGCTAAAATCTCAATAAATCCGTATAAGATACAGAATATCAAATCATTAATTAACAACAAAATATCTGTGCTTGGTTTTGAAAAGATTATGTCAACCTCGGAGAGGTTACATATTTATAGAAAAACAAGTGTAATTTTGAAGCGTTGGCGCATATTTTTGTGGTTCGACAAGCTCACCAACCAGACAAAAATTGTGACAACGCACAATTTAGCGGACAATAATGTTATTTTATGTAATTATATACAAGTTGAAACAATAACGTGATACGGAACGGGAGCGTTTGTAAGCCGCTCACTGAGCATGTCGAAGTGCGGCAATATACAAGGAGATTGGCTTTGCCGAACTAAATGTTGCTCACTACGTTTTGTAAAAGCGTTCCGCATAAACGAACACACACGCAACGTACCTTATGTTGTTCGTTCTGTCTTGCGGAATGAAAAACCATTCACCTATTTCTTTTCCAGCCTGTTATTCTTTATTTGCTCTTCAAGTTTCCTCTTGCGGCGTTTTGTGAGCCATCTTATTAGAAGGTTGAAAGCTTCGAGACCAATGAGTACTAAGGCGGTAGAAACTATTGCAAGTATGTACATTCCGCCACCGCAGGCAAGACCGATTGCCGCAGTTACCCATACGCCGGCAGCGGTTGTAAGTCCGCGGATTATATTTTCGCTCTTGTTGAAGATAATAGTTCCTGCTCCGATGAAACCTATGCCGGTAACCACCTGTGCGGCAATTCGCGCAATGTCCCAGCGTTGTTCTTCGCCAAGCTCTATCCCGCTGAATCCGTAAGCCGACACAATCATAAATAGAGCCGAGCCCAAAGCCACAAGAAAATGAGTGCGCAGTCCAGCTTCCTTGGCGCGATATTCGCGTTCAAGACCGATGGCACCACCAAGCATAGCCGCCACAAAAATGCGAAGTATAAATTCCCACGTTATGTCCATACTGCAAATGTATAGTT
The DNA here is from genome assembly GCA_017620015.1 of Bacteroidales bacterium. GTDB lineage: Bacteria > Bacteroidota > Bacteroidia > Bacteroidales > ML635J-15 > Bact-19. The sequence goes on along the minus strand of JAFZRE010000008.1, from coordinate 38,365 downwards.
TTTATTGGTTCTGCGAGTGCAATTTTTTGAAAAAATGATTATCCGCAATGTCGTTATACATACGACCTCGCTGAGGTCGATTCTTGTCATATCTGTTTCTGCTATAAATGTTAGACATCTCCGATGTCTTGATTTGTTTTTAAAGAAATGTATCAACCACCTTTCGACCTCAAAAAGGTCAAATACGTAAAAAAAAGAATGTAATACGCAAAATCGACCTCGGAGAGGTCAAATATGTATAGAATAATATGTGTGCTATATAGCGCTGGCGCACGTTTTTGTCGCGGTAGCAAACAAAAACTGTGACAGCGCACAATTTAATGGACAACAATAATATTTTCCCTACCTTTGCGTTTTATCAAAAAAACATTGCGCTAATGAACAAGCGCACCTTGGCGGTTTTGGGGCAAATTGACGGAACTATACCATCAACTTGGGATGCACAGGAATTAGAACATCAAAAACTTATAGATTGCACTGACATTGATTTGTCCAAGATGGGCAACTGCGGTGATTTTGAATAGAATACGATTAAACGAGGCTAAAAGGCTCACAGTCCCGCAGTCTCACAGTCTGACAGGCTAACAGCCCGACTGCTGGATAGGTCATCTTTCTGCCCCAGAAACGCCGTAGCGAGAAATGCATCGTAACCCGGGCAGAGTTTTTTGAGTGCCTTACGGCAGAACGGCGAAGCCCTCAACGAAGTTAAATCTTACAAATCCATTCAAATCAAACAAATTTCTCAAGCACCAAAAGAACCGTAGGCGGTCGCTAATTTCTGCGAAGACGGATTTCTGCGACCTTTTAAACAAATACGAAGCGGAGCGAAGTATACCTTGATTGCCGCCTTGGCTGGTGAGCGTTAAGAAAATCGGAGAAACGAAGCGTAAAAAGTCAGTCTGTTTGAAGCCGTAGAGAAACGAAGGCAAGTTTCTGACTTTTAGCGTAGTGTAGCCGATTTTTAGCGAAGCAGACTCAGCGGACATGGTTTTTGTTTACTTTTTGCCAACAATTGTCGAAGACAATCATGAGCACCGCTGAAAATCAATAGTAGGGGCGAATAACAAGTAAAAGCCTTCGCGGCTTAAGCGAGAATAATTTTGAGTACCCTAAAGGACAGAACAGCGAAGCGACTAAGAAATATCAAGGACGGTTGAATGCCGTCTTTTTTTTATTGTACTATCGTTTTGGCAGGTCTGATTCGGTCAACGATTACAGTATCACCTTCGATATGGAAAATATAAACCCACCGTCTGTTGTGGGAAACCATCCGTCGGGCTTGCGGATGATAACTACGAATATCAAGCATCTGGCTCGGACGGTATAAACAAGCAAAAATGGACAGCGATTCCACTTCTGCCATCATTATATCAATGTACTTGTTTGCCCCCGAACGCGACATCACAGAAAGCAAGAAAAGTTCCAGTTCGTCCAGGTCGCGCAAGGCGGAATGGTGCATTCTAACCTTGTAAACTGTCATAACGCTCGTTAACCCTTTGTCTCAAAAGACCAAAGTATTCTTCCACCGACATCAGTTCGCTTTCTGGTGTTTTGGCAATATTTTTCTGCACTTGCGTTCTGCAAGCCTTTTTTTCAGAAATTATTGTACTATTGTTCTTCATTTCCATATCATTTTTACAAAATCGTTTCGCTTGCAAAAATAATAAATTTCCCAATTGTATAGAAATTGTGTTCAACAAATTGTTTGTCGGTTTTAGGGCAAATTGGCGGGACTATACCATCAACTTGGGAAGCACAGGAATTAGAGAATCAAAAACTTATAGATTGCACTGATATTGATTTGTCCAAGATGGGCAATTGCGGTGATTTTGAATAGAATACGATTAGAAAAAGTAGTAAGCAATTATATTTTATTTCAATTCCGCCCATTTCCTTTCTTCATAATTATAATACATCCATTTGTATTTATTATAATCAAAGTAAAACCATTTGTTGTTAAGATAATAGAAATTCCAAATATACCAAGGATCCACTATTATAGGGAACGACCTTATAATCATACAGTTTATGTGTAAGAGATGTGTATTCTCTGTTTCTTTGAAGAATAGGGCCGCTTTTTCTCCTTCTATAATAAACAAACGATTTTTATAGTAAATACAACCATAAGGCATTATCGAATCCTTTTCATTAATAAATAATAAATCCGAAACTTCAATATGCATTTCTAACGCTTTTATATTTTCGTTTTCCCGAAAACTTACACAAAAAACATTAGAGTCATTATGATATTTGCTCATATTCTCATCTTGCACAATACTATCAAAAAATATTTTGACAGAAGAATCTGTAAATTCTAAAACAGGACATGTTAATACAGAATCTACATTCTCAAAATCAGCCCATAATGTATCTCCATTTTCTTGAGAAAATGTATATGAGGCAAATGTGCAAAATAATATTAAAAATAATATACGTTTCATCTTACATTGTCATCTACGTGAGAAATCGCCTTTTAGATTGTACTCATAATATTTAACTTCAAAGAATAATACTGATGCAAATTTATGATTTTTATCGGTCTAGTCGGTGCGTTTTTTGAAAAATTTAGGAAACGGACATATTAAAAAATCTGATTGGCATCATAATTGCCAGCATCAAAATATTTTACCTACCTTTGCGTTTATAAAATACATTGAAACATCAAATTGAATATGAAGAAGATAGTAGCCTTAATTATTTTTGTAGCATTGGCAGTTTCGGCATTTGCACAGACAACCGACGACAAGTACAAGAAAATGTGGAAGGAAGTTTCCGACGCTCAGTACAAGGATTTGCCAAAGACGGCACTCGAAAAGGTTGAGAAAATCTTGGATATGGCAGTTGCCGACAAGGACGACTACCAGCAGATTAAAGCCATAACTTACAAGATGAAGTTTCTCGTCGAGGCTTCGCAGGACGGATGCCTGAAATCTGTCGATTTCCTTGAGGAACAGGCCGAAAAATTGTCGGGAACAGGCAAGCACCTCTGCAATTTCCTGCTCGGCGCGTCGTACCAGAACTACTACTCGCGCAACCGCTACCAGATTGATTCGCGTTCGGCTGTGAGCGACTCGGCCGACAAGAAAGGTTCGCGCCTCGAGTTCTACGACAAGAACGAGTTTATGAAGATTATCATCAGCAAGTACAAACTCGCGCTCAATCCCGAACTCAAGAATGTTGTAGCCAACGACTACAAGGAATTCTTCAGCGACAACTGCACCGACAACGATTTCTACCCAACTCTATACGACGAACTTGCATACGGCATTACCGAGCAGCTCGCAAAGCTCTACCGTTACACGCGCTCCAACCTCGACGACAGTTTCTTCTGCTCTGCCGACGATTTCACCAAGATGGAGATTCCCGACAGCGACGAGAATACCGAAATGGCAAGCCTATACTTCATGCAGCAGATTATGAAGCAGAACCTGCCAAGCAGCAGCGCGTACGCATTCACCGACTACGAGCGCATAAACTACATCGCTGAAAAGCAAAGCGGTAAGGATGACATCATAATAAGCCTCTACACCGATGCGGCAAAGAAATACAAGGGCGACGAAACCGTGATTTTCATCAACACCAAGATTGCTGGACAACTGTCGGAAAAGTCGGCTGCCGACCGCGTGGAAGCAGTGAATCTTCTAAAATCGACCATCGAAGAGTACAAGGACAGCAAGTACATAACCTACTGCTCGAACCTGCTCTCGAGAATCACCTTCCCTGCAATACACATATCGTCCGACAAGGTAACTTATCCCAACGAAAATATTCCGCTCTACATCGAGTACGAAAATACCAAGACCGCAAAAATCAAGATCGTAAAGGTATCGGACAATGCTTCGACCTACGACAGTTTCAACTCCAACTCGGCCACTATCAACAAATACTACACAAACAAGGCCGTTACCGAAGGCACTGTAAATCTTCCAGATGCCAACGACTACTCGACCCACAGCACCTACTATGTTGAAAAGGGCTTGCCTACTGGCTTCTACATCGTGTTTGCCGAAAGCGATAGCACTAGAATCGAAAGCTACACCTTGCTCACCGTTTCGCGCTTTGCACTGCTTCGCATCGACGACGGCAAATATATGGTCGTTGACAGGAATTCGGGCAAACCCATTGACAAGGTAAAGGTGAAAGTTACAAATCGCACCTACGAAAAGACCGAAACCATACTCACAACCGAAACCGGTGCCGACGGAATTTTCAGTTTCGAACCCAAGAAAAACAGCTACAACACTTCTATTTCCTTGAAAAAGGACAACGACGATATGTGCTTCTCGGCTTACGGATACTACCAGCAGGATTCGAAGGAATATGAGCGCGCACGAATCAAGATTCTCACCGACAGGGCAATTTACCGTCCAGGACAGAGCGTTTACTTCAAGGTTATCGAATACCGCGGAATGGACAATAATTTCAGCGTTGTTCCCGACGATAGCGTCCGTGTGGTCATTTCGGATGTAAACTACCAGAAAATCGGAGAAGTCGTGCTCAAGACCAATCAGTACGGCAGCGCACACGGCGAAATCAAGATTCCCGAAAATGTACTTACCGGAATTTTACATATCGAGGCTCGCGGTTCTAACTACTCGTCGGGGTCCGAAAGCATTAGCGTAGAGGAATACAAGCGTCCGACTTTCGAGATGGAAATGGACTACATAACCGATGAGGTTTCGTTTGGCGACTCGGTAAGCATCAATGGACGTGCTAAGAGCTATTCGGGCGTTCCCGTAAGCGATGCCGAGGTGAACTTCACCGTCAACTGCTCGTCGTATTCACGCTACTGGTGGAGGTCGGATAGCAACGAAAAGAAACTTCTCGCCAGCGGCACCGTCAAGACCGATGAGAACGGCGAGTTTACTATAAGTTTCGTGGCAAAGCAGTGCTTCAGCGACGTAAACCGCTACAAGATTGATGCGGTAGTTGCCGACATCAATGGCGAATCGCACACCGTGGAAAGGACTTTCAGCATTTCGCGCCAGTCGCTCTGGATTTCGAACAGCATTGCGGATGTAGAGGAACTTGCTAATTTCAAGGAATTTAAGATTTACAGCGAAAACATTTCGGGTAGCCACATTGATGCAACCGTCGAGTACGAAATCTTCAAGCTCGAGGAACCGTCGCATGCAACCGTGGCAAGACTTAAGACCGCCGACATGCAGATGTACAGCCGCGAAGAGTGGGAAAAACTCTGCCCCGCACTCGGCTATGGCGACGAAAATACACTTGATAACCGAAAGATAGTATCGTTGATAATGAAAGGCTCGGTAAACACTGCCGACACCACGCCAATCGCCATCGGCAAGAAAGTGAAATTCACGACCGGTTCGTACCGCATAATTATGAAAGCCAAGGACAAGGCCGGCAACGAAATAACCGACACCGCAAACTTCCGCATTGCCGACAAGACGTCGGACAAGATGCCTTACCCGATGCCATCGTACTTCACATTGTCGAAAACATCGGCAAAGGTTGGCGACAAGGTACAGGTGAAGTTCGGTTCGTCGTTCAGCGATGTTACCGTGTTCTACACCATACAGATTGGCAAGGGCGCACTCGACATCAAGAGCTTGAAGCTCAGCAACGAAGTCAAGAGCATCGAAATACCGATTACCGAGGAATGCTACGGCGATGTGTTTGTAACCGCAATTTTTGTGCGCCACGGACGAGTATTCAAGAACAGCAAGACCATAAGTGTTTCACGCATCAACAAGCAACTTGACATCAAGCTTGTAACCTTCCGCGACAAGACCTTGCCGGGTTCCGAGGAATCGTGGCAGATGAAGATTTCGGACAAGTTCGGCAAGCCTGTCGAAGCCGAACTTGCAGCCACCGTCTATGATGCTTCGCTTGACTCGTACAAGCCGCACAGCTGGTATTTCTGGCCATATTCGTCGAATTCGATGAAGAACAACTTCGACTATAAGGGCTTTGGAAGCACTAGCAGCGACCGCCGCTTCTACACCTATCCGTCAAGCAAATACACCTACACGCCATATCCTACGCCGTATTTCTTCAGTGCGCTCAATGTCTATTACACAGCCTACAAGCGCGAATATTCGACAAGACTGTACAATGCAAGGGCAAAAGAGGCTGGCGGAGCAATTGTAGAGGAGGAAGCCATGCTGGTTTCAACAGAAGATGACATAATGCTTGCCGATAATGCTGTGCTAGAAGAGGAAATCTCGGAAGAGGAAAGTGCAGCCTTCGACAATGCCGAGGTTCGCACCAATTTCAACGAAACGGCATATTTTGCATCCGACCTCAGCACCGACAAGGACGGCAATGTATATATCAACTTCACAATGCCCGAAAGTCTTACGCGCTGGAATGTGTTCGGACTAGCCCACACCAAGGACTTGAAAACCGACCATATCAGTACCGAAATAGTCACCCAGAAGAAGGTTTCGGTAACGCCCAACCTGCCGCGTTTCCTGCGCGAAGGCGACGAAATCTACATTTCGGCCAAGATTGCAAACCTTACCGAAAACAAAATCAGCGGCAAAGCTAGAATCGAATTCATAAGCACCGAAAATTCCGAGGATATTACCGCTAAATTCCTAAGTAGCAACACAGTTTCGTTCACAGCCGATGCCAACCGCAACACTTCGGTAGAATGGAAAGTTTCGGTTCCGATGAGCATTGGTGCCGTGTCGGTACGCATAGTTGCAGTTGGCGACGGTCATTCCGACGGTGAGGAAAAGGTTCTGCCGATACTCACCAACCGCATGATGGTTACCGAGACAATGCCTTTGCCAGTGCGTCGCGCTGGAACAACAAAGTTCTCGTTCGCTTCGATGAAAAACAACAAGTCGAATTCGCTCGAAAACTACTCATATACGCTCGAATTTACACCAAATCCAGCCTGGTACGCTGTGCTTGCATTGCCGTATATGATGGAATATCCTTACGAATGTGCCGAACAGACTTTCTCGCGCATCTACTCCAACCTGCTTGCATCGCACATTGCAAATTCCGACAAGAAGATTGAGGAAATGTTCAACAAGTGGAAGGAAACCGATGCAGAAGCCTTGAAGTCGAACCTGCAGCGCAACGAGGAATTGAAATCGGTATTGCTCGAAAATTCGCCGTGGCTGCTCGATGCCAAGGACGAAGCAGAGGACAAGCAGAACATTGGCGTTCTGTTCGACCTCGCCCGCATAAAGGCCGAAACACGCAAGGCTACCGACAAGCTCGCGAAGATGCAGAAGGCAAACGGCGGTTTCCCGTGGTTCGAGGGAATGCCCGACAACCTTTATGTAACGCAGCATATTGTTGGCAACTACGGACATCTGAAGAAACTTGGCGTGAAGTTCCCCGACTCGTCGATGGAAGGCATGATAAAGAAAGCCATCAAGTACACCGACAAGGAAATAAAGGAAATTTACGACGAGCAGTTGAAATACGGAGGAAAGCTAAGTCTTGGCTACACGCAGATTCATTACCTGTATGTGCGCTCGTTCTTCAACAAGGAATACCCGATGGACAAGTCGGCACAGAAGGTTTTCGACGCATATATGAAACTTGGCGAGAGAGATTGGCAAGACTGGGGCTTCTATATGCGCGGAATGCTTGCTCTGGCAATGCAGCGCAGCGGACGCACAGCAACCGTGAATGCAATAATCAAGTCGCTGAAGGAATACGCACAGCACAGCGAAGAACTCGGTATGTACTGGGATTTGGAACGCGGATGGTACTGGTACAACAGCGGTATCGAGACTCAGTCGTTGCTGATTGAATTGTTTGACGAAGTTGGTGAAAACCAGGATGTCAACGATATGAAGGTATGGCTGCTGAAGCAGAAGCAAACCAACCGCTGGAAGACCACCAAGGCAACAGCCGAAGCAGTTTATGCGTTATTGCTCGACGGCACAAGCATTCTCGGTGAAACCGACTACCCGACAATTACCCTTGGCGACAAGACCATCGACCTTGCCACCGAAAAGACCGAAGATGGCACCGGCTACTACAAGAAAGCCTGGAAGAAGGATGAGATAGAAAACTCGTGGAGCGAAGTTTCGGTTACTAAGGCTGACAGCACCGTGGCTTGGGGAAGCATCTACTGGCAGTACTACGAGGACATCGACAAGATAAAGGGCTTCGAGGACACTCCGCTGAAGATTCGCAAGGATTTGTTTGTCAACCGCGTGGAGAACGGCAAGGAAGTCATTGTGCCGATTACGCAGAAGAATGCCAACCTCAAGGTCGGCGACAAGGTTACGGTCCGCATCGAAATCGAAGTTGACCGCAACATGGAGTATGTCCACCTGAAGGATATGCGTGCATCAGCCTTTGAGCCAACAGAAAAACTTTCGGGCTACAGGTTCAAGCACTCGCTGGGTTACTACCAGTCGATAAAGGATGCATCGGTAAACTTCTTCATCGACATTCTTCCAAAGGGGACATACGTGTTTGAGTATCAAGTTATCGCAACGCAGAAGGGCAACTTCTCGAATGGCATAACGACGATCCAAAGCATGTACGCACCGGAATATACAAGCCACAGCACGGGAATAAGAGTGAAGGTGGAGTAGAAAAGGCTAACAGGCTTGCCCCCAAGCGTTAAAGGCCTTAAGGTCTTTAACGGCCTTAACGTTTTTTTGGGGGGGGCAGCAAGCCTGTTAGCCTTTTCTAGCAAAGTCTCCATCCATCTTCCACGAGTTCATCAAGGCTGTCGTATTCCTTTACAACCTCGCGGCGACCAAACTCAAAAAGAATCATCCCAACTTCTTTCTTGGGCATTGCGCACATGACATACTTGTAGTCAAGCAGGTCCTGTATGCCGATGTACGGCACCTTGTCCTTCATTTCTTCGGTCTGGTACTTTGCGTTCCAGTGAAACTGCGGTGCAAACTGTGGAGCATCGTAAATATTCTTCAGCATCCTTTTCTGCCTGTCGTACTCCTGCTTTGTGTATTCATTTTTCATAGTCTTTTATTTTTGGTGTTATTTAACGAAACAAAGATACGCATCATATTTACGCACATTGAAATTCTGCTAGTAGCAGAAAAATTGTAGAAGTTTTTTACAAATTGCTTTTCTTTTCAAGCTCCCACACTATCGGTCTGGTGTTGTTTTCGCTTAATTGGGCATTGTCATCCAATATCTTGAAGTCGTTTTTGTGTGCAGGATTGTTCAGCCATTCTGCAAACTTTTCGTAATCCAAGACCAAGGGGGCTTTAAACTCCTTACATAAAGCATCTCCTGACCACTTTAGCATAAAATCGTCACTATATTCGCCAACCTTGTCGAAACCATAATTTGCGAAACGCTTAATTAGACTCAGTCCACCCGGAGTAACACCACCACTAGTAGTTAATTTTTCCCCAATTTGCATATAGTCGGCAACACTTCGTATCAGCCTGTCCAATTCTTCTTCGGTAAACGGTTCTGACGTTTCATTACTTACGTGCAAATAATAATATTTGTCTTGGCGGGGAAGAAGTACAAAACATTTGCTCGGTTGTTCGGCAAGTCCAAATGTTATATGGTGTTCATATCTACAATTCCACAACAAGTCGCTTTTGACTACTTTATATTTGCTTTCAATGCCGGTGCCATTCCTATGGCAACCCGAAAGTGTGTAATCTTCAAATATTGTCACAGATGCAGGAATCTTCATCTTTAATTTCCAGCAATCTCTAAACGCAAATATTCCTATTTCTGTCACCGAATCGGGGATCGTAAGGTCTGCCAGTTTGCTACAATCATCAAAAGCCGAATTGCCTATTTTTGTGAGAGATTTGCCCAATGCTACAGACTTTAGTTTTTTGCAACCGGTAAATGCTTTCCTGCCTATTTCTGTCACCGAATCGGGGAGCACAATCCCAGTCAGGTTGCTGCAATAAGAAAATGCCGAATTGCCAAGCGTTATTAGGGACTTGCCAAGTGTTACCGACTTAAGCTTATAGCAGCCAGAAAATGCAAAATCGCCGATATACAAAACCGAATCGGGAACAACAACCGATGTTAGTTCGCCACAATCGGCAAAAGCACTATTTGCTATGCCTTTTACGCCATCGGCTATAGTCAAAGAGCCGGCGAGTGCGTTGTCCTTTTTTCCGAGGCACCATCCATCAAGATACAGAACGCCGTCGGGCTGACTATTGTACCAGGCAGTTTCGAAGAATGTACTTATTGAAATGCTCGTGATTGATTCGGGGATTGAAATCGTTGCCAGTTGGCTACAGTCAGAAAATGCGTGTGCACTGATGCGAGTTACCGAACTTGGAACTGTCAGCGTTGTAAGCCCCGTGCAACCGAGGAATGCGCTCCAGCCAATGCTTGTAACGGAATCGGGAATTGTTACCGATTTCAGGCAAGTTGCACCAACGAAGGCAAATGCCTTTATTTGCGTTATGGAGTCGGGGATAACCAGATCCGTTAGAAGTTCGTTCTTAATGTATAGGTTGTGCGCGTTGCTTAGCGGATTCGAGTGCAGGTCGGCAAAAAATATTTTGCACCAGCCGGCAAGGTCGCCGCTATAATGCACAGCGGTCAATTTGTCACAATCCCAAAATGCAGATTCTGGAATACTCCTTATATTGCTGCCAATATTTATTGTCGTAAGCGATGTGCAACCATCGAATACGCTAAAATTACAACCTTCCTCTTCATCGAATCCAGCCGACATACATTCTGTAGCATTATAGTTGATAGTTTTCAGGTTGCTACATTGATAAAATGCACCAATACCTATTGTTTTAACCGATTTGCCGATTGTCACCTCTGTCAGTCTGTTACAACAATAAAAGGCATAATTGTCAATTTCCGTTACAGAATCCGGAATTACAACTGATGTCAAATTATCACAACCACAAAATGCTTGGTTTTCAATCTTTGTCACAGAATCTGGAATGACCAAATCTCCACTGAAATCACAATCGCACTCTACTAGTACGCCATCTTCAATTTTCAATACTTTTTCTAAATCTTTCATAGTCTTTCATTTTTGGTGTTATTCGATGTGACAAAGGTATATCACATTTTTATGCACTTTTGATTTCTGCTAGTAGCAGGAAAAATTGTAGTGGTTTAAAGGTTCTGACATCAGGCATCAAACGACACGACGAAAAATGATAGTTTTGGAAAACAATGGAATAATTTTCTCATTTTTAAAATAAAAAAACCGCCGTCATCTTGGAATCGGGCCATCCAATTCGGAATTCCAATCGTGCGGTGTCGTTTCTTCTATCGCGTGTAGCCCTACCGATACAGCACGCGCCTCGAATAAACCATTGCTTGATTATATGTCATAGATCGTTGTTATCAGTGGTGTCCGTCAATTTATTCTCCACATCACTCATCGCCTCATTTATGAGTTTAATCTGAGTTTTTAGATACTCCTGAGCAGCGTTATTGGCGGACTGCTTGTCCAGAAACACCATCTGGGCGATAGGCTTGTGAGACGGCAGTTCCTCTATCTGCATATCCACTGGCCGTTCTGCAGTTTTTCCTTCTTCAAACCGAACGGATTTTATGCCCAAACTCACTCGTGGTGTGTCGAAAAGGCCATCCATAACAATGCGAGTTTCGACTGGCAAACCATAAAACGGACGCATGGAAATATTTGCCTCGTAGTGATTCTTGTCGGTATAGTTCACTATTTCAGTGATTTTGCCCTTGTAAACTTTCCTGTAATCGGGCGAAAATCCATAAACCGCATCGCCAACATTAATTGCTGGTTCGTCTTCTTTTGGCTGAGGGATAATACCATCGTTCTGCAACCTTTGCCATTCCTTTTCGACAAAATACCGCTTCATAAAATGGATAGGCTTGTCGTCACATGGCACAAATCCGCCATAGTTCTGGCAAAACAAGCAGGTCTCGCGGTCTTCAGGGCAATTGGCGCAATTTTCCAATTCACCAAGCAGTCCTGCTTCGCGGCGATAGTTCTCTAAACGGTTGATAATCGGCAGGACTACATTTTTGAGAACCTTTTGGTTCATACGATGCTCACCTTCAAAAGTTTGCACATTGGAATAGTAGCGCATAAATTCCTCGCGACAATTTACTGTAGTGTCGTGATTACCAAATAGTCCCATACAAAGAATGTTTTCAGGATTGTCTGGACTATAGTTGTCGAACTGATGTGCCTCCATCTCACGGAAATGCTGGATAATTTCCTCGGTGATAGTAAATTGGGTTTGCCCATCCTTGCGAGGCTGGAAGAAGTCGAATGTTCCTACCTTCAGTATTTCGGGTTGTTCCGAAATGTGTAAAGCAGGGTTGACGCAGATACGGAAAAATGCAGCCGGCAACTGCTGTGCGTACATTCCACCCATACTTGTGCCAATGATAATGCTAAAATCTTTTTCTTCGCAAAGTTTCCTAAGGAACGGCAATGCTTCAGCAGGGTCAACAGGAATATCCGGTGCCTCGATGCGATAATAACTTGGCAGTGCTTTTTTCAAAAATTCTACGGTGCTGCTCTGCCCTGACGAACCGTAACCATGTAAGTATAAAATGTTCATAGCTAATTGTTTTTAGTTTAATCTGTTGTGATTCATAGATATAATTTTATTAATTTTTTCATTTTTCTTCATCGATCCCAAACCGCTACCGCCATACCCAATTAGACGGAAGCGAAAGGGAAACGACTTAATTTTCATCTTTTTCATTTTTTTTCGGTATATTTTTGGTGTTATTTCAACGACGCAAAAGTACACCTCATTTTTATTCACCTTTAATTTCTGCTAGTAGCAGAAAATTATTCGGGCTGTTGCTCTATACGATTGATTTTCTCCGTCTGTCGAAGAATGCCACTATCATCAATATAAAAATCTCTTTTACCTCCTTGCCGATATAAAAATTGTGTATGCTCATCTTCAACTTTCGTTTCAAAATATCTTAGAGTGGCAGACATACACTGCTTTCGGCTCCGACGCAACGATTTCGTTTTGGCATAGAACTCACTTAACAAGTCATTGAAAGGACAGTTAAGATACTTTTTCAGAAGACCGTCGATAAGTCTTTGTGGCAAATATGCCCAGTGGTATCTATATGTTCGTATGCTGCGTTTTGACCGACAATGCTTGTTCATAGAAAGCCTTTTGCCTTCGTATTCGTCCATACCGTGGCGTGGGAATTCCGAACCTTTTCTCCTCCTGCACTCGCGATAACGGCTTGGCACACGGCTGTCTATTTTCCATTTCTTTTCCGACATAGTTATTTGGTTTATAGGTTTTTGTATTTATTATTCCATAGAATAGTCCATCATATCTTTTTCTAACTTTTTCAATTTCGATACTGCCACGGGATCACCGGCTTCAGCTGCCTTTTCGTACCAATAACGAGCTTGGGTCATATCTTTTTTGATGTAGCAGATGTTGTACTCGTAAAGGAAACCCATCAGGTAGTAGGCGGCAGGATGCTTATGTTTAGAGAATAACTTTGCCACCGCCTTAATTGATTCTTCCTCTTCCTCCACAAACATCTCATCGTCATCGAAATACTCTTCCCCTTCCTTTTCCACAACACCATCCACAACGTGCAACATCTGCCAGGCTTCCATTACCATCGCACGCGGGTCGGGAGTCCAGCGCCATAAACTTACTGCTTTGGCCAGATTTCCGCGCAACATCTCTTTTTCTCCTTCCCAAAAGCGCTCCGATGCCCAGTCATTAAGATTGGCAAACTTTTCCATCGCGTACTTTTTGAGAACGGCTATTTGGTAGAAAGCATCTTCAGGGCCAAAATAATCGTGCAAAGCCACTTGTTTGTACCAATGAATTGCAGCATCAATGTCGTATGGAACGCCTTGTGCGGTTTCGTAGCAGAAAGCCAATTCTTCTTGAGAATTGCCATCGCCCGCTTCGGCACCCTTTAGCCACCAACGGCATGCTTCTGCCATATCTCCCCTGTCTTTCGCCAGTTTCCCAAGGAAATAGCAGGCTTCTGCCTGTCCGTGTTCAGCTGCGAGAAGAAACCACTGCTCACACTCAGTGTCGGTTTTAAATGTGTTGCGGCCATAATAGAGCCATTCGCCCAATTCTAGTTCCGCTGGTGGATAGTGCTGTTCTGCCGATAGTCTTAGCCAATGCTCAACCTGCTCCTTGTAGCCTTTTTCGCGAGGTTTATCGTATTTATAATAACGACCTATGTACCATTGTGCTTCCGCCAGTCCAGCCTCGGCCAACGGTAAAATCCTGTCGAATACCTCAATGTTATTATCAGCTTCCGATTCTTTTATAATCTGCTGATATTCTTCCCTCAGCGCATCATTATTATTTGATACTTCATTATTCATTTCTTTCATCTTTTTTTCATTTTTTCGTGGACAAATTGTCCTTCCACAATCATTGTCTATAGTGCATTTTCACGTGTTCTTCAATATGATCAAGAATGTAAAGCAAATCCCCAAGTTTCGCCTCTGGTGATAATTTCACTTTGAAGGTTGTTTCTCCTAACTGAAAATAATCGCTTGGTGGCTTGAAATCCTTAGGATTCAATTGTTTTAGTTTCTGCCTATAGTCATCGATTTTCCGAAGAATGTCAAGCATCTCCGACTCGTCTTTTGTTTCCATATTACTTCCCCAATATCCTCTTAAACACATCATAATTCCTGCTGTCGCCCGGACGGCAATAGACGGCAAACTCAATGGCATCGAAATAGCCACGGAACTCATCGACAACGGCCTTGTACGCTGATGCGACAACCTCAGGCGGATTGCGGAACACTCCGCAGCCAAACGCACCGAGTATTACGACTTCGGCTTCGTTATAAGCAGCAGATGCAAGAATCTTACGTGCTCGCAACTTGTGAAGTTCAAGCAGTTCGGCATTGCTAATATATGCCGGTTCGCCCTCATCGGGGTTTAGTCCGTTGGACGGATTCTCGCGCAGGTTAGGTGCAGCGCAGGTGATGACATCCACATAGAACGGCTCGTCGAGAAGATTGTAGTCATCGTCCTTTATGACAAGTACATCGCGTGTGTAGATGATGTCGTCGTTGTGCAGTGGATTGCGCGTTTTCCTGTGCGGATTGTAGAACATCCTGTGCGGCATTTCCGAATCGAGGCAAGGCAACAAGGTGGACACCCTACAAAGGCATTCTTCCTGTGCCGACGAACCTTTTTTCACACCTCCACCAGGAGTTGTTGCCGAAGCAAAATTCAGTACCGCCACGCACTTCCCATCACGAACATACGGTGCGGCTGCTTCCATTGTACGCAAACCGCTCACACGCAAATTCAGGTCCTTACCGTCCTCGGATTTCGGCAGGACAATCTTCTTGTCGTGCGGAATGAACACTTGATTCTCAATACCTTTTGCGACCGCCTGCTTAAATTCGGGGTCGCGGTCTATTCTGCGCATCGTGTCGTCGTGTACCGACACCAAATACTGTTTCCTTTGCTGAAACTTATCATTATACATAGTTGGTTTAGTTTTTAAAATTCGGTGCAAAAATAAGGAAAATTATAATATGGTGGGTGATAATGCTAGTAGCAGGAAAGATTTTAGCACTATAACGCAAAAAATGCTATTGGTTTCCAATAGCATTTTTGTTCTAGGTTGTGTAATGTTTCAATTTTTACTGCGAAGAAATAGCGCACCTAAACCTTCAGTCTGTCTATGCTGAACATCCCCAAGTCAAAATCTTCTGGGTCAAGGTTGATTCCATAGGCATCGTTACCAAATTTATCTTTACCCATTTTTTCCACAGTATAACATTTGTTGATTTGCTCTTTAATAGCATTAACATCAAATTCATTCTTGAAGAAATCGCGTATGGATGAGAGAGCGTTATTAAATTCGTTGTTATTTGATTTGGTTTTGTCATACAATGATTCAATAATGTTTTCAATATCACGCTCATCATTATTGTCTTTTGTTGCCCATCGACTGATTCTTTCATAAATAGAAATAAGTTCTTTCTTGTAATCCACCAATTCTGCTTTAGATATATATATAGGCTCACTATGGTTTTTATTTGCCTTTTCTATTTGCCGCAGAAAAAAGATGTACAAAGTTTTGGCGATACCGGCGCGTCTAAATACCACATGCTTACGCTTTTCTTCAGAAATTTTAATGTAAATTCTGTCTCTTTCGACAACAACCGGATACACTTTTTTATATTTGCCTTTGCCTTGCCTTCGCATCAGAAATACCGACAACAATTCATCTGCAAAATCATCATCGTTTTCAGTTAACTCTTTGATAATATCGTCAAGTTCAGAGGCTCTCCTCTGCATATCGTCCGTTATTTTCTTAGGATCTGGAAGTCTAACTATAAACCCCATTCCGTAGCCACCACCATACGAACGCCGAGGATATTTAGCATCTTCTTTTGCTTGTTGAAAAGTATAATAAGATTCGCCAGATAACCGCTCAAAATTTTCCTCTGCCACAAAACGGGCAAACGATTTCGCATTTTCCACAGCATCTTCTGGGGAAGTTGACCTAAACTCTGGATAGGAACAAACAGCGCTGTCGTCTTCCATCACATCATCGTAGGAGAAGGATGGTAAACAGCGTGCAATCAGAGAGCCTCCAGTGTCAGCAGAAAAGCACTGCCGCAGATTGTCTATGGTATCATTCAAATCATCGGCATCGCAGGTGCCATTAAGTTGTGCCCGTAAATAATTTGAGTCAAGATCCTTTTGCGACACATACTGCAATTTAATCGGGAAGGGCAGCATCTCTGCATTTCTAAACAGCGGGCCTGCTTGTTTCAATTGGCGCATAGTATGGTTAAGGTCTTCGTTGTCGATGGATTCCATATAATATACAGTGTCGTAGCGAAGCGGCACGATGGATGAGAATTTGTTGATTGCTGATGTTTTAAACATAGAATAGTGTTTTTATTTGTAAGTTTCTTTTATTTCGACTTCTATTAGGCGTTTTGATTCGCCTAAGTTGTGACAACAAAGATACAAAAATATTGCACAAACTGCGCAAGGGTAGAGAAGAAATTATTTATTTTTGTGCATTATAAATATAAGGTAATGAACCAGCAGTTATCCAAGGCAAAAGCCAGCATATTAAGTTCGCTGGCGCTCAAGAAGTTCCGCGACCAGCACGGGATGTTCGTCGTGGAAGGTTTCAAGATTATTGGTGAAGTTGTAAATGCCGGAATGGAAATAAAAATGCTCGTCGGACTGCCCGAAAGCCTCGACAAAGTTCCAATCGACAGCAACTTGAAGTTTGAAACGGACGAGCGCACAATGGAAAAACTGTCGAACTTCCGCACAGCCTCTACAATAATGGCTGCCGTGGGCATTCCGCACAGGGAACTAAATATCAGCGACTTGTCCGACTCTCTCACCATGGCAATCGACACCGTGCAGGATCCTGGTAACTTCGGCACAATAATCCGCATCTGCGACTGGTTCGGAATACGCAATATTGTCTGCTCAAACGGCAGCACCGACCTTTACAATTCTAAGGTCATTCAGGCAACAATGGGTGCCTTCCTGCGCGTGAACATATTCTACACCGACTTGCCACAGTTCATTGTCGACTATCGCCAACAAACTGGCTTGGACTGCTTCGGAACTTTCCTCGAGGGCGACAACATCTACGGTTGCTCACTTCCGCAAAACGGACTTATCGTCATGGGCAACGAAGGCAACGGCATTTCGCGCGAGGTGGAAGCCAAAATTACACGCAAACTTTTCATTCCGCCATTTTGCGACAAACACGTCGAGTCACTCAACATCTCGATGGCGGCGGCGATTGTGTGCAACGAGTTTAGGAGGGGGAGGATGGTTTGAAAAATTTAAAGATTTAACTTCGTTGAGCTAAAGGTTGATAATTTGAATATTTGATTTTGTAATGAAAACACGTTTAACTGTACTTATTTGTGCTGCTTTCTGCACACTCACATCGTTCTCGCAGAATCCAGTATCGGTGCATTTTGACGAATGCGTTGACCTAACCGCCATGGTATGGCGACTTTCTGGTTCACGCGAATACAATATGTGTAGGGTGCCACAATTCGCACAAGATGTTGATTCCATTTTTGCCCAGTTCAAAGAGCTCCAGGCGGTAAAGTTAGCCACCCAATATCGTGAGTTGGGAATATCATACGATGCTGTTGTTTCTTACGGTTTACATCTTACAGTTGACAGCAATGGCAATATTGTGTTTGACGACAACCTTTTGGAAGGCAGTGACGGCTCTTTCGATAGGTGGTCAGACCAGCAGAAGAAAGAGTTTCTGGAGCCGTTGAACGATTTTTACCACAAAACCCGCTTCCACGACTGGTTCTTGCAACAGCAAACTGTGTACGCGCAAGTTGAAAAGACCTTCAACGACATAAACCAGAAAGTGGACTACGACTGGTTCAACAAATACTTTGGCTCTCAAAACGATAGTCAGTTCGGAATTGTACTAAGTCTGCTGGTTGGTCCGCAAAATTACGGATGCAGTTACCTGGCAAAAGACAGCAGCATTGTGCTGAGTCCCATCATCGGAAATTGTCAGGTAGATGACAAAGGTAATTTTGTTTTTGATGCGAATTTGGTATTGCCCATAGTCATCCACGAGTTTTGCCATCACTTCTGCAACCGCCTGAACGAGCAGTACTGGTCGCTGATGGACAAATCTGCAGAAAAGGTGTTCCTGGAAAAGAAAGAGCAACTGAAGAGATCAGCCTACACCTCGGCTCTGATAATGATGCATGAAACTTTTGTTCGCGCATCTGTCATCCGCTATATGAAGACGCATTATCCTCAGGTTAACGAATCGGAACTTATCAAGAATGAAGAAAATAGCGGTTTT
Organism: Bacteroidales bacterium; assembly: GCA_017620015.1. Classification (GTDB taxonomy): domain Bacteria; phylum Bacteroidota; class Bacteroidia; order Bacteroidales; family ML635J-15; genus Bact-19. Next base: position 19,636 of record JAFZRE010000008.1, on the reverse strand, counting down.
ATCCTTACCCAGACCTTGTGTGATGCGCTAAAACAATACGAGCAGCAACGCGATAGTTATGCAACTATGTCCGATTTCATGTCCAGTTTGGCGAAAGCCGTGAACGACTTTGATTTAAAGCAATACAAAAAGCGACAGCAAAAACAGGCGAAACTGAATGCCACCTATAAGGTAAGCATCAAGGATGGTGCTACTAATGTACCTTCTGGCAATTATACAGTTGTCATCAAGTTTTCCAAGCCGATGAATAATGCCATTGCGTTGCATTTCAGTTCTTCGGGGGCAGATTTCCCAACTTTCAAAGGCTACAACTGGTCGGACGACAAGACGCTTAAGATAGATTTCTTCCTGGAGCCGTCGCACCGATACGGATTTATGGTTTATGGAGCAGCCTTCACCACCAAGGACGGCCACAATGCAGGCAAGAGCCTTGAAATCAATTTTAGCACGGGAGAATAAAAGGGGAAAATGTCACTAAAACTCAATCACCTTGTCTGTCTCGTTGCCGAAAAACATCACATAATATATTGGCATATAGGTGATTCTTCCTCGATAATATATTTCCCTAGTATTGGATAGCACCACTGCACGATCTACCGAATATTCTGGAACGGAAAGAAAATGATTCAATGCGGAATGAACCGTATAGTCCTTCCCTGACTTTATCTCAATCGGCAGAACCGAAAGATTGTCGTAATCATCTATAAGAAAGTCAACTTCCCCGTTTTTCTTGTTGTCGTAGTAGTACAAATTACAACCGTGAGCTTTAAGTTCCTGCGCCACAACCGACTCATACACAGTGCCAAGGTTTATGCTTTCCTCATCGTCGAGGATGGAGCGAATGTTGTTGCCATACAATATTCCCGTAAGTATGCCTACATCATTGAGATACAGTTTCAGCAGATTTTTATGGCTCGATTCAATCAGAGGAAAGGTTGGATTGGATATTGCCCTCACGTCCAATGTAATTCCAGCCGAAATAAGATATTCGAATTCGTCTTCGTAATCGGAGAAACGCTTGCCCTTTTTGTTTTCAACATCCTTTGCCACAATACGTTTCTTCTTGTTTTCCAAAGTTGAAGGTATCATATCGTAGATTCGCCTTATCTTCAGTTTGTTTTCGGTGCCATATTTCGAAGCATCAGCGGCATAATACTCATGTGTAAGGTTCTGCACTTTTCTTACCGAAACTACATTCTTTTCGTTTACGTATGCTTTCACAGCATCGGGCAATCCTCCTACAATCAAGTATTTACGGAACATATCAAGCAAATTGTTATGCGACGATTCGTCAAGCGATTCTTTTTTCTGAAATTTTTCTCGCAGCATTTCAATAGCAAAGTTTCCGAAGCCATTTGCCAGCAGAAACTCTTCGAAATCCATCGGATACATGTGCATAACCTCTATGCTACCCATCGGGATTGACGATGTGTTTGCAAGTGTTACACCAAGAAGCGAACCGCTTGCTATGTATGTGAACTTGTTGTCCTGATTGATGAATTTAAGTAAAGTAAGGAAATGGGGATATGCCTGTATCTCGTCAAGAAAGACCAAGGTATTTGCCTTCGATTTCAGTTTCGCGCCAGCATACATACTCAATTGGAAATAGAAATCATCTACCGACTTGACATTCGCGAACATACGTTTGCTTATCGAATCCTCAAGAAGATTTATTTCCACATAGTTCTTGAACATTTTCTCACCTATGTGGCGAATGATGAAAGTCTTTCCAACTTGTCTTGCACCATCAATTAAAAGCACCTTTTTTTGCTCTACTTTTAAAAATGACTCTATCTTCGATTCTATTTTTCTGAAAAACATATCGTTATGTAATTTTTATCGCCACAAAAATACACTTTTCCATATAAATACACAAGAAAAAACTACACTTTTCCATAAAAAATTGCTACCTAAAACTACACTTTTCCATAAAATTTGAGGGCTAAAAACTACACTTTTCCGATAGACTTGAAAGTGCTTCGGCAAAACAAAAACCACTTATTCCGTTTTTTGAGGTGCAAATTTCCCCACTTATTCCATTTTTGGTCAACATATCTCTTAACAATCTTTCGTATATTTGTGCCTAGTAAAATTTAAAATTATGATAGACCAAATAATTAACTACAACAAGACTTTCGTTGAACAGAAAGGTTACGAAAAATACATTACCGACAAGTACCCCGACAAGAAACTAGCGGTGCTGTCGTGCATGGACACTAGACTGACAGAACTACTTCCTGCCGCTTTAGGTTTGAAAAACGGCGATGCAAAAATCATCAAGAATGCCGGTGGCTTGGTCATTTCGGCTTTCGATTCAGCTATGCGAAGTCTGATTGTGGCTATCTACGAACTCGGTGTTGAGGAAATTATGGTGGTGGCGCATTCGCATTGCGGGGCTTGCCACATGAGTTACGACCACTTTCACCACGAAATGATTGCCAGAGGCATCACCGATGAGACGCTTGACACAATCCGTAAGTGCGGCATCAACTTGGAACATTGGCTGGAGGGTTTCAAGGACACGCCCGAATCTGTCCGTAAGACTGTCGAGACGATCAAGACTCATCCGCTTGTGCCAAAGGACATAGTTGTAAGGGGTTTTATTATTGATTCAGAAACGGGAAAACTGGAGGAAATAAGTTAAGGCTAGCGCCGTTTATTGGTTTCTAAGTTTTAATGGGCAATGCCCGTTTCTGAGTGCTTCGCACGTTTGAAGGCTTGAAATGATTGTGGAGACAATTCTAGTGAAATACAAAAACCAATATTCTATTCATTCCAAAATTATCTTAATTTTGCAGTGTTGAATATGATAATGCAAAAGAAATGACCATTAAGGAACTCCAACATACTGTTGACGACTGGATTCGCACCTATGGAGTCCGCTACTTCGATGTGAAGACAAATATGATTGTGCTGACGGAGGAAGTCGGCGAAATGGCACGCGTAATTGCACGCAAGTACGGAGAACAGTCGGCAAAGCCTACCGACAACCTAAACCTTGAGGACGAAATTGCCGACGTTTTGTGGGTGCTTACCTGCATAGCCAATCAGACAGGAATTGACCTCGAGGCTGCAATGAAGGCAAACTTCGAGAAGAAAACCAATAGAGACAAAACAAGACATATTGATAACCAAAAACTTAAATAATATGAAAGACAGAAATTACCCCGGTGCACCATCGGAAAAGGAAATCGAAAAAAAGGTAAAGCAGTACAAAAAGAAGATGCAGGAAAACAACAACAAGGAAGTTCTGATGCAACTCCTTAACTGCGTTGACCTTACAAGCCTCAACGGTAGCGACACCGAAAGCAAGATTGCCGAAATGACAGAAAAGGTAAACGACTTCAACAAGCATTTCCCAAAATACAAGAACGTGGCTGCAATTTGCGTTTATCCCGCAATGGTTCCCACCGTCCTCGACTGCCTTGAACTCGAAGATGTTGATATTGCTGCAGTTGGAGCTTGCTTCCCTGCATCGCAATCCTTCCTCTCTGTAAAAACCGTAGAGTGTGAAATGGCTGTGGAAAAGGGTGCTGACGAAATCGACATCGTAATTTCGGTTGGCAAGTTCCTCGAAGAGGACTACCAGACAGTTTCGGACGAAATCCTCACCATCCGCCACTCAATCGGCGACGCTTTGCTGAAGGTCATCCTCGAAACTGGAGAACTCAAGACTCCCGACAACATCTACATCGCCAGCATATTGGCAATGGAATCGGGTGCCGACTTCATCAAGACCTCGACAGGAAAGACCGCAGTTTCGGCAACTCCCGAAGCCGTATATGTAATGTGCTGTGCAATACGCGACTACTACAAGGAAACTGGCGAAATGGTAGGACTGAAGCCAGCCGGCGGAATTTCGACAACCGAAGACGCTTTGTTATACTACACAATCGTAAAGGATGTTCTTGGCGAGGAATGGCTCAACAACGACTTCTTCCGTCTAGGTGCATCGCGCCTTGCAAACGCCTTGCTAACCGACATCAGCAAGTTTGATGGAAAGAAGAAAGAGATAAAGTATTTCTAAGAAAATACGTTTTTGGGGGCTCTCAGCCCCCATTTTTTTACTTCGTAAACACCTTTACTTCATCCAGGAAGTATTTTCCTGCTACTCCCACAGGACTTTCAAACTTGAAGGCTATGCGGATGTTGCCCGAATATTGTGCAAGGCTAACATCGCCGGAGATTGCCCAGTCGGTCGATACTGCAATGTTGGCTGGAAGTTGTGTCCAGTTGGTGCCGTCGGTTGAAATAAGTGCCGTAAGCGTATTTCCTGCGGTCAGCATTCTGGTCTTGAAACTGAGATACGAATTTGCCTGAAGTGCAATTTCGGGAGTTATAAGCCAAGTTTCGTTCTGCTCGCCGCTGTTTCCGCTGATGCTAAGGATGTTGCCATCGGTAGCAGCCTGACACATCCACTTTGCAGAGCCTTGTACGGCATTGTTCTGCCATCCTGCATCGGCAAATTCACCAGCAGGTGATGCATCAAAGTTGTTTTCAAATAATTCATCCACATCACCAAAGCGACGACCAGTGAGTTGAACTTCATCGGTGTTGCGGATATATAACTGGTATTCAGTGCCATATCTGCTTACGATAGCTGTAAGCGAACCGCTTCCTGAGGGAATTGTATCGCCTGCAAAGTTGGCATAACCGCTTGTACGGACAATCATTGTGTTGCCTAGTTCGTCCTCAATATAGGTGTTTACTGTTTTCTGACCTTCCTTGTCAGCGTAAGTCTTACCTACATACTGCTGTTGGAACTGAACCTTGCGGAACTTGACGAGCTTTCCGACATATAAACCAGTGCCGATGTTCTCCATATCAACCAATTCCGGTTCGAGGAATCTTCTTGTTTCCAACTTTACTATGTTATTGTCAACATGAACGGAATCGAGTTGTATCATACCGCTGTAGTCGCTGAGAACCAAGCCTTTGAGGTTCACGCGCACATAGTCGCCTTCGTACACTCCACCCGACGAAAGCAGGTGCAAGTTGATGGCCTTGTCGTCGTCGGCACCGCCCTGCAGGTAAGCCGACTTGTAGATGTTGCCAATCTTGTCGGACATGGTTATGTAGCCGAAAACTGAATGGTCTTCGTTGAACTTGTATGTTCCGCCGCCAGCTGCCACAAGCGAATCGTAGATTTCCCACAGGCGGGTGATTGTAACCGTATCGCCAACAGGCACTTCACCGACTTCGGGAGTGTCGTACTTGCCCTGAATGCAACCGCTGAAAATAAATGCCGGCATTATTGCCGTCGCTATTGCCAATATCTTGATTATGCTTTTCATATCGTCCTATTTTTTAGTCGCACCTTTCGTTTTCCATATTCACTTCATCGGTCGAACGGATGATTATCTGATAGGTAGTCGTTGTTGTTCCGTTTGAGCCAGACCTAATGTACCGTGTCATAATTCCTACTACACTTCCGCTACCTTTTGGCAAAGGTTGCCCTGCAAAGTCGGCGTAGTCGCTGTTGCGGGCGACGAGTGTATTTCCGTCGCAGCTTGTCATGTTGCGGCTCTGGGTTGCCGAACCGTGTTCCACAGCGTAGGTCATCAAGGTATCGCTTGCGGCAAACTGCACATTGTTGAGTTTTACAAGACGGCAGTCGTAATATGCTGGATTTTCAATAACCTGAGCCATAGTAACTTCCTCTGGAGTAATCGGTACATTTGGTTCCTGAAGTATCACCTGAAGTGTGGCATCCTCCACGTCGACAAAGCTTAGTTCCATCTTGCCGCTGTAATTTACTATCTGGCTGCCTTTCAGGTTCATGCGGATGCGGTCGCCAACCTTTACCATACCCGCTTTGCTGAGCTTGTAGATATTTATTCCGCCAGTGGAATCCTGCAAGTAGGCTTCCTTGTAGATGTTGTCGTGGCTGTCGTCCATGGTGATTGTACCGAACAGCATATAGTCGTCTTTAAACTGGTAGTAGTCGCCACTGTCGGCCCACATCTTGTAAATGTCGGAAACCGTAAGTATATGGTCCTTGTCCAACTCGGTTATTGCTGGGACATCGGGTTTCTCGCAGGAGCAGACGAGTGCCACGGCTGCAAAAAACATCGGAACTATTATGGAAATTATCTTTTTCATCTTGCAAGTGTTTTAGAATCTGAAATATAGGTTTGCGAAGTAATTAATTCCGTACATATAGTAGTACTTGTTGGGGAACTTGTCGATGTTGGTCTTGTCGAAACGGTACTGCTCGAATCCGCTGGTTGCAATCTTGGTGTTGTGAGTTACATTCGAGATGCTTGCAGTGAAACCGATAGTGTATTTGTGCTGTATTCTCCACGATTTTCCACCGTAGATGTCGAGTGTGAAACCGCCTTTCAACTTTTCCTGACCGAGAATAGTTTCGAGCTGCGGGTCGCCGACAACAAAAATGTCGAGAGCCTCAACGGTGTGTTTCTCTGGATTGATGGTAACATAGTTTTCACCGAAATAATTTGCGTTAGCACCTATGTACCAATATTTTGGGGCGGAATACTTAACACCGATAGTTGCTGCTAATTCGGGAGTTCCGCCGATGTGGTAGTTCTTTATGTAAACGGTGCGGTCGGTTGCAAGCACTTCGGAACTGTTGTCCTGAGTTATGGTTACCGACGGACGACTGTTGTACATGTATCTTCCGTAACCCAAGGCAGCAGTTGCAGTAACGGTAGGCGAAATCTTAACCTCTGTTCCGAATTCTCCGCCGTAGTGAACCTTGTTTACGCCAGTCATCATATAGTTGACGAAGGTGTTAAGCTCATCGTGGTAGAAACTTGTGCCTTCGGTTCCGTTGCGGAATTCGGTGTAGTAGCCCGTAATCTTGAGCTGGAAGTTTGGCGAGCGGTAGAAATAGCTGAGGTCGCCCGAGAAAATTGTCTCGCTCTTGAGGTTTGGCACAACATTGTCGCGTGTGCGTGGCGAAACATACGCATTGCGGAAATAAGGTGCACGGGTGAGGTAAGCCACATTGGCAAGCAGGAAGTTGCGTCCTGTAATCTTGTAGTTGACGCCAGCCTTCACAGCGTAGTTGAAGAAACGCTGGTGGTCCGAAGCACCGTAGGAGCCATCGGGGAATTTTCCGTTACGCATCTTTCCGTCGCGCCAGTATTCTGTATAAGAAAGTTTCAGAGCAGTAAAGAATTCAACCTTCGAATACTTGAACTCGGCTTCGGCAAAAGCATCGGTCTTGTGAATGTTTGCCAAGTAGTTGTAGCCGAACAAATCGCCTTCCTTCTTCACTTGGTTTGGATTGTCGAGGTCGCTCTGGATGTAGTTGTCGTCGTTGAAGTCGCGTTCGGCAAACTGGTCAACATCGAGCCACCAGTCGGCACCAAGAAGGTCGTCGATTACCTTGAAGTAGTGCGTCTGGTTCATCATGTAGTTTACGCCAGCGACCATCTTTATCTCATCGGTAAAAATCTTGCTCAAGCGCGAAGCAAAGTCGAAGCGGCTAATGTCGTTGCGGCGTTCTTCGATGATGTATTTTGCACGGTTGCCTGTGATTGAATCGTTGGGATTTCCGCCCACATTAGTAACCGTATATAGGTTTTTCATATTTGCAAAATAGAAGTGGTCCCAGTCGAGTAGACCTTTGTTCTCGTCGTTCTGCCATTCGTTTGTAAGCTGGGCGAACATATTTTCATCGTCATCGTAGTACGACGGAAAGTTGCGGTAGTAGTCGGGACGCGGGTCGGGAGCGTCGTACCAGTTGAGGGCCGTCGTTCCGCCGCGACCGAACATATACGATGCCGAGGTCTGCAGTTTCATAGTGTTGTCGATGTCCCAGTAGTGTGAGAGGATGATTCGCGGCTGGTGGAAATATCCGACCTTGGCGTTACGGACCTTGCCGTTCTGGTATCCCCAGTTGGGATTGTAGTAGTTTGTGCCAAGAAGTTCGTAGGTTTCGGCAGTTGCTGCGCCCGACCTTCCGCTACGCGACGGCGAACCGTAAATTGTAAGTCCGAGGCTGTGGTGGTCGTTGAATTTCTTTTCGGCACCGAAGAAGTAAGCGTAGCCTTCGTAGAATGTGCCCGGAATGTAACATTTTTGTGCCAGACGGGTTGATGCTGCCACCGAGAAAGCCCAGCCGTTAGCCATAAGGCCTGTGCTGTAGGCTGCCATTGCCCTGTGGCGGTACGAACGGTTTGAGTTTGCGTACGAAACGCTTCCACCCTGACGGAACTCCGAAACGCGGGTAGAAATATTGGTTACACCGCCAAGTCCACCGAACGAGTAGTCAGAGAAATGCAATGCCGATGTGTTTGTCTTAAAGCGCATTACATCGTTAAGTCCGCCCCAGTTGCTATATACGGGACGGCCGTTTTCGGCATCGTTAACGCATATTCCGTTCATCAACACCTCGGAGTTCTGGTTGTCGTAACCGCGGAAGCGGAAACGAGCCTGTCCGAAAGTGTAGCCTGCGGAATTTACATATACATCCTGCGATGACTGCAACAAGGTTGAAATATCGTTCTCCTGCGACCCCTCCTCGACTTCCGATTCGGAAAGCACAACTACAGGTACAGCAGTAGTTTCATAGTATTCTTTATTGCTTGTAGTGTCGGTCTGGGCGTAGGTTACAGCCGCCGACAAGCAAACGAAAATGAGTGGTAAAAATTTACGCTTCATACCCGAAATTAAAAAATGTGGCTACAAATTTAAATTTATTATTTGGTATGGGAGAAAGAAATTTGAATTATTTGATGGATTTGAGAATTCAAACAGCGAAGCAAGGACCATAGAACGGCGTACTTCGACAACACTTCGATTTCACTCAGTGCGACAAGCTCAGCAACCGCCAGCCATAGAAACTTAGAACGGCGAAGCCCTCAACGAAGTTAAACAATTAGAAACGGGCGTAGCCCCAGAAACGGCGTCAGCCATTCAAACGTGCGAAGCACATCCTAGCAGGCTCTCCCTTATGAAATCGTCGTAACCTTTAATTCCGAAATGCAGAATCTTCAAAGCTGCAAACGGGCGAAGTTTATTTTCAACTTCGGCAAGTTTTTCGGGAGTGTCGGCGCCAAAATATTCGTAGGCAAATAACTTCCAGAACCTAATCATTGCCTCATTGTTGATATGATATAGCTTCTTTGTCAGGTCGTCGGGATTGCACCTGCAAACAATGTACATCATGCCAAAGTCAAATAGCGGATTGCCGTAGCTAAAGTCGGCAAGGTCTATCCATAGGTTGCCAAAGCTTGAATCTAGAATATTGCCGATGTGCAGGTCGCCATGGAGACAAGTGGTTGCCGGCGGTACGCTTTTCACAAAGTCGAGAACCTTTTTCTTCTCGTCGGTGGTAAAAATTGTTGCATTTTCGACAGCCTTGCAAGCTTCGTCTGCTGCCGACGGGAAAACTGCGGGATTGCAAACCGTGGAATGCAACTGCTTGCACATACGGGCAAATTCGGTTGCATACCTTTTCATACTGTCTGGATTTTCGGATATTGCCCTTGCGAACGACTTTTTATCGACAATGCGACCGAACTCACACCCGTATCTCTTGCCATCGGTGACAAAGCGTCCTGACATAGGTGTAAGAAGTCCCATTCGGAAAACATTCATTGCCGTGCGAAGTTCGCGCAACGGCATTTCTGGCGATACCGATTCGGAGTACAGCTTTATCATTGTGCGTCCGCCCTTATGGTTGTAACTTTCGGCATTGAAGCCTTCTCCGCTACGTTCATATTCTGCAAGGTCAATTTTTACAGGCTCACCGAAATCCTTCTGACCGAAAGTCTTTTCGAGCAAAGTAATAAATTCGCGGTACGCAGGTGTTCCAGCAAGGTCGAACAAAGCCACAGCCAGTTCGCGGTAGCGCCATTCGTGGTCGGATTTGCCGTTTGGTGCGTGGAAAATTTCCCAAAGTTCGTCGCCAATACGCTCGTAGTCGCGGGCGATGGCGCGCATATTCGAGAGTTTGTCGCCCATAGCCACAATTTTAGCATCGTAAGGAGCATCGGCGAGTCTTTCCAAGGCTGCCTTTTTGCGGTCAATCCAACTGTCGCGCTCCGAGAAACCTTTTACAAACTTGTCGCTTTCAGCTTCCACCAAAGTGGCAACCCTGTCGCCAAATTCCTTGCGCAACTGCTCCAATGTGACATCGGTGTCTTCAATCGTATCGTGCAATGCAGCTGCGGCAAGTATTTCCTGGTCGGATGTTATTGTTGAAGCAATTTCTACCGCTTCCATCAGATGGATAGAGTAGGGGAATCCCTTGCCTCTGCGTTCGGTATTGGCGTGTGCATCAATTGCAAAGTGCATTGCCTTGTCGAGAATGCTTGTGTCTATGTATTTGTTTGCCATTGTGTTCTTATTTTATGTTAATCTTTGTAATTTGTTCGAATGTGCGATGTGCGCGTTCTTCATTATAAGCCGACTGTCCGAAAACTGCATCGTAAAACATACGCAGACCAACTTCACCGCCACCCTTCTTAATAATGTAAACAAGACAAAGGTTCTGCAATGCCACCGACAATGCAAGAATGTCGAGGTCGGTTGACGAAAGCTGGTGAAGTGCGAGCTTGTAGGCATCTTCGCTGTAATTCTTGATAAGGCGGTGCAAGTCGCCGAGCGTACGGAAGTTCATCTTTATCAGCGTTGCCAAGTAGCGCATAAGGTTGTCCTCGTAGATTTCGGCCTGATTTATAGTCGCAATTTTGTCAATTAGCTTCTTGAAAGGCTTCATAGTGAGGTAACTGCGGAAGGTGTCGCTGTTGAGAGGCACTTCATCGAAGTTGCCGTCGGTAACCAGCGACTGCACATTGCGGCGGTAGTCGGTGATTTCCTTGCGTATGCGGCTGAACTGTTCGTCGGCAAGTTCAAGCATACCGGCAAGGCGGTTCATATTGCGCAGATGCTCCTTTGGCACCTCGATTCCCGACTTGTAGCCGGTATCGTGGTACATTGTAGCCCACACATGCTGTAAGGCGGTGCGCATCTGTATTTCGAATCGGAAATCGTTTATTTCGGGATGTTCGGCATCATAGTACAGCGACTTTGGTATGCGGCAGATGTAGTGCAGCGACATATATCCGAACTGGTCGAGGTCGAGGGCTTTGCGCTTATCAACCGAATTTTCCCAGTCAATTTCAAAAACCTTGTCGATGAGAGCCGAAATCTTGTCAACTTCCTCGGAATAGAAGGTGATGACGCGAGTTCCCAGAATGTCGGTAATGTCCGAAAGCGTCTTGTACTTGTGTCCCTTGAGTTCCAGTTTGCCGGCAAGACTGTTTTCGGTCTTTATTCTTGACTCTATTGCGATGACATAAATGTTGTTGTCGGCGACGCACTTTTTGAGTTGTGTTCGCACGATTTCCTTCATTTTTTCAAAAATCGCCAGTTTCTCGCGGTATTCGTCCAGAATCATCTGGCAATGAAAGTCAAGGTTGTATTCCATATTCAAGCCTAAGGCAATAAATTAAACAATCTTAATTATGTTAGAGAACCCTGTTATGTCGAAGACTTCCTTCACATTTGGCTTCATATTCTTCAAAACAAGATTTCCTTTTCTGGCGGTTACGCTTTTTTGTAGCACAAGGAACATTCTCAAACCTTGGCTTGATGTGTATTCCAAACCAGTGCAGTCCATTTCGATGTCTGGATTGTCGCCCTGCATAAGTGGAGTAATGTCCTGCATGAACTTGTCAGCTGTTGTCGTGTCAAGTCGTCCGTTCAAAACTACAAGTGTTTTGTTTCCTGTATTTTCAATATTAACTTCCATAAATATACGCTTATATTGTTATTGCAAAAATTGTAATGTCATCGTTTTGTTCATTGTCGCCGGCAAAGTCGATTACGGCATTGTGAACCGCCGAAACCATCTCGTCGGAATTTAGATTTTTGAATTCTGGCTTCGATACCAGCTGTAGAAGTCTTTCTTCGCCAAACTGTTCCTTGTCGGCTTTTTCGGCTTCGTTAACACCGTCGGTGTAAAGCAGAAGCTTTGTTCCGGGACGCAAATCCAAGTTTTCGCTCTTGTATTCGAAACCGCTCCATACACCAACTGCCATATTAGGAATAGCCTTCAAGTAGTACGGATTTTCATCGGGCGGAATGACAATTATCGGGTTGTGTCCAGCATTGCAGTATTCCATCTGTCTAGTTTCCAGATTTATACAACCCACAAACAAGGTCACGAACATATTTGCATCGTTGTTCTTGGCAATGCTGTTGTTTATCCTCGTAGCGATTTCCTGTACCGACAATCCCAAATCGGCAAACAGGTGGCACATCACCCTCGTAATTGCCATCACGAAGGCTGCCGGCACGCCCTTGCCCGAAACATCGCCCACCGAGAAATATAGGTGGTTGTCGTAAATTGTAAAGTCGTATAGGTCGCCGCCGACTTCCTTTGCAGGAATCACCTTGGCATTAAGCGAGCATCGGCTGTCGTTGGGGAAATTCTTTGGAAGCATTCCCTCCTGTATTTTCTGTCCGATGTACAATTGTGTCTCCATGCGTTTCTTGGCCGATGTTGCCGTCTCAATCTGCTCCAGATAGGTAACAATTGACTGCTGCATGTAAGCCAGCGAGTCGTGAAGCTGCAGAATTTCGTCCTTCGACTTCACTTCGGGAAGTTTTGCATTGAAATCACCCTTTGCGATATTAAGTGCCGAAGCCGAAAAATCTTTCAGTGGCTGGGTCAACTGTCGTATCTTGAAGTAGCACATTATGAACATGATAAGCAGACCTACTAACCCTACAATAATCAACATCATATGCATCTGCGACGAGCGTTCGAGCACATCGCGGTATTCGCAGTTGATAGCCATCGACCAGCCGTTCGAAAGAGGTCCATAAACGGCAAAGCTGAGTTTACTGCCAACCCAGTAGCGCATAGTTCCGCTGTCGCCGGCAACCATATTCTTCGAGATTTCCAATACGCGCGGGTCGTCCAAAGTTTCGGCATACGAGAATGCTGTTTCGCTGGCGAGATTGGCTTGCCAACCTGCCGAAAGGTATTTGCCACTGGCACTTAAAAGTGTTGTAAACGAATGCTCATAAGGATGTATCTGGTCTATTTTCTTCGAAAGCCAATCAAGCGAGATGTCGGCTGTGATAATGGCGTAGATAATGCCTGCGCTGTCCTTTATCGGGTAGCTGTAGGTTGTCATCATCTGCTCGCCACCTCCAGTATCGAAATAAGGTTCGCTCCAGTGCGGTTTGCCCGACTTCTTAGGCTCTACATACCATTCCTGCGAGAAATAGTCGTTTTCGTCAGAACCGAGTTCCTTGCTTTTAAGTTCGCCTGTTTCTGGGTCTTCGTAAGAATATGGCGAGAAGAAATGCCGTCCCTTGAAATAGCACGAATCGAATGCTATTGCACTACCTATTATGTTGGAATTTTCTTCAACAACCCTCTGGGTTATATGGTATAGATATTTTTCACTATCTTTGTTTTCCTTGGCGAGCCACGATGCATCCTTTACGGTTGACTCCACTGTTTGCAAGGTTTTTTCAATATCCAAGATATTGGCCTTTAAGATATTCGATGCGCTTCGTGTGGCTTCTTCAGAAATCAGCAAATGCGATGACACAGCTACTATTCCAAGCACGACGATAAAGAATATCGTCACTATGAGTAGAACATTAAGGCTGAGTCTTGTGGAAAAGGATTTTGAGAACCACATAATGCTACTGTTTTGCGATGTTTTTCTTCATTGTTAGTATGTTGCAGCCGTTTTCGTAGCGGTAGGTCACCTCGTCCATAAGTTGCTTGCACAGGTAGATGCCCAGTCCGCCGATTTTGCGTTCCTCGACCGACGATGTTATGTCGGGGTCGGGTATCTCGAGCGGATTGAAAGGCTTTCCAGCGTCCTTGAGCGTCACCGTAAGCACAAGAGCCTTGTCGTCGAGGTTGGTTTCCACTTCCATCCAGCCGATGCTGTCCTTGTAGGCGTACTGCACTATATTTTCGACAGTCTCCTCGATTGAAAGCCTCAGCTTGAAGCGCAAGTCTTCATCGGTTGGCATATCTGGCGACGACATCAGGTATTCGATTATCTCACCGCTCTTGTCCTTTATAGGGTTGAATAGCTTCTTCACTGGACACGAAATTTTTTTAGGCTACAAAAGTAAACAAAAATACAATTTATTGAATCTTCTTCAGATTAATCCTGAACGTTGTCCCCTTGCCGATTTCCGACGACTTCACAAAGATTTTTCCACCGTGGTATTCCTCAACAATTCTTTTTGCAAGGCTCAATCCGAGTCCCCATCCTCGGTTTTTGGTAGTGTAGCCCGGTTTAAAAACATTCTTGAAATCAGACTTGCTGATTCCTTTGCCCGTGTCTGAAATCTCGATGCCTACGTTGTTGTCGTCCGATTCGATTGTTATGCGGATTGTCCCGTTTGTGCCTATTGCATCGACGGCATTTTTACAGAGGTTTTCTATCACCCACTCAAATAGTTCGATGTTGAGCGGAAGATATATCTCATCGGTATCGGTAATATTGGTCTCTAGGTGTATTGTCGCAGGTATGCGTGTTTTCAGGTACGACATTGTATTGCGTATGCATCCGACGAGTTCGTTTTCGTGCAGGTTTGGCTTGCTACCGATTTTCGAGAAACGAGCAGCAATCTTCTCGAGCCGTTTTACGTCCTTTTCCACTTCGCGGAACATTTCCGTTTCGCCGTGCTCGTCGCGCATAATTTCGAGCCAGGCCATCAGCGACGATATTGGCGTGCCAAGTTGATGGGCGGTTTCCTTCGACATTCCAAGCCAAACGTGGTTCTGCTCCGAACGTCGCGAAACATTCAGCACTATGTAGCCCATTATTATGAAAATAGCTATAAGTAAGAGCTGTACATATGGATAGTATTGCAGTTTTTTGAGCAGAAGCGAATCGGAATAGTATATGGTGTTCATCACTTCGCCATCGGGACCGATAATGGAGAAGCTTTCCTTGCCGTTGTTGCGGAATTCTTCCAATTTGTCGGCAGCATATTCTGCATTTTCCATCTTTACGGTGTCAAGGTTGCGGTAGGATATTATGGTTTTGTTGTCGGCATCAACAAGAATGACAGGGATAGTTTGGTTGTTTTCAAGCACTTCGAATAGAAAACCGATGTCAGTTTCCGGGTCAGAATTAATGAAATCACCCATTGCGTGCGCCCATAGTTCCATTCTCCGGTATTCCTCGTGGCGAAGGTCGGTCATTAGCTTGTTGGTGTATATGAGCGACAAAACGAAAATCAATGCTGCAAATGCCAGCAGTATGATTTTCCATTTTTTGTCGTATCGATAATTTTTGTCTTTCATAGAGAAACTATATGGCTAACGCCGTTTAACTTCGTTGAGGGCTTCGCCGTTCTAAGTTTATATGCCTGCGGCGTTTGAATGTTTCACGTTTCTAGTTCAAAGTTCAAGAGTTCAAATGTTCAATGATTTAAGGTTCAAATCGTAAATCGTCAATCGTAATTCGTAAATCCTTTTCACGGAGTTTCTACTTCCTTGAACCTTACCGCTTCGTGATGGTTTTGTCCGAAGAAGTCAGATTTGTAGAATGTTATCGGGTCAACAATCGGATACTGAAGAATTACAACTTCGTTGTTGTTGATAATGCCGTAAAGGTTGTCAACATCGTACTCGAAAAGATTGCCTTGCGGGTCGAAAAGTCCGCTTGTGTTGGGACGGCGGTAAGTTACGAGTTTGCTCTTTGCACCAGTCTTGTCTTCGACTGTGAACGAAGCCATCATTTCTGTCTTCTGCAAACTATCGCGTTTAAAAGATTGCAAACTATCAAGAATATAAGTCTCAAAGCCAACGAACTTTATGCGGCTTACAAACTCCTTTACGCGCAAGGTGTCGAACGGCACTTCCAGACTTGAGCCGTCGATGTTCTTCAAGTTGTAGTTGTTTTCGCCAAGTCGTTCGGCTATGAACGATTCGTTCTTGTCGGGATATTCAACATAAACCTTGGCAATGTTGTCGATGCTGTAGTTGAAGGCTATGCGTTCGCGCCATTCCGAAAGTTCGGGCAGGTAGTGAACAGGAAGGTAGCCAGTGAATCCGGGGCGTGTCAGAATGAACGGCAGGTCGGAGTTTTCCAGAATCATATATGCTCCGTTGTTGTCTTCGGTCACACCGCCTACATAATACACCTTTACGCATTCATCGCCCTGATAAATTTCCACCTTGATTCCCTGTACTGCAAGGTCTTTCATTACTCTTTCGAGCTTTGCCGACGAAACAGGCGAGCTTACTTCTATTTTCTTTATTGTCGTAAGCAGATTGTTTACAAAGTCGCGGCGGGCGGTGTATTGCTTGTTGACCGTCCAGCGGTTTTCTTCGCGCTCAAGTGTTACCGCCGAACCCTGCTTGTTGGCAAGGAATATCTTTGTTATCGAAGCGGTATCTTCAACGGCGAAGTCGCGCAATGTGCTCTGCGAGTCGTAGTTACGCACAAAATATATCGCTATCGAAACACCAACGAGTATTACGATTACAATAAGCAGCAATAAGTTTGTTTTCTTCATATTACCTATTTTTCCTTTTTCGAGTATTTAACTTTTCTCATTACAATCATCGTGAAGCCAATCAGAAGTACAATAAGTATCGGAATGATAATGTTTGTGCAAATCCACATTGCCTTTTCTTCCCTAACTTTTGTGGCATTAAGTGTGCGGGTCTTGAGTTCTCTCATTCTCAGCGATATAAGTCCTTCGTCGGCACATAGATAATTTACGCAGTTGATTATGAACTGGGTGTTGCCGGGAGTGTATTGTGCGTCGTAGTACTTGTCGTAGCCGAGCGGGTAAGGCTGAACCTTGTCGCCCATACGCTTGATTTCGTTGCGGATGAAGTCGCCGTCGGAAACGACAATCATCTGTGTCTTTTCGCTTCGTTCCTTGAACTTGAATTCCTTGTTGTCGGCGAGTTCGGGGGGGAGCCTATTTGCAAAGTTCGACTTGAACTGACCTTCGAGAAGTACTGCAACCGGCATATTCGGCTTGTTGAAGGTGAGCATTTCGGGCTTTTCGCGAAGTATGTCAAGGCTGATTTCCACAGGGTGCGACAAGGCTTTTGCATATTGCGAAGTACGAAGCAGAATAGTCTTTTTCACCAACGGGTCTTCGCCTACGGTGTCAATCGAGCTGACGAAACAGGTGCGCATGACGTCAAGGTTCTTTACGAGCTGGTGGTCGAGCAGGGTGTCGGGAACGATGAGCGGGAAATAGTACCACGGCTTTGGCTCGAATTGCGGTTTGCCCTCAACTGTGTTGACGCAGACTGGAATCTGCAGGCAGCGCAAGTCCTGAATCAGGTCGGGATTGATGCGCACGCCGTAGTTGAAAAGTTGGTCGCTGAGGTTTATGTCGTTCATAAGAGCCATTGCTGTGGGGTTGGTGTTGAGGCTGTCCATGTCGAACTGCATCCACTCCACAAACCAGATGACCTTTCCGCCGTTCATTATGTACTGGTCGATAATGTACTTGTCGCGCTCGTTAAACCTTTTCTGCGGCTTGGCGATTACCACGCAACCGTAGTCGTCGAGGGCTGTGAGGCTGCCGTTCATATCCACACGCTCAATGCGGTAATATTTTGACAGCGATGACATTATGTCGTATGTGCGATTTTCGTCAAGTTCGTCGTGTCCTTCGAGGAAGGCAACCTTGTGAACCTTGCGGCTCGATAGCATCCACAGAGCGTGAACAAATTCGCGTTCCATTTCGGTGGAACTCAGCATTGTGTATGGTGTGTTTCCCGACGGACTATTTGTGAGAAGATTTATAGGAAAATCCTTTTCCTTGTATTTTACCAATGCTCCTGCGAAAATTATCTTTTCCGAGCCACCCATTCCTTCCTGCTGGACTATGTAGGTGGGATTCAGGCCTTTATTGTATAATTGTGCAAAAATCTTTTTCCTCTCCAACGGCTCAACTTCCTCTTCGTCCGACAGGAAACCAAACCACTTCTGCATAAATCCCTGTTCCTCACCACTATGTTCGGTAAACGGATTCTTGAACTCGTAGCGAATGTTGTTTGAATAGCGACATAGGTTTTTCATAAAGTCGTCAACTTCGCGCTGATAACGCACAAGTTCCGATGGCAAGTCTTTGTCCTTCAAGAAGATTTCAATATAGACATCATCGTCGAGGCTGTCGAGTACTTGCTTCGAGAATTCGGATATTGAGAAGCGTTTTTCCTTGGTGAGGTCGGCTCGAAAGAACACCAGCGACGACAAAATGTTGAGCACTACGATAAGCACGATTATCAGTACCGCCTGAAAGATGTTCTGGTTGCGGTTCTGACGGCGCATCTGCGAAAATGATTTCTTGTTTTCTGTTTCGTTTGTCATACCGTTGCCCTCCTACCATTTGCGACTTTCAAGTCTGAGTTTAGAAAAGAAGATAAAAATTGCAATCACGCTCAGGAAATACACAATGTCGCGCGAATCGACTACGCCACGGCTTATCGAACTGTAATGGTCGTTTATGCCCAGCGACTTTATGAATTCCGCTACCGTTCCTGTCGAAACAAGGTCGGCAAGCAGGTTGAACCCGAGGTAGAACAGGAAGCAGAACACTATTCCGAGCAGGAACGACACGATTACATTCTTCGACAGCGAACTTGCAAAGATTCCAACTGCCGCATAAACTGCACCGAGGAAGAATAGTCCGATGTACGAACCTGCGATTGCTCCGTAATCGACATTTCCGATAGGGTCAGCTAGGAAGTGTATCGAAAACAGGAAAAGAAGAGTCGGAAGCAATGCAATAAGCACCAAGACCACTGCGGCAAGATATTTTGCTGTCACAATCTTGAATTCGGAAATCGGCCGTGTGAGAAGAAGTTCCATATTGCCGGTACGAAGTTCGTCGGCAAACATATTCATCGTGATTGCCGGCACGAGGAAGAGGAACACCCACGGCGAAATCAGGAAAAGCGTGTCGATGTTGGCGGCATTTACCTGAAAAATGTTGAAGTTTGTGGGGAAAACCCACATGAACAGGCCTACAATCAGCAGGAACACCGCAATGACAAGGTATCCTATTGCCGAGCTGAAGAAGCCTTTTATTTCTTTTAAGAATAAAGTGTACATTTTTGTAAAATAAGACAAACGGCAAAATTAATTCATAATTGCGAAATTGGAAAAAAAAGTTTTAGGGGCTGCGCCCCCGTTTGAAAGTTTTTGGGTTTGAATGGCTGACGCCGTTTGAAAGTTTCAATGCCTTCGGCGTTTGATGGCTAAAGCCGTTTCTTGGTTTCTATGCCTTCGGCGTTTGATGGCTTCGCCGTTTGAAGGTTTCAATGGCTTCGGCGTTTGAATGCTTCGCGTTTCTGGGTTTCAGGTGGTTTGAGACGTTTCAATGGCTTCGCCGTTCTATGCCTACGGCGTTTCAAAGCATAGCTCCCTGAGCGTCAGTCGAAGGGGCGGTTTCAATACCTACGGCGTTTATCGCTGCCTCTGTTTGATGGCTTCGCCGTTTGAATGTTTAACTTCGTTGAGGGCTACGCCGTTTCTGAGTTTGAATGGCTGCGCTGTCCTAAGTTCAACTTAGAAGTGCAAGTTTAGTTCATCACTTGCCTCGAGGCAAGTGATGAACTAAACGAAGGTTCAAAAGCAAATATTAAAATAATAAAAGGAGGCTTCCGCCTCCCTAAAATTAACTAAGTTTGCTTTTG
>JAFZRE010000037.1 GCA_017620015.1 Bacteroidales bacterium | reverse complement strand
GGAGGATTTGAAATTGGTGAAGGAATAGAATGTTTTGCGGTCTATCGTAGGGTTTTGGTTTTAAACCATACCCTATACGATGTATCACCACAAAACATACAAAGATAAAGGGCGGTACAGTGCCGTCCTTTTTTCTTCACCACATTCGTTAATCCGTTAATCCCTTATCCCCTCATCCCGAACATCTTTCGCCCTTGCTGGCGTTATGGGCGCTAATCATCCTTTCGCCCCTACTGCCCCTACAGGCACTACAGCCCCTAATCCTCCTTTGCCCTTACAGCCGTTACTGGCGTTACTGCCCCTACAGCCGTTAATCCCACATCTCATCATTTTTTGTATTTTTATGCCGACAAATTCAATATTTTGTTTCACTTTTTTAACAATATGGTTTATTATGGGTATTTCAGCAGATGATGAGCGAGAATTTTTTTTTGTGTCGAAGCGGGGAATCCGTCAGAAGAGTACATTGATGATTACATAACTTACAGACTGCGAAGAAAGAAAGACAACACTTTCATATTGCAAGTCGCCACTGAAATTTTCGACTACAAATATATCGACACTTATCACAACAGCATTATTGGCAATCTGAAAAGCAGTAGCACTTTTGTTGTTAAGGCAACAAGGGAAAAGTTAATGTCCGCCTTCAAACGAAAAATTAGTTTCTACAACCTGAAAAACGCCTGTAATACCTTATCTTCTGTGCTTTGCAAAATAAACGACTTGCTTGCATTCCGCATTCCTTTCCCTAAGATTCCAGAAAACCTCATCGACATCGAAGCCGAAAATCTGAAATGCCTGCGCCAAGCATATCAATCCGAAGTGCGCTTCCTGCTACAATACTATGGTATATGTAGCAACGATGCAGAATGTTCGTTGCCGTCCCGAAAGAAAGAATACTTTAATCCCCCGACACCGATATACGACGAAGACTTATATTTCCTTTACGAAGTCAAGGAAGATATGCTTTCTGGCTTCCGATTCCAGAGCGAAATCGGAAGGAGGATTAAAGCTTATCGCATGAGTTATCTGCTATGCGACCTCAAGACAGCACTCGAAAACGAATACGATGCAACTACCCTCAATCGCCTGTATGTATTATATAATACCATTGCCGATTCTGTTGCCGAGTTCTACAAAAAGGACACCGCTGTTTTGGAGTACTGCAGCACCATCCATTTTATGGACTTCGCTGAACTTTCCCAAACTCATCTCGACAAGATTCGGGATTTTATCGATGCGCTTATGCACAGGGAAATGACTTTGCTTTCCGAAAAGACTGGCTATTGCTATCCTTGCGTTCAGATGGAGTTGAAGTTCGATCCATTGCCGGGAAGTGCCGGGAAAAAAGAAAAAGTCAACCATAACTATGCTTCTATCGACGATTTCAACGATTTCAAGTTCCCGAAAGGCTACACAAATCTCAATCGGGCAAGAAAATGTTTCGAACTTGCCGCAAAGATGGGCTTCATCACAAAGGACTGGAAGGGCATAGGCAAGAACTGTAGGCATACTAATTTAATCGTGTATTTTTGCGAAGCCGTTTTCTGCAATGGGCGAAACAATCTGGACGAACTTCCTGCAAATTGGATTACTGAAAATTTTGGAATTGAGAATCCGAGCAGAATAATGAACGACTACCATCGAAATTCTAACGGAAAACCAAAGTGGGCAAGTGATATTGACTTTTTGTTCAAAAGCAACTCCGTAGATAAGGACTAAAAACACCGTATATCATTACTACGGTCTGCAAAAAAGTTTCGTAAAAATCATATTGCATACATTTGCATAGCATAAAAAAACACCGTATATGCACCGTATATACGGTGGCATATGGTATTTTGTGCTTTTTAACTCTATATTATTGCAGTTGGATTTGAAACGCAAATCTATTGGGCGCATACGCTTCCAATATTCAGTAAACTTAGATTCAACTGTTATATGAAATTATTTAAAGAACTTCTAAACCCCGTCCCTGATAATTGCACAGTTCAACTGGTCGTAAATGAAAGCGACCTGCGGTCGATCATCGAGGGCATCATTTCCGACACTATTGTAAAGTACGACGAGAACAACAAAAAGGAAAAGTATTTAACAACCGATGAGGTTATGGAAATACTAAAAGTCACCCGTCCCACTTTGTGGCGATGGGCAAAGGATCACTACCTTGTCCCTCTCAAAGTCGGCAAGCGCACTCTTTATCGGGAAAGCGATGTCAACAAGCTGATTGAAATGCAATAGCCATAATCTCAATAATTATTGCCCGCTAAAAGTTTAATGAATCCATTCAAGGCACATTGTATCAGATTGTTACTATACTAATTAAATGTATGACTTGCATTTGGGTGAAATTAATAACCTCGGAGAGGTTACATATATAGAGAGAATGTAGTATGTGTTATGTAGCGTTGGCGCATATTTTTGTCTGGTTGGTAAGTCTGTCTAATCACAAAAATTGTGACAACGCGCAATTCAGTGAACAATAATAAATCTCAATAATTCAATAAAAGCAATAACTATGTCTTCAATAACAAGAGAATCCATAATTAACGCCACAAATTACGGCGTTAATATTTACGCGCACATACTGCGCGAGTGTTTTCCGTATGATTCGCCAATTATGACCATTCGCTGTCGCGACTGTGGCATTTGTCGTAACCCATTTGCAAATGGGCATCCGACACTGCACATTTTTATCGAAAAATCCGTCCCTGGCGATGCAATGTCCTCCGAACTCGCACGCCACACCACAACCGACCATTCTATTCCTGATGGCGATGCCATCTTTTTTGCAGAGCACTATTACCATATCGAAGGCAATCAGCTTTACGAGTTGCTCAACAAGGAACTTTGTCTGCACCTCGACGAACCGCTAAAATCAAACCGCCCATTAATCGAATGGCTAACCGAAGAAGAGCAGGACAACTCTGATAGACCATTGCCCGGCAATGGCATTGCCACACTGCCCATCCCGCAGGATGATGCGAATATGTCAGGCAATGTCCGTAAAGTTGACTGCGACCGTCAGGTTTCGCGCTTTTCATTCTTCAAGGCGCCAATTACAAACCTCAGTCCCTACAAGCATATTACTCTGGTCGATGCCTACAATTACATTACAGGCAGATTTGCGAAAAAGCGCACCGAAGTTCTTCGTTCGCTACGCTCGCGCCGAACCTCATCGGGCGACAACTTCTATGCACAAAAAACTGCAAGAACCTACAAAGCCACATATTTCGACTATTGTACATTTTCCGGAACATTCTTCAACAGGAACGACAAGGCTTTAATAAAGCATTCCGGCTTATTGTGTTTGGACTTCGACCATATTGGCACACCTTGTGCCGTTAGTACTAATTCCGACAAATCGTCAAAAAACGAAAAAAACGACAATGGGAAACTTGAAGAACTCCGTTCTCAACTTTTACAAGACAAGTATTTTAAGACTCAGCTTTTATTCCGTTCGCCCTCTGGCGACGGCTTAAAATGGGTGATAGAGATTTTCCCCGACTTTGGTGACCCACAAAGCAATCATGTCGAATATTTCACCGCAGTTGCAAACTACATCCGTTCAACCTATGGCGTAGAAGTGGACAAATCGGGCAAGAACATATCTCGCGCTTGTTTCTTGCCCTACGACCCCGAATGTTACATCAACCCCGAATATCTTTAATATGGCAAAATCCCAAACAGCCGTTCCTGCCGTTACCGCCCCTGTCGCCCCTACAGACGGCGTTATAGGCACTACAGCCCCTACAGGCGTTATTGCCCCTAAACCCATCATCGCCCCTACAGCCCTTACAGGCGTTACAGACCCTACTGGCCTTACCGCCCCTACACCCGTCCCCTCTCAGCTTCAAGACATCTTCGATGTCATTTCGCTTGTTGAAGCCTCTGCCATCGACATCGCGCCAACCTATGATGAATGGCTTACCCTTGGTTTCGCCCTCGTCGATGCACTTGGCGAAGATGGCCGTTCTTGCTTTCATCGCATAAGCAGATTTCATCACGATTACACTTCCTCCGCTACCGACAAGCAATTTTCCGCCTGTCTTGCTTCGCACGGTCACGGCGTTACAATCAGGTCTTTTTTTCATCTTGCCAAAACCGCAGGCATAACATTGCCGTCACATCGTTCCGATTCAAAATTCCGCCAGCATTCCGCCAGTGGCGAAAGTGGCGGAATTGGCAAAGATGGCAGAAATGCCTCCGCCAACTTTGCCAGATTCGTCAACTCCGCCAGAATGTCGGAGTTTCCACAAGCCACATCTGTTTCCAAGTCCGAAGAATTTGATGAAGCTGGCGAAATGCCAACTTTCTCAAACCTTATCAGCGATACACTTCCAGCGTTCTTCGCTCAAATTGTTCGCCTTGCAAACTCCAACGAAGATGCCGACCTTTTACTGCTTGGTTCCCTCGCAGTCATTTCGGCATGTCTGCCCGGTGTACATGGCATATATGGTGAACGCGAAGTTTTTCCAAATTTGTTTGTGTTTATTACCGCCCAGGCTTCCGCTGGAAAGGGTAGGCTTTCTCTGTGCAAGCACATCGTTCAGCCAATCCACGACGAATTAAAGCAACTTTATAATGCCGAACTGGAGCAGTACAAGCAGAAGAAGGCCGAATACAATGCCGACAAGAAGAACAACGAGCAGCCAAAGGAACCGCTCATTAAGACATTGCTTATTCCTGCCAACAGTTCCGCAACTTCCGTTTACCAGATACTGAACGACAACGGTGGGGTAGGTCTTATGTTCGAAACCGAGGGCGACACGCTTGCTAACACTTTCAAGTCCGACCACGGCAATTTCTCTGATGGATTGCGCAAGGCTTTCCATCACGAAATGATTTCATATTCGCGAAGGAAAGACCGTGAGTTCGTCGAGCTCACCAAGCCCTGCCTGTCAACCTTGTTGTCTGGCACGCCTCAGCAAATCTTGTCGCTTATTCCTAATGCCGAAAACGGCTTGTTCAGCCGCTTCATTTTCTACTATATGAACATTCGTTTGGTTTGGAACAATGTGTTTGCAAAGACCGAGCAATCCCTTGACAGTTATTTTATCGAATACGGCAAGCAGTTCTACGAACTTTATCGTTTCTTGAAGACCAGTCAGCCATTATGTTTTTCGCTCACGCAAAGTCAGCAGGACAGGTTCAACGATTTTTTTGCACAAGTGCAAAACGACTATGCAAACCTTTTCGGTTTGGATTTTGTCGCCTCGGTTCGTCGGTTTGGACTTATAACCTATCGTTTGGCTATGATATTTTCCGCAGTGCGCATTATGGAGACTGGCGAAATTCAAGCATCGTTGCTTTGCTCCGATGAGGATTTCGCATCTGCTGTCGCTATGGCGAAAATCCTTTTGCGCCACACTGCCAAGATTTTTGGCAGTCTGCCAGTTTCCGATTCTGTTTCTGCCTCATCGGCGCCAACAGTCATCAAGCAGGTTTTCTTTGAGCACCTGCCATCCGAATTTGACCGTCAGACCTTTCTTGCCGTTGCTCAGCAACTGCAAATTTCTGTCCGTTCTGCCGAACGCTACATCCAACGCTACTGCAAAGATGGCTTCCTCAACCACCTCGACTTCGGCAGATACGCCAAACCATAATCCCTTTGCCCTTATTGACCCTACTGGCGTTATTGCCCATAATCCTCATTTTGCCCCTATAGGCCTTACAGTCCCTATTGACTCTACTGGCTCTATGGGCTTTACAGCCCCTACGGTCGTCAATCCCTTATCCCGTCATCCCGAACATCCTTCGCCCTTACTGGCGTTATAGGCGCTACTGGCGTTATAGGCGTTATGGGCACTACTGGTGTTATAGGCGTTATGGGCGCTACTGGCGTTATAGGCGTTATGGGCACTACTGGCGTTATAGCCCTTAATCTCCCTATGCTCCTAATCCAAAAGTCTTTGATTGCAAACGACATAACAAAAAAATATTTTTGGCGTGATTTTTTCACGCGTAACAAAAAAATTGTATCTTTGCCTCTGTTTTCTATATAATGATTGTAGCTATGTTATTGCGACTTACTATTCAGAATATGCTGTCTTTTTACGAAAAGACCACATTTGATATGTTTCCCAATCCAAAAAGGGAAATTTTTATGAACCATATAAATACAAAAAATAAAATTCACTTACTAAAACACGCTTTGATTTACGGAGCCAATGGCTCTGGAAAATCCAATTTCGTTAAAGTGCTAATTTTTTTAAAGTCCTTTGTGACAATTGATAACTTTTTAAGTAACATTGATTTGAATGATTTTTTCTTTCAATTGGTAAGGTCGAATAAGAATCCCATAAAAATTGAAATCGAATTTTTCACCAAAGGGAATTATTATATTTACGAATTGGAAATTCAGCATTCTCAAGCAAACACAATTAAAGAAATTCTCCTTTTGTCTGGTCTTGGCGAGCAAGATGACACTATAATATTTGAGAGAATCGGGAATGTCGTTAAACCAACAATAGACAACACAATTTCTACGGATTTATTGAAGAAAAATATTGGGACATCAATAATTTATCTGAACAATAAATATCCCGTAATTAATAACGAGCATATTCAGATAGTTTATGATTGGTTCATTAATTATTTTGACATAATTACCATTAACACGCAAATTCCTTTTTTGATTGATTTGATGTCTAGGAACAAGAATTTACTTGATTTCGCCAACAAACTACTTTCTTGTTTGCATATCACAGACTCGCTCAAAGTCGGAGAAACGCCTATTGAAAAATGGATGTCAAGCAAGAAAAATTCATCGGAATTACAGCAGTTGCTTCTCAAAAATCCCGTAAATGAACATACAGGTCTAACTGCATTTTCAAACAACAGAAACAATTTTAACATTACAATGAAAAATGGCGAACAAATAGTTCAAGAGTTTTTGTTTGAACAGTTGGGAATTGGAGACTATAAAAAGAAAATGAATATTGCCAGTCAATCAGACGGTACAGTTCGGTTGCTTACGCTAATACCTGCCTTATATAATGCCAGCGAAGGAAAAGTTGTGGTTATTGATGAAATTGAAAACAGTATGCACCCGACTCTTATCTATCAGTTGTTGAAATACTTTTTTAATACAGATTCCAAGGGGCAACTTATATGTACAACTCATCTTACATTATTGCAAGACCAGCAGGATCTTGTTCGACCAGACGAACTATGGAAAGTCGAAAAGCAATATGGAAATTCTGTAATGAGTTCTTTCAACGATTATAAGATTCATAATACAATGAATATCCGAAAGGGATATGAAGAAGGTCGTTATGGTGGCGTCCCTCAAATTAGAAGCATAGAATAAATGAAAAGCGACAGATACTACAAAAAGGGAAATCCGGAAAAAGAACTTTCCGATGTTGTTGCAAGCCCAAAAGGTTCTGTAACGACTGAAGGAGATACTTTAATGTCCGCACAAGTTTCAAGATACACCAAACCGGAAGCCTCGCAAATGCCTCGAGCATTTTTTGTCATATATTCAGGAGGTACGCAAAGAGAAAAGGATTACTTTCATCTTATCGACAGGAACCCTAATGTTTTCCCTTCTATAAAGATTGATTTTTTTGCCGAATCTAATTTCGATGAAGGAGGCAAACCTACAATTATGCAAGTCGCCATTGATAAGACAAAAGAGTACAAGGATTCTGCAAACGAAGAAAACCCTGACATTTACTTTTTACTTACCGATGTTGACCACTTTGAAAATTTTCTGTTAGAAATGAAACAAGATTGTGATGCTAACGACATTGAGTTAATTATCAGCAATTCGTGTTTCGAAGTATGGCTTTATTATGCAGAAAAGGCAGACAGATGCATCGGTTTTGAAATTCCAAGCAACAAACTGGAAATCAGTTCAAGATTTAAGACTTGGGCAAATACGCAAGTAAAAGGAGGTTTGAAAACCACCAAAGCCATTTTCAAAATAGAGCAAAATATCAAGAATGCAAAATGTAACTATACGGAATCCAATGGCATACCGACATTATTTTCAACACAAATGTTTCGTTTGGCAGAGAAGATGCTACCTTATGTAAAAGATGGTCTAGAAATTTTGAAAAAATAGTAAGCATTTAATCCACCTCTCCCGCATATCATCCTTCGCCCTTACAGGCGTTATGGTCGTTACAGGCCTTACAGCACCTAATCCATCTGCCCCTACAGGCGTTACAGCCCTTACTGCCCCTAATCCCTTTTCGCCCCCATTGCCCCTACAGGCGTTACAGCCCTTACTGCCCCTAATCCTAATCCCACCATCCCATTCGTTAAACCGTTAATCCGAAAATCCGTTAACCCGTTAACTATAGGTGCTATTTGTGCTATATGTGCTACCACTATCATCCCGGATTCGCCCTTCGCCCCTACAGGCCTTATGGGCGTTACTGCCCCTACCGTCCCTACAGGCTTTACTGGCGTTATAGCCCTTACACCCCCTAAAAATCACTTCAATTCCTCATTTTTTCAAATTCCATTAACACTTTCCCTTCTCTTAGGCATGGGTGCACACTTTCCTTAGTCATTGCCTCTGTTAGTATAAAGCAATTACGCTTTTATTACTTAAAATTATGGTTTAATGAATACTATCTTACACAAAAAGAAATACAAAAATCACACCATTTATCGTATTTATTTCATATTATTACATAGTATTTCGATATATTTGTATAATATAACTACTGCAATGATTATCTGTATCAACATAATCATTATCTTTGTACAGAGTTTTGAATTGAGTCTGAAAATAAATATTAACAACCTAAATTTTACTATTATGAAAAAATTTATTATTTTGTTCATGCAGTGGTTGATACCCTGTCTGTTGGTCGCTCAGAGCGGCGATTTCTGCAATTTTTACATCAGGAGCGGTTTCGACTCCGAATGTATTCTTACTCACTACAAGGACGAGGGAAATCCTCAAGCCATTTACGACGAGCACCAGTGCCTGGTCGCCTGTCGTGGGTCGCAAGTTACCTATACTATTATAGGACTTGCTTCTGGCGCGACTTACGACTGGGCAGTCTCTGGCGCCGATTCCTACACCACAAACACCGGTAACAACACCATTACCGTCAACTGGTCAGAAAGTGCCGGTATCGGAACGCTCATCCTTTCGGTTTACGGACAGGACGACGAGTTCTGCGAAAAGCAACTATGCGTTGACCTCATCGAAAAGCCTGTTGCTGGAATTATCTCTAATCCTACCGAAGCGGGGCGCACACCTTCTGGGGTTCAGTACATCGATGTCTGCGACGGTCAGGAAATACAGTTCTACGACAACTCCACATCTGTTCCAGAATCGCCAGTTGTGGGCTACTTCTGGTATGTTGGAAACGAAACTTCTGCTTATCAGAACTATACATTTACCGCCGACTATAGCACATACGGAAGTACTGCAACAATAGTACACAAGGTGGTAAACGAGTGCGGTTGCGAGGATTCGGTAATGTACATCGTCAATATTTCAAGTTACCCTACGCTCGAGGTTGACTGCTTCGGTACGGCTTGCGAAAACACTTCAGCGACTTATCACGCTACAAGTTCCTGCACCGACTATATCTGGTATGTAGATGGAGGGCACATACAGGACGGACAGGGAACAAGTTCGCTCACGGTTATGTGGGACGATATAGACAATGGTTACGGTTACATCGCCCTCGACGGTGCGGCTTGTGGACAACAGTCCTGCCCATACCTCACATACCTGCCAATACCTGTAATATCCGACAACGCAGAGATACAGGGTCCCGATATGGTTTGCGTGGGTGACATTGTGTACTTTGAACTTCCGCAGTGGGCTTCTACAGAATACAACTGGAGTGTAACACCTACAAGCGGTGCGGCTGCGCTATATTCTGGACATCCGCATAAATTTATGGTTCAGTTCCGCTCACAGGGAACATATACTATTAAATGTAATTACAACTGCACTTTCCTCGAATGTGGCGGAATTGCACAGACTAAAACAGTAATAGTTACTAAACCGTTCTCTATCTTTTCCGACAAAGAAGCCTGTGTCGGAGAAACTGTTAATTTTTCCACTGGGTACTCCGCACCAGAAGTTTTCGACTGGACTATTTATTACAACGGTAATGCAATATATACCCAGACAGCAAACAATATAAACTATACATTCAATACCGCTGGTGGATATACCGTTGAGGCCACAAACCCCAACTTCTGCAATACCGCCTACTTCTCCATAAACATTAACGGATTGCCACCGACACCGCAACCAGATGTTTCGGATTGGACTAATCGCGTATGTCTAAATGATGGTTATCTGTATAGCGCAACGCCATCTTCACCCGAATACTATCTGCACTGGAGTGCAACCTGCGGTGACCCTTCTCAGTTTGATGGCAACGACTACAATGTAACTTTTCTAAATTTGCCTTGCTCTATTAACCTGCAGTTAGTTAACAGAAACACAGGCTGTATGTCGTTGCAACCATACCAGTATCAGGTATCTCAATTTGTTCCGCAGACAATAACCTGGCCTACATACGAAGTTTGCGCCAACGACCAGTTTATTATGTCGGTCACGCCCGAAAGCGGTGTACTGCTCGAATGGAGCATTCCTCCCACCTCCCCAAATATGGCAAGCATAGTGAGCGACAGGTATTCAAATTCAATTACCGTGCAGACTAACGGGCAACCTGGTATATTCAACACACTACTTAAACGCACATTCTGTGACACATTCACCTACGACACAATTCCTGTAACCATCAAGCCATACATTGTTCCGACAATCACTTTGCCAAAGAATGTTTGCCAGTATTCAACAGTTGTAATAAGTGCGGGTAATACGGAACAAATACAGGGTGTCTGGACGCTCGAAATAGAGGGCAACACCTACACCTACACAGGATTGCCGTCTGGTGCTACTTGGAACTACACCTTCAACAATTCAGGGACAATTCCTATTTCGTTAAGTTTCACTGCGCTTGATTGTCCGCAAACTTATGTGACGGTTGAAAGGCTCGATGTTACTGCGGCACCGCAGTTCTCGTTAAGTTACCACGAAATCACACCCGATGCGTTGTACGAACTTAATGCAACTCTGCTTGAACCGACAACATTGGGTTACGCATACAGTTGGAGCGATGGGCATACAACACAGCAGTTCCAGTATGCAGGTGCATATTTCACCTTTACCTGTACGGTTACCGACAACACAACAGGCTGCACCAACGCAAAGACTGTGTCGCGTCCACAACCTACCGACTGCGCATACAGGGAAGACACAATCTATATATCGGGCAGTTGTTCTAGCCGTACATTTGTACGACCTAATGCTATCGGCAATATAACTTGGATGTTCGAACAGAATGCCTCTACACCGCAGTTTACCACATCTGGCACAAACAATAACACCTGCAATGCTACATTTACCGATGCAGGCTACTACAGGGTATATGCAGTGCGTACCGATGGCGACTGCGAATACTTTAACGACAGGGAGTTCTACATCCCTCTTATAGCAAGGATGAATGTCAGATATGGGTGCGCATCAGGAACTGATGTTAACCTAATATTGCAAAATACCAGCGACTTTATGTCGGGAACTACAATTAACTCGGAAACCTGGTATGTCGATGGCATTCTTGTAAGCAATCCGTATGCTCACACTGTAACCTCTGGCACGCATACCATTACCCTTACCGTAAACTACACCTACAATGGTGTTACCGAATCCTGTTCTGCGACAAAGACTGTGACATATACCCGAGGTTCAACAGCATTTACTGTATCTTCTGGACCATATTGCAGCGAAACAGAGATACAATTTACCGACAATTCCACAAATGCAACATCTTGGTACTGGCAGTTTTCTGATTTATACTTAAATACATCTTACAATCGCTCACAAAGTCCAAAACAAAGTTTTGTGAATAATACAAATAATCCTTCGCAATATACAATAATCCTTTTCACATGGGACTATATTGGGTGTCAATCACAGTCTTCATCAATTTTATTTGTCAATCCAAATGCATTAAAGGGGGATATAGATGCTATTTATCCTGCCGTTTGCTATGGCAATCCGTGGACAATAGAATATAATTATATGTCAGGAACAACTCCTATGACAAATCCTGTGTATCACTGGTACGAGACCAATCAGATTACCTCTGCACCTTCTAATAATTTCTATGAAACGGGTTCTTATTATGCGCGAGTAACAGATGATAATGGTTGTGTTGCACAAAGCAATTGGGAAAACATTTGCTTCAAATCGCTTCCTGTCGCTGATATTTTTGGCGATGCCGAATATTGCCCCGATGGCACAATAACTCTTATTGGTGAATCTGGCGACAACACATACCAGTGGACAGGCTTGGGCGCTTCGCCTATCTCAACACATAATTTGAACTACGACATTGCATCTCACAGTCTCTCGCCAGGCAACTACACAGTGACACTCACCGTTACCAAGGACGGATGTAGCAGTACCGACACCAAGGCTATTACCGTACATTCGGCACCTGCTACACCTAACATCGGTTTTGGCGCAAACAGTTGTCTGCATATTCCACCGGTAAACCTTATCAGTACTGCAAGTCTGAACCTGAACTGGAGCACTGGCGATTTCGGCACATCTACAGAAACCTACAACGCAGGCGTACATACTGCCTATTACACCGACCCTACTACTGGCTGTCGTTCGGGCAACGCTCAGATAGTTGTGTCCAAACCACCTGACTTCAACGAACTTATGACAGGATGTTTCGAGTTTTGCAAGCAGGACTTGCCAAGAATCGTACTAGGTCCGTGGGGAGAGTTCAAGTACTGGGAATGGTATTACAACAATTATGTGCTGAACAGTGACGGCGGAAGCATAAGGCCATATCTGAAAGTTCCATACTTCGGGACATATTTCCTCAATGTGATATACGATGGTGGTGCTTGCCAAACATCATCTGGAAATCTTGTTGTTAGCCAGAAAGAAATGTGCGATTCCTGCAAAATTGCCATCAGTTTTGAGGAGGGTATATGGTGCGTTGTTAAAGACTGCCAGTTGAGAGTGCAGTTCTACCTGCGCATATATAATCAGGGTTCTGGCACTGCCACCCTCTATGGTATAAATTCTCCAAGTATAGGCAATTTATACACGCCATACCTACCCATAAACATAGCATCGGGAACATATTCCAATGTCCTTTTCGAAATGGACTTGTCTGAGTTTTATCAACTGGTATATATGGAATTTATGTTTTATGACGGAACTGGAAGGGATTGCATATCGCATTATTGGCTCGACATTTCTTCTGTGTTGCAGTCATGCATAACCAACAGTTGTAGCGTTAATGTCAATAGTGTAAATTATATGACAGGAATTTCTTCTGCTGGAATGTCATATTATCAGTATTTGTTCTATACCCAGTACGGACTTACCAATGTAAGGCTATACAGCGATGATGTGACCATTGTCGATGTAAACTACAATTCATCTACAGGGGCACTTAGCGGAATATTCTCTATAACTCCTCTCGAACTTCAACCGCTTATTGATAGTAGCAAAAATATATGCTTCACTATGTATGCTTGCAATAACGGTGATATATGCAAGACAACATTCTGCATACCTGCGTCAATGCTCTCCATTGTCGGCAGCAAGTCTGTTGCCACTGAAAATGATGGCGAGTCAGATTCTGGGGCATTGCCTGATATGGACGAACCATTTGCTACCGACTTCTGCCTGTACCCCAATCCGGCAACATCTACAGCCAGTATATCAGGCGACAATTTCAGCCGTGCCACTGTTATTGATATGGGTGGCAGGGTTATGATGGAAGTTTACGACACCACATTCAACATAGGAGCGCTCCGCAACGGCGAATACATTGTAAAGGTAGTCAGCCTCGACGGTGCAATCCAGTACCTGAAACTTATAAAACGATGATTTACAAACAACAAAGACAACTTTTGACGATGCTTAAGGAGCGGATTTTTCCGCCCCTTGGGCTTCGTTCCCTTCTTTGCTCCCTGCTATGTTCCCTTCCTGTGCTGAGCGAAGTCGAAGCATCGAAGCATCGAATGTCGAAGCATCCAAGCCTGTCGAAGTGTCATTGTATCAAAATGTCAAATCTTCAAATCCTCAAATCATCGAATCTTCAAATTTTCAAATCTTCGAATTTTCAAATCTTCAAATAATTAATTGTATGAAAAAAATATTTTTATCCCTAATCCTAGCAATTTCATTCATTCCATTCTCTTCCGCCCAGGAATGGCAGTGGGCAAAAGGTTTTGGCGGAACTTGTGATCAATCAAGAATAAACAATCAACCGCACCATCTTGCAGTCGATGACTATGGCAATACATATATGTTTGGTATTTATGGCGGTGGCACGCAATTCAACGGAGAGTATCTACCTTCTTTTACTGATTACAATTGTGGGGCTTTTGCGACCAAGTTTGATTGTAACGGCGATGCGGTATGGCATAAGGCTATAGCGCGTGCAGGGCAAAAAGATTGCCCTGCTCAATATATGATATTAAAGGATAGCCGAATATATCTACAAGGTACGGTACAGATAGACCAGTATTACCCTGCCTATTTCCTTGATACGACTGTTTATGGCAGTATCCTTAATTACTATTACAATTATTACCCGGACAGTCTCACTTTTCCGTGGATTCCCGCTTCTTGCTACACATATCTTATGGAACTTGACCTTGACGGCAACATAATTGACTATAATTTGTTTGATTTATATAAGAAAGATATAGAAGGGGACCATGTAAACATATCTTCATATCTATTCCCGCCAGACAAGGACAAGCCTGTCCCTTTCGCAATTGATAATCAGCACAACTATTATATGCTGTCGAATATGGCCCTTAATGGTCTTACCGACAGTTTAGGCAATCGGACACCTCAAAATATGGTATTTAAACATAATGGCGAAGACATTACCGATTCAATATTGATTGATGACAACAGATATCGTTATAGGCTACTAAAATTTGACAGAAATTACAACTTGCAATTTACAAAACAGATTGCGCTAAATATCAGTGATACTGCTTGTGGAAGTTTGGAAATGTATTTTAGCGATATGACCTGTGATGCAGAGGATAATATATATGTTTCTGGATATGTTGTATTAACTTATGCAAGAGGTGTAGAGCCGACAATTCCAATTGATTTGGAACTGGCAGACAATAATCATATATATTTTTATAACACAGAACATTTGTCGGCACAAGAAGGTGTGCCGGTCTATGGTCAAGGTTTTGTGATGAAAATGAACAATGACGGAGAAATATTGTGGGTGAGACATACACGGAACTATGGAAAGGCTTCCAGTTGCGAATTTTATTCAATGCTTTTAGATGAAGATTCTGGCAACATATATGTTTCTGGAATAGCAACTCCAGTTTTATCAACGGGTAATTATACGATTCTTGGCGAAAATGATACTGTAACAAACAACTATAATGGAGATTTGGCAATACTGAAAACTAATACATATATTATTACCTGCTATGATACTGATGGCAATT
Organism: Bacteroidales bacterium; assembly: GCA_017620015.1. Lineage (GTDB taxonomy): Bacteria > Bacteroidota > Bacteroidia > Bacteroidales > ML635J-15 > Bact-19. Next base: position 1,079 of record JAFZRE010000037.1, on the reverse strand, counting down.
ACAAGTGGTACAATTGTCCAAATACATTAGGATGCAATATTGGTAGCCTTGATACTTATAATAACAAACTATATGCAAGTGTAAAATGGTCTGAGGATCTAACTTGTGGGGAGTATGTATATTATCCAAGCGAGCAAAATACAGGAGGAACAGCAGGCGTAAATATTGGAGGATATTCAATCTGCGAATGGGATATTCAAGGGAATATGACTAATGTAAATCAAATATACAGCACAGGACAAAGAGGAACTGCGCCATACGACACGCGCATAAACTCATTAGGTGATGTATATATAGCAGGAAGGTTTGATTTCTCAATAGCGTTTGGCGAGGATACTCTTTTAACAGGAGGTTACAGCGATATGTTCATTGCCAAGTTCGGTCTGCCTTGCCCAACCTACATTTACGATACCGCCACCTATTGCTATGGGGATGTTGTGCAGGGCGTAACCCTTACCGCATCAGGTGATTACACATTTACATATCCCGAGGGCAGTCAGGAGTTCGACAGCATTGTGCTTATCCACGCCACCGTGCTGCCGCCGCTCACTATCGGTCTAAACGATACCACCGTTTGCACCGCCCAGCAGTTCTACTTGGATGCCTGTGGCGATTTCGATTCGTACCAGTGGAGCACAGGCGGTACTGGTTGCACCGAAATGCTTCAGTTCGACAATGCCTGTACGCAGAGCCTCACGCTCACAGTCACCCGTGGCGAGTGCTCCGCCAGCAAGACCATCAGCATCACCGCGCAGGTCTGCGACGGCATCACAGAACCTACCGCCACTGCAATGTCGCTCTACCCGAACCCTGCCAGCGATATGGTCACTATCTTCGGTGACGGCTTTGTCAGCGCCACCGTCATCGACCTCACAGGTCGCATACTTCTCCAAACCACCTCTATGCAACTCGACCTTTCCGCCCTTCGCCCCGGCGAATACATCGTAAAAGTAACTCGCATCACTGGCGAAGTGGAGGATTTGAAATTGGTGAAGGAATAGAATGTTTTGCGGTCTATCGTAGGGTTTTGGTTTTAAACCATACCCTATACGATGTATCACCACAAAACATACAAAGAT
>JAFZRE010000007.1 GCA_017620015.1 Bacteroidales bacterium | reverse complement strand
TGAGTCCAACTCAATTTGAAAAAAAGTATTACCTTTGCAATCAATGCAACCAATAAGGTCGCTACAAATGAAAAAGAAGATTAATAAAAATACAATGAAAAATAAGGGAAAAACGGTCAACCTTATTTAGGCATTGACACAAATCAAACACCATACAGCAAGCAACAGCGCTTGCACCCGGATAGAACATTTCGGCAGGAAATGAAAAAACAGCATCAAGTGTATGCCTTTCGAGCATTTTCCGCTTAAAATTACCAATTACGCCATCTGTTTGAATGGCACATGCCATTGGCAGCAAAGTCAACAGACGACCACGATTTACCTTTTTTGCTACAAATTCTACGAAACATAGTCCTTTTGATGGGTCGGTGCTTGTTTTTCCCCATGTTTTGGCAAAATCTTCAGTTACTTGATTCTTTGAAGCGTTATAGGGTGGATTCATCAGCACAACATCTGCATTTGCCTGTTCTATCCAATCGCCCAATTCAAAGCACGAACCTAAGCGCACATTTGAATTCCCATCACCATGAATCAGCATATTGGTTGTTGAAAGTCCGTAAACATTTTTGTCGAATTCAATACCATATATCTGATTCTTTTTTATTGCGTTGCGCTCCGCATCGGTTTCGCAGTCGTTAAGTGCCTGCGTCATGGCCTGTACAATAAAAGTTCCAGAACCGCATGTTGGGTCTAATACTCTGGATGTTTTGTAAATGCCCGCCACTTTTGCCATAAAGTGCGATATGTGGTTTGGCGTAAACGCTTGGTTCTTATCTTCGCGAGCGACATATTTGTTGAATGTGGTAAAGAAATAGCTCAGAATATCGTGCCCCTCGCGACTTGCTTCGTTTATGTACGGTACAATGTTTATCTCTATGTAGTTCAATATTTTCTCAAAGTTCTCCGATTTGATTTTCTCAACATTTTGGTCTTTTAGTATGTTTTCATGCAATATCACAATCTTATCAGCTTTGTCAAGACTACCTTCCAAAAGCCTTCCCAACACTTCTTTTATTCCTACAATTATCTGTGCAGTGCTTAATCCTTTGTAGTTCAAACGATTCTTTAAAGCAAGCAGACAAGTGCCAACAAACTGGCTACGAAGTTTTTCTGCTATTCCATTGTCGTGAAGCAAGCGGTTGAGTTTAGATGTGTTTTCCAGAACTGCTGTTTTGTCGTTGACATTCTTCGGTTTAAAATAGTCAACATATTCTGCAAACGATTTCAGTTTGCGGTCATCAAGTTCTTCCACATCGCCGTTTGTTATTTTCCAAACTTTTATTTTGTCGTCGTTGGTGTTGGCAAGAATTGCAATTATTTTTGTCTGTGCTGACAAACGTTGTTCAAGTGCGACATAATCAAATAGTTGTTGTTTGTCTTTGGCTTTGAAGTTCTGCTTTGTTTCTATCAGAACGGCAACTTTTGTTGTTTCGTCATAGAAACGAATATCTAAAAATTTGTGGCCACTGATGTTTTCTTCGAGAGCTTTGGCGTAACTGAATTCTCCGTTTTCGAGATTGCTGGATTGATAACTTCTCCCAACACAATCAATCATATTTATCCGTTGCATTTAGATTGTTTTTAGGTCTTTGCTTCAAACGCTCACCTCGCATAAGCCCAAAAGAAAAAGGCGGAACCATTTCGCTTGTTGCTTATTCAACTCCGTCAGCCGACCAAAGCATTGTAGGTAAATAAGCACGAAACGGCTCACGCCCTAAAGCGTGAACCTCTCGCATCTTTATTCTCACCTACTTGTAATATTTGGTCGTTTACGGAGTTTGAGAATAAGAGCGTAAAGCTCAGAATGTTAATATTTTAAATTATCTATATCATTTATTCCTTTTTAATTCGTCAATAATTAGTTGTTTAATTTTTTTGTCAGGGAATTCGAAATTGTAATCCGCCACGCCAATAGGAGATGTGGCCGTTTGCAATGCTATTTCCACCTCGTCTCTATCTTTATTTGCACACAAAATTATACCTATTGATGGATTTTCTCCATCCATCTTTGCCTGCTTATCAAGAAGCGACAGGTAAAATCCCATTTTGCTAATGTATTCAGGCTCAAAATCGCCGATTTTCAGTTCAACAGCAACCAGCGACCTTGTACAACGATTGAAGAAAAGCATATCTACAAAATATTCCTTGTCGTTGAGAGTCAAACGATATTGATTACCAATAAAAGAAAATCCTCGTCCTAGTTCCAAAATGAAGAAACGGATCTTTTCCATCAGCATTTTTTCCAATTCAAGTTCCTTCAAAGGCTTGCTGGTTCCAAGAAAAGCGAGATTATAGCGACTTTTGAGTATTTCATCGGCCTGTTCCTGTAAATGTTCTGGCAAAACCTTGTCAAAATTGTGTTGCTTGGGCAATAGTTTAGTATTATGAAAACTATCGGCCTTGATGTAATTAAGAAGAACATTGCGTGACCACCCCAGTTTTACGGCTTCCTCGGCATAGTACTCCATTTCCTCATACGATGTCAACTTGTTCATAAGCAATAGGTTGTGTCCCCATGGCAAAACTGCGACAACTTGTCGCAGTTTTTGTTCTGCTACCGAAAAGCGTTCGTAGAACCTTTTCATATCCCACAAGTTGCGGGCAGAAAAGCCCATATTTGGAAATTCGTTTTTAAGGTCAGCGGAGAGGCGATTAATCACGGCGGCACCATAGCCTTCTTCAATTTTACGTTCCGAAATTGATTTGCCAATGTTCCAGTACAGCTGCATCATAGTTTCGTTAATCCTTCTGGCAAGCGAAATGCGCGTACCCGTTATGCTGGTGCGCAATTCATCAAGCAACTTTCTATAATCGCTGTCGGACAATGATGCCAATATGCCTAGTTCTTTTTTTGCCATTTTTACCTCGCCAAAATTATGAAAAATATTTCAATGTGATGATATGTTATATGTTTTTCGTTTCTAAATCCCATTCCGCCACATTGTTCTATCCAAATGTATGTGCGACCTCGCTGAGGTCGTTTCTTTTCTTAATACCTTTATATTCTATAGATATTTGACCTCTCCGAGGTCTGTCTTCAAATGATGCCACAGCGAAAAATACATCACTAATGACAACGATTCTCCAAGGTCTGTTCTCAAATGTCCGCAAACGCCACGACCTCAGCGAGGTCGGATATTTATTGAATGTTTGTTATCCAGTAACTGCGACCTCGAAGAGGTCGAATAGTTTTTTTTTCGCAATGAAATTTTATACCGAGCATATAGGTTGTGCTGTTGCATGTTTATTTCGCAGTGATTTTTTTGTTTACATTTTTTCCTTCGATTTTTACAAAAGTAGGTGTAATTGTTACATTGCTGATTCTATATTCACCTATGTATTATATGTTTGCAAAACTTTTTTCAAAAAAAAGAAAAATATTTTCAGCTACGCAAATAGGTTGCGCACCACCCTATTTATTTTGCGGCGAAATTTTTTGTATAACATATAAAAATGATGTTTATGGAAAAGAAAAATGTGAAAAAGAAAGTTCAGGAGGAAGAATTGACAATACTTTCGTGTATGGAAAAAATTGTTGATTTTGCAGAAGATTCAAAACTTAGCGACAGTTTCTACAAGAAAATTAAGAAATATACTGATTTCTTAAATGAAAAATGCGATTTGACACCTCGCCAGTCGGTATTGCTTTCGCTCTGGGTAGAGAACGAGGAGTCGCACGACTCGATGACCGATTTGCTTGAATACCTCGACTGCCGCCATATACATCTTCTCCGCTATTCGAGCGAATTTGATGTCTTGGTACAGAAGCAACTGCTGAAAAAGGACGATGACGACGACACTTTTGGATTTTCGGTGCCATGCAAGGTTATACAGGCATTTCAAGAAGATAAAATGTATGTTCCTAAGCCTATAACCAATTTGAAAATAACGGAGTTGCTTGACAAAATCAAAAAATTGTACGAGCAAAGGGTAGAGGAGGACATTGAATATGATGAAATGGTCGAACAGGTAAAAAACTTGCTTGAAAAGAACACTCATTTGCCTTTTGCAACAAAATTCATTGGGTACAAACTATCTGAGTCGGAGAAAGTTTTGCTGATGAAATTTGTAATCCAGTATGCATATTATTATGATGACGACATTCAGGATGCCGAGTTGGAAGGAATTTACGACAGTCATTGGATCTTGAATTGGGTACTCTCGAATATGCGTGAAGGAGATAGCTGTTTGATTAAAAACGGCTACATTGAATATGTAAATCAGGAAGGTCTTGCCGACAGGTGCCATTTCAAGCTTGGCGAAAGGATTAAGGAAGAGCTATTGTCGGATGTGCTTAATCTGCAAGGTATTAGGAATCCTACAAAGGGATTGTTGATACATAGTAATATTCAGAAGAAAGAATTGTTTTTCAACGATAAGAATTCTGCATCAATTTCCGAACTGATTAAACTTTTGCAGCCTGACAATTATAAGAAAGTTTTGGAGAGATTGGCAAAACAGGGCTTGCGTAAAGGCTTTTCGTGTTTGTTCTATGGCGCACCAGGAACGGGAAAGACCGAATCTGTCATGCAGATTGCTAGGCAGACGGGCAGAAACATTATGCTGGTGGATATTGCGAGTATGAAAAGCTGTTGGGTAGGCGAGAGCGAAAAGATAATTAAGAAGTTGTTCGATAATTATAAGAGCATTGTTCGCAAGTCGGATGTGGCTCCTATATTGTTGTTCAACGAGGCTGATGCGTTGTTTGGCACAAGAATGGAAAATACTCAGCACGCCGTTGACAAGATGGAGAACACCATACAGAATATTATCCTTCAGGAAATGGAAGATCTTGAAGGCATCCTTATTGCGACGACAAACCTGACTAAAAATCTTGACAAGGCTTTTGAAAGACGGTTCATATACAAGATAGAGTTTGCCAAGCCCGACATCAAGACCAGCAAGAAGATTTGGCATTCGATGTTGCCGGAATTGAAACCCGATGAACTTGACATTATCGCAAAGAAATACCTTTTTAGTGGCGGTCAGATTGAAAACATAACCCGCAAGAAGGCAATAAATTACAATCTTAACGGTGATGAATTTACTTTTGAGAAGTTGTGTTCATATTGTGATGACGAGCAGATTGTAAATTCGCAAATGAAGGTGGGGTATTAGATTGGTAAACTAGCAGCAGTCCGGACTGCATTGGGTGGAGTACTGGGCCGCTGCTCATAACACCACTGTGTTGTGACTTACTTGAATCGCCTTCCAACGTCCGCGGGATTGCACTGCGGTTTGGTGGGCGATTCTTTTTTTTGTTGTGTCGGATTTACTGCCATAGGCAGTGAGCTAAAGGTTGTAATCCGACACGTTTGAATATTAGCATTTGTAATGCGGCACATATATTATTCGGATTGAAAATCCTTATATTCAAGTCATTCGGATTGCTGCTTAGGCAGCGAGCTAAAGGTTTTAAATCCGAATGAACATACATGCCCATAATTTGCAATTATTTCAGATATATCTTCTGGCCAATCTGCAGTATGCTGGTTTCGCTGAGGTGGTTTATCTGGCAGAGCTTTGCAACTGTGGTGTGGTACATTCGTGCAACGTGGCTAAGCGTGTCGCCTTTCTTTATCACATAGTAGGTGGCGTTTGGGTCGTCGGGAACGTAGGAGTAGGCCTGCGGATTCGGGTCAACGACCTTGAAGTGGGTGCTGCTCTTGTCAAGGTTCTTGTAGGCAAGTTCCATCGTGGCATTGTCGATATGTACATTTCTGTTTACCTGACGTGCCGAGTCGGCAAGCGAGTGCGAAAATAGCCATTCGTATGTGTCGGGTAGGTAGAACATACGTGCCAGTCGGCTGTGGTTTACACCGCTGAGTCGGTCAAAAATCAGACGGCTAGTGTCACCGCATTCTATCATCTTATCGACTACCGCCTGCGACTGGCTTACGCCTACGGCCTTGTCGGCTGTTCCGTGCATTATCCACAGCGGAACTTCGTTGAGTCCGCAGTACGATTTCAGAGTTCCGCCGCCACATAGAGCCATTGCTGCGGCTACCTTTTCGGGATAGGTGCCGGTAAAGTCGATTGTTCCGTAACCGCCAAGACTCATGCCAAGTACATAAAGGCGGTTGGTGTCGGTGTGGTATTTTTCGGTAGTCCAGTCGATTATCTTCATTATCTTTTCTGGCTTCCAGGCGTCACCAGGATTTTGCGGAGCAACGACTAGGGCGTTTATCTTGCGTCCCATTAAGAGCGCATCGAGTGGCCCGTAACGGCGCACCATCGACAGGTTGCGCCCGCACAGGCTGCGTCCGTGAAGGAAAAGCACTGTGGGCGTGGTGCCTGATACCGAGTCGTAGCATTCGGGAACATATACCCAGAAATTGTAGCTTCCTTGTACCGAATCGCGGTTGGCTATAAGCTTCTGCGAATTGGCGTAAAACGGAATTAATATCAGTATTGCAATGATTATCTTTTTCATCTGATTGTAAGTTTATAAATGTTAGTACCCCTTGAACCGATCACCACATGGTTGTCGATGACAATCGGTGATGATTCAAAATTTATTCCTATTAATTTTGTTACTAGAAATTCTCCAGTCCTGCCGTCTATGATGTAGGCGTGTCCTACGCAGTCGAACGTAATGACAAACATTTCGCCATTGTTGTTGGTTATTGCCACTGGCGACGACCATGCGTAGTGGATAAGTTTCTTTGAATATATTATTTCTCCTGTCGCTTTGCTTATGGCATAGAAGTTTCCTGCTGCAGGCGGGTCGTTGGTGCAGATGTTGGTGAACAGCAGGTCGCTGCAATTGCCAGTGCCGAGGAGCATTGTTGAATACATTCCGCCGTCGAAGTGCTTTTCGCCGAGGGTCATTTTCTTGCATTCGATTTTTTGCTCCCAGATACGTTCTCCCGTCAGGGCGTTGAGTTTTACAAGGTATGATATTCCTTCATATCCCTGTCTGTCCATTTCGCAGCCCGAGTAGAGGTAAGGAATGCCGTCTTCGAGTTCGAGTACTGGGGTGGCATCGGTGTCGTCGTGGTTGTCGTAATGCCATACTGGTTTTAGGTTATTTAGGTTGATACACAGTATGTTGCCGTGGTTGTCGGTTGTGTAGCCGTAATTTTTGTAAACGGCCATCGACGATTCCATTCCGCCTGCGCTGTCGTCCTTTTTGCTATAGCGCAAAGTCGAGTGCAATTTTATTTTTCCTTTTTCGCGCGTATATTTATAAACGGTGCCGTTTTCTCCTATTCTGAAAAGGAAGTCGCCGACAACAATAGGCGAAGCATCGTAGGCACTCCAGTTGCGCCATGCGTTTGGGTCTTCTGGGAAAAGGTCGGAAACTTTGTGCTCGAACAGGTCAACGACCAATGCTCCAATCGGACGTTTTTTCGGGATGCCTTGACCTATATAATAGTTGCCGTTGAGAGCGGGGTCAATCATTCCAGTGCCCTTTATGGGATTCAGCACATCGATTGGCTTGCGCGAAGCCTTGCCTGTTTCGTAGTTTATGAAATACAACTTTCCGCACAACGAACTGACGATGATTTCCTTGCTGCCGAAATGCTCGGTTAGCGAATCGTTCTCCTGCTTGAATTTTTGCATCATGCTGTCGCTCCATTCTACGTATAGCGGTTGTCCTGTCCAGCCTGTGCCGCCGCCCCAGATGCCAAAGCTTGTCTTGGTGGTGTCGTAGCTTGTCTCAAAAGTCCAGTCGATGTCGATGTCGGTCGGTATGCTGTCGATGTGACCGCAGAACGATGCGTTTCGGAGCGGATTTCCCCTGAATGTAAAGATGCCCTGTGCGTCTGCGTAGGCATCGTCGGTATTCGAAAGTTCGCTCGATGTTATGCTGTCGAAGATTGTTATGCTGTATTTTATGTTGTCGATAGAAGGGTAGGCGGTGTCGGGCAGAAATTTCGGTTCTGCTGGCGTTTCTATGCTGTCGGTGGCAATGTTTTCTATTTCTGCCGTATCGTTTTGCGTATTTGCATTGCACGATTGTAGCGTATATGCAACAGCATAAATAATAGTCAATGATAATGTCAGACCAAGAAGGCGTTTCATTGTAAATCTCAAACTCGTTAAAATCGACTGCAAAATTATAAAAAAATGTTGAGATGACAAGTTTGGGTTATGTTGTTGATTATCACGGCTCTTTCATTTGACCGCCCCCTGAGCCTGTCGAAGGGAAAGGTTAATTCGCATTATATGCATTTCGTCGCCTTGACTTCGACAAGCTCAGCCAGCGGATTTATTCAAATACTAACTATTTGTATCGCAAGCAACAACACTATCCAAATGAAAGAGCCGTGGTTGACTATTAGTTGTTTGTGGTGGTTGAAAAGATGCTGAAAATAAAAATCCGATTAAAATTTTTCCGACTGATAAAAAAGTTATCTTTGCGGAATTATTTTTCTAAAGTATAACTAATTAAAAAACATAAGAAATGGCAATAGTAAAACCTTTCAGAGGCTTACGTCCTCCAAAGAATTTGGTAGAGAAGGTATCGTGCCTTCCATACGATGTTATGAACTCGGAAGAAGCCGCTCAGATGGCTGAGGGCAAGAAGGAATCGCTTCTTCACGTTACTCGCGCAGAAATCGACCTTCCAAAGGGTACCGACCTTCACAGCGAAATAGTTTACAACAAGGCTGTCGAGAATTTTGCTAAGATGCAGAAGGAAGGATGGCTAGTAGAAGACGAAAAACCGAAATTCTACATCTACGCACAGACAATGGACGGTCGTACACAGTACGGAATCGTTGGCTGCGCTTCGTCGGAAGACTACTTCAACGGCGTTATCAAGAAGCACGAGCTTACCCGTATCGAAAAGGAAGAAGACCGTATGGTTCTCACCCGTTACGTCAACGCTAACCTCGAACCAGTATTCTTCTCGTACAAGGCTGTTCCCGAAATCGACGCTATAGTTGAAAATATCGTAAAGAACCAGCCTGCTGAATACGATTTCGTAGCAGAAGACGGCTTCGGTCATCATTTCTGGGTTATCAATGACGACGCTACCAACAAGCGCATCGAAGAACTCTTTGCAACCAAGGTTCCTTATACCTACGTTGCCGACGGTCACCACCGCACCGCTGCTGCTAGTCGTATAGGTAAGGAATATGCAGGTAAGAACCCGAACCACACTGGCAAGGAAGAATACAATTTCTTCATGGCTGTTCACTTCCCGGACAACCAGCTCAAGATTATCGACTACAACCGCGTAGTTAAGGACTTGAACGGATTGAGCAAGGAAGATTTCTTGAACAAGGTTGTTGAGAATTTCGTAGTTCAGGATATGGGTACCGAAATCTACAAGCCGGCTTCGTTGCACGAATTCAGCATGTATCTCGATGGTCACTGGTACAAGATGAACGCAAAGCAGGGAACATACGACAACACTCCACTTGGTGTATTGGACGTTAACATCCTCTCGAAGCACGTTCTCAACGACATCCTTGGTATTGCTGACCTCCGCACCAGCAACCGTATCGACTTTGTAGGCGGTATCCGCGGTCTTGGCGAACTGAAGCGCCGTGTCGATTCAGGCGAAATGGTTGTTGCATTTGCTTTGTATCCGGTTTCGATGCAGCAGCTCATCAATATTGCCGACTCTGGCAACATCATGCCTCCGAAGACCACTTGGTTCGAACCGAAACTTCGTTCAGGCTTGGCAATCCACAAACTGTAAAATTGATTATTACTAATATGAGAGAGGAAATTCCGATGGAGTTTCCTCTTTTTTATTATATATATGTATTGCTATTCAATAGAAACAATCAACCCTTTTTCGATTAGGGCATCCTTCAGTTCTTTCAGGTGTTTGTAATCACCTTTCTTAATGTCGCATTTCCCCCTGTAATTGGCGATGTAGGCACATTGTTCCGCTTGTATTGCGTCGTGGTCGCAGATGTTTACAAGACAATTGATTACATGGTCAAATGTGTTCTTGCTGTCGTTGTATAGGATTAGACAGTTGCCTTTGGAAAATTTCAAGTCTTCCTTTGCCTGAGATTCTGTTATGTTACTATTTATTGTCATTGCGGCGCAAATATATAGCATTATTGCCAAATGGCAATGTTGAATCTCGATTTATTGTGTTTTGGACATAAGAAATGATGTTTTTGGTTCTGGGAATTTTGTATTTTTATAAATGTGATTGGTGTAAAATGTTGGTTAATCGCTCTAATATTTTGAAAATAAAACCATTGTGTGCAGATAAAAAAATGCTTAAATAAATTTGCCGAGAATTTAATTTGTAGTACTTTTGCACCGCTCGGAGAAATGGCAGAGTGGTCGAATGCGGCGGTCTTGAAAACCGTTGAACTCGCGAGGGTTCCGGGGGTTCGAATCCCTCTTTCTCCGCCACGGCGGCGGCAAGAAGACAATTAGTCAACCTCGCAAGGAGAGATGCCAGAGTGGTCGAATGGGGCGGTCTCGAAAACCGTTGTACTCTTTCGAGTACCGGGGGTTCGAATCCCTTTCTCTCCGCAAAAGAATAGCGAAGCTTTGCTTCGTTATTTTTGTTTTCTGCAAATTCTTGAATGCTCGCATTCTAAAGAATTTGCAGAAAACAAAAATTGAAAACGCGGCGGAGCAAGTTTTCTTTTTTTTTGCAAGGCTGCCCGCGGCAGCGCCTGGGATCTGTAATCCCTGTTTCTCATTCTAAAGAATTTGCATACCCCCTTTTTTCGTTTGTCGGCAGGTACATTTAACTTATCTTTGCAGAAAATTTCGTTTATGTTCAAACCTGAATTGCTTTTGCCAGCAGGGACGCTTGAGGCTTTTTTCGCTGCTATGGAAGGCGGCGCTGATGCTGTGTATCTTGGCTTGAAAAAGTTCAACGCACGTAACCGCGCCCGAAATTTCTCCTATGCCGACTTGCAGAATATAATGTCGGAGGCCCATTCGCGGGGAAGGAAGGTTTATGTTACGCTCAACACATTGATAAAGAACAATGAACTTTCAGAACTTGTTGAGACTTTGTCGGCTCTTTCGCAATGCCGTCCCGATGCGCTTATCATTCAGGATTTGGCGGTTGCAAACCTTGTGCAGCGGTACTTCCCAGATTTGAACATTCACGCCAGCACGCAGATGTCTGTACACAATTCAAAGTCGTGCAATTTCTTGAAGGACTGTGGTTTTTCGCGCGTGGTGCTTGCTCGTGAACTGACAATGCACGAACTTTCGCATCTTATGCGTTCCGTAGATGTTGAAACGGAAGTCTTTGTCCACGGAGCATTGTGCTATTCGGTTTCGGGACAGTGCCTTTTCAGTAGTTATCTCGGGGGAAATTCGGCCAATCGTGGACTATGCACTCAAGTTTGCCGCAGGACTTTCCGAACGGAGAATGGGAATCTGCCACTTTTCAGTATGAAGGATTTTCAGCTCGTTGACCTTATTCCCGAGTTTGCAAGGTTGAAAGTGTCGTCGCTTAAGGTAGAAGGCAGGATGAAGACACCAGATTATGTATATAATGTGGCTCGTGCCTACAGGATGGCTCTCGATGATTATTCCAAGATTGGTGAGGCAAAGGAAATCCTTGCTTCCGACTTCGCACGCGAAAAGACGCAATGGTTTATGGGGCATGATGTTGCAAATTCTATTGCACAAAAGTCGGAAACTGGGATATTTGTCGGCATGATTGAAAAGGTTGACGACGATTCTGTTGTGGTGACATCCGATGTGGAAATAACAAGAAATGCAAAGTTGCGTTGCCGTAACAGTAGCGACACGGAGGCTGATTTTATTAGGATAAAGGATATTGAGCGCAATGCTGGGAAATATCGCATTATTTGTGATACTGAGGGCTATTCGGTGGGACAATCAATCTATTTGGTAGGTTTTTCGAATCTTCCGTTTGCCGTTAAGTTCCGCAGACCTGTTTCAAAGCGGATTTCTTTTCCTTCGCAGCAGAGAATTGAGTCAATACGACGTTTGTTTCCTGTTGTCGGTTCGCGTGACAATACGATGAGGCTTTTCTTGCGTGTTTCTGATACTGGTGTTCTTAAAAGCGTTAATGTTAATGATTTTGATGCAGTTTTCGTCAAGTTGCCGCTGGATAGGATTGATGAAATTTTATCGCTTGGACTGCGTAAGGAAACTATGCAGAAGATTTTTGTCGAGTTGCCAAAGTATATTTCCGAACTTCGCTTGGACGAGTGGTGTAATGCAATTTCGCGTTTGTGCAAGGCTGGCTATAACCGTTTTGTGCTTTCTAATATTTCGCAGTTGGCGATGCTTCCGTCGGGTTGCGTAGTCGCAACAAACGAGAATGTGTACTTGATGAACGATATTGCCGTTAATTTTGTGAAATCCAACAAAGTTCGCTACTATTGCTATCCTGCCGAGAACGAATATCCCAATTTGATTTCGGGAAGGGATAGGGGAGGCATTGTCCCTATATATTTCCGCCCTGATTTGTTTTATTCGCGTCAGCCTGTCGTTGCTAAGAAATTTTCCGACGACAACAGGGGCAAGTATTCGTGTTCGGTGGAGGCTGGATTTACTGTGGTGTCGGATGAACGGGCTGTTTCGTTGACGCACAATGTTGCAAAGTTGCAAGGCAAGGGATTCTGCCGTTTCCTCGTTGACATTTCAGATGAAAACAATTTGCCGCTTGCCGAAATTATCAAGGCAATAAGGACTTCTTCCAAAATTCCTAACACAGTGGACTTTAATATGAAAAAGGGACTGAAATAAAAGGTTGCTAAAAATCGTAAATCGACAATCGAAATTCGTAAATTATCTTTATCTTTGTTCAAACTTTTTAGGCAAAAAGATTGTAGTAAAATGGTAGCGAAGCCATATAATAATGACGATGAACAGCAAATCTCTGTAGCTTCTGAACCTGCTACGGTATATGGAAGTGGTAATGTTTGTGTTCAGAATGTAAATCTTAATGGTTCATTGTCGGAATTTAAAAACGATGATGTGCCGGAGTGGTTTGAAGCTAAGTTTGTGAAATTAAAAGCAGAGGCTGATGAAAAATATGGCGCTAAGGAGCAAATGTCGGTTGACGAATATTTTGGCAAACTGACACATATTGTCGATGGAATTTATGAAAACCTACCAAGTCAGAATTAGTGCGTCTGCCGAAGCCGATTTTCGTGATTTGGTTCTCTTTCTGCTTAAAAATATGTCGATTGAGGGAACTCATAGGTATATTACGGCAATGCGGAATGAAATAATGTCGTTGTCAATTCTTGCAGACTTATATCGTACAAGTAGTTTCGCTGATGTTTTATGCTATCATGCCAAGGCTCGGAAGATGGTCTCCCATAACAAGAAATGGGTGTATATTTTTCACATAGATGGCGATGCTGTTGTTGTTGATAGGATTCGTCCGGCAAAACTTATTACGAAATAAAAAAATATTTTTTTGTTAATTTTAGGCAACCATTTCGAAATTTTTTCGTTACGCAAATGTAGTTTAATATAAAAATTTGTTTTATGAAAAAAATATTATTATTGCATATCTCTATGATTTTGATGACGATATGTGCCTTTTCTCAGGAATTTACCGTTAATTTTACGGGACGGCTTAATGGTTCTCATTATCAGCGGATTGATAGTGTGTGGATAACAGATATTACGCGCAATTGGACTGAAACTTTGGTTTATCCCGATACTGTGATTGCCGTAAATACACCTGTAAATATTTCCAATAACGAAATGTTTGTTGTCGGTTTTGGGCAGAATGTGCCAAATCCATTTGACTGCTATACATCGGTAGAACTTTCTATTCCGCAGGACGAAAATGTCAAGTTGCAGTTGTTTGATGCCGCTGGAAAGCAATGTGCAGCGTTGAATGTTGCTCTGAATGCAGGTTCGCATAAGTTTGAAATTACAGCAGCAAAACCGCAAGCATATATATTGAAGGCTATTGCAGGGACTAAGACTTATTCGGTTCGAATGATAAATGTTGGTAGTTGTGGCAGTAATGGCATAAAGTATGGAGGATATGTAGGATTGTGTACAAAACTTACCATTGATAATGAATTTCAGGTTGGTGACGATATGGAATTTGTTGGATATGCTACTATTGATGATAGTGTCGTAGAAAGCGAGACTGTATCACATCCGCTTATGGAAAATCAGGATATTGTGTTGGAGTTTAGTAGGGATACGACAGGAACGCTAAACGGTCACGACTGGGTTGACCTTGGACTTCCATCTGGCACAAGGTGGGCTACTTGCAATGTAGGTGCAGAAACTCCAGATGCTTTTGGCGATTATTTTGCGTGGGGAGAAGTGCAAACAAAAGCAAGATGGTCGTGGTACACATATATTTATACTGTAGGAGATCAGCAAAGCTTAACTAAGTATTGCTATGATTCTCTCTGTGGTTATTGTGGTTATACTGATACTCTGATAACTTTAGAACCTATGGATGATGCAGCTACATACAATTGGGGAAGCAATTGGCGTATGCCTAAAAATTCAGAATTTCAGGAACTGATAGATTATTGTTCTCACGAGAGGACTACGCAAAACGGTGTAAACGGATGGCTGTTCACAGGGCCTAATGGCTACTCCATCTTTTTACCTGCTGCTGGAATTTTATTGGATAATATAATTGATGAGGAACATTGTAATTATTGGACAAGTACTCTTGCGCTAAGCGGGCACTCTGTTTCTGCTTTTAAATTTTTGGATTATGTTCTTGATTTAGAGAACTGGGCTACGAATGGTATGTCTTCTGATCTTCGATACAAGGGCTTGTCTGTTCGCCCTGTCTGCGCTCAATAATTTACGAAGTACGATTTTAGATTTACGGCAGTCGGCAAAAGTCGGCTGTCGTTTTTATTTGTATCAGTCCTTTCGGATTTGCAACCATTAGCTCACTGCCAAAGGCAGTAATCCGAATGGCTTGAATGTCAGCATTTGTAATGCGCCGATAGACCGATTTTTAACGGATTTAAAATCCTAATATTCATATTGTCTGGATTACAAATCCAGACAACATTGATATGCGGGGATAATATGTAGCTTGCGTGGAATTTTCCATTCCATTTAACAAAATTCTAAACTGAAATTCCGTTCCAAAGTGTTATATTTGCAGTTTATAATTTAACATAAGACTGCAATGGGACTTTTTAAGACATTTACATATAACGTATTCGATTATAAGCCAAGGTACTACGATGCCAAAATTGACGAGTTTCACGAAAAGGTGATGGATAGGCGGGAGGCTGAAGGCAAAATAGATGTTAAGGAGGGCGAATATGTTCCGGGTGCAAGCATTCGCGGAAGTTTCCGCTCGAAGATGCGCCGCACTTCGTATGGCGGCACAAAGAAATCGACAATCCGCATTTTTTGCATTGCAGTGTTTTTGTTCTTCCTGGCATATCTGATATTTTTTGCCGATTTAACGGGTGTTGTGTCGTACATTAGCAAGTTGTAGTTATGTCGGATATTATAAAATTACTCTCGGATTCGGTCGCCAACCAGATTGCTGCTGGTGAGGTCGTACAACGGCCTTCGTCGGTGGTGAAGGAACTGGTGGAGAACTCGCTCGACGCTGGCGCAACTAGCATCGATGTGATTATAAAGGATGCTGGACGTACTCTTATTCAGGTGGTTGACAATGGTTTCGGTATGTCGCCTACCGATGCGCGTATGTCGTTCGAGCGCCATGCTACTTCCAAGATTTCCAAAGCAGAAGACTTGTTTGCAATAACAACAATGGGTTTCCGTGGTGAGGCTCTGGCTTCGATTGCTGCTGTAGCTGAGGTGGAACTCGTTACCCGCCGTGCCGACGATGAACTGGGAACTTGCATAAACATAGCCGCTTCTAAGGTTAAGTCGCAGGAACCGGTGGCTGCTGCCGTGGGAACAAACTTCAAGGTACGCAACCTTTTCTTCAATATTCCTGCGCGTCGTAAGTTCTTGAAATCCGACAAGGTCGAATACAAGCATATTATTGATGAAATACATCGCATTGTGCTTACAAATCCTTCGGTTGCCTTCAAGGTTGTGTTCGATAATGAAATAAAATATCAGCTTTTGCCCGAGAACATTCATCAGCGTATTGCTAATGTCTTTGGTAAGAAATTGAACCAGAACCTTGTGCCGATAGGCGTTGAAACACAGATTGTTAACATAAAAGGTTTTGTGGCAAAGCCCGAAATGTCGCAGAAAAACACTTCGGAACAGTTTTTCTTTGTTAACAGCCGCTACATGTACCATCCATATTTCCGCAAGGCTGTTACATCGGCCTACGACAAGCTGTTGCCCGAAGGCGAGAATCCACGTTTCTTCATTTACCTTGAGGTTGACCCGTCAACAATCGACATCAACATTCATCCGACAAAGACCGAAATCAAGTTCGAGGGCGAGCAGGCTATCTATATGATACTCAATTCGGCTGTGAAGGAGGCCCTTGGGAAATTCAACGTTGTGCCAACTTTGTCGTTTGAGGAGGACATAACGCGCGATGCCCATTTTACATCGACGACGGTTGTCCGTCCGCCTGTGATAAGCGTTAATCCGAGTTTCAATCCGTTCAAATATACGGATTCTGCCCATAAGCGCGATGTTCCGAAAAATTGGGGGCAGATGTACGATGTCACTACTGGTAAGGCGCGTGACGACTTTGACTTGCCCGAAAGCGAAAATCCACAGAATGAGGCTAATGCACTTAGCATACAGTCGCATATCGAGTACGAAAATGATGAGAATTATTCTGGCGACAGCAATCAGAAGTATTTGCAGTTGAAAAACAAGTATATTCTCACGTCGTCGCATTCGGGAATGATTGTCATAAATCAGCGACGTGCGCATGAACGCATTATGTACGAACACTTTATGCGTATGCTTGAAACTCGTAGCGGAGTGGTGCAGAAGTCGTTGTTTCCGCTTGTGATAGAGCCGTCACCAGAGGAACGCGGTCTGCTGATAGAGGTTATGACGGAACTTAATGCTATTGGTTTTGAGATTGTTATGGTTGGAAACGATAAGTTTGAAATTCGTGGCGTGCCAGCTGAACTCGCCGAAATGGATACCAATGCGATTATCAGTCAGCTTTTTGACGAACTTTCGGATGGCTCGTCGGATGTCAAGATGCTTCTTAATGACAAGATTGCAATTTCGCTGGCAAAGTCGGCGGCTATGTCGTCGGGTGTGGCACTCAAGGACGAGGAGATGGAGGATTTGTTCTTCCGTCTGATGTCGTGCTCTAACCATAATTATACTGCCGACGGCAGAAAAATTATGGAAATCGTTGATATTTCGGAAATTGAAAGTAAATTTAACTGATAGTCATGTTCAATAGGAATCCATTTTCAGACATACCGCCAGTTGTAAAGTACTTGCTGCTTGTGAATGTTGTGATGTTCATAGTCGCAATGTTTGTGCCAGTGCTCGATTCGTATTGTGCCCTGTACAGCTTCCGCAGTCCGCTGTTCAAGCCGGTACAGCTTGTTACTCATATGTTTATGCATGGCGGATTCTGGCATTTGTTCTTCAATATGTTCTCGCTGTATATGTTCGGACGGGTGCTTGAATCGTACTGGGGTTCAAAACGGTTCTTCATATACTATTTCGTGGCGGGAATCGGTGGCGCGTTGTTCTATCTGCTTGTGAAGGAGATTGAAATGCAGGTTCTTATGTCGTCGATGAGTCCAGAAGCCATCGAAGATGTTATGCGTAATGGCGCCGACATCTTAATGCAAGGCAAAAACTATATTATGCCAGAAAAAGGAATGCTGAATCTTGTTCTCAATGTGCCTTGCGTTGGTGCATCGGGTGCTATTTACGGTTTGCTTCTCGCATTTGGAATTATGTTCCCCAATGTCGAGATGTACATTTACTTTGCTATTCCAGTGAAAGCCAAATGGATGGTGATTGCATTCGTTGTGATAGAACTTTTGCTCGGTATTCTGAACGCACAAGGCGACAATGTGGCTCATTTCGCCCACTTCGGTGGTATGCTGGTCGGCTTTATCCTGCTGATGATTTGGCGTAAGAAAGGAGAGGTGTGATGAGGCAGGGAATCTGGGATGAAATAAGGAATATTTTCCGCCAGCGCAACAACCTGAGCATTCTGATATTCTTGAATCTAGCGGTGTTTGTCGTTGTGCTGACCATTAATCTCGGATTTTTCTTTGCCGGCAAGACCTTCGATGTTTCTGCGTGGCTTGGTGTGTCGTCAAATTTTTCAGTTCTTGCTCATCGTCCCTGGACGGTGCTGACGTATATGTTTGTGCATAGCAGTTTCTTGCATATATTGTTCAATTTGCTTGTGCTGTACTGGTTCGGGAAGATGTTCCTTGAATACCTTTCGCAAAGGCAGCTGTTCGGCGTGTATCTGCTTGGCGGAATGGCGGGCGCGTTGGTGTTTATTGTGGCATACAATATTATTCCGGTATTTGCTGTCGTGAAGAATGTGGCCTTTGCGATTGGCGCGTCGGCTTCGATAATGGCGATTGTGTTTGCTATTGCCGTTCTGGTGCCAAATTTGCCGGTAAGGTTGGCTTTTATCGGTCAGATGAAGCTTAAATATCTGGCAATGATAATAGTCGCCATCGACTTGCTGAGTATTCCTTTCGGCAATGCTGGCGGACATTTTGCTCATCTTGGCGGTGCGCTGATGGGTGCTATTTTTGCAATATGCTATTCAAAAGGTACCGACATTACGATTTTTCTCTCGCGCTTTTTCTCATGGGTGGGAAATTTGTTCAAATCGGTGCCAAAGGCGAAATCGTCTAGCAGCAGTCGTGCCGAAACCGATGCTGAATATAACAAGCGTAAAGCACGTGAACAGCGAGAGATAGATAAAATTTTGGACAAGGTGAAGGAGTCTGGCTATTCGAGCCTGACCAAGGAGGAAAAGGAGAAATTGTTTAGCAATAGCAATAAAAAATAAAGTGTATGTGGCGTAAGATTTTGTGGATATTGACAGGATTGGTGGCTTTGACAATGATGCTTTGCATAGTTTCGGTGTATGTTTCGCCAGCTAGTGCAAAATGGATGTCGTTGATGCCATTTGCCCTTAAATATGTATTAATAGGACTTGCAACACTGATGATTGTATGGATTTTTGTCAATTATAAGGTTGCAATACCTATTGCCGTGTTGGTCTTTGTGGGGTTCAAATATTTTTCTCACGAATATTCTATCCGCGACAAGTCCCTCGACGATAAGGCCGATTTCCGTGTTATGTCGTACAATGTGAAGTGTTTTGGTATTCTTGATAAGAATTCTAACATTTTGAGGGAGAAGGTTTTGGAGACAATTTCTGTAACCGATGCCGACATTGTGTGCCTTCAGGAAGCCTACTGGGCTGATAAGCCGTCCGATTTTCCAACACTTGATGTGTTGTCGAAGAATTTGAATGCCAAGTCAGTACAGAAGGTTAGGCTTACGAATTTTAATTATGGCGGAGGTGGATTGGCGATAGTCTCGCGCTACAAAGTGATAAACCAATATTTGCATCCTTTCGACAGTACGGCAAACGGCTTTATGTATGTGGATATTCTGATGGACGAGGATACGGTTAGATTGTATAACTGTCATTTGCAGTCGATTATGATAACGGATTCTGATTTGGAGATGAGCAGTCGTCACGAAGGTTTAAACCGAGAAAACAAGGACAAGGCAATGAATCTGTACTCGAAATTTTCGGAGGCATCGGCTAGGCGTGCAGTGCAGGTCGATACGCTTGTTGCAACTTTGGACACTTGTCCGTATCCGGTTTTGCTTTGCGGTGATTTCAACGATGTGCCATTGAGTTATGCTTGTTTCCAAGTACTTGCATCGGGCGAAAGGCTTCACGACACATTTATGGAACGCGGAGAGGGTAGTGGGCGTACATTTTCAGTTATGGGCGTTGATTTCCGTATTGACTACATAATGCACTCAAATCTATTCAAATGCCTGAGACACAAAGTTATAGAATTTAATATAGCAAATGACCATTATCCTGTGGCTGCCGACTTTAAAAGGTGAAAGTTCAAAGTTCAAAGTTTAATGTGGGCTAAAAGGCAGAAAGAAAACCAGTATTGATGTCTAACAGTCGAACAGAAGATCTGTCCGGCAGTCTGACTGTTAGCCTGCTGGACTGCTAGCATGTCAGCCTTCAAGCCTGTTGGCCTTTTAGCCTCTCTTAACCGTTTGTTAGTTCAGCAAATACTTCTTCTATTGACTTTTCCTTTTCCTGCATGCTCAGCACTGCTCTACCTTTCTGCACGGCAAGGTTGAAGACTTCCTTTCGGATGTCGTTGCTGCGGTTGTATTCGATGATAAATCGGGTGGGGGACTGGCGTTTTACTGTTCTTATGCCTTTTATATGCGAAAAATCCGATTCTGCAATTTCTCCGTCGAGTTCAACAAGCAGAGTCGAGCGTGATTCGTCGACAAGGTGTCCGAAATCTTCGGCTTTGTCGTTGGCAAGCAGTACACCTTTCTTTATCAATAAGATGCGGTCGCAGATTGCTTCTACTTCCTGCATTATGTGGGTCGATAGGATGACGGTCTTTTCCTTGCCAAGATTCTTGATTAGGTTTCTGATTTCGATAATCTGGTTGGGGTCGAGTCCCGATGTCGGTTCGTCGAGGATAAGCACTTCGGGGTCGTGGATTATGGCTTGTGCAAGACCTACACGCTGTTTGTAGCCTTTGGACAAGGTTCCGATTTTCTTGTTTATTTCGGGTGAAAGTCCAGTGAGTTCCACAACTTCGTCAATTCTTGCCTTTTTGTTCTTTATGCCATAAATTCCCGCAACAAACTCAAGGTACTCAACGATATACATGTCGAAGTAGAGCGGATTCTGCTCTGGCAGGTAGCCGAGTTTCTTGCGAATTTCAATCGGGTCTTCGAGGATATTCTTTCCATTGATGAAAACATCGCCTTCGGTGGCTGGAATGTAGCCTGTAATTATCTTCATCAGCGTTGATTTTCCTGCACCATTTGGACCGAGAAAACCTACAATTTCGCCATTGCTGATGTCAAAACTCACATTGTCAAGCGCTTTCTGCTCGCCGAAAACCTTTGTTATGTTCCTTACTTCGATAGACATGTCCGTTTGTTTTAGGTCGCAAAAATAACAAAATTTGTGACTGTCAGCAATATCAACA
The DNA here is from genome assembly GCA_017620015.1 of Bacteroidales bacterium. GTDB lineage: Bacteria > Bacteroidota > Bacteroidia > Bacteroidales > ML635J-15 > Bact-19. The sequence continues at coordinate 102,759 of JAFZRE010000007.1, read as the reverse complement.
CTATCTAATCTTCTGAAATATGTTGGTATATAATGTTGTTTTAGTCGTTGCTCGCAACGACTCTACAAAAACGGACTGTAACTCTTAACTTTTAACTTTTAACTAATTAATACTCCAGCTTTATATTGTCCACCCACAACGTATTTCCAATTGTTCCCGAAAATGCTTCCTGACTAGTTACGCTAATAAGCATAATCGCGTGTGTTACAGGTGTGTTTTCGTCACCCCAGCCAACTTCTTGAATCTCTACATTCTTGCCTTTGCTGTTGATTGTGTAGAAGTTGTCCTTCTTTGGTCCAAGGTTCATGTATGGTTTGTAGTTAGGCGATTTGGTTGCATCACCGTAGATTACTGGAATGCGGAATCCGTTAACCCAGTCGCTTGTAGGACTTGATATACGGTAAATAGCTGTACCAACGCGCTTTGCATACACATTGCCTTTCTCGTCCTCCCAGCGGTTTTGCAGTATGAAAAGGATTTCGTGTTCGTCGTTTCCTGGGCGACTCGATGACGACAAGGTCTTGCAGGTGGTGATTGTTCCTCTGTTGGGCATTGCCGACTTGTAGTCGAGGACTACGGCCTTGGGTTTGTTGGTAAACGGCACTCCCCATCTCATCTTGCTGTACGGATTGCTTGTGCCGTCGATAGGTTCGTGTGCTTTGCCCCAGTATATTGTCCCCGAAACCAATACCTTTATATTTATGATGCCAATTACCTTGCATTCGGCATATTCGGTGGTAAGTTTTGCGCAGTAGCCGTTGCCGCGCCTTTCGGGATACACGGTATTGCTTGTCTTCGATATTCCTGCGACTTTGGCGTATGTGTTTGAAGATGCCCATATCGACTTGATGTTCAGTGCTTTATTTTCTCGGATGGTATCGCGCGGACCGATGGCGTATATGCGCTTGGTGTTTCCGCCAATCACCAGCGATTCTTCAATGTCGCGGACTGTCCAGCTTTCGAAATTGCCGTATTGTACATTTTTGTAAGTCTGTGCTGATAGTGGTAAGATGCTTGTTATCAACATGGAGACTATGCACAATATTACGGCAAGAGATGCGAAAAGTTTTGTGCTCATACGATTATGTGTTGTATTGTCGGTTATTGTGTTAGATGTTAGGTTGTTGCATATTGCATTTGCTATGATTTCCTGACCTTTTGGGGTCGGGTGAATTCCATCGAGGCAGAAAAGCGAGCGGTAGTCACGTAGTTTTATGAATGGTTTGTAGATGTCGATTATTCCTATGTTTTCAGAACATGCTATCTTTATTATTTCCTGGTTGTACATTTCGTGCCACAGACCAACGACTTCTATATTTCCGTATAGCCATTTCATTATGTTGGTTATTTGGCTGGAATTCATTCCTTTTGTAAAGTGGCGGAAATATGCTTTGTCATCGATAGGGGGCATTGTTAGTATGTATATTGTGGCACCTGTGGTTTTTAATTTTTGTATTATTCGGTAATAAGTTTCAACAAATGTCTGCAATGGTGTTTTTGCAATATGTTCAAACTCAGGCTTTTCTGCAATCTCTTCCCACATTTTGTCGCTGTCGTTGCCTCCAAATTCGAGAAGCACAATGTCGTTCTCCGAAATTTTTTCCAGGTGCTTGTCTATTATCTTTTCGCCGGTAGTTACTGTACAGCCAAACTTTCCGAGATTGCAAGTTTCAAGCCCAAGTTTTAGTCTGCATATATCAATTGCGCTATTGTCTGAAATTTTGTATTTGAGGCGACCATTGTCGTATTCAGAAATTATACCTTTTATTATTGAGTCGCCGAATGCGAATAATTTTTGACTTTTCATTCCCATAATATTTTCGTTTTATTTTGCTGCAAAACTACGGCTGAATTTTGACTTGAAAATTTTATGTGATTTTAGATGTTCGTTTTTGACAAAATCTGTATTTTTGTGACAAAATTTAAAATATTGTGACGAATTATTTGCGATTCGAATTTCGTCACACTGATTTTTGGGATTAAATTTGAATAATAATGACGAAAATTTCAGATGGGTTCTTGTCGTTTCGGGTTCAGATGGCATATCTGTTTGGGCTGTCAGGATTCTTTATTGGATTCATTTTTTTGTACCGTCCGGTGCAGATTGTTGAATTTTTCGATATGGGGCGTGGGATAATGGCTTTCAATACCACCATGCTGTTTTGCATATTGTTTGGGGTTCTGCTCATTTCACGCTTGCTGCTATATGTGCTACGACGGTTGTTTGTGCCTACATGGTTGGGATATTCTTTGTGGATATTCGGAGAAGTCCTTGTGGCATCATTGTTTATGGCGTTGTATGTGACGCTGATGTACCATGGCGAATATCCTTACTTTGATGTGGTGGGACTATGCTTGTTTATTAATTTAATAGTGTTGTCGTTGCCGTATGTTATAATTTCGTTGTCTGTGGTGGCATCTGAGGCAAATGATGTAAACGAGCCGTCTGAGGGCGGTCTTGTCCGTTTCTACGATAATACTCAGAAACTTAAGCTGGTTGTGGCTGCCGATGCTGTCATGTACGTGAAGGCTGAGGAAAATTATGTCAGGATTAAATATCTTGAAAACGAGGTAATTAAGGATTATGTGCTTCGTAATACGATGAAGTCGTTAGAGCCGACGCTGCAAAAATACGGTATGGTTCGCTGTCAGCGTTCATTTTTTGTTAATCCTAAGCATGTCAAGGTTTTGCGTAAAGATAAACAGGGTGTTGTCGTTGCCGAACTGAATGTTAGCGGTGCCGATACTATACCGATTTCACCGAAATATTACGATGCTCTTGAAAGAATGCTGTAAACCAAAGGAATATGCAACAGAAAGTCCTAATAATTGATGATGTCCATACAATAATAACCGATGGACTGAAAAATGCTGGTTTTGAAGTCGTTGATGCTACGGGCAGGAACCGTGAACGAATAATTTCAGAGGTTGGCGATGCCTTTGGCATTGTGTTGCGCAGTCGCATAAACATTGACCGTGAGTTTGTCGATGCTGCGAAATCTCTTCGCTATGTTGCGCGCGTAGGTGCCGGTATGGAAACCATCGATGTAGAATATTGCGAGGCTAAGGGTATAAGATGCCTCAATTCTCCGGAAGGAAACCGCGATGCTGTTGGCGAACATACAGTAGGGATGCTATTGTCGCTGCTAAATAACCTTAACCGTGCCGACCGTCAGGTGAAGGCTGGCGAGTGGAAGCGCGAGATGAACCGTGGTCGCGAACTTGGTTTCCGTACTGTGGGAATTATAGGCTACGGAAACATGGGTTCGTCGTTTGCTCGCAAATTGTCGGGTTTTGGTTGCAAGGTGCTTGCCTACGACAAGTACAAGACTAATTATTCCGACGCTTATGCCGAAGAAGTTTCTCTGGATGAGATTTTTGCAAATGCCGATGTGCTGAGCTTGCATGTTCCGCTTACTGCCGAGACTAAGTATATGGTTGATGCTGAGTTTATTGCACGTTTCAAAAATCCGTTTGTCTTGCTTAATGCTTCGCGCGGACCAGTGGTAAAAACTTCGGCATTGGTAGATGCTTTGAAGTCGGGAAAGGTTGTCGCGACTGGACTGGATGTCATTGAGTACGAGGAAACTTCGTTCGAGGCAACCAAGAAGATGACCGACAATCCCGATTTCCGCTATCTTGCGCAGTGCGACAATGTGATAATGTCACCACATATCGCTGGCTGGACGGTCGAGTCGAAGATAAAGTTGGCTCAGGTACTATTGGATAAAATATTGATGGTTAAATAATTATGACAGTAGACCTTAACCTATCGAAGATGCGTAGCGAATATGGTTTTCCTGTCCGCTATTTCCTTCCTGCCAATGATGCAGAAATCGATATGAATGCATTGATAGGTAAGTACTTGTCGATAGAATATCTGCACGAGATAAATTGTGTGTCGTGTGGAAAGCGGACTTCGAAAAGCTATATGAATGGGCATTGTTACGACTGCTATACTACTTTGCCAGAATGCGACGAGGGTGTGTTCAATCCCGAAAAGGATATGTCGCACCTTGGAATCTCGCGCGATATGGAATGGTCGAAGAAATATTCGCTTATTGACCACTATGTTTACCTTGCCTACACTGGCGATTTGAAGGTTGGTGTCACTCGTTATAACCAGATTCCTACGCGGTGGATTGACCAGGGTGCTGTCGCTGCCGTTCGCTTTGCAAAGACTCCCAATCGCAATCTTGCTGGACAGATAGAGGTCGAGATGAAAAAACACATTGCCGATAAGACCAACTGGCGGCGTATGCTTATGTTTTCACAGCCTAATATCGATTTGGTTGAACGGAAAAAGGCTCTGTTGCCATTGTTGCCAGACGATTTACGCATTTACGAGTCGTTTGACGATTCTGTATTCGAAATATTATATCCTTATCAAGTTGTTGCCAATTTAAAGGCTGCCACTCTCGATAAGTACGACCGCATCGATGGCGTCCTGGCTGGTATAAAGGGACAATATCTGATTTTCGACAATGGCATAGCCTTCAATGTGCGTAGCCATTCGGGGTATAAAGTGAGACTGACAGTGTAGCCTTAGTTCAGTATTACGAGTTTTTCGAATTTTTCAACAATAGTGCCGGTTGAATTTCTGACTTTTACCTTGTATATGTAAACACCATTGCCAATCTTGTCGCCAAATTCGTCGTGACCATCCCATTCTATTGGGGAACTGAGGTAGCCGTCGCAGGTCATTGTGGATTCAAGAGTTTTTACAAGTTTGCCAGATACCGTGAAAATGCTGATTAACACATCGAAAGTTTCGTAGGGCTGGTTGTGCCCGAAATAGAACGAGGTGTGTGTCGAGAATGGGTTGGGGTAGTTGAACAGTTTGTCAATCACCATTTCCGACGAGTTTGTTACGATGAAGTCAATCGACTTTTCGCTGCTGTTGTTCATAACGTCCCAGGCCTTTATTGTCATTGTGTGTGCACCTAGCCCAATGTTTGAGTTAGGATATGTGATTTGACCATTCTTATAGTCGTCCATTTCCGATTCGTAGAAGCTGTTTAGCACTGTTTTGCCAGATGTATTTCCGTCTATTGTCAGTGTGATGTCGTGTCCGATTCCGTTTCCAACCGTATTTATTCCCGACTGGTCGCTAATCTTTGCAATAAGTATTGGGTTCTCGTTTACAATGCCACCGTCAATGAAATTTTCATCGTTCATATATAGTTCTATTTCAGGACCTTCGGTGTCAACAATGCCGTTTTTGTCGGTTCCGCCTATTGTTATCGACTTGTCGTATCCACAGGCTTCCTTGTCGGAACTATTTGTGGCATAGTAACTTATCTTACCCTTGTCGAAATAGTAGGCAATGTCAATCGGGACTATGAAACTGAACTTGAATTTGCCGTCAGTTACTGTTGACTTTCCGTTGAATATCACATTGCGCTGGGCTGTGTAGGTGAGAGGTTCGTAACCGTCATTGCCTTTTGTGGTGTAAGTGTTGCGCTTGTCGTAAACAGACGGGAATACGATTCCATTGAAATTGCTGGCAGGATTGCCGTTTTCGTCGAGTATCGTGCCTTCTATTGTTACCAATCCTGCTGCACCTATGGTGTCGGTGAACTCTGATGCGTTGATTCCGTTAATCTTGGTGGTTTTCACCGAGTATTTGGGTTGCGACAGTGTTATTGCTGGGTCACCTATTACAACGAATGAACGCATATTGAAGTCTGCTGTTTCGTTTTTGCCAAGAGCCACGCATTCGCCTATGGTCTTTGGTTTTTGACCTGCATTTTCTTCAAGGTGCGTTTCGAAAAGGTATTTGTAGAAATTCTTTACAAGGCGTTCATTCTTAGTGGAATATACCTGTCTTACCGTAGTTAGCAAAGCAATTGCTCCCGAGTTTGGTGCAAGGAATAGAAGTTCGCCGCCAGTAGGTATTGTGTGGTCGTCAAATGGTGTGTAGTCGCAGGTGGCGGTTACAATAAGCGGATATTTGTTTTTGTTTTGCAAAGAATTGATAGAATACATGTTGAATATATTCTCGTGTGCCCATGATTTCGGGTTTCCGTGTCCTACCCATGTTAGGAGCAAGGTTCCGTTGTTTATGTTGTTGATAATAGCCTTGTTGACATCCGGGTAGGAATTGCCGGTGGAGGCGTATATCTGTTCGTAGTCGTCGAGGTATATCTTTTCTATGTTAAGGTATTCTGCACTGTATTCCAATTGGGCGGCAATCATATTTTCGGCATTTGTCTGATGTACGGTCTCGTTGTTTTCTGCATCGTCGGCAATTATTGTGGCTCTGGTTTTCCAGCTGCCAAAACTATTTGCGGAATAATATGAGCGAAGTTTTTCCACCATGGCGTTTGCTTCTTCGGCCGTTGTGACGGTCATTCTGCCGATTCCCATGTCCATTTTTTCGGAAGACTGGACTTCGCCTTCGCCTTCGTCAAGGCAAACGAAAAAGTCATCGCTGGTGATTGTGAGCGTGTTGGTTATTGAGTTTTCGGTCTGGTAGGTCAGTATAAAGTTTGATACGCTGCCGTCCGAAGTACGATTGTCGTAGCTTCCGTCGCCGAGCAGAAGGACATTCTTTGGCATTTTGTCGGCAGGAGCTCTGTCGTAGAGCATCTTTATGAAGTTTCGCAAGGCGCAGATGTCTGGTGTGCCCGATGAAAATTCGTTGTAAATCTTATCTGTTGAGGCTACGATGACCGACATATTATCCTCTGTTTCGTGGATGCGTTTGATTTCGTTCGCTTGCGATACGAAGTTCGGATGCGTTATTATTATAAGGTCGGCGTATGATGCTCCGTGAATGTTCTGGTTGCTTACAGAACCGATATCTTCTGCATTGTTGTAAATGGGGGATGGGAAAGCATACGACGGGTTGAATGCAACATATTCGCAAAGAGTGTCGGTTTTTGCTTTGAACTTATATGTATTTGAAGAGTATGCTCCTGCAATCGCTTTGGCGTTTACCCTGTCGCTGATGTCCCAGACGACTGTGTTGCTTGTTGCTTGTGATATTGAAAACTCAGCAATTTTGTCTGTGCCAACTGATTTCAGGTCGCGGAAGTTGACAAAGCCGTTTTCGATGGTGAGTCGTTTCCTTAGTTTTATCGCTATGTAGTCAATCCATCCGTTTGAGGTAGATGTGTTTTTTGAGTAGGTTATTCCGAAAGTTGTGGAGTTTCCTCTCGGTATGAATTTGGTTGTGAAGTTTGATTCGTTTCCGTTTGATGTCGTTGATGGGATGTTTGTCCGTCCTGCATTTGTTCCGTTGATTGTTATGTCGAAGTGCGTCGCAACTGTCGCAGCTGCGGCAAAGTGCATGTAAACTGTTGCGGTATCGGACGTTACGTTGTTTTCTGGAAACTCGTCAGTCATAGATGTGTGGTAGCCGAAGCTTCTCCAGAAAAAGTTGCGACCAGATTTTACAATTGATATGGAGTCCTTTTCGTGGAATATGTATTTGTCGTATGTTGTTACCGAAACGTTTGATGTGCTTTCCGATGGCGTTGCTACTGCACTTTTCCAAGAGCCCCTGTCCGAAACGAAATAGTAGGAGAAGTCGGAGTAGTTGTGGAAGTCGTGAGTGAACTTTCCGTTTGCTTTGTACCGTATGTTGTGCGGACCGTCGGCATAGAATAAGATGTAGTCTCCGTTGTCGAAAGAGCCGTTTCCGTTTGCATCTACTTTCAGGATGCTACGTTCCGGAAGGTCATCGATATATTTGTCTGCGAATATCTGTGGGTTGTTGTCGCATATTGTTTTCGATTCCATTCCTCCGTAGCCGAATATTCCAATCGACGAGAAGTTACTGAATCCCATCTCTGTCAGTTGACTATATGTTAGTTTGTAGATTCCGGATTCTGAAACTTTTATCTTGTACCATTTTCCAGATGAAAGTTTTGAAGCGCTAGTATATGTTCGTGATACTGCTCGCTTTAAGTTTTGTTTTGTTGTTATTTCGCATTCAAAGTGGTCGGCAATCTCTATTGTTCCTGTTGATGGATTTTTACGTAAGGGCATGATTTCGAACTCGATGAAACTCTGTTTTCTGTAGTTGACTACTTTTGCACTTATTTCAGGTTCTGTTCCGATTTCGTCAATCTTATATATACCTTTATATATAATAGGGTCAACGTCTGAGTAGGAAACTTTTTTTAGGGATACACCAGTTATAGATATTCCATCGGTTGCTTTAACTGTCTTTCTGTATATAGGTAGGAAATCTCCGTCACGATTGTCGCGGTTTTCAAGAAAAATTATCTTTATTTTTGAACTGTCGGGGGTAAAAATTTCGGTTGTGCCAGTTATGAACAGCGAATCTTTAATAAAAAAAGTTTGTCCGATTGCTGTTTGTAATAGACTGATTGTCAATAATATGCAAAATATTTTTTTCATCTGTTAAAAAAAAACAAAAAAAAAAGTTCATTTATTTCTTCAAACGACAAAAATAATGTAATATTGTGATTTTTAAATTATGGACGAAAAAATATTTATCATTCACTAATTATAGATGGTAAAAATATTATGGTAAGACGATTCTTGATATTGCTAACTCTACTAATATTAGGGAGTTATGGAGTGATGAGAGCACAGGACCCGCACTTCTCGCAGTTCTATGCAAATCCCCTGTATTTGAATCCAGCTTTTGCAGGTTCGGAGCGTTGTCCGCGACTTTCTTTGTCTTATAGGAACCAATGGCCGGCTTTCGGGTCAACTTTTGTTACCTATAATATAGCATACGACCAATATTGGCATGCACTAAGAGGTGGCGTTGGAATTTACCTCATGGATGATGTTCAAGGAAGTGGTGATGGCCGAATTAATACGGCGACAATCAATGCGATGTATTCGTACACATTGCAAGTTTCGAAGAAATTCTCATTGGCTGCTGGTTTCCAGGCTACTTTCGCTATGAGGAGGATTAACTGGGATTTCGTGTTCCCCAATATGATTCATCCTCTTTATGGACCTATCTATGCTTCGCTTGAGAATCCTGACATAATCAATACTAAGCGTAATTATGTCGATTTCTCCGCTGGTATAATCGGTTTTACCGAAAAGGTCTTCTTCGGCGTTGCTGTTCACCATCTTACACAGCCGTCGGAATCGTTCCTGAGAGGTAGCGATGCTGTCCTCCCAAGAAAATATACAGCTCACTTTGGTGCAGAGATACCTATTAATAGTAATAAGTTCAAGAGAGGCGACCTCCTGATTGCTCCGCAGATATTGTTCCAGCAGCAAGGCGCTTTCTTCCAGCAGTTCTATTGGGGTATGTATGTGTCGAGAATGGGTATTCTCGCAGGCTTCTGGTTTAGGCAGACTTTCGAATTCCAGTACGATGCCTTTGTCATGATGGTCGGATACAAGTACAATAAGTTAAGATTCTCGTATAGTTACGACCTTACAATATCAAAGTTGAGCAACTCGACATACGGTGCTCACGAAGTTTCAATAGCATATACCTTCGGATGCCACGAGAAGGCAAAAAAAATATCTACAGTAAGTTGTCCATCATTCTAGTACTAATATAAAAATTAATGTTTTATGAAAAGGAATGGTTTAATTTTCATGGTGATTCTTGCAGCGGCAATCATGGTTGCTTCTTGTAAGAAAGATGTTTCCAACACTACTGGTTGGAACTACAATGACCCCAATTTCGGCGGATTCCAAAATCATCCCGGTTACGAACAGGAAACTGGACCTGGTTTGGTTTTCATCGAGGGCGGTACTTTTGCAATGGGCCGTGTCGAGCAGGATGTTATGCGCGACTGGAACAATATCCCTCGCAGGGTGACCGTATCGTCATTCTATATGGATGAAGTCGAAGTTACTAACCTTGACTATCGTGAATACCTATATTGGTTGTCGCATGTTTATGCATCAGACTATAGGTTCCTTTACACACAGGCATTGCCCGATACCGCTGGCTGGAGAAGCCGTCTGGCTTACAACGAACCATTGGTTGAGTTGTATCTTCGCCACCCGGCATACGAAGACTATCCTGTTGTAAACGTATCGTGGACTCAGGCTTCGAAGTACTGTGAATGGAGAACCGACCGTGTTAACGAGTACATCCTCATGAGAGAAGGTATCATTGACAAGTATTTGGCTCCGCAGGATCAGGCTAAGCATTTTAATGTTGACGCATATTTGTTCTATGCCGACAATCTTGACCTTTCTGTTGATGAATCGGGTAAGGGTCCTGATGGTAAGGTTGAAAACCTCTACGTTGACCCATCTGTTTTGAAGGCAGGTCGTAAGGGCGGTAATGCTAACACTGGTGACGACAGACGTTGGGTTGGTATTGAAGATGGTATCTTCCTGCCGCGCTATAGGCTTCCAACCGAAGCTGAATGGGAATTCGCTGCTTTGGCTATCGTTGGTAACCAGTACAAGGAAAGAATTTACGAAAGACGTTTGTATCCGTGGAACGGTCACTATATCCGTAACGATGCAAAGGGTGAAGAACGTGGTCGTATGATGGCTAACTCGATGAGAGGTCGTGGTGATGCTATGGGTGTTGCTGGTGCTCTCAACGATAAGGCTGATATAACCGCTCCTGTAAGAAGCTACTGGCCAAACGACTATGGTCTATATTGTATGGCTGGTAACGTTAACGAATGGGTTATGGACGTTTACCGTGACCTCACATTCGAAGACATGGACGAGTTCAGACCTTTCAGAGGTAATGTATTTGAAGACTACCAGATTATTGTTGACCCAAGGTCTGGCGACATGGAACTTACTCCTGAAGCTGAAAACTATTTCGACTATACTGGTAAAATCCTTAAGAAACCGGTTCGCGATGAATCGTGCTTCAATAGGGAAAATTACACAACTTCAGATAATAGGAATTATCTTGATGGTGACCTCGAATCTTTGGTTTCTGTTGGTGAAGCTGCTGAATATTGGGTTAAGGACGAACGTTTCAAGACTCAGTCGTCTGTAAAGCAGTACAATGAATTTATGGATTCTACTATGTTGACAGAACAGAACCTTGATACTCTTGCTGATTATATTGGCGATTTGTTCCCAGGTTCAACATTGATTGGTGGTAACGAAATATTACTTCCAAGCGGTGTAAGAATCAATATGGAAGATCGTACTTATACTTTGCCGACCGGTCATGAAAGGACTCCTGAAGGTAATGTTGTAATGCCAGACGGTTCTATGATTCTTGATAACGGAAAGATTCAGCTTGCTGATGGTAGCGTTGTATATCCTGACCAGATTTTTGTAAACCAGACAACTGGTATGTACAAGGCTGGTAAGTGGGGTTCGGATGGTACTGCCGAGTGGGGCAATGCCGATTTCAACCCTGCAAACCCGAAATTGAACAAGGGTGAAAAGATGACATCTCTTGTAACCGATAGGTCAAGGGTATTCAAGGGCGGTTCTTGGAAGGACAGAGCTTACTGGATGGTTCCTGGAACAAGACGTTTCTTGGATGAAAACAAGTCGCGTTGCGATATTGGTTTCAGGTGCGCTATGATTAGGATTGGTGCTCCAACCAAAGGTAAATAGTAAAATTTGATAAGATATGTATAGCCTCCCCGTGGGGAGGCTATTTAATTTTACAAACTTCATGATTGAGGAAATTTATAAGGTATTTGAAAAGAGCCGTCTCGTTTCGACGGACAGTAGGGTTATAACACCTAATTCTGTATTTTTCGCATTAAAGGGTGATAACTTTGATGGAAATCAGTTTGTTGATGCTGCATTCGAGGCCGGTTGTGCCGCAGCTGTGGTTTCTGACAAGAAATATCGAGGAAGAGAAAATGTCTTTGTCGTGAACGATACTTTGGAAACCTTGCAGCAACTTGCCAACTACCATAGGCGTAAACTTAACATTCCGATTCTTGCTATTACAGGAACAAACGGAAAGACAACGACAAAGGAATTGGTTTCGGCAGTGCTGGCAAAGAAATTCAGAATATCATACACAAGCGGCAACAAGAACAACCATATCGGTGTGCCGTTGACACTACTATCGATGAACCGTACCGTAGATATGGGCGTTGTTGAGATGGGTGCAAACCATCCTGGCGAAATCGCAACTTTGTGCAAGATTGCAGAGCCTAACTATGGAATCATTACCAATGTTGGCAAGGCTCATCTTGAAGGGTTTGGCTCGATTGAGGGCGTGATGAAGACAAAGGGCGAACTTTACGATTACCTTGATGCTCACGAAGGGACAGTTTTCATTAACGATGACAATGATTTGTTGAAGAAAATTCTGTCTGGACATGATAAACTTAAAGTCGTAAGATACGGCAAAGGCAAGGATTGTTTCTGCCGTGGCGTATATTCTGAATATGCCTACCAGACTACTGTGACTTGGGAAACGGATTCTGTTTCAGGATTTTCAAAGTCGAACCTTATCGGAGCATATAATTTCGAGAATATTCTTGCCGCTATAACTATAGGTGCGCATTTTGACATTCATCCGACGGCGATTGACGGAGCTATTTCCGACTATTTCCCTAAGAACAACCGTTCGCAGATGACAAAGACATCGCGCAATACCTTGATACTTGACCTTTATAATGCTAATCCAACAAGTATGAGAGCTGCTATCAGCAGTTACAATTCAATTAACGATGACTATAAGTCGTTGATACTTGGCGATATGCTTGAACTTGGAAAAGAAAGCGAGGCTGAACACAAGGCTGTGTTGGAATTTATTCGTGAAAGTGGCTACACAAATGCTTATTTTGTCGGAAAGAACTTTGGTATGTTCGCTAAAGACTATCCGTATATGTTCTTTGATTCGGTTGATGACTTGAACAAGTATTTTGTAACAAATCCCGAAAAGAGCAAGATGTTTCTTGTAAAGGGGTCGCGTGGTATGCGCCTTGAAAAGGTTGTAGATTATTTGTAGAATGAAGTATATCTTATCAGATAGCGGTTATCATGGGCGGTTCCGTCCGTTGTCGCTTACGCGTTCGATAGCCGATTTTAGAATTGGAATACTCACTTTGCGTGAGAAATGGGAAAAGTATCTGGGCGAAAAGGTATATGTCCGTACCGAGCCTTATTTGCAGGTAAAATACGAAGTTGTTGACGATGCTGATTGCGTTGTAATACCTTCTGTTTTGCTGCCCGATTGCAATATTGCAAAGGCTATAAAGTCGTTGGAGGCAGGAACGTTAACAAAGGATGGCGTTGTCTTGGCAAGCGTAGAGCCGATTGAACCATCTGCATTTGAAATCGAGTATTCTGGCAAGGTGTTTATGCTTAAATCGTTGACTGATATTTTTTCTTTCAACGGAATGGAAATCAACAAGGATTTTGAGTTGCTGACTGCTGGTCGCAAGTCAAGACCGCTGAGTGCAACAAACGTTTCGTTTGGGAAATGCCCAGTTTTTGTTGAGGAAGGCTGTTCTATCGAATGTGCTACGCTGAATACCAATGACGGTCCTATATATATAGGAGCAAATGCCGAAGTAATGGAAGGTGCGAACATCAGAGGTCCTTTTGCATTGTGCGAACATGGAGTGCTGAAAATGGGGGCAAAGATGTATGGTGATACTACCGTTGGTCCTTGGTGCAAGGTCGGAGGAGAACTTAGCAACGTAGTTTTCTTTGGCTATTCAAACAAGGCTCACGATGGTTTCCTTGGCAATTCTGTTGTCGGTGAATGGTGTAATTTCGGTGCAGATTCCAATAACTCTAACTTAAAGAACAATTATGCAGATGTAAAGTTGTGGAATTATGATACGCAGAAGTTTGAGAGTACAGGCTTGCAGTTCTGTGGTCTTATTTTCGGCGATCATTCGAAATGTGGCATAAATACCATGTTCAATACTGGTACGGTAGTGGGAGTGTCTGCAAACATTTTCGGAGCGGGATTTCCAAGCAAATATGTACCGTCGTTTTCGTGGGGTGGAGCATCGGGATTCACTGAATATAAGCTGGATACGGCATTTGAGGTTATGACAAGGGTTATGGCTCGCAGGCATATTGAGTTCTCAGAGATTGATAGGGATATAATGCGCCATATCCATGAAGGAAAGGTTTAATCTATTGTATAATGCTGACTTCTAAACCATTGGCAGAAAGGATGCGCCCGCATAGTTTTGATGACTATGCAGGTCAGCAGCATCTTGTCGGCAAGAATGCTCCTTTGCGTAAATCCATTGAGGCAGGACGAATCCCATCGATGATTCTGTGGGGACCTCCGGGAGTTGGCAAGACAACCCTTGTAACTGTAATTTCCCAAATAACAGAGCGTAACTTTATAACTCTCAGTGCTGTAAGCAGCGGTGTAAAAGAAGTTCGTGAAGTAATTGAGCAAGCCAAGAAGGTAAATCTATTTTCAAAAGGCAATCCGATACTTTTCATTGACGAAATCCATCGTTTCAATAAGTCGCAGCAGGATTCACTTCTTGGTGCAGTTGAAGATGGAACTATAACATTGATAGGTGCGACTACCGAAAATCCTTCTTTCGAGGTTATATCGCCGTTGCTGTCGCGTTGTCAGGTTTATGTGCTGAAACATCTTGACGAACACGATCTTGACAAACTGATAGACAAGGCAATAACAACAGATGTAGAGCTTTCAAAATTGAATATTCGAGTAGAAGAACGTGATGCCTTGTATCGTTTTTCTGGTGGCGACGGACGAAAACTGTACAACATTCTAGAACTTGTATGTAGTGGCGACGAAGAAGAAATTGTTATAACCAACGATTTGGTTCTTAGTCGTTTGCAGGAGAATATGGCTTTCTACGACAAGTCTGGCGAACAGCATTACGACATAATCTCCGCATTTATCAAGTCGGTTCGCGGTTCTGACCCAGATGCTGCTATTTACTGGCTTGCTAGAATGCTTGAAGGCGGTGAAGATATTAAGTTTATTGCGCGAAGGCTCATAATTTTAGCTTCGGAGGATATAGGTCTTGCAAATCCGAATGCCATGTTGATTGCAAATGCTTGTTTTGATGCTATTGACAAGATTGGTATGCCAGAAGCGAGGATTCCGTTGGCGGAGGCAACTGTTTATCTGGCGACAAGTCCCAAGAGCAATTCGGCATATCTGGCAGTTGATGCCGCCATTGCAAAGGTGAAGGAGACTGGCGACTTGCCAGTGCCCTTGCATTTGCGCAATGCACCTACGTCGTTGATGAAGAAACTGAATTATGGTGCCGACTATAAGTATGCGCATAATTTTGATAACCATTATGTTGAACAGCAATATCTGCCCGATAAACTTGTAGATGCAAAGTTTTATGAGCCAGCTCCTAATGCTAAGGAAGAGCAGATTCGCAAGTGGATGGATTTCATAAAGAAAAAATAAGTTATGTATTCGAAGGCAGAGGCATCGCAGATAAGACGGCAGTTCTGGGTAAAATTCGATGAATTTTCGCGTCCATACCTTGGAAAAAATGGCAAGTGGATGACATACAATACAGGCATTAAGGACTTGGTGTTGAAGTTCGACATAAATCGTTCGTATGCCCGGGTTATGCTTGCCGTTGAGTGCAAGAACGAGGATATTCGTTTTGATGTTTTCTGTAAGCTGCACGAGTGCGAGCTGGTGCTTAACAACTATCTTGGCGAAGGATGGATTTGGGATGAAATGCTAGTGCTTGAAAATGGCAAGCCTGTGTGTGCTTTGTACAAGCAGATTGACAACGTTGACATATATCGTCAGGAATGTTGGGCGACAGTCCACAAGTTTTTTGCAGAGGAAATGACTCGTCTTGAAAAGGCTATCGTTGAGATAAGACCGTTCTTCGAGGATTATGTGAAGAACTTGATCAAAGGTTAATCAAGCTAAACCTTTAATTATCCGTGTGGTAGGATAGCCTTGCTTGAAATATCATTACTTTAAAAATGCGTAAAATTACCTATTTCGTACTTTCTGTAATGCTAGTACTTTTGTGCCGTTGAGGTTAAAATAAAGTAAAGTTGATAATGCAATTAACAAGAGGGAAGTTTCAATAGGGACTTCCTTTCTGTTTTATATTACAAACGCTTCCCATTTTGGGAAGCGTTTTTGATAATGCCGGCTTTATTTTACCCCTCAGAATTGCTTCCGACACTATTTTATCATATTCATTATTTCGTCTTGTGGAATGTTGTTCTGTTCGCCTGTTGCCATATTCTTTATTGTGGCTGTTTTGTTGGCAATTTCGTTTTCTCCTATAATTATAACGTATGGAATGTTGTGGCTGTCGGCAAACTTGAATTGCTTGTCGAGCTTCGACTTCTCGGGGAAAACAACGCAACTGATACCTTGTTTTCTCAACTTTCCAGCAATTTCTATGCAGGTGGATTCTTCTTCTGCACCGAAATTGATAAGTAATGCTTTGCATCCTTCGTCGGTCTGCTTTGGGAAAAGGTCGAGTTGCATCAAAACATCGTAGATACGGTCGGCACCAAACGAAACGCCAACGCCCGAGACGTCTTTCATGCCGAATATTCCTGTTAAGTTGTCGTAACGACCGCCACCGCAGATGCTACCGATTTCAACATCGTTAGCCTTCACCTCGAAGATTGCTCCAGTGTAGTAGTTCAATCCACGTGCAAGACTAAGGTCTAATTCTACGTTTATTCCAAGCTTGTGCTTGCGTATGTAGTTGAAAATTACATTCATTTCCTCAATTCCTGCCTTGCCTGTTTCGGTGTTGCCGATAATGCTTTCGATCAGCTTGAAAGTTTCTTCGGTGTCGCCCTTGTTGGTAAGGATGGGTCTGAGTTTTACGATTGCATCTTCCGAAAGTCCGTTTGCGCGGAGTTCGTCCTCAACTTTTTCCAAGCCAATCTTGTCAATCTTGTCGATAGCGACCGTGATTGCAACAAACTTGTCGGCTTCACCGATGGCTTCGGCTATTCCGGAGAGGATTTTGCGGTTGTTGAGTTTCAATGTCACCGAAATGCCAAGTTTTGCAAATACATCGTCTATAATTTGTATCAGTTCAAACTCGTTAAGTAGTGATTTTGAACCAATTATGTCAACGTCGCATTGGTAGAACTCTCTGTATCTGCCTTTCTGGGGCTTGTCGGCACGCCAAACCGGTTGAATCTGGTAGCGCTTGAATGGAAAAACGATGTCGTTTCTATGTTGTACTACGAAACGTGCAAACGGAACGGTAAGGTCGTAGCGAAGACCTTTTTCTGATATATTGTTTGTTATTTCAATATAGTTCTGAGCTTCAAGACTTTCCTTTGAAATCTTGTCTGTAAAATTTCCTGAATTCAGAATCTTGAAAAGCAATTTGTCGCCTTCTGCGCCATACTTGCCGAGTAGGGTAGATAGGTTTTCCATTGCAGGAGTCTCAATCTGCGAGAATCCGTAGTTGTGGAATACTTCCTTGATAGTATTGAAGATATAGTTTCTCCTGTTCATTTCGGACGGACCGAAATCGCGTGTTCCCTTTGGCGTTGAAACTTGTTGTGCCATCTTTCTGCTATTAAACGTTAAACCTGATGTTTAGGATGTCGCCGTCCTCAACGACGTAAGTTTTTCCTTCTACGTGGAATTTGCCGGCATTCTTCACGGCATTTTCTGAACCAAGAGTTACGAAGTCGTTGTATTTCATTACTTCGGCACGGATGAAGCCACGTTGCAAATCGCTGTGGATTACGCCTGCCGCTTCGGGGGCTGTTTCGCCCTTGTGTATAGTCCAGGCGCGTATTTCCTTTGGACCAACCGTGAAGAACGACTGCAAGTTGAGCAAGTCGTAGGCGGCGCGGATAATCCTGTTTACGCTCGGTTCTTCCAAGCCATAGTCGGCAAGGAATTCCTGCTTTTCCTCGTCGGTGTCGAGTTCGGAAATTTCCGATTCGAGTGCGGCTGCTATTGTAAGTATCTTGACATCACTGCCTTCAAGAGCCTTCTTCACTGCGTCAACGTACTTGTTTCCGTCCTTTATTGAACCTTCGTCGATATTGCAGACGTACATCACTGGTTTTGATGTGAGAAGGAAAAGGTCGGAAATGTACTTCTTGTCTTCTTCCTTTACTGGCGCTGTACGTGCATTCTGCATGTTTTCAAGGTGTTCCTGATATATTTTCAGAACTTCAACTGCTTGTTTAGCTTCCTTGTCACCGACTTTTGCAGCCTTTTCCATCCTTGCAATCTTCTTGGTAATTGACTCGATGTCCTTGATTTGAAGTTCAAGGTCGATGGTTTCCATATCCCTTACAGGGTCAACAGAACCGTCGATGTGTGGGAGGTTGTCGTCGTCAAAGCAACGAAGCACGTGTATAAGAGCATCGGCATTTCTAATGTCGGCAAGAAATTGGTTGCCAACGCCTTCGCCGTGATTTGAGCCTTTTGTAAGACCAGGTATGTCAACAATGTCAACGGTTGCTGGGACAAGTTTTTCAGTAGGCTGGAATTTTTCCATTTCCTTGAGCCTTGCATCTGGCACAGAAATTACACCTATATTAGATTTGTTGCTTGAAAATGCGAAGTTGCTAGTTTCTGCCTTTGTCTTCGACATACAATTGAAAACTGTGGTTTTTCCGCAGTTTGCTATGCCTATGATTCCACAATGTAAACCCATTTTGTTTCCTTTAAAATTTTGTGCAAATTTAATAATAATTATTGGTGCAAAAAACAAATGCGGCATTTGCCGCATCTGTATATTCTGAAAAAAATCCTTATTCCATTATTAGGAAGAAAGTGCCCGACTTGCTATATTCCTTGTCTTTGTAGTCGGCATACTTTATCGTATAAACGTAGTAGTCGGTGTGATAATATTTTTTTGCATCCTTACCAGTCCAACCTTCGTTTACGTTTGTTGTCTTAAATACCTGCTGTCCCCATCTGTCGTAAATTACAAATTCGTAAGGATAGTCCTTAACGAACGATAGGACAGGCTTGAATATTCTGTTGACTTCGTCTTTTGATGTGATGTTGAATGCAGTTGGGAGCCATACAATTGGAGTTTCGTAAACGCAAGCTACATTTGACCTGCTGATTTGCTGCTGGGGTAGGTCGTTTGTATTTTCGTATGCTTCAACAAAATAGCAGAATGAACTTGTAAGGTAGATTCCCTTGTCGTGGCATCTCTTTACATATTCGGCGATGTTGTTGTTGAAATTAAGCGAACCTTGACCGTTGCTGCCGATTTCCTGTGCAGCTCCGTCGAAGTAACTGTAAATCTTGTATGATATTACACCGTTAGGCCAGTCTTTATACTCTGTCCATTCGAGGCTATGTTCGGTAGTTTCAGTTGAAAATGCCTTTAGCAGTATGTTGCTTGCCAGGTTTGAACTTTTCGATATTTGTCCGCAAGGGTCGATAGATACAAGTTTGTAATAGTATGTATTTTGCGAAGCGTCAACATCGGTGTCGGTGTATATGATTTGCGTTTGTCCTGTATATGGGAAGCTTGCAATAGGCGAGAAGTTGTCAATGCTGTTGATAGACCTTAGAATTTGGTATTCAGTAACTTGTCCTGCATTAGAAATCTGGAAGTTCAATGCTATATTCTGGTCTTCGTCAACGCTTGCGTAGTTTGCCTTGATTGAGAGTGGCCCTTCGTGTCCAGATGCTGTAAAATCAATAGAGTTTGAGGTTGCTGTTACCCCATTGTTTCTTACAGCTTCGACGTAGTAGCAGTACCAGCGTCCGTTTGCAAGGTTATCGTCAACAAGTTCGTTTGCAGTTGCAGGAAGGGTTTTTATCAGTTGGTAGTCAGTTTCTGCATATCTTCTGTAAACTCTGTAGTTTGCAATGTTTGTTCCCCATCCAGCATAAGAAGTCCAGCTAAGTGTGACTTTGCGTTCGCATCTGTCGAATGATGATTTGAGAAGGATTGTGGAGTGGGGGTCGGTGATTGTGCTTTTGTATCCGTCGTTGTCGAATGCGGCAAGGCGGAATCGTTCGGAGGTAGCATTGGCAGATGAAGCTGTGTATTCGTAGGTTGTGGTTTCCCTACCTCTTGCTGTGTCGAGGGTTGTGGTAATATTGTCAACAATCTTATATATGATGTAACCTGCAACGTCTGCAGAGTCGCTTGGCTGCCATGTCAATTTTACAGTTACCGGTGTCGATTCAGGAATTACGCTTGCCGACTGAAACTTTGGTGGGTCGGGAAGTCCATTCTGAGCCATCGCCGATATGCTGAACGCGAGCAGTATTATTGATAAAAATCTCTTCATACCTATTTTCTTATAATAGTTATAAAATTAGACTTAATGCGATAGTCTGATGTAACGCATTGTATATCAGTGGTTATATGTTCCTTATTACAAGTCAAGTTTATTTCAAAAAAACATTTTTCAAAAATATTTACAATTTTTTTAATATGCAAATATAATTTTAAAATAGTTCATAGTGTCGGTATTTATAAAAAAATAAAGACCGCTTTTGGCGGCCTTTATTTTTGTTTGTGCTTGATTATTAGAATTTAACGATAGGACGTGTAACAACCTTGTCGTTATTTATAATTCTGATAACTAAGTTTCCAGAGATTTCCTCAGCAATGTTTATTGTTTGAACCTTGTTGGTTATGTTACCAGCGGCAACAACCTTTCCGGTGATGTCGAAGATTTCGTAGTTTGCACCTTCGCAGTTTTCAACGGTCAGCATTCCGTCTGTCGGGTTCGGGTAGAGTTCAATTGCGCCCATACCGAAGTCTTCAACAGAAGTGTTGGCTGCAATACGAACGTTGAAACGCTGAGTTGTGGTGTAAAGCAAGTCGGATACTGTGATTACAAAGCTTGGTCCATTACCAATAGTCGTTGCTGTTTGAGGAGTACCGCTCAAAGTTGCTGTACCATCGCCGTGGTCAACCAAAGTAGCCCATGATGGATTAGTTGTCATTTCAATTGTAAGCTGGTCGTTGTCGGCATCGGTGCAAGTAATTTCATATACATATTCTACATACTGAGTTGCTGTTGTTACAGGTTCCGATGTGAACTCAGGTGCAACATTGGTTGTATGTACAGTTATTGTAAATGGTTGAGTTGCAGTTTCGTCGCCATCGTCAGCGGTAAGCACTACATTGAAATTCTGTGATAATGCATCGAGGTGAGGAGCAGTTCCAGAAAGAACGTATTCACCATTATTCTGTGCAAGTGTCAACCATTCAGGACCAGTAGTCATTGTTATTGTAATCGGGTTGCCGGTTTCGTTTTCTGCAGTAACGGTGTAGTTGTATTCGGCATCTTCATCTATGTTTATGATTGGCAACGATGTGAAGTGCAAGCCCATATTGATGCCTTTCCACTTGTAGATACCGCCGTTGTTTTCGTCCCAGTTGAATCCGCCAGCCCAGCCGGTGTTGATGTCGTACATTTTAACTTGGATGTATTGGATTGAGTCGTCAAGTACTTCCCAAGTCGTACCGCCGTCGGTTGAGTAAGCTGAGAAGTTGTCAGGAAGGCTGGATGCCGATTTTGTTGCAACAATCATACCCGGTGTTCCAGGAACAAGGCAGAATGATGAGAAATAGTTTTCGGCAACATTTACTGCATTCCAAGTTTCACCACCGTCGGTAGTTCTGAGGAACTGCCAGTCGGAAGTCTGTCCAGTTGTCTGGTTGAGGTTCATAACGGTAACTGCGCCGTTCATTTCGTCTGACCACGACATTTCAGAAATCATCTTGGTTGTACCTGTGCTGAGGACTGTCCAAGTTGCACCCTTGTCGGTGGTCTTGTAGATTCTACCCTTGCTAGTTCCGAACCATGCGATGTCGCCGATTGCCCAGTCGAGACCAACGGTGCTAGCTTCTGAACTTTGTGCTGCTGGAGCGGTAACTGCATTCCAAGTTTCACCACCATCGGTAGTCCTGAAGATTTCGAAGTTTCCGCTTACTGGGTCGCCCTGAGCATAACCTTCGTTTTCGTTGAAGAAGTGGATTATGTTAAGGAAGCTTGTTGAATTTTGGAAAAGATCTTCTCCCTGACGAGTCCAAGTGTCACCGCCATCGGTAGTCTTGAAGATACCGCCCTTGCCGTTTGCCGATGAGCTGTAGTTTGCTGTCCAAGCGGTAGTTCCGCTGATTGCACTTATGTCACCTGGCATCCAGTCGGCATCGTAGCTGAAAGTCTTAGGAACCCAAGTTGTTCCGCCGTCGTTTGTTACGCCAAAGTCACGGGCAACAGTACCATCTGTACCATTCATAGTTGTGAACCAAACATTCTGCGGGTCAACAATTTCGATATTGTATGAAGCTCTGTATTGTGCAGCGAAATGAGTATTCTGTTCTTCCCATGCGCTTTCGCCGAGGGTGGTGCTTTGTCCTACAAGGATGAAGTATGTCTTTGTTTCTGAATCGGTATTTGTGCCGTCTGTTACAGTAAGTCTAACCTGATAGATACCTTCTTCGTTGTATGCGATGTTCTGTGGATTCTGGTCGGTTGAAGTAGCTGGTGTTCCGCCTTCAAATTCCCATGACCATGAAGTAGGAGTTCCGATGGTTCTGTCGGTGAAGTTGATTGCATCGCCAGTTGCAAGGATAACTTCGCTAGCTTCGAAGTCGGCAACCAAATCCATATTCAACAAACCTGCTGCGTGAACTGCTGCGTATGCATCGATACGGCCTGCACCCATGCTGTCAACAAATTCTGGGTTAATGGCATCTACATTTACGCAGGTGCTCTTCATTACTGCTGTGAGTTCTTCTGGGGTAAGGGTTGGGTTCTTCGAAAGAACGAGTCCTGCAAGACCAGATGCTACAGGGCAAGCCATTGATGTTCCCTGCATGATGTCGTATTGTCCAGTAACACCGCAAGAACCAGCACCACCAGTCGGGTATTCCATTTCTCCACCTGTTATGCCTCCTAACTGTCCACTTAACATATCACCGAATGTGCCAGCGGTATTATATGTTGTGCTCAAAACCGAGAAACTAGTTATAGGCATCATTCCTGTTGCTTGGTATGCATATCCACCTGGAGAAAGGAGGTCGAGCCATGTGCCGTAGCATGAAAAATCCGATTTTTTATCATCAGAGTTGCATGAACCGACAGCGATTACATGTTCGAGGGCTGCCGGGTAACCGGTATAGTTTACTGGAATATCTTCGTTCATCTGTGATTCGGCGCCATTACCATTGTTGCCAGCTGCACCTAACAAGATACAACCCTTGTTGTATGCATAGTTTACAATGTTCTGCATTGTCTGGAAGAACTGCGGGCTACCCCACGACATGTTGATAACATCAGCACCGTGGTCGGCAGCGTAAACAATACCTTCGAAACCAGCTGCCATTGACTGACCGTCGCTTGCATCGGTTCCGAGCTTAACTGCCATGATTTTTACACCGCTACCGATTGATGCGACGCCTATTCCATTGTTCTTTTCTGCACCGATAAGGCCAGCCGAGTGAGTTCCATGCGACCAGATGTAATTGGCAACTGGGGGATTCGGGTCGTTGTCGCCGTCACCAAGGTCGATTGAGTTTTCGCGGTCAATCATATGGGTAAGGTCTTCGTGGTCAATATAGATTGCATTGTCAAGGACTGCAACCGTAATTTCATCGCTTCCGTCGGTTTCGTCCCATGCATCTTCTGCATTTATCAGGTCTAAGTGCCACGATGAATTAACAGAAAAAGCAGAACCATATAAGAATTCCAATCCCGATGGTGTGTAGTTCAATGTCCTATTGTAGTAGGGATCATTAACAGTTTGAGAAATGAAGAACAGAGGAGCTGGTTCTGCATACTCAACAACACCGATTTTTTCCATGTCCTTAATCAGCGATTCAATCTTGTCGATTGCACCGAAGTCCATTCTCCAAGTGTGCTTGATTGAATTGCTACTTGCCGAAAGGAATGGCATGTCAACATTTGTAATTTGATACTCATCAACAAGATCGCCAAGGAATGGCAAGTCTTTCGGCATAATTCTGCCGTTCTCGTTCGGGACGTCAAGCGATACGCTGTTACTTACCTTGAAGTAGATACGTCCATCAACCCACAGTGAGTTGTATTTCTGACCGAATGTAACTAAGGTCATCAATGCGAACACTGCGAGCATTAGAATTTGTCTAAGTTCTCTCATGATATTTAAATTTAAAATTATGTACACAAACAATCAAGTCGCGAATTTAGTAATAAAATCGTTTCGCAAAACAAATAAAATAGAAATGTTAGTATCTTTTCTTAATTAGACACTTCGAGTTGCCCTTCGACACTTCGACTATGCTCAGTGTGCGAATGCTCAGCACTTCGCAGGGAACGTCTTCATTGTGCGATATTTTTTGTTGCGCGTATGACATGGCGTTTGCCTTTTGGTCCTGGCATTCGCTTGACAATCATGCCTAAATCACGTAGAGTTTGCTTCAAGATGCCTTTGCAACAGTAGGTCACAAAAATGCCGTCGGGGACTAGGCTGTTGATAATTCTTCGCAGGTTCTCCATTGTCCACATTTCTGGCTGGGTGTCGGGCGAAAATGCGTCGAAATATATTAGGTCGTATTGCCGGTCTGGAACAAAGTTTTCAAAATCAATATTTTGTTTCAGCAGGTGGAAAGTAGGGGAGATTTCAATTTCCGAGTTCCATCCGTCGCAGAACTGGAGAGCGATGTCGGTGTTGATTTTTGAGGCGATGTCGGGTGTGTGTACTACAAATGGCATGAACGTTTCCTTGCAAATCGGGAATTTCTCGATGCCGTGATAGAATATTTTGTTGCCAAGCGACTGGTTCTCGATGAAGGTTAGCATTGCGTTAAGTCCTGTGCCGTAGCCAATTTCCAGTATGTTTAGGTCGCGTTTGCTGAAACTGCGCAGTCCGAGGTTTATAAAAATGTGCATTGATTCGGCTACAGCGCCATTAATACTATGGTAAGTTTCGCCAAAGTATTCGTTCCTAAGTGTGCAGGAACCGTCGCCTGTGCTGATAATTTCCGTATTCACGGGGCAAAAATAATGGATAATTGACAATGAACAATGGATAATTGACAATGAACAATGGATAATTGACAATGAACAATGGATAATTGACAATGGATAATGGATAATTGGCAATGGATAATGGACAATTGGCAATGGATAATGGACAATTGGCAATGAAATGTGTACAAACGTTGCGTGCAACGTTTGTTTGGTACACAAAATTTGTGTCCGTACAATTAAATGATAATATGATATTTTTTTGTATGTATTTTTGGTGTGTTTGTTTGAAAATATTTGATTGGAGTATATTATTGCATTTTTTTGTTTCTTCGTAAAAAAATGAAGCACTATATTTGTCTCGCAATTCGGATGTTAATGAACGAATTAACAGCAAGGTTGCAAATGAAAATGCATCTTAATTTTTTTCATTTTTTTCATTTTTTCATAGATTGGTTTATTTTTGGTGTCTGATATACCCCCAAATATTAGACACCTTTTTTTATGTGCAAAATGAAAAAAAGCTTGTGTGTTTCGTAGAAATTTAGAATATTTGCAGAAAATAAATTTATTGAATATGAATACGAAGAATGTTATTGTTGCTGCCCTTTTGATAATGCTGGGCTTGGTGATTGGTCTTATTGGTCACGGTTTTTATGTTAAGTCTGGAATTGGCAGCTATGCTGACAAGGACAGGTTTGTTTCTGTAAAAGGTCTGTCGGAGCGAGAGGTTAAGGCCGACCACGTTATATGGCCGATTGTTTTTAAGGAAGTCGGAAACGACATGTCGGAGCTGTATTCGACGGTGAATCAGAAAAATAAGTTCATTGTTAACTTCTTGAAGGAGAATGGTATTTCTGCCGATGAAATAAGTGTTGCTCCGATTTCTGCCGACGACCGCGAGGCCGACCGCTGGTCATCTAACACAATTCCTTATCGCTACCAGTTGAAGTCGGTGATTACCGTTGCTTCCGACCAGGTTGACAAGGTTCGTGACCTTATTTCGCGTCAGGATGAATTCCTTAGCGCAGGAATCACTTGTGAGTCGAGTTGGGAACATCAGACAAGTTTTTCGTTCAATGGCCTTAATGAACTGAAGCCGGAAATGGTGGAGGAAGCTACTCGCAATGCACGTGCTGTGGCTGAGAAGTTCGCTGCCGATTCTGAAAGTACGCTTGGTGGCATAAAGACCGCTTCGCAGGGACAGTTCTCGATTTATGACCGCGACGAAAATACTCCTTACATTAAAATGGTAAGGGTCGTAACGACGATTGAATATTTCTTGAAGTAATTGAATCCTCAAATCATTAGATGAAAATGAGAATTTTTGCATTTCTACAGGCTTTTGCAATAGTATTTTGTGTGACATCTTGTTCACCTAAGTCTGGAGGAGAGGAAAAAACGGATGAAACTGTTTCCGTTGAGACTGTTGAAAATGATAGTGTTGCGACAGAAAATGTTGCGGAGTCCGAACCCGAGCCAGAACCAGTTTTTATTACTCCCGACTTAGCTTTCATGGAAGTTCATGGTCATGTGAAGTCGGTGGAATATCCCAACGGACGCAAGGCTGTATTTGACGAGAAAGGCAATTTGGTCGATTATGCTACCGAATATTCTGGCGAAAATGAGGTTCAAATTGGTCGTGATGAAGATGGCTATATTGTTTCGACCTACGATGGACCTGGTGGAAGCGAGATGTTTGATTACGACAAGAAAAATGTCCGTCTTAATCTTACTGCCGCTGGTGATGGAGCTTATTATTCGGAATGTCATATTGAGTATGATGAAGAAGGAAATATAATAAGGTTCAATTTCGTCGACGAAGACAGGGCGGAGGAAACACGCGACGAATGGTCTATGGATGTTGAGATTGTAACGAAGGACGAGCAGGGCAACTGGACGGAATTGAAGGCGGGAGAAGCTGTTGTAAAACGAAAAATAGTTTATTATTAGAAATTTTGGATGAAAAGATTATATCTGCTTGCTGCGGTATTATTTGCTGTAATATTTGCATTTACTGGTTGCCATAAGGATCCTGTGGACTTTGGTAACGTCGGGGTGCTTAACATTAATTTGAAGCGTGGTAGCAAGATTGCCAGAAAGGGTGCAGTCGAATCGTTTGATGCGCGTGTGACAATATACTACAGTACGGAAGATACAATAGGATACAACTGCCATTTCGTTGATTCTGATGGAGATGGACGTTTTACTAACGACCCGACGGTTCTCGAAAACATATATGTGCGCCGTGAGGTAGGCTTTTGGGTAGGTGTTACGGCTGTAATCCAAGGCGATATGCTGACTGGAATGTCTGACCCTGCTAATTTGCTGTACTTGTCGGAAGATTATGTCGTGCTTGACATTGACATAGAACTTTCTGCTGGTTATCCGCGCATTATTGTGAGTTCTACCGCAGAATTTGATGGGGAGGGCGTGTTGCTTTACGGCGAAGTGATTGAAGGTGCAGAGATGTTGGAGCAATATGCCTTTGTTGTGAAGCGTGGCCAGTTAAGTGACGAGGAGAACCGTTTTTGGTCAAGGCGGATTATTTCCGATGTTGAATATCAGGATTTGTTTGACAATGGTGATTATGACCTTGTAGATGCGGAACTTGATTATAATGAAACGAATAGGTTTGTCGGACGGATGGAAATGTATGACCTTGATTCTGCTGAATATTCGGTTGTGGCACTTGCAACTTTGCGTATGGACGATGGCGATTCCGTGCCAACTGTGATACATAGTCCTGTGGTAAGCATGACGATTTCGGAAAGCGGTCTGCTAATGGAAGATTACATATATCTGGACGAGCCTTACTGGAATGGCGATACCGTAACCTTGACGGCATATTATGCTGGCAATTCTGAAGTCTATGAATGTGGATTTGTGTATGGTTTCAGCGAATATCAGCTTGGTGACTCTTTAATATGCCGAGAAACAAGCCAGCCGTTCTCGTATGTGTTGTCTGGATTGCAGACCACAACATATTATTATAGGGCATATGTAAAGACACCAAATGGGTTGATAGAAAGTGTGACTGAACAATTTATTGTGCCAAGTTCGGTACAAGAGCCTTCCTATAGCCAACCGACTGGTTATTTTGGCGATTACGGCTATGTTGATTTGGGCTTGCCAAGCGGTACTTTGTGGGCTTATACTAATATTGGCGCAAATAGCCCGACTGATTATGGCAATTATTACGCTTGGGGTGAAACGGAAACAAAGGATACTTATGACTGGGAAACATACCAATATTGCAATGGCGATTCTGCAGCATTAACAAAATATTGCAATGATGAAAGTTACGGTTTGGATGGTTATACCGATTCGCTTACAACTTTGGATGCAAGTGATGATGCAGCATCTGTTAACTGGGGCGGTAACTGGAGAATGCCAACACATGACGAAATGCAGGAACTGATAGATAATTGTGATACAGCTTGGACTGCGATGAATGGTGTAAATGGAATGCTTTTTACAAGCAGAACCAATGGTAATTCTATTTTCCTGCCCGCTGTTGGCTACCACAGCGGTAGCAGTTTCGATAACAATGGTTCCGGCGGTTACTACTGGTCGAGTTCTCTCTACGCGGACTATTATCCGACCTACGCGTTGTATCTTGATTTCTATTCGGACGGTTACTACGTGCACAACTACAGCTTTCACTACCGTTGCAATGGACGTTCAATTCGTCCTGTCTGCTTTCAGTCCAAGAAGAAAAGGAAATGAAAACAATTAACAATGGACAATTGATAATTGATAATTGATAATTATGTAGCGGCGCAACACATTGCGCCGCTACAAATGGATATATCTCTTCTGTTAAATTTACGCCAGGTTTGCCTCAATCGTCTTGTTCCACTTTTCGGTAATTACCTTTTCTGCATCAAGGACAAGTTTATTTTCCGATGAGAACAACGGCAGAATCTTAGTTCCTCTGCCTTCCTTGAACTCAATGTCAATCACGAGCTTGTCGATAATGTCGCCTTGTGTGTTTTCCGACGAGGTACGGCTGTTGCAGCTTTTTGCATCGTGCAGGTCGATGATTATGCCGTCGCCGCCTTTGGGCAGGTAGGCAAGTTTCTTCGCATTGCTGTCGATGCCGATTAAGCCGAGGTCGCAGCAGTCGAACTCGCTGAGGTCAAGACCGTTGCTTGTGGCAAACTTTCTGAATTTTTCAATGCTTCTCTTTTGTTTTCTCTTGCCAGATGTGGCAAGTATTACTACTGGTATAATCACTGCTATCGTGATTGCGATACCTAAAATTATATTGCTATCCATTTTTTTTTGTTTTTTTACTGATTAATAATTGATTATGCGTTTTTTTTCGTCATTCCGTAAGACAAAGCGAACAGACTAAGGAACGTGTCTTGTGAGCCTGTCTATGCGGAATCTCCTAATTGCTATCCTAATGCGTTTTTTATGGAGATTCCGCATAGTCGAACATTACAACGCTCCACTTTCAGTATCGCGTGTATGTTCTGACTTGTGGAATGACGGTTATTCTTCGCACCCTGAGCGTCAGTCGAAGGGGCGTTTTTCCCCTTATCAGTAAAAATTATGGAATGGAAATGTCAGATAATGCTCTTTGAAAATCGCTTTATTTTCGGTCTTGGTCTGGAATGTGACCGATTGAGAAAATCGTATTGTCGTATTTGCCTTGTCAATCAGTATGTTGTGATAGTCGAGTGGGGAACTGCCGAATCTGCTTTTCTGCGGCTGGCTGTTGTCTATTACCTTGGTTCTGTCGGTAATGACGAGCGTATAATTGTCGTTCTGTGCGACAAGCAGTTCCGTCTTCTGGCTTTTGCTTACGAATGCGTTTTCGTTGGTGCAGAATGCGTACAGCGAGGCACTTCTGGTAAGAATCAGAAGCGTAAGGCAAAGCGACAATATTTTGAAAGTTGCTTTCATTTGAAAAAAATGCGGATGGTTTACACCCGCATTTTATATCAGATTACTTTGTAGCATCGTGCTTGTGCTGGCATTCGGTGTGGTTTCCGCTGCATCCCGAAGCCTTCTGAGCATCGTGGGAATGGTTGCAACCTGCATGGTTTCCACTGCAACCGCTCTTCTGCTGTTCCTGCTGTGCATGGTTACATCCTGCGTGGTTTCCGTTGCATGCACCTGCCTTTGCGTGAGGGCACTGCGAGCAGTTGTGACCTGCGTTGAAAACTGTTGCTGTGTAGCCGATTTCCTTGAGCGATGCAATCAGCTTTTCGGTGTCGGTGCGGTCGTTGCGGTACTTGATATACACTGCGTTCTTCTCGTGGTTTGCCTGAACGTCAATAACACCTTTGGTGTATGCCAACTGCTTCGATACCTTGTCGGCGCAATTCTGGCAGTGCATTTCGGTTGCCAAAATAACTTCCGAAATCTTTTCGTTCTGCTTTGCAGCCTTCTGTTCCTGTGCAAATGCGTTGCCCATTCCAAGCAACAATGCCAATACTAAAATCAAAATGTTCTTTTTCATTGTCTTAAAATTTATGCGTTACAAAATTAATTTAAATTGCTGTATTTAATGAGTTTTTTTGAAAATGTTAATTATAAGGACTTAAATCTTTCTAAAAGTGCTGACATTCCATCAGTTGCATTTGCTTTGATTTGTTCAAAGTTCAATTTTTTGCACTGCGGCATATCGTTCGGGTCAATTATGAATTTTGGAATTTCCTTGTGCGCATATTCTATTAGGTTACAGGCAGGTGAAACAACCAATGAGGTTCCAATAACAACAAAGATGTCAGCATTTGAAACATATTCAATGGCAGTTTCTAAGCCAGAAACGAACTCGCCCATAAGCACTATGAATGGTCGCAATTGTGATCCGTCTTCAGCATCATCGCCTACATTGATTGGTGTCGTAAGCGGATATTCTCTAATATATCGTGGGTCAGTTCTGTTGCTTGAAGAACATACTTTGGTTAATTCTCCGTGAAGATGAATCACTTGACTGCTTCCTGCTCTTTCGTGCAGGTTATCAACATTTTGTGTAATAACGGTTACTTTGTTTGTTTTTTCCAACTCAGCAATCATCAAGTGTGCTTTGTTGGGATTTGCTTCAGCAATTCGTTTCCGTAGTTGGTTGTAGAAATTGAGAAATTCGGCAGGCTTTTCATAAAAGCTTCCCATTTTTGAAAAATAGCGCCATTCTTCATTGTTCCACAGTCCATTTTCGCCCCGAAATGTGCGAAGACCGCTTTCTACACTGATTCCAGCTCCTGTTAAGAATACGATATGCTGATTTTCCATAATTCGTAATTTTAATGCGTTAAAGGAGTGACTTTTGCTGAAATACCGCCCACTGAGCGTAGTCGAAGTGAAGGGAATGATAATTCTAATATTCTATTAATATTAGTATCGACCCTTCGGCTGACGCTCAGGGTGCGAAATTTTACTTCGTTAGTCTCCGCACATTGCATACAGCGGATTATCGAATTGAGAAAGTGTGATTTTATGTAAAAAAACTTTATCATAAATTATGAATACTAATCTCTGTCAATAGCAAATCTTATACCCAAATAAAATTTCCGTCCGTCGATTGGTCCCCAGATGAGCGACGAGTCGAAGTAGTCGCCAAACGGGTCGCCAGCAGCGATAATCGGGTCTTTCTGCGTGAAGTTGAAGATATTCTCAACGCCTACATAAATGCTCCATTTCTTGAAGAACTTGGTAATCTGTGCGTTGAAGATGTTGTAAGCCTTAAACTTGTCGTCGCGGCGGTATTCTTCGGGATTGCTGGCGGTTGACGGTATTCTGCCTGGTCCGTTGAACTGCGCGGTGAAGTCGAACTGCCATTTTTCGAGCTTTGTGCGGTACGAGGTTGTAAGCAAGCCTTTGAAACGGCTCATCAACGGTGATTCTACAAGGTTTCCGTCGATGGTCTGCTTTACATCGTTGTAACGGAACGCTCCTGTGATGTCCCAGCCCTTGAGCACTTCGCACGACACTTCAATCTGGTAGGTGTTGGAGAAGGATTTGCCCTGCAGGTTGTAGAACTCAACGACGCCCGGTGTCTCGAAATCGGCGACAATCTGCTTCACGAAGTCGGTGCGGTAATATTCCGCCATAATGTTCAACAGCCTGTCTTTAATAGGTATGTTGGCCGAGAATGTCGCTCCGTAGTTCCATGCTTCTTCGAGGTCGAGATTGTCGTAGATTACCATTCTGCGCGACGATGCCAGCAGGAACGAGTTTTCACTCAGTATATTAGCCTTACGGAATGCCCTTCCAGCAGATGCTCTCAAGGTGAGGTATTCGTTGATGCTGTACTTGAGGTTCAGTCGGGGAGTGAAGAGGAATCCGTACTGGTTGTGGTAGTCGCCACGGACGCCTGCAATCATATTGAAGTTGCCGAAATGTCCAGTGTATTGGAAGAATGCTCCAGGTACGGCTTCGATGTCGTTCATTATGCTGTCGTTGAGGTTCTGGTGAAGGTTTTCGTACTTCATGCTTGCACCGGCGGTGTAGGAGTGCTTCTCGTTCCCACCGAATGCCGATTTCCACAATACATTGGCGTACAAACTATTCTGACTTGCATCGAAATCATTATGTCCGTAGTAGGAATCCTGATGGTGGGTTATGAAGTTGGTAATCACCGCAATGCTCTGGTAGTCCTTTTCGGGGAACACATATCCGCACTTCAGGAAGGCTTCGCCACGCTGCGAGTGAATCTTTATTTTGTAAAGATCTGGTTGCAAGGAGTCTATGTAGGTAGGATGGTCCTTGCTTATTTGTCCGTTTTTGCGAGTCTCGTCGATGTACTTCACTCCGAACCGCATTGTAAGGTGCTTGCCGAAATAGTCCCAGCGGTTGAAAAAGTTGTACTGGGTGACATTGGGCGAGTCGTAGAAGTTGTCGTTGTTGTGGTCCATCTTGATGAAGCGGTTCTGGGCATGTGCAAAAATCTGGGTGCTAACCTTTTCGCTGACTTTTATAGGTGCATCGATGTTGCCTTCTACATTGCCGTGCGAACTTCCCATCAGGTTGAGCGAGAATTTGTCGGACTGGCGCGGCTTTTTGTATTCCACATTTATCTGACCAGTCACGGCATCGTAACCGTTTATAACAGTGGAAGTTCCCTTTGAAATCTGCATCGAGGTCATCCAAGGGCCGGGAATGTAGCCAAGTGCGTACGGCTGCGAAAGTCCGTAGAGGTTTGGAATGTTTTCTGTAAGGAACTGAACATATTTTCCCGCAAGACCGAGCAACTTGATTTGCTTTGCGCCGGTGGCGGCGTCGCTTGTGCCAGCATCGACAGAGGCGTTAGTCTCGAAGCTTTCCGAAAGGTTGCAGCAGGCGGCCTTGCAGAGTTCCTGTCCCGAAATATCCTGCACATTGCCGATTTCCATTCGCGAATAACGAGTTCCTGCCTGCCGTTCGTTCACGGTAACTTCCGAAAGCATTTCGCCGGCGGTAAGCACGACTTCTATGTTTTTCTTTTTCTCTGGAATTTCTAGAGTGTCGCTGTTGTAACCGATGAAGCTGACAATCAGTTTGTTGGTCGTGTTGACCTTGTTTATCTTGAAATTGCCGTTCATGTCGGAGATAGTTCCGACGCTACTGTTTTCCCAATAGACATTTGCACCGAAAAGCGTCTGCTTGTTGCCATCGACAAGCTCGAAGACGGTGCCGCTAATCTGGGCTTTGCTTATTGTGGCTATTGCAACGAAAACAATTAATGCCAATATTTTGTTTTTCATCGTTTTACTTCTTTAAATTATGAATTTGGACAATAGTCCGTTGCTATCTCTTTGGTTTTGAGATACAATTCATAATCTGAAGCAGGAGAGAAGTGGACACACTTTGCCCTTGTCGTACAAATGTTCGGCGTTGGATGCCAACAGTTTAGGTTCAATTTCGTTTGTCGTGCAAGTAATATTTGAGCAAGGTGCGAAATTGTTGCTAATGAAAGTCTTTATTGATGGAATTTCGGGCACAGCCGAGTGCTCGTCCTGCTGGAATAAGTCCTTGAGCGATAGGAATACAATGTGGGTGTGTTTCTGGTGTTCCGCCTTGTCCTGGCAGTGGCAGTGATGTCCGTCGCAATGGTTACTATGGCATTCGTGGTGCGAATGGCACTCGTGGTTGTGCGAAACCTCTCCAAACTCGAAGAGGCTCACTTCGGCGTGCTCTTCGTTGCAACATTTGCAGAAATAGTATTCATACACAATGCCGTTTGAGGTAAGCATCACCATTATGGCGGTGAGCATGGGCAATATGGCTTTGAACAATTTCATCGATGCAAAGTTAAGTGTTTTTCCTTTTGCCTGTGTTTGATTAACAAAACAT
This sequence comes from Bacteroidales bacterium, assembly GCA_017620015.1. GTDB lineage: Bacteria > Bacteroidota > Bacteroidia > Bacteroidales > ML635J-15 > Bact-19. The sequence continues at coordinate 68,700 of JAFZRE010000007.1, read as the reverse complement.
TAATAATTGATGTGCGAGAAATACGATTTCCATCTTTAAATATTTATGTAATTCTGAAAAAATGTTTAAATTTGCGACTGCTTAACGAAAAAAGGATATGAAGAGAATTTGTCCAGTTTGCCATACTGAATTTGACGGTCGTGCCGACAAGAAATTCTGTTGCGACCAATGCCGAAACACATACAACAACCAGTTGAAGCAGGAAGATAACAGCTTAACATACAAGACTAACCGTCTGCTGAAGAAAAACCGTCAGATACTTGCCGATATGTACCAGAAAATTGACAAGCCCGACAATGAAAGACATTCGGTTTTGAAGGAGAAACTGGTTAAGGAGGGCTTCAAGTTCGACTATATGACAAACATCTACAAAACAAAGGCAGACAAAATGTACTACTATTGCTACGACTATGGCTATTATGTTGATAATGATTTCGTTGTGATAGTTAGAAAAAAGGAATACGTTGACTAAAAATAATTGATATGATATATAAGGTTGAAAAATATGACATTAATGAGAATGTCGCTTACATAATTTCGGACGTTGATGCGTTGGCATCGGTGGAACTCGGTGATAAGGAAAAGAAATACGTTCACGAAACACTTGAAACAAAGACATTTGCGTCGGTAAATCTATACGACAGCCGTCGTTTCTTTGTAAAACTTAAGAAAGGTAAGACAATAGACGAACAGCGCGAACTTGTGCGCAATGAAGGTTGCAAGATTGCCGATTCTCTGAATGCTCTTGATTGCAAGTCGCTCGCTATTGTAGATTTGTCTGGAGCCGATATGGCACTTGCTTTTGCCGAGGGTGTGGAACTTGCAAATTACCGCTTCGACAAGTATCTGTCCGAAAAGAAGAAAGTTTCGTTGGAAGATGTAAAAGTCTGCGGTGATGTCTGCGAAAAGGAAATCGCACGTCTCAACAGTTTGGTGAAGGGCGTTTTCATCGCACGCGACATAGTGAACGAACCACTGTCGTATATGACTGCCAAGAAGTTATCCGAAACTATCGAAGAAGTGGGCAAGTCCTGCGGATTCAAGACCGAAATCCTTGACAAGATGCAAATAGAAAGCCTGAAGATGGGAGGACTTCTTGCAGTAAACCGTGGAAGCGTTGAGCCGCCTACATTCAGCATATTGAAATGGGAACCAGAAAATGCAATAAACGAGAAACCGTATGTGCTTGTTGGCAAGGGACTTGTATTTGACACTGGCGGCTACGACCTGAAACCGTCGAGTTCGATGGATACGATGAAGAGCGACAAGTCTGGTGGAGCTGCTGTAGTGGGCACTATCGCTGCGTTGGCTATGGCGAAGGTTCCAGTGAAGGTTTATGGACTTGTTCCTGCAACCGAAAATAGGATAGGGGCGACAGCCTACGTCCCCGAGGACATTATCACAATGTACGACGGCACAACGGTTGAAATTGCCAACACCGATGCCGAAGGCCGCCTGATTCTTGCCGATGCGCTTTCGTATGCAAAGAAGTACAATCCCGAACTGGTAATCGATATGGCTACGCTCACTGGCGCGGCAATTGTCGCTGTGGGCGACAAGAATACCGCAGTATTGGGAACTTCTCCCGACGATATTGCAAAGATGAAGGAATGTGGCTTCAACGTATGGGAACGTTTGATAGAACTGCCGTTGTGGGATGATTTCAAGGAGCAACTTGAATCACCGATTGCCGATATGAAGAATTGCGGAAAACGTTCGGGCGGCACTATAACTGCGGCTATGTTCTTGAAGCATTTTACCGATTACAAGTGGATTCACCTTGACATTGCAGGACCTGCTTTCACCGAGAAGAAGGATTCGTACCGCGGAAATGGCGGAACTTCGGTGCCGACACGATTGCTGTTCAGGTATTTCACTGAAATGTGCAAGTAAGGATTAGGCTTTCGCTTTGCGTTTTGCCTGTGCGATAAATACACCGCTCAGCACGACTACTATTCCTATGACCTTTTGAGCTGTTATTTCTTCGCCGAGTAGCAGTGCCGACAAGAAAAGCGTAAAGACAGGAATAAGGTTCGTGAAAATATTGGCTCGTGCAATCGGAATGTAACGCAGTGTGTATGTGTAGCAAACGAAAGCCGCGGCCGAAGCGAATATTCCTAGTTCTATTATTGGCAAGATAGAATCCCAGACAAAGCCTGCCTGCATTATGTTGTCTTTTTCGAAAATCAGCACTAGAGGCAGGAACATAAACGAGCCGATGAGGTTCTGGTAGAATGTTATGGTGAAAACTGAATATTCTTCTGGAATTTTCTTTACGGCAACCGTATAGCCTAATGTGGCAAGTGTTGCAACTCCGAGCAGCATAAGTCCTTCTGGAGAAACCTGCATGTTGAGGTTTATGTCGAAAGTCATTATTGCTACGCCTATAACCGAAAGCACAATGCCTACGATGTTGAGCTTGGAAATTCTTTCCTTCAGGAATATGTAGGCGACTATTGGGGTGAAAAGCGGAATGGTACCTATTATTATCCCGGCTGTAGAAGCGTCAACCTTTGTGAGTCCGTTCGTTTCGCCGAGGAAATATAGGAATGGCTCGAAAAATGCCAGTACAATGAATAATGGCAAGTGCTTGAGTTTGATTTTTATGCGTTTTTTCGCAATGAGTAGTACCAGTAGCAGAATCACCGAAGCAACTATCGTGCGGAAATATATGATTGTTATTGGGTTGTAGCATACAAGCGCACGTTTCGCCCAGATGAACGAAAACGACCAGAACAGCATCGCTATAATCAGCAACGGGTAGATTATTATTGGCGAATCCTTTTTCATGGGCGCAAAAATAATAAGTTTACTGATTGCTCGCAATTATTTTGTAATCTTTGCCCAATAGGATGACTTTTTGAAATCTCTTGCAATGCCAATAATAAATTTTTGTAATTTTGTGGCACGAAATTTTTAACGTATATGAAGAGAACTAAGATTAGTGAAGTGCTGAACTCCACGGAATTTGGAAAAGAAACAACCGTAATGGGTTGGGTTAGGACTAAGCGTGTTAGCAAGAACGTATGTTTCATCGCATTGAACGATGGCTCTACTATAAATAACCTTCAGGTGGTGCTGGATGTTAATCCCGAATTGGAACAGAAACTGGCTGGTGTTCACACTGGTGCGGCTCTGTCGGTTGACGGAAAGACCGTCGAGTCGATGGGTAGCGGACAGAAGGTTGAATTGCAGGCGAAGGATATTACCGTTTTCGGCGATGCAAATCCCGACGAATATCCTCTTCAGCCAAAGCGTCACAGCCTTGAATTTCTCCGCGAAATCGCCCACTTGCGTTTCCGTACCAATACTTTCGGAGCAATTTTCCGCATCCGTCACGCAATGACATTTGCAATTCACAACTTCTTCAACAGCAAGGGGTTCTACAATGTTCACACTCCGCTTATCACTGGTTCCGACTGCGAGGGTGCTGGCGAAATGTTTCAAGTTACGACTTTGGATTTGAACAACTTGCCACGTACCGAAGAAGGTAAGATTGATTATTCGCAGGATTTCTTCGGCAAATCGACCAACCTGACGGTTTCGGGTCAGCTCGAAGGTGAACTTGCTGCAACTGCATTGTCGCAGATTTACACTTTCGGACCTACTTTCCGTGCCGAAAATTCAAACACTCCGCGTCACCTTGCAGAATTCTGGATGATTGAGCCAGAAGTTGCTTTCTTCGACCTCGAGGACAACATGAACCTCGCCGAGGAAATGTTGAAATATTTGGTTAAGTATGCTCTCGACAACTGCCGCGACGACATCGAATTCCTCTGCAAGCGCCGCGAGGAAGAACAGAAGCAGAAACCTGCAAACGAACGCGATGAGATGAATCTTATCGAACGTCTCGAATTTGTTTTGCACAACGATTTCGCCCGTGTAACTTACACCGAGGCTATCGACATACTTATGAACTCGAAGCCGAACAAGACCGGCAAGTTCGTATATCCGGTTGACAAGTGGGGCGTTGACCTGCAGAGCGAACACGAGCGTTACCTCGTCGAAAAGCACTACAAGCGTCCTGTAATCCTTATCAACTACCCGAAGGAAATCAAGGCTTTCTATATGAAGCAGAACGAGGACGGAAAGACCGTTCGCGCAATGGATGTTCTTTTCCCGCAGATTGGCGAAATCATTGGCGGTTCACAGCGTGAGGAAAGCTACGAAAAACTTCTTGCAACAATCGAGGAACGCAATATTCCAAAGAAAGATATGTGGTGGTACCTTGAAACACGTAAGTTCGGTACAGTACCTCATAGTGGTTTCGGACTTGGTTTCGAACGCCTTATACTTTTCGTAACAGGAATGTCGAACATCCGCGATGTGATTCCGTTCCCACGTACACCTAAGACTGCCGAATTCTAAAATTCCAGACTATGCTCAAAACATCGCTCGAACAGAAACTTACGCAGAAGTTGGCTCCGCAGCAGATTCAAATGATAAAGCTGTTGGAACTGAATACTTTGCAGCTCGAAGAACGCATCAAGAACGAGATTGAGGAAAATCCAGCTCTCGACGATGGCGGTGAAGGCGACTACGATGACGGCGATAGCATAGTTGAAAACGACAGCGATGTTCTTACTCACGAAGAGGAACGCGACGATGGCGAGCAGAATTCGGAAGACGAATACACTCGCGAAGATGACTATTCGCTTGACGATGACTACGGTGCAAACGACGACGATGAAATTCCAAACTATCGCCTTGAAGTAAATAATACTTCCAAGGATGACGATAGGGTAGAAATGCCCTATTCGGCATCAAAGTCGTTCAACGAGCATCTTTTCGAGCAGTTTATTCTGAAAGATGTTACTGAAAGACAAAAGTTTATTGCTCCGTTCCTTGTCGGAAATATCGACGAGGACGGCTATCTTCGCCGTGACCTTGATGCTGTAGCCGATGATATTGCTTTTTCGCAGAATATAGAGGTTTCGGAACAGGAACTTGAAGATGTCCTAAAGGTAATTCAAGAACTCGACCCTGCTGGTATCGGAGCACGTAGTTTGCAGGAATGCCTTTTGATTCAGCTTCGTAGGAAAGAGGAGCAGACTCATGGCGTGAAGGTTGCGATAATGGTGCTTACGGATTGCTTTGAAGAATTTACCAAGAAGCATTACGAGAAAATAATGCAGAAGTGCAACATCACTGAGCAGGACTTGAAGGATGCAATAGATGTTATTATAAAGTTGAATCCAAAGCCAGGCAACTCGTATGGCGAACCACAGAAAGCTAATATACAGGCAATAATTCCCGATTTTATAGTTGAAGTTGAGGACAACGACATAGCTGTGTCGCTCAACAACCGCAATTCGCCCGATTTGCGCATAAGCAGGTCGTTCTCGAAGATGATGGACGAATACTCGTCGGACAAGGCTGGCAACAAGGAAGTTGTAACTTTCGTCAAGCAGAAGATTGACAACGCCAAGTGGTTTATCGATGCAATTGAGCAGCGCAGGCGTACCTTGTTGTACACGATGGAGGCGATTGTGCAGTTCCAGCGCAAGTTTTTCATTACAGGAGACGAGGCTGACATCCGTCCTATGATTCTGAAGGACATTGCCGAAATGACAAACCTTGACATTTCAACGGTTTCGCGAGTCGCCAACAGCAAGTACGTTGCTACGCCATACGGCAATTTCCTGCTCAAGTTCTTCTTCAGCGAGGCTATGCAGACCGATTCGGGCGAAGAGGTTTCCACTCGTGAGGTAAAGCAGATTCTGAAGGAATGCATTGATGCTGAGGATTCTGCTAAGCCGCTAACCGACGACCGCCTTTCCGAGATTTTGAAGGACAGGGGATATATAATTGCACGTCGTACAATTGCCAAGTACCGCGAGCAGATGGGTATTCCAGTTGCACGTCTCAGACGAAAAATATAAATATGCGTGGCTTCCTTGACATATTCTTCAAGGTGGTGAGCATAATCGGGCATCCGATTCTTTTGCCCACTTATTTTGCATTGGCTATAAACGACATTTATGGCTTGCATCCTATTATGGTTGCAGGAATGACATTTGTATTCCCGTTCCTTGTAATGCTGCTTGTGTTTGCATTTATGCAGTATAGACGTACCAATAATGTGCATGGCAGTGATGTCGTGCTTTCGCAGGAGGAAGTTTCGCAGATGTCGGGCGGACTTGCCGACCGTTTCGAGAGTTTCTTCGAGGATACGCGCAGTCGCACCATGGCATTGGCTGTTGTCGTGGCATTTTCGTTGCTTGGATTCTTTGTTTACAAGGCACCGATGTGGGGATTGATAACAATGCTTACTGCCATTGCTTCGTTGGGATGCCTGCTTGTAAACAATTTCTGGAGGCTTAGCATTCATGCATACGGTTGGGGATTTGCATTGTATTTGATGCTGTTCCAGTATTCGTATGTGTTTGAGAATGGATTTTTGATATCTATTCTGGCGATACTTGCCAGCGGAATGGTTCTGGCATCGAGATTGTATCTGGGAAGACATAACAATTTGCAAGTGCATCTGGGATTCGCAATAGGTGCTGCGGTTCCGGCATTGCTTTATTTGGCTTTATCGTTATAAAATGGAAGTTTTTTTGAACATAATAATATTCCTCGTCCTTGCGATGTTGCTGGCGAAACTGCTGTTCCGCTATCTGGCACCGTGGCTTCTGAAACGATTTGTACAGAAACGGATGAAGGAATTTGGTGGGCAATTCCAGAATTTTGAGGAAGAAAACCAGAGCGGAGAAGGTAGGACCTATGGCGATATCAGGGTTGACCATATTCCGCAAAAGGATGAGCCGCAGAAAGGCAATGTGGATGAGGAATATGTCGATTTTGAGGAAGTGAACGAAGACGAACAGAAGTGAACTACGAATTTTTCATAGCAAAACGTCTGGTGCTCAAGCAGCGCAGGTCGGGCGGATTTAGCCGCTCGATACTTGGCATTGCTGTGGCTGGAATTGCAGTGGGACTTGCTGTGATGCTTGTTTCTGTTGCGATAGTTACTGGCTTCAAGAATGAGATTTCTCGCAAGGTAATAGGTTTTGGCGCACACATCAGCATAACAAACTACGACAGTAACTCGTCGTACGAGACGGTACCTGTTTCGGGCGAGCAGACTTGGCTTTCGTCGCTACGCGAGATGGACGGCGTGAAATCGGTTGACCGATATATTGTAAAGGCTGGAATAGTAAAGACTGACGACTATCTGCAAGGCGTTGTGTTCAAGGGAGTTGACGAAGAATACAACTGGTCGTTCTTCGAGGAATACCTTGTCGATGGAAAACTGCTCGAAATCAACGATACAGCACGGACAAACGGTGTTCTTGTGTCGAAAAGTATCGCCGATGTGCTAAATTTGAAAGTTGGTGATTCGTTTGCTGCTTATTTCATCCAGAATCCGCCACGAATGAGGAAATTTACCGTTGAAGGAATATACAATACCCAGCTCGAGGAGTTTGACAAGATGTATATCATTGCCGATATCAAGCATTTGCGCAAGCTTAACGACTGGAAGGACGGACAAGTTTCTGGCTTCGAGGTTAAGATTGACGACATAGACCAGCTTGATGAGATGGAACGCAAGGTTTCGAAAACTTGTTGCTCCTACAATCCCGATGGCGAGATTCTGAAAGTCACAAACATACGGCAGGAATATCCAGGCATTTTCGACTGGCTGTCGTTGCTCGATATGAATGTGTGGATAATTCTCGGACTTATGGTTGCCGTCACAGGCTTCAACATGATTTCGGGTCTGTTGGTGCTGATTCTCGAAAGGGTGAACATGATTGGCATTCTGAAAAGTATGGGGGCAACCAATGTCTCGGTACGAAAAGTTTTCCTGTATTTTGCATCTTATCTTACAGTCAAGGGATTGCTGTGGGGCAATGTGATCGGAATTTTACTCTGCGTGCTGCAGTATTATTTCGGCATTATACATCTTGACCCGGCATCGTACTATGTGTCAACTGTTCCGATAAATCTGGACATCGTGAACATTTTGCTGCTTAATGCTGGTTCTTTGGTTGTGATAGTGGTTATGATGATATTGCCGTCGTTTATCGTTTCGAAGATTACGCCTGCCGATTCGATGAGATTTGAGTAGTAGAGGGTGACATTTTGTCCACGGCTCTTTCATTTGGACAATGTTATTACTTATGATACAAATGTTTAGTATTTGAACAAATCCGCAGGCTGAGCGTTAGCCGAAGCCAAGGTACTCTAATGATTTTCGTTACCTTCCCTTCGACTGACACTCTGGGGGCGGGAATTATTGTTTTCAAATGAAAGAACCAAGTCTTTTGCCTAAAAATTTTCTTATCAATTCTTGCATAATAAAAATAAATTGTATTTTTGTTGCTGATTTGGTGGTAATGTTACCACTAAAAATAGTGGTAAATGTATGCGAACAGAAGATAAGAAATTGCAAGCGGTATTGGAGAAATGGCAGAAGATACAGCCGTTGTCGGAAAGTGACTTGAACAGATTAAGTTGTCGCTTTTCCATTGATTTTAATTACAATAGCAATCATATTGAGGGTAATACCTTGACTTATGGTCAAACTGAATTGCTTTTGCTATTTGGAAAAATATCGGGTGAGGTTAATTTTCGCGATTGCGAAGAAATGAAAGCGAGTAATGTGGGCTTAAAGATGATGTTGGTCGAGGCTACGGAAACGCAGCAACCTTTGACACAGAACTTTATCCGTACATTGCATCGCACTTTGCTTCGCGAAGATTATACTGTTTACCGTAATCTTCCAGGGGGAGGGCAGACAAGCTATACCATACACGCAGGGCAGTACAAGACACGCCCGAATAGTGTGATTACTCGTTATGGTGACCGATTTGAGTACGCATCTCCCGAAGAAACGCCTGCATTGATGGCAGACCTTGTGGATTGGTACAACAAAGCTGAGTCGGAAGGCAAAATGTCGCCAGTAGAATTGGCGGTTTTGTTTCATTACCGCTACATTCGCATTCACCCGTTCGAGGATGGCAATGGTCGTATAGCAAGGTTGATGTTCAATTACATTTTGTCGCGACACGGCTATCCTATGGTTGTTGTGCGTAGCAGGTTGAAACATAATTATTTGGAAGCCTTGCATCAGTCTGATTTAATTGTCGGTAGTGTCCCATACGATGGTGCGCACGCATCGCTGAAAGCCATACGACCATTTTATAAATATATGGTAACACTTATAGCGCAGGAATTTGAGAATGATGTGTTGTTTGTTACAGAGAAGAATGAAAATGTGTGGTGGTACGACGGCGAGCGCATAGCTTTTCGTACGCCGAGTTATGCGAAGATTCTCAGAGAGTTGCAAATTGAACCGCAGGCAACATTTGCCTATTTGCAAGAAGAAATCGGCATAAATCGTTCTGCTATTCAGAAAATGCTTCAGTCGTTGCAAGATAAGGGCTATATCGAGAAAGATGGCAAAGGTTCGTGGCGAGTGTTTATTACGCCGTCGGTGTGATGATTGTTGCGCTTTTGTTGCTGATTTGGTGGCTGTGTAGCCACCTTTTGAATAAGATGTGTACTTCCGAAGGGCTGTGGCGAGTGTTTATTACGCCTTCGGTGTGGCGATAGTAGGCGCGGAAAATGTATTTTAGTACATCATTCCAAACATCCACAGAGGAATCTTGTTGTCTATGCCGATCTCGATTCCGTCTGCCACAACAAAACTGCCTTTTACTCCGCTTATCTGCTTGTATCCCTTTCCGTGTCCGCCAACCTCGAATACATAGTCGGAATTTACAAGAAAGTCGCCTTTTTGTGGCATGGCAATGCGATTTTCGAGCGAAAGCTGGTTTGCAAAGAATGTTTCCCGCACAGTGCCAGTCTCAACTTTCTCCGATAGAGCGTCCATTATGTTGGTGTTGCCGAACACAATCTTTTCGGGCTTCAAAAGTTGTTTCAGACCTTTGTCTTTCGAATATATCATGCGTATTACGCCAGCCCTGTTGAGAAGGTCGAAAAGCCGCATAAGCTGGTTCCTGCCGATTTGCATCATCGTGCAAAGCGACTGGATGTTGAGCGTATAAGGAACCGTCTCGGCCAGAATCACAAGCAGTTGCTTGGCCTTTTTCAGCGAGGCATACTCTATTTCGGTTACGGCAGGAATGTCGTTGTCTATGATGGTATTTACAACTTGCTGAACTTTTGTGAGATATGTGATTTCCGAACTTCCCCTGTAGTAAGGATAGTAGCCCCGCTTCAAATACTTCTCGAATTTTGGAAGCACTTTGCTTTTGGCGGTAATCTGTGTTGCAATGTCGTAGTGTGACTTTATGATTTCTGACAGGGAATACACCTTGTCGAAATGTTCGCCCTCAAAGTTTAGGAACTCTCTGAACGACAGTCCGTGCATTTCGTAGATTACGCATCTCCGCGACAGGTCGGCTATGGAATTGTCGATTTCGAGCAACGACGAGCCTGTGAACACGATGTGCATATCTGGGTATGAGTCGTATATGTTTTTCACTTCTATCGACCAGTTGGGATACCTGTGAACCTCGTCAAGAAAAAGGTATTCGCCGCCATGGGCATTATGATAGTCGGCAAGTTCGACCAATGTGTGCGCTGTAAACCAGATATTGTCAAGCGATACATACAGGGCTTTGCGTCTGTCTGCGATTCTCAGTTTTATGTATTGTAGCATTATCGTGGTCTTCCCGACACCCCGCGCACCTTTTATGCCAATCAGTCTGTCTTCCCATTGTATCCTATCGAATAAATATCTGATAATGTCTGTAGATGTTTTTTCGATAAGCTGTGCCGATATTCTATATACACTTTCCATAAAATCAGTTGTTTAGTACAATTATATATCTTGCTGCAAAGGTATTAAATTTTCTTTGCATAGAAAAATATTATTATTTTTTTTCTGTACACAGACGATTTTTAATAAATATTTTTCCCTGCATAGATGGTTTTGTTTGTGTGGAATGGTGGTGTTAGGAGAAGTAAGGTTGTTTGTCTAGCGTTAGTGGCGATGATTAGCGTTTTTTGTATCTTTGCACAAAATTTTCATCTATGTCGAAGGTCAATATAGTGACGATGGGGTGCTCGAAGAATCTTGTTGATTCGGAGAAGCTTGCTGCACAGCTTGTGGCAAACGGCTACGAGGTTGTGTTCGATTCGGACGAGACGGATGCCGAAATTGCTTTTGTAAATACCTGCGGTTTCATAAACGATGCCAAGGAGGAGTCGATAAATGCCATATTGAAGCTTGCCGGCGAAAAGGGCAAGTCGAAACTGAAGAAGATTGTCGTGTTCGGATGCTTGTCGGCTCGCTACTACGACGACTTGAAGGCCGAACTGCCAGAGGTCGATTTTATGTGCGGCAATTATAAGATTGACGAACTGCTTGCTTTCCTTGGAAAGAAGTCGGACGAGGGCAAGGCAAATTCGCGCGTGTCGAGTGCGGCAGGACATTACGCCTACCTTAAGATTTCGGAAGGCTGTGTGCGCAATTGCGCTTTCTGTGCAATTCCGCTGTTCAAGGGCAAATATGTTTCGCGCCAGATGGACGATATTGTCGCCGAGGCCGAGCAACTTGCAAAAAGCGGTGTCAAGGAACTGATACTCATTGCGCAGGACCTGTGCTACTATGGCTACGACATGGAACACCGCTTCATGTTGCCCGAACTGGTCGAGCGCCTGTCCGAAATTGCTGGTATCGAGTGGATTCGTCTGCACTACCTATATCCTTTCCTGTTTCCGGAGCGTCTGCTCGATGTCATCCGCGACAATCCAAAGGTTTGCAAGTACATCGATATTCCTCTGCAGCATATTTCCGACAAGGTTCTCTCCGGGATGCACCGTGGTGGCGACAAAAAGCAGACCGTTGCGCTTCTCGACAAGATTCGCAAGACAATTCCTGAGGCAGTAATCCGCACCACAATGCTTGTCGGTTTTCCAAACGAGGGCGGCGCTGAATTTGAGGAACTTGTGGAATTTGTAAAGGAGCAGAAATTCGACCGACTTGGCGTGTTTACATATTCGGAGGAGGACGGCACGGCTGCTGCATCGGAGTTCTGCGATGTGGTTCCGCAGGATGTGAAGGACGAACGCGCCGAGCGTATTATGGAAATCCAGCAGGAAATCTCGTTGCAGTCAAATCTGGCGAAGGTCGGCAAGACTTTCCGCGTGCTTATTGACTATATCGAGGACGATATGTTTGTTGGTCGTACGGAATACGATTCCGTAGAGGTTGATAACGAGGTGCTTTTCCCATATTCCGACAAATACAAGGTCGGTGATTTTGTAAATGTCAAGATAGATGATGCTTCGGAATATGAACTGTATGGGACGGCTATTGATTGACCGTTAGCCTTGCCGCATAGTCGTAGTGTTCACCAAATTGTATGATTTCCATTTTTAGTCTGCATTGTTCTGCGTAATCCTCAACGGAATACGGGTCGGCAAAGAACCAGTTGAATTTGCCGGAACTCTGCTTGTGGAACGAAATGTCATATACAAGTTCTCCGTAATATTTTCCGCCTAGCGGGATATTCATCGAGCCGTCGTCTTCCAAGTAAAGGTATTGCAAGTCTGACGAGTCGAAAATTATTTGACCGCCATCATTGAGCAATGATTTCAAGTGGGTGAGTAGCTTCGGAAGTTCTGGTAATGTGCCAGCCATTCCTATACCGTTCATTAGTAGGAAGATGGTGTCGAATTTTTCTGAATTGTAGTCGAAAATATTTTTGCAGACTACCTTTTTTACACCGCGCTTCTGCATCACTTCGCAGCATCCTTCTGAGATGTCGAGGGCGGTTACATCAAAGCCTTTATCCTGCAGATACAGCGAGTGTGAGCCAGCGCAGGCACCAATGTCGAGCACTTTGCCTTTTGCTTCGAGAAGGGCGGCTTTTTCGTGTTCGGGCATCTTGTCGAATCCGCGGAAAAGGTAACTGGCTGGAAGATAGTCGGTTTCGGCAATGTCGGTGCGCACTGTAATCCGTGCCCGCTTGTCGCCTTCGAGGTATGCCTTGAGGCAGAGTCCGAAAATATCGTTGTGCTGCGTGTTATCCATTTTATTGCTCGTTTGCTGGTGAAACTCTAAATACTATCCTGAAAATACCGTCGTTGTAGCTTGTGCTGGTGATACGGAAACTGCCGATTTCTGCAGTGCTTTTCACGTGGTTGCCAAGGCAGGGGCACACGTCGTAGTCGCCTATATAGACGAGACGTAGTGTTTCGCTTGCATCTTCGGGCAGACGGCTGATGTCGATTGACGGCGGCAGTTCGTTGCGGCTGACAAATTTGGTTTCGATTGGCAAGTTTTGCGCAATAATCTCATTTACCTTGGTTTCTACTGCGCGAATCTGCTCGTCGGTAGGGCAGAAGTCGAGGTCGTAGTTGCATTTGCTCTTCTTGCGCTCGATGTGGTTTATGCGCGAACGAGCACAGCCGAATGTGCGCACCATAGTCTGGTTTAGTATGTGTTCGGCGCTGTGTGCTGGCGGAAATTCATCCTTGTTGTGTGCGTTGAGTGTCGGTTCTTCCATGTTAATTGCTTGAATCTATTATTCTTACTAAATACCACTTGCCATCGGTTGTAGCAAAGTAGTATCTTACGTATATGCCGTTTTCTATTCCTGTTTTGGTGACTACATACGAGTCGTTTTCCTTTTCTGTTCTAGATTTGTAGCTTTCGTCAACGAAATTGTCGAACAGCCAGAATTCGGCACCAATGTCTTCGGTTATTTCGGTTTCGGTGTCTTCGTCGTATTCATAATAGGTAAGCGGAAGCGGAAATTTAGTGCGTTCCATCTGGAATACGGAGTCGGAAGTGTATGATTTCCAAAATTTTTTGAATGGTTCGGTATTTTGTGCTGTACAGTTATAGGCACCAGTACAAAATGCAATACTTATTAATAGCAATATTAATTTTGCGTTTCTCATATTCGTTTGTTATTGTCCTTGTTGTTTATTTTGTGTGTTACGATAATTTGCTCGTGCGTTATACATTTGTTCCTTTATTCCTCCTTCGGTAATAAAGCGGTTCTGCATAGTAGTCAATAACTTATGTAGCATATATGTTGCTTGGTGTATAAGTGTAATGCATAGGTTGGAAATTTCTTCATCGTTCATTCGTTTTATTTGCTGTGCATAGTCCTGCATAATGCTTTCGCTACGAGCATATTGGCGTAGAGCGTCGTATCTGGGATGTAATTGTCCCCATTGTTGTAAGTTGCGTACACGTAAGTAATCTTCGTAGTCGGTCAATAATTCTTCCAGGCTGGCTTTTGCCACATTTGTCAATTTTATTTCGGTTTCACTTGATGTGGCTGCTGCTTGGTTGCCTTCGGCAATATTTTGTTTTCCACTACGAGCGGCTTGAATCATTTGGTCTATAGTGCGGTCGCCTTTGTTTAGGTACTTCTGTGTAAAATAGTAGGTTATGTCGTAGATTATTTCTGTTACTTTATAGACTCGTAGGTTGCGGTAGTGTCCGTGTTGTGGAAGAAAGGTGTTGGGCTTGTCTGAGTTTGAGGTACTCTGGGTATTCGGAATATTCTGAGTATTCGGATTATTCCGAACACTCAGATTGTTAGTATCGTTCATATTAGTTGAATTCATATTTGTTACAATTATTCATTGCAAAAATAAGAACTTCTTTTTATTTTCATAAAACAAAAAACGGAATTTTGTCTGGCGGCGTAATGTATTAGAAAAGAGAAAAAGCGCAACCGGGGAGGTCTGCGCTTCTTCATTAGGAGTTTTTGTTGTGTTCTATTCGTATAGGTATCTTTTGATACTCTTTTTGGGCGTTTTTTCAAATTCCTGGTCGCGAACCTGTATCCTGTTGATTTGCATATAGGCTGGCATTTCGGAATTTATTTGTTTCTGGTATTGAGCAAGTTCGGTTTCAATCTGCTCCGACGACATTCCCTTTGTGAGGTCTGGATTCGGGTAGATGATAGAAACAATCTTAGCGGCGCGGCTTACAACTACGCATTCCGAAACCAGCGGGAAGTTGCAAAGTCTCGATTCTATTTCTTCTGGATATACATTCTGTCCCGAGCTGGTAAGAATCATAGTTTTGCTGCGACCCTTGAGCGAAATGAAGCCATCCTTGTCGATGATTCCGAGGTCGCCAGTATGAAGCCAGCCATCGCTGTCGAGAGCCCTTGCTGTCTCTTCGGGATTCTTGTAGTAGCCGCTCATTATGTTTTCGCCACGGAGAAGGATTTCTCCAATCTTGCCAGGTGCGCTTGATTCTACTTTTGCTTCAAGGCAGTCAACCAATTTGCCTGCTGCATACATTGGGTTGGTCTTCCAGCTGCTATATGCTACGAGCGGTCCGCATTCTGTCATACCGTAACCTACGGTGAAGCGGAATCCTATCTTCTTGAGGAAGGTTTCTACTTCGCGGTTTACCTTTGCGCCACCGAGGATGAGTTCGATGAAGTTGCCGCCGAATGCGTCTTCAAGGGTTTTGCGAATCTTGCGGTATATGATGCTGCGAAGTCCGGGAACCTTTGTCATGAACTTAACTGCTGGCTTTTCGAGCGTCGGCTTAATCTTGCCCTTGTAGATCTTTTCAAGAATCAGCGGAACCGAAAGTATCAGCCTTGGCTTGTATTCGCCGAATGCCTTGAGGATTACCTGCGGTGAAGGCAACTTGCCGAGGAAAATGATGTGGCAGCCTTCGGTGAGAGGGTAGAGGAAGTCGAAAGCACAGCCGTAGCAGTGTGCCAATGGCAGGAACGAAACCAGCTTGTCGCCGCTTACGAGGAACATGTTCTCGCGTGCAAACTTTATGTTTGCTGCCAGTGCGTTGAGTGTCAGCATTACACCCTTAGGACTGCCTGATGTGCCTGATGTGTAAAGGATTACGCCGAGTTTCTCGTTTGGCTGAGCTGGCAGGGTGAAGTCCTTTGCCGAAACTTCTGCCATATTTCTGTCGTAAGTGTGGCTTTCGCCGTTGCGAACGAAATAAGAGTCGAAGTTGTCGAGCTTGAATATTTCTTCGAGCAAAGTGAAATTGCTGACATCCATCTTGTTAAGGATATATTCCGAAATGAATGCAATGCGGGCGTCGGAGTGGTTTGTCAGCGCGTATATATCTTTAGGTGTAAAGTCCTGCAGAAGTGGAACGATTACTGCTCCGTAGGTTGTTGCTGCAAGATATACGCAACCCCAGTTCACAGAGTTTTTGCCTACTACTATAATCTTGTCGCCTTCGTTTATGCCACAGTCCTTGAACAGTTTGTGCAACCTTAATATATTATTGCCCAGTTGTCCGAAAGTGATTACTGATTCCTTGTTGTCGTAATCCTGTAATGCTGGAAGATTCCAGTTGTTTACAATCGCGTTTTTGTAATAATCAACAAATAATTCCTTAATCATTTTTAATTGTTTTTTGAATTTTGCGATGCAAAGAAACTGACTATAAAAGTCTCGCTAAAATAAATGTGGTAATGTGCTGTGGCATAGGTGTAAAATGGTAATTTTAGGGGTGAAAATTTGTTATTAGGGGCGAATGTTTCAGCGTGGGGCGAATGGTAAACTGGTTTCGGGGGTGAAATTTCGGCGGCTGGAGCGAAAGATAATTTGCGAATTGCGATTTTTGATGTTTTGTTGGTTTGTTCTGCGGGTTGATGATTGAATTCGGCGAAAATAATTCTTTGAATTTTCAACTCGGGATGTGGTGTCAAATGTTATAAAGTCTATTTTATTAACTTTTTCTTGTTAATTAAATCTGCTGTTTGTATATTTGCGCGCTATTATTTTTTTATTAGAGGTATTGTTTGCTCATGGCTATGATTGCCGAATGAGATTTTAGGATTTGAAACGAATAAAATTTATTGATATGAGAAGAAAAATACGCTTTGGTATTTTGTTTTTGATGGCGGTGTTGTCTTTTGGCACTGCAACCTTGGGACAGGGACTTGAAAATTATGGATTTGTGACAGGAACGAATGGCTCGTTTTATTCCCCGACGTTTACGGAACTTATACCAGCAGGGAAGGACGATTATGCTTCGGCATTGACCGACATCGGTTTCTCATTCGTTTATGATGGAGTTTCATATACTCAATTTTCTGTCAATTCCAATGGTAATTTGCGGCTTGGTAGTACTGTCATTAGTGGGACTGGTTATTATTTACCGTTGGGAAACGCCAATTACAATGGCAATACTCCTAAGATTGTCGGAGTGGGAAAGGATATGTCAACAGGTGCTGCCGGTTATGTGAAAACAGGATTGCTTGGAACTTCTAGCAATAATGCCTATGTAAGGGTGGTAGAGTTTCTTTTGCATACAAGTTCGAGTTCTTCGGGAACCAATTATATTCAGTTTCAGATACTATTGTATCAGGGCTCTAATGAAATTAGGATAGTGTATGGCTCTGATTATACGGCTGTGCCGAGCGATTACCAGATTGGTTTGGTAAATGCTTCTGCCAGCAAGTTCTGGCATGTGAACCCAAGTGATCAGACTGCAACTTACTCAACTGATTATTTGGATGATTTGTATGGCGTGCATCCTGGTTCTGGTCGCTACTATTCATTTACACCGGATCCGACAAAGACGGCTGGTGCTGCAGCATCGCTTCCTTATTATTGTGATTTTGAGAATACTACAGAGAATGGGAAATGGTCATTTGGTAATGCTATTGATAGATGGTGCATAGCTTCGTCGACTAACAATGGAGGCTCCAAATCGCTTTATGTTTCAAACGACGGTGGTACTTCGAATTCGTATAATAGTGCAAACCAGTATATTTATGCAATCAGAAAGTTGAATCTCACATCAACGGGAAATTATAGGGTCATGTTTGATTGGAAATGTCTAGGTGAATCCGGGTTCGATTTCCTTCGTGCATATCTTGTGCCTTCATCCTTGTCGCCTAATTTGGCTGGAAGGTCGCAATCGACTGGAAATATGAACAACATTGCTACAAGTACAACTCCGACTGGTTGGATTGCCATTGATGGCGGTTCTGCTCTTGGTGCACAGTCCGATTGGCAGACCAAGTCGCAAACCGTATCGGTTTCTGAGGCAGGAACGTACTACCTTGTATTTTTCTGGAGGTCCGATGGTTCTAATCAAGGTGGTTCGTACAATCCGCCTGCTGCCGTCGATAATGTAAGTGTAAGGTATTTGCAGCCTGCTGCATCTATTCCATATACTTGCAATTTTGAAAATACTACTGAGAATGGCAGATGGACTTTGGCAAATGGTGCACAAACTAACTACTGGATGATTGGAACATCGACGTACAGCAGTTCTTCAAGGTCGCTGTATGTCACTAATGATGGTTCGTCGAATGCTTATACTATTGCATCTGCCGCTTCTAGCGTGTATGCATATCGTAACTTGAATTTTGCTAGCACGGGTACGTATAAGGTTTCGTTCAAGTGGAAGGGAGTCGGAGAGTCCACCTGCGACTATTTGCGTGTTTTCCTTGTTCCGACTTCGGTAGAGACGCTTACGCCCGGAAATACAAACAGCATAAGTGCTAATTCTGCGGCTCCATCGGGTTGGATTGCTGTCGATGGCGGTGATAGGTTTAATTTGCAATCGGAATGGCAGTCCGAAACAAGGAGTATAACGGTTTCAACAGCAGGCGAATATAATCTTGTTTTTTACTGGAGAAATGACAATTCGCTGGGAACTATGCCGCCAGTTGCGGTTGATGACATAAGTGTTAAATATGTGACGACTCCAGCTTCTTTGCCTTATACTTGTGATTTTGAGAATAGTACGGAAAATGCAAAATGGGCTTTGGATAACGGAACGCAGACAAACTATTGGATGATAGGAACTTCAACTTATAGCAGTTCTTCCAAATCTCTGTATATCACTAATGACGGTTCGTCAAACTCTTATAATAATGGATCAACATCTAGTGTATATGCGTATCGTAATTTGAATTTTAGTACTGGTAATTATGTTGTTTCGTTTAAATGGAAAGGTTACGGAGAAAGTATTTATGACTATTTGCGAGCTTTCCTTGTCCCTGTTTCTGTGGAAACGCTTAATGCAGGAAATAGTAATGGTATAACAACAACGAATACTCCTACGAATTGGATTGCTGTTGATGGCGGATCCAAGTTGAATGTCCATTCAGATTGGCAGATAAGTTCACAAACGGTAAACGTGGAAACGTCTGGTGAGTACAACCTTGTATTTTATTGGAAAAATGATGGGAATGGAGGGTCTCAGCCACCAATAGCTATCGACGACATAGAGGTTGCTACTCCTTGTACGGCTACGGCTACAATAAGCGTAGCTTCGCCTATGACAACGTCGGCTGTAATTACTCGTACGTCGGGCAGTGGTGTGAAGTACGAATTACTTGTCTCTACTTCGTCGAATCCAGAAACAGCAACCGAAACACCTGTCGCGATTACTTCTACAACTTATACCGCAACAGGTTTGACTCCTGCTACGCAATACTATGCCTACATTCGCAGCTATTGCAGCGAATACAGGCATGGGCCATGGAGCAGTGCGGTTGCGTTTAGAACTTTGGATAATCCAACAACAATACCATATACCTGCGACTTCGAAAATACTACCGAGAATGCAAAATGGGCTTTGGCTAATGGTTCGCAGACAAACTACTGGATGATAGGAACTTCAACTTATAGCAGCTCTTCCAAATCTCTGTATATCACTAATGACGGTTCGTCGAATGCCTATACTGTTGCATCTGCAGCTTCTAGTGTGTATGCATATCGAAACTTGAATTTTAATAGTGCTGGCAACTATGTTGTTTCATTTAAGTGGAAATGTTACGGAGAAAGTAATTATGACTTTTTGCGAGCTTTCCTTGTACCTGTTTCTGTGGGAACTCTTACTGCAGGGAATGCAAACAGCATAACTTATAATAGCGCAGCACCTTCCGGTTGGATTGCTGTCGATGGCGGATCCAAGTTGAATTTAAAATCAACTTGGCAGATAAGTTCACAAACGGTAAACGTGGGAACGGCTGGTGAGTACAACCTTGTATTTTATTGGAGAAATGATGGAACCAGTGGGTCTCAGCCACCAATAGCTATCGATGACATTGAGGTGGCCGTGCCTTGTGCGGATGCCTCGACTTTGAGCATTGTCGCGTTGGATCATGAGTCGGTTACGCTTTCCCGTACATCGGGCAGCGGAGTAAAGTACGAAATACTTGTCACTACTTCGTCAAACCCGGCATCTGCAACCGAAACACCAGTAGAGATGACTTCGGAAACTCAGACCATAACAGGTTTGTCATCGGAAACACAATACTATGCCTACATTCGTAGCTATTGTAGCGAATACAGAGTAGGCTCGTGGAGCAGTGCGCTTGGGTTTGTTACCGATTATGCGCCGTTCTCGTTGCCATACACTCAGAATTTTGAGAGCGGAACTGCCGACCGATGGACGATTACGAATGGATATACAAACGGTTGGTATATCGGTACGGCAACGGCAAATGGTGGAAACTATTCATTGTATATCTCAAAAAATGATGGCGCATCGAACGAATATAATACAAGCTCACAGTCGTATGCCTATGCTTATTGCAAGTTGAATGTTGATGAAGCAAGCGTAATCAAGGTGTCGTTTGACTGGAAGTGCTACGGAGAGAGTAGCTTTGATTTGCTTCGTGCGTTTATGATACCTGTATCTCTAAATCCAACCCTAAGTTCTTCTAACGGAATGTACAGTTGGACAAATGATGCTCCGTCTGGTTGGATTGATGTTTCGCAAGTAGGTGGGCTGCTAAATGGCCAGAGTGATTGGCAAAGTAGTTCCGCTAATTTTAACATAGAGGATGCTGGTCCTTATTATCTTGTATTTTTCTGGAAGAATGATGGTAGTGCTGGCTCTCAGCCGCCTGCGGCAGTCGATAACGTCAGGGTGGAAAAGTTGTCGAATTGTTTCATTGTCGATAATGTTAGTTTGGATGATTACGACAAGACTTCGGTATCGGTTTCGTGGAACCCGAATGGTACTGCTACGCAGTGGCAGGTGCTTGTTTCGACTTCGGCATCATCGCCAACGGGAACACCTGTACTTGTAAACAGTACATCGACAACGATTTCTAACCTTAATTCGGGAACCGACTACTATGTATATGTCCGTTCGTATTGCTCTTCGTCGAGCCAGAGTCCGTGGAGCGATGCCATTCATTTTAGAACTTTTGACAGGTGTATGCCTGTCGATGATTTAAGTATCGACGATTATTCGTCCAATTCGGTAAGTTTGTCGTGGGAAAGCCCTGATGTAGATGATATTAATTGGCAGGTTGTCGTTACAGCTTCTGATGACCCTGCTACGGAAACGCCGGTGAGTGTAAATACAACTTCGGCAACTATTTCGGGACTGACACCGAATACGCAGTACAATGCTTATGTGCGTACATATTGCGGCGACTTTGGCTATTCAGACTGGGAAAGTGTAAGTTTCAAAACACCGCCAGTTTCTGTAGAATTGCCGTATTCTGTCGATTTTGAAGGGGTGTTCTCTAGCAACTGGGTATTTGAAAATGGGTCTAACGGCTGGTATTCGGGACATGCTACTAGTAATGGAGGTTCTCGTTCTCTGTATATTTCTAACGATAGAGGAACTAGTAATATATATAACACAAATATTACTTCTGCTTCGTATGCATATTTTACATTTAATCTGGAGCAGGAGAGTGTTGTGAATGTGTCGTTCGACTGGAAATGTGCTGGATACGACAGATACGATTATTTGCGTGCTCTCATAGTGCCTGCTTCGCGCATGCCGTCGTTTGCTGCGGACGAAACTAATGGAATAAGCTATTCCAGTCGTCCAAGCGGTTGGTTTATGGTTGATAACGGACAGTTGAACCAATCAAGTTCGTGGAATACATTGTCAAAAAATATTACATTGGACCAAGGGTTGTATTATGTGGTATTTTACTGGTATAACAATGATTGGAGTGGCAACCAGCCGCCTGCCGCAATCGACAACGTAAGTGTTTCGGTTGTTACTACCTGTATTTACAATGGTTATGTATATGTTTCCAATGTAGGTAAGACATCGGCTGATATTTCGTGGGACGACAGCGATGATATTTCGCAGTGGGAGGTTCTTGTGACAACTGCCGACAACCCCGATAATGCAACCGAAACTCCTATTCTTGTGGAGGGAACATCGACAACTGTTACCAACCTTATGATGGAGACCGATTACAATGTGTATGTGCGTGCTTACTGCTCCGAATCGAGCAAGGGCTTGTGGCGTGACAACGATTTTACAACATTGCCTTCATGTTTGCCTGTTAATTATGTAACTTATAATACCCTTGGACAGACATGGGCGCAGCTAGTATGGAAGAATAATGATGATGATGCTATGCAGTGGGAAGTGCTTGTGTCATTGTCGGACGACCTGTCGAATGCAACGGAATCCATAGTTTTGGCAAACGATACTACAGTTACTATAAACGGACTTGAGCCTAATACTCAATATTATGCATTTGTTCGTACAAAATGTTCAGAATCGGAGCGGAGCGAGTGGAAGCGTTGTAGTTTCACTACATATCCGCCATGTTTGCCACCTTACGATTTCAACGTTGTTGTATCCAAGACTTCTGCCAGAGTTATGTGGTATAATGTTTATAATAGGCTTGGAACACGCCTTGTGCTTTCCGAAACAGAGAAAACGGATGCGCAGCTTGCTGATGAAACATATTCAAATACGACTTCAAGGAGTTATACTTTTAATAGTTTGACTCCAGGACGGACCTATCATTTATATGCAGCTACTGAATGTGGAAATGGGGAACACAGTGACTGGGTACATTTCCAATTTGCAACGCCGGAATTGGTGGCTATGCCATTGCCATATACTCAGGATTTTGAGGATGGTATTATGACAAACTGGGCTATAAATAATAACTCGACAGGTTGGTATTGGGGAAAGGCTACTGCTAAAGATGGAGAAAGTTCTCTTTACATATCGTATGATAATGGTGTGTCATATTCATATTATAATAGGAATTCATATCACAACTATTCGTATGCATATTGCCGTTTGAATATTGACCATCAAGGTGTAGTAAGGGTGAAGTTCGACTGGATGTGCTATGGACGTAACTATCTGGATTGCATGAGGGCATTTCTTGTACCGGTATCCATAAATCCGTCGTTTAATGCAGGTAATACAAATGGAATGTATGTTTATTCCGGATATAATGGTCCTACTCCAAATGGTTGGATAGATGTTGCAGACCCGGTTTATATGTGTAACTATTATTATCCAGGATCTGGTTCTGACTGGCAGACAAATATTTATGATTTGAATATGGTTCAGACTGGAGATTATTATTTGGTATTTTTCTGGATTGACCAGCCAGCTGACAGACGCGATCCACCTGCTGCCATTGACAATATAAGTGTTACCTATCTTACCGACTGCATATTCTATGGCGAAATAAATGTTGACAATGTGAACAAGACTTCGGTAGATGTATCGTGGTCAACCATAGGACCTGCTACGCAGTGGCAGATTCTCGCTACCGAAGCAGATTCTCCTGAAAATGCAACAGAAACGCCTATCCTTGTATCTTCAAGTCCTGCTACTGTGACGGGGCTTAATATGAATACTCACTATAATATATACATAAGGTCGTATTGTTCTGCATCTGACCAGGGCATCTGGATGCGTGCATCTGACATTACCACATTGCCGCCATGCGAACCGCCACTTGAGATTTCTGCGGTTGTAAATAACAATTCGGTTTATCTTAACTGGGAGCAACCATATCAGTACGACAATTACAATGTGTATATTTCGCAGTCGGAGATGACCGATGCTCAGCTTGCTTCGGCTGCTTACACAACTGTTACTTATAATGGCTATTACCAGTCGGGACTTTCGGCAGGGCAGACATATCACGCATACATATCTTCGAACTGTGCGTTGGGCGAAATGAGCGAATGGACGGATTATGTCTTCCAAACTCCAGCAACCAACTTGGTAACTTTGCCTTATTATCAGGATTTCGATTCTGAAGTAATTGAAAACTGGAACTTCAGCAACGAAGTTAATGGTTGGTATATTGGAAACGCTGTGGCATTAAGTGGCGACAAGTCGATATATATATCGTCGGATGGTGGATTGTCTAATTCATATATCCGTTCATCTTCATCTTCATACGCATATTGCAGGTTCCACATTGATGTCAGGACAGTCGTTCATGTTTCGTTCGACTGGAAAAGTAATGGTTATACTGATTATCTGACAGCATATATTGTGCCTGCTTCATCGTATCCATCGTTTAGTGGATCTTCTATTCCGAGTAGCTGGATTCCTGCAAGCGGTGAGTTGTCTTCCTATAGTACTCAATGGGACTACCATACTCAAGATGTAGAAATGTCCAATGCTGGTGATTATTATTTTGTTCTGCACTGGGAAAATAGTTCTTCATATGCCTATAATCCGCCTGCTGCAGTTGACGATCTTGCAATTGTGCCACTTTCAAAGGAGAACGATATAATTTCGTTTACGTTTGCAGGTATGGCTGATGCCGTGATTGATACCGACAACCATACTGTAACATGTAGCGTTCCGTATTCAATGGACTTGACTACTGTTAAGCCGACTGTAACGGTATCAGACTTTGCAACAATAAGCCCGGAATCGAATTCCTACATAAATCTTAATTCTCCATTTGTTTACGTTGTATCGTCAGAAGACGGCACAGAGCAGGAGTGGACTGTAACGGCAACAAGGCTTCCCGTTTCTTCGGAGGCAGAGATTCTTTCGTTCTGGACTGATGGCTTGATAAGCGTTGACATCAATTCTGCAGATGCAACCGTCGATGCTGTTATCAGCCGTATGTACGACATTGCTTCTGTAAGCCCGACATTTGGAATCTCAAGTCTGGCAACAATTAACCATACTAACGGAACTGCATACGACTTCTCGTCGCCACGGCAGTTCGCAGTAACTGCCGAGGACCATTCGGTAAAGTTCTGGACTGTTAATGTTTCTTACGGCGATTCGTCTATTGGTACCGACTGTACAAATCCGTACATTGTCGATGCCGAGAACGATTTGCCTTATTCGCATTCATCATCGACGGCTGGTATGTTAAATATGTACAATACCTACAATCTTGAATATCCGCTTGTTCTGGAAGGAAACGATGCTGTATATAGGATTGACTTGCCGTATATGATGAGGCTCAGCATAAATGTTTCTTCTACAACCGAGGGCTATAGCGTGTTTGTAATGAATTCGTGCGGAACGCTTGCTTCGTACATTGTCGATTACAGCACCGATATTCTCAGTTCGGAAACCTTGACAGTTGACCTGCCAGCAGGTTCTTCGTATGTAATTATTGATACTTATGGAGATGACATTAACTACAATATCCAGATAACGCGAATCTCTTATTGTTATGCTGTGGACGATTTGCGTGCTACAAGATTGCAGAACGAACTTGATGTCTCCTGGTCGTCGTACAATATTGACGATAACTGGACTTTGAAATACGGTTTGGAAGGCTTCGATGTTGATTCAGAAGGTACACAGGTTGTTGTCAATGATCCGAACTATGCGATTACTGGACTTTCGGAGTCAACACGTTACGACATCTATGTTCGTGCAAACTGCAGTTCGTCGGGCGCAAGCGAATGGTCGCATATTGCAACATCTACCATTGCATCCTGCCAGATGCCGGAAGATTTGGCTGCTGTCGAAGTTTACGATGTTGAAGCGACCTTGTCGTGGGAAGGTTTCAATATGACACAGTGGAATGTTCAGTACAGGAAAGTGGGAGAGACGCAATACTCATCGCTTACTGTTAATGAACCTTTCGTTACATTGTCTGGACTTCAGATTTCAACGGAATACGAAGTAAGGGTGCGTTCTGTTTGTGGTGGTTCATATTCTGATTTCGCAGAATTGAATATTACTACCGAATGTACGATAGTCAGGGAGTTCCCGTTTGTCGAGAACTTTGATGGTGAAACATTCCCGCCGCAGTGCTGGTCGCAGGAAAGGACGGCTGCCGGTTCGGGAGCTGGACTTGGCTATGCAAACGGTGCATGGATGTGGGCAACTTCGGCTTCTGGCGAAAATACAACACCAAAGGCTATGCTTGCCGATGCCAAGGCCGGTTCAGTTCATAATCTGTCATCTATCGGAATGCTATTTGCACAAAGTTTTAATGGCTACGACATTAGCCTTGATGTATATCGTTCTACGGCTTCTGAGGCTTCGTCGGACGAAGGTGTTGAAATTTGGGTTAACACTTATCCTAACATTGTCAACGGTACTCCGCAGATGCTTGGCTATGTCTCGAAGAACTATCAGACCGAGAGTGCTGGCGTTGCAGCGGAAGAAGAAGCAGGTTGGTACACATACACCTTCAATGCAAGGGGTTTGGTAGGTACTTGCTATGTGATACTGGTCGGAAAGGCAAACAATGCAGGTGGCGTATATGTTGACAACCTGAAAGTAGAGAAGACCGTTGACTGCCTTACCCCGAGCAATCTTATTGTAGAGTCGGAAGACGAGAATAGTGTCGTTTTGGCTTGGGCTGATGCTAATGCAATTCAGGGTACATGGACTGTAAGGTATTCGCTTGATGGAGGCGATGTGGTTGAAACTTCGGTTGATGAACCGCAGTTGAATATAACGGGACTTCAGTCTGGTGTTACATACAATATCTCTGCCGAAATTCAAGGCGTTTGCGCAGCTGGAATGGAGAGTGATTGGTATAGTGCTGACATTTATGCTACAACCGACTGTCTGCCGCTCGATTTGCCTTATAGTGAGGACTTTAATGTCGCCGATGGTAATTTGCCTACTTGTTGGAAATCAACAAGCATTGGAAGAAGTGTCTGGGTGACAAGAAATTCTGTAGCATACGTAGCTCCTGGCAATGTACAGGGCAATTCGCACTTGAATTCACCTTGGTTCAGTTTCTCCGATGAGTATGTATATATGCTCGAATTTGATGTGAAACTTTCTGCTCTTTATGTTTCAACTCCGGATAACTTGTCTGTTATGTTTGTTACTGAAGATATGTTTTCTAATACATTGATAACAACCCCAATACAGAATGCAGATGAAAACGGCATGGTTAGGATTTCGGTTGCAGTTCCGCCGTATTATGGTGTGGCAAGGTTCGATTTTTCACTCAATGGTTACCGCGAATGTTCGATTGACAATGTTGTAATTAGGGAAATGAGAGGTGAGAACGATATTCTTACTTTTGAAGTTCCAAACCAGACCTATTCTGAAATTGATGCCGAAAATGCAACAGTCAATGTCGGAGTCGTATATGGAACGGATCTGACAGATTTGGCTCCTGAATTTACTATTTCTGATTATGCAACTGTAAATGTTCAGTCTGGTGAGCCTCGCGATTTCACCAACCTGGTAGAGTATGTTGTGACTGCCGAAAATGGACTGCGTAAGACATGGGCTATAAATGTAAGCGTTGACGAGAACTCTTGTCCGAATCCAACAGTTGACGACATTGCTATTGACGTGGCTCCCGATTCGCTGGAGCTGACAATTGCTCAGATATACAACGAAACTGGCTACAATCTGAAGGTTTCGTCGCAGCCTATTGACCCGGAAATAGAAACTGGTGATATTTTCGATGGCGTTGTCGGAAATGTATCGTCTATAACAGGATTGCACTTCCATACCTATTATTATATATATGTGCAGTCTAATTGCGGTGCATCTGGTTGGACAGAAACAGGTAGCTCGACTATATGCGGAGCTTACGAACTTCCTTACATACAGGATTTTGCCGCAGAAACTGATTGTTGGGACATAATTGATTACAACCACGATAATAGGACTTGGTCGATTGACAATGGAGAGGCTATGTATTCGTTCTCTATGATGAATCAGGCCGACGACTATCTTGCTTCTCCAATGCTCTCAATAATACGTAATGCCAAGTTGGAATTCAAATATCGTGTTGGTAATTTCTCTTATCCCGAAACATTCTCGGTGTATGTCTCAAATGAAAGCGAGACGGTAATGTTGGATTCGCTGACTGTAAACAACGAAACATACCAGACATACGGACCAGTTGACCTTTCCGGATTTGCAGGACAGGATGTACGAATTGCAATTGTATGTCAGTCGGATCCGTATATGTATCGTCTGTATGTCGATGATTTCAAGGTTGATGTTTCCGACTATGTAGTCGATGTTTCTGCTGTTGGTCGCGGTACTGTTACCCCTGACGGTATGCTCGAAGTTGCTCCTGGCGGAAGCGTTGATTTCGCTATTGTTCCCGATGAATATAACGAGTTGCTGTCGCTGACATTGGACGGCGAAGATGTAACCGCCGACATTGTTGATGGCACATATACAATTTCTGATGTAAATGCCGAACATAGCCTTGTGGCAACATTTACCGAGCGTTATGTTGTTACTGCGTCGGCTACCGAAGGCGGACAGATTGTGACCGAAGGTGTTACCGTAGTGAATAGGGGAGAGAGCGTTTCGTATGTTGCGATACCCGACTCCGACTATCGTCTTGGCGCAATAATGGTTGACGGCGAAGCTGTTGACCTGGAGCCTGGAAGTTACATTTATACTCTGGAGAATATTGAAGCCGACCATACTGTCGTAGCTGTATTCGAAAGTATAATATACCATACGGTACATATTGCTGCTGGAGCAAACGGAACGGTTAATCCTAGCGGAGATGTGTCTGTTATTGAAGGCGAAAACTTGTCGATAGTTGTTATCCCAGACGATGGCTACAGGGTACATGCTTTTGTAGTGGATGGTGAAAATGCTCTCGACGAGCTTGTGGCAAATGGATATGTATATAATTTCGTAAATGTAACAGCAAACCATAATGTACATGTTTCGTTTGTAGAAAATACATACTACACGATTGTTGCAACTTGTGGCGAACACGGAACCATAACACCAAATGGTGAAGTTTCTGTTTTGAGCGGCGAAGACCAGTCGTTTGCGATTGTTGCCGATGGCGGCTATCATATTGCTTCGGTTATGGTTGATGGTGTCGATGTAACTGCTGAACTTTCGGGCGGTGTTTATACTTTCGAGGAAGTAGGCGAGGCTCATACAATCAGTGCTGAATTCGAGCTAAATACATATACAGTAGTAGCATATGCACAGGGAGGAACAATTACTCCAAACGGTTCTATTGTGGTTAATCATGGAGATGACATAACATTCGAGTTTGCTCCTGATAATGAATACGAATTATTTAACTTTATGGTTGATAACCAGATAGTTGAAGCTGGAGATGGTGTTTACGTACTTGATAGTGTGGCTAGTGACCATGTCGTTGTCGCTGTATTCGTGCCGATGGATATTGTTCGTCATGAAATTGTGGCTACGGCTGGAGAAAATGGTCGTATTTTGCCGGGTGGTCGTGTTCGCGTAATAGATGGTGAAAACCAGAATTTCCAGATTGTTCCAGATGAACACTACCACATTGCATCCTTGTCGGTTGACGGAATGCCAATCGCAGTTGTCGATGAATATATGTTTGAGAATGTAACCGAAAATCATACAATTTCGGCGACATTTGAGGCCGACAAACATATTGTTACTGTGATTGCTGGTGCACACGGAAGCGTAACTCCGTCGGGCGAAGTATTGGTTGACGAAGGTACAAGCCTTACTATTGAGTTTGACCCGAATGTGGGATATGCAGCTTCGGAAGTGCTTGTCGATGGTGTAAGTGTAGAGTTTAGTGGAAATTCATATACTTTGGGGAATGTGCTTGAAGACCATGTCGTGAATGTAAACTTCGACTTGCTACCTATGTGGTCTGTGACTTCCGTTGTGGGTGCTCACGGCTCGATAGAACCGGAAGGTATCAATTATGTGCTTAACGGCGACGACATTGAATTTACGTTCGAAGCCGACGAAGGCTATATGCTTGACAGGGTAGTGGTCGATGGTCACGAAGTGGAGGTGGATGGTAATACCTATAGGTTCGAGAATGTCACCGAAGACCATTACATTTATGTTTCGTTCAGGACGTTTGCATACTTTATTACGGCAACGGTTCGTGCTCACGGAACTATTACACCGTCGGGAGTTGTAGAACTTGAGCCGGGTGCTTCGCAGGTATTTGTTTTCAACCCGTACATCGGATACGAACTCGACAGTGTCTTTGTTGACGGCGAATATGTTGTTACCGATGGAAATACCTACGAGTTTGCAGATGTTGACAGCAATCACACTATAGAAGTTACGTTCAGGCATATTGCAGTGTCGGTTGCCGATGAGGTTGCTGTTTCTGCATCGCTATACCCGAATCCTAACGATGGTCGCTTCATGGTTGACTTTGCTGGCATAAGCGGTGATGTCGTTTATCAGCTTGTTGATGCAAGTGGTGCTATCGTTGATGTTCGCGACATTTATGTTGACGAAGGAATGACAATGGAGTTCTACCACGACCTGAAGCCTGGCGTTTATTTTGCAAGGTTTATTTCTGGCGACAGGGTATATGTTGAAAGGTTTGTTGTGGAGTAATGTATAATTTGTGGTGTCGCGGTGCGCCACGACGCCACAAAAAATGATAAAAATCGAATATGGTTGCCCTTTTCGGGGCAACCTTTTTTTTTGTGCTTTTAAAATCGCGTTAAAAATTTTTTAAAATTTCTTTTGCATTTTAAAAATCATTGTGTAAATTTGAACGATATTTCTGTAATTGTTTTTTGACGGTACAGAAGAGTAAGAGAGTAGATTGTATATATAGTTGATTTTAAATGTAGTAGAGTATGGAGAGATATTTGTTAAGACTGGTCTTAGGCATATCTGTTATGTTGATTTGTATGCCTGTTTTTTCCCAGGTGAAGCTTTTTGACAGCGGTGTTACGAAGTTTTACGAAGACGGAACACGTATCACGTATTTCAAGATGGAGGATTTTCCTAATTCTGCCGAGATGCGCGAGTTTGTAACAAAGGTTGTACTCGAAAATCCTGATATTAATAGAGTTGCAATATATACTAACGGCAAGACTTTCATGTATGAAGCCTTGCAGCGTGTAGAACCCGACATGGTTGTCGATGCGGTAAATGAAGCATTGGCAGAATACAAGGCTCAGGTTGGCGATTTTCCGCCAAACGATCCGCCAAGCACTGGGAAGCCGAAGTCGAATGTGACAGTAAAGCCTCATAAGGCTTCTGCAGATGAGGCTTTGCAGCCTGCTGGCAGTGCAAACCATAAGTCTGCCACAGAAGAAATGTCTGCTCCAAAGAATGGCGGACTTCAGTTGCAGGCAGCTCCAGCAGAAGAAGTGCGCACAGGAAATGGCACCGACAAGGTTTCTCCTGCAAACAATAATGAAAATAGTAAGAACAGATAAAATATACGACTATGAAAAATATATATCATATAATTGTTAATAAGATGATGCCTATGCGAAAGCGGGTTTTGTCTGCTGTCATGGCATTTGCGTGCTGTATGACATTTGGCACAGCGTGGGGACAGGTGGTTGTTTTGTCTGAAAACTTCGAGCATGGTGGAAGTATGCCGTCAGGCTGGTCTCAAACATACTCTTCTCCAGAATGGCAAATGGTAAGTAATGGAATAGGTAGTACATCTACACCAAGCAGTGCGCATGCAGGCACTTATTGTGCAGGAATGTATTATGGCGATTCCGATTGCGATTGGAACGAATTGCTGACTCCATATATGGATTTGTCGGCGTATGCAAGTGCAACATTGACATTTTATTTGCATAAACAAGACTGGGCAAGTGATGCCGACGATTTGAGCGTGTATTACAGAAATTCAACTGGCGGTACATGGACCTTGTTAAATTCTTATACGTCGAGTATTTCATCGTGGACTCTGCAAACCATAAATCTGCAAAACCTTTCTGCTAATTATCAGATAAGATTCCGTGGTAATTCTTGTTATGGCTACGGTATTTATATTGATGATGTTGTTGTTACAGGATATACATCTGGCGGTACTAATACATGTGCCTCCTCGTTTAATATGGCAGCGGGGTTGACAAGGACAATCGAGTGCGGAACAACATATTGCTTCTACGATTCAGGTGGAGAAAACGGTCAGTATTCAAATAGTGAAAGTATGACCGCAACATTCACATCAACAGGTAACATTATATTGGCTTTCACTTCGTTTAATACCGAGTCAAGTTTTGATAAGATAACAATTTACGATGGCACAACATCGGGAACTGTACTTCTGAGCGAATACAGTGGTACGACTATCCCTGGTCAGCTAATTGCAACAAGCGGAAGAATGACAATAGTATGGACTTCTGATACTTCTATTCCAAAGGATGGCTGGGTTGCTACGGTAACTGCAACAGGTTGCGGAGGCTCTACTAATCCTACGGATTGTATTACTATAGGAACTGGAACCACTTGCTCCAATGTTTATGCTCCTATTAATGATTTTTGGAATTATGGTTACAGGCAAATAATTTATCCTGCATCAAGCCTGACGGCAGGAACTATAACTTCAATATCTTTCCAGTATTGCTATACAACGGCAATGTCATCCAAGAACAGTGTAAATATCTATATGGGAACTACTACCCAGTCGGCATTCTCATCTACTGACGGCTGGATTCCTCTGAGCAACTTGACGTTGGTGTATTCGGGTGCAATGAATTGTACGACAGGATGGAATACATATACACTCGCAGCTCCTTTTGACTACAATGGTACGGATAATCTTGTGGTGGCAATAGATGATAATTCCGGAAATTATGACGGTTCAAGTTATACTTTCTATTATACTACAGGTTCGTCAAATGTAATGTTGTATTACACCTCGGATGGTACTAATCCCGACCCGGCATCTCCACCGACAGGAAGTTTTGCTGCAAATTATCCAAACACACAGTTCTGTATATCAAACGATTGTACACAGCCTACAGGTACTTTCGCACTTAACCCAAGCTCAATAAATATCACACAGGGGAGTACCTATAATATCTCGAATTGCCTTACAAATCAGCTTTATCCTACAGGAACACTTTCTTACACATCGTTGAATACTAGTGTCGCAACAGTAAGTTCGAACGGTGTTATAACCGCTGTGACGGAAGGAACTGCTACAATAAGAATTGAATACACATCTTCCGATTCCGACTATTGCAGTAAGGTGGTGAATCTTGTTGTAAATGTAAACGATGGATGCGCTAGGATAGGTGATGGAACTACATGTTCGTACTCATACGGTCCTGTAAATAATTTTTACCACTACGGATATTACCAGTATATTTTCCCAATGTCAACTGGAGCTGGTGATATTACTTCCATCGGATTCAATTATTGCTATACTACGGCGATGTCATCCAAGACAAATGTCAATATATATATGGGAGAGACATCAAATTCAGCATTTGCATCTTCAACGTCATGGATTCCTTTGTCGGATTTGACACTTGTTTATTCCGGTCCTCTTAACTGTTCTTCGGGATGGAACTCATTCACATTGACTGACCCGTACTATTACGATGGAACTGGCAATTTGGTAATTGCTATTGATGATAATTCCGACGCTTACGATGGAACTTCTTATACATTCTATTATACTGCAGGTTCGGGCAATACAACATTGTATTATTATACTGATGGTTCTGATGTTGACCCGGCATCTCCTCCTTCAGGAACACTGTCAGCCAACTATCCTAATACAAAGATATGTATCGAAGATTGTAACCAAAGAACTTTGACTTTTAATAATTCCACGGTCAATATAACAAGTTGTACGGGAACAACTTCGCAGTCATATACGCTTAGCCCTGTAACAGGTGGTACAGTTACTTGGACTTCGTCAAATCCTAGTATTGCGTCGGTGTCTTCGACTGGTGTTGTTACGGCTCATAGTTCTGGTTCTGTCGTCATTACCGCACGAGTTGATTCTTATAACGGATATTGCGGAGCATCAGGTTCTTATACCGTTACTGTTTCTGGCTCATCGCATAGGTTGACATATAATACAACTTCTGGTTGTTCGGGTACTGCAAGTGCCGCACCAGCAAGTGTAACAGGAACTTCGGCTGTAGTTACGACAACTGAACCTACATGTTCGAGCCTGCCATATTTCATAGGATGGAATACTGCTGCTAATGGTTCTGGGACACCATATAATGCTGGTTCTACTGTCGATTTGGGCTGCGCAGATGTAACATTATATGCAATTTTCTCTGACCAGCCGCCGGTAATCACAGGTAGTTCCGACTGCGAATCGGCCATGGCTTTCTGTGCTACGAATGAAAGTACGGGTTACGACTTGACGGTAGAGTCGAATGATCCCGAGATTGAAAATCTGGATGGTATGTGTTCCTTCTTCGACAATCCTACTTGGTGGTACCTGCGTGTATCACAGACGGGACCTATACAAATGACAATATCGTCCTGCGGTGATGTCGATTTCGGCTGCTGGGGACCTTTCGACAACCCAACCTGCGACATTACAAACGACTTGTCAACGCCTTCCGGATTAACATATTCTTATTATTCGGGAGCAGACCAGGCTTCGTATTACGGACCAAGTTATAATGGAGTAACTCCGACTTCATCAACCACAACTTCTTCTGCAATTTGTAGTACATACGCATTGGCAGAGCCGGTTGGCAATCTGGTCGATTTCGGTGGCTCAACTTCGGCTGTCGAATATTTGCAGATTCAAAATGCTGTGGAAGGCGAGATTTATGTGCTGTTGGTTGCTAACTTTGCAAACTGTGCAGGTGAAATATCTATAGTTCAGTCCAACATTACTCAGTCTGGTTCTGGTCGTTCCGACTGTACTATTGTAAACGACTGTAACATTACAAGTGTTACTACAATTGTTGGTGACTGCGCTGCAGACCAGACATTCACGGTTAGCGGTAACATCAACTTTACCGACCCGCCAGTAGATGGTACTTTGACAATATCCGACGGTGCTATATCGCAGGTGTTCTATCCGCCTTTCGTAAGCCCAATTTCGTACTCGTTGAGCGGAATCACTGGCGATAATCAGGAACATACCATTAGAGCTGCGTTTGTATCTTCAACCACCAACTGCGAAAGAATCACTTATATTAATGCTCCAATGTGCGAAATAAACTGCCCCGATGCTACTGTTGCAATGACAGGATACACAGAGGAGATTGGCGGAAGATACTATTTTGATGTGTGCCTCGGTTCTGGTGTAAATATGGGAGGAACGCAGACTGGTTATACCAATCCTACGTGGAGATGGAGCGTAAATCCTCACGGTGGAATTCCGCCATACGTTGTAACTACGCAGGACGCTTCATATACTCCTGATGCTCAGCAGGGCTACGATGTTTCACTTACTGTTACCGAAGGATATTGCTCATCGGTGGCTCACGGTAGAATCCGCGTATCGAACGGCTTGGATACAAATATCAGCAACTTTGCACTCGGAGAAATATGTGTTGGCGATAGCCGTCCGATAACAGTCGGTGGTACAGGTTCCGACATTGAAGTTAACCCCGAACCTTATACAATTGAAACTTCGCTCGGTCAGGCCGAAACAACATTCATACCCGATGGTTTGAACTGCTCGACCCAGTGCTACGAGTCGTCGGTAACTTTCTACGATTTCGACGATGGGGCAGTAGTTACAAATACCGATGCAATAAAGTATGTAAGAATTAACACCGAGCATTCGTTCATAGGTGACATACAGATAAAGATTACTTGTCCGGAACACAATGGTGTACGTCGTTCTGCTATATTGCTTCCCGACTACTACAGCAATGACCCGAGCAGCAGTGTATATAGCGGTAATGCAATAGATCCATATACTTACACTTGGCCTGATGTTACGGCAACCACTTCATGGCGAGTAGGTTCAAGCTCAACAACATTCTATACAGGTGACAATATGCTTGGCCGTACATATAATTCTCCGGAAGGTGCTACATATACATATAATGGTAATACTTATTATCTGCTTACATTCTCTACTGCTCAAGATGCTTGGAATTATGTACATTCATATCTTGAACAATATTTCCCAGGACATGAATATACTGTTTATTCAATAAACTCTGGCTCATATTATGCTATCGCTTATACTGTTACCGATGACAATGGTACTACAAGGTACTATGTGTGGATGACAAATGATTCGACGACAGGAAATGATGCTTATACATTCACATCTCAGGCCGCTGCACAATACTATGTTAATACGGTACTGGGTGGAAATGGTGTGGTAACTTCATTCACAAATAACAGTTATACTCGTATTTATTTCGGAGAACCAGACATTTATGATGTTGTAGATTCAGAAAACCTGACAGCATCAGAAATATGCGATGGCTCAAATCCTCACAACATCCCTGGTATTGGTTACGACTATGCTTGGACAAGCAACTCGCAATATACAACTGTGGGATATGTATATGATGTATCAAATATGTCGTCTTCAACGACTGTATATAACAATGGAACAGCTTCGTCCAATACGCTTCATCATGTGTTGCCGTCGAATGTGGAGAATGGAACACAGATGTACCAGCCATTCCAGAATTTCGGTAGCCTTATAGGCTGTCCTCTCAACGGTGAATGGACAATCTCGGTTTGCGATAGCTGGGCTGCTGATAACGGTTATGTCTTCGACTGGGAGATTGCTCTTTCAGAAGACCTCTTGCCAAGCAACTGGGACTATACGGTTGAACTGGAAAGCGTATCTAACGACTGCGGTAGTATCGCAACTGTAAGTGGTAACAACATTGTTGTTGCCCCGCAGACCGCTACCAATGGTCAGCAGTCGTGCAATATAATCCTCACCGACAACATCGGTTGTACAACCGACATCCCGATGACTTATTCTGCTGTTGCACCTACTATTACCCACGTTACAACTTCAGGAAATGAACTTCAGACAGTATGCGAAGGTCAGTCGATAACCGACATCGTATATACATTGGGCGGAGTTGCTACAGGTGCTGTTATATCGTGGACACCAAGTACTCCTGATGGTGTTACTATGAATGTCTCTGGAAATACGGTTACCGTTTCGGGTGCACCTGCATTACATGATACCTATAATTATACTATTACTACTGTAAGCCGGACAGGACTTCGTTGTACAGAACAAGTCGTGACTGGTCGTATAATTGTAAACGAAGGTAATATCGTGCCGACATTTGATCCTGCTGAACCTTACTGCGAAGGTTCTACTGTAAATGCTTTGCCGACGACTTCAACCAACGGCATAACTGGTCACTGGGAACCAGATATTATGAATAGAACATATACATATACGTTTGTTCCAGATCCGGGTCAGTGTGCAACAATAACCACTATGCAGGTTACGGTAAATCCTCTGCCAACGTTGGAATATACTTCGGGTGACGAAACCTTGTGTGGCGGAGAAACAAATGCAAACATTGTCTTTACCTATGGCGGTGGCGCAAATGGTGCCGATGTGATAAATCTTCCTGCCGGAATGACTTTCGAAACATATCCATCCGATAATCGTATTGTGATTTCGGGCGTGCCAACGGTTGGCGCTGGTTTGTATCCATACACTATTACGACGACTGGTGCAACAACTCCATGTACGAATATTTCCGAAACTCGTACAATAACAGTAGTTGACCCAGCAACACTTACACTTACAACTGGTACTGCAACGCAGACTGTATGTGAGGGAGGTGATGTCAACTTTGTATATACCTACGGCGGAGCTGCTGGTGGGGCAGAGGTTGTTGGCTCGTTACCTTCTGGTCTTACTTCTTCTGTCAATACTGCCAACCATACAATTACAATATCTGGTCGTCCGACAGAAAGTGGATCTTTCACAGTGTCAACAACAAACGAAACTGCTCCTTGCGGTAATCAGACATTGACTGGTAATGTAGTAATCAGTCAGCCTGCCGAATTGACATTGCTTTCCGGAAGTCCGGATGCTGTGCTTTGTGTTGAAATTACTTGGACCCAAAATATAAGGTATTCGTTTGGCGGTTCTGCTACTGGCATAGACCTAGTTGCTCTTAACAACGATTTGCCCGATGGTATAACAGCATCGGTATCAGGAAATGTTGTAACAATTTCTGGAACTCCGGCATTGGATGTTGAAGCTGGTGATTATACTTATACTATAACAACTACAGGTGCAGAAGCTCCTTGCGAAAATATAAGCCGGTCAGGTGTAATTTCGATATCTACGAATGCAACACTTGTGCTGACATCGGCTGTTGGTACCGATAACCAGAACATTTGTATGCCAGGCACCTTCACTAATATCGTATATACCTATGGCGGTGGTGCTACAGGAATAGACGAGGATGCTTTGAGAAATGATTTGCCAGCAGGCCTCTCGTTCACTGTCAACCATACGGCACAAACAGTAACCATATATGGAACTCCGACAGAAACAGGAGTATTCCCATACACTGTGGTTACAACTGGTGTTATACCTCCTTGCAAACCTGAAGAAAAACAAGGTTTTATAACCCTTCGTCCAAGTGTAGAACTTGAAATAAATGGAAATGCAAATCAGAACTTCTGTCTTGGCAGTAGTATGAGTGACATTGTATTTACCTACGGTGGTGGTGCTGTTGATGTTGCAATCGTCGGTGGAATATTGCCAGATGGCATTAATGCTATTAGTGATGGAGTAAATCATACTGTTACTTTGTCAGGTACTCCTCTCAATGCAGGAACATATACTTTCAATGTGACGACCACTGGCGCAATTTCTCCTTGTACCGATGTCGTTATTCCTGTATCGATAACAGTTTACGACACACCGAATGTATCCATAACTGCTTCTGCTGATGAAATCTGCAACGGTTCGTCGGTATCTATGACATCCGCTCCTGCAACATTCACTTCGTATCGTTGGACTTGTAATACTACAAGTGATGCAACCCATACTATTACCAACGGTATGCCAACATCTTCTACATCGTCTTCGGTTAGCGTTAACCCGACGGTAACTCCGGGTAGCGCAGATGTTGTATATGTATTGAGGGTTACTGATGCTAACACTTGTACAGCAACGGTTTCGCATACAGTTAATGTATCGTCAACTTCTACTGCTGAAATAGCCAAGGTTGACAATACAAGATGTACCGACCCATACAACGGTTCAATCACAGTTAGCAACTTTGCTGGCGGTGTTGCCGGTTCTACCTACACTGTAACGGTTACTGGTCAGACTGCACAGACAACAACAGGCGATGCTGTAACATTCAGTAATCTTGAAGTAGGAACATATATGGTTAGGATAACAAACGAAACGACTTCGGCAAACTGCTATACCGAGCAGGATATAGTGGTAGGCGATAGCCCGACATCACCGACCGTATCTATTTCTGGTTCGCTTTCAATCTGCGAAGGAACAAGTACTACTCTTACAGCACACGGTGCAAATGGTCTGGCAGAATACACTTACAGATGGTCGAATGGAACAACAGGTGCTGAACTTGTAACCCCAGACCTTAATACGCAAACTCCATATACTGTAACTGTTACCGATGCAAACAACTGTACGGCAGCCAATACCGTTAACGTTGTAATTGGTGACACTCCAGCAGTGGAAGTTACTGCCGACAATGCTTGTCTCAACGATGCTATTGTATTGCAGGCTCATGTGTCGAACGCAGGAACAGGATATACTGTAACTTGGGATGCTACTCCATCGGCAGCAGCAGCTGGTTTGCTCACTACTAGTGGAGAACGCATCACTGTAACTCCGACAGCAGCCGATTCATATACTTACACAGCAACCCTGCATGCAAACTCATGTGGCACAAGTGGTACGTTTGATATTTCCGATGATGAAACTATAACCGTATATCCGTTGCCTACACCAAGCATAACTCCAACAACTGCTGTAATAAATTGTAGCAACAATAGTCAGGTTTCTGCTGTTGCTGGCGGTGGCGTTTCTTATGCGTGGTCAAATTCTGCTACTACTGCAAGCGCTACGTTTAATGCAGTAGGCCCATATCAGGTAACGGTAACGGATGCTAATGGATGTTCGGCAACTAGCGAAATTGTAATTACTGGCGATTTTGCAGAGCCAAATCTTGACATTACGCTTAATCCGAATACTACTGAAATTACATGTACCGACAATTCTATAAAGATAATCGCTTCTACGGATACGGATGGCGCACATCTCGAGATAAACGGCAGTACAGTTTCTAATCCGTATATTGAAATGGTAGATGCCAATATGGTTGACCCTGTAACTGGCGTTTATGTATTTGAAATCACTTCTGTTGCTCCTAACGGTTGTACGCATACAGAAACTGTGGAAATAACAAGAGACATCAATACGCCTACTGTTTCGATTAACCAACCTGCTACAAATACTTTGAATTGTACAACTGGTTCTATAACACTTAGTGCAGTAGGAACTGGTACTATGGTTTGGACTCCGTCGAATGTGGCAACTCACGCCAACTATCCAACAGATGGATTATACACAGTAACAACAAGCTATGATAATGGTTGTACAGCATCGGCAACAATACATATCGACAGGGATGTTACAGTGCCGGTACCTCATATTTCACCTAGCACACAAGACGAACTGACATTGAACTGTAGTATTCATTCGATAGCTCTCGTTGCAAGTGTTGAGTCGGGAGATGCTTCGTATGCTTGGTATCAGGGACCGCACGAAGCAACTTATAATGTCCTTGAGCCTGGTGTATATACGGTAACTGCAAC
The DNA here is from genome assembly GCA_017620015.1 of Bacteroidales bacterium. GTDB lineage: Bacteria > Bacteroidota > Bacteroidia > Bacteroidales > ML635J-15 > Bact-19. The sequence continues at coordinate 28,094 of JAFZRE010000007.1, read as the reverse complement.
TTTGGCTAACGGATGTTCTGCAAGTACTAATGTTGAAGTATTTGAAGATGCCGAATTGCCGAGTGTAAGCATTGACCCACCAGCAGTTCTTACTTGTTCAACACAGTCGATTGGACTTATTGTTCAAACTAGTCCTGTTGGAATTAACCTTTCGTGGGCAAATGGCATTGACCCGACAAATATCACAGAACCTGGACAGTATAGGGTTACGGCAACAGCACAAAACGGCTGTTCGAGGTCGGCATCTGTAACTGTTACGCAGGATATTGTCAAGCCGAATGTTGCTATAACTCAACCTGCAACCACCGTGCTGACATGCTACAACTCTTACAATAATATACCTATTACTCTTAATGCTACTACAACTACCGATGGCGCAACGCTCTCGTGGACTAATGGTACTCTTGATGTTCTGGCTCCTGGTCTTTATTCTGTGATGGCAACAGCTCCGAATGGATGTGACTCAACTGCTACAATTGAAATAACAGAGGATGTCCAGATCCCGAATGTTGAGATCGGCAACAACTCGAATACTACTGTAATAACTTGTGGCGGACCTTCGATTTCGGTAACTCTTATCGACGATAGCGATGCCGACATTTACACATGGTCTGGCGGAGAAAACACTACTGGTACTGGTAACTCGTTCACAAGTGCAGGAACATATTATGTTACTGCAACTTCTCCAAACGGATGTACGGCAATGGATCAAATTACTATTACTACCGATTTGGCTCAGCCGTCAGTTACAATTACTAATAATACAACTCCTGAAACAACAACACTTACTTGTGATATTTCAACAATATATGTAACGGCTGTCGGTTCCAACCGCGTCGTTTCATATCGCTGGTCGGGCGGTTCATATACCAACCAGGCACCAAACGAACTTACGACCATAGGCCATTATGTTGTTACTGTTACCGCCGACAATGGTTGTACAGCATCTAACTATATTGACATTGATGAAACTATGGGTAGGCCGCATGTGGAAATTACAGCACCGAATACTACTCTTACATGTGCAATAACTCAGGTGCCAATTACTGCATCTGGTGATGCTGTAAGTTATGCATGGTCGGGTGGCTTATATCCGAATGCTGCAGCAAATACCGTAAATGCTACAGGTACTTATACTGTTACGGCTACTGCTTCAAACGGATGTACCGCAGTTAATGCAGTAACAATTACAGAGAACATTACTCCGCCTACAGTTACAATAAGAAATGATGGCGGTTTCAATGAAATTAACTGTAATTCAACATCGGTACATGCTATTGCAACGGGAACAGGTGTTTCTTATACATGGCCTGGTGGATATGAAGGTGCTGAGATTAATTTGACAGTTTCTGGTACGTACACTGTAACTGCATATGGTTCAAATGGCTGTTCTAATACAGCATATATGGTTATAACAGAAGATCTTACTCCACCAACACCAGTTATAACAAGTGTCAACTCGATATACACACTCGATTGTAACCATGATGAAATCACTCTTAATGTTGCTGGTGGTGTTTCATACTTATGGTATAATGGACAGACTGGCTCAAGAATAACTATAAATACTCCAGGTACTTATCACGTTACTGCAACTGCTCGTAACGGATGTACGGGAGAAGCCGAGATTGTTATTGACGAAGATCTGACTCAGCCATATGTCCATATTGACAATGTTACAGGTTCTGATGCTTTGACATGTAATATTACGGAAGTAGAGATAATTGCACAAGGCGGTACTGCTTTTGCTTGGAGTAACCAGTTGTGGGGCGGTGGTCCTTCGCAGGTTGTTAGAACTCCTGGTACATACAGGGTATCGGTTACTGGTGCAAATGGTTGTGTCGGTACAGATGAAATAACTATCAGAAGCGACATAGACCCGCCAACGGTAGATGTCAATAGCATTACTGATTCATTCGAATTGAATTGTAGTGTATCGCAGATTAACGTTACAGCATACGGAAATGGAATTGAGTATGTTTGGTCCGGCGGTTCAAATACAACTGGTTATACAAACTCGTTTGTAGGTGCTGGTACATATACGGTAACATCTACTGGTTTTAACGGATGTACTAATACGGCAACTTTCACTATAACCTCGAACCATGCAGCTCCAGACATCAACATCTCCAACGAGACTGGTACTAATGTTATCGATTGTAACAATCCGCAGATTCATGTTGTAATGACAGGTCAGAATGCAACTTACGAATGGGATGATGGTTATACAACAAGCGACCGTACGTTCTATTCTATGGGACAGTATTCGGTAACTGCAACAGGAACTAACGGTTGTACGGCATCTGCATCGATTGGCATAACCGAGGATACTGAGTTGCCAAATGTTACAATTATAAATAATACTGGTTCAACCGAATTGAACTGCTTTAATACTTCAATAGCGGTTACTGCAAATGGCGGACAGTCGTATGTATGGGACGATGGCACAATGTCACCATCTAATACATTCTCGTCGCCTGGAACATATACAGTAGTTGCAACGGGTGCTAATGGATGTACCAACTCCACTGTTGTTGTAATCTCGCAGGCCGCAACATTCGCTGCCGAAATTTCATCGATAGGAACAATTGCTTGTTATGGTGGCACAACATCGGCTACGGTTACTCCAATCGGCGGTAATCCTTCATACAGCTACGAGTGGAGTGATGGTCAGAGAACTCAGACCGCAGTAGGTCTTCTCGCTGGCAACTATATCGTTACTGTAAGTGATTCTGGCGGATGTAATGTAGCTTTGCAATGCACAATTAACCAGCCGTTGGAACTTGTAGCAACAGTTGCTTCCCGTGATTTGATATGTGGTGTTTCACGCGGTTCGCTTAGCGCAGTTGTTGGCGGTGGTACACAGCCTTACAACTATATATGGTCAAATGGTATAACTACGGTTGACAATAATGACCTAGTTGTCGGTCAATATGCACTTACTGTATCCGATGTCAATAATTGTATGGCTACGGCTACTGCTCAGGTAATGAGACAGGGTATTCTTTCCGTCAACGCTCATGTGACTCAGCAGATAAGCTGTCATGGTGCTAACGATGGTATTATTGCTGCTGAATGTCCAAATGCTGCAGAACCATTGTTCTACACTTGGAGTACTGGCAATGCATCTCCTGAAATATACAACCTATTTGCTGGTTCGTATATGGTGACAGTAACTGATGCTTGGGGATGTACAGGTCAGGCCGGAGCAAACCTTGTTTCACCGCCAGAAATGAATCTCCAGACATATATTGAAACTCCGTTATGTCACGATTCTCAGGATGGTAAGATTATCGCTACTGCATTTGGCGGTGTAGCTCCTTACACATATGCTTGGAATACATCTTCAAATGAAACTGAACTCGACAATCTTGGAATGGGTACATATTCGCTCACTATTACCGATGCAGTAGGTTGTTCGGCAGTCAAGAGCGTAGTTCTTGAGGCTCCTGCGGCATTGGTTGTCGAAACTGTTACAAATGAAATTAAATGTAACGGAGACAAGAATGGTAGGATTGAAGTAAATGTTTCCGGTGGTGTCGAACCGTATAGTTATTCTATTGACGAACTGGCTACTCCGACTCTTAATAATGTATTCAACAATATGATTGCTGGCTACTATATGGTAAGGGTTGTTGATAATAATGGTTGTGAAGCAAATAAGCCGACATTGTTAGGTCAGCCAGAAGCTTTGCATGTAGAAACTGTTTATGAAAATCCGTTCTGCCGTAGCAGCCGTACTGGTAGCATCGAAATAAGGGTTAATGGTGGTACCGGACCTTATCTGTACTACTGGAACACAAGCAAGGCCGATGTTTCAATCATGCAGAATATTCCAGCTGGTGATTATGTAGTTGGTGTAATTGATGCTAATGAATGTAAGTCGGAAGAAATTACCATAACACTTACCGATGTTGATGTTCCTTGTTTGCGCATTCCTAATGTGTTTACACCTAACGGCGATGGTGTCAACGATACCTGGTTAATTGAAAACATTGAAATGTTCCCAGCCGCCGAGGTATATATATTCAACCGTTGGGGTCAGTTGATGTTTACATCGAAGGGATACACTGAGCCTTGGGATGGTAGTTATCGTGGACATTTCGTGCCGGCAGGTACATATATGTATGTAATCGATTTGTTCAACGATGAGGAACCGTACGAAGGAACGGTTACGATACTCTACTAAGAAATACTCTACTCTCATTTCATAAAAAGGCGGATTATTAAAAAGTCCGCCTTTTGTTTTTCTAAATAATAGGTAAAAAAAAGTGGCCGTATGACCACTTTTGATTTTTCTTGTGATTTGTTATTCTTCTTCGATTCCCTTTTCCCTTGCGGCACGTTTGCGTTCGAGTTGGTTAAGGATAATCTTTCTCAGTCGCATCGACTTTGGTGTGATTTCAATCATCTCATCCTCGGCAATATATTCCATGGCTTCTTCAAGAGAGAAACGCACTGGAGGTGCAATCTGGACCTTTTCGTCGGAACCGGCAGCACGAACATTTGACAGTTTCTTTGTCTTTGTAACGTTTACGCCGATGTCATTGTAGCGTGTGTTTTCACCAATAATCTGACCTTCGTAAACTTCTTCGCCAGGGTAGATGAAGAATTTACCTCTGTCCTGAAGCTTGTCGATTGAGTAGGGGATAGCTTGACCTGTTTCGATAGCAATGAGAGAACCGTTACGACGAATGCCGAGTTCCCCCTTCCAAGGTTCGAAAGCATCGAAGCGGTGCGACATTACGGCTTCGCCTTCTGTGGCGGTGAGAAGTACGTTTCTCATACCGATAAGTCCGCGCGAAGGAATGCGGAAATCAAGATTGCTGCGGTCGTTACGGCTTTCGATGTTTACGATTTCGCCCTTGCGCTGGGTTACAATTTCGATTACTTTACCTGCGAAGTCATCTGGAACCTGAATAGAAAGTTCTTCAACAGGCTCGCATTTCTGACCGTTTATTTCCTTGATAATAACACGAGGCTGACCGAGCTGCAGTTCGAATCCTTCGCGGCGCATGGTTTCTACCAATATTGATAAGTGCAAAATGCCTCGTCCGTAAACTGTGAACTTGTCTGCCGAGTCAGTGTCTTCAACGCGCAGGGCGAGGTTCTTTTCGGTTTCCTTGTACAGACGTTCGCGCAATTGGCGAGAGGTTACATATTTTCCTTCGCGACCGAAGAATGGTGAGTCGTTGCTTGCGAAAAGCATACTCATTGTAGGTTCGTCAACCTTGATTGTGCTAAGAGGCTCTGGTTCTAGGTTGTCGCATACGGTGTCGCCGATGTCGAACGACTCAAGTCCGAGCAATGCGCAAATTTCGCCAGCATATACTGGTTCCTTTGTCTTTTCCTTGGCAAGACCTTCGAAGCGGTAAAGTTCCTTTATTGTTGACTTTATAATTGAACCGTCGCTTTTTGCAACCGAAACCACATCGCCGGCCTTAATGCTTCCGCGTGTTACCTTGCCGATAGCAATACGTCCTGTATATGACGAATAGTCGAGGCTAGTGATGCGCATCTGCAGCGAACCTTCTGGATATTGCTGTGGCTTTATGGTATCAAGAATAACATCAAGAAGATGAGAAACATCGTTGGTTGGAGTCTTGAAGTCGGGACCCATCCAGCCCTGCTTTGCCGAACCATATACAACAGGAAAGTCGAGTTGGTCGTCGTCGGCATCGAGGCTGCACATCAGTTCGAAAACCTTTTCAACTGTTTCTTCCGGGTTGCAGTTCGGCTTGTCGACCTTGTTTACAACGACTATCGGTTTCAGTTTGAGTTCCAATGCCTTTTGCAGTACGAAACGTGTTTGTGGCATAGGTCCTTCGAATGCGTCAACGATAAGAAGCACGCCATCTGCCATATTCAGTACGCGTTCCACTTCACCACCAAAGTCGGAGTGCCCAGGAGTGTCGATGATGTTTATTTTTACACCTTTGTATCTAACGGAAACATTTTTGGATAAGATAGTGATGCCTCGTTCGCGTTCGAGTTCGTTGCTGTCTAGTATCAGTTCTCCGACTTTCTGATTGTCCCTAAATAGTTTTCCCTGATATAAAATCCTGTCAACCAATGTGGTTTTGCCGTGGTCAACGTGTGCAATGATTGCTATGTTCCTAATGTCTTCCATCGTCTAAAAAATGTGGGCGCAAAATTACAACAAATTTCCGTACCATTTCACATTTTTTTTGTGCTTTTGCTTTGGAAAATGTAGATAGCCCTGTTCTTTTTCTGTTGAAAAATCATTTCCCTTTATTTAAAAATGATGTTGTCAAAACTTAAAAAAAATGTAATTTTGTCGCAATAAATAAATTAAATTACAGATGAAGTTTTTTATTGATACTGCAAATCTTGAACAGATAAAGGAAGCTCAGGCATTGGGCGTTCTCGATGGTGTAACTACTAATCCGTCGCTGATGGCGAAGGAAGGTATTGCCGGTAAGGAAAATATTATGAATCACTATCTTAAGATATGTGAAATCGTGGATGGCGATGTTAGTGCTGAGGTTATTAGCACCGATTACGAAGGTATAATCCGCGAAGGCGAAGAACTGGCTGCTTTGCATCCGCAGATAGTAGTAAAGGTTCCGATTATCAAGGACGGAATCAAGGCTATAAAGTATTTCTCGTCGAAGGGAATCCGTACAAACTGCACTTTGGTGTTCAGCGTGGGTCAGGCATTGTTGGCAGCAAAGGCTGGCGCAACATACGTTTCACCGTTTATCGGTCGTCTGGACGACAACTGCACTGACGGTTTGCAGCTTATAGGCGACATTGTTGATATGTACCAGCGTTATGGCTTCAAGACTCAGGTTCTTGCTGCTTCGATTCGACACACTATGCATATTATTGGCAGTATGCAGATGGGAGCTGACGTAGCAACTTGTCCGCTCAACGCAATACTTGGACTTTTGAAGCACCCGCTTACAGATGCTGGTCTGCAGAAGTTCCTCGAAGACTATCACAAACTGAACAAGTAGATGTCAGTTCTTATAAAGATACATCCCGACAACCCTGCCGAACGAACAGTAAGGCAGGCTGTCGAGATTTTGCAAAAGGGTGGGGTGATAATTTATCCTACCGATACAGTTTATGGTATGGGGTGTGACATTACCAAGCCCAAGGCTGTGGAGCGTGTGGCTCAGCTCAAGGGTATAAAGGTCGAAAAATCCAATTTTTCGTTCATCTGTGAGAACTTGAGCCATCTTTCCGACTACACCAAGCCTATCGACAATTCCATATTCAAAATGATGAAGCGCAATCTACCAGGGCCTTTTACCTTTATTCTTGAGGCAAACAATAATGTGCCTAAAATCTTGAAGCAGAACAGGAAAACTGTCGGTATTCGCGTTCCGGCCAACAAAATAATAACCGAAATTGTCAGGTTGCTTGGAAATCCAATCCTTACTACATCGTTGCGTATAGAAGATGAAATTATGGAGTATCCTACCGACCCCGAACTCATTTACGAAGACTATAAGAATAGGGTAGATGCAGTGATTGACGGTGGACCTGGCGGATTGATTGCATCGACTGTAATCGACTGTACGGGTGCTGAGCCAGAAATTGTAAGGATGGGAAGTGCAGAACCTGATATTTAATATGTTAAAATTTTGAATAGTGATTATATTTTTCTTAACTTTGTGAAATTAAATTGATTGTAATATGGCAGGTAAGTTTATTAAGTTTTTGATGGTTGCTGTTTTGCTTTTTACAGCGACTGTTACTATTGCAGGTCCATTGGACCTTGTAATTACAACAAGCGAACGTGAGGCTCGTTTGTGCGTGGGCGATGACGCCACCTTGAAAGTATTTGTTACTGACCCTACAGGAGAACTGACAACTTTCACTTATCAATGGTATTATAACCAGAGCTTGGTTAGTGTGCTTGATGACTCTTGGGTACAAGTTCCTGAAGCAGCCACAAGTATTCTTAATTTGGCAGATGTTTCGGCTGCAACAACGGTTGGAAATGCTGGTTATTACTATTGTCGAATTTATTATGATACGGACGACCCTACTTTTTACAGAAATTCAGAAAAGATACATGTTGATGTAGCAACTGCAATTCCTTCTATTGAAAGTGTATCGGCTCCAAACTATGTATGTGAGGGGGATACTCTCAAGTTGGTTGCATCTGGTGTAACTGGATTTAATATTAGAAACTGGTATTTTGGTGATGAGGCTATTTCGCACGGAAACTCCTACCAGGTGGTTTCGGCTTCGCTTGAAGATGCTGGTATATATCGTTTCGTGGCAAGTAATGCCTGCGGTGATAGAGTTTATGGACCATTTGAGATTTCGGTTGTAGAATTGCCTCGTATCACAACCCAACCGCGTAGTGCAGCTCTCTGCGGTGGCGACAACCTTACGTTTAGGGTTGAGGCAACTGGAACCGATTTGCAATATCAGTGGTATTACAACAATGCTCCTTATCCATCAACGAATACTTCGGCAACAACCAGTGCTCTTTTGATTGAAAATGCATCGCACGATCCTGAATTCTATTCAAATACCTTCAATGTGCAGGTTTCAAATGTTTGTGCAACTGTGACTTCAATAAATGTCGGTACAATCATAAGCGAAGTGCCGAACATTGTTGGAAATCCAGAGCCAACAACTGTTTGCGCAGGTACAGAAGTAACGCTTTATGCCGATGCAACAACCAATTATCCTACCGATACAATCGTTTACCGCTGGTTCCTTGATGGTAATCCTGTTGAGGGTGGTATAACCAATACAATATCATTTGCAATGGATTCGGCTCATATGGGAGAATATTACTGCGAGTTTACAAACGGATGCGGAACTGTTCGTGGCAATAGCGCACAAGTAGTGGTTAAAATGCCACCGACAGTCGAATCTCAGCCAGTTGATGTATCTGTGTGCGAGGGTGAAATGGCTCAGTTGTATGCCAAGATTACAGGAGTGGAGCCTATGACTCTGATTTGGCAGAACAGCAATGGCGAAGGTCTCGATTATACTGATATTTCAACTCAGAATGTAACTGGTCATACTAATAGCACGTTGGTCGTTAATCCTGCTGCCGAGGAACACGAACGCTATTATTATTGTTTGGCATCAAACGAGTGCGGTACTGCTAGAACCGACACTGTATTTCTTATGGTAAACCAGCATATTACTGTTTATCCTGCTTTGCCATCTGGTATTTCGCTTTGCTCTGGCGTCGATACTATAATAACTATTGCAGACCGCGTATATCAGGGATCGACTCTTCTTGATGAAGATGATTTCTTGGAACAGGGAATAACTTTTGCTTGGCATAAGCAAGGCGAAGCTGAAATTGTTTCTACTGAACCTTATTTGCATTTCAGCAATATGACCGACGATGAGGCTGGACGCTATGTTTGCGATATTACAAACGCTTGTGGTACAGATGAACTCGCTTCTGTTTTGCTTACTGTTACATTGTCGCCGACAATTACTATGCAGCCTCATGACCTTGATGTATGTACGGGTGGTACACTTAGCCTTTCTCTTACCGCCGAAGGCGATGGACTTAGATATGCATGGTATCGCAACGGTGAATATTTAGGTAACAATAGCCCGACATATACTGCACCAACAGTTGCTGCTCAATATGGTGGAACTTACTATTGCAAGGTTGAGTCTGAATTCGATTGTCCGACTGCTTATTCCGATACTGTTACTGTTACCGTAGGAACTACTCCTGCTATTTCAATGCAACCTCAGCCTGCAATAATGGCATTGTGCGAAGGCGCTGAATATGAACTTGCAATGGCAGCAACTGGAGACGGTGTTCATTATCAGTGGTACAACAATGGTAATGCTTTGGATGGTCAGACAACTCCAAACTTGCACATTGATCACGTAACCAGAAATAACAATGGCGTTTTCTATTGCATAGCTTCGAATGCTTGTGATGAGGCTCGTACAAATGATGCAACACTTACAGTAAACAATGCTCCTGATATGACTCTTGGACGTGACATTCATGCTTGCCGTGGTGAGTCTGTTTTACTTGAACCGCAAGGTCAGGAAGAATATGGACACTATTCGTGGAACTTCGGTACTTACGGCTATCAGCCAACGTTGACAGTTACACTCGGCGGAACATATATCCTCGAAGTTTCTGATTCTGCTCACGGAAACTGTGTGGCACGCGATACCGTAGTTGTTACATACCACGATTATTTTGAAATTGCATTCGATACTACACCGATTGTTACTTGTGGCGAGTTCGTACTCGATGCTGGTGCTGGTGCTACCGAATATATGTGGAGTACAACAGAAATGACAAGTTCAATTACTGTCGGCATGAATGGTTACTATATGGTTACTGTCGATGGCGATGGTTATGGTTGTACAACTTCGGCAGGTGTTGAAGTTACAATAGGTGAAGAACTTGTTGTCGACTTGGGCGATGACATAACAGCTGCTGAACATTCAATAGTTGAAATTGCTGTTCCAAATCCTGACATTTATGATTCATTCCTTTGGAATACAGGCTTTACTGGCCCGACTTTAACTGTGGATACTACTTTAAGTGCTGGCATTTATACTTTCTGGGTAAGAGTTTCTTCGGGTAACTGCTATGCAGCTGATACAATAAGTGTCAACTTCCTCGAAGGCGGTTATGTTAATATGGAATCTATGCCGGTACTCAATATATATCCTAATCCAGCAAGCGACTATGTAAACATTGTTTCTGAAAACGCTGAGATCAGCGAAGTACAGGTTTATGATATGGTAGGAAGGTTGGTTGTTAGCAGACAGGTTGCCGACGAATCGCTTACACTCAATGTTGCAGGAATGGTTGACGCTACATATTTCGTAAGGGTAATATATACCGATGGAAAGGCAAGTGTCAGCAAGCTTATAATAAATAGGTAATGAAGAAATCTAATATTAAGAACAGAATCAGAGGTGCTTACTTTACTTCGGTAGTAAGCATCTCGCTTGTTTTGTTGCTGCTTGGAATTGTCGGATTGCTTATGCTCAATGCTAAGCAGATGTCCGAATATGTGAAGGAGAACTTGTGCTTCTCGCTTATTATAAACGATGATGTTTCCGAACCAGACATCAAGCAGTTCCAGAAGTCGTTGGATACACACGAATTTATCAAGTCAACCGAGTATATAACCAAGGACGATGCTGCAAAGCAACTGCAAGAAGAACTGGGTGAGAACTTTATAGAGACATTGGGATACAATCCTTTGTCACCGACGATAAATGTCTATTTGAACTCCGATTATGCAAGTCCCGACAGCATAGCAAAGCTTGAGGGCTTCTTCCTGTCGAAGTCAAATATAGTAAACGAGGTTTCGTATCAGCAGAATCTTGTAAACCTTATTCACGATAATATCAAGAAGGTAAGCATTATCTTGTTGGCATTAAGTGCGTTGTTCTTCCTTATTTCGTTTGCTCTGCTCAATAATACCATTCGTTTGCAGATATATTCAAAGAGATTTATCATCAATACAATGAAGCTTGTCGGAGCAAAGAAAGGCTTTATTCGCCGTCCGTTTATTGCATCGGGAGCATTGCAGGGACTTGTAAGTTCCATAATTGCAATTGCCTTGCTTTACGGAATTATTTACTTTGCAAACTCTCAGCTTGAAAACATTATGGGTTCAATCGACCCGTGGATTATTGCATTGCTGTTTGTGGCTGTTGCTGGGATTGGAGTGTTGCTGTGCGTATTTGCGACATTGCTTTCGATTAACAAGTATTTACGTTTGAAAACAATAAATCTGTATTACTAATATGATACGCAGGAAAGAAGAATCCGAAGTTATTGATGTTGAAAAAGCACAGGGTGGCAACGGCCATATTTTCAAGAATATGATGGTGAATGCTAACGAGATGTGCGGCAAGGGACGTATGGTTGCCCGTATTGTTCTTCCGTCGGGAAGTAGCATTGGCGAACACCCACATGTCGAGGATGCTGAATTGTATTATATCTTGAAGGGCGAAGCCGTTGTTACCGACAACGACAAGACCGAAATCCTGCATGCTGGCGATGCATTGTTTACTGGAAACGGCAACCGTCATAGCATAACAAACAAGACCGATGAGGATGTGGAATTCCTAGCGGTAATACTTGGATAAGTAAAACAGTAGTGTTCACAAAAGAAACGTAGGTTGTCATGCTGAACATGTTTCAGCATCTGCTACAGAGACCCACTCCTTTTTTCAGATCCTGAAATAAATTCAGGATGACTAAAAAAGGAGTGATTTTGTCTATGTGCGAACATCAACAAAAAATAAAGGCGACTAGAAAGTCGCCTTATTTTTTTAAAACATATTCAATTCCAGTTTTGCTTCTTCGCTAAGCATTTCGGTTGACCAAGGCGGGTCGAAAACAAGGTTTATGTTTACCGACTTTACGCCTTCGATGTTTTTTACTGCATCGCGTGCCCACATTACAAGGTCTTCGGCCATTGGGCAGTTGGGAGCGGTCATTGTCATGTCTATTTCAACGTCGTTGTTGTCGCTGATGTCGATGCGATAGACAAGTCCGAGTTCGTAAATGTTAATGTTTATTTCGGGGTCCTTTACTGTTCGCAAAGCTGCGATTATGTCCTGTTGCAATTCGAGTCGTGTCTTCATCTGCTTACTTTTTTGAGTATGCCAAAGCGTATATCTTTATCTGTTTTACCATCGACAGCAGTCCGTTTGAGCGGGTAGGGGACAAGTGCTGGGTAAGACCTATCTTCTCGATGAAGTAAAGGTCGGCATTTAGTATGTCCTCGGGTGTCTGGTTCGACATCACCTTTATCAGCAACGAAGCAATGCCTTTGGTAATGATGGCGTCACTGTCGGCTGTAAAAACAATCTTACCATCGACGAACTCGGCGTTGAACCACACTTTCGACTGGCAGCCTTTGATAAGGTTGCTGTCGGTGCGGTGCGCCTCGTCGAATGCAGGAAGTTCGCCACCCAGTTCGATGAGGTAGGCGTACTTGTCCATCCAATCCTCAAAGACGGAAAAATCTTCGATTATTCCGTCTTGAATTTCATTTATTGTCATTTTCGGACTATAATATAGCTTCGAGTTTTTCTATTAACTGTGATTCTGGAACTGCACCGACAACGCGGTCAACAACCTTTCCGTCTTTCAGGTAAATAACAGTTGGCACGTTTCTGATACCAAACTTCATTGGCAGGTCGCCAGCTTCGTCAATGTCGACTTTTGCAACGATTGCTTTACCTTCGTAGGTGTTGCCCATCTTTTCAATATATGGTTTAATAACCTGGCAAGGTCCACACCAGGTTGCACCGAAATCCAATACTACTGGCAAATTGGTCTTGCCAATAACTTCTTCGTAGTTCTGTTCTGTAATTTCTAACATAGTCGTATTAATTTATTGTTGCAAAATTATGCTTATTATTGGCATTTTCTGTTTTCCGTAACACAATATTTTTTAACATCGGATGTATTTGTTGTTAATATCTTCGAATCATCAAATCCTTGAATCATCAAATCGTAAATCGTACTTCGTAAATCGTAAATAATCTTTACTTTTGCGTGTAAATATTTTTTGCAATGGAAGAAGAAAAATACATAGTCCGTTATCTTGTTATTCGTTTCAGCAGCATTGGCGACATTGTGCTTACTACGCCAGTTGTAAGGTGTTTGAAACAGCAGGTCGAAAATGCCGAGATACATTTTCTCACTAAGCCTGCAAATGCGGGAATATTGGAGCCAAATCCATACATCGATGATGTTCACACGTTGAAGAATACTTATGCAGAAACCATTGACGAACTGCGCGAAATCCCTTTCGACTATGTAATCGACTTGCAGAAAAACCTTCGTTCCAAGCGCATAATCAACAAGTTGAAAATTCTGGATTTTTCGTTTCCAAAACTCAATTGGCAAAAATGGCTTGCGACGTCTTTCTTGAAAATCAACAAATTACCCGACATACATATTGTTGACAGGTATCTGACAGCCACCCGTCTTTTCGATGTTCACAACGATGGCAAGGGGCTTGACTATTTTATTCCAGAAAATGAGGAAGTTGATACAAAGTCGGCTTTTGGCTTGGATGCAAATACCTATGTTGCATACGCAATCGGCGGTCAGCACGCAACTAAGCGGATGCCAAAGGAACTTATTTCGCAGATTTGTGGTAGGTTGAATGCTCGAGTTGTGCTTCTTGGTGGAAGTTCGGATGTTGAAGCTGCCGAATACATCTGTTCTGGAAATGAAAATTGCATAAATTTATGCGGTATGTTTTCACTCTCGCAGTCGGCTTCGGTGGTAAGGCAGGCGAAGTATGTTATTACGCACGACACTGGACTTATGCATATTGCGGCGGCTTTCAAGAAGGACATTGTTTCGATATGGGGCAACACCATTCCTCAGTTCGGTATGACACCGTATATGGCAGGGGAGAAGTCCAAGATATTTGAAGTCATGGATTTGAAGTGCCGTCCGTGTTCCAAGCTGGGTTACGAGAAGTGTCCGCGCAAGCATTTCCGCTGTATGAACGACCAGAACATTGATGAGATTGTTGAGTATTGCAATAAGATTTAACTAATATAATATATAGGTGTATGAAATATCAGTACCGTACGCAGGGAACTTGTTCCGAAATGATTGAGTTTGAGATTGTTGATGGGAAATTGCACAATGTGCAGTTTTATGGCGGTTGCCACGGCAATTTGCAGGGAATTGGCAAGTTGGTTGAAGGAATGGATGCAAATGAGGTGATTGCAAAGCTTGGCGGAATCCGTTGCGGATATAAGGATACTTCCTGTCCCGACCAGTTGAGCAAGGCTATTTGTGCTGCATTGAAGAATTTGTGATAAAAAAAGACAAAAAATGCTTTGTAGCATAAAAATTATAATTAAATTTGGCATCGCAAATTTTGACTAATTAAAAGCCGAAGGGTCCGATGGCATATAACTGGGCATATATTATATGAAGAAAATTTTACTTTTTGTTGTGTCTGTACTTATTGCAAGCGTAATGTTTGCACAAGGTGTAGCTAAGAACGAAATCCTGTGCGTGGATGAAAATGCAAGGATGGAGCG
The DNA here is from genome assembly GCA_017620015.1 of Bacteroidales bacterium. Classification (GTDB taxonomy): domain Bacteria; phylum Bacteroidota; class Bacteroidia; order Bacteroidales; family ML635J-15; genus Bact-19. The sequence continues at coordinate 13,067 of JAFZRE010000007.1, read as the reverse complement.
TGGTACTCGTGGAGCTTCGGAATGGGGTACATTTACTAATTTTACAGCAACCGACATGGATGGTGTTTCCCACAACATTCAAGACTATTTGGATCAGGGAAAATATGTTGTGATTGACTTTTTCTGCGCATGGTGTAGTCCGTGCTATAGTTTCCATCGAACAGGAACCTTAGAGAGCCTCTATAATACATACGGTCAGGGCGGAACCAACGAATTCGTAGTGTTATATGTAGAAGGAGAAACATCCAATACTGCAGCACAGATTTCAGGAACTAATGCAGGAAGTACTGCAGCAACACAATCTGCTGGCGACTTTACAAATGGTGGAACAAATCCTATTCCAATTATCGATGCTACAACAAACCTCGTATATAATGTTTCTATTTATGATGGATATGTTCCAAGAGTATATCTGTTCTGCCCATCGGGATTTGTTTATCAAACGTACGGTGTTCTAAGTAATTCTGCCCAGGCATATTACAATTTTGCAACATCTAGTTGTCCGTCTGCAACTTCTGCTCCCATGGTTGAAATTCTTCTGCCTGACGTTGTAAAGTTGAATCAGTCGGCTCGTATTAAATCGTCAGTTGTAAGTGTTGCTGATGTAACATACGCTTGGACATTTGAAGGCGGTACTCCTGCAACAGCAACTACTGCTAACGTAAATGTTGTGTGGGATACCGAAGGTCCTCATAATGTTTCATTGACTGTTACTAACGAGTATGGTTCAGAAACCGTTAATGTTACTGTTGATGTTTTCAATTGCGAAGCTGGAATTACTGAGTTCCCATTTGTAGAAGACTTCGAACATGGTCAGGGCTGCTGGGATTTTATAAGTATGAACACTGCTAATGAAGAAGAACTTGGTATTCTTGAATATTCAGATGGTATGCATGGTGCTGTATTCAATAGTTATTATAGTGCAAGTAACTACAACCAGTATATGATTTCTCCAGAACTTCACCATGTAGGCGATTTGGATTTGTCATTCAAATATAAGAAATCGTCAAGTAATAGTACCGGAGAAAAATTCTATGTTAAGTATTCTACTACAGATACTCAGACATCAAGTTTCCAAACAATTGGTTCTATGATTACTGCTAATTCAACAAGCTGGACAACCTACAATGGTGTAATTCCTGCTGATGCTAAGTATTTAATGATAAATTATAATACTAATTACCAGTATTATCTAATTATTGATGATTTGAGAATCGAAGCCAACCATGAAGATCCTTCTTCAATTGAAGGCGCTTTCGCTAATGATATCAATATCTTCCCGAACCCGACAACTGGTATTGTAAACATTGAAGCAGAAGGCTTGAACAAGGTTGTTGTTTATGATGTAACTGGCCGTATGATGATGTCGGTTGCTAACGAAAGCACAATTGATATTTCAAATCTTGAAGCTGGCGTTTACTTCTTCTCAGTTGAAACCGAAAACGGTTCGGCAATGAAGAAGCTTGTAAAGGAATAGATTTGTTTTCATAATGTATTTTAGGTCGCGGTTTAGGTCGCGGCCTTTTTTTTATGAAAAAACTGGGTTAAGATTCTGAAACAAGTTCAGAATGACAACCCAGTTTTTGTGACCCCTAGGCGAATCGAACGCCTATCGTAGGAACCGGAATCCCAAATTTTATCCATTAAACTAAGGGGCCAAATGTGTTTGCAAAGGTAATGCTTTTTTCGGTTGGGTGAAATAGTAATGTGAAGAAAAAATCCGCTCCCTGAGCGTAGTCGAAGGGTCGGTTTTTAATGTATGAAATAACGTTACCTTCGCTTCGGCTACGCTCAGCGGGCGGAAAAGCTCATCACCGCCAATTCATACGACCTTAATCCGAACCCTGTTACCACACCTTTGCAATTCGCTGCAATCACATTTTCGTGACGGAAATTCTCGCGTGCATAAACATTGGAAATATGTACCATAACTACGGGCAGGCTTATTGCTGCGACAGCATCGCGGATGGCGTAGGAACTATGCGAATATGCACCTGCATTGAGGATTATACCGTCGTAATTTTCTTCTTCGGCAGAATGTAGCTTTTCTACAATCTCGCCCTCGTGATGCGACTGGAAATAATGTATTTCGTGTTCGGACAATTCTTTCTTCAACGATTCAAGGTATGATTCAAAATCCTCGTGTCCGTAAATTTCCGGTTCGCGACGACCTATGTTTCCAAGGTTAGGACCGTTTATGATAAGCAGTTTCATCGTTTTTTATTATTTTTGCAAAAGTAATAAAAAACTGCGAAGCAAGGTATAAAAATGGAACTGCGCGAAACAACACTCAAGGAATATGAATCGTACATAATGCTGGAACGCTCTCTTTCTGAGAATACGCATGTGTCGTATATGCAGGAGTTGCATAAATTCGACTTATACCTTAAAAAAATCGGTTTTTCGGGCAATTTCACCGAGGTTGATACCGATATGCTTCGCGAATACATACGTTACATTGCATCGCAGGACATTGCTGCAACTTCGCAGTCGCATGCAATTTCTGCAATAAAGTCGCTGTACAAGTTCCTGCTCGTTGACGACCAGATTGATGATGATCCGACAGAACTTATTGAGACACCGAAACTTGCCCGCCATTTGCCGACAGTGCTTACTGTTGAGGAGATTGAATCGATAATAAGTGCCATTGATGTCAGCAATGAACTTGGACATCGCAATAGGGCTATAATCGAAGTTCTTTACGGATGTGGTTTGCGAGTGTCGGAACTTGTTGGCTTGCGGTTGTCTGACTTGTTTTTCAGCGAGGAATTTATCCGTGTAGTCGGCAAAGGCGATAAGCAGCGATTGGTACCAATTGGTCACAAGGCAATGCAGGAAATTGACAACTATATGAAGTCGTTCCGCAACCACATTGTGCCGCAGAAGGGCAGTGGCGACATTCTTTTCCTCAACCGCAACGGCAAAAAACTTACCCGTGCAATGATTTTTACTATCATAAAGCAGACTTGCAAGGCGGCTGGAATAGAAAAGAATGTTTCTCCGCACACTTTCCGTCATTCGTTTGCAACACATCTCATTGAGCGTGGCGCCGACCTTAGGGTTGTTCAGGAAATGCTTGGACACGAGTCGATTACGACGACCGAGATCTACACTCACATCAACAGACAGACCTTGCTCGAGGAAATTCTTATGCATCATCCACGAAGTTAAGCACTATGGAAAACATCGGTTCATTATTCGACAGCATTTCAAATCGTTACGATCGGTTCAATCATACGGCATCAATGGGAATCGACCGTTGCTGGCGTCGACGTGCTGTGCGTTCGTTGCCTGACTGCCAACTTGTGCTTGATGTGGCTGCCGGTACTGCCGATCTGTGCATCGAAACTATCAGACGAGGAAAATCACAAAAGGTAATTGGTGTCGATATTTCCGAAGGAATGCTCGATGTCGCCCGCGAGAAAGTGCGCCGAAAAGGTATGTCGGACAAAATAGAACTGCTTGTTGCCGATTGTGCGCATTTGCCTTTCGAGGACAATACTTTCGATGCCGTCACCTGTGGCTACGGTGTGCGCAATTTCGCCGAACTGGATCGGAGTCTTGCCGAAATCTTCCGTGTGCTGAAACCTAGCGGACAACTGCGCATTCTCGAGTTTACCTATCCTACAAACAATTTTGTGCGCTTCTTCTACGATTTTTATTTCACGCGCATTGTTCCGCGCATTGGGAAACGTCTTACCGACAATGGCGAAGCCTTCGTGTATTTCATGCAAAGTGTGAAGAGTTTCGCCAAGGGAAGCGATTTCGTTGCCATTCTCGAAAGGAACGGCTTCTGTGATACAAGTTATAAGAGTCAAACATTTGGAATTTCAACATTATACAAAGGATGCAAAAGATAAAGCTTTGGTTTGGCGTTTGTCGCCCTTATTCGCTGTTTGTGTCGGCTAGTCCGGTAATTGCTGGCCTGCTGGCGTTCGGACAAGTTCTCGATATTCCTACGGCTGTGGTTACCTTGTTGTGCGCCATGTCCTTGCAGGTGTTTTCAAATCTTGTGAACGACTACTACGATTTTGTCCGTGGTTGCGACAAGGCTGGCCGTTCTGGTCCGCAACGTCCTCTTGCCGAAGGAATTGTAAACGAAAAGCAGATGCGAACAGCCTGCATAATTGCCTTGTCGGTGGCATTGCTGCTTGGTGCTTACCTAGTGTGGGTAGGCGGCTGGGTAATTCTGCTCGTAGGTGTGCTGTCGGTTCTTTTTGCCTGGCTTTACACTGCGACGCGCTTTTCGTTGGCTTATCTTGGCATTGCCGACATCATTTGCTTTTTGTTCTATGGACCAGTAGCTTCGGCAGGAACTGTTTTCTTGCAGTGCCACGAGTTTTCGCCTGCTGCGTTTTATGCAGGTTGCGCCTGCGGTTGCATTGCGGTTTGTGTGCTGGCATCCAACAATATACGCGATATCGAAGATGACCGTGCTGTTGGCAAGCGGACTTTCCCTGTGCGTTTCGGAAAGATAGCAGCCTTGGTCGGTGTTGCGCTGATACTTCTGGCTTCGGTGGCATTTGCTGTGCTTGGCTTCGGAACGTTGTGGCTGTTGGTTTTGTTGGTTCCTGCAGTGCTTCTGTATGTGCTGCTGGTAAAGGCCGAAGGCAAGAAGTACAACAAATGTCTGTTCCGGTTTGTGTTGCTCGATGCGGTTTACGTTGTGGCTTTCGGATTGACTTTTTTACTATAATTTGTGATTTTTTTTAGGATTTGCTTGTCGGTTTAAAAACTTTAATTATCTTTGTGCCACCTTGTTAATGATTTTGAGATATGAGATTTACAGAACATGCATTCAAATCGTCGGATGGCGCAAAAATATTTTACCGCAGGTTTTTGCCGGATGGCGAACCTAAGGCAATATTGCAGATATTTCATGGAATGGCGGAACATTCGGCCCGCTATGCCGATTTTGCTAAGTTTTTGACCGACAATGGAATTGCTGTCTATGTGAGCGACCATCGCGGACATGGGAAAACCATAACCAGCATGAAAGACTATGGCGTGTGGCCGCATCGCGACGAGTGGTGGCGTATAATAGGCGACCTTAAGCTGCTGAAAGATGTTGCATCGACTGAAAATCCTGGTCTTCCGTATTATGTGCTGGGACATAGCATGGGTTCGTTTTTGGCTCGTACATTCATAACAAGGTATAGCACCGAAATTTCGGGCGTAATAATCAGTGGTACAGGCACAAATCCGACTGCAGTGCTGCGTTTCGGCAAGTTCATTGCCAATGTCGCCTGCACTTTCGAGGGTTGCCGATCCAAGGCGAAGTTGCTTGACAAATTGTCGTTCGGCGGTTATAACAAGGGCTACAATGCTCCTTACCAGTGGCTTTCGCGCGACGATACACAGGTGAAGAAGTACATTGCCGACGAACTATGCGGCGGATTGTTCTCCAACTCGTTCTACCGTGGATTTTTCAAAGGTTTGATTTACATAAACAAGCGCTCGTCGGGTGCAATGATAAACAAGAACCTGAAGATGTTCTTCGTTTCGGGCGAAAAGGATCCTGTAGGAAATTGCGGACGCGGTGTAGAGGATGCTGTGGAATTTTATCGTGACCAGCACATTGCAAACATCCAGTTGAAGTTGTATCCCAATGCCCGCCACGAAATTCTCAACGAAATCAATAGGGAAGAAGTCTACAACGATTTGCTGAACTGGATAATCTCCGCTCACTGAACATCGTCTGCCGATTGTTGAAATCTTTGCCCGAATCTCTTTCCTCCACCATTTATATTTTCTGTAATTTTGCAGAAAATTTTATTCGATGAAAAAGTACATTCTATCGTTTGACCAGGGAACTACCAGTTCGCGTGCCATATTGTTCGACAAGAAGTTCAACATTGTAGGCATCGAACAGCAGGAGACTACGCAATATTTTCCAAAGCCAGGCTGGGTTGAGCAGGATGCCAACGAAATATACCGCAACCAGATAGCTACAGCACGCCAGCTCATAAACAAGTGTGGCATTTCGTTTTCGGATGTAGCTGCCATTGGTATTACCAATCAGCGCGAAACAACCGTTGTATGGAACCGCAACACGGGCAAGCCGATATACAATGCTATAATCTGGCAGGACAAGCGCACCGAAGATCTTTGCTCCAAAATCAAGAAAAAGGATTTCGGCAAATACATAAATGCAGTTACCGGTCTTGTGGTCGATTCGTATTTTTCGGCTACCAAGCTTAAATGGATTCTCGACAACGTTCCCAATGCACGCGAGATGGCTCGCCGTGGCGACCTGCTTTTCGGAACTATCGACACTTGGCTTATCTGGAGGCTCACAAGCGGCAAGTGCCACGTCACCGACTGCTCAAATGCTTCGCGTACTATGATGTTCAATATCAAGACGCAGGAGTGGGACGAGAATATCCTCGATGAGTTTGATATTCCACTGAGCATGCTTCCGAATGTGGTCGATTCATCGTGCGAAATCGGTATTACCGACAAGCTTGTCTTCGATGCCGAAATTCCAATCTGCGGTATCGCTGGCGACCAGCAGGCTGCACTTTTCGGTCAGGCATGCTACGAAGAAGGCTCAGTAAAGAACACCTATGGTACTGGTTGTTTCCTTCTTATGAATACCGGCAGCAAGGAAGTGCGTAGCGAATGCGGACTTGTCACAACAATAGCATGGCGAATAGGAGGCAAGGTTTCGTATGCCCTCGAGGGAAGTGTGTTTGTGGCTGGTGCAGCATTAAAATGGTTGCGCGACAAGATGGGTCTTATCAAGACCGCGGCCGAAACCGAATCTATTGCAATGTCGGTAAGCGATACCAATGGCGTATACTTCGTTCCTGCGTTTGCAGGACTTGGCGCCCCGTATTGGAATATGAATGTCCGTGGCAGCATAAGCGGTATAACCGGCGGAGTTACGTATAAGCATATTGTCCGTGCCGCACTCGAAGCAATGGCATACCAGACCAAGGATGTGCTCGATGCCATGGAAAAGGATTCCGGAATCAAAATTACGGCTCTTAATGTGGATGGCGGCGCTTCGGTTAACAATTTCCTTATGCAGTTCCAGTCCGACATTCTGCAGATTGATGTGCAGAGACCGAAGATTGTGGAATCGACATCACTTGGAGCGGCTTACCTTGCCGCACTTGCAATTGGCTGGTGTACAATGAAGGACTTGGCTTCGACACGAGAACTTGAACATACGTTTTCGCCCACGATGAAACTGAAGGATGCCAAGGATAAGTACAGCGGCTGGTGCAAGGCAGTCGCCGACCTAGAAAGAAATTGCGAAAAGTAGATACAAAAAAAGCGGATGAAAATCCGCTTTTTGTATTTTAGAAAGGCACGTCTGTTGGGTCGAAAGGAAAGTCTTCTAATGCTTTAGTCGGTGGGAAGGTTGAAAAATCTTCAAAAATTTCAAGTCCTATGTTTGAAATCAACTTCTCAACGTTGGGATTGTTGTCTTTTATTTCGTTCAGAGCATCTGATTTTACTTTTTTATATGCCATACGTTCTTTTTCTCTCAATGTTGGGTCTTGTTTATGCACGATAGAATACCAGCCTTCAGGCTTTAATACATCTTCGATTATCAGGTTGGATGTTTTCTTGTACTTATTGTCAAGTGCTAAGTATGCATATTTTTTTGCCACATTAATGCATAAGTATCTATATGAATAATCGTCTTTGTCCAAATCCTTTAATTCCTGGCTTTCAGAGATGTTTTTTGTTACAAGGTTATTCCAGTTGTAAAACTGGTTAACAGTTTGCTGGCAGTTTAATTTCTGAAGATAGTACACAGCAAGACTGACATCATGGAAAAGAATAGGTGTTATTTCTTTGACATCGTCATAGTATGCATTCCTATCCAAAGAAAAATTATTTTTATCCAGACATACATCGTGTATTGTGCTGTATAGTAAGTCTTTGCCTTCATCTTCCTTAATGCGTATTCCTGAGTGATAAGCGACAGCAAGGTATTCGGCGTGGGAAAGTTTGTCCTTTTCGATGACGAAATTTTTATCATCCGCCATTCTCATACATATAAAGAAGTAGTTCCTTCTATGAGTAAACTTTTCGATATTCTCGGAAATGTATTCGGTGGGGAAGTGGCGTATTGCAATCCAGGAGCATTTTTCTTCGTGAAATTGTTCCCAGAGTTCCTTTATCTTGGGTTCGAACGACTTGTCCCATAACTCAAGAGCCATTGAGTATCCCCATTGCCTGTCTGTTTTGCCCGAATCAAGGAATGCAAGGATAATTTTCTTTTGGTCTTTCCTGTCGAGATATTTGAATCTCCATTGTATTTCTTTGCGCGATTCGGAGACTTTGCCACTTTTCTTGTCGATATAGTTTTTTATCAGTCGTGCAATGGGCACATTCCTTTTTATGTCGTTGCTTTTCATTTGATTAAGATTGGTTTAGAAAAATATGGCAAAGACACTTGCCTTTGCCATACTCGTTTATTTTAGCCTTATGTTATTCAGCTTTTTCTTCCTTTGCTTCGGCTTCTGCGGCTTCTTTCTCTGCGTTTGCCTTTTCTTCCAAGTAAGCCTTAATCGATTCTTCGGTGATAATTCCCTTCTCGACAAGCAGGTTGTACCACGAAACGATTTTCTTGATATCGGACATATATACCTTTTCCTTTTCGTAGTTGGGGAGAACCTTCTCGAAGAATGCAGCGAGTTCGGTGTTTGCCGACTTTGCTGTTACGTCGGTAATGGCACCTTTGTACTGGTTGAAAATGTTTACAAAGACATCCTTAAGTGGAGTGTCGTCGTCGTATGTGTAAACGGTAATGTCTTCAAGTGTGCTTATGCGTGATGTTGAGAATGCCGGCATACGCTTGCCAGTGATTAACGATTCAACAATGACACTGGTGTTTTTCCTCGATACAAGCTTCAATAGTCCGGGCTGTCCAGCTATTGACAAAATTCCTTCTAAAAACATAGTTTCAATATCATTTAAATTTGAAGTGCAAAAGTAGTATATCAATTTATAAAACAAAGAAATTTTTTGCGTGTTTTTTTTAACAAGGCGTATTTTAAAAATCTAAATTTGTGTGCAGGGCTGTTTTTCAACAATTAACAATTATACTGCAAATGCGGTGTTCTTTATTGCTTTTCGTTGTTCATAAAATTTTGAGAGTAATACTCTAAATGCCATAAAAAATCTGTAAGTTTGAAACTTGTTTTGTTCGGCTCGGAATGTGTGTCGGACTATTGTTAAAGTATTGAAAATGAAGATAAAATTTATAGGTGCTACTCGCGAAGTAACAGGAAGCAAACACATGATAATTACCGATTCGGGAAAGAAGATTCTTCTCGACTGCGGAATGTTCCAGGGCAAGGGTATGGAAACCGATGCTGCCAACAGAGATTTGGGCTTCGAACCGTCGGAAATCGACTATGTGCTTGTGTCGCACGCTCATATCGACCATACTGGACTTATACCGTATATTTACAAAAATGGATTCAATGGAAAAGTTATTTGTACTGATGCAACTAAGGACTTGTGTTCCATTATGTTGCCAGATTCCGGCTTCATCCAGGAACTCGATATCAAGTGGTACAACAAGAAGCTTTTCAAACAGGGACTTCCGCGTGTTAACCCGATTTACACCCACATGGATGCCGAGCAGTGCATGAAGATTTTTGTAGCTGTACCATACGACAAGGACTACAAGGTCGATGAAGGCATAACAGTGCGTTTCACCAATAGCGGTCACATGCTCGGTAGCGCTGTCGTTAACATTACTCTCGAAGAGAACGGCAAGGTTACAAAAATTGCATATACTGGTGATGTTGGCCGTCCGCACAACAGGATCGTAAAGCCGCCAGTACCATTCCCGCAGGCCGATATCCTTATTACCGAGGCAACTTACGGCGACCGTATCCACGAACAGGACAGGGAGACAGAACTCGACCTTTATAACGTTATCAACAACACCTGCGTGCAGCGGGGAGGAAAGCTTATAATTCCTTCGTTCAGCGTGGGACGAACACAGGAAATCGTGTATATGCTCAACAACTTCTACAAGGAGGGTATTCTCCCGAAAATTGACATTTATGTTGATAGTCCGCTGTCGGTGAATGCAACCGAGATATTCAAGATGCACCACGAATGCTATAACGACCAGATAATTGAAGTTATGAAGAACGACCCGAATCCGTTCTATTTCGATACTCTGCACTATGTGAAAAGCGCCGATGAATCGAAGGAGCTTAACTCAACCAAGAAACCTTGCATAATTATTTCTGCATCGGGAATGGCGGAAGCTGGTCGTGTAAAGCATCATATTGCAAACAGCATCGAGGATTCGCGCAACACCATAATGCTTGTCGGTTACTGTGCTCCCGAAACCTTGGGCGCAAGAATCCAGGAAAAAGGTCTGCACGAAATCTCAATATTCGGTAATGTGCATCCGCTGAATGCCGATATCGAGAAGATTGAATCGTTGAGCGGTCACGGCGACTACATCGAGATGGGCGATTTCATTTCGTGCCAGAATCCCGAAAAGTTGCGCAACATTTTCCTTGTTCACGGCGACTACGAAGCTCAGAAGTTCTATCGTGAATACCTTATGAGCAAGGGATACAGCAATATTCAGATTCCAAAGCGAGGAGACGAATTTTACTATTAGAAAATGGACGAGAAGAGGCTTACGCCGCGCGACATATTGAAGAACTACCTTGAAAGCAATTCGTTGAGGAAAACTCCTGAGCGTTTTGCTATACTCGACGAGATTTACTCCAATTCGGGGCATTTCGACATCGAGACCTTGTACGAATCGATGAAGAACAAGAACTATCATGTCAGTCTTGCAACCTTGTACAACAACATTGATATTCTGATCAGTGCAGGACTTTTGGTAAGGCATCAGTTCGACAAGGGCAACACCTACGAGAAGACGATGGACAATATAAAGCACGACCATTTTATTTGCCGTCAGTGTGGAAAGATATACGAAGTGTCGCTGTCGAAGGTGGAGGATGTAAAAGCCGAGGTTGTTCAGAAATATGGTTTCGATGTGGCTTCGCACTTCCTGACCGTTTACGGTATATGTAGCAATTGTAAAGAATTAAAAAACAGAAAATAAACAGCAATGAAAGTAGATGTCTTATTAGGTATGCAGTGGGGCGACGAAGGCAAGGGAAAGATTGTCGATGTGCTTACGCCGCAGTATGACATTATTGCCCGTTTCCAGGGCGGTCCGAATGCCGGACATACGTTGGAATTCAACAATATAAAGCACGTACTTCACACAATCCCGTCGGGAATTTTCCGCCAGAAGGCAATGAACGTCATCGGTAGTGGCGTTGTGGTTGACCCAGTGATTTTGCGTGAAGAGATTGAATCGGCTATGAAACTTGGTGCCGACTTGCACAACAATTTGTTAATCAGCAAGAAAGCACATCTCATAATGCCATCGCACCGTTTGCTCGACAAGGCTTACGAGGAATACAAGGGCGCAAGCAAGATCGGTTCGACGCAGAAGGGCATAGGTCCTACTTATACTGACCGCACAGCCCGCATCGGTTTGCGTATGGGTGAAATTTTTTCGCCTGACTTCGTGCAGAAGTACAACACCACAAAGGCTCATCATTTGAAAGTGATGCAAGGCTACAACTTCACCGAAACCAACGAGGAATACGAAAAGTTGTGGTTCGAGGCTATCGAATACCTTAAGTCGTTCAATTTCATCGATTCTGAAATTTATGTCAACAAGGCATTGAACGAAGGCAAGTCGATTCTGGCTGAAGGTGCACAGGGTTCGATGCTTGATGTGGATTATGGTTCTTATCCGTTTGTGACATCATCAAATACCTTGGCATCGGGCGTATGCTCGGGTTTGGGCGTAGCTCCGTCGAAGATTGGCAGGGTTTACGGTATCGTAAAGGCATATTGCACACGAGTCGGCAGCGGTCCGTTCCCAACCGAACTTTTCGATGCTACTGGCGAAACTTTACGCAAGATAGGAAATGAATTTGGAGCAACCACAGGCCGTGCTCGTCGCTGCGGTTGGCTCGACATAGTGGCTCTCAAGTATGCCGTTATGCTCAACGGTTTGACCGACATAATCATAACCAAGGCCGATGTGCTTAACGACTTCGACAAGTTGAAAGTGGCTGTGGCTTACAAGATTAACGGCAAGGAAGTGGATTATGTTCCTTTCGAGATGAATGATGAGATAGAGCCTGTTTATGTTGAGTTTGACGGTTGGAAGCAGGATATTTCAAAGTGTCAGGGCGAAGATGATTTGCCAAAGCCGCTCAAGGATTACTTGAAGTTCATAGCAAAGGAAACTGGCGTGAGAATTTCATATTTGTCGGTTGGTCCCGACAGGGTTCAGACATTAAAGGTAAACATTGAATAATATGGAAATTACTGAAGACTTTTTGAAGGAAACTCCATTTGCCGTAACTGTTTGCGACAACGACGGCATAATAGTATATATGAACGACAAGGCATCGGCAACTTGGGAGGCCCGTGGTGGTGCTTCGCTTATAGGCAAGTCGCTATACGACTGCCACGGCGAAAGGGCTACCGCTATGATTAAAAATATGTTGGCTACTGGTAGCACCAATGCCTATACTATACTGAAGAACGGTCAGAAGAAACTTATCTACCAAAGTCCGTGGCATAAGGAAGGCAAGGTGGCTGGTCTGGTTGAACTTTCAATCGTGATTCCGGAGAAAATGCCGCATTTTGTAAGAGGGTAGTAGGTTTTCATATCGCTCCTTAAATGTCTTGCTGATCCAGAACGTCATGCTGAATTTATTTCAGCATCTATATGCTATAACATTCATTGCAAAATGTACTTTTTTTGCTACTAGTATATTTCTTACTATTGGTGTCCGATAAAAATTGGGGTTGTCAGTGTAATCGTAATATTATCAGGTGTTTATGTGGTATGTAAATAAAAGGCTTGTCATTTCGGAAGCTAGTCGTAACATGCGATACGGAACGGGGAGCGTTGTGAAGACTGCTGTCCGTAATCTGTTAACGGATTATCACTAAACAGATTCCGAACAAGTGAACTCACAAGCAACGTTCCTTTTGCTGTTCGTTCTACTTTTCGGAATGACATGGTAGTG
>JAFZRE010000036.1 GCA_017620015.1 Bacteroidales bacterium | reverse complement strand
TACAGAAATGATCCAGTATATGCTCTACGCTCTGATACTGTCCTGATAAATGAAAAATCATATCAAAAAATTTTTATGCCAATGATGCCTTTTTATAGCGACTTTTATTTTAGAGAGGATACTGCAACAGGAGATGTGTTTAGATATAATGAATATGACATGGAAGAACAACTTGTTTTTACAATGAGTCATGAAGTCGGAGATACTTTTGTTTATTCTCAACCATATTGCTATGATTTAAAATATGTAGTTGATTCCATAACCTATTATCAAGGGCGTAAAATAATACATTTAGCTACAATTCCCGATGGACATTATAGAACGTTTGGTGCAAGGTTTGAACATTACGATAGGTGTGTTGAAGGTTTTGGTCCATCATATGGTATTTTTGGCGATTTGGTTCCATCAGATTTATTACCAACAAGTTGTATCTTATTTAATGATACTTTAGTATATTCATTATATCCAGAATGTGGATGCAATCCAGTAAATTGCGATATTGTTCACAAAAATTCGGAATGGATTACACCTAGTGATATTTATCCCAACCCTGCCTGCGACTTTGTAAATGTAGAAATTCCCGAAACTATTGCTGGTGAATATAACATAAAGGTATTCAGTATGCTTGGTACTGTGCTATACGATGGCAACAGCAACGATTCCTCATATAGTATTGATGTGTCGCAATATCCCGATGGGATGTACACCATTGTGATATATTATATGGGAATGTATCATGTTGGTAAATTCGTAAAATATTAGAGATGATTATCACCTTTGCCATAATAACAATAATATATTCGCTGCTGATTTTGGCATTCTGTTATCATTGGCGCGATGAGGATGAACCAGCAACACGTATTTCTGTCGATAATCCCCCTTTGGTAAGCGTAATCGTGGCTTTTCGCAACGAGGAGAAAAATCTTCCAGCACTTGTCGAAAGCCTTTTGGCACAGTCGTATGGCAAGTTGGAAATCATACTTGTAAACGACCACAGCGAAGACAATTCGTTGGCAGTTGCAAAATCGTATCATGATTCTCGAATTAAGGTCATAGATGCATCCGATGAGATTGTGGGCAAGAAGGCGGCATTGAAATTAGGCTACGAAAAGTCATCTGGCGAAATATTGTATTTCACCGATGCCGACTGCATTCTGAAAAGAGAGTGCATAGAAACAATCATCGCGGAAATGCTCGGTAAGAAATACGCAATGGCGTGCGGACCAGTTTGTTACTCCAACGGCAAAGGCTTTTTCAATGGCATAGTGCAGTTGGAATTTCTTTCGCTCACGGGTAGCGGTGCGGCAGGCTTCTTTATGAACAAGCCTTTTATGTGCAACGGAGCCAACTTTGCCGTCGAAAGAAAAGTCTATGCCGAAGCCGACCTAAACAAGAAATATTCGTCGGGCGACGATGTTTTTCTGCTTCATTATGCCGACAGCAAATACAAGGTCGGATTTGTTCAGAACGAAAAATGTATAGTCGAAACTCAGTCTCCCGAAGGACTTGGAGGATTTTTTGCACAAAGGGTAAGGTGGGCATCGAAGGCTGGCGGTTACAAGAATCCGTTTGCAATCTTCGTTTCCGCAACCGTTTTCCTAATGTCACTGACACTTATTGCCTCATTCGTTGCAGGCTGTATCTGTCCGATATATTTTATAGTGTTCTTCTGCTTGCTGTTTATGAAGAATGCCGTTGACACATATTTTATTGTGTATGTTTTGCATTTTTACCACCGTGGAAAACTATGGTGGGCAATTCTACCACTCACACTCTTACATCCGCTATACATAGTTTCAGTAGCCGTTGCATCGTTGTTTTATAGACCGAAGTGGAAAGGAAGAAGGATTACGGTGAAATAGAGGACATTCCAAGGATGTTTTTTGTCAAGTTTGAAACCCCGTAGGGGTTATATATCAATAAAAACATCAAACAAGAGGAGTCAACCCTGTAAGGGTTCCATCATAGATAATGTATTATGAACATTGTATTTCTATGAAATTAATAATTAATGAATGAAACCCCTATGGGGTTATTGTTTTAATTATTGGTTTAATTTTATAGGCCGAAGTGGAAGGGAAGAAGGATTGCGGTGAAATAATTCCCCATTCCAACTTTTTCAATTAATTTCGCGCAAAATTTCGGAAATGCTATCGATTGACAATATAACCATTCGTTTTGGGGGATTTGAGCTATTCTCCAACATCGGATTTATGATAAACCGCCGCGACCGCATAGGTTTGGTCGGAAAGAACGGCGCAGGAAAGTCCACCTTGCTGAAAGTAATATGCGGAATAGTAACGCCAACAGAAGGAAGCGTGTCGAAGCCGTCGGGAATAACAATCGGCTACCTGCCACAGCAGATGGCACTTGCATCAACACAAAACACTGTGCTTGAAGAAACAAAGAAGGCATTTGACAATATCGCTGAAATACAGCGCGAAATCGACCGCCTTGCTGCTGAACTCGAAACTCGTACCGACTACACTTCCGAATCGTACATAAAGGCAGCCGAAAACCTAGCCCACCTCAACGAGCATCTGCAAATCGTCGGTGTGAACAATATGGAACCCGAAATAGAACGGATTCTAAAAGGCTTGGGCTTTCTACGCAGCGACTTCAACCGCAAGATTGCCGAGTTCAGCGGTGGCTGGCGCATGAGGGTGGAACTTGCAAAAATCCTTCTGCAAAGCCCCGATCTCATTCTTCTCGATGAGCCTACAAATCACCTTGATATAGAGTCAATTCAGTGGCTTGAGGATTTTTTGCAAGCATACAAGGGAGCAGTTCTGCTCATTTCACACGACCGCGCTTTCCTCGACAATGTAACGACCCGCACCATTGAGATAAACCTCGGAAAACTATACGATTACAAGGTTCCTTATTCAAAGTTCAAGGTTTTGCAGCAGGAACGCCTGCAACAGCAACTTGCAGCCTACGAAAACCAGCAGAAGCAAATCAAGGACACCGAGGAATTTATCGAGCGTTTCCGCTACAAGGCTACCAAGTCCAATCAGGTGCAGTCGCGCATAAAGCAGCTCGAGAAGATGGACATCATCGAAGTGGATGACCTCGACAACGCCGCTATGCACATAAAGTTCGCCCCAGCACCGCGCTCGGGCGACATTGTGGTCGAAACCAAGGAACTAAGCAAAAGCTATGGCGACAACCTTATCCTCGATAAGATTGACCTTGTGATTGAGCGTGGCGAAAAGGTTGCTTTCGTCGGACGAAACGGCGAAGGAAAGACAACTTTGTCGAAAGTCATCATCGGTGAAACCGAGTATTCGGGCGAACTGAAAATCGGTCACAACATAAATATCGGTTACTTTGCACAGAACCAAGACGAACTCCTTGACCCAGAATTAACTGTCTTTGAAACACTTGACCGCATTGCTGTCGGTGACATCCGCACAAAAATCAGGGATATTCTCGGCGCATTCCTTTTCTCGGGCGAGGACATCGACAAGAAGGTGAAGGTGCTGTCGGGTGGCGAACATTCGCGTCTGTCGCTGGCAAAACTTCTGTTGCAACCGTACAATCTGCTTGTCCTTGACGAACCGACCAACCACCTCGACATCCGCTCCAAGGATATTCTGAAGCAGGCACTTCAGAACTACGACGGCACGCTGATAGTAGTTTCGCACGACCGTTATTTCCTCGACGGGCTTGTGTCGAAGGTTTACGAGTTCAAAAACAAGAAGATACGCTTGCATGTCGGTGGCATATACGATTTTCTTCGCAACAAGAAAATTGAGGATATGCGCGAGATTGAGATTAAGGACCGCAAGCTTGCCGAGGCAAAAGCCGAAGCGGGAATCTCAGACAACAAGCAGAAGTATCTTGAAAACAAGGAACTCAACAAACGTCGTCGTGCCATACAGAACCGCATCGACAAGGCCGAAGCCGAAATTGAGCGGCTTGAATCGGAAATTGCAGGTCTTAACGAGCTTATGTCGAATCCAGCCATCGAGCAGCAGAAACTTGAGACTGCTTACAAGATGTCAGCCAAACTCAACGAGGAACTTGAGCAGCAGATGAGCGTGTGGGAGGAGGCAAGTATGGAGATGGAGGAGTTTGAAAAGGGGAAATACTAAATGAAAAAAATTAAATCGTAATGCCAATATGAATAGTATTGAACAACAAAACAATGAAAGCGTAGTCGTCTATCGCACAGATGATGATACTCTGCAGCTCAATGTACAAGTTGCAGATGAAACAGTATGGCTTACACAACAGCAGATGAGTGAGTTGTTTCAGAAGGACAGAACTGTTATTACGCGTCATATAAACAATATATTTCGCGAAGGGGAATTAGAAGAGAAAGGCAATGTGCAAAATTTGCACTTTCCTTTTTCTGACAAACCAACCAAAGTTTATAATCTTGATGTAATAATATCAGTGGGATATCGTGTCAAATCGAAACGCGGCACACAATTCCGTCGTTGGGCGACATCAATCCTAAAAGAATACTTGCTTAAAGGCTATGCAATAAATCAACGATTGATAGCAATGGAAGAACGCATAGACAGGCGGCTTTCTAGCCATGAAACTATTTTGCAAGAGCATCAAGAAAAAATAGATTTTTTTGTTCGCACCAATATGCCACCAGTTGAGCAGGTGTTTTTCAATGGGGATTTTTTTGAAGCTCGTGTATTACTAGAGAAACTCATCAAAAGCGCACAACATAGAATTGTTGTTATAGATGCGTACATTGATGCTGCGACTTTTGATATTCTTGATGTGCGAGACAAAGAAGTTTCTGCGGACATTTATTCAGGTAAGGACTTGTCTGTGTTAAGGGATGCTCATAATGCATCAAAGTGTGGTGGTGTTATTGAAACGCATATATGGTTGAATCCATCGCATGACCGATGGTTGATTATTGATGATTCTTTGTATCATTGCGGACATTCCATTAAGGATATGGGAAGGAAACTTTCTGCTGTTACTTTGATGGGAACCTCGCCAGAAACAATACTTAACCATGTAAAATAAATATATAAGTTTAACCAAATACAATGATTTTTTATGTAAGTTTGCGCTATGAAGACTTCGAAGGTAAAACTGGACTATATGCCTAGCGTCAACTTCCAGATTGTGGGGTTGACGTCATCGGAAATTGACTACAAGTTGGCATTTGGTCTTGTCCGCGGATTTGGAATGGATTTCTACCTGCTTCCATACATCGAAGTGGAAAGGGAACAGCAACCGGCATTGTCGTTGTTCGACATTGCGCCATCGGAGCCAAACAAATATTCGGTTTACGGAAACGCAATCGACAGTTTCCGCAAGTCCGACCTGCTGCTAATATCAAACAGGCACAACGGCATTTGCCTTATCGACGAATTTTACAACTTCGACTACCTTTTCATTGTCCGCGACTACAGTTCGTTCGGACTCGACAGGGCTATGACTGCTTTGCGCTCAATGGACTGTATTACAGGAGCATACCTCTTGCCGTTTGAAAACATCAAGTCGAAAAAAAGCATCTACGATTTATGGGACTCATTGCAAAACAGACAATAAAAGGTTCGATTTACTCCTACCTCGGAGCATTCATAGGTTTTGTGAATGTAGCCCTGCTTATGCCGCAGATTTTCACCACCGACGAAATTGGTCTTACCAACCTGCTTATTGCTCTGTCGTCGATTGTGGGACAGTTCGGTTGCTTTGGCTTTACCAATGTGATAGTCAGATTTTTCCCATATTTCCGCGACCCCGAGCACAAGCACAATGGCTTCCCGTTTCTGTTGGTTGCAGTAGGAATTGTCGGCTCGCTGGTTTGTACTGCAGGATATTTCGGTGCACGCGACTACCTTGTGGCTCAAAACCTTGAGAAGTCGAAACTCTTTGCCGACTATGTTTTCCTGCTTCTGCCGCTCATATACATAACGATATTCTACCTGCTCAGCGATATCTATAACCGGATGTTCTACAATTCGTCGTTCGGGCTGTTTGTCAAGGAGTTCCTTTTGCGAATACTCAACCTCATAGGCATCGGGCTGTTCTATTTCGGGGTGCTCGACTTCAACGGCTTCATAATCTATTATGTTGCTGCATACGGTGTTCCGACAGTTTTGTTGCTGATATTGCTTATAGTTCAGGGGAATATGTCGCTGAAGCCGTCGAAGAAGTTGCTCACGCGTGAATTTGTGCGGGCGATGTGCTCGGTAGCGTTTTTTGGCGTGATTTCAAGTTTCAGCGGAGTGTTTGTCAACCAGATTGACCGTTATTTCATCAACCACTACTGCGACCTGAGTGCCACTGGCGTGTATTCCATCGCCTTTTATTTTGGTTCGATGATTTTGTTGCCGGGGCGGTCGATAATAAGGATTTCGAGCACGGTGATTACCGAGTCGTTCAAAAGCGGCGACAACGACATGGTGCTGAAAGTTTATCGCAAATGCACCACTAATATGCTGATTATAGGCGTAATACTGTTTGTGCTGGTGTGGGGCAACATCAACAACATTCTGAAAATGCTTCCGCCCGAATACGCCGATGGCAGGCTGGTAATTTTATTCATTGCAATTTCTCACCTCATACAGATGGCGGCAAGTGTGAGCGGTGAGATTATTCAGTACAGCAGATATTACCGCTATCACACGCTTATCATGGTGATGCTCATTGGTTTGATATTTGGGTTCAATGTATGGCTGTTGCCGATTTATGGTATTACAGGCGCGGCGGTGGCTTCAATGCTGTCCTTCCTTGTGTACTCGGTGGTAAGGATTGCTTTTGTAAGGCTGAAATTCGGATTTAATCCATTCTGTATGAAGCATTTGCTTGTATTGTTTTTCGGCGCGGTGGCTTATGTGCTGTCGTGGTTGATACCCGATTTGGGCAACTTGATACTCGATTTGGCGGTGCGTTCGGCAGTGATATGCGTAGTGTTTACCGTTCCGACCTTGTATTTCGACCTATCGGAAGATATGACGGCAATGTACAAGAAGGTAATCGCTAAAGTTTTCAGGAAGAAATAATGAAAAACTTTCTGTCGGGCATATTGTTTTGTGTATTGGCATTGAGTGGCTTTGCACAGGATGAGTATGTGGATAGCTTGAAGAATGAACTAGCAGAAACTGATGATGATTGGGTAAAAATAGAATTATATGAACGGTTTTTTGAGCATTATTCTGGAGTTGACAATAATATTGCTGATAAATATGCTGATACTTTATTGATTTATTCGGAGAGATTAAATTTTTCAGAACTACGTGCGTACGCATATTACTGCAAAGGATTGGCAAAGTATAGTATAGGCGATTATGCAACTTCTGCAAAATATTATGGATACGCAGAAAAAATAGCAGAAGGAAAAAATTATGAATCATTGTCATCATGGATTAATTTTGGGCTTGGAGAGATTAGCCGAGAAAATAAAAATTACAAGCAAGCACATTATTATTACAATGAGGCATTGGAGCATATGAAAGCAATAGACGATTACGAATCGTATGCCGCTGTGCTTGTAAATATTGCTGACCTTTATTATAAAGAAAAAGATTATAGCACATCTTTAGCATTGTATGATAGTGCATTGAATCTAGCTTCAATACCCAGTACATTGGTTGCAATATATAGCAACAAGGCTCATTTGGAATATTATATTGGCGAGAAAGAAAAGGCAAAAGAAGACAATGCAATAATGATGTCTATGCTTGATGAAGATTTAGATTTATATACATTGGCTTCAGCTTATAACAAAATTTCATCTATATATATGCTGGAAAGCGAATATGATACAGCTTTTATGTATTTGACAAAGGTTGATAGTCTATGTAATAAAAATCCGATGGGCGACATTAGGCTTACACTTTACCAAAACTATCATAATTTGTACATGAAAACTGGTGATTTTGATAAAGCAAACCACTATCTTGAACAATATTCAATGCTTAGCGATAGCATGTATAATACCGAACTCACAAAAATGCTTAGGGAAACAGAGTTAAAGCATCGCGATGAAGAAATCTCCCATCAGAAAAACCTCAACGCAATTCTCTTTTCCATAATCGCTATCGTATTGATTTTCATCACTGTCATTGCATTTTTGCTTGTAAAGAAAAACCGTCTAAACCGAACATTGAACAAACTCAACGCCGATCTCAAGCAGCGCGACGAGGAAATTTCCTCAAACCTTGACTATGCACGCGAAATTCAACTTGGTTGTATGAGCAACAGTCTGGCGGAAAGTAACTTGCAGATGTTTGTCCTCGATAGACCGAAGGTCGTTGTCGGTGGTGACTTTTACATTTCGCAAACCAAAGGCGATGCCACGTATGTGGTTGTAGGCGACTGCACTGGGCACGGCATTTCGGGCGGATTCCTGTCGGTGCTGGGCATAAAGTCGGTTTACGCGGCAATCGAGAAGTACGACACTTTGCCCGAAATGGCGTCTTTCATCAATAACGAGTTCTGCAAAATTGTTTCATCTGCCGAAAACCTCAAGGGCGAGTCGTTATGCTTGTCGATGCTTAAGATTTGTGGCAACGAGGTGCGTTTTCTTGGCTCAAAGCAGAAAATGTGGATAGTTTCTGTCGTCGGAAGCGACTGTTCGACTGTTAGCCAGTTAGTTTGTAAGCCCGAAGTTCGAGAGTACAAGTCGTCGAATGCAATAATGGGGAGTGCTGTAAATGAAGAATTTGCGGAAGAAATTATAAATATCAAGTCTGGCGATGTAGTTTTCCTCTCATCCGATGGCTATCCCGACCAGTTTGGCGCCGAAGGCAAGCTGAAATATCCGCGTTTCCGCAATCTTTTGCAGGAATGTTCGCAAATGAAGCCTAACGATGCAAAGTCGTTCTTGTCCGAAAAACTCGACTTGTGGCGTGGCGACTTGGAGCAGACGGATGATGTGATGGTCGTGGGAATGTATTTCTAGAAGTTCCTAATTCGTGAAAATTATTGTTTGCTGCCTTTTCCCTTGTTCAGATAAACATCGCCAGAAGTAGTGTACACAATAGTGTTTCCTTCGAATTTACCATTACCATCGGCATAGTATGGACCATCTACTTGTTGCGAAGGGATTGAAAAGTTACTTCCTGCCATTATGGCGACAAATTCGCTGCCTCTGTTCCATAAGTTTTTAAGAAATAATGTGTCTCCCTTCGAAGATCCAATCGTTACCTGTAATGTATATGTCTTAACTTCGTAAAAATCTCCCATCATAAACGTGCTGTCTGTAACAAGATAATTTCCTGTGTACTGGTCGCGTGGATCGGGTTCAGGATCGGGTTCGGGCGTGAGATAAACGCATGTCCCATTATCCTTCTTTGCATCAGGGTCGTAGTTCGTTGCTTTTGAATCTGTACAACCTTCCTTTTGGCAGCCAATCATTGCAAACATTGTTGCAATAACAATTGTGATAATCAAATTTGTTCTCATGAGATTTATTTTTCGGCAAATATAATATTTTATTTATACCGACAAAAATTAATTTTTAAAAAATATTTGTAACATAGAAAATTGACAATTTGATGAAAAAGGCTTATGAATAGAAATTTTGGTTACTTTTGCGATTTGTTAAATGTTAGACTAATGTATTTCAAGATATTTGCATTTGCGATTTTACTTTTCTCGGTATCGCTGGCTAACGCTCAGGTCAACGGTGGCTTTACCGACGATTTTTCGGATGGCGATTTCACTGCAAATCCGCAGTGGGCTGGCGAAACAGCAAAGTTCCAAGTTAACGGCGGAGAACTCCAGCTCAACGATTCCGAAGCCTCCACAGCAATGCTTTCGACCGAATGCCATGCAATTGATGGTGCCGAGTGGATTTTTACTGTAAGATACGCCTTCAATCCTTCCTCCAACAACTTCTGCGATGTCTATATAGTTTCCGACAATGCCAATCCGTTTTCGTGTACTGCCGGCTATTTCGTCAGGGTGTGCGGGGTTTCCACTACCGACAATGTATGCCTCTACCGCAAAAATGCGTCATCGTCAAACAAAATCATTGATGGTCGCGCACTTACGCTTGGCACAAACAACACTTTCAAAATCAAGGTTACACGTTCCGCCGATGGCGAGTGGAAACTTTATACCGACATAAACGACGAGGGAACATACACACTCGAAGGCGAAACCACCGATTTGACATACTCGGCATCAAGGTATTTCGGCCTTGCCTGCAAATATACTGTCACGAATGCTACAAAAATGTGGTTCGACGATATTTCCGTTTCGGGAACATACACGGTTGATACAGAGCCTCCTGCATTGGTTTCGGCACGCTTCACAAGCGAAAACAGCATTCTGCTCTCGTTCGATGAGGAAATCGACGAGGAAAGTGTTTCCGCTACCAATTTCAGTATGGACAACGGCATAGGTCAGGCAACTTCTGCAACTTTGCAGGAAGGCGATGTACGAAAAATTGTCTTGCAGTTTGCTGGCAGTTTCACAAACGGAACAACCTACACGCTTACATACGGCGGAATCTCAGATAGCGAAGGAAATACTTTGGCAACTTCCACCACGCAGATGACTTTCGTAGAAGCAGGAACTGGCTCGGTGGTTATCAACGAGATTATGGCCGACCCGACACCAGTCGTCGGTCTGCCTGAAAGCGAATACATCGAACTTTACAACAATTCGCCCGATGCCATAAACCTCGAAGGCTGGACTTTGAAAATCGGCACGACTTCGAAGACACTCGATGCATATACGCTGTATCCGTCGGAGTATGTGGTGATTTGTCGCACAGGCAACGATACGCTTTTCTACGACATTACAAATATTCTGCCCCTAAGCCTTTCGGCGACTGCGTTGACAAACGGCGGTACAACTATCACGCTGTACAACGAGTTTATGTCGGAGGTTGACAAGATTACATACTCGTCGGCATGGTACAGGAATGCAGGCAAGAAGGACGGTGGATGGTCGCTCGAACGCATCGACCCGAACAACCGTTGCGAGCAGTCAACCAACTGGCGGGCTTCCGAAAACGAGAATGGCGGTACTCCTGGAGTACAGAACTCGATTTTCGGACCAAATGTTGACGAAACAGCTCCTTCCATCATGGACTTGAGCATAAATTCGGCAAACGAACTGCATCTTACTTTTTCCGAAACCATTGATACAACAACGCTTTCGCTCGACAACTTTTTGCTCGACAACGACTACGGCAACCCCGTTTATGCAGGAATGGACGCCAATAATCCCAACTTGCTGGTGCTTATGTTCGGAGTATCGTTCGAGCAGAACCGCATCTACAACCTTACGGTGGAAAACATAGCCGACCTTTGCGGAAATGTCATGGAAAGGCAGACGGTGCAGTTCTCGACTGTTCCAGTTGCATTCAATACAATAGTAGTCAGCGAGATAATGTCAAAGCCATCGCCTGTGGTCGGTTTGCCCGATGCTAAGTATGTGGAGATTTACAACCGCAGCGACAATGCTGTAAGTTTGTCTGGATGGAAAATTGCGCTTGGCTCAACGACCAAGGCTTTGCCGTCGGTAATCATAAATGCCAAGTCGTATCTGGTGCTTACATCTGCCGATAATGCCTTCCTTTTTGAAGATTTTGAAAATGTTGTTGGTGTTGATGGTATGCCGTCGTTTGCGCAAGGCGGTACAACGATTTCGCTATATGACAAGAACGACAATATAATCCACACGCTTACTTTCTCGTCGTCGTGGCACGACGACAATTTCAAGGCGCAGGGCGGATATTCGCTCGAAATGGTTGACCTCGACAATCCGTGCGAAGGTGCAGCCAACTGGCGTTCTACTCTCGACCGTCGCGGTGGTACGCCCGGAACACAGAACTCGGTGAACGCAACCAATCCCGACAGGATTTTGCCATATCCGACCGATGCCGAGGTGGTAAACGATACTGTGGTCGTGTATTTCAGCGAAGTTGTTTTGCCTGAAATGATTAGTACGCAGAATTTCAGTGTCGAAGAACTTGGAAATCCGACATTTGTGAAAATTGTTGAACCGCAGCTTACGGTTGTAAAAATGAAGTTCAGCGCAGAAATACAGCGTGGCAAGGTCTATATGCTCAACATCGGCGAAAATATTACCGATTGCAGCGGAAACAATGTCGAGGTTAATACGCAGATTAGGTTTGGTATTGGCGTGCAGGCGGAATATAACGATTTGGCAATAAATGAATTGCTATTCAATCCTTATTCTGGAGGCAGCGACTTTGTAGAGCTGTACAACTGTTCCGACAAGGTCATCGACCTGAAGGATTTGTGGATTTCAAACACCAACGACGATGGTTCAGTAAAGGATTCGTACCAGATTACAAACATCAGCCGGCTGATACTTCCGCAGGAATATTGCGCAATAAGTACCGACATTGAAAATCAGTACACACATTACAGCATTTTGCAACCCGAAAACCTTTACAAAGTTGCCAAGATGCCTTCGATGCCAGATGACAAGGGAACAATCATAATTACCGGTCGTGCATTTGATACCATCGACATTGTTAGCTACAGCAAGTCGCAACATTACAAGTTGTTGAGTTCGCAGGACGGAGTTTCGCTCGAGCGCATAAACTACGATGTGCCGGCATCAGATTTGAGCAACTGGCATTCGGCGGCACAGGACGCAGGCTTTGCAACGCCTGGCTATGTAAATTCTCAGTTCCACGAAATTGGCGAGATTGAGTCGCAGATAAGCTTGAGCAGTGAAGTATTTTCGCCCGACAACGATGGTTACGAAGATCAGCTTGTAATAACTTACAGCCTTGATGTGGCTGGTTACAGCGGCACTATTGCGGTGTACTCGTCGAATGGCAGGCTTGTGCAGACCTTGGTAAACAATCGCAGTCTGGGATCTACAGGCAATATAGTTTGGGACGGATTCGATGCACAAAACAGGCTTTGCCCTGCTGGAATATACATCGTGTATGTCGAGCTTTTCAACCTTGAAGGCAAAAAGATTGTAGAAAAACATGTGGTTTCAATAAATTCGCGGATTGACTAGATGCGAAAACTTTTGATAATCATATTGATGTCGCTTTCTATGTTTTTCGTGCAGTCGTGCGAGAACTCCTGTAACATGTCGCGTCAAATAAAACTTCTTACAGAACGCAAATGGATAACCGATACTTACATAGACTATTCTATAAACCAGGAATTTCATGTAATCCCTGAGCAATATGAGTTCTACGCTGACGGCACCTTGACAAAAGTCAAAAACAACGACACCATATATGGTAATTGGGCAATTCCCGAATGCAATTATCTAAGAATCAGTTCAATGACTTTCAAAGTAGCAGAATTGTCGCGAAAGATGATGGTGCTGAGGTATGGTAACAGCGACTTTATATATAGGTCTGTAAATTAAGAAAGACCTTTATTCCGAAATGCGGAATATTACTACGCCAACTTTGCTATCTCGTCCGTCCTTCGGGATTTGTACTCCCTAAGACAAGAATATAAGGATATTTTATCCGCCAAATATTTTTTATTGCACAATAGAAAACAATGCGTATATTTGTGATAATTAATTTAAAACAAAATTTAAGATTATGAAAAAGAGTATTTTAATAACACTACTCGTTGTAGCAATGGGTGTGATAGCGTTTGTTGGGTGTGATCAAGGAATTTTTGCCAAGTTCAAACCCAACGAAGAACTTTTTGAATATACTTGTTATGACAAAGGTAGTTATTGGGTCTATGAAGATTCGGCAACGCATAAAATTGATAGTCTTGTTGTTATAACAAAACCCATTAAGACGGTAACAAATGCCGATTATGGATCTGATATTACTACAAAAACATTCCGTTTTCATTATGTTTATGCAAGTGAAATTGTAAATATTAAGGATACTTTTATTTTTGAGCCGACAGTTCATGGATATCTGCTTCGTACTGATTTAGGTTGGAATCCAGAATGGTATTACACATATCCTTTTCCGTATAACAATAATGGAAAAATTTTTCGCGGTTCATATATGCTCGGTTATATAAATATGCCAGCCCCTATTGATGATTCTCAAGGGAAAAATTACTGCATAACAAATGCAATGCCTTGGTGTGACAAATATTATCAGTCTTATGTTGTGGAAACTAACAAGTATTATGATGTAAAAAGAATTGTAACAATAAGCAATGCTCGAGATGAACTATATTCTGGCAGATCTCATTTTGATTCAATTGTTTCATACTGGGCAAGAAATATCGGTGTTGTGCGCTGGGAATGTTACGACTCTACATCATCGTCCATAATGAACTTGGTAAGATATGATGTGAAAAATTTAAAGAAAAAGGATTTAAAAAACTAATAAAATGAAAAAATTAACATATATATTATGCTATATGATAGTATTTTTATTGCTATCAGTACACATAAAAATAGTTAGTGCGCAAAGCGGAGATACTATATATTTCAATCAGCAGACCCCTGTTATTGGAAGAATTGTTAATACAGAAGTTCCTATAGCATCTACATTTACAACATATGCGAAAATATATTTGGGAGACACTGTTACAATTGATAGTTTATCATACATATTACCAACAGATTTTATTATATCCAATGCAACTAATATTGTTGGAACATACTATCCTTTTGATAGCATTACATTATGCGTTTCCATACAGAATAATAATTATAGTAACTTGCCATTTTATCCTTGTGAGTTTTCTTGTAAGGTTAACTATACAACACATTCTTCTTCCTCTAATACTGAACTTGTGTTTATGTCATATTATACACCATATAACACAATAGAAATATGGGATGTTGAAACTTTCTATTCTTTACCTCGCAAGTGGCTAAATCCCAAAGATAACCCGAACGCAACACGTATATATGTTGCACAAAGTTCTATTCCACAGACTGACATTGTGGATTTCTCTATTTATGAGCCTAATAGCACCAACTGGAACGACTGGCGATTTGATAATTTTCGAGAATATAATGTTGACGGTCTTGCATATACAGTCCTTATGAAACCAATACCTAATGATTCGATAGCGTATTATGATGCGATTGAAGATGATTCTATAAAAATAGAGGGAAATAGAAGCCGTATTTTCACCGGTACTGTAACAGGCAGAATAACAGCTGAAACAAGGGATGGTACAGGTATAATAGGATTGGCTGGACTTAGAGTTGAACTTCGGGAAAGGGATGGAATATGGCCTTTGTATTGGTATCAGAATTTTGGTATCACATACACTGATGAGGATGGATATTATACAATCCAATACGACGAAAGTCAAGCAAATACAGAAGGTTCCAATATAGAATTATATCTTAGAATTTCAGCGATTGATAATAACACATACAAAGTCCTTAGTAACAACCTTTTAGGCATCACACATACATATCAGGAACGTTTAAGTTCATATGGTACAAATGCTGGAACTATAACTAAAAACATTGCAATGGCAGATAGTTCGAAATATGATGCATATCGTTGTGTTCACTGGGTACGCAACGGCTGTATGTATTTTGATAATAATACTATATGCCCTGATTTCAGAAGTGGAATAAGAATAAGAACTAATTGTGTGGGTAACTATTCTGACAACTATGCTTATTCGAATTACCCAACTATACATATAAAGAGGAAAAGTGGGAAATATGAAGGAACAGTTCGTCATGAATTTGGACATACTGCGATGTACTTCTTGCAAAACAGGCACATGAAAATTCCTTATGGTGCCTATGGTGTTAATCATCATCCTTTAGATATAGAAAATACAAGTCTATTGGCCTTTTACGAAGGTTGGGCAAATTTTGTTGCAGCAATACTTGATGCTGTATATTATCAAGAAGATAATGAATATGGGAAAAACCATCAGAATGATTACGAAGATTACGAACTCAATTATTTATATGGCACTATTGGCAATGGTTTTAGAAGCGAATATAATATTATGACAGCATTATATGACCTATGGGATGGACCAGACAAAGGTATACCTCAAATTATGACTGGTTATGTGTCGCGTCATGGATGGAATGATTCCTATCATTCAGCGGGAGCAAATAACTGGAATAGTATTGATGATGTCGAATTATCTCTCTCTGAAATATGCGCCCCATTGAAAACCGTAACAAGTGATAATAAACTTGATAATATGCACTGCATACAGCAATATATAGACACATTGCTTTTCAGTAATAATACATCATGTCAATACAAACGAGATGTTATCAGAGTATTTAGGGAAAATCGTGTTGTTTGGAATATTGATGATTACAACAATAATAAAAGTTTGGGGAATTTGTCTATAGACAGTCTATTTACAAATAAGTGCAAAAACGAAGTAGGTCATTTTTTGGGATTAAATTCAGTAAATAGTAATGTCCTGGCTTTTTATGAACTTCCTTGGTCTCCAGTTTCATGGACTGATATTTACCAGATTAGCGGTCTTAATGAAAATGCAACCAATAATTGGAACTTCTGTCCGAATACTAGTGCTGAACAACTCCTAATAGATGACTATCTTGTCGGCTACTATGACCCATCGGACAATAGATTTACAAACATGAATTTAAATACTTACAATAATTACAATGTTCAAAATGCAAATTTTACCACTTGTGGTGATGACAATGTAATTAAGGTTAGAAATGGAACTCTTACGCTTGGTAGTTTGGATGGCACATATAAGGCAAACCTTACAATTTCAAATGGAAGTTTGCTGGAAATATCCGATGGAGACGCAAGTTTAGTTGTAAACGATGGGTCTGTACTTACAATAAGTCAAGGAGGCACTTTATGCGTAAAGGAAAAAGGTAAAATTATCGTCCGCGGGAATGGTCGTATTGAGGTTGAGGATGGTGCTTACATTTGCATTTCAAGTGAATGTAATTATGAAGATATAATTTTACAAGCATCAAATAGTATCATAAACATTGCTGAAAATGCAATTGTCGG
This sequence comes from Bacteroidales bacterium, assembly GCA_017620015.1. Classification (GTDB taxonomy): domain Bacteria; phylum Bacteroidota; class Bacteroidia; order Bacteroidales; family ML635J-15; genus Bact-19. The sequence continues at coordinate 101,265 of JAFZRE010000036.1, read as the reverse complement.
AATAAATCCTATTCATAATACAACCGTAGGCGAACATTCATGCAATTTCCCATGTGATATGGTTTACTCTGGCTATGGTTCCATAAATTGTGCATGTGGATTCGGAATATTCGATTACAATAATGACTATATTGTAAGCGAATCGGAAACATTAACTGGAACAAAAAAGTTCAGACAAAATGTGATTATACCCAATGGTGTTACACTTACACTCAACAATTCAACATTCGAAATGAAAGACAATAAGAGCATCATTATTAATGCCGGTGGAAAATTAGTAGTTGACCACAGTACTATTACAAATTCCAGTTATTGTCCTAGCAAGATGTGGAAAGGCATCCGTGTACTTGGCAACAAGAACCAGCAGCAGCTTGCTACAAACCAAGGCACAGTTGAAATTAAGAACGGTTCTGTAATATCAAATGCAAAGGATGCCATAAGCACTTGGGATGGCGACGACTACAACTCGACTGGCGGTATAGTGAAATGCACAAACTCCACATTCACAAACAACAGGAGATGTGCTGAGTTCATGGCGTACACCAACCACGATGCCAACAATCAGGAATGCAACAACGTGAGCTACTTCAAGGATTGCGATTTCATAATAAACGACGCCAATATCTTTTCATCTGCAGGCGTAACCTACAGCGACATGATTACAATGTGGGGCGTAAACGGAATAGCAATACGCGGATGCCACTTCAGCGACAACCGTACTGGATTGCCTACACGCGGAAACGCCATAACACTTGCTGGAGCCGGCGTAAACATAAAGCCATCGTGCGCCATTAATGAATACAATATCAATACGCCTTGCACTTGCCTCGGAGAGAGCAGCAATACTTTCTACGGCTTTACCAAAGGCGTAAAAGCAGAAAATACAGGCACCAACTATCCTTTCTATGTGTTCAAGACTAATTTTTCATTGTGCGAGCAGTCGGTTTATTCAAGCGCAGTAAACAACTACGAGGTTACAATGTCGAACTTTAATCTCTCAGGCGTGGAATCCTTGTTGACAATCGACAGCTACGGTCTATATTCAAGCAACAGCACTGGCTACAAGATAGAGGGCAATTCCGTATATACGACAAATACAACGCCAGTATTCTGCACTACATACGGCATTTATATGGCAGGCTCCGGCACAAGTACAAACACCATATACAGGAACACTTTTAACAAGCTGGATTACGGAATATACACCAGCAACAATCCCGGACTTCAGGTTTCGTGCAATGAACTTTCAAATATCTTCAATACTGACATTTACGTCGTAAGCTCATTCCCGTTCCAAGGCACGTCCAGTAGCAGCGCAGGAAACAAGTTTACTTCGGGAGCCACAAACATCAATTCGGGGACATCGTTCTGGTACTTCTACAGCGGAACGGCAAACACATCGAATCCCTATTATCCAGCCAGCACAACGTCCAACGTTACAAAGCGTTCAGGCACTGCCAACAACTGCACGCCTACGATATGCACACAAACCATCAATCCTAAGTCAGTATCTGCCGACGACGACATCGCCCTCTACGACACGCTGCAGCAGATGTACGAGTCGCGCCTTGCAGAATACAATGCTGCCGGATACGGCTTCCTGCTAGAGAACTTCAACGAGAACGAAGCCGACATTGTGGCTGTGGCAATGCAAAAGCACGACACTCTGGTTTCGCTCAGCAGTACAATGGCTGAAATTGCAAACCGCAATATGGAAGCAATATTCAAGGACACTGTCATGTTCGACCGCGAAGCACTCAACGGATGGTACAACCGCATTAATACAACTACAGCAAAGTATTCGCTCGTAAACAGTTACTTCGAGGTCGGTAATTATGACCTTGCCCGTCAGGAACTTGCATCAATACCACAGCGGTTTGTCCTCAGCAACGACGAACTTGCCGAATACGACAACTTCTGCCAGTACCAGTCATTGCGCGAATCTGTTTACTCATCGGGACGCAACTACGCACAACTGACAGAAGACGAGATTGCAGAATTGCAGACTATTGTTGAGCGCAATACGGGCGTTTCGTCGGCGTATGCAAATTCGGCACTCTGCTTCTTCTACGGTATCTGCAGGGAGGACGAGAAGCCAGAAACAGACGATGATGCACCAATTAACAGCAAGAGTACGACTGCGGTTGCAGAAGAAAGCACAGAAACAGAACCGATTGCAATTTATGTCTATCCAAATCCTACCGAAAATGAACTGAATATTCTTCTCAACACCATTCCAGAAGGCAAGACTATGATTGAGTTCCACGATGTTACTGGTCGATTGGTACTTTCGGAGGAAATCAAGGGTAACAGCACAAGCATAAACATTTCGTCATTAAAACAAGGCGTTTATATGTATCGCATTGTCAACGGCGATAACGTAATTGCTCGCGACAGGATTGTAAAGGAATAATGTTTTTTCAGACGACAGATACGAATTTCGTGTCTGCCGTCTTTTTTGGGGTGCGTACGCCAATAATTTTACGCCAACTTTGCTATCTCGTCCTTGATTCTCGTCCAGCGTTTTGCGTCCATGGTAGCACCAACGACTTCGATAACGTTTCCTGCGATTATGTTACCAGCCTTCACGCACTTGTCAAGCGACCAGTTGTTTACAAGTCCGTATATGAAGCCTGCGGCGAAATTGTCACCGGCGGCGGTGGTATCGACGCGCTTTGCAGGGAATTCGGGTTCGCAGTCCTTGTAGTTTCCGTGCTTAACCCAGGCACCGTGCTTTCCAATCTTCACTACTGCAATGTCGCAAAGCGTAGAAATCATATCAAGAGCCGTTTCCGGATCGTTGCCATCGGTGAAAGCGGCAGCCTCCTCCTCGTTTGCAAAAACTATGTCAACGTATTTCTCAATAAGATAACGCAAAAATTCAAGATTTTCCTCAACCACATTATAACTTGCCAAGTCGAGCGAAACCTTCAGTCCATTCTCTTTTGCCAGCGACATAGCTTTTTCAATAAGTTCATGATTTATAATCAAATAACCTTCAACGTGGAGTATGTCATAGCCTAAAAATGTCGTTGCATTAATATCATCGGCAGTCATCTCGGCAGCGGCACCAAGATAAGTTGCAAAAGTACGTTCCGAATCCTGGCTTACGAGAGCCACAGCACGTCCGCTCGGAGTTTCACTCTTTATAAGTCGTGGCAAAACGCCAGTCCTCTTCATGTCGCTAGCAAAGAAATCGCCAACCTCATCGGGACCAATCTTGCCGACATAACCTGTTTCGATACCCATGTTTGCTAAACTGCGGATTGTATTTGCAGCCGAGCCACCGCTCGCCATAGTGCGCGGAAAAGCGCTCGTTTCCAACTGTATCTTCTCGCTTAATTCACTATCAACCAACTGCATACTGCCTTTTGGCAGATTAAGTTTTTCCAAAACATTGTCGCTGTCGATAACGGTCATTATATCAACCAATGCATTTCCAAGTCCTATTACCTTTGCCATAGTTTCAAATTTTACCTTGCAAATATAAAAAACAATGGATAATTGACAATGGATTTTTTGGGGCCTAAAGACTAGCAGAAGACCTGTCTTGATGTCGAGCAGAAGACCAGTCCAGCAGTCTGCAAGACTGTTAGACAGCGGGACTGTTAGGCTGTCAGCCTGTTAGCCTCTTAAAATTGATAGCTTACCTTTACCACTGGATTTGAGTAGATTGAGTACATAGATTCGTTGAAATTGTACATTACCGACAGCACCATGTACGACCGCTGACTGATAGGCACCTGAAAGCCCAAACCGAGCATAGGCGAGGCTATCCACATTGGTTCTTCTCCCGAAAATGCAGTGTAAAACCGGCCCATATTGGTGTAGGAAAACTGACCGTAAATAAGTATGCCCATGTCGGTCCTGAAAAAGGGTATGAGGTCGCCAATGCTTTTTATCACCGTGAAACTGGCAAACACCGAACCGCCAAAAATACTGCCCTTGAAGTTGTATTCTTCCGAATAGATAAACATATAGTCGATACCAACGCCTGCCGAAAGCCTGTTGGTAATACGATAGCCAACTTCGGGACTTAGTGAAATCTGCGTCACCGTTCCGAAACCCATGTCGAGGTTGCCGCCAAAGAATATGCGTTGCACTGGCGTTGGCGGAGGCTCCTTTTCGAGATACTGCGCACTGAGTCCCAAAGCAAACAACATTAATAATATTGACAGCAGTATCTTCTTCATTACTAATTCTTTATTATTGAATTATACAAAGCCTCCTCAATATTGGTTCGTATGTTCTGCTTCATGATTTTCGTATTGTCGGAACTTGTATAAACACGGTTGGTAAGGACAACTACAGCCATGTTGTATTCGGGGTCGGCCCATACCAAAGTTCCTGTGTAGCCGGTATGCCCGAACGACTTGTCCGACGAACTTTTGCTTCCGTTTCCTTTCGAGCGGTCGGGCACAGGCTTGTCCCAGCACAAGGCACGACGACAGAAAGTAGGCTCGTAGTAATATTCGGTAAAACGCTGCACTGCAGTATCCGAAAAATACTGAACACCACCGTATTTACCCTTTTCAAGATAGATTTCCATTATCTTGGCAAGGTCGTTGGCATTGCCGAACAGACCGGCATGTCCCGACACTCCGCCGAGCATTGCTGCCGCCTGGTCGTGTACATGTCCGTGAAGCTGCTGCATACGGAAATAATTGTCGTACTCGGTAGGAACTATCTGTTCCAGCTTATACCTGTCCAACGGATTGAAGCACAACGAATATGCACCCAACGGCTTAAAAACATTCCTATATGTGTAGTCCACATAGTTTTCGCCAGAAATTTTGCTTATTACCAAGGGCATCACAATGAAACCGAGGTCGGAATACACGTACTTGCCCTTGTTTTCCAACGCCGATTCGCGTATGAGACGGAACATTTCGTCCTTGTACGACTTTGCCATGTAGAGATCGTCGGCAACCTGAATGGAAAACTTGTCGGTCTTGGTATCGCTGTAAATCTTAGGATACATTTCTTCGTCCATGGTCTTCTTGTAGAACGGAATCCAAGACCTTAATCCAGCTCTGTGCGTAAGCACCTGCCAGAAAGTAAGATGCGACTTGTTGGAGTTTTTCCATCCGTCGTAATATTCCGAAACCTTGTCGGTAATCTTGAACTTGCCTTCGTCGTAAAGCATTATGATGTCAGAAGTTGTGGCAATTACCTTTGTCAATGATGCAAGGTCGTAAACATCAAAATCGTCAACCTTTTCCTTTTCATCATAGGTATGATAGCCCATTGATTTGCAATATATTACAATTCCATTACGAACAAGTACCACTTGTCCGCCCGGATATGCCTTTGTGTGGATTCCGCTCTTGAAAATGGAATCGACCTTATGAATGACTTCGGAACTTACACCGGCATCTTCCGGTATCTTCGAATATTTGAGACGAATCTTGTAAGTCCTTTCGCCCATGCCTTCCCTAATGCTGTCGGTTGCCGACACTGGCATAATTCCACAGGCTGGAATTCCGCCAAACACCAACTGAGCAGAAAAGTCGTTGGTAAGTTCCCAGTCGTTGTACGAAACAATCACCGCCTTCGCCTTGTCGATATTCTTGAAATATGCCAGTCCGTAAGGATTTGCAAATAAATCGAGAACAACGTTTTTGCACGAGCCGAGCAATTCATCGACGGCATCCATCGTTGCCTGCGAGATTCCGAATTTCTTGGATGCTGCACGCTGGTTCTTTCCGTGGACACTCACGATAACAATGTCGTACGAATTAAGCTTTTTCTTCCGTTGCTCAGCCGATAGACCTTTCAAATCCTTGGAATAAACAAAGTTTTTCACGTCGGCATAATAGCGCAGACGTTTCTGGAACGATGTTTCCTCGGTACTTTCGAACGACACAGAAGCAATCTTCACCGAATCGAGATGCCTTATCGGCACTATAGAATCCTTGTTCACGGCAAGAGTCAAGGCATTTTCAATCAGACGCTGCTGCATAAGGCGAGCCTTTACATCGTTGAGGTCGTTGTAAATATTTTTGGTTGATATTGGTTCTATACCTTTGTCAAGACCGAGACGTAACTTTGTGAGCAACACTCGGTTGCAAGCCTCATCAATGTCACGTTCCGAAATCTTGCCCTCAGCGATTGCCGACTTCAGCTTTTCAATCACGTCCTTCACATCGGTAGGGAACATAATCATGTCGTTGCCAGCGAGCAGAGCCATCACATCGGCCTCGTTGCCCTTGTAGTTGGTCGTTATGCCGCCCATATTCATTGCATCGGTGAATACCATCCCGTTGAAGTTCACGTCTTTGCGCAAGACTTCCTTCACGGCCTTGGGCGACAGCGAGGCGGGCATATTTTCGGTAGCATCGATTGAAGGGATGAACAAATGAGAAACCATCATGCCACCAACACCTTTCTCCGACAGATAGCGGAACGGATACAACTCGATGGAATCCAAACGGTTGCGGTCGTGAGTGATTACAGGCAGAGCCTTGTGCGAATCGACGTCGGTATCGCCGTGACCGGGGAAATGCTTGCCCACTGCCAGCACGCCGTTGTCCTGCATTCCCTTGGCGTACATCCAGCCCTTTTCGGCCACATTATACTTGTTTTCGCCAAACGAACGGTCGTTGATGACAGGATTGGAAGGGTTGTTGTTGACATCGATTACTGGGGCAAAGTTAACGTTGGCACCCACACGCTTGAGCTGACGGGCGTATTCGGCTCCCATCTCATATACGAGTTCGTTGTTTGTGATAGCGCCCACGAGCATCTGCCGCGGATACATCACCACGCTGTCGAGGCGCATACTTAGCGACCATTCGGCATCCATACCCACCAGCAGCGGTACTTTGCTGACCTTCTGCAAGCGGTTTACAAGGTTTATCTGTCGGCCGGGACCACCTTGCATAAATATCACACCGCCAAGTTGGTATTGCTCGACAAGTTTTACGGTTTCGGAATTGTACGAAGCCGACTTGTTTGAATACACCGGAATCATTATCAGCTGTGCGATTTTTTCGTCGAGAGTCATTTTGCTCATCACGGAATCGACCCATGAAATGTCCATATTCCAGAACCAAGGCTCTTCGGTAGGAACATAATTGGTCTTTTCCACTTCGCTTATGGCGACTTTCATACCTATGCACGAAAATGCGGCTAAAAATATCAATACGGCTACTATCTTTCTCATTTTCTTACTATTTGCCTATTTTAACTGACAAAAATATGTAATTTATTCCGTTGTTTTTGAAGTGATACAAAAAAAGTACCAACAAAGAGATGTGAATGGCAAAATGTTTGTGGGTTCAATGCCTGCGGCGTTTATATGTTTCTCGCTACGCTGTTTGGCTTACGCCGAGCTAAAGGTTAACTTCGTTGAGGGCTTTGCCGTTCAATGGCTGCGCCGTTTGATGGGCTTGCGCCCGTTTGAATGGCTTCGCCGTTTCAATGGGCTAAAGCCCGTTTGAAGGTTTGAATGGCGGACGCCGTTTATAGGTTTATGCGTTTCAAACTATTTGAAACAACCATAAACCATATCAAACCATATCAAACAATTTCAAACAACCTGACACCACCTCAAACAATTTCATAGCTTTTCACCAAGTTTTCAAATTGTTTTTTGTATCTTTTATTGCCATTCAAAAAAAATCTTTTACCTTTGCTAAAAATTATAATGTATAAAATAGTTATTTTATGAAAAGATTGATAGTATTAGCATTGGCTACGCTGTGTTTTTCGTTCGTTGCAAACGCACAAATCGGCAACTTGATAAGAAACAAGGTAAACCAGAAAGTTGAAGAAGGTGTAAACAAAGCCGTTGACAAGGCTGTGGACAATGCCATCGATAAGACTTTCGAAAATACACAGAAGGCTATTGAGAAGGATAGGAACGATAATTCGAAGTCGGTAAGCGACGATACGCACGACCACGGCGGATGGACTTGTCCTGCATGTGGAGCAAAAGGAAACACTGGCAACTTCTGCAAGGAATGTGCAGCAAAGAAGCCTGGAGCATCATCACAGGAAACCAACACTGCATCGGAAAGCGGTTGGACTTGCCCAGCCTGCGGACATGCTGGCAACCAAGGCAAATTCTGCAATGAGTGTGGAGCAAAGAAACCGGAAGCAACTGCAGCCGATGATTCTTGGACTTGCCCACAGTGCGGACACAAGGGCAATAAGGGTAAATTCTGCGACGAATGCGGAGCAAAACGCGATGGAACAAAGCAGAACGAACGCGCTCAGTCAGAATGGAACAAGTTCGACTTTGTCCCCGGCGACGAAGTAATATTCTATGACCAACTTGAAGGCGAGCAACTAGGTGAGTTCCCAAGCAAATGGGAACTCATCGACGGCGAGTGTGAAATCCAGCGGTCGAATGGAGAAAATGTCATCGCACTTATGCCGCATTGCAATATCATGCCGCTTATGAAAACGACATGGAACTACCTGCCCGAGGTTTATACTGTAGAGTTTGACTACTACGACTTTGTTGAGAACGAAGGGGAGGATTTCGGTGACTTACACCTCAGTTTCTATGCCAATCCCGAAGGTAAAAACGATCGTGGTGGCTGGTTGTGGGGGTTCACCTTCGATAACTTCGTAGAAAATTACACGCTGAAAGATCAGAATTTCTACAAGGATTTCCACACAACTGTTTGGGCAACCACCACCGACAAGGGAGTTGACAACACCAATCGCATTGAGCGCGTGGAACCGAACAAATGGCACCACATATCGGTTTCGGTCAACAAGCGCGCCATCAAAGTTTATTTTGACCAGACCCGTGTGTTCAACCTACCCAACTACAAAAACCCGAACGGCGGTCACATCGAATTCACGTATGACTTCTGCAGAACACCGGCTTATATCCGCAATGTTCGCATCGCCAAAGGCGCTGTGCCTCTCTACGACCGGATGATGACCGATGGCAAGTTCATTACCTACGGCATTACCTTCGATGTTGGCAAGTCGGTAATTAAGCCGGAATCAATGGGCGAAATCAACCGCATCGTGCAACTTATGAACGACAATCCCGAACTGAAGTTCGAAGTTCAAGGTCATACCGACAATACCGGCAATGCAGCATCCAACCAGACACTCAGCGAAGCCCGCGCAAAGGCAATCGTTGACAAGTTGGTCGAAATGGGAATCTCTGCCGACAGGCTTACATCGGTTGGTAAGGGACAGACTTCGCCAATCGCCGACAACAGCACCGAAGAAGGCAAAGCCAAGAACAGAAGAGTTGAATTTGTGAAGAAGTAAATGGCTAACAGGCTCGCAGGCAAACAGGCTGACAGTCTGTTAGACAGCAAGACTGCGAGCCTGTGAGACCAACAACAAGAAAACAAATAAATCTTAATACTTAATAATATGAAAAGGACATTTTTAGCACTTATGTGCATTGCAAGTCTAGCATTAATGACAGCTTGCGGCAACAACAACAATGAACAAAACACAGACAAAACCAGCGAATCCGCTACCGAATCCGTAGAACAAGCCAAAAGTTCTGTTCCAGAATCTGTTACTAGGACAAAATGGTTTTCTGAATCGGAAAATAGTACATATCGTTTGACTATCAGCGTCGAGGATAATGCAAATCTTTTCTTCACGAAGTATGACGATGATGGCAATCTGCTGGATAGTGGCAATCTGTTTGGAGATGTCACATATAATAACGGCGAAGGCAGTATTCCCCTTGGCGAAAATGGAAATGTTGTTGACAAGGCTACATTTACTGTCAGCGACAAGGAGATGAAGTTTACTTTTAAGGGTGAGACTGTAACAATGAAACAAAAATCAATAGATTAACACAATACGTTCAGATGATTATGAAAAAAAATGTTTTAATACAGATTCTTGTTCTATTAGCATTAGTATTCGCCAATGCTAGTTTTGCACAGACATATATGCCCGAGAAGGTCGGCACAAAAATCACCTACGTCGACAAGGACGCAAAGGGCAAGATAATACAGGCCTTCAGGTACGAGATAACCGACGTACAAAAGGACGACGGCAAGACCACAATACTTTTCGACATAGTTTGGCTGAAGGACAACTTCAAGGAGACTGGCGAAGTATATAAGGGCAGAGTTTGGAGCGCCGACGGATATTTCCACACCGACGTTCGCTACGCTCTCGGTTCGCTGGCATCGATGGTAAACGTTGATTCAATAAAGGGACACACAATTATCCTTCCCGAACATCCGTCGAACGGCGAAAAACTTGACGACTGCCACATAACAGGTTCTGGCATAAGCATCAACAACACGAACATCGCCGTTACTACTGGACAGAGTGTAACTACCAACGCCGGCACATACGACTGCATACGCGTCGATTCGGAAGACAGCGCACAGATACTTTTTGTAAAGGTAAACGTAAGCTCGAAGCAGTGGTGGAAACTTGGCGTAGGTGCCGTGAAGTACGAATCGTACAACAAGAAAGGCAAGATGACGCTCAATAGGGAACTGTACTCTATCGAGTAGTTTGAAAGTTTCTGAGTTTCTTGGTTTCTAAGTTTCAAGTTAGCAACAAGAAGCAAGATTACTTATGACTTTTGAATCATTGACAAACTTTGAACCGTTGAACATTAAACTCTTGAACTTTGAACATTGAACCCTTGAACATTGAACCTTCACCTAGCATTAGAAGTCGAGGCTTAGCGACAGATAGAACATCATCTTTTGAATTTCGCCGTTATTGATGCCCCAAGCCCAGTCGGCACGGACAAAATAACCGAAAAGCTTGCTTCTAACACCAACTCCGTAACCAGCAACAAGCGGGTTGTTCCTATTGTTCAATATCACAGTTACAGGATATTGCTCGTGATAGTCGTTTTCGTAGGCATTGTTTCCTCCGTATGGGTTCAAGCCGCTCCAAGCCATACCGGCATCAAAGAAACCAACGATCTGGAAATTCTTTATAAACTCGTTGTTTATCGGTTTACGGCTGAAATACGAAATTACAGGGAAACGCAACTCGAAGTTTGTGACGGCAAAATTTGTCCCGTTGCGAATGTTCTGGTTAAAACCGCGAAGATTAGTCGCAACTGCTTGATATACATAATTTATTTCGGGGTCAATCTTGATGTTTGTATTGAACATCGGCTGTTTGGGAACTACATTTATCCAGTTGTCGATACCGCCAAGATAGTAGATTAGTTTTGCATTGCCGAAAGAAGCGCTGGTAGCCGCCCTGAACGCAAAAATCAGCGAACGGTGTATTGGCTGGTAATACCGGAAATCGGCACCGACAACTTCCATATCGGTCTTTTTCTTGTCGAACTGCATGAAAGCCTCGGCGAAAACCTTGAACCTCATTCCAGACAATATGTTTGTTGCTAGTTCCTTGCTGTTATCGAAAATATATTCAGCCTTTATGCTTCCCCAGTAGTCATAAGTGTCGGGCTTTTCCAAGGCGTTAAGGTCGGTTGACAGGAAAACATCCTTGTTCTGCCTGATGTTTGCGGTAAACTGCATGGCATCGACCTGCGAGAACGGATAACGAAGAATATAGAATACTTCGTGGGTCAACGACTTGGTGTAGTTTTTGTCGTAGTCGGAAACAACCTGCCTATGCAGAACCAACTGCCTGTTCCAGCGATGTTTAAGATTCTCTATTGTCAGCAAATACTCGTTGCCATCCATACCTACATCGAAGCGGAAACCAGCACTGATCCGGTAGTCCTCGAACAAGTCGGCTGTTCCCACCTTGAATATCAAGTTGAAGCCAGGATTGAAATAGAACGCACTTCCAGTATATTTCTGGTATGAGTTGAACAGATAGCTGAAATCGACCTGCGTCATAAGGTAGTTGGTGTAGAATGTAGTATGGTATTTCGATGTGCGTACCTTATTTACATCCTTAGGCTCCTGTTTCTTCTTGGTTACCTTTTCCAAAGCCTCGGAATCGAAAGAATAATCATTTATGTTTATCTCGTTGCCGTCTGTGGGGTTATTATCGGTTGGAATCTCATAGTTGCTTTCATCCGACCTCTTCTTTTCTGCTGCCTCGAAAAGGTTTCTTGTTACGGTATTGCTAACTTCAGTGTCAATTTCGGCAGATTTTCCTCTTTTTATGATACGGAATTTCTTGTTGTCGCGATAGCTTACGCCAATATCATTTGAAAATTTGTCGTAACCGGCATTCTGTATATTGTATTGGTAATTAGAAAGTTGTGCTGTGTGGTATGTGTATGAGTAATGCGTAGTGGTATCGATGAAACTTACCGTCGAATCGAGTTTTGTGGTGTAGAGGTTCTTGATTCCATTTTTGTCGGATAGGAAGAAATAGTCCTCGCCCAGCTTGAACGGCATTGTTTCTGAAGCATTAGGCGTTTCGGTGACACGGCTTATTGACTTGCTGGCAATGTCATATACATATATATCGGTAAAATCTTGTGTTGCAACGGAATTGTCCTTTTTCGAGCCAAGTTTTTCCTCATCCCTGTTTGATGCGAACACTATCTGCTTCGACTTGTTGACATACAAGGGGTCGTAGTCGTCGGCCTCGTCAAAAGTAATGTTCTCGATGGTATTTCCTGGGATATTGTAGATAAAAATGTCCGACTGCCCGTTGTTGAATCCGGCAATCACAAGGTTCTGTCCGTCGGCTGAGTAATCGAACGAATTTATCTTTTCCATCGAAGGCATCTGGATTTCGTTTCGCTTCTTTGTCTCGAACTGATAGGTAGAGTAATATATTTCGCCTTTCTTTTCAATCATGAAGCCGAGCATTTTGCCCGACGGATGCCACCTTACCACGGGATATGTATTGTCGATAATCTGGTCGAGCTTATGTTCGCGCCGGAATATTGTCTTCCGCTTTTCATTGCCAAAGTCGTAGGTTTTAATCCAATATTTGCCGAACTTGTTTTCGCTCCAGGTCATCATGTCGGTGTTGGAATTGTACTGTGCCTGTGCATAAGTAACGTTTTTGCGGCTTCGTTTAAGCACATCCTTTCCCTGTGGTTCCCCGGCGGTAGCGTTGAAATCCTCGTATTGTGTTCTGTAGTATTCGGTCCAGCTTTCCTGCAAAGTCTTCAGGTTTACACCGAGCACGTACATGAACGCATTTTCTACACTTTTGGTTATTCTTGTAAGATACAATATGTTTGAAATCACCTGAGGACCATAAGTTTTCGCCACGTAGTTCCATATTGCAAAGCCAATTGTTTCGGCATCGGTGCCCGACAGCTGGTTTATGTTGCTAAATTTGTTTGACAGGGCATAGACTTTGTTCAGGTTGTCGGCATCGGAGTCCCAGTCGCGCGAAACGTAGGCCACAAGTCCGCTTGTGTACCATTCGGGCATGCCGATAAGGGTATTATTTGCAATCTTGTTCTTTATGTTTGAACCGTAGATGATTTCGTTGAGAATGATGTTTGAAATTGCAGCCACGACCTGTTCGCGGAATTTCTGACGGTCGATTTCCATATAAACGAAAGCGGTGTTGTCGATAACCTTGAGCGTCCCGCCGATGTTGTACTCGTCGGCATCGGTGTTAAGCCCGATATTGCTCTGCCTGAAGTCGGAAAGGTTCTGGAACATGACAAGAATCATTCGCTTTTCGAGCTTGTGGTCGAAGAAAGTTTCGAGCTGAGGAATCATCTCGGTTACAATTGCACTTGCCATCTCGGCCATATCGCTGCCACCAGCGTAGAAATAGGTGTCGAACTGTGGATAGCGGTAGTAGTACCATTCAAACTCGTCGAACTGCACGCGGTTTTTGCCGAACCTCATCTGATGTCCGTTGTAGAACTGCGAAAATGCAGGCAGCGACAGCATGCCAAGCATCAGCAGAATCAATATTATCCTACCGCATTTCAAGTGAAACAAATTTGGGCGCAATTTACTAACATTTTGGCAATTTACGAGAAAAAAACTAACGGGCAGGCAATAAAAAAAGGAACGCATTGTTGCATTCCTTCCTTATGGTTATAAAAGTTACCTTATCAGTAGCAAGAATCCTTTGTCTTATTAGGAGTCAATTCGTAAGAAGCAGTCTGTCCCGAATTACGGGCATCATTTACAGTTGCTTGTACATCTTGTTCGTATCCCCAAAGATAAGTGACTGTGTTGCCGATAGTTATCTTCCAGCATGTAGCCTCGTTAGGATTTGTGTTTGTTGTTGGGGCATGGCACGACTTTTCATCGTTGGCAGGAGTTTCTTCATATTTTACCTGCAGGTATCCGTTGCTTCGAAGCGATGCAGCCTTACGTCTTGCCACTGTTTCGGTTGACCAAAGATATTGCTCATATCCTTGTCCACTCTTGGTACCTGTTATCTTCCAGCATTTCTTAGGCTGGCATTTTTCGTTGTTTGCATCGCAAGCTTCTACCGTTTTATGGGTGCACGAAGTATAAGAATATATTTCGTTATGCTGTGTACGCATTTCGTTAATCCATCGGGTTACATTGGTTTCTGTATCCCACCTAAATTCTATGTCACCATTCTGTCCAGTAATTTTCCAGCACTTCTCCGTAGTCCCTGACGGCTTGACCGCTGTATTCTGCGAGATTGTTCCCTTTGCCGGTTTAACTTGCTTCGTTTGCTTCGCAGGCTTCTGTCCAAATGCATTTACAGTAACTAATGCCAAAGTTGCGCAAAGCACAATCATGAATAAGTTTCTCATATCCTATACATTTATATTAATAATGTGCAAAAATAGGAAATAAATCCGTATCTGCAAATATTGTTGTCCGCTAAAAATTGGGACTATTGATGTAATTATAATATTATCAAGTATTTATATAACATATAAATAAAAGGGCTTGTCATTTCGGAAGCTAGTCGAAACACGCGATACAGAATGGGGAGCGTTGTGAAGACTGCTATCCGTAATCTGTTAAATGACTATCCAGCAGCAGATTCCGGATAAGCGAACTCACAAGCAACGTTCCTTTTGCTGTTCGTTCAGCTTTTCGGAATGACCCTATAGAAGATTTAGCGAACAACAATAATCAGCAAAAAAAGAGCGACAGCCAATGCCATCGCCCTTAGTACCTATGAAAAGAATTTTAATTATTTGTCCTTACCAAGGAATGGGTAACCATATTCTGTCGGTGGGCAGAAAGTTTCCTTAATCGAGCGGGTGCTAATCCATCTGTAGAGGTTGAGTTCGCTACCTGCCTTGTCGTTGGTACCCGATGCCCTTGCACCGCCGAATGGCTGGTTGCCAACAACTGCGCCTGTCGGCTTGTCGTTGATGTAGAAGTTTCCAGCTGCGTGACGAAGTACGTTTTCGGCTTCGATGATTGCATAGCGGCACTTTGCAAAGATTGAACCTGTAAGTGCGTATGGCGAAGTTTCGTCGCAGAGGTGAAGAGTTTCGGTATATTTGTCGTCGTCGTAAACGAAAACGGTGATAACTGGACCGAACATTTCTTCCTGGATAGCCTCGTAGTGCGGGTCGGTAGTAACGATGATGGTCGGGTCGATGAAGTAGCCAACCTTCTTGTCGTATGTTCCACCGAGAGCAATCTTAGCCTTGCGCGACTTCTTTGCCCTGTCGATGTAACCTGCAATCTTGTCGAACGAATCTTCGTCGATGACTGCGTTTACGAAGTTTGTGAAGTCGAATACATCGCCAACCTTTACGGTCTTCATCATTTCCTTAACATTCTTCAAGGTTTCGTCCCACAACGACTTTGGAATGTATGCGCGTGAAGCAGCCGAGCACTTCTGTCCCTGGAATTCGAAGGCACCGCGTACGATTGCAACTGCGAGTTCGCGCGGGTCAGCCGACTTGTGAGCGAAGATGAAGTCCTTACCGCCAGTTTCGCCGACAATCTTTGGATATGTGTTGTACTTGTCGATGTTGTCGCCAATCTGCTTCCAGAATGCCTTGAAAGTAGATGTGCTACCGGTGAAGTGGATACCTGCAAGGTGCGGTGATGTGAAAGCAACGCTGCTGATAACCGAACCCTTGCCCGGAAGGAAGTTGATAACGCCGTCTGGCAAACCTGCTTCCTGGAAAATCTTCATCAGGTAGTAGTTGGAGAGGATAGCGGTAGTTGCCGGCTTCCAAATGGTAACATTACCCATCAATACTGGCGAAATGTTGAGGTTGCAAGCGATTGATGTGAAGTTGAATGGAGTGATTGCGTAAACGAATCCTTCCATTGCGCGGTATTCGTTGCGGTTGAGTACCGAATTGTCGGAGATTGGCTGCTGAGCGTAAATCTTCGATGCAAAGTACGAGTTGAAGCGGAGGAAGTCGATAGTTTCCTGTGCGCTGTCGATTTCGGCCTGCATCGGGTTCTTGCCCTGACCGAGCATTGTGGCTGCGTTGATTACATATCTGTATTTCTTCGAAAGAAGTTCACCGATACGCATCATGATGGAAGCACGTTCAATCCAAGGAGTGTCTTCCCACTGCTTCTTAGCTGCCAATGCAGCGTCGATAGCCATCTGTACTTCCTTCTTGCCAACCTTGTGGTACTTTGCAAGCACGTGCTTGTGGTTTGTAGGCATAACTACAGTACCCATGTCACCGGTCTTAACTTCCTTACCGCCAATGATGCAAGGAATTTCGATGCACTGGTTGAACTGACGTTCGAGTTCTTCTTTCAACAATTGTCTTTCTGGAGTTCCGGGTGCGTAAGAGAATCCCGGTTCGTTCTTCGGCTCTCTGAATGAGAATAATGCGTTATTCATAATAATTTTATTTTGTTTTGTTAATTTTTTTGATTTGCAAACCTACATAAAAAAAATGACTTGTGAATATGTTTGATGAGATTTTTTTGCAAAAAAATGGCTCCCACGAATGAGAGCCAAGAAAATAAAGTCTAATTTTAAATTTTTGCCTATTTCAAGATTTTGTATTTGCCGAAAATTGGTAACGGCTTTACGCTTCCTTGTGCTGCGTTTACAATACCGATGATTGCGAATACAAAGATACCAACGCTAACCAACCAGTAAATTACTCCCCACAACGACAATAACCACAAAGTGCTCCATGACAAGGTGTGTATTAATATTGCTGTGATTATGAAGTTAATCAACCACCATGCTGTTTCAACGATGCAAAGTACAAGACCTTGATTTGCGTGGAAACGTGCAAATTTTGATTCCTTTGCTGCAAATATTGGAACCAATACCAACAACCAGAAATATGCAAGAATTGCAAATGCCTTGTTGTTCTGTACATCTTCAGGTGTAACCTCTGTCTGTGCATTGTTTTCTACAGGCTTGTTTTCGAGTTCTTCTGCCATAATTTTATCTCCTTTAAGTTTTGTATTATGAATAAATAATTTTTTTGCAAAGAAAATGAATATTCCGTTATGATGCAAGATTTTTTTTCGCGTTAATACTTTTTCACCTGGTTCTTTCATTTGAAAACTAATTCCCGCACCCTGAGCGTCAGTCGAAGGGTAAGGCTCCTATTCAAATATTGCATTATGCTCGAAATACGACTTATACCACAATAATTATTTGTTGCTAACGTTTTAAATATAATGATATTTTTGCAAAAAGTTTTTTTGAAATGAAGCTTAGGTATATATTACTGATTATCAATATATTTATCGCTACTATTGCCTTCGGTCAGAAGTTCACTATAAGCGGATATGTGCAGGATTCGGCAAGCGGGGAAAAACTTTTCGGAGCAAATGTATATGACACTCGCTCACACTTGGGCGTTGCTACTAACGAATACGGATATTTCAGCCTTACCCTTCCGCAGGACAGCGTGAGCCTTGTGGTGTCGTACATCGGATACGGAGCATATAGCCACAATTTCTACATTGACCAGGATATACGACTGAACATAAAACTCAACTCGTCCAATATGCTGAGCGAGGTCGTCATCACCGAAAGCAAGTCGGACCAGATGGTGAAGGACGTACAGATGAGCATTGTGCGACTGCCGGTGGAGCAACTTAAGACCTTACCTGTATTCATGGGCGAAGCCGATGTCATGAAAACCTTGCAGCTTATGCCAGGCGTTCAGTCGGGAAATGAGGGTACTAGCGGCATTTATGTTCGCGGTGGCGGTCCCGACCAGAACCTCATCTTGCTCGACGGCGTGCCAGTTTACAATGCCAACCACCTTTTCGGATTCTTCTCGGTGTTCAACCCCGATGCAATATCTAGCATCAACCTTATAAAAGGCGGATTCCCTGCACAATACAGCGGAAGATTGTCGTCAGTAATTGACATTAGGCTAAAGGAAGGAAACGACAAGAAGTACGGTGGCGAATTTTCGGTAGGTACAATTGCTGCAAAGGTTATGGTGGAGGGTCCTATCTGGAAAGACCACACATCGTTCATTTTTAGTGCAAGGCGTACCTATATAGATGTACTTGCAGCACCTGTAATTGCTTTGATAAACAAGACTAATGGCGGAGGCGAAAAACTGAAGGCCGGATATTACTTCTACGATGCAAACCTGAAGTTGAACCACAAGTTCAGCGACAAGGACAGGCTTTTCCTGAGCGGTTACTTCGGTCGCGACAAGGCCTACATCAAAAATGAAGAGGAATATTTCTACTACGACACACTTTACAACGACAAGTCCGACATGGGTCTGTACTGGGGCAACATCACCACTTCGATGCGATGGAACCATGTGTTCGACCAGAAGTTATTCTCTAATGTAACACTCATATACTCGAACTACAAGTTCGACACCTACATGAACTACGACAACCTTGCTAACAAGGAGTCGATAGAAAAATATTCGTTCGACTACTTCTCGGGCATCAACGACTACGGCGCAAAGATAGACCTAAACTACTACCCAGCTTCAAAGCACGAACTGAAACTTGGTGCATCAACGACATACCACGTGTTCAAGCCAGGAGTAACGGCTTTGAAGCAGTCGGTAGGCAATGTCGATGGCCTAGACCTGAAGACTGGTGCGCGTGAAATATATGGCACCGAAATAAACGTTTATGCTTCGGACAACATTACCATTACCGGACGTCTGAAAGCCGACATCGGTGTGAACTATTCGGGATTCATCGTCAAAAAACATTACTACCAGTCTGTTGAGCCGCGCGTTTCGGCACGATTCCTAATCACCGAAGAATTTTCGATGAAGGCAGCCTACACCATGATGACGCAATATGTCCACTTGCTCACCAACAGCACCATAGGCTTGCCCACCGACCTCTGGCTACCCGCCACCGACACCATCCGTCCGCAGCACAGCCAGCAGGGCGCACTCGGTTTTGCCTACAACCTTCACAACAAGTGGGATTTCAGCATCGAAGGTTTCTACAAAGACATGAAGGGGCTTATTGAGTACAAGGAAGGTGCAAGTTTCTTCGGTATTTCCGACAACTGGGAATCGAAGATTGAGATGGGACGCGGATGGTCGTATGGCGTTGAGTTCCTTGCCCGCAAGACCACCGGAAAAATCACTGGCTGGATAGGCTATACATTGTCGTGGGCTTGGCGCAAGTTCGACAATCTTAACTTCGGCGAAAAGTTTCCGTACAAGTACGACCGCCGTCACGACATAGCCATAGCGTTGATTTACAAGAAAAGCGAAAAATTTGACTTTGGAATGACATGGGTATTCGGCACTGGCAATGCCGTTACGCTTGCCTATGGTCGCTACTATGGACTTAATGGTGTGGAGATTGGCGAATATGGTGGACGAAACTCGTTCAGGGCACCAGCTTACCATCGTTTGGATTTCAACTTTAACTTCAAGAAACAAAACAAGCTGGGCGAAAGAATCTGGAGCCTTGGCGTTTACAATGCCTACTGCCGTCAGAATCCGTTCTACCTATATTTCGGTTACGACAACCACGGCAACCGCTGCCTGAAACAGATAAGCCTATTCCCTATTATGCCGTCAATAAAATTCTCACAAACATTCTAAAACAGGAAAGACATGAAAAAGCTGATATACATAATTATAGCCTCTACATTGGCACTCGCAGCCTGCGAAAAGACACTTGATTTTCCGTTTGAGTACAAGCAGCCAAAATTGGTTCTCAATTGCGTGCTTTCAAACACAAGCGAAATTGACTTCACAGTAAGCCGTAGCATGCACATTCTTGATTCAAAGGAAATTGTAAAGATTTCGGATGCAGATGTAATAATATTCGAAGATGACAAACCGCTTCAGGTCGTACCGATTTCCGACGGCGAAGGCAACTACCATGCTGCATACATTCCCAAGGTTGGACATACCTACAAATTCCAGGTTTCCAAGGACAAGTTTGAAACAATAGAGGCCGAAGCCACAATGACGAACTCCACCACAATCAATAGTCTAAGCGGAAAAATGGCTACTAGCGAAGATGGTTCGTACTATTACGGTGGAAATTTTGATATCTCCATGAATTTCAACGACAACCCAAACGAGGAAAACTACTATATGATAACTGTTGCAGGGAAGCTCCCCGATGATTTGGTGGAATATATTACAAATAACCATTCCGGGTATTATTTTTCTTACGAAATGCTGGATAGCAGTTACTTGCTTAACCTTGAATGTAATGATATGTCGGTTAATAATAGCCACAATAATTCAAATTTGTTCTTTTCTGATGAAATAATAAGCGGAACAGACTATTCAATTAAATTCTCGGCACAGGACTATAGGGATATTTACGGAACATTCTATGAAATAGAATATTACAACTACAATGGAAATGAAGGAGAAAACATAACAGAAGACCCAGGAATAGATAGTTTGCCATTTTATCGTGAATTCGAATACGAACTTATTGTCCATATCGCAACAATAAGCAAGGACTACTACCAGTATCTAAAATCATACGACCAGTACGTTGAAAACGACGGCAATCCATTTGCCGAGCCAACCCTTGTGAAAACCAATGTGAAGAACGGACTTGGAATACTTGCTACAGCAAGCGAAGTCACCGATACAATCAAGTTCACGATAAAGAATCCGTATTTGGAAGAGGAGGAGGAATGATTTTGGTGGGGATTTGAAAATTCGAAGATTTGACGATTTGATTGATTCGATGATTTGTAGCGGCGCGATGCTTCGCGCCGGAATAATAATTGTCTAATATATTACATATCAATAATTTACAAAATCATCATTTTTTGATGATTATTTTTTGATGAAAATGTAAAAAGTATTATTTTTGCATTGTCAATCAAATTGTTGCACGATGAACAACCCATTTGTAACCAACGGATATGCAGGACCGAAATATTTCTGCGACAGAGTGTCTGAAACACAGAATATAGTGCAGATGCTCACCAACGAGAACAACATTGCACTGATTTCACCACGACGGCTCGGGAAAACCGACCTTATATACCATTGCTTTGCGCAGCCGGAAATATGCGAAAAGTACCATACTTTTATCGTTGACATTTATTCAACAGCATCGGTTCGCGATTTTGTGAACATCCTTGGCAAAGCCGTTCTCGACAGCCTGAAATCCAAAGGCCGCCAAAGCTGGGAAAAGTTTATAAACGCCGTTTCTTCGCTCAGGCAAAATATCGGGTTCGATATGAATGGCTTTCCAAGTTGGAGCATCGGGCTTGGCGAAATAGAGAATCCATCGGTATCACTCGACGAAATATTCAGTTACCTTGAATCTGCCGACAGGAAGTGTCTTGTTGCTATTGACGAATTCCAGCAAATTACACGCTATGCCGACAAAAACATCGAGGCAACGCTTCGGACTTACATACAAAAATGCATCAACACGCATTTTATATTTTCAGGCTCGCAACGACATCTGATGGGAGCAATATTCACTTCGCCGTCGCGTCCTTTTTTCCAGTCGGTTACAATAATGAACCTGCCGCCCATCCCGCTCGACAAATACACAGAGTTTGCAATCGATAAATTTAACGAAGCTGAAAAAAACATCGACAAGGAAGTCGTTGCCAACCTTTACGAAAGGTTCGACAGCATTACATCTTATATGCAGCGCATAATGAATATGCTCTTTGTAAGGACCCCAGCAAAAGGAACTTGCACTATCGAAATGATTGACAGCACAATAGAACAACTGCTTGATTTCACATCGGACACATACGAATCTATTTTGTACCAAATGCCTGAAAAGCAACGTGATTTGCTGATTTCCATAGCATTGGACGGCAAGGTAAAAAATATTTCGGGTGGCGATTTTGTCAAAAGGCACAAATTGCAGTCGCCAAGTTCGGTTTTGTCTGCCGCAAAGGGACTTCTCGAAAAGGATTTCATTACCGAAGACAGAAACGTTTACTGCGTTTACGACAAGTTGTTTGAAATGTGGATAAAGAGAAAATATAGGTAGGATATTTCTATTTTTTTGTAAATTCGCACCCATAAACGAAACATAAAAACAATGACAGAAAAAATCATCATCCTCGACTTTGGTTCACAGTATACTCAACTGATAGCCAGACGAGTAAGAGAATTAAACACCTATTGCGAAATACATCCCTACAACAAGATTCCAGCATTGGACGAATCGGTAAAGGGCGTAATTTTGAGCGGAAGCCCCTATTCGGTACGCGACGAAAAGGCCCTCAAGCCCGACTTATCCAACATAAAAGGCAAAATGCCGCTTCTCGGCGTTTGCTATGGAGCACAGTACCTCGCTCATTTCTACGGTGGCGAAGTCGCTCCGTCGAACTCACGCGAATATGGCCGTGCAAACCTCAACTTCGTAAACGCAAACGACGTACTGATGAAAGACGTGCCATCAAACTCGCAGGTTTGGATGTCGCATGGTGATACAATAAAGCAAATTCCTGAAAATTACGAAATTATAGCTTCAACAGCCGATGTAAAGGTCGCAGCCTACAAAATCGGTGGCGAGCAGACCTGGGGCATACAGTTCCATCCCGAAGTTTACCATTCAACCGATGGCAAAACCTTGCTGAAGAACTTCGTAGTAGGCATTTGCGGTTGCTCGCAGTCGTGGACGCCCGATTCGTTTGTCGAAACTACCATCAAGGAACTTCGTGAAAAAATCGGTAGCGACAATGTTGTTCTTGGTCTTTCTGGCGGCGTTGACAGTTCGGTTGCAGCAGTATTGCTCAACAAGGCTATCGGCAGCCAGCTCACCTGTATTTTCGTTGATAACGGACTGCTTCGCAAGAACGAATTCTCGTCGGTGCTCGAATCGTACCGCGGAATGGGACTTAATGTTATCGGCGTCGATGCAAAGCAGGACTTCTACCGCGAACTTGCAGGCGTAACCGAACCCGAACGCAAGCGCAAGATTATCGGTCGTCTTTTCATCGAGACTTTCGACCGCGAAGCCAGCAAAATCAAGGATGTGAAGTGGCTTGCACAAGGCACCATCTACCCCGATGTAATTGAGTCGGCAGGCGTTCTTGGTCCGGCAGCAACAATAAAGTCGCACCACAACGTTGGCGGTTTGCCCGAAAAGATGAACTTGAAGATTGTAGAGCCTTTGCGTCTGCTCTTCAAGGACGAAGTTCGCCGCGTAGGTAAGGCGTTGAATGTCAGCCAGAACATACTTGGCCGTCATCCTTTCCCGGGACCGGGACTTGCAATCCGCATAATCGGCGACATCACCGCACAAAAGGTTGAAATCTTGCAGAATGTTGACGACATTTTCATCCAGGGACTTCGCGAAGACGGACTTTACGACCAGATTTGGCAGGCAGGCGCAATATTGCTTCCTGTGCAGTCGGTTGGCGTTATGGGCGACGAACGCACCTACGAGAATGTTGTGGCTCTCCGTGCAGTACACTCCACCGACGGTATGACCGCCGACTGGGTTCACCTGCCATACGAGTTTCTTGCAAAGATTTCGAACAAGATAATCAATAAGGTAAAAGGCGTAAACAGAGTTGTCTATGACATCAGCTCGAAGCCACCTGCAACAATTGAATGGGAATAAACTATGGGCGTAACTTTCGATAGCAAGGAGCAAAATTTTTCGTTCAATTTCGAACACGACGGAAATGGCGATATTATAAGTCTCACCAATGGAATACATCAGGTGGAGGCTTTCGGCAAATGCTTCTACTACGGATACGAATTTGGCGAAGATGTAGGCGGTTCTACAAGGGCTGCATTCATCAAATACCTGAAATTTTGTCCCGACCTTCAAGGAAATGCAAACCTGACAACTTTCATAAAGAAAGCTATCGACGAGCTGAACCGCCAGATTAACCTCTACGACTACAACCTTGTCGTAATGCCCGAATCGAGCAGCAAAGTAAACCAGTATATGCTACGCTACATTTACAGGTTCGCACAGCCCACGCTCCGCAAGATGGAACTGATAAAAGCCTTGCCATCAAACATTTCATTCGATATGGATGCTTTCGCACAGCAATATCTGGACGATACCTTGGAAAACGGCCGACCACGCTACACACAGGCGCAGAAGGACGAAGTAAAGCAGTCGATTGGAGAGATGATGGAACTTATACACCAGAAGGACTATTTTACGATAGCAAAGGATGTAAGGAAAAGCCGTTTCCGCCCGTACATGATGGGATTCCTGAAATTTGCAACTGATGAGGACAGACAACTTTGCACCAGCATACGCAAACAGAACATCCTTGTAATTGATGATGTTACGACAAGCGGTTCTACACTTAATGAGATTCTTCGTACACTTAGGATTCTCAACGAAGACAACGACATTGCAATATTCAGCCTGATAGGAAGAAAAGATTTGATGGCTGACAGTATGTAAATTTGTTTATCTTTGCAAAAAACTACAATTAATTGATGAAACAAAACGAAAACATATCATACGCAGCTGCTCTGGAAGAATTGGAAAAGATTCTTGCCGACATGGAAAGCAACGAGCTCGACCTCGACACGCTTAGCGAAAAGGTAAAACGCGCGGCTTTCCTCACGAAATTGTGCAAGACCAAGCTGAGAAGCACTACCGAAGAAATAGACAAGATACTGGAGGAATGGCAGAAGGAATGATTTGAAAAATTTGAAGATTTGAAAATTTGATGATTTAAGGATTATGCGCAAACTTATATTCATAATGGCATTTACCGCAATAACAGCGCTTTCGTTCGGACAGATACGAATAGCACTCGGCAAATACAGCGGTGGCGGCGACTGGTACGCAAATCCCACCTCTTTGCCCAACCTCATCAAATTCTGCAACGAAAACCTCGGCACCAACATCGACCCAGAGCCTGCAACCGTGGAGTTTGGCAGCGCAGACCTGTTCAACTATCCGTTTGTGCATATTACTGGTCACGGCAACATAATCCTAAGCGATTTTGAAGTAGAAAATCTTCGCAACTACCTTATCGGAGGCGGATTTCTCCACATCGACGACAACTACGGCCTTGATGCCTACGTCCGCGACCAGATGAAAAAGGTTTTTCCCGAACTTGAATTCGTGGAACTGCCTTATACTCATGAAATTTACCATCAGAAATACGATTTCCCTAACGGTCTGCCCAAAGTCCACGAGCACGACAACAAGCCCCCGCAGGGATTCGGCATAATTTATCAAGGACGACTGGTTGTATTCTACAGCTACGAATGTGACCTAGGCGACGGCTGGGAATCACAGTCGGTCCACCACGACTCGGAGGAAATCCGCACAAAAGCACTGAAAATGGGTGCCAATATAATTAACTATGTATTTGAAAACTAATAAATTATAATCATGAGGAAATTAATAGTCATTATCGCATTATTGTCGGCAGCAATATGCTGCAATGCACAAAAGTACACAACAGCAACAGTAAAGAACATTACAAACAGCTTTATAGCAACGCTTTTGAGCGGTGATTTGCAAGGCACACTGGAATTCTTCGATCCAAACTACGTTGCCGACCAGCACGATAATTTTCTAGAAGGACGCACGGAGCAATTTGTTGCAGAATTTTTGGCTGGAAGCTACAAAAAGGGCTACTACTTTATAACACCGCAGCTCAACAGAATCAAGTCTATGAAGGTAAAGAAGACTTGCTGCAACCTTGAAAAGGACGAAATCTACGCCAATGTCGAGATTCTTATGGACTATGGTGTAAAATACACCGTAAAGCTCGAAATGCGAATTACCGAATATGGTGATATGCGTTTTATCGGTGCCGTAGGATAAAAGCTATTTACGATTGACGAAGTACGAATTACGATTGACGATTGCGTGCCGTAATGCGGAATCGCTGAAAAGTCATGCATATCACTAAATGTCATGCTGAATTTATTTCAGCATCTGTTACTAAGATTACTTGCTACGCTGCGTGCTCTAAAGGGTCTGAAACAAGTTCAGGATGACTATTCGGGATGACCCCTTGGGGTTTCAGCATCTGTTGATGCATATTAACAAATCAATCCTTCCTTTCGACTGACGTTCAAGGGGCGGATACTAAATATCATCGGCACAATATTTGATGTAAATATTGATAATAAACAATAACCGGTCATTCTGAACTTGTTTCAGAATCCGTTGCCAAATTATTGACTATGAAACGAATAATATTCATACTTACCATTCTGGCGACATTGTCATTTGCCGCTAACACCGAATCGCTTGCACAGGATGTCCGCAACTCGAGCTATAGCACCATTGCACACATCGACAGCGATGGAACAGTACGCAATTCCAGCTACCAGACTATTGGGCACATCGACAGCGACGGAACAGTACGCAATTCCAGCTACCAGACTATCGGGCACATCGACAGAGACGGAAGCATCCGGAACTCAAGCTACTCGACTATCGGGCACATCGATAAGGACGGCACTGTCCGCAACTCGAGCTACTCGACTATTGGGCATATCGACAGCGATGGGACAGTCCGCAACTCCAGCTACTCAACCATAGGCCATGCCAAAGGCATAAAGCGCGAATGGGCTGCAGTGTGGTTCTTTTTCGATTTCTTCTAGAAGTGCCTTAGCATTGCTCGAAATATTTTTGCTCAAAAACTTGTTAATTTATCGTATTTTCTCGTTTGTGTGACCATTCTTATTGGTGTTTTTGCGGTTAGATATATAATCGCATTTTTGGAGGCATTCGGTTGCGAATATTTCCTAACTTTGCGACCTTTGAATTTGACTTTTGAATAAGTATATTTTTATGAATACAACAAACTCATTATCAAACACTTCCCTTTTGTATAACAGGGGGGGGTATAGTATAAAAAACGACTCCGTTGCCATTAGTGCAAACCGTTTCCAAATGCTGAAATCGGCGCTGATAAAATTGATGCTGGTTGTGGCGATTGTGATAGGAGGAAAAATGGCGTGGGGACAAACTGATAGATTAACAAATGATTTAATAGGAGCCGGAGCATCTTATTCTGATTGGTCAGGCATTAGTATCAATTCAGGTGCAGTATATGCTGGACAAAGTGCAGGAAGTTATAATTCCATTCAATTGAGATCAAAAAATAGCAATTCTGGCATAATAACTACAACTTCTAATAGCACAGTAGCAAAAATAACCGTTACATGGAATAGCAATACCGTTAGCGAACGAACTTTAGATATATATGGCAAAAATACACCATATTCAGCAGCAAGTGATTTATATAATGTATCTACCCAAGGAACTTTACTTGGCTCCATCATTTGCGGTACTTCTACAGAACTTCTCATTTCAGGAAACTATACTTATATTGGACTTCGTTCCCGTAGTGATGCCATGTATTTAGACAATATAGATATAGAATGGGGAGTTTTATCATCGTACAATGTCACTTGGTCTGTTGCTGGCGAAACAGTGGCTCCGACAAATGTCTATACAAATAGGCTTACAGATTCTAACATTCCATCTAATCCAGAATTAAGTGCCTGTGATAATTCTAGAACATTTGTTGGATGGACAGATTCTCCTATTGACGGGGAACAAAATGGTTTGCCTACTCCATGTTATTCAAGGGATGATTTAAATGGAATGTTTGTTCTTGATGACATTACCTATTACGCTGTATTTGCAGATGTTTTATCCACTCCTGAAACCTGGGAGCTTGTAACGAATGTTTCATCATTAAGTACAGGAAACAAAATTGTAATTGCTGCCAAAGGCTACAATTATGCAATAAGTACAACACAAAATAATAACAATAGAGCTCAGGCTACAATAACAAAAAATGGCTCTACTATCACATGGAATTCAAATGTTTGTGAATTTGACCTTAAGGAAGGAACAGAAGAAGGTACATGGGCATTTTATGACGCAGCGAACAGTGGTTACATATATGCAGCAAGTTCTTCTGCCAATCAACTTAAAACCCAAACAACAAATAACGCAAATGGAAGTTGGTCTATTAGTATTAGTGCAAACGGAACTGCAACTATAATAGCACAAGGAAATAATACTCGCAATAATTTGCGATATAATAGTAGTGGGAGTGGTCAACTATTTTCTTGCTACGCAAGTGGACAACAAGATGTTGCCATATATAAGAAACATGGTGGCAATTCCTATTCAGCATGTACAACCATCTGTCCTTGCAACTACGGCACAATAGACGGAATCTCAGGCGACGACAACTTTATATGGTCAGGTAAAAATGTAGGAGCCGACTGGGAAGCAACTAGTAACTGGGTAGTATACCGCACAAGTGACAGCAAATATCACCTTGCTGCAGACGCACCAGCAAGCTCAAACAATGTATTTATCATCAAAAACGATGATTGCAACATTGTAACCCCAACTGTATCTGAAGATGCTACTTGCGGCAACCTTACAATGCTAAACGGCCTTGACATCGACATCGCCGAAAACCAAACCCTCACAATCAACGGCACTGCAACATTTACCAACGGCGTAATAAACGGTAATGTAATCTTTGGTTCGAGTGCTACGGTAAGCGGTGCAAGTGCAAGCAGTCACATAGATGGAGTTGTTACAAAGAGCGGTGCAGCAAACGGCTTTACCTTCCCGACTGGTAGCAACGGAAATCTCGGCAAGGTTGTGGTAACGGATGGTACGGCAACAAATGTTTCCGTGCAGTATTTCAGCAATCCTGCAGGCTTCGGCACAAACGATTTGCCACGCTGGTGGAATGCAGCCGACATGAGCGGTGAAAATCCGTTCAACCATGTGTCGAATGTGGAATACTGGAAGATTTCGTCAAACGAAGCCATTACCGCAGACTTTGTTGCAGAGGCTAGCACAGATATGCACTTCAACAGCGAAACGGCAGAAGAAGACAGAATTCCTGCCAACATACAGATGGCGTTCTACGACAACAACCGCTGGACAAATGTAGGTGGCTCGGCTTCTATTGATGGCAATACGCTTTCAATAAATGGTGCTGAAATTCCAGCAAGCGCAACAAGAGGTATCTCGGGCAACTACACCACATTCGGTTCAAAGTCGAAGAGCACTGTCCTTCCTATCGAACTCGTTTCCTTCACCGCCAACTGCAACGGGCGTTCTGCTCTCATCGAATGGACTACCGCCACCGAAAAGAACAATGATTTCTTTGTGCTTGAACGCTCGCACGATGCAGTAAACTTCAAGGAAATTGCACGAATCGCCGGCGCAGGCAACTCAATCGAGCCAATCAGCTACGCATACACCGACTTCGGCGTTCGCAACGGCGACAACTACTACCGCCTCGTACAATTTGACTACGACGGCACCAGTACCGCATCGGAAATCATTGTGGCAAACTGCCTCGGTACCGACGGCGAACCAGGAGTGCTGGCTTATCCTAACCCATTCGGCGACGACCTTACCCTCCGCTTCGAGAACTTCGGCAACATACAGGCAACCGTCGAGGTTTACGATATGCTCGGCAGGATGGTTCACACTCAGAAAATCAACTGCTCGCAGAACGACTACGAGATTGTACTTCGCCTTGCAGGTCTGTCGGATGGCACCTATAATGTAAGGATAAGCGCGAAGAATTTTGTGTTGAATAAGAAGGTAGTGAAACAATAAATCCCGCCCCCTGAGCTTGTCGAAGGGAAGGATGAATGATAATCCTAGATTACTTGACTTCGACAGGCTCAGTCAGCGGATAGTGGTAAAGAATTGATAACAATACGCCCAGCAACCGAACACGATGCACCAATTATAGCACGGTGCGTATTGGCGGCAATGGAAATTGTTGACATTGACGCAAATATTCCGTCAGAAATGCTCGCTGCGGTAAAAAACCTTGAAGTCGCCACCCTTGACGATGCTCGTCTTTATAGTTGTCGCAACAGCCTTATTGCAGAAATAGCAGGAGAAGCCGTTGGCTGCCTTATCTCATATAGTGGCGACAGATATGCCGCTATGCGCAAACGGACTTTCGACATCCTATACGAGGAAAGTGGTCTCGACCTACGCGGAAATCCAATGGAAACTGGCGCGGGTGAATATTATCTGGATTGCATGGCAATAAAGCACGAATTCCGTGGCAAAGGTATCGGTCATCGGTTGATGAAGTCCGCAATAGAACTTGGGAAAAGTCTGGGACACACCCGTTTTACCCTTTTAGTGGAGAAGTCGCATAAACAGCTTGCCGAATATTACTCCCGCCTCGGTTTCCAACCAAAGGAAGAAATGTTTGCTTTCGGGACAGAATATGTGAAGATGGAATTCTTATTTCGATGACAAATCAACAAACTGCCGAGAAATAATTTTTGCAGGAACAGGCATCCGACCCGACTTGAGTATGGTTGCAAAATCCTCGGCTTCCTCATCCGTAAAGTTTCCAGAAATTTGAGAGCGACCTCCAGTAATTTCATCATATACAGTAGGATACGAATAAACCTTGTTGTCGAAAACCATAGCAATCGACCTGCCAATGTTATTCCTCGTTATCATTTCCCATTGGGCAGAACCGACACTGTCCATTGTTATAGAAACTACACCACGTTCCGAACTGGCATCTATAATGACATCGCCATTCAAGGCTGCCTTGCCTCTCTTTGTTGTTTTCAGGGCTAGAAGTTCGTAAAAGACAGAAGATTCACTTTCATAATCATCGTAATATTCATCATATAACTCTACCTCTTTAATTCCCCACGCAAATACAAGGTCTTTGGGAAACATCATCATTACATCCTTGCTATTCAAGTCATTCATAATCGATTCCATATCGGCTTTCCTTGCAAAACCTACAACAGGACCAAAAGGTTCACAGGTGCCGAGGTGGGCTAACAGACGGTTGAATATTGAATACTTGCTGTCGGAACTAACTTTTTCGGTTGTAGTATCTTCGGCAATATCTACACCATTATCAGCCGCTTCTTCCATTTTCTTAGCAACTATTATCTGGTCGGCAGCCATAAGGGACGACTGGATTTCATCATTGTTGTAAGTCTCCCAGAATTCAAACGATCCCGACTGTGTAAGAAGCTTGTCAACGCGTTCAGGCTCCTTTAAATCCGGAAGCTTGAGATGCAAACAGCCTTTTGTCACAGAATCTTTCTGGATTGTTGGATTTTTTACACCAAACAATTCCATACGCTTGACGATAACATTGCACGCATTTTCTATTGCAGCATCGTATTCCTTGGTAAGATATTCTATACCCTTATCACCGGTTGAAATTGCCTGGTTCTCTGTCGTGGCAAACAAGTCAGCCATTGCTGGTTTCAGTGAATCTTCAATCTCATTGTACGCCTTGACAAACGACTCTATAAAACCTACCCCTATCTGCTCCGATTCCTTCGCCTTTCCGACAGCCTCCAGCAAATATGGATTGTCTTTTTGCACAGTCAACGACATAAGCACATCTTCTGCCGGAATTTCCAATGTATATTCATAAAACGTTTTTTCTGAACATCCACACAAAAAGAACATTGAAAATACGACTGCAACTGCCGTAACCAGCCCCGTTGTTTTAAAATTTATAGCCATTTAATTAGTTTTTTCAATAAATACTACCTTTCTAAAAAGTTTTCTACCAATAAGCACCGCAACAGCAAGTCCGACAACAATCGCCGTTATCCACCAGATGTTTGCAAAAATGCTGATGTCGGGGATTTCCGCTGCAGAAACATCACCAAAATAGGCGACACATACCACAAGCGCGTTGTTTGTCGCGTGGGCAACAATCGACAGCCACAGCGAACCCGACGTGTAAAACAAATATCCTAAAACCGCACCAAGTATAAATCGTGGCAACAATCCCGAAAACTGCATGTGTATAGCCGAAAAGATAAACGCAGTGAGCAGAATAGCTATGTGCTTGTTGCTGATGTTCCTGACAAAAAATTTCTGAAGTACGCCACGGAAAAACAATTCCTCGCATACGGCAGGTGTTATCGCCAGTACGATAAGGTTTAATACAAATGCTCCGATTCCGCTTCCTGCCAATGCACGTTGTGTGGCTTCCATAGCACTTGTATCGGCGGCACGGAAATAATCTTCCAAACCTTTCAGCGATTCGGGGAACGAGTAGGAAGCGTTTAGGCTCGAAAGCAACTCTACTGCCGGCATTATCGCAAGCATAAAGGCTATGGCAAGGAGATATTTTGCAAATCTGGGACTTTCTGTCAAGCCAAGTTGCCGAAATACAGGCTCATCCTTTTCAATGAATTTGGTAGCAATCAGGGCAGGAAGTGCAAACGATATTACTGACGACAGCATAAGCAGAATCTTGTATGAAGTTTCGCCCTGCATGAAAAAATACAATAGCACAACCATTGCCGTATTAAGCAGAAATCCTACGCAAAAACATAGAATGATTATAAATAACTGTTTCGATGCTGACATTTGAAGGTGGTTTATAAAATTTTCCTAGTGTAAAAGTCGTTGTTGTAGAAGTATCTTAGCGAAATGCCGTCATTTGCTTCGTTTTTAGCACATTCGAAGCGGAATTCTGGTGCCTTTACGCCGTTTCCAATGTTCAGGCGGCTGTTGGTGAAAACCCTAGCCTCGTCCCAAAGACCAAGCGAAATGAATGAATTTAATGTCTGCGCACCGCCTTCTACAATTACCGACTGGATTTCGTTGCGGTAAAGGATGTCAAGGATTTGGGGAACGAGAGGTTCGTCGAAATTGGCAGGGCAGAAAAGGATATTGGTAGAGCCAAACTTTCGGCTATTCGACCCTTCAACTCCGCTCAGGGAGCGAATAGCATCAATCCCGCCCGCTGAGCTTGTCGAAGCGAGCCTATCGAAGTGCCGAAGCGAAGGAGATGTGTTGTCTGTTATTACTATCGTTTTCGCTTGATTATCAAATATCTTACTTGACGGTGGTATTTTCATTTCCCTGTCAATGCAAACGCGAACAGGATTTCGTCCCGACCAAAGCCGTGCGGTAAGTTGTGGATTGTCGAGCAGTGCGGTGCGTGTGCCAACAAGGATTGCATCTTCTTCGGTGCGCCACTTATGCACAAGCGTACTGAAATGCTGGTCGGTTATTTTTAGTGGTGGCGTTTGGCAGTCGTTGCGAATGTTGTCTATGAAGCCGTCGGCGGTCTGCGCCCATTTCAGAATAACGTAGGGACGACGCTTTGTGTGGAATGTGAAAAAACGGCGGTTGAGCCAGTCGCATTCGTCGCGGAGTACACCTATTTTCACGTTACGACCTGCATTTCTCAGTTTTTCTATGCCCTTGCCAGCCACCTTTTCAAACGGGTCGATGCTACCGACCACGATGTTTGGAATTCCTTCACGGATAAGCATATCGGCACAGGCAGGAGTGCGACCGACGTGGGCACAAGGTTCAAGCGAAACATAAATCGTTGATTTCTTGAGCAATGACTTGTCGGCAACAGAGTTTACAGCATTAACTTCCGCGTGGGCTTCGCCACATTTCCTGTGCCAGCCCTCACCAATTATTTGGCCGTCGCACACTATTACCGCGCCAACCATCGGATTGGGCGATGCCGTTCCAAACCCGCATTTTGCGAGTTCGATGCAACGTCTCATAAAAATTTCGTCCATTGCTGACTACCAGTCGAGACCTCTCTGTTTCAGTTCTTTGCGGCTAAGCTCCTGTCCTGCGCGTGCAGCACGGCGGAAATGTGCAATGGCATCGGCTTCCTGTCCCATCGACATGTAAAGTTTACCGATGTTGTAGTTGGTGTCAACGTGGTTAGGATTAATGCCCAATGCCTTGTTGTAGTATTCCATAGCCTTTGCCGGATTGGTAGAGAAGTATGCAGCACCGAGGTTGTTGTACGAATCGATGTTGTCTGGGTTAAGTTCGAGAGCCTTAAGGTAGTTTTTCACAGCCTTGTTTTCGCCCTTTACGTCGTCGGAATAGTAGTATGCAACGCCGAGGTTGTTGTAGGCATCGGCATTGTCCTTGTTTACCTCGATGGCTTTCTTGAACCACTCTATTGCTTCAATGTATTCGCCCTGATCCTCGTAAATCACGCCGATTGCGTTGTAGGCATCGTCGTTGCGAGGATTAATCTCAAGAGCCTTTTTACAACTTTCTATAGCCTTTTCGTAGTTGCCGTTGTGCGAGTATGCAAGGCCGAGGTTATTATATGCACCATCATAGTATTCGCAGAGCGAAACAGCCTTGGTGTAGTACGATATTGCCTTCTTGTAGTTCTTGAGTTCATCGTATGCGTTACCAAGAGCATTGTAGGCGGTGTCGTATTTAGAGTTAATCTTTATTGCATTTTGGAACAGGCTTATTGCCTTGTCGAAGTCACCCTCGTCGTAGTAAACGTAGCCGAGATTCTTTACAGCCTCGTAGTAATTGGGGTTGAGCTTTATTGCCATCTGGAAATTAAGCATTGCCTTGTCGAGGTTGCCCATATACGAATAGGCACGGCCGAGTGTATTGTATGCAATGGCGTTGTCGGTATTTGTTTCAACATATCTTGAAAGGTCGGCAATAGCCTTTGTGAAATTATCATTCTTGAAAGCAAATAGTCCGTCCTGAAGGAGTTTTTCGTCCTCTTGCGAATAAATGTTTGCCGAAATCAATGCAAACGCAATCAGTATGGCAATTTTAAATCTCATAGCAATGTCCTTAAAGAAATTTACCAATCTGCAAATATATATATTTTTTCGTTTAGCAAAAACAGAGATTTAATAAAATTCACGGAAGAGAATAAATTGTCTGCAAGGTCAAAATTTCTCGTCTGTACAATATTCTTCTAATTATCAAGTATTTACCTATCAAAAAAATCCTTCATATTGTCAATCTGCTGGTCGTCGGAAATGTCGTTTACGTCCTGTTGCTTGTCCTTGAATTCGCGCCAATAGCGGAAAGGTGACGACTCGACGTGCTGTGAAATCTTCTTCAGACCCAAGCGCCAGAGCAGGAATATGAACACATAGAAAACAATCGTCAGCAGCAACGACCAGCCTTCAGATGCCACATCGGAAACCATCAGTATGGCATCGTATATGCCGTGCGCCAAAATTGGAGCCAGCAAAGTCATTGTCCAGTTGCGGAACTTGTGCTTTACGGTGAACTTCGCCAACGAAAGGAAGAACCCCATAAGTACAGCGAAAAGGAAATGCCCGGGAACGGCAAACAAGGCACGTCCCCATGCGCACGAGGGGTCTTCGAATACGTACATTACGTTCTCGACTGTAGCAAAGCCCATCGATACACACACAGCATAAACTATGCCGTCCATACGCTCGTTGAAATCCTTGCTCCACCAGACGAGCAGGAAGAGAATTATGAACTTTGATATTTCTTCGGGGATTGCCGCCGAGAAGAATGCTGTTCCAATCTGCTGAAGAATATCTCCGTCGAAGAGATATGGCAATTCGTCAAGCCCGAAAATGCCGATTATGAGCAAGTCAAGAGGGATTGCCAGCATTCCGGCAAAGAATGTAAGCAATATTTTTCTGATTGGCTCGCGCTCGTACTTGTCGCGTATCATTATGTACACGATAAGCACTATTGCAGGAACTACCGCTACCGCAAATGTCCACATACTACTTGCTCATAAACTTTTCGACGTTGATGACAAAGCGCTCGTGAGTGCCGTCACCAATAACATCGCCCTTGTCGTCAAATGCCTCCACCTTGAAGACTACACGACGGCGGTCGATTTCGATGATTTCGGAATGGCAGGTTATTACCGTGCCAAGCGGACTTGCTTTCTTGTGCGCCACATTGATATGAGTGCCGACAGTCCCCTCTCCTTCCGAAAGGTAAGGCATTACGGAACGATAGCAAGTCTTTTCCATAAGCGCAATCATGGCGGGAGTTGCATAAACCTCTACTAGTCCACTGCCGTATGCAGCTGCGGTGTTGTCGTGGCGGACAACTTCGCTTTCTTCACCTTTGATACCAAGATTTAAATCCATAATGTTATTTACGATTATCCGCTCGTTGAGCTTGTCGAAACGGCGTTTATTTTGTCTTCCCTTCGACAGACTCAGGGGGCGGGATTTGTCTATTTTTTTTGAATACTATTCAGAGGACGCAACGTCGCTACAAATCTTCAAATCCCTTAAAACTTGAACGTTATCGTCTGCTTTACCTCCGGGCTTAGCGAACGCGAAACAGGACAAGTTTCGGGAATGCGCCTGATGATTGTCTGCTGCTTTTCGTTGAGGTTGCACATCGAGTAGTCGAAGTCGATTTTTACCTCGGCAACGCGGCGTGGCGACTCGTTCATAATCTTTTCAATCTGTGCGGTTGCTCCGTCGATTGAGAAATTGTAGGTCTGTGCAGTTATGCCAGTGATTGTGAAAATGCAGTCGCACAAAGCTGTTGCAAGCAAGTCGGTTGGCGAAAAAGCCTCGCCTTTGCCGTGGTTGTCGAGCGGAGCGTCGGTAATGATTCTGTTGCCCGACTGAAGGTGAGTGTTTTCGGTGCGAAGTCCACCCACGTACTTTGATGTCATTTTGGTCATAACGAAAAAGTTTTTAGTTTCAAGTTTCTTGTTGTGTCGTGGCGCGCCGCGACCGTACTTTTCTGGTTTTCTGTGCTCGCAGTCTAACAGTCTTGCAGTCGACTTGTCTTCTGTCAGCCTGTTAGACTGTTAGCCATTAAATAATCAGCATTGCGTCGCCATAGGTTGCAAACTGGTACTTTTCCTTTACTGCCACCTCGTATGCGTTCATCAGGTTTTCGTATCCTGCAAAGGTTGCCACCGACATCATCAGTGTTGACTTTGGCAGATGGAAGTTTGAAATCATGCAGTTAGGAACCATACACTCGTATGGCGGGAAAAGGAACTTGTTTGTCCAGCCGTCGTATGGCTTAAGCAAACCAGTAGTTGTGATTGACGATTCCAAAGCGCGGAGAACGGTTGTTCCTACTGCACAGATGCGACGATTTTCTTCCTTCTTGCGGTTTACCGTGTCGGCAAGTTCTGGGGAGATAAACATCTGTTCCGAGTCCATCTTGTGCTTGGTGAGGTCTTCGACATCTACACTGCGGAAATTGCCAAGTCCTACGTGCAAGGTCAGGAAGCCAAATTCCACACCAACAAGCTCCAATCTCTTGAAAAGTTCGCGGCTGAAATGCAAACCTGCGGTCGGTGCTGCAACTGCGCCTTCGTTCTTTGCGTAGATTGTCTGGTAGCGTTCAGCATCTTCGGGTTCGGTCGGACGCTTGATAATGTGCATAGGCAACGGAGTTTCGCCAAGCGAATAGAGAGTCTTCTTGAACTGGTCGTAGTCGCCGTCAATAAGGAAACGCAAAGTACGTCCGCGCGAAGTTGTGTTGTCGATGACTTCGGCTACAAGCTCGTTGCCGTCCTCGCCGAAATATAGTTTGTTACCAATTCTAATTTTACGTGCCGGGTCGACAAGGATGTCCCAAAGACGCTGGTCGTGGTTGAGTTCGCGAAGAAGGAAAACTTCGATTCTTGCGCCAGTCTTTTCCTTGTTGCCATACAGACGAGCAGGGAAAACCTTGGTATCGTTGAAAATCATAAAGTCCTTGTCGCTGAAATAGTCCTTTAAATCCTTGAACAACCTATGCTCTATTTCACCAGTTTTTCTGTTGAGAACCATCAGACGGCATTCGTCACGGAACTTCGAAGGATACTGAGCAATGAGTTCCTCCGGCAAGTTGAATTTGAATTGAGATAACTTCATTTGTTTTACTTGTTATAAACCAATCTGTTACTTAAAAAAGTCCGCTATTTACCCATTATAAATTCGGAAACGCAAAAGTACAAATTTAATTTTGGAAATACAAGAGGAAAAAAGTTTATATGGCTGACGCCGTTTGAAGTTGTTTATGAGTTTGAATGCCTGTGGCGTTTGATGGGCTAAAGCCCGTTTCAAATTGTTTATGAGTTTGAATGGCTGACGCCGTTTCTCAGTTTCTAGGTTTATGTGGCTTCGCCGTTTGAATGCCTGTGGCGTTTCAACTCGTCCTACCTTATTTCGATTTTCCTGCTAGCCATTCCCGACTTGCCACGAACTGTAACAACGTATGTTCCAGCCGAAAGGTGCTTCAGGTTCAACTCCATTTCGGAATTTCTTATTTTCTTATGAACCAACACCTTACCACTCATATCGATTACATTGACATCGCCGCTGAATGCCGATTCGAATGTCAGATTAACAATTCCCGACGATGGATTCGGATATACGGAAAACGACGATTCAGTAAGCTTTGAAGTACCAACGTAACCATTGCGGATTGCAAGTGCATATTCACCATCGGCAAAATTCTCAACGGTAAACTGACGTCCCGCCTTGACATATCTCGCTGGTACAACACTCCAATTTTCCGACCTGTTGCTACGATGCAGCAAAGCAACGGAATCAAGCATCGATGATTCTATATATGGATTTTCCCAACCCGATATCGATGTACTGAATGTAATAATCAGTTTACCAGAAAAAACTTCGGGACGCAGACTTTCCACAAGCCAATACCTGCTCGGAACAATCTCCAGACCATCAACCGGTTCCAAAAAATCATCGGGAGCAACATAGTTGCAAGTCACACGAATCATAGCTTCGCCTTCGATTTCCTGAACATTCATCTCACAATCCGTCTTTAGAAAACTTAAGGCTCTTGTAGTATCTACAAATACAACATCATCGATGGTTGCATCGGAAGTATGCTCGTAATAGTCACACATCACAAGTGCAGGTTCGAACGGCAAGGTAAAGGTTTGATTGCCTGTCTCCCCAGAAAATTCGAGGACTCGCGTCTCAACCGAAAAGTCGGGCTTCATGAATGCAATCTCTATCCTATTGTCATCGGTAAACATTTCACGCTCAAGTAGTTTCTGCTTAACATACACAGTAACATCGTAGTTTTCGCCGTTCGCCTCGATACTTGTCGAATCGATTGAATATTGCGGGAATCCCTTTGTAAACACCCACGAATCGAAGAATGGAGTCATGTCGATGCCTGTATGCTGGGTAAGGAAGTCGCGGAACTGGTACGAGGTAGCATTTTTGTACGAAAATTCGGCAAGGTAGGCTCTTATCGCCTCAAAGAAAACCTCATCGCCAAGATAGTGGCGCAAAGTGTGAACTACAGAGGCACCCTTGTCGTAAACAGTTGACGAATAGGTGTTCTCAACAGGGAAAGGAGTAAGAGGATGATAGCCGTCGTCGCGGTAAGTCTTTGTAAGAACCTTGTAGTGTGCATTGTGTCGATAGTTTCTGCCATCGGTAGGACCACAGACAAATTCCTTCCATATTGTTTCGCAGTAGGTTGCCCAGCCTTCGTTGAGCCACATATCCTCGGCAGAAGCACAGGTCACAAGGTCGCCAAACCAGTGATGCGAAAGTTCGTGGTAATACAAGGTTTCGTAAATGCCAGGACCAGAAGTTACAAATGCACGGCCAATGGAAATGTTCCCCACGTGCTCCATTGCTCCGCTTGAGAAGTTAACAAGAACATAGCCAATACGTTGCCACGGATATTCACCAAATAGGTTTTCATAAACGCGCAATGTGGTGTCCAAGCGATAGAACGACTCCGCAATCTTTGCACTGTCGGTAGGATATCCGTAGATGTCAACAGGAATATCACGTGAAATTCCATGATATACATGATGATGATGATAGTATGGTCCTACTGCTACCGATTGCAGATATGTTGGCACTTCCTGTATAAGATTCCAGTAGTAGGTTTTTTTGCCAGACTCTTCATCTATTTGTATTTCATTAAGTTCCCCGCTCGAAATAGCTGTATTTTCCGACTGTGTTGTTATGATGGTAGTATATTTTGCCTTGTCGGTAAAATTGTCGTTGCATGGGAACCACACGCGACCGTAATTGTGTGGCACATCCTGAAAACCACAACCCATATTGAAGGCATAGTTGCCCGAAAAATAGAATCCGCCCCATCCCGACGGGTCCTTCTGCGGCGCTCCGTGATAATACACATCCAGGTCGAATGGCTGGTCGGCTATTGGTGCAGTTTCAAAATTTATGGTTATTATGGAATCGTTGTATGAAAACGATGAAATACCGTAGTCGTGGCATACGATCGAATCAATATTCAGCCTAAGCAGATAAAGGTAAATTGTTGAAACATTGTCCTCGGTAGTGGCAAGATTCAGAATCGTATATCCCGAAATGGTCTTTCCTGTGAAGTCGCTGATGTCAAGGTTAATCGTGTAGTGTTTTACATCGATAAGACCTTCGTAGTCGTGCTGTGCAAAAGTCAGCAACGGGAATAAAACCGCCAGTATAATTAAAAATAGCTTATTCATAAATTTACATCCTTTTTCGAATGCAAATGTAATGAACAATGGATAATGAACAATGGATAATTATTGTGTCCGCTAAAGATTTGAGGATCTGCTTGTAATCGTATTGCTATCAAACATTTACGTAATACTATAAATAGACAAACTTGTCATTTACTTGCTTCGCTGCGTGAGCTAAAGGTACGGAAGTTAGTCGTAACACGCGATCCGGAACGGGGAGCGTTGTGAAGACTGCTGTCCGAAATCTGTTAACGGATTATTATAACAGATTCCGTACAAACAGGCTCACACGACACGTTCCTTAGTCGGTTCGCTTTGTTTTACGGAATGACAAGGTGGAGAAATTTAGCGGACAACAATTATGGATAATAGATAAAAATGTAGCGGAGCAATGATTGCACCGCTACAACAATTTTACAAATCAATAATTCAATCTTTTATCTGAAAATAGTTACCTTTCGTGTTACCGTTTCGCCATCTGCCAAGATTATGCGTACATTGTAGATGCCAGGAGTCCAGCTTTCACAGTTAATGGTTATGCGTTCATCTTCTATGTTTTCGATTTCGGAGACAAGCTGTCCAATTGCGTTGAAAATCTGGACTGTTGCAATGCGCTGTCCTTCGATGTAGAACTCGCCATCTGTCGGATTCGGGTAGATGCTCAACTCATCGGCAGACCATTCGTCAATATCATCGGTAAATACGCACTCTTCGTTGGACAATTTGAACATTCCGTACTCGCAGTCGCTTTCAACCACATAGCAGTGGTTACCACCATGTTCTGGGCTATCCGAGTAGGAAGTACCATTGGTTGCGCCTATAAATACATCGTTTCTGAAAATCCTATAGTTGACTGCACCATAGCATTCTGTCCATTCGAGCGCAACAGTATTTCCAACCGCTTCGGCTTTCAGTACCGGTGCTTCGGTACAGAAACCAGATACAATCCTGAAGCATTCCGAAGCCGAAATCTCGCTGCAGACACCATCCTCGAAGTGTGCAATGAGAACATAACAGTACTCGCTTTCGGGAACGACATCAGTATCAACGAAAGTCGTTGTTGTAAGATGTTCATCAAGCGGTTCGCTGTACTTGTAGAGACTGTAGTAGTCGGCACCTACTGGCGAATTCCACGAAATGGTTATTGCTTCACCTTCGCTCTTTACTTCCAAAACCAGCGGAATGTTGCACGGAATTTCCAGAATATCTACACATACCGTTTCGGACGGATGCGTCATGCAGGTGTAATCGCCAACCAGCGAAGCCCTTACATTGAAGCAATGTGCTCCAACAGGTAAATTTTCAATGGTTATTGTAGTTTCCGTCGTGGTGTCGATTGCATATTGTGAATTGTCGCAGAAAACAAGGTATGTAACCGAATCGTAGATGTCAAGTTCTACAGGCTGCCAGTTCAAGGTTACCTTGGTGTAGTTGTCGGTTGTCGCTGTAAGCTGCTGTACGGCATCGCATTCCGGAACAACTGCCGAAATCGAAATATCCAAGCCGTCCGACTGGTCGCCTATAACGTTGGCAAGATGGTATCTTACTGTTGCATTGAAAGTGCCCGTTTCGGTTACATATTCGCTTATTACAATCGTCACGCTTTCGTTAGGCTGTATTTCGCCATTCTTCCTGTCGGTGGTGACCATGCTGTTGATTCGACCAATTTCGTAGGCGGCGATGGTATTGTGTCCCGTCGGATTCTGAACATTGGCAAGAAGTACGTATTTGCCGTCCAATATCTGTGCCGATGCGCAGATGCCACCAGCCAATGACGCATCACTTATTTCAATGTCGTCAAGGTAGTGCGCCTTGTCGGTGAAATCGCCTTCGCTAAGGCTGAACTGCCTTATGTAAGCCGAAGGACCGTTATCCTGCGATGTCTGTGAGAACAGCCACAGGTATGGACCACCTGGCGACAGGTTGTCGAATGCAGAACCATATATGTTTTCAAGGTCGTTGCGGATGCGTGTCGATACGCCGGTAGCAGTGTCGATGCTGTAGAGCGAGTTCCAGTCACCGGCAAGAAGTTTTCCGTTCTGCTTGTTGAACGAACAATGACGGATGCTGTTCAGGTCGGTAACGATACTATCGACAACTGTCTGGTTGTAAAGGTCAAGCTTTAAGATGACGTTGGTTGCATCGGTTCCATAGAAGTATGTTCCGTCGTATGACAAGTTCCTAATCATGCCAACATTCTCGATAAAGAATGTTTCGACGTACTCGCCATCGGGTGTATAGCGGTTGAACTCGCCCGGACGCTGCCACGACGAAGTGTAGATAAAGAATCCGTCGGTAGCGACTGCCTGCTCGGCATTGAACCTTGTGGAGAAGGTCTGTATGCTGTCCCAGAGAGCTCGCGAATTCCTGCTGTTGCGAGTTCCTTCCGGTTCGGGCAGAAGTTCAAGTCCTTCGTAGTCGGCAACCGAACTCCAGACTAGCGGCGCTGTACCTACATTGCTAATGGTTATGGAATCGTAATGCGCCATATACGGATATGTAGTTATCGAAATATCCTCGGCGTCTATTGAAATCTGTGCCGAGTAGAGTTCAACGTTAAATGCCGTATCCTTATAAATATAAACATTTTCGCTATATGTTGCATAATCTACTGCAGATACCCACAACGGCTGGTCCCCCTTCGGTGCCATCAGTGAATATTCACCATTTTCGTTTGTCCATGCAACAGCATTACCGATGACAACCCTTGCATTCTGAATTCCAGTATTTGTACTAGCGTCGGTTATTACACCCGAAGCCATACGGAAACAGTCGTCGATATCGAGGTGCAAGCTGTATGCGGTGTCGGCAAACTCTTCGTAGAAGAATCGGCGGAGATAGTCGCCACTCTCCGTATAGGTTGTATCGAGGTAAGTGTAATGGTCGGCACACATAATTACGGTATCGAAAGCAGCATATATGGTTGTACCCTTTAGGCAACGGACGCTATAGCCGGCATTCTCAGGTGACCAAGCACCTTCTAAACTAGTGCCGGAATAAACAATGTCATAATTTGCCACCGCATTTTCCATTCCTTCTGTAGTTGACCAAAATGAAGCTTGGTGATCGTAAGCATAATAAGTGCCATCGTATCCTATTCCTGCGGGTACTGCATTGAATCCGCTAGTGCCAAAATAGTACGAATTAGTAAGTTTACCGCTCCACCACAAATCATCTTCACCAGCCATTTGTGCTCCTGCATCGTCAAATATACCACAGCCTAGTTCTTTATTAAGTTCTTTCCATTCTGCATCGCTTGGCAAGTGCCAGCCGTTAGGACAGATGCCTTGTACACCGCTTGGATTCATTTTACTGCTATTTTCATCATTTATGGCAGCAGGCCAGTTGTATAGATAACCATAAGTTCCCACATTGCTTGGGTCATTGCTAGGATAATAGCGGCGAGGTGCTATTCCGCTCTTTGCATTAGGAGATGCTAGCGGTTCCAATGGTATATCGCCTTCATACCTCAAGTTTTCGGCCATCCAAATCTGTTTGCCGATTAT
Source organism: Bacteroidales bacterium (assembly GCA_017620015.1). Taxonomy (GTDB): domain Bacteria; phylum Bacteroidota; class Bacteroidia; order Bacteroidales; family ML635J-15; genus Bact-19. Next base: position 57,373 of record JAFZRE010000036.1, on the reverse strand, counting down.
TATTGACTTGTATTCGGTGTCGTCGCGGTCATCGATGAAAGTGCCGTAGGTATAGAACGCAACGGTGTCGCTTCGTCTGGTTCCGTAGGTATCGGTGGCTATTGCCGAGAACCAGTATTTTGTTTCTGGTTGAAGGTTGTCTAAATATGCGTAATAATAGTGGTAGTCGCTTTCCCTGCTAATAACATACTCCATTGTTAAGTTGTCCCTGTCAGTACCAGCGTACAAATACATTTCAGGTTCTATTTCATCGTCATATTCAACATCCACTAAAATCTCCATATAATCAGTTCCGCGATAAATAGGTCGTCTGATTATAACTTCTGGCGGACCTGCAGTCCTGAATCTATTGACTTCGCCGTAAGTAGTAGTGTCGGCGGTAGAGGCGAAGGCTGTATAGTAGTAACTTCTGCCCGGTTCGAAGCCGTCAGTTGCATAGGAGAAATACCTTCCATTGAACTCTTCTTCATGTATTTCGTCGCTTAGATTTGTAGATACCACCTTTGTCGAATCGGAAATATTAGGTTTAGTGCTATATAAGAAGCCGTATTCCTTGAGATATGACAGTCCGCTTGTATTCGAACGGAAATATCCCCCCATTGCGACAGAGTCAGATTCAATAAAGGAGGAGTAAGTGTTTGCCTGTACAGCTCTTGGTGATATAACCAACAAAACAAACGACTTTGTTGCGCCCTCGTAGGTTGCGGTAAGAGTGACTTCCACATCTGGTTCACCCATGCCGGGACGAGTTACTTTTGCCCTGCCTCCCGATATTGATATTACATCTGGATTGCTTGATTCCCATGTTACCGCACCGCGTCCCGATATTGATGTCGGGAGAGTAAAGTCGTCCATTACAGCGGCAGCAGCATTGTAGGGCTGGAAATATATAGGTATTCGTGCCAACGTTGTCCTGTCGTCTTCGGGTACTCCAGCAGGCATAGGATAAAGTCCAGCGGCGTAGGTCCAGTTTGTCGAAAATGACGATTCGAGTGCCGAACCTACCATTTCTGTTGTTGGTTTTCCTGTACCGCGCGAACTATACTTTAGTCTCAACGAGTCAACTCTCAAGTCTGTGACTTGCTCATCGAAGAAATCATCGGTTTCAGTCAAGTCGGGATTTAAGTAGTCTTCTTCGGTTGTACCTACTGTGGCATATACGCAGTTGAAAAGGTTGCCTTCGGCACTTACTCCCGAGAACTGTGGAACCGAAATATTTTTATTCATGCTGGCGAGTCCATTGCCGAATAAACCACCCATTTGCATCGAAAGAGCCGGGAAAGAACCGTAGTTTGCACAGTTGCTAATGGTGAGCGCAGCAAGTGGATTGTAGCCTACAATTCCGCCAATCGACACAAAACTGCAACCTGTGTTTGTCGCGAATACTTCTGCAATGTTCATACATTTGTCAACAACCACAATTCCGTCCCCAATGCTGGCAACCATTCCTCCTGCCATTTCTTGGGCAGTTACATTTCCTGCATTAAGGTTGGAAATCAAGGCAGCATCCAACATCTGCCCATCTCGGAACGGGTTCTGGAACAGATCACCAATGTTAATGCTGGAAGGCATGGTTGCTTCCAGTATCTGTCCAGCGATACCACCAGCATACACACCCTTTAATGCGGCATTGTTGATACATCTCAACACATAAGAACCTTCCATAGAGCCAACTATACCGCCAACCCACACGTAAGAACTTGCTGATAGTTCCATAGGTAGATTGTTTGTACTGTTGACAACGGAGCTATTTATCAAATTTCCTACAATTCCGCCAAATTTTCCGCTGTTTCGTGACATAACTTTCACATCTTCACTTGCAACTTCAGTCGTGCAGTTAGATATTGCCGATGACTTTGCATTTAGGCACAAAGCACCGTAAGCAGCCACATCTTCTCTTACTTCAAACGAAGCAGGAACTAGGACGTTAAGACTATCTACAAAGGCATTTTCGAGGTCGTTGAATGCTGTTGCCGCACCAAGTTGCTCATTTAGACGGATGGTTACCGTATTTCCATCGCCATTCAGATGTCCGCTGAACTTGTCAACCACAGTATTGTCGCAGTCGGCGAGGTCGATGTCGGCGGTAAGTTTAAAATAGATGTCATCACCGCAGTTGTAAATTTCGAATCCCTTGTAGGTTGATGTCGATTGATTTTCCGACTGCTGCATTGCTTCTGCAAATGCTCTCCATTCCTCGGCATTGTCGATGGTAAGAGGATTGTCAATGATACCGTCGGTGTCGTTTGATTTTGTTCTAAACGAAACAACATCACCAAAGACGGTTTTGTCATCGTATTTTGCAAACGCACGATAATAGTAGGATGTCTGCGGAGTAAGAGAAGTAAGTTGCGATGTAAAAGTATTTTCACTATATGCCATGCGCAGTGTATCGAGAAGTTGGTTCTCGCTTTCACCATATGCAAATCCCACCTGTGTGATCTCGGTCTCCCTGTCGATGACGATTTCAGCGCCCAAGGTTGCCGTCGTAGATGTACGAGGTGCCACAAGCGTGGTGACTTCGAATGGAGGCAATCTCTTTACCATTACATTATCAACTGCTGCTGGCGGAGGATTTCCAGCACTTCCATCGTTTTTCCAGAAGAATGTGAGGTAATACATGCCCGGTTCTATATTCAATTTGGTTTTGTTGTGCTTCCAACCCATCTGTTCCGACATTATTCCCGCACTGCTTATGTCTATCCATCCCGATGGTGTAGGGTTGTCGTTTTCGCTCATGCCGTTGTCAATGCCACCAGAAAGATTTGGGTGAATTGAATCGGGAACTAGGAATGCCCTCAAGAGGTCGTAGTTGCCTTCGCCTCTAACGCGCCTGTCGAAATCGAACTGATATTTGTCTGCTTCGGTTATGTTTATTTTGCGGTAAGCATAAACGTATGATATAGAACCGGTGTTATACGAATAACTATCGCCAAAGTCGTTGGATATGTACAATGATTTTTCGCCACCGTTGTTTACAGCCGAACCTATGTGCCATTTGTTTGTCTGCCTGCCGTTGTTGAGTATCCAGTTTCCATTTTCGGTATCATCCTCAAAGTCGCAGTTGTAAGGCTCGTAGTCTATATTCATAACTGTCGGCTCCACTTGGTAAACAGCACGAACAGGCAATCCATAGTAGCGATATATGTCGTATGTTTCGCTATACGCGTCTGTCTCAAAATAATAAATCGTTGCGTCTCTCGGCGATTCGTCACCAAGTGATTTGGTCCAGAATCCGCCACCATGACCAACTTCTTCAATACTATCATTGTTACCATATCCAGTGGCGGGCACAAAAATGCTGTTGCCGTTAGGTCCTGTAAACAAGTGTCCATTAACACCGTTATGTGTTGTCCATTCGTCTGTACAATTATTGATTAACTCGTTTATTTCGTCGCGCGTAGGCATACGCCATTCTTCACCCCAGTTAGTGGCAGCGACATCGTCCATTGTCTCCAATGTTGTCAAGTTATCGGTAAAACCATTATCACCATATTCGGAATTGTTGCAGTATTTGGTAAGCAACGGATGTTCTTCATCTGTTGCTCCATTAGCATAAGTATATGTGTCCCAATTATATTCTGCCTTTGGTTCAGTTTCTCCCCAAGCAAAATAATCGCCATAGCCTTCGGGGGTTGTTGCTCCAATATTAGTGCTTGCCCACATTGTACCGCTCGGCAAACCAAGGTTGACATAGTAGTGGTCGCCCAGTTGTCCGCTTAGTGTTGAGAAGGATTTTATTTCACCGTAGCTAGTAAAGTCGCTATTGGTCGCGTAAGCACGGTAGTAGTAGATAGTACCATTGGCAAGCCCTGTAATGGAAACAGAAAAATCGTTTGTTTCGTCTTCGCTCTGTATGGTATCAGTAAGATTTGAACGGCTAGTACCATATACGAATCCGCGTTCGATAATTTCAGAACTTCCAATGTTGAGAATGCGTCCGTGGAGTGTTGCCGATGTGAGTGTTATATCGGTGGTTGAGTTTGTTGCCACTGTAGGCGAAGGACGGTAAACAGCACGAACAGTTTGTCCTTCGTAGCGAGAGTTGTTGTCTATGAGGCAATTGCCCGAATGGAAGAGGAATCGCCATGTGTTGGTCGGTACGTCTGGTTTAAGCGACGACGGCCAGTAGGTACCGTAGGAACCTACATCGCGAAGACCACTTTCTCCGTAGGCACCAGCAGCGGGCATAAAGATGGAATTGCCATTGATACGGCTTGTGAACAACCTTCCATTCACTCCATTTATGGATGTCCATGTGGAAGTGCAATTATTATACAATTCCTCCATTTCCTCGTGTGTAGGCATACGCCAGAACGAACCCATGCTGACATTTGCTGCATCATCACTTGCTTCGAGGATTGTCAAATCGTCTGTAAAACCATTGTCTCCGTATTCAGGGTTGTTGCAATACTTTGTAAGAGTATTTTCACTTCCGTTACAATGTTGGTATGTGCTCCAATCGTAAGTGTCTTTTGGTTCTATTTCGCCCCAAGCATAATAGTTGCCGTAGTCTTCGGAGTTGGTTGCTCCTACATTTGCATAAGCCCAGTATGTATTGCTTGGCAGTCCAAGGTCAATGTATGTATAGCCGTTTAATACTTTGTGGGTTTTGAACGACTGTATTTCACCATAACCTGAGCCATCACTATTGTATGCGTATGCACGATAGTAGTATATTGTGTTAGGCTCAAGACCAATGACATCAGCAGAAAAACCGTTGGATTCATCGCTGCTTGTAATATTTTCTGTAAGGTTTTCTGGGTCGGTGCCATACTCGAATCCGCGTTCTATAATATCTGAAGCACCCCGAATTAATATCTCGCCGCTCAATATTGCAGAAGTTCCTCCAATATTGGAAGCAGACGATGTAGCAACAACAGGATCTATAATTTGTTCTAAACGGATATTATCCACTGCAGCAGGAGGCTGACTGGAATAGGTGGTGTTTCTCCAATGGAAGTGGAGACGATAGATTTTGTCGCCATTGCCCATGTCGGTAAACTGGTCGGATGAGATAATCATCTCCTCATGTTGCCAAGTGTTTTGCATGGAGAGCCAGTGCTCATGACCAGATGAACCGTAGTTGCCCGGTTGCCCGTCAGCATCGTAGTTCCTACCATCCACAGTGGGGGGATTGCTGCCCGCCGTGACAGTCACCACATCAGGATTGAGCCAAAAGACGCGCAAAAACTCATATCTGTTCGACCCGCCCTGAGCTTTCCAATCGAAGGAAAGTTTCAAATAGGAGGTACCATTAGGCACCAAGATGTCACGATACGCATATACACGGGTTTCCGAGCCGCTATAGGTATTGGAAACACCCTCATCGTTGGAAATATACAATCCGTTTGCACCGCCCTCAGTGGTGTTCACATCACTGGAGCTGTCGGTAGGGGCACCGATATACCATTTGTTTGTCTGGTCGCCGTTGACAAGTTCCCAGTTAGCATTTTCGGTGGCATCCTCAAAATCATAAGTATATGGCAATGTTGCAGGAATATGTCTGGTATAGAGAATTATGGATTTCCATTCGCTTTGGTCATCATCCGAGCAGAAAGCACGTACATATACATAATATTCTGTAGAAGGACTTAACCCCGTTAAAGAATAGGTAGAATCGGTTACCGTTATAATATTTTCCGAAACGTTGAGGACATCTTGTTCAAGTTCTGTTGTCGAAACGACAATATTCCATGCCTGGGCAGAGCCTCGTTCGCTCCAACTTATTGAGGCAGATTCGTCAGTAATGTTTGTTGCTGCTAGATTGGCTATCGTCGGACATGTAATTTGCACAATGTTTATGTTATCGATAGCTGCTGGTGGATTTGAACCTTCAGACCCATTGTTTTTCCAAGAAAAAACAAGATAGTATAAACCTGCTTCTAGTCCCTTCTCGACAGAACAGTTCTGCCAATTCGAAGAATTATTATAGTATGACATGCTTCCCGCGTTAATCCATCCTGATGGGGCATCGTTATAATATCCTGACATACCATTGCTTTCTCCTGCCGACAAGTCGGGGGTTAGTGTGTTTGGGATAAGAAAAGCCTTCAGATTGTCATAAACGCGTTCTCCGTATGCACGCCAGTCAAAGGATATATAGTATAAACCATCTTCTTCGATATTTAGTTCACGGTAGGCATATACATACGATGTTGAACTTGTGTTGTATGAGTTGCTTGTGCCACCATTGTCGGAAATATACAATCCTTTTTCACCGCCGTTGCTTGCTGCCGTACCAATATGCCACTTGTTTGTTTGGTTGCCGTTGTTTAGTGTCCAGTTGGCGTTTTCAGTGGCATCCTCGAAATCATAAGTATATGGCAATGTTGCTGGAATCTGTCTGGTTTTGAAAATTATGGATTTCCATACACTTTGGTCATCATCCGAGCAGAAAGCACGTACATATACATAATATTCTGTAGAGGCACTTAGTCCCGTTAAAGAATAGGTAGAATCTGTTGCAGTTATAATATTTTCCGAAACGTTGAGGTCATCTTGTTCAAGTTCTGTTGTCGAAACGACAATATTCCATGCCTGGGCAGAACCTAGTTCGCTCCAGCTTATTGTTGCCGATTCGGCAGTAATGTCTGTTACAGCCAGATTGACTATTGTCGGGCAGGTAGTTGTCATAATGGTTATGTTATCGATAGCTGCTGGTGGGTTTGAACCGCTAGAACCATCGTTTTTCCAAAAGAAAACAAGGTAGTAAATTCCGGCTTCAAGATTTATAAGTTTTGCGCTGTGCTGCCAATCAGTATAACCACTATACGATGACATGTTTCCTGCGTCCATCCATCCTTCTGGTGCATCGTTATAATTTCCCGACATACCGTTGCTTTCACCTGCCGTTAAGTTTGGACTTAGCGAATCTGGTATAATATATGCCTTCAGATTGTCATAGTTGCCTTCTCCGTTTGCAAGCCAATCGAATTCTATCTGACATAAACCGCTATTGCTTACATTTATCTCGCGGAAAGAATATACATACGATCTTGAACTGGTGTTGTATGAGTTACTTGTACCACCATCGTTGGAAATGTATAAGCCTTTTTCACCGCCATTTTTTGCAGCAGTGCCAATAATCCACTTGTTTTGTTGGTCGCCGTTGCTAAGTGCCCAGCTGGCATTTTCGGCGGCATCCTCGAAACCACAAGTATATGGCAATGATGCAGGAATCTGTCTCGTTTTGAAAATTATGGATTTCCATACACTTTGGTCATCATCCGAGCAGAAAGCACGTACATATACATAATATTCTGTAGAAGCACTTAGTCCCGTTAAAGAATAGGTAGAATCTGTTGCAGTAATAATATTCCCCGAAACATTGAGGGCATTTTGCGCAAGTTCTCTTGTCGAAACGACAATATTCCATGTCTGGGCAGAGCCTTGTTCGCTCCAGGTTATTGTGGCAGATTCGGTTGTAATATCTGTTACGCTTATATTCTTTACATTAAGGCATGTCGGACACAATACAGTATGTGTTACAGTTGACGACATAGCATCGGAACCTGAAAATACTACTCCTTCAGTAGCATCATAAACTTGGTATGAAGTTTCATAGGAATAATTACCACTAACCCATTCAAACCTGATTTCCCTACCGTTGCAAACAGCAAGCGTCCCTGTTGCCGACGAACCATTGTTTATTGTCCAAGTTGCCAGCACCTCACTTGTTGCCACATCAACTACATTTATGGCATTGCCATTCCATCCGTCACCGTAACTGTCGGAAAGCGAGTAACTAATTTCGCACATATTTTCAGGACTGCACGTTGTCGTGAACGAAACAACATCGCTCACTACTTCCGTATCAAGGGTTATGTGAACCTGATAATAGTACTGTGTACTTGCCTGCAGTCCTGTAAGTTCGATTGAAAACTCATAGTTTGTTACCGTTCCGCTCGGTCCTGCTTCCATATTTTCTTCCTGTGTTCCGTACCATACAACCGCAGTAGAATTGTCAGGAATATCGGTTACACTTCCGCTTATTAATGCTGAATTTGTTGTTATTTCAGCCGTTGGATTAAGTGTAATTGACTGTCCGAACGATGTAAATGCAGTGAAAAACAATAATATAGCACAGATTGCTACTTTTGAAAATGATTTGTGGGATACGTATTCCCCTCTTCCCCTCTTATATAATTTTCTCATCGTAGAAAAATTTTGCAATTTTTAGCATGCAAATGTAATGATTTTTAACAATCCAACGTTTTAAATATTAAAAAATTTTTAAAAATAAGAATTTGTCACGGCGCAAAGAGATTTCTGCGAAAGTCAAAAGTCTTCGAACAGCAGTATAAATATAAAGGTCGTTAAGTTTCTTAACGACCTTTATGTATGACAATAAACCTTGTTTACCTAAATATCGTCACTTTCCTTGTCGCCATTTGTCCATCAACCGATACTATTCTGATGTTGTATAGTCCAGGAGTCCAATTTTCGCAGTTAACCGTGATGCGCTCGTCATCATTGTTGTCCGTTTCGTAAACTGTCTGTCCTGATGCATTGTAAATCTGTATAGTAGCGATTTGCGAACCTTCGATAAAGAACTGACCGTAAGTCGGGTTTGGATAAACGCTCAGTTTGTCTGCCGACCATTCATCAACGGCATTTTCGTCGTTGGATTCTTCGATAAATACGCAAACGTCATCAGACGAAACGTACATTCCATATTCGCACAAACGTTCGATTCTATAGCAATATTCGAGGCCAAATGCCACATTGTCGAAGTAGGATGTGTCAGTTGTTACTCCGATTTTCACATCGTTCCTGATTACCTTGTATGCAAGGGCATCGCTGCTTCCTGTCCAGTTGAGAACAACCGAGTTGCTCATAGCAGTTGCTGTCAATTCAGGTGCTTCGGAACAAACGCCAGAAGCGATTCTTGAACAAACTATCGCGGTGATTTCATTGCAGACATTGTTCTCAAAGTATGCAATGATTGTGTAGCAGTAATCTGTTTCGGGAACTACATTGGAATCAACATATTCGTTTGTGTATAGAACTTCTGCATTGTTTTGGTCGTTTCTACGTATGCTGAAATGGTCAACGCCTACAGGATTGTTCCACGAGATGAATATGCTCTCACCGTTGCTTTCGGTTTCGGCGGTGAGTGAGACATTGCATGGGATTGCCTGTATTTCGGCGCAAACGGTATCGGAAGATTCCGATAGACATTGGTATTCGGCAACCGACAATGTTCTTACATGGAAGCAATGTTCGCCAACGTCAAGATCGTTGTAGGTAATGCTTGTTCCGTTTACGGTGTCGATTGCAAATGTTGAATTGCCATCGTATATTAGGTATGAAACCGCATTGTAGTTGCCGAGTTCCACTGGCTGCCAATCAAGGGTTACGGTGTGGAATGTGTCGGTTACAATGCTGATTTGCTGTACGGTATTACATTCGGGAGCAACAGCCGAAATGCTTACATTTATGTCGTTAGACTGTCGTCCCATAACTGCTGCACGATACTTGATTGTTGCAGAGTAGTCGCCAGTTGCGGTTACATTGGCCTTAACCGGTATGCTCTCGCTGCCGTTAGGCTCTATCAAACCGCTCTTCTTTCCTGTCTTCACCACATTGTTGGTACGACCTATTTCGTAGGTTGCAATGGTATTGCTTTCTGTAGGGTTCTGAACATTTGCAAGAAGCACGAACTTGCCTTCGCACACATATTCCGAAGCACAGATACCACCAGCTAGCGACGAACTTGTAAGATTTATATCGTCAAGATAATGCGTCTTGTTGGTATATTCGCCAGTGCTGATATTGAACTGCCTGATGTAAGCCGACGGTCCGTTGTTCTGTGAAGTTTGCGAGAACAACCACAGATAAGGTCCTCCAGACGACAAGTTATCGAAAGCAGAACTATATACATTGGCAAGGTTGTCCCTTATTTGCTGCGAAGTACCGCTTGCTGTGTCAATCCTGTACAGCGAGTTCCAGCTACCAGCGAGCAGACTTCCGTCCTGACGGTTGAACGAGCAGTGGCGGATTTCTGGGATGTCGGTTTCGATACTATCGACAAGAGTTTGGTTGTCAAGGTCAATCTTGAAGATGATGTTGGTAGCTTCGGTTCCGTAGAAATAAGTTCCATCGTAGGACAAGTTCCTGATTGAACCTACATTTTCGACATAGAATGTCTCAATATATTCGCCGTTCGGAGTATATCTGTTGAACTCGCCCGGACGCATCCACGAAGCGGTGTAGATGAAGAAGCCGTCGGTAGCAATTGCCTGCTCGGCGTTCTCGCGTGTTGCAAATGTCTGTATGCTGTCCCATAGGCTGCGTGTGTTGCGACGCTGTATCGTCGAATCCTCGACAAGTTCAAGGTTGTCGTACTCGGTAATAGAACTCCATACTAATGTACCATTGCCATTGTTGCTGAGTGTGACTGAATCGCTCTGTTCCAGATATGGGTACGACGAAACTAATATGCTATCGGTATCGGTATGGATTTGCGGTGCATTGAGCGATGCGTCGAATGTGGTATCCGACTGAATATCAACTGTTCTACTATACGAGATGTAACCTGTTGCCGATACCCTCAATGCTTTAAGTCCTCGGATAACGCTCAACGAGTATTGACCTTCTGCATTGGTGCGTGTAACTCTGTTTCCGATTGTAACCTTTGCGTTAGGAATTGCATAGCCAGTATTTTCATCGGTAATTACACCGCTAACCAGTCCGCTGCAGTTGTTTGCATAGGTAAGCGTAAGTGTTACAATCGAATCGCAGCCGTTGGCATTTGTCAATGTAACTTGGTATGTGCCAGCCTCTGTGAATGTCTGTCCTTCGTAGGTGTAAGGAACGCCCGAACACATCTGGTCGGCAAACTCGCCTATAGTACTGTAGTTGATTGTCAAGTGGAGTGTTACAACGCTGTCGCAACCATTTGCATTCGTCAATGTAAATGTCGGAGCATCGGTGCTTTCGGTGTAGGTGTTGCCATCTATCCAAGTGTAACTATTGCAAGCTACCTGGGTATCAACACCCGTTGTAGCGTTGTTGATTGTCAGATGCAAGGTTACAATACTGTCACAGCCATTGGCAGCAATGAATGTTCCTGTGTAGTCGCCAGTTTCGTTGTAATCAGTTCCGTTCCAAGTAAACATCTCACAAGCAGTTTCTGTTATTTCGTGGGCGACAGGCTGATTGATTGTCAAGTGCAAGGTTACAACACTATCGCAACCGTTAGCAGCGGTAAATGTATGGTTATATTCACCAGTTTCGGTGTAGGTTTCACCCGCCCATTCGTACGATTCGCATGCAGAGATATCGACGATATTAGTCTGTGAGTTATTGATTGTCAAGTGAAGAGTTACAACCGAGTCGCAGCCGTTTGCGTTGGTGAATGTATGGGTATAGTCTCCTGTCTGGTCATAAGTTGTACCGTTCCATTCGTACAAGTCGCAAGCGGTTGCTGCAAATTCTGACGAATTCGGCTGGTTGACGGTTACTGTAACTTCTGCCGTTCCGTTACATCCGTTTTCACCAACACCAGTTACCGTGTAGGTTATGGTTGATGTCGGGCTGGCAGTGATTGATGAGCCAACGGTTGTCGGCAAGCCTGTGTCTGGCGACCAAGTGTAGGATTGTCCGCCAGTTGCACTGATGGTTGTGCTTTCGCCCTGACAAATTGCGTTTGCAGTTGCCGATGCGGTAATGTCTGGTGCTTCAATGTTCCGCGTAATTGTGATTTGGTCAGAAGCCGAACAGCCGTTGCCTGCGGTTGCGGTTACGATGTAGGTGCCGGGGGCTGTGAAGGTATTGTTTGCCTCTTCTGTGCTTGCACCGCCCGACCACTGGTACGAAGTTCCGCTTCCTGTTGCAGTGACGCTAATTGATGTCAATGCACAAGTAAGTTCGGTTTCTCCAGTATTGTTGGTTATGCTTACAGTCGGAACATCGTCGTTAGGAGTAATCTCAATAGCGGTGGTGCTTGTACAACCGTTGTCGGCAGTTGCGGTTACTGTGTAGGTGCCGCTTGTGGTAATAGCATTGGTTGCCGTAGTCACTTCGTTTGACCACCGATACGAAGCATCATCTCCTGTTGCCTCAACATTTATCGTGGTGGTCGTACAGGTGAGCAATGTCGTTCCCGTGTTGTTGGTTATGCTTACCATCGGAGCAGCAACATCCTCGCTTATCGTAATGCTAGCAGTGTTTGAACATTCGTTTGCATCGGTAACGGTGACGGTGTAGGTTGCTGCAGATGTGACATTGTTATCTGCGATTGCTACGCCGTTTGACCAAGCGTAGGTATTTCCGCCAGTTGCAGTAAGCGAAATTTCGGTTGTAGTACAAGTGATTGTCGTTTCGTTGGTGCTGTTGGTAATTGCAGCATCAGGCAGTGAATTTACCGTGAGTGTTACAAAATCCGAACTTGTGAAGGGCTGACCATCGCTACACGATGTTGCGGTAAGGCTTACTGTGTAGGTGTAAGTTCCTGCTGTGGTCGGCGTTACGGTGATTGCGTCGGTTGTAATGTCGGCTGGCAATCCTGCGTTAGTATCGGTACTTGACCATTCAAGCGTGTAGTCATCTCCTGCATTGGAAACATTTGCCTGTAGTATTTTGTTGCCACCTACGCAGATTGGCGTTACTTCTGAAATTGAAATTCCAGGAGTGTCGCCGATTTCAACATTTACGCTTGCCGAAGCCGAGCAGTCGTTTGCATCGGTTACGGTTACAGAGTATTCTGTTGCAACTGCAAGTTGCGGCGTTGTGATGGAGACGGTTGTAGCGCTATTGCTCCACAAATAAGTGAAATCAGCCGTTCCACCCTGAACATTTGCGGTAAGCGTCGATGTTGTGTTTTCGCAAACCGATGTTGGACCGGAAATTGATACCGAAAGAGCATTGGGCTGGGTAATTGTTACAATAGCGCTTGCTGTACAAGTGTTGGCATCGGTTACGGTTACGCTATAAGTTCCTGCACCAACACCAGTCAGTTCGTCGGTTGTTGCTCCGTTGCTCCAAGCATAGGTATAGTTTGGTGTTCCGCCATTAACTGTGCTTGTAATGTTGGTTGTTCCGCCGTTGCAACTTACTGTGCCGGCTGTGAGCGAAGCCGTAAGTACATCTGGCTGTTCGATGTCTATATGCTGGCTTACGACACAACCATTAGCATCTCTTACAAATACTTCGTAAGTTCCTGCACCAACGCCAGTAAGATTCTGAGTGTTTGCTTCGTTGCTCCATTCGTAGGTGATAGGCTCAGTTCCGCCAGAGACGGAATTTGTAATGTCGGTAGTTCCACCATTACAATCTATTGTTCCTGCCGAAAGGGTTGATGTAAGTTGGTCTGGCTCGTTGACGGTTGTGGTTGCTGTTGCAGAACAACTGTTCGCATCGGTAACAGTTACTGAGTAGGTTCCTCCTCTTACACCTTCAAGGCTCTGCGTGGTTGCCTCGTTGCTCCAAGCGAACTGGTAAGGCTCTGTTCCACCATTGACGGTATTTGTAACGTCAGCAGTTCCGCCGTGGCAAGATATTGTTCCTGCAGAAAGGGTTGATGTAAGTACGTTGGGCTGGGTGATTTCTATGCTTGCAGTTGCGGAGCATCCGTTTGCATCCTGTACTGTTACGGAGTAGTTGCCTACGCTTACACCTTCATTGTTCTGGTTGTGTGTGTCGTCTGTCCAGAAGTACTGGTAATCCGGTGTACCACCGCTGACAGTATTAATAATGTCAGTAGTTCCACCGTTGCAAGCGATTGTTCCTGCCGAAAGCAAAGTTGTAAGTGCATCTGGCTGTTCGATGTCTATATGCTGGCTTACGACACAACCATTAGCGTCTCTTACAAATACTTCGTAAGTTCCAGCACCAACGCCAGTAAGATTCTGGGTGGTTGCATCGTTGCTCCATTCGAAGGTGAAAGGTTCAGTTCCACCTGAGACAGTATTTGTAATGTCGGTAGTTCCACCGTTACAAGCAATTGTTCCAGCAGAAAGGATTGATGTTAGTTGGTCTGGCTCGTTGACGGTTGTGGTTGCTGTTGCAGAACAACTGTTCGCATCGGTAATAGTTACTGAGTAGTTTCCTCCTCTTACACCTTCAAGGCTCTGCGTGGTTGCCTCGTTGCTCCAAGCGAACTGGTAAGGCTCTGTTCCGCCAGTGACGGTATTTGTAACGTCAGCAGTTCCACCGTAGCAAGATATTGTTCCAGCCGAAAGGGTTGATGTAAGTTGGTCTGGCTCGTTGACGGTTGCACTTGCACTTGCAGTACAATTGTTTGCATCGGTAACGGTTACTGAGTAAGTTCCACCACTAACACCAGTTAGGTTCTGAGTAGTTGCATTGTTGTTCCAAGCGAACTGGTAAGGCTCTGTTCCACCAGTGACGGTATTTGTAACTTCGGCAGTTCCACCGTTACAAGCGATTGTTCCTGCCGAAAGCGAAGTTGTAAGTTCGTTTGGCAATGTCAGTTCTATCTCCTTTGTGCTGCTGTTGCCACATTGGTCGGTTACAGTAACGGTAACAGTGGTTGCCGTTGTAATTTCTGTTCCTGCCGTTGGGTTTTGAGTGATTGTAAGGTCATCATTTGCTGTACAGTTGTCGTTTGCAATGCTACGAACTTCGCTGGTAAGGTCCGGAACAGTGAATGTACAATTTGTAGATGTAAGTTGGCGGTTAAGATTGTCGTCACCGATTGTTGGTCCTGTCTGGTCACTACCGCTAACGCTCATTGTAGGACTTGGAGTTACTGCATTTCCGTATGTATCTTGTATTGTGTATGTTCTGGTAATTGTCCATGCACAGTTGTCTGTCGATGTGTTCGCATCGTTGTGTGAAACTGTAAGTCCGCTACAATCCTCGTATAATGCTTCAATATCATCATCGCTCAACAATTCGTTAATGTCGGCATTTGCGAAGCAGTTGTTCTGACCTGTGATGTTCGACGGCCAAGTACCTGTAAGTTCAGGTGCTGTCTGGTCGTTTACACTTACCGTTGTGCTTTCAGTTGCAGAACATCCGTTGTTATCGGTTACGGTAACGCTGTATGTTCCTGCAACTCCGCTAAGACTTGATTCTGTGCTTGAATTGCCTTGCCAAGCGTATGCGTAAGGCGATGTTCCGCCATTAGGAGCGGCTGTTACGGTAGTTGTTCCGCCATTGCAAAGAATTTCGGTTGCCGAAAGCGATACTGTCAATTCATCTGGCTCGGTAATCGTAGTTGCAGCGTCTGCACTACAGCCGTTGGCATCGGTTACGGTAACGCTGTAAGTTCCTGCGGTGATGTCGGATGCAGTATTACTGTTGCGATCGGCATTGTCGCTCCATACGTATGTATATTGTTCTGTGCCGCCATTGACAGCTACAGTTGCAGTTGTAGTTCCGCCGTAGCAAGAGATTGCCTCTGCAGAAGCGCTTGCTGTGAGTGTACTCGGTTGGTCAATTGTCGTTTCTACTGTTGTAGAGCAGCCGTTTGCGTCGGAAACTATTATGCTGTAGGTTCCTGTTGTAAGGCCAGTCGCAGTGTTGCTGTTGCGGTCGGCATTATCGCTCCATACATAAGTATATGGATCAGTACCGCCATCGACTGTTACGGTTGCAGTACCGTTGCTTGCGCCGTTGCAGAGGTCATCGGTCTTGGTTACGCTTGCCGTCAACTGCTCTGGCTGGTTTGCCGTACCGCTTGCGCTTGCCGTACAGCTGTTACTATCCATTACTGTAACGCTGTACGTTCCTGCTTGGGCATTAAGTGTCTGGCTGCTACCTAAATCGTCTTGCCAACTATATGAATATGGTGCTGCACCATTGGAAACATTGGCTGTGAAAGTTGTTGTTGCACCGTTGCAAAGGATTTCACTTGCTGTAACATCAACAGTCGGGTTTTCAACCTTGGTGATTGTTACGCTTGTTTCGTTAGTACAACCATTGTCACCAGTAGCCGTTACGGTGTAGGTATCAGGAGTTGTCACTGTAGTTGCAGCATTGGTTCCGCCATTTGACCAAACATACGAAGCGTCACTGCCAGTTGCCGTAAGTGTTATCGATGTGCGGTTGCAGTTGAGTTCAGTTTCGTTGTTATCAATTGTAACGGTTGGTGCAGTCTTATCTTCCGTTATAGTCTGTGCCGCCTCTACCGAACATCCGTTTGCATCAGTAACTACTACCGTATATGATCCTGAGGTTGTAACCTCTGATGTATTATTTGTCCCACTATTGCTCCAATTATAAGTATAATCTTCCGTTCCACCTGTTACGGTTGCAGTAATTGTTGCTGATGTGTTGCTACAAGTAAGAGTAGTATTTGTAGCCGAAATGCTTATCGAAAGTGCTGCATCGGGACCTGTTACCGTCACACTTGATGTTGCATTACAACCATTGCCATCGGTTACGGTGACGTTGTAGGTTCCTGCGCCGACTCCCGTAAGGTTTTGTCCTGTTGCATTGGTGCTCCATGCGTAGTTGTAGCCCATTGCCATTGAACCACCGTTTGCATCAGCGGTAAGGTCGGTCGTCTCGCCGTAGCATTGGAGTGTCGTGGTGCCAGTTATTGAAACCGTGAGTTCTGTAGGCACAATTACATTCTTTACTGCGGTTGCCGTACAACTATTTGCATCGGTAACGGTGAGCGTATAGGTTGTAGTTTCGGTTGGTGTTACGGTAACTTCTGCGGTTGATTCTCCACTACTCCATGCAAATGTATAATAAGGTGAAGTTTCTGCTGGAGTACCACCGTTTGGATTCGATGTCAATGTCGTTGCACTGCCATAGCAACTTGGGTTAGTACCGTTGATAGAAAGTGTAAGTTGGTCGGGTTCGGCAAGAGTCTTTGATGCAGTAACACTACATCCGACAGCATCGGTAACATTTACAACATATTCGCCAGCAACAAGGTTTTCCAGTCTGGTGTTAGTCTGCTCGTCGGGAGTGTCCCATCTGTAAGTGTAAGAACCAGCACCACCTTCTGCGGTAACTTCTACAAAACCGTTGGCTTCGCCGTAGCATCCTGTGCTGAAGTTGCTGATGGTTGCCGTAAGTTCGGGGTACATTGTAAGGTGCAGATTGTAAATGGTCTCGGTATTCTCTTCTATTTGTCTGCGAATAATATAGTCGCCGCTTGCGGTAATGATTGTATCATGATACTCGTATTGTGCTCCGCAGTATGGCACGGTATCATAGGCATATACTGTTGAGCCCTTTACGCAACGGATACTATAGCCCATGTACTTGACAGAGCCACCGATGTATAGGTCAGTGCCGGAGAAGCCAAGGTTGTGCACATCGCCATCAGACATGGTAGTGCTCCATAAGTTTGCATTGCTTCCAAAATCGCTGAAATAACCATTGTAGTAACCAGCAGGCAGAGCATTGAAACCGGTTTTGCCAAAGTTTACCGACTGCGTCATTTCGCTAGTTTCCCAGTATTGGTCTTGTCCTACCGGCTGTCCTGCAAGCATAGCACCTGTATTTATTATTCCTCCTAAATAATCTGTCAATTGAGTCCATTCGGCATCGCTTGGCAAATGCCAGCCATTAGGACAAATACCCTGCACACCGCTAGGATTTGCTGTACTGCTACTTGCTCCGTTCATTGCAGCAGACCAGTTGTAGAGATAGCCGTATGTTTCTGTATTTGCTTCATCATTATTTACATAATAGTAGAAAGGTTCTGTATAGCTTGTTTCTTCTCCAAATGAAACTTCATTTCCTGCATACTTCAAGTTCTGCGCCATCCAAGTCTGATTTCCAATCTGTATTGTGTAGTACTGGGTGTTGTCGCGGTCGTCGGTCATTGTGCCATAGGTCATGAACTCAAGGGTGTCGCTGCGGGTTGTGCCGTAGTCGTCGGAAACCTCGGCCACATAGTAGTACTTGGTGTTGGCGGCAAGGTCTGAAAGTTCGACAGAATAATTGTGATAATCGTCGTCGTAGGAAATAATATTGGAGAGACTGAGGTTGTCGCGTTCTGTGCCGTAGTAAAATGCACTTTCCAAATCTTCGAAAATCTCATCCTCGTTAAGTGTAATGTCAAGTTCGATAGTGGCAGTGTTGTCGGTACGCCACATAGGGTACTTTGCAACTACCGATGGAGCGCCAAGTGTCTTTATGCTCTTTATTTCGCCGTACTCCGTACCGTCACCAGTAGTTGCAAAGGCTCTATAGTAGTACATTGTGCTTTCTTCAAGGTTGTTAACAGAAGCCGAGAAATCCCTTGACTCGCTAAGAGAGTGACTAAGATTTGTGCTTACTACCTTGATGGAATCTGAAAGGTTGCTGTTGGTGCTATATACGAAGCCGTATTCCCTTGCGTATGTTACGCCATCGGTTGCCATGTCGAACGAACCGTAGAAGGTGACAACCGAATCCTGAACCGCATCGTCAGTATTTACAGGTATGTGCTTGGGTGCTATTACCCTTACTACGAATGTCTTGGTATATCCGCCATAGTCGGCTGTGATGTTTACATCAATGTCATTTTCGCCTTCGGCTGGACGTGTTACCGTTGCCGTGCCGTTGGATATTGAAATTGCCGCATTGTCGGAAGCCCAAGTTACGGGTTGTCCCAAAACGGTGGTAGGCACGGTAAAGTTGCTCCTTACACCGAATGCAGTTTCACCCGACGATAAATATATAGGTATTCGCGCAAGGGTTGTCTTTGTGTTTTCAGGGATTCCTGCAGGCATCGGGTAAAGTCCGTCGGTGTATGTCCAGTTTGTTGAAAGTGTTGATTGCAATGCCGAACCGACAATTTGGCTGGTTTCCTTTGCAGTACCATTCTCTGCAAACTTCAACCTCAGTGAGTCAACGCGAATATCACTGACCTGCTCGTCGAAGAAATCATCGCTTTCGGTTATTTGTCCTTCATATTCTTCTGAAACATATATAGTTGCATACACATTATTTTCTACATATTCTCGAACTGTGTTGCCAATATATATTGGAGCGACAATATTTTTGCTAACTGAGCCAGACATTGCACCAAATCCTGCTGTTGTTTGTCGTGCAAAGTCTGTAAAAGCACCATAGTTTGCAGTGTTGGTTACATCAAGTCCATTTCCGTAGCCAATACCTGCCGAAATTCCGCTCGCGCTTATCGTACCGATGTTCATACATTTATCAACTACGACATCTCCGTTCATTGCGTATGCTACAATTCCGCCCGCCTTTTCATCACCGATTACATTGCCGGCATTCAAGTTGGTCGAATGGGTTGCAGACCATATCTGTCCTGCTATACCGCCAGCATAGTCGCCTGTTATTGTAGCATTGTTGGTACATCCTTCCACCGAACCGCCTTGTATGTAACCTACTATACCTCCAGCTCTTTCTTCGCTTCCGCCATCCATATTTACAGGCAGGTTGTTAGTACAGTTGATTATTGTGCTGTTTATAGAGTTTCCAACAAAACCACCAATATTTCCACCACCGCCGGACGAAATTTCCACATCAGCACTTGCAACAGATGTTGTGCAATTTGATATTGTAGATGAATTTGCTATCAAGCATAATGGTCCATAAGATTCCTGCTCATCTCCAACTTCAATCACTTCGGAAACCATAATGTTGATACCGTCGATTGTGGCATTCTCGATAGTATTGAATATGCTTGAATATCCAGCCTCTTCATTGTTGTTGATGGCAATTGTCTTTTCATCAGCTATGAGATAGCCTCTAAACTTGTCCACTACAACATTGTTGCAATCTTCAAGGTCGATGTCGGCAGTAAGTTCGAAGTAAGTGTCTTCACCATGGTTGAAAATTTCAAAGTCCTTGTATGTGTTTGTCGTGTCGCCACCTGCCGTACCAACTGCCTCGGCAAACTGTTCCCATTCCTCTGCGTTGTCGATGGTAAGAGGATTATCCTCAGTGCCATCGGTGTCGTTGGTCTTTGTTCGGAAAGTGACAAGTTCGCCATACGAGATTTTGTCGTCGCCATATTTTGCAAACGCTCTATAATAATAGGTAGTCTGCGGAGTAAGTTCGGTAATCTGCGAGGTGAAAGTATTTTCACCGTAAGCCATTTCCACAGTGTCGGCAAGATAGTTGTCCTGTGTTCCGTACTCGAAACCGACCTGAGTGATTGTTTGCTCGCCTTCGATGCTCAATTCTCCGCCAAGGGTTGCGGTTGTGGATGTGCGTGTCGCATTCTGTGTGACAACTTCCACTGGTGGCATTTTGCTTATCACAATGTTATCGACTGCTGCTGGCGGATTATTACCAGCGCTGTAGTCGTTTTTCCAGAAGAAAACAAGGTCGTATGTGCCAATGTCATTGATAGAAATAATTTTTGAACAGTGCTTCCAGTCGTTCTCTTCCGACATTGCGCCGTTGCTTATGTCTATCCAAACTTGGGGCGCATCGTTGTTGTTGTCCGACATTCCGTTGCTTTCGCCATCGGTTAAATTGGGATTGGCTGTGCTTGGAATAAAGAACGCCCTTAATACGTCGTATTCCTCTTCGCCATTACAACGCCAATCAAATTCAAATTGGTATCTGCCAACTTGCTCTATTTCAATTTCGCGGGTTGCGTATGCGTATGATGTTGCTTCGTTGTTGTATTCGTTATCGTTGCCGTTGGTAATGAAAAGTGTTTTATCTCCACTAGTCATTGACATTATGCCAGTTGCCCAATGGTTTGTCTCGTCACCGTTGTTGACCGTCCAGTTTGCATATTCTGCATCATCCTCGAAATCGCAGTTGTATATTTCATAGCCAGGAGAAGATGTAGCAAGTTCAGGAGAACGAACAGGACGGACATTGAAGCCAATGTATCGTGACATAACACCTCCAACACCTGATTCTGCTGTAAATGCGGTAGTCCCGTCAATGGAAGCAATAACCAAACAAAGAGGGTATTCTGGATTATCAGCATTGAGTTCTGATGACATAATAACAGCAGACAGTGCCTCATCGCTTTGACCTTTTACACCGCCCATTGGAAGAACAATGCGATTTCCATTAGGTCCAGTAAAGTAAACCATCGGATAAAGACCTTTTAGTCTAATAAATGTCATAGTAGAATTGTCGTACAATTCCTGGATTTCATCTTTTGTAGGCAACCGCCATCCTTCGCCCCAGTTGGCTGTGGCAGCATCGGCTTCGGCAGGAAGAGTTGTAGGAGAGTCGGAATATGTATAGGTATCCTCGGTATATTCTTCTTTTGGTTGGGTTTCTCCCCAAGCAAAGTAATCTCCATTTTCATCAATACCATTTGCTCCGACATTTATAGTACTCCACAATAATCCACTTGGCAAACCAAGGTCGATGTAGGAGTAGCCGTTATGCAAGCCATTTCCTACCTCATGTGTCATTATTTCCCCATAACCAGTGCCTTCGCTATTGGTTGCATACGCTTTGTAGTAATATATACCCGATGCAAGTCCTGTAATTGTAGCTGAGAAGTCATCGTTTTCGTCATTGCTCGTTATCCTATTATTAAGGTTCTGCTTATCGGTGCCATATACAAATCCACGTTCTGTAACATCCGTTCCTCCGTTGTCGGTTATGTTGCCATGGAGCGTAACCGACGATGTGGTTGCATCTGTCGGATTACCTGTAGCCATAATTGGTTCACTTATTGCTGACTTATATATTATAATATTGTCTATTTCTATATATGATTTATCGGTTCCTGACATTGTTTGGGCAACAGATCCTATAACTGCAAGCTTATAGTTTCCTGCTTCAACCCTAGCCCTGTATGTGCTATGTTGCCAATCTGTGATACCATACATAAATGATATGTCACATATATTTATGCCTCGTTCTGGTTCCAAAATGTTTAGACTATCTAAATTGCAAGTGTCAGGAATCCACATAATGGTCGCCAAATTAAATGCTAATTGGCTATCTGCTTTCCAATCGAAATCAAACAAGTAATATGAATCTTCAGGAATCTCAATCGTGCGAGTTGCATAACCTCTTTCCTCCATCATACTCCCGGAAGGATTGTATTTCAATTTAAGATTATGTTCGTTGTTGCCGGATTGAGTACTGATTACCCAATCGGAGCGACTTCCGTTGCTGTTAAGCTCCCAGTTTCCGTTTTCGGCTTCATCCTCGAAATCGCAATAATAGAACAATGTTCCAGAATTGTTTGTAGTTACGAATATTTTACTTTCCCATCTGCTACTTTCATCTGCCGAACATACTGCACATACATATAAATAATAATTTGTTGTTGCATTAAGACCTTCCGCTTCATACATCGGTTCGTCTTCTATAAGGATGGCATCTGCTTCTTCAAGTTGGGCTTCATTTAGTTCGGTTGCCGAAACCACCAATTTCCACATTTCGGCAGAGCCACGTTCCGTCCAACTTATCGTTGCCGAATTTCCGCTAATATCATTTACTAAAATGTTGCTTATTGAAGGACACGAAATCCTACTTATGCTAATGTTGTCAATGGCGGCTGGCGGATTGCTTCCTCCTTCTTCAATGCCAACCTCATCTTTATTAATATTTTGCCAGAAGAATACAAGTTTGTATGTGCCTGCATCCAAAGTCAAATCCTTGCTGCTACTCTGCCACTCCGATTGATTAAGCAACGGCTCTCCGCTTTCCGACACTTCAATCCAACCTTCAGGTGTCACGTTGATTAATCCAGTATGCAAATCAAACATTCCATTGGCATCACCACCTATAATAATTGGAGACAATGAATTCGGAACCAAGAATGCACGAAGCAAATCAAATTCATATATATTGTAATAATTAAGCCCCTCGGCTCTCCAGTCAAAACTGATATTGTAGAAGCCGGATTCATTGATTAGAATATCACGGTAAGCATATACATACGAAGCTGCTGCATTATTATAGGTGTTATTTGCTCCTTCATCATTGGATATATACAATCCGTTTTCTCCGCCGTTATTTGCTGCCGTACCGATATACCACTTGTTGGTCTGGTCACCATTGGCAAGCGCCCAGTTTGCATTTTCCTCGGCATCCTCAAATCCGCATGTATATGGCAAGGAGGCAGGTGTCTGATATGTATTAAAGTTTTTGCTTATCCATGGACTATAGTTGTCTGCAGAGCATACTGCGCGTACATATACATTATAATTTGTAGTCGGACTCAAGCCAGTTGCGGTATATGTGGAATCGGTCACGGTAACGGCTGAACTGTAAGCATTAAGTTCTTCGTCGGTGAGTTCGCTTTCGGAAACTATGACATTCCAACTACCTGCCGATTCGTAATTGTTCCAATTCAATGTTACCGATGCATCGGTGATGTCTGCTAAGGTTAAGTTTACAATTGACGGACAACTGGTTTTGTATATGCGGACATTGTCCACTGCCGCTGGGTTCGCTCCAGCATGATCGTAAGTTCTCCAGAAGAAAACCAGATAGTATGTTCCAGCTTCCACATTTGCCGAAACAGAATTATGCTGCCAATCCAATTTATTATGCATTGTTTCCGGACTGCTAATGTCAATCCAACCAGAAGGCACATTTAAATTGTCATCCGACATTCCATTATCTACGTTGACAGATAAATCGGGATTGAGTGAAATTGGAATAAGAAACGCCTTCATTTCGTCGAAGTCTGTCCCTCCTTTTGCCAGCCAGTCGTATTCTATTTGATACCACGAGCTTTCGCTAATTTGCATTTCACGGTATGCATAGACATAACTATTGTAGTATGTGCCGCTATTTACCACATCTGATACATAAAGACTATTTTCGCCACTATTGTTGACATCGATACCAATTTGCCATTTGATAGTTCCGTTGTCATTAAGTGTCCAGTTTGCGTTATCCTCGGCATCCTCGAAACCGCACTGTAAGATATTGTTTGGATTGCCAGCCCTGAACGACTTTACTTCGCCGTACTTTGTTTCGCCATTTATGGTTGCATAAGCCTTGAAGTAGTAGGTAGTGTTTTCGGTAAGTCCTGTAACCGTGTAGGAGAAATAGTCGGTATTGTCGTTGCTTGTGAAGTTTTGTGTAAGGTTCTCGCTGTCGGTGCCGAATGCAAAACCTCTGTTTGTGACCGTCGCGTTTTCTGCGAAATATATTCTACCCTGCAGGGTTGCCGAAGTGGATTCTACATCGGTAGCAGAATTGGTTTCTACGGTTGGAGATGCTGTTAAAACAGGACGGACGGAGTATCCAAAGTGACGCGATTCGTAGTCTGTGAAAGGGTCGTCGTCATAAAAGCCAAGGTAGTTCGCGTAGTTTGGCATAGTTGCTACATTAGTCCTTGCCCAGTATTCGCCATGACCTGTTAGAAGCCCACCATCGTAGCGGTATCCAGCGGCAGGCAAGAAAATGGAGTTGCCATTAGATCCTGTAAATAAGTATCCTGATGCACCATTCTGAGTAGTCCATGTTAGCGTACAATTATCCATCAATTCTTCAAATTCAGATACTGAAGGCATGTGCCATCCAGAACCCCAGTTTGCTGTGGCAGCATCGTCGCTTGCTTCAAGGATGGAAAGGTTATCAACGAAACCATCATGTCCATATTGAGAATTGTCACAGTACTTGGTCAATAATTCGTCCTCGCTATTACTATATTTATAATTCTCCAAACTATACATTTCCTTTGGTGTGGTTTCACCCCAAGCAAAGTAGTCGCCAGAATCTTCGGGGGAGCTTGCTCCGACATTGCAAGTTGCCCACAATAGACCGCTTGGTAAACCGAGGTCAACAAATATATGACCATTTAATGTGTTGAGTGTTTTAAATGACTTTACTGCTCCATAGCCAGTACCGTTGTTGTTGGTTGCGTATGCACGATAGTAGTAGGTTGTATTTTCTGTCAGACCAGTAAGATCGTATGAAAAGGCATCGGTATTGTCGGTGCTGGGTAAAGTGTTTGAAAGATTGCCGCTACTGGTGCCATACATAAATCCGCGTTCTATAACATCAGAAGCTCCCTGATTTAATATTTCACCGTTCAAAGTTGCAGATGTTGCACCCAAATTTGAAACACTTGAAGTGGCAACAGCAGGGTTTACAACTCTACTTATACTAATATTATCAACAGCAGCTGGTGGGTCTATATGGTCGGAATTGTTTTTCCAGAAAAAAACGAGATAATATGTTCCAGCATCGATGCTTAAAACTTTTGCACTGTGTTGCCATGACGATTGCCCGTACATCAATCCGTTTTCGCTACTACTGGCATCTATCCACCCAGAAGGAGTGTTGTTATTATAACTAGACATACCGTTGTCGTTACATTCGTTTAGATTTGGGTTGATGGAAGTCGGTATAATGAAAGACCTCAAAAGAGTATAGGCATCACTACTTTCGTAAGGATTTTCTCCATACGCCCTCCAGTCAAAATCAATCACGTATTCGCCTGTTTCGGATGTATTTATTTCACGATATGCATATACGTATGTATCATCGTAATCGGCGGAATTACTTGTGCCTTGGTCGTTAGATATGTAAAGTCCTTTTGATCCGCCGTTGTATGCTCCCGAGCCTATGTACCAGCCGTTATAATAGTCGCAATTGGCAAGTATCCACTTTTCATTTTCGGTGGCATTCTCGAAGTTGCAGGTATATGGCAATGTAGCAGGTGCTTCCTTTATAATGCTTATGTTATCGATGGCTACAGGTGGATTTTCACCGTCGCTTTCATTATTTTTCCAGAAGAATACAAGGTTGTATGTTCCCTGAGCAAGAACAATCCTTCTTGTGCTGTTTTGCCACGAAGTTACACCGTTCATAATGCTGTTAGAAATATAAATCCATCCAGAAGGAACATCATAAAGGGAATTACTGTCATAATCATCAATCCAAATATTGTCGAAGTCAGAAAAGTCTGAACCGTTTGGGATTATAAATGCGAGCGCGTAGTCATAGTAGAATTCGCCTTCCGACATCCAATCAAAACTTACATTGCAGATTGTATTTTCTGTAATTTCTATAGTGCGATAAGCATATACGGTTAATTCTACATCGTCGAATGTGTACTCGTTGGTTGCACCTCCGTCGTTGGTTATGTACAATCCATTGCTACCACCGTTGCTTGCTGCCGAACCGATATACCACTGGTTGGTCTGGTCGTCATTGACAAGAGTCCAGCCGGCATTTTCGGCATCATCCTCGAAGTCGCAGGAGTAAATTATATTCTGCCCGAACGAAGAGAACGACATTAAAAACAAAAAAGCAGCACATAAGGCTGCAGCAAGAGAATTTCTGTGGATTTTGTCCATATTATTGTTGTTTTTTTCGAGAAAACACATATTTAGTTTCTTCATTGAATTAAAAATTTAAAAGCCACAAAGTTAAGGATTATTTTTATAATTGACAATGGATAATTAACAATTAATAATGAATGGATAATGGACAATGGATAATGAACGTACACTGTCATGCTGATCCCGAACTAAATTCGGGATGACCCCTTCGGGTTTCAGCATCCGTTACTATTACTTTTCTGTTTATTACGTCTTGCACTCCCTTTTTAGATTGCTTACGCGAGCTAAAGGTTCTGAAACAAGTTCAGGATGACAAAAGGGACTGCTGTTCATCGTCTTTCTTCTCTTCCACGTCATGCTGAATTTATTTCAGCATCTGTTACTACCCCAGATCCTGAAACAAGTTCAGGATGACTATTGGATGACCCCTTCGGGTTTCAGCATTCGTTACTATTACTCACTCTACACTGTCATGCTGAATTTATTTCAGCATCTGTTACAACGAATAATAAACGACAAGATGCAAAAGGTTTTTCGCTATGCTCAAAACGAATAAGATGACCACGAATGACACGAACCTTTAGCTCGGCGTAGCCAATCCTACGCTCTCGTTGAACTTTAAACTTTAAACGTTGAACGGCGAAGCCAATCGACACGGAGTCGAATGGTAAGGATAATGTACAAAAATCTCCATTAAAATAAATTTTGCTGTTCAAAAATAAAGCAGTAATTTCGCGCCGTTTTTTAATTATAAATTATAAGTGATGAAGAATTATTTAGATTCAGAAAAGAAGAAAGAAATCTTTTCAAAACACGGGAAGTCTAATACAGACACTGGCTCAGCTGAGTCACAAATAGCCTTATTTTCCTACCGTATCAGTCACTTAACCGAGCACTTGAAGTCGAATCGCAAGGATTTCAGTACTCAGCGTGCCTTGACTGGTCTTGTAGGTAAGAGAAGAAAATTACTCGATTATCTGAAGACCAAGGATATCGAAAGATACAGGGCTATAGTTAAAGAATTAGGCTTACGTCGTTAAGACATTCGGAAAGCAAGACAAATGTTTTGCTTTCCTTTTTTATTTGCAATTTAATTAAACACAATAGATAATGTACAACGAAATTAAGAAAGTCATCACTTTGGCTGATGGCAGAGAAATTGAAATTTCCACCGGTAAACTGGCGAAGCAGGCAACTGGTTCGGTAGTGGTGAAGATGGGTAAAACCATGTTATTGGCAACAGTTGTTGCAGCAGATGATGCGAAGGAAGACGTTGACTTCATGCCTCTTTCGGTTGAATACAAGGAGAAATATTCGGCAGTAGGCCGTTTCCCGGGTGGATTCAACAAGAGGGAAGGTCGTCTCTCGGACTACGAAATTCTCGTTTCACGTCTGATTGACCGCGCATTGCGTCCGTTGTTCCCGAGCGATTTCCACGCAGAAGTATTCGTAAATGTAAACTTGCTTTCGGCAGACAAGAACGACACTCCCGATGCACTTGCAGGACTTGCAGCTTCGGCAGCACTTACAATCACCGACATTCCATTCGAAGGCCCGATTTCGGAAGTGCGCGTAGCCCGCATCGACGGTCAGTTCAAGATTAATCCGCCTTACGACGAGTGCCAGAGAGCCGACATCGACATGATTGTGGCTGCTACCTACGAAAACATTATGATGGTAGAAGGTGAACTCAACGAGGTAAGCGAAGCTGAAATGCTTGATGCAATAAAGTTCGCTCACGAGGCAATCAAACCTATGTGCTTGGCACAGAAGGAACTCCGCGAAATGTGCGGTGTTACCGAACCTGCTCCTTACTGCCACGAGGTTAACGATGAAGACCTCCGCAAGAAAGTTTGGGACGAAACATACGACAAGGCTTACGCAGCCGCTATGACTCAGACCGCAAACAAGCACGAACGCGAAAGACTCTTCAACGAGGTTAAGGAAAACTTCCTCGCTCAATACACCGAAGAAGAACTCGAAACCGTAGAAAAAATGGTTGACCGTTACTATCACGATGTCCAGAAGGAAGCTGTACGTCAGATGGTTCTCAACGAGAGAGTACGTCTCGATGGTCGTAAGACCGATGAAATCCGTCCAATATGGTGCGAAGTCGATTACCTCCCGACAGTACACGGTTCGGCAATCTTCACCCGTGGCGAAACTCAGTCACTCTCGACAGTTACCCTCGGCAACAAGCTCGACGAACAGACAATCGACGGTGCAATGATAGCAGGTTCGGAATCATTCCTCCTCCACTACAACTTCCCGCCATTCGCAACTGGCGAAGCAAAGGCTTACAGAGGTGTTGGTCGTCGCGAAATAGGTCACGGAAACCTCGCTCACCGCGCATTGCAAAAAGTAATGCCAGTTAAGGGTGAAAATTATCCTTACACAACAAGAGTTGTTTCCGATATTCTTGAATCAAACGGGTCTTCATCAATGGCAACGGTTTGCGCTGGCTGTCTTGCACTTATGGATGCCGGTGTTCCGATTACCCGTCCAGTTTCGGGTATTGCAATGGGACTTATCGCCGACCCCAAGACTGGCAAGTATGCAATTTTGAGCGATATTCTCGGTGATGAAGACCACCTCGGTGATATGGACTTCAAGGTTTGCGGTACCGAAAAGGGTATCACTGCAACCCAGATGGATATAAAGGTTGACGGTCTTTCATACGCAACTTTGGAAGAAGCCCTCAATCAGGCAAAGCGCGGTAGAGAACACATCCTCGGCAAGATGCTTGAAACATTGCCAGGTCCACGTCCTACCTACAAGGATTACGCTCCACAAATCGAAACTATGGTTATTCCTAAGGATTTGATTGGTGCTGTAATTGGCCCGGGCGGAAAGATTATCCAGGAAATCCAGGCTACTACCAACACTATTATCGCAATAACCGAAGAGAACGAAAAGGGTTACGTTGAGATTTCTGCAAGCAATGCTGCCGACATGAAGGCTGCACGCGCAAAGATTAACGCAATCGTTAAGCGTCCCGAAGTAGGCGAAGTTTATACTGGTGTTGTAAAGGGCATCACAACTTTCGGCGCATTCGTTGAGATTCTTCCAAACTGCCAGGGATTGTTGCACATTTCAGAAATCGACTGGAAGCGCATCAAGACCGTTGAAGAAGTGCTGAAGGAAGGTCAGGAAGTAGAAGTTAAGATTATCGATATCGACACCAAGTCGAACAAGATAAAGCTCAGCCGCAAGGCATTGCTTCCGAAGCCAGAAAAGCCACACCACAACAAGAAGGAAGAAAACGCTGGCGAAACACCAAACACCGATTCTAACATTTAAATTGTGATACGAAAGAAGCCTTGTATGCGAGGCTTCTTTCTTTTTTTGATATGAGGGGAAAAATCTTAAAAATCCTTTTGATAGCCTTGCTTTCTGTACCGTTTAGCAACAGCAGGGCACAGGAACTTATGGAACGGCGTAATGCGATAAAAATCACATTCCTATCCTGGCTCACGGGTTCTACAAAAATAAGTTACGAACGCTCTTTCACTCCCATACATACAGGCGAACTGACAGTAGGCGTAATCTGTGCCGGCTACGACAGGTTCAAGAATCACCCCAAAGGATTTACCATAAGATATGCGCACAAGTTCATACTTATAAATCATACCAACTATGCGCTGAATGGTTTTTACGTAAAACCAGAGCTTGTGTGGTCTAACTTCGACTACGACAAGCGTGACGAAGATTTCCGCACAAAGTCGAATATGGGTGCTCTTTTTGCTTGCACAGGTTACCAATGGGCACGGAAAAGATTCATTATCGACGGCTATGTTGGCATCGGAAATTCATTTGGTCACGAGTCAGAAACAAACTATCACCACGGATTTGTACTATGGAAATGCTTCGGCACATACTGCAAAAACATTGCAATGACATTTGCAATAAAGTTGGGATATAGTTTCTAAAAAGTTTACATACCACAAACTGACCTTTTAAAAAGGAGGTGCGATGGTGGTGCGATTTGCCTAAATAAAAAAAATACAAGTGCTTAATTTCAAAACACTTGCATTTTTAAGTTGTTGTCCCTGGAGGAATCGAACCTCCACAACCAGAACCAAAATCTGGTGCACTACCATTATGCAAAGGGACAATCATCTTTCCCCGATTTTGGGACTGCAAAAATACATATAATTTGAAAGCGCACAAATTTATTTTTGAAAAATCTGACTATATGACTATTTTTGCAAAAATAACAAAAACTAAAAAGTGAAAATTATTGTCGGATTTATAGTTGCCGTGCTATTGTTTACTTCCTGCGCCAAAGAAGAACCATGCAAAATATTTATTCACAGCGATGGAGAAATAGGCTGGCAGAAGGAATACTGCGAAATATCGTACGGCGATAAGACTTATCCGGCAGAAATCAAATGCCGTGGCGGATATTCCAGCAAATTTGAAAAACACTCATACACTATTGACTTCAACGACAAAATAGAACTAGGCGGTCTGCCAAAAGCAAAGAAATACATACTCAATGCCAACTACATCGATAAGACTTTTATGCGTCATGTGCTATGCTACGACCTGTACCGCGAAATGAACACAGAAAAAAATGCTGCTCCGCTATGCAAATACACAGACCTCACCATTGATTCGATGTACAATGGACTCTATGTCCTGATGCAGCACATCGATGCCGACATGCTTGGTTTAGACAGGTCGGACACTATTGCGATGCTGTTCAAGGAACCACCTGTATTCAAGAATGATACAAGCACCGATTACGACCAGAAGTTTCCCAAAAAGAAAAAATGTGACATGTCAATGTATATGTATGAATTCAAAAACTTCCTTTTCAATTCGGACGATGCTACTTTTGCAAGAGAAATAGAAAAACACATTGACATTGAAAATGTTATAGACTGGCAAATATTACTCCTAGTATCAAATGGAGGGGATGGCGTTTTAAAGAACTTCTTCCTGTACAAGAAAAATTCCACAACTCCGTTCCGCATTGCTCTTTGGGACTGCGACCATTCTTTCGGACGCGACGGCGACAACGAGATGAACCTTATACGCAACGAAATCGACTGCAACAGGAACATAATGTTGAAACGTCTTTCGGAAATTCCAGAAATCGGATACGAGAAACGTTTACGTGAACGCTATAAGGAATTGCGCGACAACAAGATAATCTCTGCCGAACACATCGAAGAGAAAATCGACGAATACAATAGCATAATACAGGAAGATGTTGAACGTAACTTCGCTCTTTGGCCAGTAAACAGCCCCAATTACTTCGACGCCAACACTTACGAACAGGAAGTAGAAATAATAAGGAAGTTCGTTGAAATCAGACTTCCCCAACTTGACGAACGGTTCGGTTATGTAAAAAACTAAAATATTGAACGGGTTATTACTTTGCTAAATGCAACCAAAAAGATAATTTTGCCACATCAAAAAGACTACGCGATGAAAAACATTTGGCTTATCATACTTGCCTCTGCACTAATGGCTATTTCGTTGCCCGCAATGTCCCAAAGCGAGACCAACAACGTGCAACTTGCCAGTAAATACTACCAGAACGGTGAGTACGAGAAGGCTC
This sequence comes from Bacteroidales bacterium, assembly GCA_017620015.1. GTDB lineage: Bacteria > Bacteroidota > Bacteroidia > Bacteroidales > ML635J-15 > Bact-19. The sequence goes on along the minus strand of JAFZRE010000036.1, from coordinate 25,681 downwards.
TTACAATATATCAGGACCTATATGCACAGACCGAATACAAGAGCTACCGCGACATGTACCTGTCGTGCCTCACTCTGCTGAAGCAATTCGATGCGGCTGAAAAATTCTTAAAGAAGGAAGTCAAAAAGAAGAAAAACGACTTCTACCTGCTCATCGACCTCGGTATGGTCTATTATAACCTCAACCGTACAAGCGAGAGCGAAGAACAATTTGCCAAGGCAAAGGAAATTGCCCTAGCCAACGAAAGTTCGGTATCAAACGCCGCCAGCGCATTCCAGATGTACCGCCAGTTCCAGCACGCAATCGACCTTTACGAACGAGCCGAAAAAAAGTTCCCCAATAAAAAATATGGTCTCGAAATCGGTAACATCTACAGCGTTGAAAAGAACTATGAACAAATGATGGAGCATTACCTCGACTATCTGAACGCCGACAACCTTGCAACAATAGAATCGCGACTGTCGTATGTGCTTGCCAACGATAGCGAAGACAAGGCAGAACCAATAATCGAGAAGGCACTCATCGCACAGGCACAGAAAAAGCCCAATAGCGCATCGCTGAACTCTCTTACAATCTGGCTTTACACACAGACTGGACGAAACGAAATGGCTCTAAACCAGCTTATTGCCTACAACAAGCGCGTACCACAGAGCAACGACAAGGAAATTGTGGAATTCGGAAACGAAATGGCGGAAATTGGCGAATACGAAACATCCATAAGAGCATTCAATTACCTTATAAAACGGAAAACTCGCTCCGTCTTGCATAACGAGGCATACATCGGACTGCTGAACGTATCGTACAAGAAGGTCGTTTCGAACCTGAATCCCGACATCAATGAACTCAAAGCACTTGATTCAACTATCAACTTGGCTCTCAAGGACGTGTCGATTACCAAAGCCTACGATATAATAGTAACTTCGGCACAACTTAAAGCATTTTACCTAAACAAGTACGACGAAGCCATAGAAGTTATAAACGAAGCCATTTCAAGCAATTACTACAAAAACAAGAACCCAGAACTGAAAATGCTTCTTGGCGACATATATATGCTCAACAACAATCCGTGGGATGCGACCTTGCTGTACGCACAGATTGAAAAGTCGAATGCCAGCGCCGACATAACCAACGAGGCACGTTTCCGCAAGGCAAAACTGGCATACTATACAGGTCAGTTCGAGTGGGCACAGGCACAATTAGACGTTCTGAAAGCTGGAACTTCAAAACTTATATCAAACGATGCTCTGGAACTTAGTTTGTTCATAACAGAAAACTACGACCTGGACACCACCGAAAGCACAATGCAGACCTTTGCCCGCGCCGACTTCTTCACCTTCTCGAAACAATACACCAAGGCTCTGCAATGCTTAGACACCATTGAGCAGAAGTACCCAAGCCACTCGCTTATTGACGACGTGCTGTACCGCAAGGCGCAGATTTACGAACTTTCGAACGACCTTGCAAAAGCGGCTTCGCTGTACAAGGAGGTTTTCACAAAATACCAGTACGATGTGCTTGCCGACAATGCACTTTTCCGCTATGCACAGATTTGCGAAAGGCAAAACAACAGGGAGGAAGCCGAAAATTCATATTTCAAAATCATTTCCGACTACGCGGGAAGCATCTACACCGTGGAGGCAAGAAAAAGAATGAGGGCATTGCGCAATGGCACAGACGAGTGAAAAGGACAGGATTATTCTCGGCATCGACCCGGGAAGCAACATTATGGGCTACGGCATAATCCACGAGAAAGGGAAAACCATAAATTTAGTCGCCTTCGGTATTGTTGATATGCGCAAGATGGACGACCATTTCACCAAACTGAAATACATCTTCGAGCGCACGACACAACTTATTGACGAATTTCATCCCGACGAAATTGCAATTGAGGCACCGTTCCAAGGCAAAAACGTGCAGTCGATGCTGAAATTGGGACGAGCTCAGGGTGCAGCCATCGCAGCGGGACTTCAACGCACAATACCTATATTTGAATATGCACCGCGAAAGGTAAAGCTGGCAATCACTGGCAATGGTGCCGCCTCGAAGGAACAGGTAGCCGCAATGTTGCAGAAACTGCTGAAAATAGAGGAACTTCCCGAAAAACTTGATGCCACCGATGCCATTGCAATCGCAATGTGCCATTATTATCAGAAGGGCAGCATAGTGTCGGGCGAAAGTCCCTGCAAGAGTTGGAAGGAATACGCCGCAAAAAAAGGAATAAAGGTGTAACAAAAAATCGTCAATCGTACTTCCCAAATCGTAAATTAATTTTATCTTTGCAAAATAATTATTATAAGAATATGACTATGAGACTATTACTTATCAGCAATTCGACGAATGCAGGCGAAGCATATCTCGACTATCCAAAGCACAACATCCACGATTTCCTTGGCGAAAAATGCGTTAAATGCCTCTTTATTCCCTACGCAGGCGTAACAGTAACTTGGGACGACTACGAGAAGAAGGTTAAGAACCGTTTCAACGAAGTCGGTCACGACATTGTTTCGATACACCATTTCGATGACCCTGTAAAGGCCGTTGAGGAAGCCGACTGCATAGTAATCGGTGGCGGAAATACCTGGAAACTTCTGCACGATATGCACGCCAACAAGCTCATCGAGCCTATCCGCAAGAAAGTTCTTGGCGGAACACCATATATAGGATGGAGTGCCGGTTCAAACGTAACCTGTCCTACCCTTATGACAACCAACGATATGCCTATCATTGACCCGCTAGGATTCGATGCTCTCAACCTCATCCCGTTCCAGATTAACCCCCACTACCTCGACAAGAAAGTTGAAGGTCACGGCGGTGAATCGCGCGAAGACAGAATCCTGGAATTCATCGAAGTTAACCGCGAAGTTTACGTTGCAGGACTTCGCGAAGGCTGTATGTTCGTTGTCGAAGGAGACAAGATGAGAATAATCGGTCAGCGCAACCTCCGTCTTTTCAAGTATGGCGAAGAAACCCGCGAAATTGCTCCAACCGAAGACTTTACATTCCTGCTAAAGAAACCTATGATTTAGATAAACTAAGAAAAGGGACTTTCGAGTCCCTTTTTTTACCGTCATTACGCACAAACGAACTCACAAGGCTCGTACCTGCGCCTGTTCGTTCAGTCTTGAGGAATGACGTTCTATTATACCTGATAAGGTATAATTATGCTATGTTGTTATAATTTTATACCCGATAGGGTGCAATCTAAAATATTTTTACTACTTTTGTACCCGATAAGGTATAATTTATGAAGACAATATTATCATCAACGGTAAAGGAACTGCGCAAAAAGAATAAGCTTACGCAGGAAGACCTTGCAATGAAATCCGGTTTAGGTTTGCGTTTTGTTCGCGACCTGGAACAGGGCAAGCCGACATTAAGGCTCGACAAGGTAAATCAGCTATTGGAACTTTTCGGCTATGAGATGCAGCCTACACGATATAACAATGATGGCAAATGAAGCAGGCTCGGATATATTTCAAGGACAAACCGGCAGGAATCCTGACAGAAAGCGATTCGGGATATGAGTTCAGATATTACAAAGAATATCTGGAACAGGAAAATGCCAAGCCGATAAGCAAAACTTTTCCTCTTTCGGGCGAAGTGTATCACAGCAACATACTTTTCCCGTTTTTCGACGGACTTATCCCCGAAGGCTGGCTGCTTGATGTTGCCATAAGGAACACCAACATAAGCATCCTCGACAGGATGTCGTTGCTGCTTGTGTGCTGCAAGGATTGTATAGGTGCTGTTAGTGTGGAACAAATAAATGATTTAGGCGATGAGTAGATGTTTGTATTGCTACGGAGAGCTTCACGATGGCGAAACTGATTTTCACGCATCGTGTTCAAAAAAGATTTTCGGCGAAAAAAGCGTCCCGGTTTTTGGGTACAGCCGTTCCGATATGGATATGCTTGCAAAACAGATTGTTGCCTCGCAGACAACCATAACTGGAGTACAACCTAAACTATCGTTGCACCTGCAGAAGCACGAAGGCTCGAAGCGACTTACAATTGTGGGAATGCAGGGAAATTTCATTTTCAAGCCTCAGACTGAACTTTACAGGAAACTTCCGGAAATAGAAGACCTTACAATGCATCTTGCCGAAATTGCAAAGATTGATGTCGTCCCACACTCGCTTATAAGGCTTGCCGATGGCGAACTCGGGTACATTTCGAGGCGAATAGATAGGACTGATGACAATTCGAAAATTGCAATAGAAGATATGTGCCAGCTTACCAACCGTACTACCGAGCACAAATACCGCAGTTCGTACGAGCAGATAGCAAAAAAAATTGCCGAATACTCGACAACGCCCAAGCTCGACCTTGTCAATTTCTACGACATTGTAATCTTTTCGTGGATAACTGGGAATGCCGATATGCACCTGAAAAACTTTTCGATGTTTTCGCCAGATGACATTGAATTTAGGCTAACACCAGCCTACGACCTTGTCAGCACGGCAATAGTAAATCCATCTGATACGGAAGAACTTGCGCTTACATTGAATGGCAAGAAAAGCAAGATTGAAGTTACGGATTTCATTGAAGCTGCATCGCGAAGCAATATTTCCGAGAAAATTATCGAGAGTTTGTTCCGCAAATACCTGTCGTTATCGCGCAAATGGGAAATATTTATCGACAGTTCGTTTATTGATGACAGCCAGAAAACAGAATACATTAAGCTGATAGAAAGCAGATTACTGAAAATATCGAATGGGTTGATGTATAAATAACACATTGTGACACATTTTTTTACCGTCATTCCGCAAGTCTGAACAATAACGCGATACGGAACGGGGAGCGTAATATTGTTCGACTATGCGGAATCTCCTATTAGTACACAGGGGAGATTCCGCACAAACGAACTCACAAGGCTCGTACCTACGCCTGTTCGTTCAGTTTCGCGGAATGACGTTCTACTATACCCTATAAGGTATAATTATGCTATATTTTTATGATATTATACCCGATAGGGTGTAATTGTGCTTATATTCTGCGTTTCCACCTATCAACATTACCGCAGGTTTGTTTTTGCCCAAGCTTAACGCCCTTAAGGTTTTTAAGGACCTTAGGGCGAGGGGGCAAACAACATTGCGGTAATTGTTGCCACAGACCCCACCCACACAGTCATCGCGGAAGCCAGAGCGCACACGCGATACGGAACGGGGAGCGTTGTTGCGGTCGGCTATCCGCGATCTCCACAACATTGCGGTAATCCCGACCCCAGCGGGGTCACATATATGTAGCAGCGGTAGCTGCGGTGGGAAAGCGCTGGCGCACGTTTTTGCCGCGACAGCAATGCATAAAACTGTGACAGCGCGAACGAATACACCATAAACGCCACAGGGGCAGATTAGATACCCACCCCTGCATATTTTCATAATTAATGTTATTTGATATTACAACACTAACAGGTATTGGATTACTTAATATCCATACTCGTTAATTCTTATTATTTCAAACCCTCGTTTTTTTTGTTTAAAGTAAAAATGAAGAGTGTCTAATGAGCCTATTTTGTTTTCATAGTAAATTGCACCTTCTTTTTCCCTTCTCTTATCAATTCTTAGCACATTATGGAAATCTCCAAAAACATAAAATGTTTTTTCTTTATACCTTAAAACCCCATCTGGTTTACTAATATTATTCTCTCCTGGGTATAACATAGGGGAAATATCCATTAGTTTTCTATTTGCGGTCTTTTCTATTCTTAAAGAATAATATTTGCATTCTGATATATCCCTATGTTTTTCAACATAAGAAATAACTGTATCTAGCACATGTTCGACGTCTTTATTTTTCATTTCCAATATAGGAAACATTAAGGAGTCTACATTTATATAATTTGGATTTGGCACCACTCTCTCCAGCCTTATTGGCTCTAATAGCATATCAATATATTCAACAATATATCTACACTCTTCATCTTTGCATTGGCTTAGTTTTAATGTCAAATCATTATATGGAGTATCGGGGCTAATTTCTATTTCACAATCGCAATAACCCCAAAAACTAGCAATTAATGTTTAATTATAATGTATGGTGATTATCAGCAACATTTTTTTTTCGTGTCCTGTTTTCGTGTCCTGCGTGTTGTTTATTTTTTTATCGTTCGCAAAAGTAACTTAAATTCCGACACGCCCCCAGCCATCAAAAATATTTTTTCGGGATTATGTTGTTCGCAGAAAGCACATCGAACCTATACCTGCATCCTGTGTGTGTGGAGACATAAAGTGTGTGGAAAAAAATCTGAATGAGCATTCCATACGGGTTTAAAATCGTATGTAAAAAATTCTTTGATTTTTTGTCACACATATATAGATTATATATTATATTTGCGGCAGACAAGCAACAACAATAGTATGAAACGAGCAGTTATTTATGCAAGGGTCAGCAGTACCACTGACCGCCAAAGTACCGATAGGCAAGTTATAGACCTTAAAGAGTATGCCAAGAGAAATGACCTCGATATGGTAAAGGTATTTCAAGAACATATTAGCGGTGCGAAGAAGAACAATGAGCGACCTGTCCTTCGGGAGTGCATCGAGTTCGCGGAAGAAAATGAGATAGATATAATCTTATGCAGTGAGTTGTCCCGCCTTGGTCGTAATTGCGACGAAGTGCTGAAAAATGTCCTCCATTGTAAGGAGGTTCGCCTTAATCTGTTTTTTCAGAAGGAGAACTTGTTCCTATTCCAAGAGGACGGGACAGAAAACCCATATAGCAACATTATGATTGCCGTGCTTGGAACGGCGGCTCAACTCGAAAGGGACAATATCAAGTTCCGTCTTAATAGTGGGCGGGCGAAGTACATTGCCGAAGGTGGCAAGTTGGGCAGAAGTAAGGGTTCTGTGAAGTCTGCCGAGCAACTTGCATCTGAATACGCCAATGTTGTAAAGGAGTTGAAACGGGGGACGAGCATCCGACGAACCGCCAAACTATGCGATGTGAACAGTTCTACTGTCCAAAAAGTAAAGAAGGTGCTTGGGATAGGACATTGCAAGTCCAGCCAAGCAGGAGATAATTAGTATGTTACCAATTCCCTTGTTGTTCCTACGCCACAGGATTTACCGCTTCGTGAATTTTCTCTATGTACTTTGCCAATGGTGTTATGTACTCATCGAAGACACCAAGCCTTTCGTCAAATGGAGATTCGTTTACAACTATGTCCTTTGTTATGTCACCGTTTTCGCATACATAACTTATGATTGTCATTAGGAACTCCTCCTGTTCCGAGGTCAGCTCTATGCCCGAAATGAAATCACCGAATTGCTTCATAGCCTGTTTTCGGTCAACACCGATTATTGAGCGAATGAACACCGCGACATTGCCACCGCAAGGCATTCCCATTGTGTAGCTGTTGTATTCGTCCTTGCTTCCGAGTTCCATCCATAAAATCCTTTCAAGCTCCCTTATGTCATCGGATGATAGTTGCTCTATATTGTAAATCTTGTCAAGCACTGGCAAATGCCTGTTGGCTGCAAGGAAGTCGATTATGCGTTGCCTGTAGCTCACCTTTGGCGTTACTCCCTCGGCTTCTCCGTTGTCGGTGATAACATCATCAATATCGACCACAAACCATTTGCCCTTGTCGCCAACGAGGAACTTCATAAGGTCGCGCAGGTCGTTCCTTACCTTTTCGAGCCATTGCAGGTTCATATTTTCCCACGCCACCTTTGTAAGCACTTCGTTGATTGTCTCCATCTTCGCCTGTACCTGCGGGATAGTCGCCTTTTTCTTCAGCCTTTCGGCTATGACCTGTACTCTCTGTATGCACTTGGTCGGATTTACTTCGTCGGTAAGGTAGCCCAATTCTATCATCAGGGTAAGGGCATCGAACTTCTTGGCATTCTCGTCCTGCGTATTCTTGGCAAGGATTGGGGCAATGTCGTCCTTCAATGACAGTGTGTCCAGTTCCGATATGTATGTCCAAGAATTTTCGTCCTTGAAGTGGCTTACGGCTTCCCATTTAGCCCTGACCGAAATATGACTGTCGGAAAGATGTGCCACCTGTGCCTTCATAAGTGACTTGATTTCATCGTGCAGTCCCTTGCAGAACGAATCCTCTTGGTATCTCTGGTGTTGCAGGTGGAATGCAATGTCGGCACGCAAGCGGAACAATCTCTCGGTGAGCGACTGCGACAGTGAGGCTGGCGGTTCAGTGTAGCCCTGTCCGAAATATTCAAAGTTCCTGCACCAGTCGAATATGTAGAAACATTCCTTGTTCTTGCCTTCGCCAAAAATATCTTCCGACAGTCTTGTGCCACGACCTATCATCTGCAAAAACTTTATCCTGCTCCGTACTATCTTGAAGAATACAAGGTTCAGTATGTCTGGCACATCAATGCCAGTGTCGAGCATATCTACCGACACTGCAATCTGCGGGTCTTTGTCCCTGACCTCAAAGTTTTCGATAAGGTTCTGGGCGTATGTTACATAGTTGTCGATTAGTTCGCAGAAGCCAGAGCCGTATTCGGGATATAATTCGTGGAACCTGCTGACGATTAGTTCTGCGTGGCGGTGGTTGTATGCGAATATGATTGTCTTTCCTATGCGTTCTCCGCTCTGCACTTTCAGTCCGTTTTCCATTAGGTCTTGCAGAACAGCATCAATGGTGTCCTTGTTGAAGATATAACTGAAAATCTCATCGCTTTCAATGTCCCTATGCCCGTATTGTGCTGGACATTCGGCGGCAGCCTGCATATTTCTGTCTTCGAGTGGTGGACTGTATCGCATTTTTCTGCCTATTGGCAGGTCGAGAGCCTTGCGTGCCTGCTCGTACTCCCATACGGATTCCAACTGCTTCTTTTCTTCTTCGGAAAGGTTGTCGTACTTGATACCTTCCTGCATAATCAGCGAGCCTCTCTTGAATACACGATAGTTGACAAGGTATCCGTCGGCAACAGCCTCTTCGAGTTCGTAGGCATAGTTTGGAACGCCCTGTTCCATCTCGAATATTTCGTAGGTGCTACGGTCTATCTGGTCTCTCGGTGTTGCGGTAAGACCTATCATCATCGAATCGAAATAGTCGAAGATTGCCCCGTATTTGCCAAAGATGGAACGGTGTGCCTCGTCTATTATAATCAGGTCGAACCTGCCTACGGAAAACGGCTTCGTGTCGGTGTCAATGTTGTTAATCATAGTCTGGTATGTCGAGAATATGATTCTTGCATTGAGGTCTTTTTCGACCTTGCCGACCTTACGGCTTCCGTTGCCCTTGTTGTTGCTGTCCTTGTTGTCGCTCAATACGCAGGTGGTGGTATTGGGCAGAAGCTTTACGAAGTTCTTGTGAGCCTGCGACACGAGGCTGGTTCTGTCGGCAAGGAACAGCACATTCTTTACCCAGCCGTTGCGCATAAGTACATCGACCAGCGAGATTGAAACCCTTGTCTTGCCAGTTCCTGTAGCCATTACAAGCAAACCTTTGCGGTGCATCTTGTTGAAATGCTCGCATATTGCCCTGATTGCCATCTTCTGATAATGTCGGTTTGTAATGGAATCGTTTATGGTGAGGTCGGTTATGTCGTGCCTGCCCCGTTGCTGTATGAGCAGTTCCAAGTCGTTTTGGGTATGGAAGGCATATAGTTTTCGTGGCGGATAGCCAAGACCATCGACAATGTATGTCTCGAAACCGTTGGTGTAGTATATCACAGGTCTTACGCCGTACCTTTGTTCAAGGCAGTCGGCATAAAGTTCTGCTTGGTGCTTTCCTTTTGATGGCGATACCGAAGTGCGCTTTGCCTCTATTACGGCAAGAGGTCTGCCGTCGCTACCGAACAGGACATAATCGGCATAGCCTACATTGTGTTCGTTGGGCATACCTTCCAGTTCCACCTCGATACAGGCTTTGCTCGGCTGTATTATGCCTTCGGTTGCAAGCACATCCCAGCCAGCCTCCTTCAGCATAAGGTCGATAAACATTTGCCTTGTTTCGGCTTCGGTAATGTCGGATGGTATTTCGTAAACTGGTGCGGTGTCGTTTATGGAATTGCTGTCGGCAATGGACACGAGTGCTTCTGTCGGGTCTTTGCGGTCGCTGGCAACTATTGCGTATGGTATGGAGTCGGCTTTCTTGGGAACCAGATTTCTGTCGAAAGGCTTTACTTCGTCCACAACCTTTAGCTTGAGCAGGATTGCACCGACAACATTATAGATATTCAGCAGGCAGAAGAAGGATTCCTTTCGGCTTACATTGCCAGAGTGCGCTCCATTGTTGCCGACCTTGCGCACATAGTGAACCGCCATCATTATCTTTTCATCGCAGATAAACTCCTTGAATGGCTCGCCATCTACAAGTTCGTACAATGAAGTCCTTTCCGAAACCGCTATACCTTTTAGACGGTAAATAGCCTTTGTCAAGTATTCCAATGCTTTTCGGGCATTAATGGCGGAAATGTCTGGATTGCCTTGCTGGTTTTCCTCTGCTACAGAGCAGAACCTGTAAAGTTCCGTTATGCCTAAATCCTTTATGTAGTCGAAATTTCTCATTAATTTTCCTTTTGAACAATTACCCAGCGTCCTGCACTTGTATTACCTTCACGAATTAAAACACCCATCTTTTGCAGTAGAACCAAATCTCGTCTGACTGTCCTTATTGCTACTGACAAAACTGGTGACATTTCGCTTGCTGACATCTGGGGATTTCCTTTTATCAGTTCACATATTTTCTTTTGTCTATCAGTAAGTTGCACTGGTGACAAACTGGTGACATCACTGGTGACATCACTGGTGACATTACTTGCGACATTCGTTTGTGAACCGTTCGCATTATTCCTCTGGAATGTAACCCTTACGCCTCCGTCAGCCGACTCGATTACGGGCATCGGCAGTCCTGCGCTTTCAAATCCTTCGCGTATCTTCTTGTAGCCTCGTCCCCAAGCATCGACAAAGCCAGCCTTGAAGAACGCATTGGCTATATTGCGGTTGCGCGGACGCGACGAGTGCCGTTCCAACAATGTTTCGGGCGTATAGCCTGCTGGCAATTCGCCCTCGTTCCACACTTCGATATAGTTGTCCCAAACCCTCATCTGAATGGGTGCGCCCATATAGTCCTTGTGTGCGATGGCATTGTATAGGATTTCGCGCAATGCCTCCTCTGGAATTTCCAATTTCTCTATCCTGCGCATACCCTCGAAACGGATTGGCATCGTGAGGTATTTCGACTTTAGCACTTCCATTACGCGGTCTGCCATCTGGATTATGTTGCCTTCTATCACATCCTGTATAATCAGGTCGGCTTCGCTGTGCCCGAACCTGCCAATCTTGAACTGTACGCAGGTGAAATACCTCTGCGGTTTCTTGGCGAACAACAGCAGGGCGGCATTTTTCAGTTTGCCTTCCTCGTTGACAAGGTTAAGGTTTTGCAGTACCATCTCGACGGGTGCGTCAAGTTCGTCCTTGCTTATTCGTCCGTTCTCGTAGCCGTTTTTCAGCAGGTAGTCGATAGCCGACTTGTCCAAGTCGTCGATAGTGGCGAAATCGTTGGCAATGTCGTCCCACGAACGCCCCATCTTCTTCAGTATGAACTGCTGGAGCGCAGTGCCACGAAGTTCCTGCATAGTGCTGCCCGAACGGTAGTAGTATTTGCCCTTGTAACTTATGGGGATATTGCTTGGTTCAATCTGCACCTCGATATAGTCGAGTCCGTCCGATTCGCGAAGGTTGACCTCGGTAACTATGCCCATAGTTGTGACAATCTTGTTGGGGATTTCCTCCATAAGTTTGTCCACCTGTTTAAGCCCTACGACTTCGTGTTCGTCGTTCACCCCGAAATACATCACAGCACCCTGCGCATTGGCGAACCCGCAAATCCATTCCAAGTATTTGTCGTGCCAACTGCTCTTGTATTCCACATTCTGGCTTTCTCGTGCCTGTATCTTATTCATAGTCAATTTTATTCCACAAAAATAATCATTTTAGTCTTATAATGCTTGTTGTGTCGCCACGACTCAACGCTCCAATATGTCTGCCGTTTATCAGGTAAATCCTATCGTATTGGCAATCCTTAAAATATGTTGTATCACATTCTACCTCTGTGCAATACTCGTCTGTCGGAATGTATATCGACAACCAAAACTCTTGGATTGAGCTATTCTCATTTTTGCCTTTATATTTCGCCAGCAGTTTTTCCTTTTTGCTTACAGAATCTATAATATGATTGATACCAGCCAAATTCCCTACGCCACCGACCATTTCTGATAAACTGAACCTGTCAGGAATATAAGAGGTGGAATAATGTATATAGGTTAACGCCTTTAGCGGGAACCCATAGTTGTCAAATATGTCTATGGTATTTACTTCATTATCTATCATCCACTTATAGGCGGATAATATCTCATCGGCAATGTCTGTGTAGGTCTTTTTCCCGTTTTTATGAGTAGTAACACTATAGGCAATAAGTCGCGGTTGCAAATCGCTTTTATTAAGTTCGGCAACTATTAAATCCTCAATCTTTTGCCAACTATTATGCTCCAATGTTTTTCCGTTCGGAAAACAATTAGTGTGTTCCAAACCTATATGCTTTCCTTCGTAATCAAAAGTAAAATCAGGGCTTTCGCCTTTTCGGTATGTTGCAATTCCTAAATGCTTAAATAGAAATTCAACTTCCCATTGTTCCTGCTTATGTTTAGCCTCGACATCAACCATTGTTATCCAAAATACTTATCCATCGTATATTCAAACAGTTTCTCTGTTTCCGCTATGCTCTTGCTTATTGCTGACTTCTGTTTCTCTATTGCTTCGATTTTGTTGGCATAAGATTGTTGTAATGAAAGTGGAGGTAAAATAATTGGAAAATCATCTACTTGTTCTTTATTTATTTGTCTTTTATCAATACCACCAACACATACTTTTCTTATGTATTCTCGATAAGCTTGACTTGTTAGTATCTGGATGATGAAAATGTGAGATACTCCATCTAACAATCGAATTAGATAAACGTGACCATTGATATTTGCAGTTCCTGTTTGACCTGTAAATAAGGCTGCCCTACCAAGACTACTATTTTCTGTATTGATTCTTCCTGTTTTTGTAATTAAAATGTCATTATGATGTAATACACTTTTATACATTTTAGCATTTGTTTTTGCGTCAATATGTGCTATGTCATCAAATTCAATCCGATTTCTCCACACATTTTGACTACGCAGAAATAGGATGCCATCATCTACATACACTTCTGCACCACCTTTTGGGGTAGTTCCATTAGTTATCAAAGAAGATAAGTATTTTAACTTCTTCACTTCCCATCCCTTTTCGTTCTCCACGGGGTCGCCGAACATATCGTAGAAAATGCTTTGGGCAAGGGTGTCAAGTTCTTTCAGTTGCGCCTTCTGCTTGTCGATAAGGGATTGAAGGAGGTCGAGTTCGGAAACTATGCGGGATTGGGTGGAAAGTGGTGGGACGGGGATAACTACATTACGGACTATTTCGCTGTTTAGGTTATTTACAACTCCACCAACTGCCAATCTTTGAAACTCCATATACATATTAGGACTTCCCAAGAGATAGTACAGAAATGATTTGTCAAATGTGTTGTTGTCATCGTGTATAACTAACCATCCATCGTGTATGCAACCATCTATTTCTAAAATATAAGGTTTGCCGAAACTCATTGAGTTTGAAAGAATAAAATCTCCTTTATGAACGAATCTTGTTTTCTTTAGTCCTTCTGGTTTTATCTTTTCTTTGGTTGAGGTTATATACTTTGAGCCTTCTTTGGCATCACCAATTTTAATCCAATTTAAGCCATTGGGGTCATCTGTAATATATTCGTTAATAGGTCTTGGAGAACCGCCTCGTTCAATAGTGCATACCTCGCCAAGTTTCTTATATGTCCAGTTTTGTTTATTCATACTTCCTACCTCAAAGATTCATACTTCAAAACTTCCCACCTCAAAAGTTCATACTTCCTACCTCAAAGGTTCATACCTCATAGATATATTTTCTTAAACTCGTCAATCGCAGCATTTATCTCGTCCTGCAACTCCACAATCCTTCCCATCACAACTTCTGGCTTTTCGTATTCAACCTTAACCTTCTCCACTTCCTTGTATTTGTTGATACTGAGGTCGTAGTCGTTGGCTCTGATTTCATCTACTGGCACCAAGAACGATTGCTCCTTGCGTGTCCTGCCTTCTTCGGCATCGAGGTTCTTGAACCGAGCAATAATGTCGGGAATGTCGTTGTCGGCAATGGGTGTGCGCTTGTCGTCCAACGAGAAACCATCGGCTTTCATATCGTAGAACCACACCTTGTCAGTACCGCCTGCATTGGTCTTGGTAAAAATGAGAATGGCAGTAGATACGCCAGCATACGGCTTGAATACACCGCTCGGCATTGATATTACCGCTTGCAGTCGCTGATTTTCAATCAACTCCTTTCGTATTGCCTTGTGTCCTGTGCTGTTGCCGAACAAAACGCCATCGGGAACTATGCTTGCACAGCGACCGCCCGTCTGCAACATCCGTGTAAAAAGTGCCACGAACAGCAGTTCGGTCTTTTTGGTGCTGGTGATTGCCGTGAGCGTCTTGCTGATTATTTCCTTGTCGATACTTCCAGCAAAAGGCGGATTTGCAAGGCATAGAGTGTACTTGCCCGTGTCGGTGTTGTCGGTCGAGAGGCTGTCCTTGTATTGGATGTCGGGATTGTCCACACCGTGCAGCATAAGGTTCATAGCACCAATGCGGAGCATCGTGGCATCGGTGTCGAATCCGTGAAGCATATTGTTCTTGTAGTGTTCGGAGTTCTCCCTCTTCAGCAGTTCGCTCTTGTAGTGCTCGCCCACATACTTTGCACTCTCGACAATGAATCCAGCCGAACCCATTGCAGGGTCGCAGATTATGTCCTTGTAGGTCGGCTCCATAAGTTCCACCATCATACGGATTATGTGGCGCGGTGTTCGGAACTGCCCGTTGTTGCCACTGGCAGCCATCTTGCCAAGCACATACTCGTACACATCGCCCATAGTGTCCTTGTTGGTCATATCGAGGCTGTCAATGCCTTCGACAACCTTTACCAAAGTGCGCGGGCTTTGTATCAGGAAGGTGGCGTTCTCCATAAATCTGCTGTATGCCGACTCCTTGCCTTCGTTGAGGTTCTTGATGAACACAAACACATCCTTGCTGACAGTTCGGAACATCGTGTCGGCTTCCATATTCTTGAATACCTTCCAGCGCAGGTTTTCGTATGGTACATCCCTGTCGGTTTCGGGGTTGTGCCACATTCCCTGCTTGAATGTCGGTTCTTTTATTGCAACGCCCATACGGTTTGCATTAGCCTCCTTGCTGCTCTGGGTGTCGTCAAGCATCTTCATAAAGAACAGGTATGTCATCTGTTCCACAACCGTTATCCCGTTGGTAATGCCACCAGTCCAGAAGGTATCCCAAATGGAATCAATGCCAGATTTTATTTTGCCAGTAATCATATATCCAGTTTTAAGGTGACAAAGATACGTGTTTTTGTGTTTTTCAGCAATGGCAACCACCAAGATATGAACAAAAATGTGAGGGCGGAAATAAGTGGCTATGGTATAGTGGATTAAATATGAAAGAAGAATAGTGTATGTGCCGTAGGTATCCGAGCGGTGCTTCCATATATCTGCACGACCGACCCCAATGAGGGTAATTTCAAAATATCTCATATCCATTCTGAAATCGCCGACAAATCACAATATATAAATAATCTGGTGGGCGGCTTTTTTCCCCTATAGTTTTTGCCGTCCACCATTCATTAAAAACATAGGGAATGATTTGATTATAAAACATATAGGGTTATGATATACTACGACATCAACATCGACAAACTTGAGGTCACCTTCGAACGAAACGGGACGCTCATCAACAAACTTTCTAATGTCAAAGTCGAGGGCGACCTCCGCGCAACAGACAAGAAAACTGGGACAAAATTTCTTCTACACCGATTGCAGATGCGGCGTGCATATCCATATTGCTTCTCCGTGTGCTACGACGATAACGGCGAGTGGAAGGAGTTGGGGACGCTTTACACTGGTTGGGATTTTAACCCAAACCGCAACAAGATATATTTGTCCGTAAGCAACGAAGCACTATACACCAACGGCTTCAAGGCACGAACGGAGAGCCTTCAGAACGCGCTAAAACTTCAATACTATCAGGTCAGCAAACTTGATTTAGCACTCGACAGCGACAAGGATTTAACAAAAGAACTATACCGCATCATACGGCAAGAATGTCTAATCATAAATGGGAAACCATTTAAATATGATGTTATTGTCAACGGCAAAAAGGTAGGTATGAAGGACAGACTCGAAAGTCTGTCATTTCTCTGTACTGGAACGAGGAAGAACCCTATAAGGGACAAGACCCTCTACATACAAAACAAAAAAATGACAATCGGGGTACGGGGTTACGACAAGGGCAAAGAGATTGAAGAGTCAAGCCACAAGGAGTACCAAAGAGCATACGGGGAGAGCAACAAGTTGTATCGAATTGAAGTGGAGTTGCGAAACGCAAACGAAATTAACAACACGGTTATGGAGAGCCTCACTGCGTTAAACGAAATAACAACCTACTGGATATGCCGTGAACAGATATGGGACAACATAGATGACAAAGACCTCCTTGAGCAGATGTTTTTCCTTGTCTTGAACAGATTATTGTACTTCACTTCGTCCGCGCACAGGGCAAAGAAAAAGATAAACGCGGTGGGATTTGCCTTCGATACCCTTGAGAGCCGTGCGCACCCTCCACGCAAAGGGCGCAAAGCACATACTGCCGAACCGACCACTGCTGTGCCGACCATCACCGAGCCGACCACCGAGCAAACCATTAACAAGCAGAGCGACACCGAGCCGACCACCGCAAAGCCAGTACAGTCCGTTTATGTACATACCCAACCGCTACCGACCGACACCGAACCGCTACCGAGCGTAGCACCGTGTACGCAAAACACCGTGCCTGTAACGCACCGACCGTCAGTCCTCGAAGACCAACTTATCTAATCACGATACATATACTAATAGCCAACACTCCTCTATAGGATATTGAAATGGAATGCTATGTCAATCGAGCCTACCGCCACAGCCGAAGTGTGTTCTTTCAAAGCATATCCGTTCCTATTCCCTGTCCTAAATCCTTTTTTGTTTTTTTCTAATCCGTTATGCTATGCCAAGTCAAAGACAAAAAGGGGGCTTGTCAGGGTTGATTTCTATTATTACTTTTTGCGCCCCCCTTGTTTTTGGATAGGGCTTTGACTTCTGCCAACGTAATGTCTTTGGGTGGTTTTACACTTTCCATCGCTTCCATCGCGTCTATGGCTTTCGACAAGTCGTTGTATGTAAAATCCGTTCCCGTTTCTACGTGGCGGTGCTTTTGTAATATCTCATCAAGTCTTTCGACTTCCTTGCCTGCATCGAGTTGCTTGTAAATGTCGTCAATCATTTTCGTGTCTTTGTGCCCACTCATTGTTTTGATGTGCTCCGCTGACAATCCACGATAATACATATTCGTTATGAACGAGTGTCGAGCGAAATGGCTTCTCATCATTTCCCATACAGGTTTTTCTACGCAATCTTTTTTGCCCCCGCTAACACTATACACCTTCCGGGTTTCTGTGTAGTTGAGTTCGTGGAAAGCATTTTTTAAGTGGAGATTGTATGTGCCACGAATCCTTGTACTATCATCCTTAGCGACAACAAAAGGGAATTTTTTAAGAGTCTTTATCCACCTATATAAGGCTATTGCAGTCGGCGTGTCTATTGGTACAAAAGCTTGTATGTCTGTTTTTTTCGATGTATAATTAATATAGGTCGTGCCGTTGTGTTCCTGTTCTTTATAGTCGCCAGTGATTATTTTTACTAAATCAGACGAACGACAACCAATGCAACACTGGAAAAGAAACAAGTCTTTTGCTGTCTGATAGAGCTCATTGGATAGTTTCACTTTGTATAGTTTAGCAATGTCAGATTCTGTGATGATAACATAATTAGATTGTTCTTCCTCAGCCGTAAGTTTCACAACTTCCAGTTGTTTTAAGTCGCCCGTCGGTATGCTATAGGCTTGGTCATCCGTTAGGTTCCCGTTGTATATTAGAAACAATTTTTTTAATACGGATAAATTCTGAACAATGGTCTTCTGTTTGTACTTGGGAGTTTTTCCGTCTTTCTGTTTCTCTTTGGCAAGGAAGTCAAGGAAGCCAATCCAGTTTTTACGGTTGACCGTTTCGGGTGCATCTTCCAACTTATTCCGCTGTAAAAAGACCTTCCACAAATCAATAGCTTGTCCCCTTGACTGTATTGTGCTCTCCCGTACCGTCCCATCATTGATATTAATCTGACACAACACGGCGGTAAATAGTGGCTGTTTCTTTGTCTTTTTTTCTCCCATAGTTTTTTCTAAGCCTATTAATTCGGCAAAGATATGGATAATTTCTTTAACCCCATCGGGCTTTTCTTTTACCCGTTCAACGGCAAGGTCATACTTATACCTAACATCCTTAAGCCTTTCGTTGGCGATGGCATTATTTCTATTGTCAAGGGCAGACAGTTCGTTGCTTTCTACTGCTATTTGTTTTCGCCTATTCCATTGGGATGGGTACACTTTCACGCCGCTGTTTATCCGATACTTTATGCCGTTCCCTTTCACAACCGCGTATATGATTGTGGGCTTGTCCGCGTTTGTTCGTGCTCGTAAATTAAAAGCAAGTTGGTAGTCAGACACATAGATTTGTTCGTGTCCAGATTTGGTGTCCAGATTTGGTGTCCTGCGAGCGTTTTTTTTGCTTTCCATCGTCTTTCGTTTTTTTTGCAAAGCACGGAAGACCAACACTTTAAAAATATGCAATATCAAGATTATAATTAATGTTTAATTGCCTTTAGGAATACTATCGAAAACAAAATATCCATCAAAATTTGTAGTCTTGTTGATGTTTCCTAATCTTACTGCGGCAAAAGGTATCGGCTCATTATTTATTGAATCAAAAACATATCCACTAATTTTGCCAATATTTGAGAGTCCACTGTCTTGCCCCGCCACCTTACAAGGCAAAAGCATCGCAATTGCAAAAATGAATATTTTTAGTATCCCTCTCATATCAAACCAATTGTCAATTCTTCCCTAGCAGCACCTTTGCATTCTCCAATGCCTCTGGCGTTAGTTTTTCGCCGCTCATCATTGAGGCAATCTCAGTAATGCGCTCGTCGGCAGAGAGTTTCTTGATGCTGGAAATTGTGCGCTGGTCGTCGGTGTGCTTGTAAACCTTGAAATGCTCGCTGCCCATAGCCGCAACCTGCGGAAGATGCGTGATGCTCAACACCTGCACATTCTCGGCAATGCGCTGCATAATCTTGCCCATACGGGCTGCAATTTCGCCCGAAACGCCAGTGTCAATCTCGTCGAAAAGTATGGTAGGAATGTTCATCGAGCCAGCCATAAGCGACTTGAGCGCAAGCATCAGGCGCGACAGCTCGCCTCCAGAAGCAACCTTCTCGATAGGCTGCACTGCTACTGCCTTGTTGGCACTGAAAAGGAAGAAAATATTGTCGATGCCGTTGGGCGAAACTTCAGTGATTTCGTTGCCTATCTCAAACACTCCGTGCGGCATTCCCAAGTCGTGAAGCATAGAGTTTACATATTCCTGCGTCTTCTTGAACGAAGCCGAACGTTTCTTGCTCAGATTCTCGGCAGAGGCTTTCACTTCCTTCGCCTTGGCGGAATGTTGCTTCTCGAGGTCGGCGATTTCGTCCTCAAGGTTGCCGCTGTTGTCAACATAGCCCCTGTATTCCTCGTACTTCTGCTTGAGTTCGGCTATGTCGGCTGCGCGGTGCTTTGCCAATAGGCTCATCAGCAAGTCGATGCGCTCGTTGGTGAGTTGCAGTTGCTGCGGGTTTACTTCTACCTGCGACAACTGCTGCGAAATGGTATCGTTGATGTCCGAAAGTTCTATTATAGAGGATTCTAGTCGCTGTTCAAGCTCCTGAGCAGGCTTGAAGTTCTTGCTGATTTTTGCAAGGTTGCTACGCATTTGCTTCAGCAAGGACGAAGCCGAATATTCTCCTCCGTCGTACAGGTTGGTAGTCTCGTACAAGGCCGATTTTATCTCCTCGGCATTTTCGAGCATCGAGGCGCGGGCTTCAAGTTCTTCAAGCTCATCGTCGGACGAAAGTTTTGCATTTTCAATCTCCAGTGCCTGATACCTATAATAATCTAAGTCCTTCTGAACCTTTGCGAGAGCATCCTTTTTAGTTTTTAACAACTGTACAACCGATTGGTATTCAGCATATTTCTGCTTGTATTCCTCGAAAAGTGCCAATGTTCCTGCTGCCGAATCGACAATGCGCAGACGGTAGGGCAAGGTCGTGAGCGAAAGGTTTTCGTGTTGTGAGTGCAAGTCTAGAAAATTGTCGGTAAGTGTCTTTAACACAGACAATGTCACAGGCATATCGTTCACGAAAGCACGCGACTTTCCTTCGGGCATAATCTCGCGCCTTACAATGGTCTGGTCGGAATAGTCAACCTCGTTCTCGGCAAACAAGTCCTTCAATCCGAGATTTTTAATGTCAAATGTGGCTTCAATTACGCATTTCTTATCCTTAAAGAGAAGCACATCGGTGTCGGCGCGTTTGCCCAGAAGTAGCGAAATAGCACCTATTATCATAGATTTTCCGGAACCGGTCTCGCCAGTAATAACGGAAAAACCCGAATTGAAGTCAATGTCGAGTTTTTCAATTAGAATATAATTTCTGACTGAAAGGTTCTTAATCATTATTCCGAACGGGTTATCTTGTCGTACTTGCTTGAGTTTGCAGCGTCGATTTCTTTCATCAGGTTGGCAACGCGCGCCTTCTCGTCGGAGAAGCCGTCGGAGAAAATATTTACAATCTCGTCACCCTTGACGGTGCTAACAAGCGACATCAAGAACGACCCCGGACGACGGCGGTGCATCGACCTCAAGCTTTCGAGCGATTCCTCTACCGAAGCACGAGCATCGCTTGGCTTGTCGGCAAGGCGGTCGAGACCTTGGCGGTGGTAGGTGTACATAAAGTCGCGGAAGCCCGAATACTGGTCGTTAAGCAGATTTTCGGTAAGCCAGTAGCGGTTCTTTGTGCTTTCGTACTGCTTCCAACCCGGTTCTTGTGCGCCCTGTGCGTTCTGCACAATCTTTTCTGCCATCTGGTAGTATTGCGTACCAGCCTGCGAACCGAAACTGTCGTAGTCCAAACCAAGCATTATGTAGCAGTAGTAGGCAATCACCGCCGACAAATTACTTGTAAACACATTGGGATTGAACTCAATAGGTTCCATTTCGACATACTTGAACTGGAACTTGTCGTCGAGGTAGTTGAAAAGCGGCGACATATACGAAGTACCGTAAACCGGTCGCGACGATGTTACCTGTATCTTGCCAGAATACTCGTCGGAAGCGACTTCCTTTTCAACGGTAATGGAAATGTTGCACTCAATACGCTCATTCTTGGAAAACACATTGTTGGTCCACTTTGTATTGTTGATGAACTCGTACAAGTCCTTGCGCATCTCCTGAAAAATCTTCTCGTAGTTGGTTCCCTGAAGCTGCTGGTGCGAAATCTGAATCTGGCATTCAAACTCCTGAGCCATAGCAGCCACAGCCACGAGCATTGCGACGATAATGGAAACAATCTTTTTCATAATCAAGGCTTTAAAAGTTTTTCTATCTCATCAACAATATCCTTCGCAACCATAACTTTTGACTTCAGGTCGTAGTTTTTCACTTCCTTGCTACGGTTGATGATTGTAATCTTATTGGTGTCGTGGTTGAATCCTGCGCCCTTGTCGTTCATCGAGTTGAGCACGATGAAATCAAAGTTTTTGCGTTCGAGCTTGCCGATGGCGTTTTCGAGTTCGTTTTCCTTCTCAAGGGCGAAACCGACCAGAACACGGGCGCCCTTTTGCTTTCCAAGGCTTGCTGCAATATCGTCGGTAGGCTTGAGCGTGATTTCAAGGTTGTTGTCCTTGCGCTTGATTTTGGTATCCGAAACGTTCTGCGGAGTGAAGTCGGCCACAGCTGCCGAAAGCACGGCGGCGTTGCATTGCGGAAATTCGCTGTTGCAAGCCTCGTACATTTCGCGTGCGGAGCTAACCTTAACCAACTTTATGGCGCTGTTGTGGACATTCAGCGATGTAGGTCCCGACACCAGAACAACCTCTGCCCCACGACTTGCAAATTCCTCAGCTATGGCATAACCCATCTTTCCCGACGAATAGTTGCCGATAAAACGCACGGCATCAATCTTTTCGTAGGTAGGACCAGCCGTTACCATTACCTTCTTTCCCGTCAGCGACATCTGTCCGTTGAAAAAAGCATCAATACTTTCGACAATTTTCTCGGGTGCCGCCAGACGACCTTTACCAACAAGTCCGCTAGCCAGTTCGCCGTCCTCGGCATCAATAAAATGTACGCCGTACGACTTCAGCGTCTCGATGTTTTTCTGCACTGCAGGATGGGCAAACATATCCAAGTCCATTGCCGGAGCAACGAAAACCGGACATTTTGCCGAAAGGTAAGATGTGAGCAGCAGGTTGTCGGCTATTCCGTTTGCCATCTTTCCGATGGTGTTGGCTGTAGCAGGAGCTATTAAGTATGCATCTGCCCACATTCCGAGGCTCACGTGTGAATTCCATTCGCCGTTTTCGGGATTGAAGAAATCGACGTAAATCGGATTCTTCGCCAACGTTGCAAGTGTCAGCGGAGTAATAAACTGCTTTGCTAGCGGAGTCATCACAATCTTGACTTCAGCGCCCTGCGTAACAAGCATACGGACGATGTTCGCAGCCTTGTATGCCGCTATACTTCCCGTAACGCCAAGCAATATGTGTTTTCCTCCAAGCATCGTGATGTTATTCAGCGCTTTCTTCCTTAACTTCTGCTACAACCACAGGTTCTGGTTCTTCCTCAGTTTCAGCCTTCTTAAGGTTGATTTCCTGGTTGGTGTAGTAAACGTTGTCGTTCATAAACTCCTCGATTGCGATGTTAGTCGGCTTCGGGAGCTTCTCATAATACTTCGACACCTCAATCTGCTCGCGGTTCTCGTGGATTTCCTCAAGATTGTCGTTGAAACTTGAAAATTCTTCGAGTTTCTTGTATAGTTCCTTCCTGATGTCGGCATTAACCTGGTCTGCCATCTTCGAGCAGATGACTACCGATTCGTAAACGTTTCCGGTCTTGTCGGCCATTTCTACCACATCGCGGGTGATGCAGTTTGTCGGTGCATTAGTCTTTTTGTAATCCATCTCTTTTTTCTATATAATTATGTGAATTTGTAAAATATCTTTCCGCTTCCTTTAGTTTCTTTGAGTTCGGGAATTTGTCCACAAAGGCGTAATAGGCCTGCACGGTGTTTTTGTGACGTTCGAGTTTTTTGCTCTCAACGCTCTTTGTAGCAAGGATGTACGAAGCCTTTACCATCGTGAACATAATTTCTTCGCGGTAGGTTGTCGTCGGATAGTCGTAGAGCATATTGCGCAGAGCAACTATCGCAGCCTTGTAGTCGCTTATCTTGTAATAGAGCATTGCATTGTTGTAGGCTTTTGTCTCGAGCTTGAAATCCAAATCCTTGATGTAACCTTCCACCTGTTCGCGGTACTTTGATTCGGGATACTTATCCAAGAAAGCCTGCAATTCCTTAAGTCCCAATTCGGTATATGTCTGCTCAAGCGAAACGCTCGGTGAAATCAAGTAGTAGCAATATGCCGCCATATATTCGGCTTCCTCTGTGCGCTCGGTATTGGAATAAAGCCGTGCATATTCCTTGAAAAGATAGCCTGCCAGCGAGTACTCCTTCTGGTGGTAGTTGCAGTAGGCATTGTAGAAGCAGAGCGTCTCGTACTTGTCGGTTCCCTTATAGACAGCCCTTATGTCCTCGATGAGTCCGAGAGCCTTATAATAGTCCTCGGCTTCGTAGTATTCGAAGACTTTCTTGTATTTCATATCGCTGTCGGCACTTTTCATTATCTTGGAATATTCACCACAAGACACAGAAAACAAAGCGATTAGACCTACTAAAAAACAATATATACCTTTCCAATTAAACATCTTGCAAAGATAAGTAAAATAGTTATTCGCAATAATTTATTTTTTAATAAAAAAATCTGCTGAAATAACGGAAATTAAGGGGAAATATTGTTGAGGGCTGACGCCGTTCAATGGCTGCGCCGTTTCTGAGTTTGGCTTCGTTGAGGGCTTCGCCGTTTCTGTTGAGACGCAAAATTTTGCGTCTTTACAGAATTGTTATTGTCCTTTGTTTTCTTCTTTCCTTTCTCTTCCAGCCTGTTCTTCATATTATCAACAAGGGAAACGAATACTAACTAGTGTCTCTTACTTTTTTGTGTTACTGCAAATTTCTTAACAAATCAGCGAACTCATCAATGCTAATGCAAGGAACTTTCGGGAAATCAATCTTCTCCAAAACTTTATAATGCCTGTCGTCTGTAACAATAAACCTTGCGTTTGCTGATATTGCACAATCCACAAATTTATTATCATCAGGGTCTTCTTCTATAAGATGAAAGTTATAATAAGTTTCAATCCGTCGCGTATTGGGGCGATTCAATATCGCCATTATGATGTTATTGGAAATTTCCGGTGTTGTAACAGCCGACAATATCTCACTGTATTCTTCTAATATTTCTGTAGTTACACAAAGTACATATTCTCCATCTATGAACTTTTTCCATATTATATAGTTCCTTGATTTTCTTGACACCGATACTACAAGGCTATTTGTATCAAGCACAATGTTTTCCATCACTTCTTTTCAATCAACTTATGAAGGTCTGCCTTTTGCAACATATCAAGTTTTTCCTGCGACATTTTACCAGATTCCCAAAGCAAATCGAGTTGCCTTTGTGCTTCGTTTTCATAATAATCGGCAAGCACCTCCTGCAACCGTTTCAAATCGCTCTTGGTTTTACAGAATGAAAACATCTGCAATATATGCATTTGCGCCTCGTTTAAAATCCGTGTTTGCATAACTCATTATTTTAGGACAAAAATAGGGCAAATTCTGTTAAATGCCAAAAATATAGCAAATAATTTTGCTCACAATCACATCGACGGTTATTTAATGTTTAAAGTTCAATGATTTCTGTTGAGACGCAAAATTTTGCGTCTGTACAATTTAGATTTATAAAATGTTAAATCTCCTTTCCTTTCTTTTTTTTCTTTTAGCCTTTTCGTCCGTTAGCCTGTCAGCCTTTTTTAGTCGCTTCGCGAGAATGGTGATTTTCCCAGTCGCTACGCGAGAAATTCAACAAATCTACACAAATTTTACAAATCTTATTTGTTTGATTTGGAACATATTTGCACAATTTCTGCCCTTTAGGGCACTCCAACATAGAAAAGGACGGCATTGAACCGTCCTTGATTATTGTATGTTTTTGTGGTGATATATCGTAGGGTATGGTTTCAAACTAAAACCTACGATAGACCACAAAACATTCTATTTCTTCACCATTTTCAATTCCTCCGTTTCTCCGTTTATCCTCTCAACCTTTACCACATACTCGCCGGGGCGGAGACCGCTGATGTCAATCTGCATTGCGGTGGTGCGGAGAAGGGTGCGGCCGCTGATGTCGATGACTGTGGCACTGACGAAGCCATCACCGAAGATGGAAACAATATCGCTGGCGGGATTCGGGTAGAGCGACATTGCCGTGGTAACTGGGGCGGTTATG
>JAFZRE010000006.1 GCA_017620015.1 Bacteroidales bacterium | reverse complement strand
GCAAAAGGTTTTTCGCTATGCTCAAAACGAATAATACAACCACGAATCGCACGAATCTGCACGAATGGGATTCCTCGCAATGCTCGGAACAAAAATGGCCAATAAACGTAAACTGTCATGCTGAATTTATTTCAGCATCCGCTACGATGAATAAAACGACAACTATAACAACAAAAAACAACAATGAATAATTAACAATTTATAGATAGAACGGTCTAACAGGCTAACAGTCGAACAGGCCAACGGGCTAACGGGCTAACGGACTGACTGCAAGACTTTGAGACTGCGAGCCTGCAAGCCTGTAAGCCTGCAAGACAAACAAATAGTTAAAAACAAAAAAATAATAATATAATGAAGAAATTTTTATTAGCGACACTATGCATTTTGATTGGAGTACTTGCATTTGCGCAGGCTCCGCAGAAAATCAGCTATCAGGCTGTAATACGCAATAACAGCGGCAATCTGGTGACGAACCAGCAGGTTTGGCTGCGAATAAGCATAATGAGGAATGGTGGAACCACAGGTCAGATAGACCAGCCAATATCAAACAGGTCAATTGTTGCAATATACACCGAAACTCACACGGTTACTACCAATGCCAATGGTCTTGCAACGATAGAGATTGGTGGCGGTACTACAAGCGACAACTTTGCCGCAATCGACTGGTCCAACGGGACTTACTACCTGAAGACATCGGTCGATTTGACTGGTCGTGGTCGTTACGAGGTTATGGGTATGAGCCAACTTATTTCCGTGCCCTACGCAATGTACGCACAGAAGGCCGGCAGTGCTGCTACAGAAACCGACCCGCAGTTCAACGCCTGGGACAAGGACTACAACGACTTGACCAACCGTCCAGAAATCCCAGTTGTTCCTACCAACGTTTCCGCGTTTACAAACGATGCCAACTACATTACTTCTGCTGATGTTCCAGCACAGGTAAATGCCGACTGGAATGCAACGAGTGGAGCAGGACAAATCTTGAACAAGCCTGAACTTTTCAGCGGAAACTACAATGACTTGACCAACAAGCCTGCAATTCCAACCGTACCTACCAACGTTTCTGCATTCACCAACGATGCAAACTACATTACTTCTGCTGATGTGCCGGCACAAGTAAATGCCGACTGGAACGCAACAAGCGGAGCAGGACAAATCTTGAACAAACCTGAACTTTTCAGTGGAAATTACAACGACTTGACCAACCGTCCAGAAATCCCAGTTGTTCCTACCAACGTTTCCGCGTTCGAGAACGATGCTCAATACATCACTTCAGCCGACGTTCCGGCACAAGTAAATGCCGACTGGAATGCAACAATCGGTGCAGGACAAATCTTGAACAAGCCTACAATTCCAACCGTTCCGACAAATGTTTCTGCATTTACCAATGATGCAAACTACATTACTTCTGCTGATGTTCCAGCACAAGTTAATGCAGACTGGACCGCTACGAGCGGAGCTGGACAGATTCTAAACAAACCCGAGATTCCTACCGTTCCGACCAATGTTTCCGCATTTACCAACGATGCCAACTACATTACTTCTGCTGATGTTCCAGCACAAGTAAATGCCGACTGGAATGCAACAAGCGGAGCTGGTCAAATTTTGAATAAACCAGAAATCCCAACCGTTCCGACCAACGTTTCCGCATTTACCAACGATGCAAACTATATAACATCTGCTGATGTTCCAGCACAAGTAAATGCCGACTGGAACGCAACAAGTGGTGCAGGACAAATCTTGAACAAACCTGAACTTTTCAGTGGAAACTACAACGACTTGACAAACAAGCCTGCAATTCCAACCGTTCCAACGAATGTTTCTGCATTTACCAACGATGCAAACTACATTACATCTGCTGATGTTCCAGTACAGGTAAATGCTGATTGGAATGCTACAAGTGGTGCAGGACAAATATTGAACAAACCTGAACTTTTCAGCGGGAACTACAATGATTTGGCAAACAAACCTGAAATCCCAACTGTTCCGACAAATGTTTCTGCATTAACTAATGATGCAAACTACATTACATCTGCTGATATCCCAGCACAGGTAAAAGCCGACTGGAACGCGACAAGCGGTGCTGGGCAGATTTTGAACAAGCCAGAATTGTTTAGCGGAGATTATAACGACTTGGCAAATAGACCAGAAATTCCAACTGTTCCAACTAACGTTTCTGCATTAACTAATGATGCAAACTATATTACATCTGCTGATGTTCCTGCTCAGGTAAACGCTGACTGGAACGCAACGAGCGGTGCTGGACAAATCCTAAATAAACCAGAATTGTTCAGCGGAAACTACAACGATTTGACTAACAAACCCGAAATCCCGACCGTACCGACAAACGTTTCCGCATTTACCAATGATGCAAATTATATTACATCCGCTGATATTCCAGCACAGGTAAATGCCGACTGGAATGCTACAAGCGGTGCTGGTCAGATTATGAACAAACCCGAAATTCCAACGGTTCCAACAAACGTTTCCGCATTTGTTAATGATGCAAACTACATTACATCAGCCGATGTTCCGGCACAAGTAAACGCTGACTGGAATGTGACGAGTGGTGCAGGACAAATCTTGAACAAACCCGAAATCCCAACTGTACCGACAAACGTTTCCGCATTCACCAACGATGCAAACTACATAACTTCCGCAGATGTCCCTGCGCAAGTAAATGCTGATTGGAATGCAACAAGCGGTGCTGGACAAATCCTAAATAAACCAGAACTATTTGATGGCAACTACAATAATCTTACAAATATCCCCGACCTTAGTGGTTATATTACAACCGAAGCACAAACTTTGACAGATGTTGTTGCATTGAGCAATTCGGCAGGAGACAGGCAGATAAAGAATGTTGCAGATCCAACCGAAAACCAAGATGCTGTAACAAAGAAGTATGTGGATGGACTGATAGCAGCATTGCAGGCACAAAATGCGGCCCTGCAAGCACAAATTGCAGAAATGCAAGCGACAATTGATGCTTTTAGTGCTACGCATGGCGGTGGCAGTGATACTTTAACAACAGGTATATTGAACGGACACGAATGGGTTGATCTTGGTTTGCCATCAGGCACGCTCTGGGCTACCTGCAATGTCGGCGCAAGCACCCCGACAGACTACGGCTACTACTATGCTTGGGGCGAAACCACAACAAAGAACTCCTACAGTTGGACGACCTACAGCCTTTGCAACGGAACAAACAGCACACTGATCAAATATTGTAACAAGTCAAGTTATGGCAACAACGGCTTCACCGACAACCTCACCACTCTCGAAGAAAGTGACGATGCAGCCACTGCCAATTGGGGCAGTGGCTGGCGTATGCCGACCTTCGATGAGCAGAACGAGTTGAAAAATAACTGTACTGTAACTTGGACAACCCAAAACGGTGTAAACGGACGCTTGTTCACCGGTCCAAACGGCAACTCAATCTTCCTGCCCGCTGCTGGCTACCGTGACGGCAGTGAACTCCACGATGCCGGTTCCCTCTGCCACTACAGGTCGAGTTCACTCGACACGGACAACCCGTACAACGCGGGGACTCTCTACTTCAATTCGGACTATTGCCTCATGTACTACAACTCTCGCTACTATGGGTATACTGTTCGTCCAGTCTGCTCTCAAAATGACACAGGAAATAGTTCGAATCCTTCACAACCAACATCATATACCGTAACCTTCGATGCCAATGGTGGTACAGGAACAATGAATCCGCAAACCTTTACTGCAGGAGAAGCGCAAACGCTTACTACAAATACATTTACTAAAGAAAATAACAATTTTACAGGCTGGAACACCGCAGCAGATGGTAGCGGTAATGCATATACCGACGGTCAGAGTATAACGGTTTCGGAAAATATGACATTGTATGCGCAATGGAATCTTGTTGTAACATATACAATAATCTTTAATTCCAACGGTGGTTCTGGCGATATGAATTCGCAAACCTTTACTGCAGGAGAAGCGCAAACGCTTACTACAAATACATTTACTAAAGAAAATAACAATTTTACAGGCTGGAACACCGCAGCAGATGGTAGCGGTAATGCATATACCGACGGACAAAGTATAACGGCAACAGAGAATATGACATTGTATGCACAATGGCAGGCAATTACATCTGGTTCGTATAGCGGATACGAATGGGTTGACCTTGGCTTGCCGAGCGGTACTCTTTGGGCAACATGCAATGTCGGTGCGTCCGCCCCCGAAGCTTATGGCAATTACTATTCTTGGGGAGAAATTGCAACCAAGAGCAACTATAATTGGATTGCTTATAAGTATTGCAATGGGTCATATCAAACTCTTACAAAATATTGTAATAATTCTGAACTTGGCAACAATGGTTTTACAGATAACTTGTCTGTATTGGAGACTTCTGATGATGCAGCAACTACAAATTTGGGCGGTTATTGGAGAATGCCGACTGATGATGAAACAACAGAACTAAAAAATAATTGTTCTGCTGCATGGATTGTTCAGAATGGCATAAACGGACAATTGTTTACTGGACCCAATGGCAACTCTATTTTTATACCGGCGGCTGGTTATAAAAGTCAAAGCAGTGTTGCCGATAATGGTACAAGAGGCGAGTATTGGACAAACGCTTTGGATACAGGTTTCCCTGATAATGCAAAGGGAATCTCTTTTACTTCTACTGGTTGTAGCCTTTCAAGTCTTAATCGTGATTCTGGGCGGCCTGTTCGTCCTGTTTGTACCGTGCAAAATTCGTCAGTAGCATCATATACAATTACATTTGATGCAAATGGTGGCATTGGGGCTATGAATTCCCAGTCGTTTATTGCAGAAACGGCGCAGACGCTTGCAAGTAATGCTTTTACCATGACAAACTATGCATTTACAGGTTGGAATACGGCGGCAGATGGCAGCGGTACTGCATATGCAGATGGACAAAGCATAACGGTTTCGTCAAGCATGACTTTGTATGCACAGTGGGCTATTGCTTACACAGTTACCTTTGATGCCAACGGTGGTACAGGTACAATGGATAATCAGACTTTTTCTGATGGCATTGAACAAGTGCTTGCAATAAATGCTTTTAGAATGACGTATTATACTTTTGCTGGTTGGAACACTGTTGCAGATGGCAGTGGCATAGCATATGCTGACGGACAAAGCATAATTGTAACTGCAGATATGACATTGTATGCACAGTGGGAAGAATCTGCATCGGGACGGTTTACTGATTCAAGAGATGGCATTAGTTATAAATATGTGAAATTAGGTTCGCAAACGTGGATGGCAGAGAATCTACGCTACGGGGATGGCGTAATAGGGATATCAATAACACCAGAATCAAGCACAACAAAAAAATTACGCTACTATCCAGAGAACAGTAGCAGTAATGTTTCTATATACGGATATTTATATAATTGGAAAGCAGCTACGAACGGAGCATCTGGTAGCAGTACCAATCCAAGTAATGTGCAGGGCATCTGTCCTAACGGATGGCATTTGCCAAGCGATGCCGAATGGACGCAGCTTACCGACTACTTAAGTTCTCAGAGTCAATACCAATGTGGTGGTACATCAGAAAATATAGCGAGATCGCTTGCTTCAACTTCTTATTGGACTACAGGGAGCAGTTATGTAATAGTTACGGATGCTTGTGGTGTAGCATACCATCGACCTTCAAATAATTCCACAGGTTTTGATGCAAAGCCTGCAGGTAATTATAATCCTAGTGGTTCTTTTGGAAGTACAGGTCTTAGTACTGGTTTCTGGAGTGCTACTGATAGTGGAGACACAGCATACTATCGCTCTCTTTCTTATGGTAACGCCATTGTTACATCTGGCACACCACAAAAATCAAGTGGATATTCCATTCGTTGCGTTCGCGACAATTAACCAAATATACGATTAACGTACAAGGGAAAACGCATCGGAAAGGGTGCGTTTTTTTGTTGTTTGTGGGCTGCGCCCGTTTCTGAGCCTTCGGCGTTTCTCGCTGCGCTGTTTAACTTCGTTGAGGGCTTCGCCGTTTCAATGGCTAACGCCGTTTCAAAGTTTCTCGCTACGCTGTTTCAGCGTTTCTGTGGCTGACGCCGTTTCTATGTTTCACATTTCATGTGCTACGCACGTTTGAATGGCTGCGGCGTTTGATGGCTAAAGCCGTTTCTGGGTTTCAATAGCTTCGCCGTTTCTGTGCCTTCGGCGTTTCTCGCTGCGCTGTTTCACGTTTCTACGCTGCGCTGTTTCAGGTTTCATGTGCTACGCACGTTTGAATGCCTGCGGCGTTTGAATGGCTGACGCCGTTTCTAAGTTTAACTTCGTTGAGGGCTTCGCCGTTCTATGCCTGCAGCGTTTCTAAGTTTTTGAAAGTCGTCCGCTGATGGTAGACGATTTTATTATATTCTTTCTATGCGTATATGTGAAGAATTTTTAATATTTTTGCAAAATTAATCGTAATTCTTTATGCTTCAAGCAGAAGACATATCATCAATTTTGCCTGCGACTATTAAAAAAGGAGAAATCGTACTATATCAACCAAACGACCAACTGAAAATAGAAGTAAGGCTCGACAATGAAACAGTATGGCTTACGCAGCAGCAGATTGCTAATTTGTTTGGAGTTCAGCAACCTGCTATCTCGAAGCATATTGCAAATATCTATAAATCAGGAGAGTTAGATGAAGATAGCACATATTCCATTTTGGAATATATGGGTAATGATGGCAGACAGCAATATGTAGCGAAAGCATATAATTTGGATGTGATTCTTTCTGTAGGATATAGGGTGAATAGTATCAATGCGACTCGTTTTAGGCAATGGGCTAATTCGGTTTTAAAGAAATATCTTTTAGAGGGATATGTCGTTAATCAGCAGTTGCTTGCCATCCAAAAACAAATTGATTCCCGATTTGAGATGCAAGGGAAACGTATTGTTGAAATTGAAAAGAAACTTGGAGAACACGATGAAAAGATAGACTTTTTTGTTCATGCCAATTTGCCACCGGTTGAAAAGGTATTTTTTGACGGTGATTTTTTTGAGGCTCGCGTACTGCTGGAGAAACTGGTAAAAACAGCACAGCATAGGGTTGTTGTAGTTGATGCATATATTGATGCCGCTACATTCGATATGCTTGATGTGCGTACGAATGGAGTTACAGCCGACATCTATTCTGGCAAGGACTTGTCTTCGTTAAGGGATATGCATAATGCTTCGACGAAAACAAATCCAATAAATACGCATATATGGACGAATCCGTCACACGACCGTTGGCTGATAATTGATGACTTCTTGTATCATTGTGGGCACTCATTGAAGGATATGGGACGCAAATTATCTGCTATCACATTAATGGGAACGTCACCAGAAAAAATACTAGATAGTGTTAAATAATAAGTGCATCTAATTCAAGATTACTTTCGTTTTCAACTATTGCTCGGCGTAGGCTCATGCCTACGTTGCAGTAAATACAACTTTGCCTTGCACAAAATTGCAATACACAAGGAAAAACGCATCGGAAAGGGTGCGTTTTTTTGTTATATTTGCAGATAAATTTTGCACGATTATTATGCCGTTCGATTACAACAAACCGCGACGTAAGGCAATACGCCTGAAAGGTTACGATTATTCGCGAAACGGATTGTATTATATCATAATTATGTACTTTCGGATTTGTAACCTTTAGCTCACTGCCAAAGGCAGTAATCCGAAAGGCTTTAGTATCAGCATTTGCAATGCGCAATATTTCACAAATTCGCAACGCACCCAATGAACTTATCAGAAAGTGTGGCGTCCGTTTTTCCGCCATTCCGACACACCATGTCAGTTCTGCCAATACGGAATTTGCCATTTTGTCAGTTTTTTGACGATGGCACATTTTTCGATAAGGTCATGCCGTAAAATTTTAAATTGTCTAACAAAAAATTAAAAGATATCATGGAAAAGATAGGAAGACCAATGGCAGGCAAAGTCCTGATTAAACCGGAAGCAGCAGAACAGAAGACAGTTGGCGGAATCATTATCCCCGATTCAGCACAGGAAAAACCACAGAAAGGCAAAATCATCGCAGTAGGAAACCAGAAGAAGGACGAACCCATCGAGGTTAAGGCTGGTGATGTAGTACTTTACGGAAAGTACAGCGGTACCGAATTGAAAATCAATGGCGAAAGCTATCTGATTATGAATCAGACCGATATTTTATTAGTAGTTGAAGAATAATTTTTGAAAGGATACAATCATGGCAAAAGAGATAAAATTCAATATCGAATCGAGAGACTTGTTGAAGAAGGGTGTTGACACTTTGGCAGATGCTGTAAAGGTAACACTTGGTCCTAAGGGCAGAAATGTAGTAATAGACAAGAAGTTCGGTGCTCCGCACATCACCAAGGACGGTGTCAGCGTAGCAAAGGAAATCGAAATAAAGGACCCGTTCATGAACATGGGTGCCCAGATGGTTAAGGAAGTTGCTTCGAAGACCAACGACGATGCTGGCGACGGAACAACCACCGCTACCGTTCTTGCTCAGGCAATCGTTAGCGAAGGCTTGAAGAATGTAACCGCAGGCGCAAATCCAATGGACTTGAAGCGCGGTATCGACAAGGCTGTTGCTGCAGTTGTGGCAGAACTCAAGAAGATGAGCCAGAATGTTGGTGACGACAATAAGAAAATCGAGCAGGTTGCAACAATTTCGGCAAACAACGAATTGGCAATCGGTAAGGACATTGCCCTCGCAATGGAAAAGGTAAAGAAGGAAGGCGTTATCACAATCGAAGAAGCAAAGGGTATCACAACCGAGGTTAAGGTTGTTGAAGGTATGCAGTTCGACCGTGGTTACATTTCACCGTATTTTATCACCGACAGCGAGAAGATGCAGACCGT
Source organism: Bacteroidales bacterium (assembly GCA_017620015.1). Classification (GTDB taxonomy): domain Bacteria; phylum Bacteroidota; class Bacteroidia; order Bacteroidales; family ML635J-15; genus Bact-19. Next base: position 65,412 of record JAFZRE010000006.1, on the reverse strand, counting down.
AATGGACAATCCGTACATCCTCATCACCGACAAGAAGATTTCGTCGATGAAGGACTTGCTGCCAGTTCTCGAACCAATAGCACAGGAAGGAAAGGCATTGCTTATCATCGCTGAGGATGTTGAAAGCGAAGCTTTGGCAACTTTGATTGTTAACCGCTTGAGAGGTACTTTGAAGATTGCTGCTGTTAAGGCTCCGGGATTCGGCGACAGAAGAAAAGAAATGTTGCAGGATATAGCAATCCTTACCGGTGGTGAAGTTATCACTGAGGAACGCGGCTTGAAGCTCGAAAATGCAAACATCACAATGCTCGGTCGTGCCGACAAGGTTACAATCGACAAGGAAAATACAACAATCGTTGACGGTTGCGGACAGAAGGATCAGATTGCAGCAAGAGTTGCTCAGATTAAGAAGCAGATTGAACTCACAACCAGCGACTACGACCGTGAAAAGTTGCAGGAACGCCTTGCTAAGTTGTCGGGTGGTGTTGCAGTAATCTACGTTGGCGGTACTACCGAAGTTGAAATGAAGGAAAAGAAAGACCGCTACGAAGATGCTTTGTCGGCTACCCGTGCAGCAGTTGCCGAAGGTATCATCCCTGGTGGTGGTGTTGCTTACATCCGTGCAATCCAGAAGATTAGCGACCTTAAGGGTGACAACGATGAGGAAAACCTCGGTATTGCAATCGTACTCCGCGCTTTGGAAGAACCTCTGCGTCGCATAGTAGAGAACGCTGGCAAGGAAGGTTCGGTTGTTGTCCAGAAGGTTAAGGACGGCAAGGACGATTTCGGTTACAACGCTCGCATCGACAAGTACGAAAACTTGTACGAGGCTGGCGTTATCGACCCGACCAAGGTTTCGCGTATCGCATTGGAGAACGCTGCTAGCATCGCAGGTATGTTGTTGACTACCGAATGCGTAATTGCCGACATCCCTGAAGAAAATCCTGCTCCTATGGGTGGCGGTGCCAACCCGATGGGCGGAATGGGAATGATGTAAAAGGATCTCATTAAATTATAGGTTTATACTAGGCAGAGGCAATCGTAAGGTTGCCTTTGTTTTTTTGCTTCTTATCTTTTACAAAAAAGACATTGGGGAGCGCAAAAAAAAACATAACAACACATATAATCAACATTATCAGATGTTTATATGAAATATTAATAAGTGGTCTTGTCATTTACTTGCTTCGCTGCGTGAGCTAAAGGTACGGAAGCTAGTCGTAACACGCGATACGAAACGGGGAGCGTTGTGAAGACTGCTGTCCGTAATCTGTTAACGGATTATTATAGAACAGATTACTCACTTCGTTTCGTGAGAGAGTTCCGGATAAGCGAACTCACAAGCAACGTTCCTTATGCTGTTCGTTCAGCTTTCCGGAATGACGCTTCCTTTTTTAGCGGATAATAATGAAAAAAAGATTATCTTTGCCATCATTAATGCGTAATGTAATACTATGAAACTAAGAATCGTATTTTTATTGTCGCTAGCTTTTCTGTTGCTTTGTGGCGGATGTGATAACAGTCAAAAGGATGTTGAAATAAAGTACATATCCTACAATATCCGATATGGTACTGCCAACGATGGTGACAATGCATGGGATATACGTAAGCCCGCAACCAAGGAAATGATTGAGCGTGAACAGCCAGATGTGTTCGGTTTGCAGGAGGCTCTCGTCGGGCAATTGGAATACATTGATTCGAATTTTTCGCAGTACAGTCGTGTTGGTGTCGGTCGTGACGATGGCAAGGAAGATGGCGAGTTTATGGCAGTTTATTACCGCAACGACAAGTTCAAGTTGCTTGATAATGGCAATTTCTGGTTGTCGGAGACTCCCGATGAATGTTCCATGGGCTGGGATGCTGCATGCAGACGCATTGTCACCTGGGCAAAGCTGAAAGACAAGGAGACTGGCAAGGTGTTTTATGCATTCAATACGCATCTCGACCATGTCGGCGAAGTTGCACGTGAGCAATCAATTTTGTTGATTGTTAAGAAGATAGATGAAATAGTTAAGAAGGATAAGGCTCCTGTTTTTCTGTCGGGCGACTTCAATTCGAATGTAAGTTCTCCGATTTTCGACCCATTGAAAAACATTATGAAGGACAGTCGCGCAATATTGCCAGAATCGGAATGGGTTTCCACTTACAATAATTATGGCAACGGAAACGACGCTATGATAGATTATATTTTTTACAAGAATGCCGAAGTTTTGGATTTCAAGACTTTGAATGGAGATTACGGAAAGCCGTACATTTCCGACCATTATCCAGTGATGGCAACGTTTAAAATGTAAAGAACTTATTGTTTATATGATGGATAATTTGTTGTCCGAGATAAAGGCGGCTAACCGAGATTTGTTCGGGAAGATAGTAGAATATCGTCGCCATATACATCAGAATCCGGAGCTGTCGTTTCAGGAATTTGAAACAGCAAAGTATATACGTGGCATTCTTCATGAAAATGGCATAGCGACGGATGATAGTTTTGGCGACAATGCTGTGGTTGCCGTCATAGGTGAAGGTGGCGAAACCGTTGCTTTGCGTGCCGACATTGATGCCCTGCCGATTTGCGAGGATGTCGATTTGCCTTTCCGTTCACGGAACAATGGCGTTATGCATGCTTGTGGACACGATGCACATGCAGCTTCTCTGCTTGGTACTGCATTGATATTGAAGAAATTACAAAAATACATCAACAATCGCATTGTGCTGATTTTCCAGCCTGGGGAAGAATTGTGTCCCGGTGGAGCAAACATATTGGTACAGAAAGGCTTGCTTGAAAAATACGACATAAAGCGTATTGTTGGTATGCATGTTTCTGCCGAACTGCCAACGGGAAAGTTCCTTTTTGGCAGTGGCTATCTGATGGCTGCGACCAACGAACTGTATATTAAGTTTCATGGCGTTGGCGGACATGCTGCCATGCCGCAGAAACGTAGCGATACCGTGCTGGCTCTCGCCGATTTTCTTGTAGAGGTTCGCAAAATGCAGGAATCGTTGACCGACGACATGCCGTTTGTTGTGGCGTTCGGGAAAATTGTGGGTGACGGTGCGCTAAACGTCGTTCCGCCCGAAACTTCTGCCGAGGGAACCATGCGCACATTCAATCCTGTCTTGCATAGGACTATCGAGGAAAATCTCAAGCGAATAGCCAATGAGTCGGCGGCAAAGTACAAATGTACTGCCGAACTTGAAATCCGCAAGGGTTATCCGGCTGTGTATAACAATCCTGAAGTTACAGCAAAGGTCAGAGGTCTGGCTGTTGACTATGTATCGGAGGCAAATATTGATGAAATGCCGTTGAAAATGACTGCCGAGGACTTTGCGTTTTACTCGGAGAAGATTCCAGCAACGTTTTTCCGTGCCGGCATAATGGGAAATGGCAGGGGCGAAGTGACCCAGCACAATCCCAAGTTCGACATGGACGAAGAGGTTTTCCGTGAGTCGGCAGGACTTATGGCCTATATTGCGTTGATGATGAACAATGGATAATTGACAATGAATAATGGACAATGGATAATTGACAATGAATAATGGATAATCGGCTAAAAGCCTGCAAGTCTGTTAGATTGTTTTTTTTCAAACAACCTCAAACAATATCAAAGTACAGACGTTGCGCGCAACGTCTCTAACAAAACAATTTTCAAACAACCTCAAACAACCTCAAACTATTTCAAAACAACCTCAAACATAGAAACAATTATAAACGGCGCAAGCCATATAATCCTCAAAACATTATTTATGAAAAAACTTTTGACTTCGGAAATGGGACGTCTGTCGGTGGAACAATTCAAGGCGGTAAAAAAGAATCCGCTGGTTGTTGTGCTCGATAATGTCCGCAGTCACCATAATGTTGGCGCGGTTTTCCGTACCTGCGATGCCTTTGCCTGTGAGCGACTGCTTTTGTGCGGAATTACCGGCACTCCGCCACATCGCGACATACAGAAGACTGCGCTTGGTGCTACCGAATCGGTAGAATGGACGTATTATGAGAATACCATTGATGCAATTTCTGAATTGAAATCTGATGGATATAAGATTGTTGCCCTTGAAATTGCCGAAGGTAGCATTCCCGTTGATTCGTTTTCGGCGGTCGAAGGCGAAAAATATGCTCTTGTGTTAGGCAACGAGGTCGAAGGTGTTGATGATGCGGTTATGGAACAGACCGACATTTGCCTTGAAATTCCACAGTTTGGCACAAAGCATTCGCTGAACGTTTCTGTAAGTGGCGGAATTGCTATCTGGGAAATGAGCAAAAAGCTTTACCTGTGATTTATATATTGATGTCCACTAAAAATAGTAGTCGTTGCTCGCAACGACTCTACGACTTTCAACTGATTTTACATATTCCCTTTTCTGTATTCGCTTGGCGAAATTCCTGTTGCACGTTTGAAATAGCGGCTGAAGGTTGCAAGGTCGGGGAAACCTATGTTCTCTGATATTTCCTGCAACGACATTTTGTGTTCGGTACGGAGCAAAGTTTTCGATATATGTATAACATGCTGCTGTATCCAGTAGTTTGCGCTATGTCCTGTTTCGCGTTTTATGGATGTGCTAAAATATTTGGGGGACAGGCAGAACAGGTCGGCATAAAATTCCACATCGCGGTGTTCCTTATAGTGCTTGATGATGGCATTGTAGAGTTTGGAACTTATGTGTCCGCTTGTAGAAGCGTTTATGCCGTCGTTTTCTATACGGAAAGAGTCGATTACAAGTAACAATATGTGCAATTGCGGCAAAATACAATCTTCTGGCAATGATGAACTTAGGCGGGAGACAATGCGTAGCGAATCGACAAGAGTCATCACATCGGTGTACTGACTTGGCGTGAGCGTGAAATGCGGATGCTGCTCGTAATGGAATCGGCTGTTGTTGATGTTTAGGATGGCTAGTTTTTCAAAAAGGCGTTCGGAAACGACAACAAGCGTGGCGAGGTAGTCGTCGGACGAACTGTGCGTAAGCAATGCGTGGCGCGGATAAACTATGGCGAGGTTGTGGGCGCCAAAATTTTCTATTTGACCTTCATATTCGGTACTTACGCTTCCCTGATGATTGATTCCTATGGTGTAGTGCGGAGATGCGTATGGTTTCCCGTAAACAGGCATTCTCCTTACATTGTCGATTACAACCACACCCTTGCGGTTGATTTCATCGGTCATTTCCGTTATAAAGTTGTCGTTGCCTTTCATCTCAGTTTTGTTTTTGTATTTCGGCGACAAATATAACAAAAATGTGGTTTTGCAAAAAAAAGAGTTTTTGCCAAATTTAAAAACCTTATTGACGATAATCGTTTCGGAATGACACATACTTTTGCTACGTTAAAATAAATGTCAATTTTCGAATGATGTTTTTAGAAAAATATGTAAATTTGTAATTAAATTTAATGTTATGAATAGAAAAGTTTTAATTGCAATGGTCTTTATGCTTGCTATGCTGGCGAGTATAAAAACCTTTGCGCAGACGACGGACATTACAGTCCATTTCAGGGTGAATGTAAATTCAGCACCCGAAGAGTTGCTGGATGTGAAGAAATTTTATTTCGAAGGCGAGAATGTCGTTTTCAAGCTTGGCGATGGCACAACTACTTCGTTTGCTATGACCGATGTCAAGAAGATGACTTTGAACTACAATGAACCTGACCTTACCGAGGTTGAAGAGTTTGCGGGCGAGGATGGACTTTATCCGAATCCGGTTTCCGATATGCTGTATTTCAACTTCAATGTTGGTTCGGAGCTTACTATGCAGATTTTCTCGGCAACTGGTCAGCTTGTAAAGGAAGAAAATCTTTCGTTTGACGGTGCTGTTGATGTAAGCGATCTAAGCGAAGGTCTGTATATCGTAAAAATTGATGGTAAAACCTATAAATTCAGTAAGTTATGAAAAAGATAGTAGCAGTTTTGGCATTTGTCTTGGCTGTGCTGTCTATTTCGGCACAGAACAAGCTCCTATACTATAGCAATGGGAATGTCATATATACAAAGACAATAGAGAATGTTGACAGCGTAAGTTTCCTTCCTACGGGAACTTCAAGCGCATATACAAATATTAATGGAGAAACTCCGTTCAGTTTTCCTGTAATGGGAATCGACAGCATTGTGCTTTATATGCAGTCGCTAGACGGTGACGAGCCGCAGCCGCAAGATGATGGCGACTGGATTTACATTACATATACCAATGGTGGTGCTGTCGGTGTGGTAAATCCGTGGTCGAGCAGAGGAATAACGGTTTCTTGCAATGGCGAAGATGTTTCAGTAAGTGCTGCATCGGGAACCGAAGACCGCACTATTGTTGTGGCAGGTACAACTGCCGACGGTTCGCTTACCATTAATACCGACAACAAGTTCGACCTTCGTCTCAATGGCGCAAACATAACCAATCCTACAGGCGCGGCTATAAATGTTCCTTCGGACAAGCGCGTAAAGCTTATCCTTGAGGACGGTACAACCAACTCGCTTGCCGACGGTTCGACAAGTGAATTCAAGGCCGCTTTGCTTTGCGAAGGTTCTATCGAGGTTTATGGTAATGGTACTCTCAATGTTGCTGGTAATAAGCAGCATGGTATCAATAGCGATGCACATATTAACGTTTACACTGGTACAATAAATGTTACCGCAGCTGTTAAGGACGGCATACACGCAAACAATTTCAGAATGTACGGTGGTAATGTCAGTGTAAGCGGTTTCGGTAGCGATGGTATAGAGGCTGAATATGGCAATCAGGAACTTCATGCCGACCAAGCTACAATCAAGTTGATGGGCGGTTCGCTCACTATGACGGTTGCAAATGCCGATTGCAAAGGTTTGAAGTGCGATACTCTGACAATACAGGGCGGAACACACAACCTTACTGCTTCGGGCGCACAGACAAAGGCAATAAAATCGACCATAGTTTACATTGCTGGCGGTAATACAACTATTACTGCTTCGGGCGCTGCCGTTGTTACTGCTGGTGACCCGTCGTACTGCACGGGAATCAAGGCAACCAATATGTATGTTACCAATGGCGAACTTACAATTACCTGTCCGTCGTCGAACGATGGTGCAAGAGCAATTTCTACCGACAATTTATATAGCATGAGTGGCGGTTCTGTCACTTTGTCGGTTGCTGGTAACGGCGGTTCATACACAAATTCATCGAATGTTGCCGACACATACAGCGCCGCTTGTATCAAGAGCGATGTTTCTGTTGACATATATGGAGGAACTCTCGACCTTACTTGCAGTGGAACAGACAGCAAGGGCATTTCGTGCGACAATATTGTAAACCTTAATGGTGGTACATACACACTTCGTGCAACTGGTTCCGACTCAAAGGCAGTAAAAGCCGACCAGACATTGAATATCAACGGCGGAACTTATACTGTTACTTGTAGCGGCGTAACTAGCAAGGGTTTCTCGTGTGACGGTGCAATAGATGTTGAAGATGGTGATATCACTATGACACTTTCGGGCAATGCTTCAAAGGGCTTCAAGGCCGACCAGACAATGCTTGTCGCTGGCGGTACAATGAATATAACAGCATCTGGATCAACAGTTGTAACAAATAGCGACCCTGCATATTGCTTGGCAATAAAAGGCAATACCACAACAATCAATGGCGGAAACATTACCGTAAATTGCACAAGTGCCAATACTGGCGGTCGTGCAATTTCTTCCGATGGCGTACTGACAATCAATGGCGGTACAATGAACTTCACAACTGCTGGCAATGGCGCAACAATCACTACTTCAGATGGTTATTCGCCAGTTTGCATCAAGGCTGATGGTAATGCATTCATTTATGGTGGAACAATTATTTGTACATCTACAGGCAAAGGCGGTCGTGGTATGAAAATCAATGGCAACCTTGTTGTTGGTCGCGAAAATGCTGCCGACAACCTTATAAATATTGAAGTTACAGCATCGGGTACTGCTGTTAATGCTAGTTCAGGTGGTGGATTCCCTGGTGGTGGTAGTAGCAGTAGCGGTTATTCTGGCAATCCAAAGGGCATAAAGTGTATGGGCAATGTTATCATCAATAGCGGTCGCGTTGCTGTATATGCAAAGCACGAAGGTATCGAGAGCAAGAATCAGATGCTCATTAAGGGCGGTATCGTTGAGGTTAATGCTGCTGACGACTGCTTGAACTCTACCAACTATCTGGAAATCTCTGGCGGTAAGGTTTGGGTTTATGGTACTGGAAGCGATGCTCTCGACAACAATGGAACAAGCACTGTATTCTCGGGCGGACTTATTATTGCTGGCGGTTCGGGACACGAACAGGCTCTCGACTGTGACCTTGGCGAACAGGCTTCTCACTCTCTTACAATCAGCGGAGCAACAATAGTTGCATTCGGCGGTTCTATGGGTGTTTGGTCTGGCGGTAGCGGTGGCAATGCTACTCCTACAATGCAGAACAACCAGAAGTATTTATTAACTTCTTCATCAGGTGGTGGTAACCCATGGGGTGGCGGAAGTTCTTCTTCATCGTCGTACTCAATGACATCTACTATTGTTATCAAGGACGCAAGCAACAATGTCGTTCTTGTTTACAAGGGTCCGTCGTCGATTACCGGCAATGGCTGGGAAACTAACTATGGCACAGGAACAAAGCCACCTGGTGGCAATGGCGGATTCGCATTCTCCAGCACTTCACTTTCGTCAGGCACTTATTCAATATACACAACTGCCACAATAAATGGCGGTGAAAGTTGGCATGGTTTTTATACTGGTGCTACTGTAACAACTTCTGGTAATGCGACATCAATAACCGCAGCACCGTAATTGAAAATAATTAAAACATGAATAGAATTTTTTCAATATTTCTCTCGGTACTTCTCCTTGTTGCACTTAACTCGTGCAACAGGGACGAAGGCGAGGGCGGCACTGGCATCATCGAAGGTGATGTCATGCGCGTTTTACACCCCGACGACAACTATAACCTTGAAACCGACACTACCGTGGCGGCAAAGGTTGATGTTTTCATTGTTTATGGCGACGATACCTTCTATGGCGATGATGTCGAAACCGACGACAAGGGGCATTACCGTTTCAAGTATATGAATCCTGGCAAATACACAATTTTTGCCTATTCTACCAAGCCCGACGGTGAAAAAATCGCAGTTTCGCAGGAGGTTGAGTTGAAGAAGGGTGCAACTGCAACCGTTCCGACAATCTATATCCACGAGGGCAAGGCTTATGGCACTTCGATGATAAAGGGACGTGTTTATGCTCGCTATTACCACAACAGCAACTATCGTGGCGAAGGCTGGGCTTACGACCAGCGTGTGTTCATCAAGCGCGATACGGAATTGTATCATTTCGACGATGTACGCGTGGGTATGGACGGCTATTTCTATTTCCAGAAAATTACTCCTGGCGACTATACTATTTTCACTTTTACCGAGAATCTGAACGAAATTCCCGATACTGTAACTCGTAGCGTAAAGGTTGAGAATGCCGGAGAAATCTATGAGATTGCCGATACAATTAAAATTGTTTTAAACGTATAGGATATGAAAAGAACACTTGCAATAATACTTGTGCTGATGATGTCGGCTTTTGTCGTTTGCGCACAGACAACCGAGGAAAAGCGTGAGAAGCGCAAAGGCCTTACCATAAAGGAATGGAACGAAAATCAAGCTACAAAAACACGTTTTCTCGACCACGTGACAAAGTACGATGCCAACGGCTTCAAGATTGAGGAAATCGAATACGCCAACTACGGACAGAAATCGCGTGTGACATTCGAGTACAACACCGTGGGCAAGTGCATAAAGGAGGTCGAATACGACAGCCGCAACAAGCCGGTGCGTATCCGTAAGTTCGAATACTATCCCGACGGAAGCAAGAAGAAGCAGTACAATTATTTCCCCAACGGCAAGCTCGAAACCGTGAAGGAATTTGAGTATATTTTTGATAAGCAGTAATGTTGTCGCAGATTGAAGATAAGTTGCAGTTGTTCGACACCATAACCCTTGCCGAAATGGAAAAGGTTAAGTTGATGAACAGGGTCGATACAAAGTTTCTTGTGACGACCGAGCAGCTTGTCGAAATCCTGGACAGGATACACGGACGGTATTTCGTGCAGTTCAACGAAGGGCGCAGGATTGCCGACTACAACACGCTCTATTACGATACCGCCGATCTTAAAATGTACATTGCGCATCACAACCGCAAGTTAAACAGGCAGAAACTACGCGCCCGCATTTATGTCGATAGCGGAATCGCCTTCTGCGAAATCAAGAACAAGAACAACAAGGGGCGCACTAAGAAAAAACGCATCCCGATGAATCCGGACGATTTCAACGATATGCTTAGCCGTGATGAAAACAGAAGTTTCGTTTCGGAATTTCTGCACTACGATGTGAATACGCTAAGTCCTGTTCTTGAAAACAAATTCGAGCGCATAACCCTTGTGAATGTCGAGAAAACCGAGCGTCTTACCATCGATATGAATGTGAACCTAATAAACAGGGTAACTGGCAGGTCGGCTTGCATTCCAAACCTTGTCATTGTCGAGTTGAAGCAGGACGGACTGTGCCCGTCATATTTCCGTGATGTGCTGCTCGACCTTCGCATCCATCAGAAACGCATAAGCAAGTATTGCCTTGGGACTTTTTTGACAAATCCTGATGCGAAGATGAACCGTTTCCGCCGTAAGATGCGCTATATTGAAAAACTATGTAATATAAAATTGATATGAAGAAATTATTTTTTCTGTTAGCAGCAACTATGTTGCTGAGTTTTGGATGTTTTGCACAAAATACTGACATTGTGTCAGACGAAAATAATAATGAAGAGGCAGTCGCTGAGGTTGCTGAAACTCCATCCGACGTTGCCGACAATATGGATTTCGACCCAGACATTGCCCGCGAGTTTGCCGACGAGATGACTGCAATAGCATCGCCAAACGACATTCTTGGCATTCCGCTGTGGAACAAGGATAGTCTTCTCTCGATGTTCGTTTTGTTTCTTGTGAACATTATAATCTGCTGGCTGATAGTGCATTTCCTGTACTACCGAAAGAGCAAGCGCAAGGATTATTATTTCACTTTTATGCTGTTCGGTACGACGGTATTCCTGCTGATGAACCTGCTCAACAACGTTAACCTTGCAATGGGCTTCGCAATGGGTCTGTTCGCCATCTTCGGACTTATCCGCTACCGTACCGAGCCTTTGCCAATCCGCGAGATGACCTATCTGTTTGTGATTATTGGCATTTCGGTAATCAATGGTCTGGCGATGAGCCACGGATACATCAACTTGTTGGCTGTTAATGTGCTGTTTATCATTGTAATCGTCATCTTCGACGGCAACAAGGCAATTAAGCACGTGGCAACCAAGATTGTACTCTACGAGCGCATCGAACTTGTAAAGCACGGCCGCGAGGACGAACTTATTGCCGATCTAAAGGAACGCACAGGTCTCGACATCCAGCGAATCGAAGTCGGTCACATTGATTTCCTGCGCGATGTTGCCTACATAAAGATTTACTACACACCTATCAGCGACCAAATCAACAGCATCGACACTATGGTCAAGCATAAGGATTTCATGAAATAAACTGCATCCTAACCCTTCGCCCCCTGAGCGTAGCCGAAGGGTCGAAGGGTAGTCCGTATGTTCCAGTAATTACGAGATGCGACAATGTTAGAATCATAAAATTTGAAGAAAGGTAGCATCATATTATTGTTTGTTATAATGGTTTGTCTGCCATACATTTCGGTGTATGCGCAGACAACCGATTTTGGCGCTATTGTTGGCGCTGGATATTCTGGCAAAATTGTAAAGGGATTTGGCTATTCGGTCGAGGGCGAAGTGAAGACTTCTGGCAACTTTACCGAATTTAACCGTTTCAAGGCTTCTGCTGGTCTTGGATACTCGTTTTGGAAAAGCCGCTTCAAGGTTTCTGCCGACTTCGACTATATCCTAAAAAATAGAGAAACTTACATGGAGAATCGCTATCGAGTGAGTGGCGGACTTACTTATTCCGAAAAGATAAGGAGTTTCAAGTTGTCGTTACGGTCAAAGTATCAGGCATCATTTTACGATGAATCACGCGCCGAGCATAAGTTCAATCCAAAGACATACGTTCGCAACAGGTTTGAGATTTCGTATAGTTTCTTCAGCAAGCCGGTCAAGTTGTACGCTTCTACCGAGATGTTTATCCGTATGTACAAGAAAGATGCGCGTTTCATTGACGAAATGCGTACAGTTGTCGGTGTGAATTATAGGCTAAACAAGAACAATTCTTTCGATTTTTACCTTCGTGCCGACAACGAGGTGCAGGTGAAGAATCCTGCAAATATTTATTATATCGGGGTGGGTTATAGCTTCAAGTAGCAAGCTGTTTTTTCCATTTATAACATTAGAAATTTGGAATTGGGTGATTTTGACCAGTTTCCATCTATTTTTGTGTTAATATTGCAAAAACTTCCCAAAATATTTGGTCATTTGCCAGAAATGTATTACTTTTGTGAACTGAAAAAATGAAAAAGAAATGAAAGCCAAAGAAATTATATATAAACCGATTTGATGGTTAATTTTTAGCCCGAGTTAGTTATATTACTAACGAAAAAAATTTGCACCGCATTAGTTGCGACAGATTTTGTCGTATGCTGTGTGTAGTTTTGCGCAGAATTTTGAGTTTTGTTTAACCATAAAAAAAGAAAAAATATGAAGAAAATTACAAAAGAAACCAAGTTCAGTGCTTTGATGTCGTTCTGTGAAATCTCGAAGAAGTTGGAGGGAAGCAACATCATAATGCTTCACGAGTTTATGCCTGATTTCTATCCGAAGGTAACGTTTCCCAAGGATGAAGAATCGTCTGATGACCGTCCTATGTTTGGGATGGGCAGAGGCCGTTCGCGCTCGCATAGCGAACCGTCGTTGAAAAAGTCGGATGTTAAGTCATTGAAGGCGGAGATAGTGTCGTTTGCCAAGTATTTTGGGATTGGTGAAGTGGAGGCTATGTTGCTTGTTGCTGCCTATACCAAGGAAATGGAGCGCGATTCTCCGTTTGATACAAGTGACGTTGCCGACTTTATGGGGCTTAAGGCTATAGAATTTATGCCAATAAAGAGTCATTTCGACAGCCTTGTCGATAATGCTATGTTTGTGAGGATTATGTGCGGTCACAGGAAGCAGTACAAGGTAGAAAGTTCGCTGGCTTTGGCTATACAAAGCAGTTCGCCATACGAAAGGCCGGAAAAGAAGATGATTGATAGGTATGAGTTTTGCCATATCGTGGCCGACCTTGCCGAAGATAGAAGCGATGAAGCGATGACGACTCGCTGTCTGTTCGATTGTGTTGAGCAGCTCGAGGAGCAGAATGCTGGCTTGGAGTTCGTGCAGAACGTGAAGAAGATTTCGGACAAGACAGATGAGCGTACACTTTTCTATATATGTTGCAACGATTTCGTTGAAAACAGGCGTTTCCATGAGTCAGGATTAGAGTGCACGCTTTCCGACATTTACGACTCGGTTCAAAAGCGCATGAAGGTGAGTTCGGAGATTATTAGCAAGAAGCATATTCTTATTCATTCAAACATGATAGAGAAGTCGGAAGGCACCTTTGTGTCGGAAGTTAGCCTTTCTCTTGCCGACAAGGGAAAGTCAATATTTCTGGAGAATGACCTTGACTTGTATCAGAAGCAGAAAAACAACAAGAAACTTTCTACTCCCGAAAGCATAAAGGAAAAACAGTTGTTTTATTCGGCTGATTTTGGAAAGAAGATAGATTCGCTCACGAAAAGCCTTATGGATGAGAATTTTGTCAAGTTGCAGGCTCGCCTTGAAAAGGAAGCGATGCCAAAGGGTGTGTCGGTGATATTCTATGGTGCACCAGGTACAGGAAAGACCGAAACAGCAAAGCAGATTGCACGTCAGACTGGTCGCAAGGTCTATCACGTTGACATAAGCGCAAGCAAGTCGTGCTGGTTCGGTGAGAGCGAAAAACTTATCAAGCGCATCTTTACTGATTACCGTGAAATGTGCGAAAACGAGGAGAAGAAGCCCATACTTCTGTTCAACGAGGCCGACGCATTGTTCAGCAAGCGCAAGGATGTCAACTCGTCTAACGTTGCACAGACAGAAAATGCAATTCAGAATATAATCCTTGAGGAACTTGAAAAACTTGACGGCATTTTGATCGCCACCACCAACCTTGCCGACAACCTTGACCCAGCCTTCGAACGTCGTTTCTTGTTCAAGTTGAAGTTCGACAAGCCGACGATTGAGGCCAAGAAAAGCATCTGGAAGAGCAAACTTTCGTGGCTCAGCGACGATGAATGCCGCAAGTTGGCTACCGACTACGACTTTTCTGGTGGCGAAATCGACAATATAGCATGCAAGGTGGTTATGGACGAGGTGTTGAATGGTGAGTGTCACGATTTCAACTTCATTGTCGATGCCTGCAAGAACGAGAGGTTTGCTGTTGGTCAGCACGCAAAAGTGGGATTCTAGGTTGCTGGAAACAAACAAAAACGATGTCTGTCATTCTGAATTTTTGACATCGTTTTTTTGTTTGGTGACAAAAATATGTTTGTATTCTGATATAATCATTATCTTTGCGTTCCCAAAGCGGGAATAGTTCAGTGGTAGAACATCAGCTTCCCAAGCTGAGGGTCGCGGGTTCGACTCCCGTTTCCCGCTCTTAGTGTTTCATAATTGTATTGGTTGATTGGCGCAGGCGACTGCGCCTTTCTTCTTTATTCTGTTAGTCGTAGTTAGTCGTAGGCTCAAGCCTACGACTTCTAATTACAAGGCTCTGCCTTGATAGTTATCACCTTTTTCCTTTAAACTCTTAACTTACATTTTATTTCGCACTTTTGAATAAAAATTATAGCTTTCCATTTGTATATTTTGTCCGATTGTCAAAAAAAGGACTTTAAAAGTATATGGTATGCATTTTGGAGTTATATTTGCATTCTTAAATTGACTTGTAGTAAAGAAATGAGAAAACAAGTGGACTTTTTAGTGATAGGCAGTGGAATCGCTGGCCTGTTCTATGCGACAAAAGTCAGCAAATATGGTCGTGTGGCTATAATTTGCAAAAACAAGATAGACGACACTTCCACTGTCAAGGCACAGGGTGGTATTGCTTCTGTTATGAATAGCTACGACTCGTTCGAGAAGCATATCGAGGATACTATGATTGCCGGTTGTGGTATAAACAATAGGAAGATTGTGGAGATTGTTGTCCGCGAGGCTCCAGAGCGTATTCGCGACCTTGTTGAAATCGGTACAAATTTCGACACCGACTCCACTGGTCAGTACGATATGAACCGCGAAGGTGGCCATTCCGAGAAGCGAATCCTTCATTTCAAGGACAAGACTGGTGCTGAAATACAACGCGCCTTGGTTGAGGATGTTAGAAATAATCCCAATATTGACATTTACGAAGACCATTTCGCAATAGAACTCATAACCCAGCATCATCTTGGTGTTGAAGTTACGCGTGCAACTCCCGACATAAAGTGTTATGGTGCATACGTTTACGATGTGAATAAGAAAAAAGTTTTCAATGTTTTTGCAAAGAAAACCCTCATTGCAACCGGTGGATGTGGAAATGCCTATATGAGCACTACCAATCCCGTGCATATCACTGGTGATGGTATTGCAATGGTTTACAGAGCAAAGGGTGTTGTTGAGAACATGGAGTTCGTGCAGTTCCATCCGACAACACTATATAATCCGAGCGAGCGTCCTGCTTTCCTGATTACCGAGGCTATGCGTGGTGCTGGTGCAATTCTTCGCAACCGCAAGGGCGAGGACTTCTGCGTGAAGTACGACAAGCGAGGTTCGTTGGCTCCTCGCGATGTGGTTACACGCGCCATCGACTCCGAAATGAAGCTTTCGGGCGACGAACACGTTTTCCTCGATGCAAG
Organism: Bacteroidales bacterium; assembly: GCA_017620015.1. Classification (GTDB taxonomy): domain Bacteria; phylum Bacteroidota; class Bacteroidia; order Bacteroidales; family ML635J-15; genus Bact-19. The sequence continues at coordinate 49,547 of JAFZRE010000006.1, read as the reverse complement.
GCATATCGACAAGGATGTGCTTATGACGCACTTCCCGACAATTTATGCCAAGTGCCTCGAAATCGGCATCAACATAAAGAACGATTTGATTCCAGTAGTTCCGGCTGCACACTATATGTGCGGTGGTATCAAGACCGATGAGTATGCACGTACTTCTATTCAGAACCTTTATGCGGTAGGCGAGGCTGCTTGTACTGGTTTGCACGGAGCAAACCGATTGGCTTCCAATTCGTTGCTTGAAGCTGTTGTATTTGCGCACAGGGCTTTCGAAGACTCGAAGGATGCTGTTATGGCCGATGAGGAAACGCTGAATAGGATTCCGCTTTGGAACGAAGAAGGTACAATTACCAACGATGAACTTATTCTTGTTTCGCACTCGCTCAAGGAGTTGCAGCAGATTATGAGCAACTACGTTGGCATTGTACGCACCGACCTTCGTTTGAAACGTGCATTCGACCGTCTGGAGATTCTTTATCGCGAGACTGAGGATTTGTTCAAGACATCGAAGGTTACAGTAAGTCTTTGCGAGTTAAGAAACCTCATTAATATAGGTTATCTTATTATTCGTCAGGCTATGGCACGGCGTGAGTCTATTGGCTTGCATTTCAATTCCGACTTAATAAAAAAATAATTATATTTGTATCTTTAAATTTTCAAATCATCAACCCTTAGCTCAACGAAGTTAAATTTTCAAATTATCGAATACTCAAATTTTAAAATAATGAAGAGATTAACAGTTATTTTGGCAATATTAGCGATAGCTTTTGCAGCCAAGGCCGAGCGCGTTTCGTATAAGGACGCAGAGAAAGTCGCCAGAGCTTATTACTACCAGACTGTCAATGCATTCCGTGCAACCGAATGGAGTGACATAAGCCTGTCGTGCGTTGTAAATCCCAATGACGCTAACCCGAAGTATAACCTATACATTTTCGATGTGAACGGCGATGAGGGATACATTGTCGTTTCGTCCGACAACAAGATTATGCCTGTACTTGCATATTCGTTCGAGTGTGCTTTCAACCTAAACAATATGTCGCCTGGACAGGCTGGTTACCTTAATTATTATAGCGAGTCGAACGACCGTGCCGACAAGACCGATGCTGAAATGGTGGAAGCAAATCTTGCAGAATGGAACTATTTGCTTAACTATGACCCGCAGGCAAAGGCAACCCGTGATGTTGTGACTTCTCCTATTCTGATGGATGGTATTGTGTGGGAGCAGGGTTGGCCTTTCAATTCAATGTGTCCTGTTGAGACTAATGATTACCACAACCACGCACCAGTAGGTTGTGTTGCTACTGCGACCTGTCATGTAATGAAATATTGGAACTGGCCGTCGAGCGGTACAGGTTCATATATGCATAATAATTGGTCTAATGGCGGACACGGAAATATAACGGTTAACTTTGCAAACCAGACATATGACTGGTATTCGATGCCTGACGATCCATCAGGAGCAGAGAATCCAGAAGTTGGAAAAATTTGCTATCACGTTGGTGTTGCTGTAAAAATGATGTGGGATGCCGATGGTTCTGGTGCGCAGACAACCGATGTGCCTTATGCATTGAAGACATATTTTAAGTATGCGTCGGAGGTTTCCTGCAAGTCGAAATCTTCATATACTGATGCAAACTGGCGGCAGTTGTTGAAGACCCAGATTAACCAGAAATACCCTATGGTATATAGCGGTTCGCCTGAAAGTTGGGGATCTTCTGGTCACGCATGGAACTGCGATGGCTATCAGATAAATGGCACAACAGAAAAGTTCCACATGGAGTGGGGCTGGGGCGCATACGGAGGAAATGGCTTCTATACGCTTGATAATCTTCACTCGCAAGCAACTGGTGGTGGCGAAGAGTACAATTTTATTAGCAACCAGCAGGTTGTTATAGACATTCACCCAAACCAGTCGTTCTCTGCTTGTCAGGCAACTACGGTTAATGGTACCGAAGGCACTTTCGACGATGGAAGCCGAGCATTCGACTATGCAAACAACAATGATTGCACATATGTTATCAATCCTACTTGTGGAGCATACATTACATTAGGTTTCTCAAAGTTCGACCTAGCGGAAGGCGACTACGTAAATGTGTTTGCTGGTGATGAGACTTCAACCGATTTGCTTGCTACATATGATAAGGACAATCTTCCTGGTTCTGCAAAACTTAAGACTCCAGTGGGCGCAATGACGATAAAGTTCCATACCGATGGTCAGAATGTTGCCGACGGATGGAGGGCTACATATAGTGCTGTATATTGTGCAAGCGGTATTACCAAATTAACAACTCCAACTGGAACTTTTGGTGATGGTAGCAAGGCTTGCCAGTACAACGATAATGCAAATTGCCAGTGGAAGATAATGCCAGAAGGTGCAAATTCGATAACGATAAACTTCCAGAATTTCAATTTGGCAAACGATGGCGAGGACTATGTCGCCCTGTATAAGAATAGTACAACCAACGGAAACCTTGTTGTAAAGTACAATTCCAATAACATTCCAACCGAACCGATTACTATTCCGGCTGGCGTTGTTTGCGTGAAGTTCTTCTCAAATATCAATGAGCAGGTTAGCGACGGATGGCTTTTGTCTTATACATCAAGCGATGTGGTTAATATCGAAGACATTGAGATTATGTCTAATCTGAGTGTTATTCCAAACCCTGCAAATGATGATGCAAGAATAGCGTTTACACTTACAGATGCATCAAATACAACTATAACCATTACAAATATGCTTGGTCAAGTCGTTGCAGAACAAGATTTTGCACTGCAATCTGGCTACCATGAAATTTCTTTGCAAAATTTTTCAAATTTATCTTTGCAGAATCAAATGTATTTCGTAACTTTGCAAAACGAAAATCAAATAAAGACTTGTAAGTTTTTATTTGCTAAATAGGTTTTTTCATAATGCTCACTAAATACGGAAAAGTAGAATCTCCCCGGTTCTGCTTTTCTTTTTTATGTGTTCGCATTATTGTTGTACCTTAATTTGGGAAAATGTGGATAACCTCGGAGAGGTTACATATATATAGGATAAAATATACGTTATGTGGCGTTGGCGCATATTTTTGTCGCGACTTGTGCTGCGGTGTGCTGAGCGACAGCCGAAGTAAGCGAAGTCGAAGCCAGCAAACAAAAATTGTGACAACGCATGATTGTGTACAATAATAGATGTGAACATATTATAGCATTAGATTTGATTGTTATTGAACAATAAAAAGTCCGACATTATGCCGGACTTTTTTATTGTCGTTTATTGATGCTTATCAAAACTATCCCAAAGCAGCAATCTGCTCCTTCAGAATCTTAATCTTAGTTTCGGCATCGCTCTGTTTCTTGCGTTCCTTGTCGATTACAGCCGCAGGTGCGTGGCTTATATAATATAAGTATTAAGGTATTCTTATTTTTTACCAACAATGGGATGTTGTCAATCTGTAGAATCGCGTCATGACGCGATTCTACAGATTGACAACACCACATCAAATTATTTTTTTGGTAATTCTATTTTGGTAATTGAAATTCAATAATTATAATTTATTGATTATCATTATACCCGAAGAAGATTGGCATCTATTTATTGCTCTCTTTCAGGTATTGTGATGGCGATACCCCGTACTTTTTGACAAACTGGCGCAAGAATGTGGAATAGGAATTGAAGCCCGACATTGCCGCAAGGTCTTCCATCGAATGCTCGTTCCCGTTGCTCCAGCCGTCAAGCAAATGCTTGGCTGCCTCTACGCGAAAATCGTTTATATACTCATAAAAAGTCTTCTGCTTCTCGCGGTTGATGAAATTGCTCAGGTACTGACGGTTTGTCCCTAGGTGTGTTGCCAGCTTCTGTAAAGTCAAGGCGGTATCCAGATAATATTGCTTTTCCCTAATAAGATTATCTATATCAATGGTATTCAATACCTTATAATATCCTTCCGTAGTCTCGTCCGGTAATAGACTGTCTTTTTCAGAGTTAGTCTGGCTTGGTGAAGGCTCATCAACCAGCACCTGCTGCTGTACGATTTTCCGCAGTATAAACAGCACATATACAATGGTAATGAAGCACCACAGAGTGTCGAAAAGCAAATTGCTGTCGGCGGTAGGTACGGTGAACCAGCTTTGGTTTGACAGGCTTTCCACTGCCCAGAACAGTTGAACCACATACATCAGAACCAACAGTATGCCTGCCCATTTAAGATTCAGATGTTCTATGTCGCCGACATTGTCGAGCAGCATCCTGTTGTACTTCTTTATGGAGTATTCCCCCCATATCAGTAATACTGTTGAGGCTACAAAGGTGTATATCTGTACGGTAGGATAGACAATCGGACTTCTGGTTATGGCATACATGATTATTGCAAGCAGGTACGGTATCTCGAAAAGTGAAAGCTGCAATGCGCTGAACCTGTCGGGGAATACCAGTGTAACAACGAAAATCATATATCCGCCCACCACTATGTAATCGTAAAGAATCAGCAACATATTTACAAATGCTGCAGTATTTTCGTCACTGATAGTCAACACAATAAAGTTGTTGAAGAAGCCAATGGACAGCATCAGCATTGTAAAGGCAAATGCCCGCTGGAACTGGTGTGAACGGTGATGACGGAGAAGAAATATGCTGCCCGCAACAAGCAGACACATTGTGATGCCTGATGACAAGCAAAGTAGCAATGGATATAACTGAGCAGAATTCATAGTTGCAAAATTGCAAAAATTCCACAACATAAACTTTGGCGCTACGCAGTTTGCTTACTTTTTTACGCAATGCAAGATTTTTTACGATATGCAAGTCGGTTTTTTATGCAATGAAAGAAAGGTTTTACCAAGTAAGAAAAACAGAGAGCAACCTTCTCTCTACCTTTGTAAACTCAAATAATAAAACATTTTAGCATGAATAAAAAACTATTCCTTGCAGTCACGTTGCTGCTTATTGGCTTTGCACCCAAGGCGTGGACATACGATTTTTCCGCAAAGTGCGAAAGCGGACAGATTTTGTACTACAACATTACATCGTATGATGAGGCGACAGCAGAGGTTACATATCAAGTCGAAGGGTCTTCCAATAACAATTGGACATATTACGAGACACCACTAAAAGGGAATCTTGTAATACCTTCAAGCGTAGAGCATGATGGCGTTCCTTACAATGTAAAGCGTATCGGCGATGGTGCTTTTTGTGGATGCAGTGAACTAAAATCTGTAACAATACCCTCGTCGGTGACTAGCATCGGGAAAAATGCGTTCTGGGGATGCCGAGGCATTACGACGCTTAACGTTCCAGACTCGGTGACAAATATTGCATTATCAGCATTCTCGAATGTCAATAACATTGTGTACAACGGTTCTGCCGAAGGCAGTCCGTTCGGCGCACTGACATTAAACGGATTTGTTAACGGCTATCTGGTGTTTTCCGACAAAGCCAAAACCAAATTAACGGGTTGCAGTTCTTTTGCAACCGAGGTTAAAATTCCTAGTTCGGTGAAAAGCATTGGTAACAAGGCATTTGGTAAATGCACAAATCTCACCTCAGTTACAATTCCAAATTCAGTGACAAGCATTGGCAGGACTGCATTTATGGGGTGTAGCAGTCTTAAATCTGTTGTAATCCCCAATTCCGTCACAAGCATTGGTCTTGGCGCATTTGCTGAATGTAAGAGTCTCGAATCAGTAGTAATTTCCAATTCGGTGTCAAGTCTTGAAAATTCGACATTTGGCGGCTGTGTCAACCTTACATCGGTTACAATCCCGAATTCTGTTACCAGCATTGATGACAGTACATTCCATGCTTGCTTTGGAATTAAATCGCTGACAGTCCCAAGTTCGGTGAAAAGCATTGGCAAGGATGCTTTCTATTTGGTTAGGAACATCGTCTATGACGGTTCGGCAGCAACTGACGAATGTGGAGCATTATCGGTTAATGGCATAATAGACAATGGATTTGTGTTTTCCGACGAGCAGAAAACAAATCTTGTAGCATATATTGGCAATGAAACCAATATTACAATCCCTGATTCAGTGATTGGCATAGGTAAGTTCGCTTTTTATTATTACGAAAACATATTGTCTATTGCCATCCCGGAATCGGTGAAAACCATTGGCGATGCTGCTTTTGCATATTGCAGCGGGTTGACCACTATAGTAGTGCCGGATTCGGTGGCAAGCATTGGTGAATCTGCATTTACGGGCTGTAGCGGGCTTGCCTCGGTTACAATTCCCAGTTTGATAACCTGTATAGAAAAAGGTACTTTTGCCAAATGCAGCAGCCTTACATCGGTCTCAATCCCCTCTTCGGTAACAAGCATCGGGAACAGCGCATTTACTATGTGCAGTAGTCTCGCATCTGTTACCATACCAAATTCGGTGAAAAGCATCGGCAAGAATGCGTTTAATAGTTGCATCAATCTCACTTCTGTTAACATTCCGAACTCTGTCACGAGCATAGAAGACGGAGTTTTTGATAATTGCAGTAGCCTGACATCAATAAAAATTCCAAATTCGATAAAAAGTATTGGCGAATGGGCGTTTTCCGATTGCAGAAACCTTACATCGGTGACAATACCGAATTCTGTTAAAACTATCAACAAAGGCGCATTTTATGGTTGCGGAAACCTAACATCGGTTACGCTACCTAATTCTGTAACAAGCATTGGCGACAAGGCGTTTGGCCGATGCACTAGCCTGACAACCATATCAATACCCAATTCGGTAGTAAGCATTGGTTTTGCTGCATTTACAGGTTGCAATAGCCTTACATCGGTGACAATACCCAATTCGGTGATAGAAATTGGCAACTCCGTATTTTATGCATGTAGCAGTCTTAAGTCAGTTACAATACCGAATTCGATAAAATTCATTACCGAGTTTATGTTTGCCAATTGCAGTAGTCTTACATCGGTATCACTCCCCAATTCTGTGATAGAGATTGAAAAATATGCATTTTTTTGTTGTAGTAGTATGGAAACGATTGTAATCCCAAATTCTGTGACAACTATTGGCGAATATGCGTTCAAGTTATGCAATAAACTTGAATCGGTCACAATCGGAAATTCTGTTACGAGCATTGGCGATGCCGCATTTATTGATTGCGCTAGTCTTAAATCGCTTGTCCTCCCCAACTCGATAAAAAAAATTGGAATTGTGTCATTTGCCGGTTGCAGCAGTCTTAAATCGGTTACAATTCCCAATTCGGTGGAGAGCATAGGCAATGAGGCGTTCTATAAATGCAGTGGACTTACAACTGTCAACTACAATGCTACTAACTGTTTGGTAATGGGAAGTTATGACGGACCTGTTTTCGGCGACTGTTCATTGCTGACGACCTTGAATATAGGCAATAATGTGAAAAGCATTCCTTATTTTGCTTTCCGTAGATGCACAGAACTGACATCGGTCACAATACCAAATTCGGTTAAAAATATTGGCAACAGTTCATTTTCTGATTGTACAGGACTTGTCTCGATTACGATTCCTAATTCTGTGACTGTGATTGGCGATTATGCTTTTGACCTGTGTACCAGTCTGACATCGGTGACTTTGCCTAATTCCATCACAACCATTAGCCCTGGTACATTTTATGAGTGTAGTGGACTTAAGTCGGTAACAATACCGAACTCAGTTACAAGTATTGGCAAGGGCGCGTTTGCAAGTTGTACCAGCCTCACATCGGTTGAAATTCCGGAATCAGTGACCCATATTGATAATGTGGCGTTTGGGGCATGTAGCAATCTTACTTCGGTATCAATACCAAAATCGTTGACAAGCATTGGTGTTGGCGCGTTTGGCGATTGCATGAAACTGGACAGCAAATCAGTAAAAAAAATAGAGAAAATAAATGCCGATGCGGTTGGATATTTTGGATTTAAAGAATAAAACAATGAAAAGATTATTTGCATTTTTAGTTGCAGTCGTTCTTGTGGGATGCACAACGGCTCAAGCTTACGATTTTTCCGCAAAATGTGAAAGCGGACAAACTCTTTACTACAACATTACATCTGATTGGGACGGTGTGTATACCGTCGAGGTAACAAGTGAGATGCAAGATAACGAAGAATTAGTCTTTTATTCTGCGCCACCAGAGGGAAATCTTGTCATCCCCGAACGGGTTACTTATGATAATACGGCGTTTTCGGTGACTGGCATAGGCGATTTCGCATTTTCGCTTTGCAGAGGCTTGACATCGGTAAATATACCCAATTCTGTAACGAGCATCGGCACTGGAGCATTCATCGGTTGCAGCGGCTTGACATCCTTGGTCATCCCAAGTTCTGTGGTACACATTGGTTATATGGCTTTTTCGTATTGCTACGAATTGAAATCGGCAAGCATACCACATTCGGTAACATACATCGGCGAAAAAGCATTTTCAGAGTGCGACAGTTTGACAAGCATCACATTAAAAAGCGCCATCCAAGTATATGATGCGAAACTGCGATTCGTAAAGGACGGAATAAAATATGCAGTGCTTGACAAGAACACGGTTGAAATTATACCCAATGTACAAAGCAGAGAAGAAATGGTTGTTGACCCCGACTCCGACCCCGACAACCCAGAATATTACACACAAGAAGTTACCTACAACAAATGCTCCGACATGTCGGCGCTAATAATTCCAGAAAAAGTAACAGCAGGCAATACATTCACAGTTACGGGCATCGCAGATTTGTCCTTTTTGGGATGCAGTGATATCACATCTATCACCATACCCGCATCGGTAACGAGCATCGGCAGATACGCCTTTGATGAATGTGAAAACCTGACATCAGTCTCCATACCCAATTCGGTTACAAGTATCGGCGATAGTGCTTTCTACGGTTGCCACAATTTGACTTCGATAACCTTACCAAATTCGATTACGCATATTGGTGCTGGCACTTTTTTTAATTGTCAAAACTTGACATCTGTGAATATTCCCAGCTCGGTAACAAGCATAGGCAATGCCGCCTTCTGCGGTTGTAGCAACCTGACTTCAATAACCATCCCAAATTCTGTGGAGTACATCGCCGGGAGTGCATTCTTGGGCTGCACAAACTTGGCATCGATTGCAATCCCCAAGTCGGTGACGGAGATAGGAACAACCGCCTTTATGGGATGCTCAGGACTTAACTCAATAACGGTTGATCTGGACAATCCAATATACGATTCGCGAAATAACTGCAATGCAATAGTCGAAACATCGTATAACTATATTGTTACTGGCTGCAAGAATACAGTTATCCCCGGTTCTATTAAGGGCATCAGTGCCTTTGCTTTTGCATTTGCTGGTCCCGACGTAACCTCGATAATTATTCCAAGTTCAGTAACTATAATCGAGGATTGGGCCTTTGTCGGTTGCGTCAATCTGTCTGTTGAAATTCCTAGTTCTGTTAAAATCATCGGGAAAGGAGCGTTTACCGATTGCAACAAACTTGACAGCAAGACCGTGAAAAAAATAAAGAAAATAAATCCGAATGCTTTTGCAAGAAACTGAAATATGAACAGATTATTATCATTTTTATTTTTGTTCCTGCCCCTGCTGTCCATTTCGCAACAGTCGGCAGATGTAAAGCAGAGCGCCAAACGCCTGAAAGCTTTGCAACGATTGAGCACACAATACAACATACAAAGTATAATCGGCCCCGATGTTGTGGAGTTCGAGAAAGACGACCATTATGGCTTGGTAAGTCTCGACGGCAAGGTAATCTTACCTGCAAAATACTACATGATATGGAAAACATACGGCAGCAATCTTCTGATGTTGTGGTCGGAGGAAGGTTTGGCCGGCTTTGCCGACCATAGCGGACACATTGTGATTCCTGTGGAATACGAAATCGGTGAGTTCATTGGCAACGAACAAACCATAACTTTCTCTAACGGAATGCATTGCGTAGCACGTAATGAAAAATATGGTGTCATTGATACCACAGGACATTTGGTTGTGCCGTTGAAATACAACGAACCCGTATCTGTCGATGTGAAAAACTCACTTTTGTTTGCTTCTGGCTATAATGAAGGCACAGACGACTGGTATTACATAGTTATGAATCTTGACGGCGATACTCTTATGACAACGGACGACATCTACTATCCAAATGCCGAAGGCATAATGGCTGTCAGAAAGGGTGAAGTATGGAATCTCTACGACACGAAAAAGCGTGAGTTCATCAAGGGCGACTACGATGATGTAACAATGCGTGATGGTGGTTTTATTTCGGTACAGAGCAATGGACAATGGTCGTTATACGATACAAAAAAGCGCGAGTACGTCTTGAAGGGCTACGAAGAATATATAATAGTCCATAATGACGGTCTGTTCTCGGTGAAGGAAAATGGCCATTGGTCGCTGATAGATGCTACTGGACAAAAGGTCTATTCAGATATTACCAAGTATATCGACGACACAGTTCTGTTCTATCCAGGAGCTTACGGTCTTATTTGGGGGTGGCGTGGCGATGCTTTCGGCGCAGTTGATACGCAAGGTCGTACTATTATACCATTCAAGGAAATGCATGAATTGTTTGACGAAAGCATACCTGATCGAATAGTGATGTTGGATGATTTCATGATAGAGATATATGACATCAAAGGCACTCTGCTTGGCAACTACGAAAGTTCAATTTATCTCTGGCAGGATTACTATGATATGGAAAGATTACCTGTCAATGTTGATGGTAAGGTTGCTTTGTTGGACATAAAGGAGTGCAAATTGCTGCCATTCCGCTACAAGGAAGCATATTATGTCGACGATGACCATTTCTGTGTAACATTCGACGACGACACAAAGGCACTTATCGACAACCAAGGCAACATCATCTTCAAAGCCCCATGCGAGTGGATTGGATATATCGGTGAAGGGGTTTACGAATTTACAGTGAAATCAAAGTCCGACCCGGAAAAGGAGATTTCTTATTACGCCGACAAATATGGCAATAGCACTTATAAGGGGAAATAAAATGGACAATGAACAATGGATAATGGACAATTAACAATGAACAATGGATAATGAATAATGGATAATGCTGACAAGATGCATAAAGCGTTTTCGCTATGCTCAAAGGATGGAGTGACCACGAATAGCACGAATGACACGAATGTTTTTCGCTATGCTCAAAAAACTTCAAACAACCATAAACAACCTAGAAACTTTTAAACTTAAAATATCATGAAATACTTTATTAAATGTTGGAAACATTTTGCCGACTTTAAAGGCAGAGCAAGAAGAAAGGAATATTGGATGTTCCTGTTGTTTAACTACATCATAAGCTTTGTACTTGGAATGGTGTACTATGTTGGGTTAATTTTGCAATTGACAAATAGCGCAGATGCAGAATACTATTCAGGAGGCAGTTCTTCCATGCTATGGACCGGCGGAGGTCTGGTATTTGTATTTTTTTGCATTATGGTGATTTACTGTTGGATGTCAATAATACCGACACTTTCTGTAATTGTCCGCCGATTGCACGACATCGGCAGAAAAGGCACTTGGCTTTGGCTGCTAATGGTTCCGATACTGCTATGCTGCATAATGTTTTTAGGCATATCTTCGGAAATGGTGGTGATTACCATAGGAATTTTGATGTTTATTTTCAATACTGCAATTATGGTACTGTTCATTGTTCTTGGCTGCATTGACGGACAGAATGGCGAAAACCAGTACGGACCCAACCCGAAGGAAATTGAAGAAGCTGACAAATATGGCGACAGCATTAATAAATAGAATTATTCACACTTAATAAATAACATCATGATAAAAAAAGTATTCATTATAGTCCTCGTGCTGACAGTTGTTTTCGCGCCAAAAGTGTGGGCATACGATTTTTCCGCAAAATGCGCAAGCGGACAGACATTATTTTACAAAATAATCTCTAATTCCGAACCGTATAAAGTGACGGTAACATACGAGAAAGAAGGCAATGAAGCCAACGGATGGGCATACTACTCTACAAAACCATCAGGAAACCTTGACATACCCGAATCAGTTACCTATAATAATATAACATACAGCGTTACTGCTATCGGGGAAAGTGCGTTTTATGATTGCTCAGGACTAACAGGTGTTACTATCCCTAATACTATAAAAACTATTGGGGAATATGCGTTTGGCAAATGCAGCGGCATAACCTCAGTTGTTATTCCCGAATCGATTACAAAAATGGAAAAATATGTATTTTGGTTATGTACTGGTCTTACATCGGTAAAATTTCCTAATTATATTTCAAGTTTTGAAGATGCAGCATTTTTTAGTTGCACAAGTCTGACATCAGTAAAAATCCCAGAATATTCCAATATTGGTATAGGAGCATTTGGATACTGTACTAATCTCTCTTCGGTTATCATTCCTGAATCGGTAAGAAAAATAGAGAATTTGGCATTTGCTTGTTGCCATAACCTTACATCGGTGACAATTCCAAAAAAGATAAGGAAAATAGGCGATTATGCATTTTCGAATTGTCCGAAACTGGATAAAAAAATTGTAAAAAAGATAAAGGGAAAAAACAAATATGCGGTTGGATGGTATGACGACCTTGAGGAAGAACCAACACAACAATAATAGATTTTATGCAAACGCCTAATACTCAAATAATGCGCAATGTCATAATAGCTGGCATCCTCATTGTTGCCGGCAGTATTGTGTATTTGTTTTTCCGCCCCAATATCATTCTGTTCAACAAGTTGGGCATGACAAATTTCTTGTCAGGCATACAAATAGAGGTTAATGTCTCGCAAAATTTCTTTGTTTACTTTCTTATGTATTGCCTGTCGGATGTCTTATGGTATGCCGCCTTGCTCATATTGGCTTCTACCTTTTATGTCAAGGAAGTGCTGGTTGGCAAAATCCTGTTCGCGACAATGGTACTTATGCCGTTCGTTCTTGAACTTTTGCAGCTTGCACGGCTTCTCCCCGGCACTTTCGACTGGTATGATATTGTATTTTATTGTATAACACTTATAATTTTTGTTTTATTATGGATAAGAAAACCAAATTGTTTATTGTTGCACAGGTAGTTATAATCGCCCTGTTCGCATTTTTGGCCATAGGTTGCTTTGGCGGTTCGTACACTACGGATTCATATTATGACAGCTATGATTATGATAACCGCAGTTCCAGTTATTCGAGTTCTCAATATAACCAGCAGAGTAATAATCCGCCCAAAGAAGAAAAAAAATGGTATGAAGAAAAAAGGGAAAGGGAAAGAATGGAAGGCCGCGGAGGGTGGTAATATTATATAAATAGGTATGATATATTTTATTGTATAACACTTATAATTTTTGTTTTATTATGGATAAGAAAACCAAATTGTTTATTATTGCACAGGTAGTTATAATCGCCCTGTTCGCATTTTTGGCCATAGGTTGCTTTGGCAGTTCGTACACTACGGATTCGTATTATGACAACTCTTATGACAACCGAAGAGAAGAGACTTATCGCGAAGGTTGGACGAACTATACAAAAGAGGAATACGAAGCAAAGCATGCAGCGGAGAAAGCTCAGGAGAAAAGAGACAAAGAAGCAAAGGAATGGAATGATTATATAAGGAGACAACAAGGAAAGTATTAAAAGACGAGAAAGCGAAATATTTTACCAGTGCTGATGCTATTAACTTTGCGACAATGTTAGTTGCACATAGTTTAATCTCTTTGTTGAGTTGTTTAGAACAAATCATCTATAATTTATTCAACCAAATGATGATGAATACAAAATTTATTGTTGCCATAATATTTGCAATCCTGTCTTGCAATGTCGCTATTGCCCAGACAGACGAAAATGCCATATTACAGAAAGCAGACTCGCTAAATGACCTTGGTGACGATTTTTTTGACAAAAAGAACTATTCCAAAGCCATAGAACTGTACAGCCAAGCAGCGGAGCTGGCAAAGGACATTAATGACGGCTACAACACGCATAATGCCTTGTACAATAAAAATATCGGCTACGCATATTACAAAAAAAAAGACAACAAAAATGCACTGAAATATTATTTGCAGGCACTGGAAATCAACGAAAAAGTTCTTGGCAAGGAGCATCCGGACAATGAATCCATATTGGCTTGGATTGGATATTTTTATTTTCAAAAAAAAGATTACCAGAATGCGATTGAACATTACTTGCTGGAACTCAAAATCGATGAAAAGGTTTACGGAAAGGAAAGTGAAGATTATGCTTCCACGCTGAAAAATATAGGAATATCGTATTTGTTCATGAAAAACAATCAAAAGGCATTGGATTATTTTATCCCGGCGTTAGATGTCTATGCAAAAGGCAAGCAAGATTCCGATTATGCTCTTTTGCTAAACTATATTGGTACAGCGTATTATAGGCTTGGAGACAATAAAAACGCCTTGAAGTATATGTTACAAAACCTAGAAATAGAGGAAAAGATTCATGGCAAGGAAAATTCCAGCTATATTACTTCGCTTAGCAATATCGGCAAGTTGTATTCTACTCTTGGAGACTACCAGAATGCCTTGAAATATTATCTGGAATGCCTGAAAATTAGAGAAAAAACTATTGGCAAGAACCATCCTGATTATGCTACGACAGTTGACGAAGTAGGAAAAAACTACTCATACCTGCACGACAGCAAAAACGCCTTGAAATATCATTTTCAAGCACTTGAAATACGGGCAAAGACGACAGGCAAAGAAAGCGAAGATTATGCAAATTCGCTGAACAGCATCGGATATACATATTCCAACAGCGGGGACTACCAGAACGCTATGAAATATTATATGGAATGCCTAGAGACAAGGGAAAAAGTTACAGGCAAGGAGCACCCTGATTATGCTAATCTGCTAAACAACATAAGTGTTGTGTATAAAAAGAATGGTGATAACAAAAATGCATTGAAATATGCACAGATGGCAACGGAAACATGGAAGAAAGTATTGGCAAACGGGCATAAAAATGCACCAACACCAGCTAACTATGCAGCATCGCTGAACAATATCGGTTCAATATGTTCTGGCATGGGCGACCATCAGAAAGCTCTTGAATATCTCATTGAAGCGCTGGAAATCGTAGAAAAGACAGTCGGCAAAGAGCATCCTAATTATGCAAAGGCGCTCAACAATATTGCTACCGAATATACCCACATGGGCGACTACCAGAATGCCTTGAAATATTTGTCGGAAGCATTGGAAATTCTGGAAAAGGCTCTTGGCCAGAGTCATCCGGACTATATTGCTTTGTTAAACAATTTCAATATGCTTCGTAATCTTATGGATGACAACCAAGTTTCAATGGAATCCCAATTAAATGCATTGAAAAACCTTGAAAAGAAAGTCGGCAAGGAACACCCCGAATATGCAAGCATGCTGGTAAATATTGGAACACAGTATTTGTTAATGGGTGATTTCAAAAATGCCTTGGAATATCAATTGCGCGGACTGAAAATTCAGGAAAAGGTTCTTGGCAAGGAACATCCAGACTACGCAGCATCGTTGAATTTTATAACTCCTACATATTTATTTATGTTCAAGACTACCGAGGCCATGAATACAAATAAAGAGGCTGCCGAAATAAACAGGCGCAATCTAATTAGAAACTTTTCGTTCATGACGGCACAAGAACGAGAAGCATACTGGAACGCTTACAATAGTTGTTTTTCAATGAGTATTCTGTTCTCGAATTTGCTACCTGACAACCCAATTGCAACAAAAAATTCCTACGATGCAGAACTCATTACCAAAGGTTTGTTGCTTGCTTCTGAAATTAACACCACCAATATTATTATGGAAAGCGGAAACGAAGCTCTTATTTCTGAATACAAAGCTATGAAAGCCGCACATTTGCAACTGAACAAGGAACTCGAAAAGCCTATTGCAGAGCGAGTTTTAAACTGCGATTCGCTCGAAAACGAACTCCAGAAGATGGAACGCAACATTATGGAAAACAGCAAGGAGTTTGGCGATGTAACACATTTCATAAGAATAGACTGGAAAGAAGTGCAAAAATTGCTTAAACAAAATGATGTGGCGATAGAATTTGCGAACTACACATTTGAAGATTCGACAAAATATGTTGCACTTGTACTGACAAAAGATATGGAAGCACCTGTTTGCGTGCCGCTATTCAACGACAAGGAACTTCGGAAAATGATTCGCGGAGTGGCTCCTGCAAAGAGCGAAACACCAAGCAATGACGAAAACCGCGGGGCAACATCAGTTTCTGCAAAACGGCAGGGAATATACGAATCTACCGAATTGTATAGAACGCTTTGGAAACCATTGGAAAAATACTTCCCCGAAAATCCGCGCATCTATTTTGCACCGTCGGGAATGTTGCACCAGGTTGCCATTGAGTACGCTCCGACTGGCGATGGAAAGCTTATATCTGACAAATACGAGATTTACCGCGTATCATCAACGCGTTTCCTTGCAATGGACTACATGACCAAGCCAATGACGAATTCTGTCCTCTATGGTGGCGTTTACTACGACAGCGACACAACCACAATGAAGCAGGAAAGCGAGCGATACTCAACACGCAGCGCAACCTACAATTCGTTTGCCGAGTTCAACAATGGCGAAGCCCGAGGAAGTCTCAACTACCTTCAGGGAACAAAAACCGAAGTGGAGGACATTGTGGGCAAATTGAAAGCCAACAACATTTCTACTACACTTTACGAAGGTTCGCAAGCCAGCGAAGAATCTTTTAAGGCACTGTCGGGCAGTAAAATTTCTGCATTGCACATCGCCACTCACGGCTTCTTCTTGCCATCTGATGAAAAATTGTCGGGCGACCAGTCGCTAATTCAGTCGGGACTTTTGCTGTCGGGTGCTAACTATGCTTGGCAGAACCTACCAATTCCCGATGGCGTTGAGGACGGCATCCTAACTGCCAAGGAAATAAGTTTCATAGATTTGCGCAATACAGACTTGGTTGTACTATCCGCCTGCCAGACGGCACTTGGAGAAATCACTGGCGAAGGCGTGTTCGGTTTGCAGCGTGGATTCAAGAAGGCTGGCGCGCGAACCATCATCATGAGTCTCTGGCCAGTGGACGACAATGCCACTCTATTGATGATGACCGAATTCTACACAAATCTTACTAATGGAATGTCGAAGCGTGAGGCTTTCCGTAATGCGCAAAACAAGGTAAAGACAACCGATGGCTTCGAGAATCCAAGATACTGGGCAGCATTTATAATGCTGGATGGGAACGAGAATTGATTTACGATTTTTTGAATGGATAATGAACAATTAATAATGGACAATTGTGGTGTCGTTGCTCGCAACGACTCTACAATTATCAAACAATTTTAAACCTAGAACCCTAAAACAAAAAATATCATGAAAAAATTAGCAATTATAATTATTCTCGCACTTATTGGAAAAGTTGTATTGTCGCAGACTGCAGTGGACTTTCCTTATGCATCAATGATAGAAAAAGGAGATTTTGCAGATGCAGAAAAGAAAATAAAGGAGATTTATTCCAAGGATTCTACCGATGCACTAAACTGCTACGCTATGTATAGCCTTTATGCAAACGAGAAAAATCCCAATTATAATCTTGATATAGCACATAGATTTATCCTGCGTTGTGCCGACATGTATAAGTCTTTGGTCGAAAAGGGTAAAGCTAAATGCGAAAAGAAGAATTTGAATAACAATATGTTGCAAAATGCTATTGCTGCTTTAGAATTTCGTATGGCACGGAATGCAAATACCGTAGAAGCTTATCAGCAGTTCATCGACAATCATCCGGCAAGCAGGGAAACATTAGAAGCCAAGCAGTTGCGAAATGCCTTGGCATACAAGCAGGCAGAATCTTCGAACACCATATCGGCATACGAAGAATTTATAAGAAACTACCCTTCGGGCAAAGAATCGGATATGGCGCAGGGCAAGATTTACACTATGGCATACGACGAGGTGAAAAGGACAAACACGGAAGAAGCATGCAGGAATTATGTGCAGAAATATCCTAACAGTCCATTTGCCCAGGAAGTTGAAGAACGGGCAAATGTTATACAGTTCAACAGCGAGACAAAGACGGGCGACTGGGTAAGCTACAAGAAATACATAAGCAGGCATCCGGAAAATAAAGAGTTGGTCGAAGTGGCAAAAAATGAAATTTACGAAATAGCCCAAAAAACACGTGACCCCGAAGTTTTGGATTATTGTACAAAAAAACTTTCTGGCGAGAAACAGGATTCTGCAATATATTGGCTGCACGAAATTTATGCGAACAACGATGAGCTGGTGCAGTTCCAAGACAAATATGGTGGCATCATTCCTGAGCATATGCAGGATCTGAAAAAGACCGACAAGAACCAGATACAATACGACAACGAAACCAAGGCTGGCGACTTGGAAAGCTACAGAAGCTACATACGCAAGCATTCTTCAAACAAACAACTAGTAGAAGAGGCTAAAAATGAAATCTATAAAATAGCAATGAAGGAGCACGACATCAGTGCTTTGGACTATTGTTCCAAAATCATTTCGGACGAGAGACGCGATTCTGTAGTAAATTTGCTACACGACATCTATATAGATTGCAACGATATGAAAAAGTTTTACAGCAAATATGGCAGTATTGTTCCACAGCAGATGAGAGAAAATGACAATAAGTTCAAACATGTCCTTAGCCAGATCGATACAACCAACTATGAAAACAATGCATCACTTATCAAGGACCTTGCCCCATACCATATTGCATACGATTTACTTCTCCATCTCATAAATGACTACATCAAGGACAAGAAATGGCATAAGGCATTGCAGGTTGTAAAGCAATACGAAGAAGCGTTTGCCGGAAGCAACGACTACAGAATGTTGAAGGAGACACTTGAAACTCCAGTCGAAAAGGATATTAAAGTCGTGAATATAGGAAATGCAATAAATACACCTACGGGGCGAGAGTATGACCCTGTCATATCAGCAGACGAAATGACATTGTATTTTTGCGCACAAAACCGAGAAGACAATTTAGGTCTTGAGGATATATATGTTTCCGAAAGGGACAAAAATATGCGTTGGGGGAAAGCTCATCCAATAAAGGAACTATGCAGAGAACAGGGAAACGATGCACCGGTGTCCATATCGGCAGACGGAACTACAATGTTACTGTTTATGAATGTTCCCGATTTCTCAAGACCAAACTTAAAAGGAGGTCACGTATGG
Organism: Bacteroidales bacterium; assembly: GCA_017620015.1. Classification (GTDB taxonomy): domain Bacteria; phylum Bacteroidota; class Bacteroidia; order Bacteroidales; family ML635J-15; genus Bact-19. The sequence goes on along the minus strand of JAFZRE010000006.1, from coordinate 30,449 downwards.
GCAGATGTAGGGTTCTTATTTTCATCGGAAAAGACTACCGACGGATGGTCTGAGGCGGAAGAATTATCAAGGAATATCAACATCGGCGACTGGCAGGCCGATGCAGTTATAAGTAGCGACGGCAGGGCTATGATATTTGCGACAGAAAGTAAAAGCAAGTCGGAACTGAAGGCATCAACAAACATTTTTGTATCGGTTCTTGACAAAGATGGAAACTGGGGCAAACCGATTAGCCTTGGTCCTGTGATAAATACACCGGGATGCGACAGGTCTCCTTTTTTGCATCCCGATATGAAGACATTGTATTTTTCATCCGACAGGCATTCCACATTAGGCGGTCTCGATGTATTTGTATCCACTCGCCTTTCCGATGACTGCTGGGACTGCTGGAGCGAACCTGTCAATATGGGCAAGGAAATAAATAATATCGACAATGAATACTTCTATAGAATATCGACTGACGGAAAAACAGCATACTTTTCCAATAATGACGACATATACACTATGAATATTCCGAAGCGCATGCGTCCCGATCCAGTTGCAACAATTTCTGGCAAACTTACCGACAAGGACGATCAGCCGGTTGAGGCAGAAATTAGGTGGGAGGATTTGCAATCGGGCGAAATAATAGGACGTTCAAAGACAGACCCGAAAGACGGTCGTTTTTTCATTGTTCTGCCACTTGGAAAAATATACGGATATTATGTTGACAATGATTCTTACTTTCCAATATCAAACAGCATTGACCTGCGCACAGAGGAAGCGTCCGTAAAGGTCGAAAATGACATCCCAATGGTTTCGTTCGACCAAATGATAGAGGATGGCCTGGCTGTACCTATTAATAATCTGTTTTTCAATACTGGAAAGAGCGACTTGTTGCCATATTCCATTCCCGAACTGCGACGCGTCGCCGAAATCATAAAATCCAGGAATTTGACTGTTGAAATCGCTGGGCATACGGACAATGTAGGCGATGACGAGATGAACCAGAGATTGTCGGAGCAAAGAGCCAAAGCAGTAAAGGATTTCTTGGTAGGAGAGGGGTGCGATTCCGAAAAGTTAATAACCATCGGGTACGGTCGTAGCCGTCCTGTGGCATCAAATAAAACAGAAGCAGGTCGCAAACAAAACAGAAGGGTTGAACTGAGATTCGCGTCTGGAAACAACTGATAGGTTGTCTCTTTGACGTATTCCCAAAAAATCATTGATGTCAGTAAAAAAGGAAAAGACATTCCGTAAAGTTGAACGAACAGCATAAGGAACGTTGCTTGTGAGTTCACTTATACGGAACTTTCTCATGAGCCAAAGGCGAATAATCTCCTTAGTAGTATTGTAGGAGATTGCTCGCAGGCTTCGCGAGGCTGCAAGCAGCGTTACGGATAGCAGTCTACACAACGCTCCCCGTGCCGTATCGCGTGTTTCGACTAGCTTCCGTACCTTTAGCTCACGCAGCGAAGCAAGTAAAAGACAAGTCCCTTTATTAATAATGCCACCTAAATGTTTGATAATACTGTAATTATATGTATTATTCGATTCTTTGCGGACAATAATAAATAAAAATTCCCCCGAGGATTGTCATGCTGAACTTGTTTCAGTATCTGATCCTCGGGGGGATTCGAGGTAACAGTTGGTTACCTTAATTATAAACTAGGATTATTCCAAACCAGCAATCTGTTCCTTTAGAATCTTGATTTTTGTTTCGGAATCGCTCTGTTTCTTGCGTTCCTTTTCGATTACAGCTGCAGGTGCGTGGCTTACAAAGTTCTCGTTCGACAACTTTTTCATTACCGATTCAAGGAAACTTTCGGTGTATGCAAGTTCTTCGCGCAGTTTCTTCAATTCCTCTTCCTTGTTAATCAGGTTGCCAACAGGAATGAAATATTCGTTCTTGTTGACAATGAAACCTGCTGCCATCGGAAGTTTTTCAGTTACGGTGTCAATCTTTTCCACATTGCAGAGTTTCATTATCACGCAGTCGAGTGCATCGTAGTACTTTTCGTGCTTGATGACCGACATTGTAAGCTTTTCCTTCTGCGGAATGTTCTTTTCCTTCCTTACGGTACGGATGTTTGCAACGACTTCCTTGGTAAGTTCAAAGCCAGCAAGCATGTCGGCATCGACAGGCATTGCCTTTGGCAAATTGGCGACAACAATACTCTCGCCTTCCTTGCGTTCGGCTATCGACTGCCAGATTTCTTCGGTAATGAACGGCATGAACGGATGCAACAGAAGAACCAGTTTCTCGAAGAAACCTATTGTTGCATCGTAGGTCTTGCGGTCGATTGGCTGTCCGTAAGCCGGCTTGATAAGTTCGAGGTACCATGCCGAGAATTCATCCCAGAACAACTTGTAAACTCTCATCAAGGCTTCCGAAATGCGGTACTTTGAGAAATCTTCGTCTAGTTCGGCAATGGTTTCGCTGAGTTTAGAGTTGAACCAGTCAACAGCAACCTTTGCTTCGGCTGGCTGTTCGATGTCGGCGACATTCCAACCCTTTACAAGACGCAGAGCATTCCAAATCTTGTTGTTGAAGTTACGACCTTGTTCGCACAAAGCCTCGTCGAAAAGAATGTCGTTTCCAGCAGGTGCCGACAACATCATACCCATACGAACACCATCGGTGCCGTACTTGTCCATAAGTTCAATCGGGTCGGGCGAGTTGCCGAGCGACTTCGACATTTTACGGCCAATCTTGTCGCGAACGATACCAGTGAAATATACATTCTTGAACGGCATCTGACCTTTGTACTGGTAGCCAGCCATAATCATCCTAGCAACCCAGAAGAAAATAATATCGGGAGCCGTTACAAGGTCCGAAGTCGGATAATAGTACTTGATTTCCTCGTTGTCGGGATTGTTGATGCCGTCGAAGAGCGAAATAGGCCACAGCCACGATGAGAACCAAGTGTCCAAGCAATCGCTATCCTGACGCAAGTCATTCATTGTGAGATTGTTGTCGCCACTCTTTGCTTTCGCTTTTTCGAGTGCGAGTTCTGGAGTTTCGGCAACAACATAACCTCCCTTTGGCAGGAAGTATGCCGGAATCTGATGTCCCCACCACAACTGACGGCTGATGCACCAGTCCTTGAGGTTTTCCATCCAGTGACGGTATGTGTTCTTGTATTTTGCTGGGTAGAACTTTATGTCGTCGTTCATAACAGCGTCGAGTGCGGGTTTTGCAAGGTCCTGCATCTTGAGGAACCACTGCATCGAAAGTTTTGGCTCAATGGCGACATTTGTGCGCTCCGAGTAGCCAACCTTATTGGTGTAGTTTTCAACCTTTTCGAGAAGTCCAGCATTCTGCAGGTCGATTTCAATCTGCTTGCGCACTGCAAAACGGTCCATTCCGACATACAAACCAGCTGCCTCGCTCAAAGTACCGTCATCGTTGAAGATGTCGATGCTTTCGAGGTTGTACTTTTCCCCAAGCATGTAGTCGTTGACATCGTGAGCAGGCGTAACCTTCAAGCAGCCAGTACCGAACTCAATGTCAACATATTCGTCCTCGATTACAGGAATTACACGGTTTACGAGAGGAACAATAACCTTCTTGCCTTTCAGGTGGGTATTTTTCGGGTCGTTGGGGTTGATACACATTGCAGTATCACCCATTATTGTTTCGGGACGAGTGGTTGCCACGATAGCGTAACCGTCTTCTCCTTCAATCTTGTAGCGCAGGTAGTAAAGTTTTCCGTTCTGTTCCTTGTAAACTACTTCCTCGTCTGACAGAGCCGTCTTTGCCTGCGGGTCCCAGTTAACCATACGAACGCCACGGTAAATCAGCCCCTTGTCGTAAAGGTCGCAGAAAACCTTGATAACGCTCTTCGAGCGCTTTTCGTCCATAGTGAAAGCGGTACGGTCCCAGTCGCACGAAGCGCCGAGCTTGCGAAGCTGCTGCAGGATGATACCACCGTGTTCGTGAGTCCAGTCCCAAGCGTGCTTGAGGAATTCGTCGCGGCTGAGGTCTGTTTTCTTTATACCCTGCTGAGCAAGCTTGTTGACCACCTTTGCTTCGGTTGCAATGGATGCGTGGTCGGTACCGGGCACCCAGATTGCATTCTTTCCCGACATGCGGGCACGGCGGACAAGAATATCCTGGATAGTATTGTTGAGCATGTGTCCCATGTGGAGGATTCCCGTTACATTTGGCGGGGGAATTACAACAACGTATGGTTCACGGTTATCGGGTTCCGAATGGAAGAACTTATGTTCTGTCCAGTAGTCGTACCATTTCTTTTCAATCTCTTGCGGTTCGTATTTGGCTGATAATTCCATATTGAAATATTTACATGTTTAAAAAGTTCGCAAAGTTACGATTTTTAAAGGTTATTTGGAATAAATTTTTTGAGATACAAATTATGATGAACGAATTTGTGTTTAGATTATTCGTTCTTGTCAATATCCCACTGGGCTATATTATTTTCAATATATTCGGCAATGAGGTTCATTTCGTTGGAATCACGGATGATGTGGTCAAAATATAGTGGTTGCCATGCAAATGAAAATGATTGTTCTTTGGCGAATTTTGTAATTGATGATTTCACTCCACGAACAACTACTGACAATGTATTCCGTTTTGGTGAAATGGATGACATGTGTTCGTTTTTCGTCGTTGTAGAGATGTTGCGCGCAACATCTCTACAATTGCGCGCAACATCTCTACTGTGTGCCGCATCATCATTATTCCGTATAATTACAATTGCGTGTATATGATTGGGCATTACAATCCATAAAGGAATTTCCGCATACTGATAATGTTCCGTAATATTCTCAAATTGTGCATTGGCATATTTCCCAATATCCGACAAAATCATTTTGTAATCGACAATTTCACCCAGATAATGTTCCATATCCTTGGTACATATAGTAATGAAATATGCACCACCATCATAACTATGCCAACGCGCACGCGCAGATGGAATACGGTATTTATCCTGAAATTTTTCTTCAGACATAACTAAGTGTCAACAACATATATATATTCAGATGCTTATTGTTGAGTATTCGCACCTTGGCATACGGGACGGACAGATAATCCTAGCCAGCGTTGTTTCTGGTACATATCTGGTTTATATTCAATGCCTAAACATCGTGATGTATTTTCAGACAAATATTCATTGTCTAACTGTTCAATTGTTGACGAGGAACCAGACCAGTAGTTGCCATATTTGCCCATATCTAAATAATTTCCGTTCCATCTGCCTGCAAACGGCAAAAAAACGCTATTGCCGTTGGAACGGCTGGTGAATAACATACCTTCCCTTCCGTTATAGTCAATCCTATTACAAACGCATTCGCTTATCAGTTCCTTAAAATCATCAAATGTCGGCATTAGCCAGTGTCCGCCCCAATTTACGGCAGCGGCATCGTTGCTCAAAGGCAAGCGGACGGGAGATTGCTGATATGCATAGTTTTCTTGCGTGTATGCTGTCTTTGGTTCGGTTTCGCCCCACGCAAAATATTCGCCATATTCTTCCGTATTAGAAGCACCAATGTTACAGGTTGCCCACTTGGTGCCGCTCGGCAGACACAAATCGACATAGTTGTGTCCATCAATACTGCCGTTGCCTTCCGCCGAAAACCATCTTGCGTGCAAGGTAATATCCTTGTCCAAATATTGAATCTTGTCGCCATCAGAATACAAGTCCCCTTCATCGGAATACCAGCCATAGAAGTTGTATCCTTCCCGTGAAAAAGTGCAGGCACTTAGCGGTTGCATTTCACATTCATAAAAAGTCTGCGGTTGCATTTCTCCATTTCCTCCGTTGGCATCAAAGGTAACCGTGTATTTCAGTTCTTCCCATTGAGCATACAAGGTTATTGAGGATGTAATTCTTATTTCTTGATTATCAGCATAAGAGACTCCTGTACCATCGGGTATCGTATTCCATCCCGAAAATCTATAGCAACCTTCGTGTCCAAATTCGTTAAAGTCCAAATGCCATTTTACGCCCTCCCTGAATTTCTGTGGACGCATTTCTCCTACTCCACCATTTGCATCAAATTCCACATATATTATATGCTTCCAACAGCCTTCAAAGGTCAACAATCCCACAACTGAACAACATATTACAAGAAAAGCAAATAAGTATCTCCTTGTCAATGTATTATATACTATCCCTTTCATATTAAACGATTTATGTTGTTTGATATTTTCTATTATCTAGAACGAACAGGTCGCACTGGCATTCCAAATGAACGAGAATCCTTGATAACCGAAGCGCTCCTGTCTTCAAAATAAAAGCATTTCGCCTTATTATCACTTACGTGTTCTTCATCCTCCATAGCAATAGTACTTGTCCAATACTCGCCATTTTCTCCAGCTTTGTTCAAACAAGACGCATACCATCCCGCCATAGGCAGGAAAAGGACATTGCCATTGGATTTGCCAGTAAACATATATCCTTGCACACGTGAATTATACTCGCCATTTTCCATATACCAAACCCTGTTGATAATACACGCCTCACTTGTCAGTTCCTTGAAATCGTCAGAAGTCGGCATTCTCCATCCGCCGCCCCAATTGGCAACCGCAGCATCATTTTCTGCTGGCAAGATGACTGGATTGTCGTGGTACAAATAATTGTCGTACGAATATGTCGTCTTAGGAACGGTTTCGCCCCACGCAAAATAGTCGCCGTAATCCTTGACAGAAGAAGCTCCAATATTGCGTGTTGCCCAAAGCGTACCACTTGGAAGTCCCAGGTCGACATAATACTGTCCATCTGCAGAACCGTTGCCTTGCTTTGAGAACCATCTTGCGTGCAAAGTAACATCCTTTGAGACTTTGAACCTACCTTCATCCGAAACTATTTCGCTCCAGTCGGTGTACCATCCATAAAATATGTAACCTTCGCGGGTAAAAGTATTAGGGTTAAGATTCTGCTCCTCATAATATTCAAAAGCTTGAGGCTGCATTTCTCCCTCGCCACCATTGGCATCAAAAGTAACGTAATATTTTCTTACAGACCACTGTGCATACAGCGTAATGGTTGAGGTAATTGCAATCTCCTGCCCATCGGAATATGATATGCCGCTGCCGTCTGGTATAGTATTCCAACAAACGAAATCGCAACCTTCCTTGCGGAATTCGTTTAATTTCAACGCTTCCTTTACACCTCTCTTAAATTTCTGACATTTCATAATGCCACCTCCGCCACCATTGGGGTCGAATTCGACATGTATGCCAAGAGGTTTCTCACATCCGCAGACTGCCAGCAGGCTTGCGACAATACATAATATCAATAATGAAGAAAAACTACTTTTCATAAAAAAATGGGACTTCTATTTTTAACAAATTTATGCCGTTTCTCCAGTTCCTGCGAAGTCCGTCAAACAGAATCTAAAGATAACGACTCTGCAAATCTATATATTTTTCTATTAAAATCCTTCTATTTTCTTTGTTTTTTTGAATATATTTTTTTTTGGGGGGGGTGATAATCAACAAGTTACACAGCAAGAAAAATAACAAGTTTGGTCGTGTCTCGTTGCGACCAAACTTGTTATTCTTTTGCTGTCATACTAGAATTTCGGGCATTCCCATTTCAAATTCTCAACGCAAGGGTCGCATCCCAAATTGAGGGCAAGCCCAATACATTGCGCATTTTTCCCTTTTTTGATGTGGGAATACGCAAGGTCGATAGTTTCCGAAACCTGGTTGCCGTTGGCATCAACACCTTCTACCACAACCTCGTAGTAATCCACGAAATTGGTGTAACGGTACGAAACCGACGTAATCTTCACATATTGCTTTGCATCATAACCGTCGGCACAGCAACCGCAATACAAGAGAACATACTTCTGCTTCTTGAGAAGCTTCACTGCTTCTTGTGCATCCTGTTCCGAAATATACTCCAACTGGTCGGCCATTGCTGTCATCGAAAGGCAAAGCACCGCGATAAGCATAAACACTAATTTTCTCATATCATTATCATTATTAATAATGGTGCAAAATTAGTCAAAATATTGATGCTCTGAAAATAAAAATCGTAAATCCCAAATCCGAAATCGTAAATCGTAAATCGTAAATCAATTTGAATTATCTTTGCACGATTTTTCATTTTAACGATGACACAAAGGAAACGAAATATGACAACAGCCGGAATATTTACAATATTACTATTGCTAGTATCCAACATATTTATGACATTCGCGTGGTATGGCAACCTTAAACTGCAGCAGATGGACATTTCCACCTCGTGGCCGCTGATACTGATAATATTATGTTCGTGGGGACTTGCCTTCTTCGAATACTGCGCAATGATTCCCGCCAACCGCCTAGGTTCGCAAATCAATGGTGGACCTTTCTCGCTTATGCAGCTAAAAATCATACAGGAAGCCATTTCGCTAACAGTTTTTACTGCTATTGTCGCATTGGTTTTCAAGGGAGAACCGATAAAATGGAATCACCTTGTGGCATTCGGCTTTATAATATTAGCGGTATTCTTCGCTTTTCTCAACACTGGCGACAAAAACAAACCGGCAAAGGACAGCACCGAAATAACCACGACGACCGAAAATCCACATTCGCCCGAAAGCGAAACCAAACTTTGAACAGGCAAAAAGCCATTCACAGCCCGAAAAATATCGGTGCTGATTATTAACGACATACAAAAAAGTTATGAACAACTTGGAAAATCAAGCCGTGAAAAATACGGTTATTCCATCAATAAGTATTACTTTTGACCTTTCATTATATAACGAAACAAAAATGGGTAAGATAATAACACTAGCCAATCAGAAAGGTGGAGTAGGGAAGACCACCACAGCCATAAACCTCGCAGCAAGCCTCGTCGCTCTTGAGTACAAGGTGTTGCTCGTTGACGCCGACCCGCAGGCAAACGCCACTTCGGGACTTGGTTTCGATGTAAAGAACATTCGTACAGGACTTTACGACTGCCTTGTTAACGGAGAGAACCCAGAAAAGGTCATCCTTACATCCGAAGAACTTCCTGGCCTTTCGGTTTTGCCTACAAACATCGACCTTGTTGGCGCAGAAATTGAAATGCTCGAAATGCCAAACCGCGAGTACATCTTAAAGAATATTCTCGAAAAGGTACGCGACAACTACGATTTCGTCCTTATCGACTGCTCTCCGTCGCTTGGCATTATAGTTATAAACGCACTTACAGCTTCCGATTCTGTGCTTATTCCAGTTCAATGCGAATACTTTGCTCTCGAAGGTCTTGGTAAACTGCTCAACAGTATCAGGTTGGTACAAAACAACTTGAATCCAGACCTTGACATCGAAGGCTTTGTAATGACAATGTACGACAAGCGCGTTAAGATTTCGGAACAGGTGCTCGATGAGGTAAGACATCATTTCGACGATATGGTTTTCAATACGATAATACACAGGAATGTAAAACTCAGCGAAGCTCCAAGCTACGGACAGTCGATTGTGGAGTACGATATAAGCTCTACTGGTGCAATCAACTATATGAACTTGGCAAAGGAACTTCTGCAACGTAACAATATGACTAAGTAATATGGCAGACAAGAAAGATAACAAAAAAAATAAGAAAAGCGGTCTCGGTCGTGGCCTTGATGTGCTTATAAACACTGGCGAAACTCCATTAAGAAACAAGGCAACTCATCAAAACGAAATCGCAATAGACTCAATAGATGTCAACCCTTTCCAACCGCGCAAGGACTTTGACGAAACCGCTTTGCAGGAATTAGCCGACTCTATAAAGGAACTCGGTGTCATTCAGGCAATTTCGGTAAAGGATATGGGCAACGGCAAGTATCAGCTCATTTCTGGCGAACGCCGTCTGCGTGCATCGAAGATGGCTGGTCTGAAAAAGATTCCGGCATACATTAGAACCGACGTCACTGACCAGTCGATGTTGGAAATGGCTCTCGTTGAGAACATTCAGCGTGAGGATCTCAATGCCATAGAAGTTGCCCAGACTTACCAGCAACTTATCGACGAATGCCACATGACACAGGAACAGCTCAGCACACGCATTGGAAAGTCGCGTTCGGCAATAGCCAACTTCCTGCGTTTGCTCAACCTTCCGCCAAAAATCCAGACTGGTATCCGCGACGAGAAAATCTCGATGGGACACGCACGTGCTTTGCTAGGCGCAAAGGACGAGGAAACAATGCTCATGATTTACGATCAGATTCTGAAATACGACTTTACTGTTCGCAAGGTCGAGGAAGTTATCAAGGAATACAATGGCGGAAAAGCAGAAAAGAAGGAGAAGAAGAAGGTGCTCGCCACTAACGAGGACTATGCACTTTTGCAGAAAAGCCTTTCCAGTTGTTTTGCTACCGACGTGGAACTCAAGCGTAATCAGAAAGGCAAGGGCAAGATTGTCATTCCGTTCAAAAACGACAACGAATTTGAAAGGATAATCGCAATTTTCGACAAACTAAACTCATAGGATTTGAATTTTGCGAGGAAAATATTGCTTGTCATTGTAATGATTCTCCTTGTTTTTGTTGCAAATGCCCAGATTGATACGGTCAGTAAGGAAAAAGTCAAGGAACAGGAGAAGATTCATTCGCCCAAAACAGCCACTCTTCTGGCGATAGTTCCGGGTGCAGGACAGGCATATAATCGCAAATATTGGAAAATGCCAATAGTTTATGCCACGATGGGAACATGTATGTACTTTGCCATAAGTAATCAGAAGCAATTCAGTAGGTTCAAGAAGGCATACATGCAGCGTGACAATGGCGAACACGATGAGTTCTACGGAGTTTTATCGAACGAAGCCATCATCAACAATATGGACAGGAACCGTAAAATACGCGACTATTTCATTGCCGGTACGGTTCTGTTGTATGCCTTGCAAATTGTTGATGCAAACGTAGATGCACATCTTTTCTACTTTGACGTCGGAGATAACTTGTCGGCGGCATTCTATCCGCAAACGTTTAACCAAATCTATACCCGAACCCCGATTTTTGGTGTAGGTTGCACACTAAACTTTTAGCCCATGAAAAAGATAACATTGCTTATTATAACATTGACAATCGTTTGCATGGCATGGGCGCAGGACAAAGATTCTACCGTCCAGGTCAGAAACACCTACGATATGGTTGACAGTCTCGAAGTGTTCCTGAAACAGTGGTATTATTATACTGGTCGCGATACTATCTGCTACTTGGATGATAACGACAAAAAATATTTCGATACCGACCTGCCCGATTCTGTTTTCAAGGAACGCGTTGAGAAAATTACAACTCCGATAAATGTGGTTTACAATGCCAACGTGCAGAAATATCTTGACAAATATGTAAAACGTGGACATCGGCTAGCTCCAAAGTTACTGGGACTTTCGCACCAATATTTCTCGATGTTCGAGGAAAAACTTGATGCCTACGGCATTCCTTTGGAATTGAAATACCTTGCAGTGATTGAGTCGGCACTGAATCCGCGTGCAAAGTCGCCTGCTGGTGCTGTAGGTTTGTGGCAGTTTATGTACAAGACTGGTCTTAACATGGGGCTGGAAATCACATCTTTCGTCGATGAGCGTATGGACCCAGAAAAATCCACAGATGCCGCTTGTAAATACCTAAAGATGCTTCACAACACCTACAACGACTGGACTTTGGCTCTTGCTGCCTACAATGCTGGTCCGGGTAGGATAAACGGAGCAATGAAGCGTTCGGGCAAATCGACCTACTGGGAAATTTACCCATATCTGCCCGAAGAAACCCGTAATTACGTGCCTGGTTTCATCGCTATGATGTATATGTTTGAATATCACGACTTGCACAATTTCAAGCCAGAAAAAATTGACTTCTTCGAGGATGTTGATACCGTAATGGTCAAGAAGCAGCTGCATTTTGCCCAGTTGGATTCGGTATTGGGTATTCCTGTCGAGGAATCGCGCGAACTCAATCCTCAGTACAAACTTGACATTGTTCCTGCTATCAACAAGAATTATCCGTTGAAAATGCAACGCAAGTACATCAGCAAATTCATGGAGCTTGAAGATTCAATTTACAATTTCCAGGACTCGGTAATGTTTAGCAAGCAGAAAATCACTCAGGCTATTTCTGACAGCAAGTATGGAGTCCCGTCGGGACAGCCGGCAGGAACAAACGCCACTATCTACACCGTAAGGTCGGGCGATGTGCTTGGAAGCATTGCAAAACGCTATGGTGTGACCGTCGCTAACATCAAGAGTTGGAACGGACTCTACAGCGACAGGCTGCAGATAGGTCAGAAACTGAAAATCTATACTAAGGGTGCGCCAAAGGCTACGACACCGACAACAACAAATTCGGGTAGCACTACTCCGCAGAAACTCGACCCTGCATACGAATATTATACTGTTCAGCAGGGAGATACGCCTGCAAAAATCGCAGCCAAGTACAACGGAGTTTCTGCTGACGATATAATAAGGTTAAATGGTATAGACCCATCAAAACTAAGAGTTGGACAAAAACTAAAGATAAGGAAAAAATAAAATGAAAAACATTGCAGTATTGGCAGGAGGCTACACTTCTGAACGTCAGATAAGCCTCAATTCGGGAAGCCAGATTCTTGAAAACATCGACAGGAATCTTTACAACGCCTACCTCGTAGATGTAAGAAAAGACGGTTTCTTCTGCATTTTCAACGGAAAGGAATACAGCGTTGACCTCAATAAGTTTGCCGCCGAAATCGAAGGCAAACCGACAAAATTCGACTATGCTTACCTTGCTCTCCACGGTTCACCCGGCGAGGACGGAAAGGTGCAGGCTTGGCTCGATATGCTTGGAATACCATATTCTGCTTGCGATGTTTTCTCGTCGATGATAACTTTCAACAAGATTGCCGCAAAGAAAATGCTTGCCGATGAGGGCATTGCAATGGCTAAGATGGCAATAATCCGTGGCGAAAATCCTTTCGATGTTGATGAAATCATAGAAAAAGTAGGTCTGCCTTGCTTCGTAAAGCCAGCAACGGCAGGCTCAAGTTTTGGTGTTACAAAGGTTTACGAAAAGGACAAGTTCATCGATGCAATAAACTTGGCTCGTACCGAGGACACAAACATTATAGTCGAGGAATACATCAAGGGAACCGAAGTTTCGTGCGGCGTACTCAAGACTGCCGACTACGAGCAGGTTTTCCCCGTAACGGAAATCTCCACCAAGAACGACTATTTCGACACAGAAGCAAAATACACACCAGGTGTCACCAACGAAATAACACCTGCCCGCATCAGCGACGACGAAACACGCAAGGTGCAGGAAGCCGTTTCGCGCATCTACGACATTATAGGTTGCAGCGGAATCGTGCGTATCGACTTCATTATCAAGGAAGGGACACCATATTTCATCGAGGTGAACTCAATTCCGGGTATGAGCGCTGAAAGCATTGTGCCTAAGCAGATTCGCACTATGGGCAAAAACATGACAGAAATACTTAATAAGGTAATAGCAGAAAAGTTGAAATAATTATGGTAAAGGAAATTTTCGACCACGTATCGGTAAGGGAATATGCCGACAAGGAAATTCCCGAAAGCGTTTTGAACAAGGTTCTCGAAGCGGCATCAAGGGCATCGAACACTGGCAACATGCAGATTTACAGCATTATTGTCAACACCGACAAGGAAATGATTGCAAAGTTGGCACCAACGCACTTCTGCCAGCCTGCAATAACCAACGCAAAGGCTGTGCTTACATTCTGCGCCGACATCAACCGCTTTAAAATCTGGTGTGAGAACAGGAATGCTAAGGCTGGATTCGACAATTTCCTGACCTTTATGACAGCTGCCACCGATGCAATAATTGCAGCGCAGAATGCCTGCCTCGAAGCCGAAAGCAACGGATTGGGAATTTGCTATTTAGGTACGGTAATCTACAATGCCGACAAGATTATTGAGATTCTGAAACTTCCGAAGGGCGTTGTTCCTGTTGCAACAGTAACAATGGGATACCCGAAACAGCAATTGCCACTTACCGAACGGCTTCCGCTCGAGGCGATAGTTCATCGTGAGACTTATCATAATTTTGACAAGGCTGACATCGATAGGATTTATGCCGAGACCGAAAGCCTTGAATCGAACAAAAAATTCGTTGCCGAGAACAATAAACAGACGCTTGCTCAAGTTTTTGCAGAAGTAAGATACACAAAGGAAGGCAACGAACAGGCATCGAAATGTCTGCTTGATGTACTGAAAAAACAAGGATTTTTGCCAAATGAATAAACGACTGCTGCTCACAATATTGCTTACAATATGCACATTGTTGCTTGTCGCACAGACCGACAATACAAAACCTCGTGCAACCAAGGACAAATCGAAGTACGACAAGATGTTCGGTGAGGTTCAGTATGGTGACAAGATTTACAAGCAGGGCAGCAACTGGCTGACATTCGGTATTGGTGTGAGCTACAAAATCAACTACGAGCCGTCATACGGGGAAAGAGGTCTGAACAGGACTATGGCATTGGCTTACCATTTCCGTTACAAGGCTGTGTATTTCAATGTTGGCTGGCATTTTTCAGGTGAAAATTTCTTCTTTGAAAGCTGGTACAACCCCAACCTGAGAGGAATCCGAGCAATGCATCAGTTAAACGACATACATGCTGGAGCCGGACTTCGTTTCGAAGGCAGATGGTATCATTTTGGCTTTTTCATAGGTCCTGCCTGGGCGATAGCTTGGATCCCAAATCCCGATTATCCAACTGGTTCGATAGTAAAGAACACCATCGGTGGACATGTGGAAGTGCAGACAACATTCAAGTTCCTATACGATATGGGAATTGGTGTGTCGCTGTTTGGTAGTTTCAATAAGCATTACCAAGTAATTGGTGTGCAGGGACATTTCTATTTTTCTGGTGCGTTTAAGATGAGGTATTAAAGCTAGAATAAATCTATTCTATCACCACTTTCTTATCAACCAACTTCCCATCAATGTCAAACACCACCAAGTAAATGCCCTTGCCATAGCCAGATAAATCGACTTCGGCACCATCGCCAAGGCTTTCGATGCTTGTTATCTTCCTGCTCAGCGAATCGTAAATGTCGGCTCTACCGTCCTTGCCGTCGGTAGAAATGCGGAAGATACCCGGTGTGGGGTTGGGGTATATGCTGATTGACTGCATATAGTTTGTTTGCAATTTGGCTGAAATATAGCATTCTTCGAATCGTGGATTGTGATATAAGGTTTCATCATTGTTCTGTACACAAAGCAACACTTCTGAATCACCATTAAACATAATGTCACCATAGTTGTTAAGCAGTCCGCTGAGAGAACCAATGCCTTCGCACCATACAACCTGACGTCCCGTTGTTGACAGAAACAAAGTCTTCCTTTGGCTGTTTCCAACTGTCATGCTTCCAACCGAATCGACAACAAGATTTGTTTGAAGCGCATCTACATAGAATTCATCGCCTTCTTCCAATGTAAAGTCGTACAGCAGGACACGCTCGGCGCCAGCACTGCGAAGATAATAAACCTTGCCGTTGTAGAAATACATATAGCCACCATCAGTCCAGTTTTCGTGGTTTGCATCGGCTGACATCATCAACTTGAAATTGGAATTATGCTCATCGACAAGCTTCATATAGTAACTGCCGCATGAAATAATATTGTCGTATGGAAAAATATGGCCGTATGAAAACAAACCTATACTCCATATCCAGTTTGTACTGAAGATTGGACTTTCGTCAATTCGTTCGTCACATTCGTAATGATTCCACATATAACTTCTGTACGACACTTCATCGTCGTTGTAGCACCTAAGACCTGTATATACAAACACATCGCCAGGACATTCCGGATGATAGAAAAAACTCTTCTCGCTTCCAATCCTTTCTATTATTTTCTCGCTGTAAATCTCATTATTCTCGCCGTATAGTCCGTACATCGTGCAAGAAAATTCCTGCACCTTCAAATCGACACCGTTGATATTCTCAATATATACCGAATCCACAACGAAAGGCGAAACTGAATCATAAAGTTCACTATCATAATTGAAGGAATATATATCAAGTGTATCACCAACATTAAGACTTAGGTCGTACATCTGCACAAATTTAGTTCCGTCCCAATAGTAAACCCTTGAATTGGATTCGTGTACAATAATTGATGGAACATTTCCTCCATATTCTGTTCCCATATAACTTACGGTCTTATGGAGAATCTGTTTTGCTGCCGTATCGTTTATAACAGTATCTCCCACTACTGTATATTTATCATATCCGTGTGCCTGATAAGTAAATTCCTGCTGGTCGTCGAATGTCCAGGTTGCACCATCACGTAACCAATTCTGAGCAAACAAAACCGTACTCAACACTACAAAAAGCGAAATCAAAGCAATCTTCTTCATAACTAATCTATGTTAAACTTTCCGCAAATATAAGCATAATTCTATTTATAACTATATCTTTGAGATATTATTATACGAATGGGGGGGGTATATAAAACGGCAGGGAATTAAGATATGTGCAAAAAACGAATGATTATTTCCAGATGCTGAAACAAGTTCAGCATGACCTGGGGGGCAGAAAGAGTGTTCGTCTTATTCTTTTTTCAACCTTCTCCTAATTCCCGCAACAATCTGCATCAGAATAAGTATTGCCGACACCAAGCAGCACATACGTGCAATGTAGTCGCCGTACTTGGAGTAGAAAGTAACCTTGTCGTTGGCGTTTATGGTTGCTGCAATGCCACCGCGTTGCCACCAGCCGAGTGATTCAACTACATCGCCACGCTGATTGATGATGCAGCTTATGCCCGTATTTGCACTTCTTGCAATGCTGCGGCGTGTCTCAACGGCACGCAGACGCGAAAAACTGCAATGCTGACGATAACCGGGAGTGTCGCGCCACCAGCCATCGTTGGTGATGACAAAAATCATTTGTGCGCCATCCTCTACAAAGCCACTGCAATGTTCGCCAAATGCCGATTCGTAGCACACTGGCACACCGACCTTTACTCCGCTTACATCGTTTGTAAACGCTGTCGGATGTTCCTGTCGTCCGTGACTGCCACTCATTCCGCCAAGGTCGGTCATAAGGTCGCTGAGGAAGCCGAAAACTTTTATGTACGGAAGTATTTCGGCACCGGGAACCAGCTTGCTCTTGCGGTAAATTTGCACATAGGGACCAGAATCGACCTGCATCGAGACATTGTAGATGTCGTAGTGGTCGTTTTCGCCGATTTCGCGGGCGGTTTCGGTGATGGAAGTACCATCGTAGGCCTTGTCACCATTCTTGTGGTAATAGACCTTGAAAGTGGTCGCACCAACGATGAACTTGGCTTTCGGATAGTCCGCCATAAACTTGCGCACCGTCACAAGCGACGAATTGCCCTGCATATAGTCTTCCTGAATGGTATTGTTCAATGCAGTTTCGGGTGCGATAAAATAATCGGTTTCGGCATTGCCATAGGTAGCGGCTATATCGAGTATATTTTCAATCTGCGAACCGAAGGTATTCTCGTCAAACTTTTCGCCCCACGGGTCGATATTCGGCTGAATTACAACAATATTCTGCGGATTTTCCTTTTCAGTGTATGTATAGTAACGTATGGCGGAAGAAATTATCGGGACAAAAATGAGCAGGGTCGTAGAAAGAGCAAGAGGCAAGGTCATCATTTCTTTTTTCAACCTAACCGTCAACATTTTGTACAACAGAGCATTCACAATCAATATCCAAGCCGAACCACCCAGATGTCCAGTAAATTCGTACCACTGTACAAACATCACATCGTTGGCAAACGAATTACCAAGCACAAGCCACGGCCAAGCAATCTCGCTGTTCATAAACAAGTATTCGAAAGCCACATAACAGCTCACAAATGCAATAAGTCCAACCTTTTCACCACCGCGCCTCCACAATGCATATACAATCCTCATTGTCAGTGCCATTAGCAACGACGATGCAAGCACAGCCATAAATACGCCGGCAGGACTTGCAAAGTAAACCCACCAAGTCGTAATGAGGTTCCAAAGTACGAATGTCAGGTACGAATAGCCGAAAAACTTTGCTCCGCCGTGCTTGCCGTTCTCATCAATGATATTCTGCATAAGTATAAGCATAGGGACGAAGCCCACAAGCACCAGCCACTGTATGTGCAGGTTGAACCAGCCTGTACTCAGCAGCAAAGCCGACAGTAGGCACAATGCAAATCGGATGGCAACATTGAGTTTTTTCATTGCAATTCGTTTATCTTGTTGTAAATGAAATCGGAAACGCCCACGGATTTTTCTACGTATGCTCTTGCCTGAGCACACGAATCGGAATATTTTGCATCGTCGGTAAGCAGTTTTTTAACTACTGACGAAAACTCGTCGTACGACGAAACCGAAAAGCCAGTTCCGCAACCTATCAAATCAAATGCTTCCTTGAATTTGCGGTAGTTTGGTCCGAAAATCACAGGAATACCATAAACCACAGCCTCGAGAGTGTTGTGAATTCCGACACCGAAGCCTCCGCCCACATACGAAAGCCGTCCGTAGCGGTACATCTTCGACAACATTCCCATAGAATCGACAATTATGTACGAAAGTTGCGATGCATCGGCAGTTTCGCACTTTGAAAGGCGCACAAGCGGCTTTCCGAGCATTTTTTCGATTGCACAGAGGTGCTCCTCGTGAATCTCGTGAGGAACAATCACAGCTTTCAAGTCGTCGTGTGAGTTGACATACTGCGAAATAATCTTTTCGTCGGGTGGCCAGGTGCTACCGCAAACAATAACATTGCCCGACTGCGAAAATTCGCGCAGGAATTCATTCTCGTACTCCTCGTGTGAAATCTGATAAACACGGTCGATGCGCGTATCACCGCAAACCGAAATACTCTTCACACCAGCCGACTCAAGCAGATTCTTGGAATTGTCGTCCTGCACAAACATCCATGCAAAATCGGTAAGAACCATGTGGTAGAACTTTCCCCACGGACGGAAGAATATCTGTCCGCTGCGGAAAATTCCTGAAATGAGATATACGTTTATTTTTCGCCGTGCAAGTTCGCGTATCATGCAGTACCAGAACTCGTATTTTACAAAAACTGCGAACTCTGGATTTATTATTTCGATGAATTTCCGTGCATTGCGCTTGCTGTCGAACGGAAGATAGCAGACTATGTCGGCCTTATCGTAGTTCTTGCGAACCTCGTAGCCGCTCGGGCTGAAAAAAGTTAACACGATTTTCTTTCCTTCGCGCTTATAGCGTTCTATTAGCGGACGACCTTGCTCAAATTCGCCAAGCGAAGCCGCGTGAAACCACACATATTTCTGTCCAGGTTCAATTTTCGCACGCAGATTTTTCTCCCAGTCCTTGCGTCCCGACACCATCAGTTTTGCCTTGCGGTTAAACGGTGCTGCCAACCTAACAGCAAGAAAATAAGCGCGAATGCAAAGGAAATAGAAGAATTTCATCGTTAATAGTAGTAATATTCCTCAGGCGCATGACGATAAACTGGCAATATCCATCCGATGCGGATTCCAATCATTGAATCGTGGTACTGGGTATTATCCTTGCCATGCAGGTTGAAATCGTAGTTGCGGCGCGATTTTGTCCAGGCAAATGTATATTCTACGCCTCCATAAAAATTCAGTAGCTTCTTACTGCTCAAAAACTGATAACCGATGAATCCGCGTAAAGCAATACCATTTCTAAGACCATCGTAGCCTTTTTTGTAGTCGCCAAGCACAGGTGGAGTATTGTTAGAGCGGTTTTCGATGCGGATATGGTGTTCGAGTATGCCTGCGCCAATATTCAGGACTATTCCCGAGTTGGGATTTGGCTTGTTGAATGCAAAAACTCGTCCAAACTTGACACCAGTATAAAATCCTGATTGTGTCATCAATACCGTGCCGTATTCACCGTATGTATTTATTATGTTTCCAGACTGCGTCATAATGTTGCGCAGGATAGGTACGCCACCATCGTCATATCCGCCCCAGAGGTAACTTCCCTCGAATCCAAAAATCCAGTTGTGCTTGGTCTTGAATGACAATCCTAGTCCCATGGTCGAAGGATTTCTGCCGTAAGTAGCTTTCATATCGGTTAGCGAAAACTGGTAGGCGTAGTTTATTTCGCACTGCCAAACGTTTATGCACGAGTCTTTAATCTGTGCCACTGCCGATGCCGAAAAAGCCATAACAGCAAGCAATATGGTCAAATACTTTCTCATCATTTTGCAAAACTAATACTTTTTTCGGTTTTGCAAACAAAAAATCTGTACGACCTCGCTGAGGTCGTTGTTTCCGATGAACAACTATTCTATAAAAATACGACCTTTCCAAGGTCGCCTATGATGTAAAAAAATAGACCCCGGAGAGGTTATATTTTTATAGATGATAAAAATGATACAAACCGACCTCGGTGAGGTCGCACATTCTTATGATGTTATTACCGATTGTTCTTGAAACGTATGTAATAGCCCAATGCGAACTGGCATACGAAGCCGAAACGTTGGTCACTTTCACGAAAAACATCGCCAGGACGTATGCCTGCATTGTCAATTACTTCGGGATTCGTTTCGTCAATTGAGATTACATCATGACGCCATGAGGTCAGCCAATGGAAGTTGAATCCGACATTCAAGTCGAATGCTATTCTGTTGCCAGCATTAAATTGATATCCAATTCGATAAACTGATGTTATATCATTTATTGCGACATCCTCCACATAACTATATGTTGAACTGAAAGAACCAGCATGATACGAATCAATATTCATTCCCTTATATGCTATCTGCATTTCACCATACCATCCGAAAGGAGCCTTCTGGTCGAATTCGACCAAATGTTTGTTGACCTTGCCCCAGTAACCACGCGCGCCAACAGAAATCTCACCGCCTTTGCAACCGGAAAAGAGACTCCACTCGTTACCATTATTGTACACACAAGCAAATTTGTATGTAAGTTCGGCTGTGACACTGAAATTCCTATGGAAAGGCTTTTCGAAACCAATATTCGGATTTAGCACAAGTGCTTTAAACGGTTGTATTTTTACCACAGAGTTCTGGAAAAACTGTGCCGATGCCGACAATGACAAAAGCAAAGCGAGTGATAATATTGCAAAATACCTTTTCATTGTCACAAAGGTAATATTTTTTTCAAATATGAATATTATTTTTTGAAAATCTTGCTCTTACACAAGTGTATCTTGTTGAAAAAGTATAGGAACGAAGTGTGTATGACACCAAATCCGTATTTGCAGCTGCGTCTGAAATTTATCGAACTTGCTTCCTTGAAATACTTGGTTGGGCAGGTCACTTCAGCAATTTCGTAGCCTGCGAAGAAAATCTGTGCAAGCATCTGGTTGTCAAATACAAAGTCGTCGGAATTGACGTTGTAGTTGATTGCACGAAGCACTTCTGCCGAAAATGCGCGGTAGCCGGTGTGGTATTCCGACAGTTTCTGGTGCATAAGCAGGTTCTGCGTGAATGTAAGCATTCGGTTGAACCAGTACTTGTAGAGCGGCATTCCGCCTTTGCGTGCACCACGGCCAAGTATTCGCGAACCAAGAACCACAGGGTAAACGTCGTTGGCAATTATGTACGACATCGATTCGATTAACTTCGGTGTGTACTGGTAGTCGGGGTGGAGCATTATCACAATGTCGGCACCAAGTTCCAATGCCTTGTTGTAGCACGACTTCTGGTTGCCTCCGTAGCCTTTGTTCTTTTCGTGGACTATGATGTTCTTGATGCCAAGTTTTTGACCGACTTCCACCGTGTTGTCGCGGCTGAAGTCATCGACAAGTATTACATCATCAACAATGTCGAACGGAATTTCGTTGTAGGTCTGTTCGAGCGTCTGTCCTGCGTTGTAGGCGGGAAGTACGACAACTATCTTTTTATTTTTTATCATTTTCTGCTTTTTTCTGTTTTAACATTTCTCCCTTGCTTATGTATTCTTGCCCCTTTGCATTGTCGCCGAGGTTCATATAGGTGTAACCAAGGTTTGTGTATGAAAGGTCGTCGTCGGGGTCGAGTTCGATTGCTCTTTCAAGGGCGGGTATTGATTTTGCGTAGTTGCCCGAAATTCCATATGCCACGCCCAAGTCCTTGTAGTATGAAGCATTCTTTTCAAATTTGCAGGTCTCGGCCTTCTCGAAGCATTGTATTGAAGCTTCCATATTTCCTAGTTCGCGTCCGTATAGCACGCCCAGTACATAGTAAGCTTCTCCGCAATCTGGCTTTACTTTTATTAGGGTGCCAAGTACTTCGAGAAGTTCGGGTACGGTAGATGTGGTAAGCTTGTTGCGAAGCATTCCGGGAGTTTGCATAAGTACGACGTGTATGTTGCCGTTTGCAATGTCGTGGTTTGGAAATGCGGTAATAATTTTCGTATATGAGTCGAGAGCGTTTGCAATGTCGCCTATTTCGAAGTAGGCGTTGCCTAACAGGTTCATCGCATCGCTGTAGACTGCGGTGGAACTATGCTTCTTCGAGTCCTTTTTGCCGTCGCTGGCGTATATTTCGTTCGATTTCTTTAGGTATTTGATTGACTTTTCGCAAAGTGCGTCGTGAAGTTCCTTGTCATTGTCTTTCACTTGCTTCGACTGAGCCTGTTCGAGGAGACGTCCGCCAGCGGCACAGTTGCCTTTTGCCGACATCGACGACACTTCAACGTCGGTGGTAAAAAGGACGGTGTCGTTTTCCCAGTCGGCGTTGCGGGTGATTGTCTTAAGTGCAAAAACGAATAGCACTAACGAAATGACAAATCCTGTGACATATTTTGCCGTCGAGATATTTTTCACGAGTTTTGGCAACACTTCGGCAAAGAACCAGGCAACCAGCAGGCAGAATCCGATGGACGAGATGAAAACGAAACGTTCGTTCATAAGTGTTCCCACTGCGAAGAAAATGTTGCAGACTGGTGCCAGCGGAATCAAGAAGAAAAGAATAGAATAGGAAGCGATGTTCTTTTTCCTAATCATACCATAAATTGCATAAATTCCTAATGCCAAATATATTACTAACGAGAGCAGTGCAACACCATCGGTAAGTTCTGTTTTGGGAATCTGCCACGGGTAGTAGTCGTAGGTTAGTGGGTGGGGGATAAACAGCAACTTGATATACATCAGCAGTGTTACGAATATTGTTCCGTAGCGTTCCGAGACCGTCATATTGATGAACGGGTCGTTCATAAGTTCTTTGGTCTGTTCCGTATGTTCCCATCCGAGTACCATTCCGCGAACTGCCAGAAATGCTATCGAAGCCAACACTAGAGGAATCATCACCTTGCCGATTTCCTTCCATTTTGCATTTGTAAAATAATATAAGGTAAGCGGTACTATTGCAAGGAAGACGATTGCATTTTCCTTTGAGAAAAGTCCGCAAAGCAATGCAAGTCCCGAAAGTACAAGGTAGTACAACTTTTTGCTGTCGATGTACTTGATTGACCACCACAAAGCCGCTAATGACCCGAGCAAGGTCAGGATTTCGTCGCGACCTTTAACGTTTGCAACCACCTCTGTATGAATAGGATGGAATGCAAAAAGCATAGTGGCAATGAATGGGATTGAGAACCACCACGAATCGTCCTTGCGAGGGAAAAGCCGCACCAATATGAGGTATAGCAAAACTACTGTGAGCGCATAGTATATTGCATTCATAGCGTGGTTTATGGCGGGACAGCCCTTCCCAACACGAATGCCGTTTTCATCGTAAAAACCATCATCATGTTCTTCATCGAGAAAATCATCAGGGAAAAGTTGAATTTCGATGGCAAACGTAGCAAGCGACAATGGACGGTAGCGGCCACCGGCAAGCAGTTTCTTTTCCTTGACAATTTGTTCCACGGTGCGTGTACTGTCGTTGAACACCCAGAAGCCTGTAAACGTGTCGTACTTGAAAATGTCGCCTATGCCCGAAACGCCTTGCTGTGTGAACGAATTACGGATTAGCACCATCGAGTCGTCAAGTGCATAGTCGTTGCGCAAGGTGTTGATGTACAATCCTATTGAAACTGCGGCAAGTATTATGATCGGGATAATGCCTGTTTTTGTCTTTGGCGTAGAAACAACGGTCGGTGTGGCTAATGCTGTTTGTTTTAACTTGTTTTCTTTGATATATTTGTGTTTCGACATATTCTTATGACTTAGATTGCAAAAGTACAATATTTATGATTATCGGCAACGAACTAGTTTCATTTATGACTGTTTTTTTGTGTATTGTTCGCACCCTGATTTGCTCCAATAGTACCCTGAGCCTGTCGAAGGGTCGATAATGAGATTCCGTGTCCTTCACTTCGACTACGCTTACTTCGGCAAGCTCAGTACGACGCAGTGGGCGGGAAGTTTTGGCTCAGTGGGCGGATTTGCAAAAGAACGCCTTTATGTACTGGCAGACGTATGAAATTTCTTCGTAGGTTATGTTGGGATAAATAGGCAAACTCAATACTTGCCTTGACGCTTTCTCTGCATTCGACAAGTTGTGTTTTAAGAATTTGCGTCCTGCAAGAATTTTCTGTTCCGACAATAATTTTGCGTAGTGGATTTTCGTTTCAATGTTATTGTTTTCCAGATAATTGCGAAGTTCGTCGCGCTTGTCGGTGCTGATTACAAACTTGTGGCAGTTGGGTTCTGTGCAATATTTTTGATGAAGTGCAATTTCTTCTACTACATCAAGTTGTGACAAGTATTTTTCTGCGACTTCATTCAACCTTGCCATTGTCTGCGGTAACTTTTCAATCTGAAGAAGAATGTATGCCGCTTCCAATTCGGAAATCTTGCTGTTGTAGCCTGAAATTTCAGAAATGCCGTTGCTAAGTCCGTGGTTGGCAAGTTTTTTTATTGTTGTGTATGTATTTTCGTCGTCAGTAAGGATTGCACCGCCAGTGCCGTATGCCGATACGATTTTTGTGGGGTCGAAACTGATGCAGGCAATGTCGCCGACTTTTGCGGCAGAAATACCGTTGTTTTTTATTCCTACAGCTTGAGCCGCATCTATAATCAGCGGAATACCATGCTTTTGCGCTATTTTGTGGATTGTTTCCTGTTGCGGATGGCATTGCCCGAAAAGCTGTACCAGTACAATTGCTTTGGTGCGCTGTGTGATGGCATCTTCAAGTTTGTCGATGTCGAGCATAAAGTGTTCGCGCGATATGTCAACAAATACTGGCACGCCACCGCATCTGAGAATCGAATCTAATGTCGCTACGAACGAGAACGGCGGTACAATCACTTCATCTCCATCCTTTATTCCAACTGCTTGCAGTGCAAAGAAAAGCGCATCAGTGCAGGAGCCTGTAGTTGCTGCAAACCTGCGGGTGCAAAGTTCGGCAAGTTTTTCTTCAAGCCTTTGTGTATAATCTCCATGAACGTATCGTCCCGACGACATGATTTCTTCATGAACCGACATTATCTGTCTGCGGTTTTCTTGGAAGAACCAGTCGAATCTGAAAAACGGAACTTTCATTATTCTGCTTTATCTTCGGTAGGCTGTGTCTTTTCTTCCTTTGGCAATAATTTCTTGTAGAAGATAATCATCAGGAACACTGAAATTGTTATTGCCGAGTCTGCTACGTTAAAAATAGGGCGGAAAAAAATGGATTCGTCGGGCGGCGTTCCCCATCTTATTATTGGGCAATAGAACATATCTACTACATTTCCTGCGAGAAAACCTGCATATCCACCACCATCGGGGAATAATTGGGCAAGTTGTCCGTAGCTTTCGTTGAACATAAGTCCGTAGAAAGCGCAGTCGATGAGGTTACCGGCAGCTCCAGCAATTATCAGCGATATGCAAGAGATTATGAACAGATTGCTTTTCTTTTTGATAAGTACCACAAGATACCAAATCAGTCCGCCGACAGCAAGAATCCTGAATATGCTGAGTGCGAGTTTCCCCCAGTTGCCACCGAATTCCATTCCGAATGCCATACCGGGGTTCTCGACGAATTTCAGCATTACGCGGTCTCCAAAAATGTGGATTTCTTCGCCTATCGTCATGTGTGTTTTTACCCAAATTTTTAGAATCTGGTCGATAAGCAGTACGCCTAATATTATTATAATTGGGACTATTACCTTTTTGTTCTTCATTGTTCCGTGAAATTTTGCGCAAAGTTACACAATATTATTTGTTTTCATAAAAATGTGACGATCTAAAATAAAAAGTGTAGTTTGATGTTCGATTGATTATTGTTATTTTTATAACAATAAGATTATCATTAAGTTATTAAAGGGGGCGTCATTCCACAAGTCAGAACATACACGCGATACGGAACGTGGAGCGTCGTCGCCGCTCACTGAGCGTAGTCGAAGTGCGGCTATCATTAGGAGATTGCTCACTTCGTTTCGCGAGGCTGCAAGCAGCGTTCCGTATAGACAGGCTCACAAGCAACGTTCCTTTTGCTGTTCGCTTTGTCTTACTGAATGACGAAGAGGCTTAAAAAGTATTATGTGTCAACAAATTATAGTTGCCAATAAAAAAAGCCTTCTTGTGAAGGCTTCTGTTCTTTTGTCGGGGTGGCCAGATTCGAACTGGCGACCCCCTGCTCCCAAAGCAGGTGCGCTAACCGGACTGCGCTACACCCCGAAAAAGCGAGTGCAAAGGTAATACTATTTTTTGTGATGACAAATAATTTTTTCTTTTTTTCGCAAAGATTATGTGACTGTTGATTTTGTAAGGAAATAAAAGTTACTTTTGCGGAAAAATTTGGATTATGATACAGAGAATTCAAACATTGTTTCTGCTGCTTGCATTGATTTGCATGTCAGTTTTTTATTTCGTTCCGTTCGGAAGTTTAGAAATGCAGACCGAAAGCGGTATTACAGATATTTCAATGGGCCTTTATGGTATTAATTTCGGTGAAGAACATTATTCTACTTTGCCGTTGTTAATATTGCTTTCATTTGTGGTATTCATATTGCTTGTGACTATATTTATGTATCGTCATCGGGTTTTGCAGATTCGTATTTGCATATTCAATTTGATTCTGGCTCTCGGATGTTCAGGACTTGCATTTTTCTTCTTGTATCAGGCTTCCGAAAAGTTTGCCACCAACTATCACACCAGCATACTTGTTGTTTTGCCTATTGTTGCAGCTATATTCATTGCGTTGGCAATAAGGGGTATAGCAAAAGATGAGGCTTTGATAAGGTCAATTGATCGGATTCGATGATGTCGAGCAGTCTAACAGGCTTGCAGTCTAACAGGCTTGCAGTCTAACAGGCTTGCAGTCTAACAGGCTTGCAGTCTAACAGGCTTGCAGGCTTAATGTCTTACAGTCGAACAGTCTATCTGTCTTGCAGTCGAACAGTCTATCTGTCTTGCAGTCGAATTGTCTGTTAGCCTGTCTGCCTGTTAGCCTTTTAGCCCTTCGTTAGCCTTTTAGCCTTTCAATTTCTTCCTTGTAGTAGTTGTAAACTTCGTAGGCAATGTCGTTGGCCATTCCGATGTAGAATCTTTCTCTGCCAAGTCCCACAACCCAGCGTATTCCGTTCACAGGGTCGGCAAGAAACATTCCTTCAACGCCATTTAACTTGTTTTTGTTTACTTCCGACTTGTAAATTTCCATTCCTAACTTGCTGTTTGCTATCTGCATTATCCTTGACGAGAATATTGCATTGATTGAAAAGTTTTCGTGTCCTGATGCATAAATAAGCGACTTGTCTTTCAAGAAGAAAATATCGGAATGTAAGCTCCGTACGTAATTTCCGTCCTTGTCGGTTATTATCAGGTCGTCCAAGTCGTTTTCTTCCAACATCTTGCCGCTGATAAGTTCGTAGGAGAAATTAGGATTTGCTATTTCAGAAATTACCTTTGACGAGTCGAAAATGTCTGTAAAAATTCCGTTTTTGTTGATACTATAAAACTCGTGCGGCAAACTTTCAACCGAAACAAGCGTTGAGAATGTGTTTGTGCTGGCTATTTTGTTTGTATCGATGCTGTTGCGGAATATGGTTAATGTGGCTGCAAATTCCTTGTATATGCGGTTCTTCCTCAGTAGCAGTAGCAGGTCGTTTGCAAAAATTTTAGGCTTGAAAGAATCAGGAGCTTCCATGCCCATCGATTCTGCCATTTTGCAAATGCCCTGGAAGTTGTTTTTGTAATCATACACTATGCACGAATTTCCTCGAAGTTTCACGGTGAACGAGTCACCCCACAGAAGTCCTCGGTTGTCGTAGCTCAGGCAAGGATTGTCCGAAGGCATGATTGTTCCGTTTAGCATTATGTGTCGTGCCATTATTCCGATGCTATTTGTTTGCAGATTTCAAGTATTCCAGAGTTTGGTTCTATGAGGATTCCTTTTACCCCAGCGCGTTCGGCGGCTTCGATGTCGCGTTTGCCGTCGCCAATCATATACGACAATACAGGATTGATGTCATATACAGACATTGCTTTTTCAATCATCAGGCTGTTGGGCTTGCGGCAAAGGCATTTGCTGATGGAATCGTGGTGGGGACAGAAGTAGAAGTCGTCAATGTCGGTGCCATATTCAATAAGGTAATCGCGAAATTTTTTGTGCATTGCGTTGACGTCGGCTTCTGTGTATAGTCCTTTTGCTATTCCGCCTTGGTTGGAAATTACAATCACAAGGAATCCTGCTTCTTTCAGCACTTTTATCGCACAGCCGACACCTTCAAGTATTTCAAAGTCATCTACCTTTTCGCAGTAGTGACCGAGTTCTCTGTTTATCACGCCGTCCCTATCGAGGAAAACCGCCTTATTCATACGTGCATTATTTTGAAGATTAGTTCCTTATAGATGTCGCCATCCTCGTATGTTCCGTCCATGCCCTTGCTTTTGATGTCGGCTTCTCGCAGGAATGAAACGATGCTAACAATTTTCCCGATAGGGTAATTTGAAGCCGCACGTGTGTATTCCTCCACAAAGTAGGGACTGACGCCCAGTTCGGCGGCAAGACCGTTGCGGCTCTTGTCTTTGGCGTAGTGGACTTTCATGATGCGCATAAAGTAGTCGAAAATCTGCTTTATTGCCACTCCGACGTATGTGCTTTTTGGGTTCTTTGCAAAATAGTCGGTAATCTGATAGGCTTTCAGTGCATTTTTTGTTCCGATTGCTTTTTGCAGTTCGAAAATATTGAAGTCGCGGTTGATGCCTATGTTTTGTGCGACGGTTTTGCCGTCTATCGGTGTCGATTGGTCGCTGACGGCGGTCTTGAGTTTCTTCATTTCACCATCGAGTCGTGACAGGTCGGCTCCGATGTGCTCGAACATCATGCGTTGTGCTTCGGGTGTGAGCGTAATTTCGTACGACTTTGCAAGGTTCGACACCCATTTTATCATTTCGTTCTCGTAGAGTTTCTTGGATTCGAGTACTGCTCCGATTTTTTCAGCCAGTTTTACAGCTTTGGTACGCTTGTCTAGCTTTTGGGTATCCTTTATTGCGAGGACGAGGATTGTGGATTTGAGCGGATTTTCAAAATATACGTCGAGGTCGGCAAATGGCTTCAAGTTCTGTGCTTCCTTTACGATTACTACCTGGTAGTTCGACATCATCGGGAAACGTCTTGCCGCCTGTATGACGGTGTTTATGCTTACGTCCTTGCCGTACATAATTGTCTGGTTGAACGACTTTTCTGCATCGGTCAGCACATTGTTGGCAATGTAGTCGGTTATCTTGTCGATAAAATAAGACTCCTCGCCGTATAGCAGATACACCGGCTTGTAAATCTTGTTCTTCAAATCGTTTAGAATCTCGTCGTATGTCATAACGAATAAATTTCTGTGCAAAAATACAATATTATTTACGATTTACGAATTACGATTTTAGATTGAGGTGCTAGTTGGCTAACAGAAGACCAGTCTAACAGTTCGACAGATTACCAGTCTGGCAGGTTGCCCTCCAGCAAGCGTTATGCAAAAACTGCAGGACTTTTGGCCTTTTAGCCTTTTGGCCTTTTAGCCTTTGGGTCTGTTCGCCTGTTCGCCTTTTAGCCAGTCAGCCATCAAGCCCTTAATAATATCAACTTGTTGAAAACTATGTGCTCATTTCTGGTGTAGCTAGTGGTTTTTGTGTTAATTTTGCGCTGATGGAAGAAAAAAGAAAAGATATGAAAGAAAAGATTAAGAAAGCATTCGGCAAAGTCAAGGATTTTACCGTTAAAAATGCAATGTGGATTGTTGGAGCACTGTTTTTTGTTTGGATAACATTCTTCGACGACTTCAGCCTTATAGACCGTTTTGAGAAAATGAGTAAACTTCACGAACTGCGTGAAAACGAGAAGTATTACGAACAGGAAAATCTTGAGAATAGTACTCGTCTAGATGAACTTATGTCTGGTAAGGAGGAACTCGAAAAGTTTGCCCGCGAGCAGTACTATATGAAGGAGGAGGATGAGGATATATTTCTTGTAA
Source organism: Bacteroidales bacterium (assembly GCA_017620015.1). GTDB lineage: Bacteria > Bacteroidota > Bacteroidia > Bacteroidales > ML635J-15 > Bact-19. Next base: position 217 of record JAFZRE010000006.1, on the reverse strand, counting down.
TTCTGGAAGATGAGTAGAAAATTTGAAAATTAACTTCGTTGAGCTAATGGTTGAAAATTCGAGGATTTGAAGATTCAATGATTATCCATTATCCATTATCCATTGTTCATTATCCATTGTTCATTATCCATTGTTCATTATCCATTGTTCATTATCCATTGTTCATTATCCATTGTTCATTATCCATTGTTCATTATCCATTGTTCATTATCCATTG
>JAFZRE010000035.1 GCA_017620015.1 Bacteroidales bacterium | reverse complement strand
TACGTCGCCGGTGGCAGACCGCCCATATCGAGACGCGTTTCACCGACGAAAATGCTACGCTCCGAAATCTGCCGTCCCGAAACATCATAGACCGTGCATTTCATTGCGCCAAGGTCGTCACCATCGACAACCAGGTTCAGAAAATCGTCGGTCGGGTTCGGATAGGCCGACAGCGAGATGCTACGGACTATTTCTTCCATATCAGTCGTGCCACGCAGGTCTGAATTGCCATCCTGCAAGGCGACTGCTTCTTCCGTAACGTCGTAAATCTCGTACGGCTGCTGCACGCCCTCGTTGAACTGTATGCTGCCATCGTAGGCATTGTAGCCCACCTGACCTACCGAATAGCTTATCGAGCTATTTGTCCCCGAAAAGTCGCCGCCAGAAGAAACCACTGCATTTTGGGCGGATAAGCCAGAAACTAGAAGTGTCAGAAAAACGATTAGAATGTAAAATCTTTTCATGTATATTAAAAATTTTAAAAGTTTAAATTGAATGACAAATAAAGGACAAATGCTTGATATTCAACAAAATACCAGCACACCACAATTATTTTGCTGGTATGTCCATACATTCGCCGAACTTACTGAACAAGCAAACATTATTACCTTTTATACACATGGCAAATGTAAGAAAAATTTTTGAGGTTTGAATAGAAGATTTTTCATTATCAAAAAAAAGCGCAGACAGCCTAAGCCATCCGCGCTTTCAATTATTAACCTAAAACTTTTATTCTCTTGCGAACTTGAAATTTCTGCCAAGGTAGTTGGCATTTTCGCCAAGCTGTTCCTCGATGCGAAGCAACTGGTTGTACTTGGCAATACGATCGGTACGGGAAGCGGAACCAGTCTTGATAAGACCAGAATTTACAGCCACTGCCAAATCGGCAATGAAAGTGTCCTCGGTTTCGCCAGAACGATGGCTTATAATTGTCGTATATGCATTGCGCTGTGCAAGATTGATTGTCTCCATAGTCTCCGACAAGGTGCCAATCTGGTTCAGCTTTACCAAAATGGAATTAGCCACGCCACCATCAATTCCCTTTGCCAAACGGACGGGACTTGTAACAAACAAATCGTCTCCTACAAGCTGCACGCGGTCACCGATGGTATCGGTAAGGAGTTTCCATCCATCCCAGTCGTCCTCTGCCAGACCGTCCTCAATCGAAATAATCGGGTACTTCGAAGTCCACTGCTTCCAATATTCAACCAACTGTTCCGAAGTAAACGACTTGCCGTTTGAACCGAAAGTATAAAGGTTCTTTTCGGCATCGTAGAACTCGCTTGCTGCAGCATCGAGAGCGATGTAAATATCCTCGCCAGGCTTGTATCCAGCCTTCTCAATGGCCTTAATTACATACTCTACGGCTTCCTCATTCGAGCCAAGGTTCGGTGCGAAACCACCTTCATCACCAACATTGGTAGAGTACTTCGATGCCGACAATACCGACTTCAAGTTGTGGAAAACCTCGGTTCCCATCCTCAGTGCCTCGCTGAAAGTAGGTGCACCAACCGGCATAATCATGAATTCCTGTATGTCAATTTTGTTGTCGGCATGAGCGCCACCGTTGAGGATATTCATCATCGGAATAGGCAAAGTCCTTGCACCAAGTCCGCCAATGTAGCTGAAAAGTGGCATTCCGTGTTCCTGAGCGGCAGCCTGTGCGCACGCCATCGAAACTGCCAATATTGCATTTGCGCCAAGTCCCGACTTGTTTGCTGTTCCATCGAGGTTTATCATTGCGCGGTCGATTGCCAACTGGTCATCGACATACAAACCCTGCAAGCCTTCTGCGATTGTAGTCTGCACATTGCGAACTGCCTGCATTACACCCTTTCCCATGAAACGACTCTTGTCGCCGTCACGGAGTTCGAGCATTTCGTGAACACCTGTTGAAGCACCACTTGGAACAGCGGCACGACCTACTGCGCCACCAGTTGTATATATTTCAACCTCTACGGTTGGATTTCCGCGAGAATCAAGGATTTGCCTTGCGTGTACATTTGCTATTTGTCCCATAAAACTTCTTCTAATTTAAATTAAGTTTTTTCATTGCCTGTCGTCATTTCGGAAGCCAGACTGAACCAGCGATATGGTACATAAAGCTGTGTGAAGACGGCTATCCGAAATCTCCCTTGAGTAGTAATGGGAGATTCCGCATAAGCGAACTCACACGACACGTTCCTTAGTCGGTTCGTTCTGCATTACTTGCTTCGCTGCGTGAGCTAAAGGTTGCGGAATGACAAAAGTGCTGTATTTACACACAAAAAATGGAGATACAAGTATCCCCATTTTTTATGATGGAAATTAAACTATTCTTCCTTCTTTTCTTCCTGTGCAGGAGCAGCTTCTGCTGTAGTGTCGGCAGCTTTCTTGCGTGAACGACGAACTTTCTTCTTAGTTTCCTTTGCACCGAGCATGTTCTCGTTGTAGTCAACAAGTTCCATCATACACATTTCAGCATTATCGCCCAAGCGGTTGCCAGTTCTAAGGATGCGGGTATATCCACCTGGTCTGTCGCCAACCTTAACTATAACATTGCGGAAGAGTTCGGTGATAGCTTCCTTGTTTTCGAGGTAGCTGAAAACAACTCTACGGCTATGTGTTGAGTCGTCCTTTGCCTTGGTAATCAGAGGTTCTACATAAACTCTCAAAGCCTTAGCCTTTGCTACAGTTGTGAAGATGCGCTTATGCAAAATCAGAGAAGATGCCATATTGGACAATAAAGCCTGTCTGTGAGCACTCTTTCTTCCTAAATGATTTACTTTCTTATTATGTCTCATTTTCTAAAAGTATTATTCCTTATCCAACTTATATTTTGATGTATCCATTCCGAAGCTAAGGTTCTTCATATCAAGAAGAGCCTCAAGTTCGGTAAGTGACTTCTTACCGAAGTTTCTGAACTTCAGCAAGTCTGACTTATTGTATTGAACCAAGTCGCCCAATGTTTCGATTTCGGCAGCCTTCAAGCAATTAAGCGCACGAACAGAAAGGTCCAAATCTACAAGACGAGACTTGAGCAACTGTCTCATGCGGAGAACTTCCTCGTCGAATTCATCCTTTTCGTGCTTTTCATCGGTATCCAACGTAATCTTTTCGTCGGAGAACAACATGAAATGATGAATCAGAATCTTGGCAGCTTCCTTCAAAGCGTCCTTCGGGTGAATAGAACCATCGGTCTGGATTTCGATAATCAGCTTATCGTAGTCGGTTCTCTGTTCAACACGCATATTCTCAACATAGTACTTAACGTTAACAATCGGGGTAAAAATCGAACCGATTGGAATAACGCCGATAGTATCGTCGAGAGTTCTGTTTTCGTCGGGCTGAACATATCCCCTACCCTTAATAACGGACAAGTCCATCTTGAGGGTTACTGAAGGTTCCATACGGCAAATGAGCAAATCAGGGTTCAAAATCTTGAAACCAGAAAGGAATTTTCCGATATCACCAGCTCTGAACTCCTGCTGTCCAGAAATGACAACAGAAACATTCTCGTGGTTGACATCCTCAATCTGCTGCTTGAAACGAACCTGCTTCAGCTGGAGAATGATTTCAGTAACATCTTCCATTACTCCGGGTATTGTTGAAAATTCGTGATCAACACCCTCAATTTTTACGGATGAAATTGCAAAACCTTCGAGCGATGAAAGCAGTATTCTTCTCAATGCATTTCCGATTGTCATACCATAACCCGGCTCGAGTGGTCTGAACTCGAACTTTCCGTAGAAATCGGTAGCTTCAAGCATTACTACCTTATCTGGCTTTTGAAACGCTAAAATTGACATTTACTTACCTTTTATTTTGAATACAATTCGACAATTAACTGTTCTCTTATGTTTTCTGGAATGTCTTCCCTTTCAGGAATCGACATGAACTTGCCCGACATTGAAGCTTCGTCCCACTCCATCCACGGATACTTGCTGTGGTTGAATCCGCTCAAGCTGTTGGTAATGATTTCCAACGACTTCGATCTTTCGCGAACTGAAATGATATCACCAGGCTTTACCGAGAACGAAGGGATGTTGCACATTTCACCGTTAACCATAATGTGGCGGTGCGAAACGAGCTGACGAGCCGATACTCTTGTAGGAGCAATACCGAGTCTGTAAACTACGTTGTCGAGTCTCGATTCGAGCAACTGAAGCAGAACGACACCAGTTACGCCCTTAGAGCTGCTAGCCTTCTTGAACAGGTTGCGGAATTGTCTTTCGAGAACGCCATAGGTATATTTAGCCTTCTGCTTTTCGCGAAGCTGAGTACCATATTCAGAAACTTTCTTTCTCTTCTTGTTAAAACCGTGCTGTCCGGGAGGGAAGTTTCTTCTTTCCAATACCTTATCCGGGCCAAAGATTGGTTCACCAAATTTTCTTGCAATTTTAGTTTGCGGTCCTGTATATCTTGCCATTTTTCTTTGCTTTTAAAAATAACACTAAACCCAAAATTAAACTCTTCTTCTCTTAGGAGGTCTGCAGCCGTTGTGTGGCAATGGAGTTACGTCGATGATTTCGGTAACTTCGATACCCATGTTGTGCAACGACCTTACTGCGGATTCTCTACCAGCACCTGGGCCCTTTACGTAAGCCTTAACTTTTCTGAGGCCCAAATCGTATGCTACCTTACCGCAGTCTTCGGCTGCCATCTGTCCAGCATACGGAGTGTTCTTCTTACTTCCGCGGAAACCATTCTTTCCTGAAGAAGACCATGATATAACCTGTCCTTCGTTATTGGTCAACGTTACGATGATGTTGTTGAACGAAGTATGAACGTGTGCAAGGCCAGTAGCCTCTACTTTTACTACACGCTTCTTTGTTACTCTTGCTTTCTTAGCCATATCTTACTTATTTCTTTTTGTTGGCAATAGTTTTCTTTTTACCTCTACGTGTTCTTGCGTTGTTCTTAGTCTTCTGACCTCTCAAGGGCAAACCAAGACGATGACGGATTCCCCTGTAGCAACCTATATCCTGCAAACGCTTGATATTAAGTTGAATTTCTGAACGCAATTCACCTTCGAGACGGTATTTTCCAACTGCCTGACGGATTGCTGCGATTTGTTCATCGTTCCAATCTTTTGCCTTGATGTCTTCGTCAACACCGGCTTCCTGAAGTATCGTTGCCGATCTGCTGCGACCAATTCCAAAGATGTAGGTAAGCGCAATTACGCCACGCTTGTTATTCGGAACATCTACACCTGCTATTCTTGCCATATTCTATTTCTTTAATTTTATTTATAAACACTATTAATATTAACCTTGACGTTGATTAAATTTAGGATTCTTTTTACATATAACGTAAACTCTTCCTTTTCTTCTGACGATAATGCAATCGTCACTTCTCTTTTTTACAGACGTTCTTACTTTCATCTCTATAATGTTTTTTATTTGTATCTAAAAGTTATTCTACCTTTAGTTAAATCGTAAGGCGACATTTCCAACCTGACCTTATCTCCCGGCAGTATCCTGATGTAATGCATACGCATCTTACCGGAAATGTGGGCAGTAATTATGTGTCCGCCTTCCAGCTCGACCCTAAACATTGCATTGGACAACGCCTCGATAATCGTTCCGTCCAATTCTATAGAAAGTTGTTTTGCCATACAAAAACTAATTCTTCTTTTTCTTTAAAACTTCTTCAATTAAACTAAAATCAGATAAAATATCTGCCTTACCGTTTTTTACAACCACTGTGTGCTCGAAATGAGCCGATGGTTTTCCATCTTTGGTTCTTATTGTCCATCCGTCTCTCTCCTGAACGATTCCTCGTTTTCCCATATTGATAACCGGCTCGATTGCTATAATCATCCGTTCTTTAAGTTTCAAGCCCTTGCCAGCCCTACCGAAATTCGGTATGCTAGGTTCCTCGTGCAAGAAACGTCCGACACCGTGACCGACCAGCTCCTCGACAACCGAATACCTGTGGGATTCCGCATGCTTCTGTACGGCGCATCCAATATCTCCTATCCTATTTCCAGCTACTGCCTGTTCGATTCCTTTGTAGAGGCATTCTTTTGTACACACCAACAATGCCCTTACAGTCGGCTCGGCTTCACCGACCTCGAAGGTATAGCAGGAATCTCCATAGAAGCCGTTCATCAGCACTCCACAATCGATGGAAACAATATCCCCATCCTTTAATTCCAGACTTGATGGGATTCCGTGAACAACCACATCGTTGACCGAAACACACAAGGTGCTAGGAAAGCCGTTGTAGTTGAGAAATCCCGGAACGCCACCGTTATCCAGAATAAATTCCTTTGCCAATTTGTCCAACTTCGAGGTCGTTACACCCGGTGCTATTTCAGCCGCGAGCATCGCGTGGGTCTTCGACACCAAAAGACAACTCTTTCGTGTCAACTCAACCTCGTCGTCAGACTTTATAAAAATCATCAAAGATCGTTACATTGCAGAAACAGAGCCTCTGCCTTTAATTCTTCCCGACTTTGTCAATCCGTCGTAGTGACGCATCAACAAGTGGCTTTCAATCTGCTGGAGGGTGTCGAGAATTACACCAACCAGAATCAACAACGATGTACCACCGTAGAACTGTGCAAACTGGCTGTTGACACCAAGCAATCTTGCGAAAGCAGGAAGGATTGCGATGATTGCCAAGAAAATTGAACCTGGCAATGTAATCTTGGACATAATGTCATCCAAGAACTCAACAGTCTTGTTTCCTGGCTTTACACCTGGGATGAAACCACCGTTCTTCTTCATGTCTTCAGCCATCTGACGTGGATTGATAGTCACTGCTGTATAGAAATACGTGAAGACTATAATCAGCACTGCGAAGGTAAAGTTGTACCAGAATCCAGTATAATCGGCAAATGCAGCGATGAATCCGCCACCCTCTGAGCTGAAACCTGCAAACATGATCGGCAGGAACATAAGAGCCTGAGCGAAGATGATAGGCATAACGCCAGCAGCATTTACCTTCAGAGGTATGTACTGTCTTACGCCACCATACTGCTTGTTGCCGACAACACGCTTAGCGTACTGTACCGGAATCTTACGTACAGCCTGTACCAATGCGATAGCAAGCACGAACACGATGAACAGAACAACAAGTTCGATAAGGAGGACAAGAAGTCCACCACCGGCCTGCTCGAAGCGGGTGACAAATTCACCTGCGAGAGCGTAAGGCAACCTTGCTATGATACCGACCATAATCAACAACGAAATACCGTTGCCGACACCCTTGTCGGTAATTCTTTCACCGAGCCACAGAATGAACATAGTTCCAGCGGTTAGAATAATCGTCGATGAGATTGTGAAGAACATTCCGCCGTCGATTATTGCGCCCGGAGTATGCATCAACTGTATGCGCAAGTTTGCAATGTACGATGGAGCCTGGATGAGAAGAATTGCGATGGTCAAAAACCTTGTTATCTGGTTGATCTTCTTTCTTCCGCTCTCGCCTTCACGCTGCAATCTCTGGAAATATGGAACTGCTATGCCCAAAAGCTGGACAACGATGCTTGCCGAGATGTAAGGCATGATACCCAATGCAAAGATAGAAGCATTGGAGAATGCACCACCAGAAAACATATCCAACAAGCTCAGAACACCTTCTGAAGTCTGCTTCGACAAGGCCGACAGTTCATTCGGGTTTACACCGGGAAGAACGATGTGAGCTCCAAGTCTGTAAATAAGAATGAATCCAAGAGTGAGGAGTATTCTCGAACGGAGATCCTCAATCTTGAATATATTCTTTATTGTACTAAAAAATCTTTTCATACTAAATTAAATTTTTTCAATTGTACCTCCGAGAGCTTCAATCTTTTCAGCTGCAGTCTTTGAGAATGCGTGAGCCTTGACTGTTACCTTGGAAGTTAATTCACCGTTTCCGAGGATCTTTACGAGATCGCGCTTAGAAACAAGACCATTGTCAATGAGGGTTTCGATGTCAACAACCTCGAGGTTTCTCTTTTCTACGAGAGCCTGAATTGTTGAAACGTTGATACCTTTATATTCGATTCTGTTTCTATTCTTAAATCCGAATTTTGGTGAAGTTCTCTGGATAGGCATCTGACCGCCTTCGAAACCGATCTTGTTCTTGTAACCGGATCTCTGCTTAGCGCCCTTATGACCTCTGGTAGAGGTTCCGCCTTTTCCTGAGCCTTGTCCACGGCCAATTCTCTTACAATCTTTTATCGAACCTTCTGCCGGTTTTAAGCAACTTAAATCCATAATAAATCTTCTTTAAAATTATTAAATTTCTTCAACATTTACTAAATGACGAACTTTTTCCACCATACCGAGAATCTGTGGGGTGGCTTCATGTTCAACAGGATTGTGCATCTTCTTAATTCCCAATGCGGCGAGAGTATTCTTCTGACGCTGGGTGCTGCCAATCATACTTTTAATTTGCGTTACTCTAATCTTCATGACAAATAATTTTTATCCGTTAAACACTTTGTCCAAGTTCACTTGTCTCTGATAAGCAACCTCGTTTGCATCACGCATTTCGAGCAATGCTGCGATAGTAGCCTTTACCAAGTTATGAGGATTTGACGAACCCTTTGACTTTGCAAGGATATCGGTAATTCCCACGCTTTCGAATACGGCACGCATAGCACCACCAGCCTTTACGCCTGTTCCCGATGCAGCAGGTTTGATCCATACTCTTGCACCACCGAACTTAGCCGACTGCTCGTGAGGAACTGTTCCCTTGTGTACAGGAACCTTAATCAAATTCTTCTTGGCATCTTCAACACCCTTCTGGATAGCAGTTGTTACTTCGCTGGCCTTACCCAAACCGTAACCTACGATTCCGTCTTCGTTTCCAACAACTACTATAGCTGAGAAACTGAAGGTACGTCCACCCTTGGTAACCTTGGTAACCCTTTGGATGCTAACCAATCTATCTTTCAATTCCAGATCACTGGTCTTTACTTTCTTAGCGTTATTCAACATATCTTTATTATAGTTTAAGTCCACCTTCTCTTGCACCGTCGGCCAAAGCCTTTACCTTGCCGTGATACAAGTAACCATTTCTATCAAAAACCACTTCCTTGATTCCTTTTTCCAAAGCAATCTTGGCAACCAACTTACCAACCATAGCTGCCTTTTCTGACTTGGTAGCCTTTACGCCTTCGATTTCCTTGCACTTTGAAGTTGCAGAAACCAAAGTATTAGCTGCCAAATCGTCGATTATCTGTACGCTTATCTGACGATTGCTACGGAATACGGACATTCTTGGTTTTTCAGCAGTTCCGAATATGTTTCTACGGATTCTGCGTTTTATCTTGAGTCTTCTTTCTATTTTCGAAAAAGCCATATCTTTAAAATTTTAAGAATTAAACCTTAGCTGACTTACCAGCCTTTCTACGCAACTCTTCGTCAACAAACTTGATACCTTTACCCTTGTATGGCTCAGGTGGACGCAGCGAACGAATCTTAGCTGCAACCTGTCCGAGCAACTGTTTGTCGATACTTGTCATAGTAAGGGTCGAGTTTCCTCTCTTTTCGGTCTTGCATTCAACCTTGATTTCCTTCGGAACTTCGAAGAGAATAGCGTGCGAGTAACCGAGAGACATTTCGATTATCTGTCCCTGAGATTCAGCCTTGAAACCAACACCAACAAATTCCTGTTCGGTCTTGAAGCCTTCAGAAACACCCTTTACCATATTGTTAACCAAAGCTCTGTACAATCCGTGCTTAGCTCTGTTTTCCTTCTCATCGTTCGGTCTTGCGAAAGTGATATGACCATCTTCGAACTTAACTTCGATGTTAGAGTCTACCTTCTGTGACAATTCACCAAGGGGACCCTTAACAGTAACTACGTTGTCGTCACTTATTTTCACCGTAACGCCTGCGGGAACCGAAATCGGCAATTTTCCTATACGAGACATCTTCTTAATTTTTTAATAAACGTAACACAATACTTCACCACCAACGTTCTCCTGACGAGCTTCCTTGTCGGTCATGACGCCCTTGTTTGTCGAAAGGATAGCAATACCCAAACCGTTCAATACTCTAGGTATCGAGGTTGTATCAACATACTTTCTCAAACCCGGCCTACTAATTCTCTCTAACTTCTTTATCGCCGATACCTTCGTTACGGGATGATACTTAAGAGCGATCTTAATATTTCCCTGATAACCGATATCCTCGAACTTGTAATTCAAAATGTAACCTTTTTCGAAAAGCACCTTAGTGATTTCCCTCTTAAGGTTAGAACCAGGAACTTCGACAATCTTATGTCCTGCCATTACGGCATTTCTAATTCTGGTCAAATAATCTGCAATTGGATCAGTCATTATTCAAAAATATTTAATTAATAAAAATTTAGTTTACCAACTAGCCTTCTTTACACCTGGAATTAATCCGGCAGATGCCATTTCGCGGAAAGCGATACGGCTGATTCCGAACTGGCGCATGTATCCTTTCGGACGACCCGACTGGCTGCAACGATTGTGCAGTCTGATCTTGTTCGAGTTCTTCGGGAGCTTGTGCAAAGCCTCGAAGTTGCCTTCTGCCTTATACTGTGCTCTCTTAGCAGCGTACTTCTCTACTAATGCGAGTCTCTTGACCTCGCGAGCTTTCATTGATTCTTTTGCCATACTAATTAATTCTTTTTAAGATTCTTAAATGGAACTCCAAAATGTTTCAGAAGTGCATAACCTTCTTCGTCGGTCTTAGCCGAAGTAACGAAAGTAATATCCATACCCATAATTCTATTGATCTTGTCGATATCAATTTCCGGGAAGATAATCTGTTCGTTTACACCCAAAGTGTAGTTTCCCTTGCCGTCGAACTTGTAGTTTACACCACGTAAGTCGCGGATACGTGGCAATGCGATTGCTACGAGTCTTTCAAGGAATTCGTACATTCTGTCTCTTCTCAAGGTTACTCTAACGCCAATCTGCATTTTCTTACGCAGCTTGAAGTTTGAAATATCCTTCTTAGAAGTAGTAGGAACAGCCTTCTGTCCGGTGATGTTTGTCAACTCGTCGATAGCGATGTCGATTAACTTCTTGTCGGAGATAGCCTGGCCCAAACCTTCGTTAATAACTATCTTTTCCAATCTAGGAACCTGCATTACGGTCTTGTAATTGAATTCCTGCATCAGGGCAGAAACTATTTCTTCCTGATATTTCTTCTTTAATGTAGGAACGAATTTTTCCATTACTTAATCTCCTCTCCAGACTTTTTAGCATAACGAACCAACTTGCCTTCTTCGTTTTTCTTGCGGCCGATTCTTGTAGGCTTTCCAGTCTTAGGATCTACAAGCATAAGGTTCGAAATATGAATTCCTGCTTCCTGTTTAATAATACCACCTTGCGGATGAGCAGCATTTGGCTTCTGGTGCTTTGATATCATATTAACACCTTCAACGATGGCGCGGTTCTTCTTTTTCAAGATTTCCAGAACTCTGCCCTGCTGACCCTTGGATTCGCCTGCATTTACGTAGACGGTATCCCCTTTCTTTATGTGCAATTTCTGAGTCATAGTAATTTCGATTTATAAAACTTCTGGTGCCAATGATACAATCTTCATATACTGCTTTTCACGCAACTCGCGAGCTACCGGGCCGAAAATACGGGTACCCTTCAGTTCGCCTGCAGCTGTCAATAAAACGCAAGCATTGTCGTCGAATCTGATATAAGATCCGTCCGGACGTCTGATTTCCTTTTTCACTCTCACTACAACAGCCTTGGAGACAGAACCTTTCTTGAGGTCGCCACCCGGCAATGCGCTCTTTACGGTAACAACTATCTTGTCGCCGATGGTTGCATACTTCTTTCCGGTACCACCGAGTACGCGGATGCACAATACTTCCTTTGCGCCGCTGTTGTCTGCAACATTTAATCTGGTTTCCTGTTGTATCATGACTATTTAACTTTTTCAATTATATTTACTAATCTCCACCTTTTGTTCTTGCTCAACGGACGAGTTTCCATAATGAGAACGGTATCTCCTATGTCGCATTTGTTTTCTTCATCATGAGCAACAAACTTCTTGGTCTTATTCACAAACTTACCGTATTTTGGGTGTTTTTCCTTACGCTTTACAGCAACTACGATAGACTTTTCCATCTTATTGCTTACGACAACACCTATACGTTCTTTTCTCAAGTTTCTTTCTTCCATGGCTGCCCTTATTTATTTGATGTTAATTCTCTTTTGCGAAGCTCTGTGTTAAGCCTTGCGATGGTTCTTCTCACTTCCTTCAATCGCTGAGGATTTTCCAATGGAGAAACAGCGTGGTTAAGTTTCATCTTGTTAAGATTAAACTTTTCCGTTGCAATCTTCTCAACGATTTCCTTTGTTGTCAATCCTACTATTTCTTTATTTTCCATTGTCTGTAGTATTATTCGTTAAAATCATAATCGCGACGAACGACAAATTTTGTTTTGATTGGAAGTTTTTGAGCGGCTAATCTCAAGGCTTCTTTTGCGAGGTCAAAAGGAATACCTTCTGCTTCAAATAAAATTCTTCCAGGAGTAACTCTGGCTACGAATCCTTCGGGAGCACCTTTACCTTTACCCATACGAACTTCGGCTGGTTTGCTGGTGATTGGCTTATCCGGGAAAATTCGGATCCAAATCTGTCCTTGTCTTTGCATCTTTCTTGTAACAGCTACACGGGCTGCCTCAATCTGACGACCAGTAAGGAGGCACATCTCCATAGCTTTGATTCCAAAGGAACCGAAAGCTATCTGGTTGCCGCGCTGGGCATTACCTTTCATTTTGCCCTTTTGCTCTTTTCTAAACTTTGTTCTTTTTGGTTGTAACATAGCTTTCAGATTTTACTTTGTTGTTCTTCTTTGTCTTTTATTACCACTAGGATTCATGCTACCGCCCTTAGGTGACTGAACCTTCTTGCCGAAATTCGGTGACAAGTCAACCTTACCGTACTTTTCGCCTCTGCAGATCCATACCTTGATACCGAGAAGACCGGTCTTGGTGATTGCTTCTGCCAATGCGTAGTCGATGTCTGCTCTCAAAGTGTGGAGAGGAGTTCTTCCTTCCTTGTACATTTCCGAGCGAGCCATTTCAGCACCGTTCAAACGACCAGAGATCTGAATCTTTATGCCTTCTGCACCCATTCTCATTGTCGATGCGATAGCCATCTTTACAGCTCTTCTGTAAGCCATCTTGCCTTCGAGCTGACGAGCGAGAGTATTGGCAACCAATTCTGCTTCAAGTTCGGGACGCTTGATTTCATAAATGTTGATCTGAACGTCCTTGTTAGTTATTTTCTTTAATTCTTCGCGAAGCTTATTTACTTCGTCACCATCCTTACCGATTACAAAACCAGGACGTGCAGTGCTGATTGTAATGGTTATCATCTTCAAAGATCTTTCGATAGTAATCTTTGAGACGGAGGCTTTATCTAAACGAGTATTCAAATATCTACGAATACCTGCGTCTTCAGCAAGTTTGTCAGCATACTTCTTTCCACCGTACCAGTTAGAATCCCAACCTTTGATTATGCCTAATCTATTGCTTATTGGATTACATTTTTGTCCCATGAGATTATGCGTTTTCTTCTTTTACTAATTCATTTTCTTTGCTACCTACCACTAAAGTAACGTGATTAGAACGTTTTCTAATACGATATCCTCTTCCTTGAGGAGCAGGTTTGATTCTCTTGAGCACTCTACCGGAATCAACATAGATCTCCTTTACTACGAGACCTGCGTCTTCCATCTTAGCGCCTTCGTTCTTAGCCTGCCAGTTTGCGATTGCGGACATCAATAACTTCTCGATATCGCGTGATGCAACCTTAGAGGAATACTTCAAAATATTCAAAGCCTTTTCAACTTCAATTCCTCTTATCTGGTCAGCAACGAGTCTCATCTTTATTGGAGATGTCGGACAATTACGGAGGATGGCGAAGCTTTTCTGCTTTCTTGCTTCTTTTATGCTATTAGCTCTTATTCTTTTACGTGCGCCCATAACTTTTACTTTTATTTGTTCTTCTTACCACCGTGACCACGGAATGTTCTTGTGGGAGCAAATTCGCCCAATTTGTGACCTACCATGTTTTCTGTTACATATACCGGAATGAACTTGTTTCCGTTATGAACAGCGAAAGTATGACCTACAAACTCAGGCGGAATAACTGATGCTCTAGCCCATGTCTTGATGGCTGTCTTCTTACCGCTAGCTTCCATTGCTGTGACTTTCTTCTCAAGATTGAAGTCAATGAACGGTCCTTTTTTAAGTGATCTACTCATACCTGATTACTTTTTCCTTCTTTCAACAATATACTTATTGGATTCCTTCTTAGTGCTGCGAGTCTTATAACCCTTAGCAAGCAATCCCTTTCTCGAACGTGGGTGACCTCCAGATGCTCTACCTTCACCACCACCCATTGGGTGATCAACTGGGTTCATTACGACACCGCGGTTGTGCGGACGACGACCGAACCAGCGTGAACGACCTGCCTTACCGTCGCTCTCAAGAGCGTGGTCTGCGTTAGAAACGCTTCCTATGGTTGCCTTGCAGGTAACGAGGATCTTTCTTACTTCACCCGAAGGCATTCTTACGATAGCGTACTTGCCTTCCTTTGATACTAACTGGGCATATGAGCCTGCACTTCTAGCGATTACTGCTCCCTGGCCCGGTCTCAACTCGATGTTGTGAACGATTGTTCCCAGAGGAATATCACCCATAAACAAGGTGTTACCCAATTCCGGTGCTACGTTCTTGCCAGATTCGATAACCTGACCGAGCTGAAGTCCGTTAGGTGCGATGATGTATCTCTTCTCACCATCTTCATAAGCAACTAGGGCGATACGGGCTGAACGGTTCGGATCGTACTCGATCGACTTTACCGTTGCCTTCATGCCATCTCTATCTCTCTTGAAATCAATCAAACGGTACTGTCTCTTGTGACCGCCGCCGATGTAGCGCATGGTCATCTTACCCTGATTGTTTCGTCCCCCGGATTTTCTTAATGGTACCAACAAAGATTTTTCCGGCTTGCTGCGTGTGATTTCGTCAAACGCGCTGATAACCTTGAATCTTTGACCCGGTGTTGTCGGATTTAATTTTCTTAAAGCCATCTCTTACTTTTCTTTACTAAATATTGCTATAAAAATCAATAACATTTCCTTCTACGAGAGTAATAACTGCCTTCTTGTAGGAGTTCGATCTGCCACGCTGTACTCCGCTCTTTGTATAGCGAACTTTCAGCTTACCAGAATAACGCATGGTGTTTACGGCTTCAACCTTAACATCATACATCTTTTCTACTGCTTCCTTAATCTGCAGCTTATCTGCTCTCTTATCTACCATAAAAGCGTAACGGTTGAGCTTTTCACCCAACTTTGTCATCTTTTCGGTCAATATCGGTTTAACTAATATTTCCATTTTCTTAATACCGTTACGATAAAATACTTTCAAAAACACAAATTGACTTCTCTTCAACCATAAGAATCGAAGCCCACATAATGTCGTATGTAGTTAATTCACTAGCAGTTACAACATTTACGTCTTTCAAATTTCGTGCGGACAAATATACATTTTTATTTGATTCCGACATAACAATTAAAACTTTTTTATTATCAAATTTGAAATTATTTTTCAAACCGACGATATTCTTAGTTTTAATTTCATCAAAATTCAGATTATCAAGAACATAGATATTGTTGTCCTGCATCTTGTAAGTCAACGCCGACTTTCTTGCCAATCTCTTAACTTTCTTGTTGAGCTTGAAGTCGTACAATCTTGGTTCTGGACCAAAAACTCTACCTCCACCTCTGAAGAGCGGGTTCTTGATGCTACCAAAACGTGCTGTACCTGTTCCCTTCTGCTTTTTCAACTTCTTTGTACTACCGGAAACAATACCCCTGTGCAACGACGAGTGGGTACCCTGACGATTGTTTGCCATGTACTGCTTGCAGTCGAGGTAGATGACGTGGTCGTTGGGTTCGATAGCAAATATGGAATCCTTCAATTCTACTTTGCGTCCGGTGTTTTCTCCAGATTTGTTATATACTGCTACTTCCATTATCTTTCAATTATTAAATATGAACCTTTGGCACCCGGAACAGAACCTTTAACAATCAGAAGATTGCTTTCCGGAATAACCTTCAAAACTCTCAAACTAATAACCTTCACGGAGTCACCGCCCATGCGGCCACCCATACGCATTCCCTTGAATACTCTTGAAGGAGTAGAACATGCGCCCAAAGAACCAGGAGCTCTCAAGCGGTTGTGCTGACCGTGTGTCTTGTCGTTTACACCGCCGAA
This sequence comes from Bacteroidales bacterium, assembly GCA_017620015.1. Lineage (GTDB taxonomy): Bacteria > Bacteroidota > Bacteroidia > Bacteroidales > ML635J-15 > Bact-19. The sequence continues at coordinate 97,081 of JAFZRE010000035.1, read as the reverse complement.
ACCATGTCTCTTAACTACGCCCTGGAAACCCTTACCTTTGGATGTTCCGCTAACGTCACAATATTCACCTTCGATGAAGATATTTACATCTACTACTTCACCTAAAGCCACTTCCTTACCAAAGTCCTTGAACTCTGCCAAATATTTCTTGGGAGTTGTTCCTGCCTTTGCGAAATGACCCTTCATTGCTTTGGTCGTACGTTTTTCCTTTTTTTCATCGAATGCCAACTGAACTGCTTCGTAACCATCCTTTTCAACAGTCTTCAACTGGGTTACTACGCAAGGTCCTGCCTCGATAACAGTGCATGGAATGTTCTTTCCCTCAACACTGAAGATGGAAGTCATACCTACTTTTTTACCAATAATTCCTTGCATTTCAATACTTTTTTAAAATTACTAACTTGCTTTAATTTCCACATCTACGCCACTGGGCAATTCCAATTTCATCAACGCATCAATCGTCTTCGATGTCGTGCTATAGATATCGAGCAAACGCTTATACGAACTGAGTTCGAATTGTTCTCTCGACTTCTTGTTTACGAATGTCGAACGGTTGACAGTAAAAATACGCTTGTGAGTTGGCAGAGGAATAGGACCTCTTACAACTGCTCCGGTTGTTTTTACCGTTTTCAGAATCTTTTCTGCCGACTTGTCAACCAAGTTGTGGTCGTAAGATTTCAGCTTAATTCTAATTTTCTGATTCATACTTAATTACTATAATTAAAAAATAAATTTTCTATTGTCTATCAATTTCTGTTGTATATCTGCTGGTACTTTTTCGTACGAGGAGAACTCCATGCTGAATATTGCCCTTCCCGAACTTAAAGTCCTAAGTGCTGTTATGTATCCGAACTGCTCTGCCAACGGAACCCTAGCCTTCAATACCCTGTGCATTCCTTTGGTATCCATACCCTCGATTACAGCTCTCCTTCTGTTGAGGTCTGCACTGATATCGCCAAGGTACTCGTCAGGAGTCAAAATTTCAACTTTCATTATAGGCTCGAGCAAAACGGTCTTGAGCATTCTTGATGCTTCCTTGAAGCACAAGCCGGCAGCAATCTTGAACGAAAGTTCATCGCTGTCGACTGGGTGGAACGAACCATCGATAAGTTCGACCTTCATGTTGTGAACCGGGTAACCGAGCAGCGGACCATTCGACATTGCCTCCTTGAATCCGGCTTCTACGCCCTTGACATACTCTGCAGGCAACTTGTCGCCCTTGAGCTTGTTGACAAATTCGAATCCGCTCTCGTCTGAATCTGCCGGTCCGATGTTGACGGTAATGTCGGCAAATTTTCCCTTTCCACCTGTCTGCTTCTTGAAAACATAACTATGCTGCACGCTTCCTACAAATTCTTCCTTGTAGTTTACCTGCTGCTTTCCCTGAATTATCTTCAGACCGAACTCGCGAACGAGACGGTCGATGATAATCTCAAGGTGAAGTTCTCCCATACCGCTGATGAGCATCTGTCCAGACATCTCGTCTATTCTAACGGCAAAAGTCGGATCTTCCTCCGACAACTTTTCAAGTGCTATGTTAAGCTTTTCTATGTCAGCCTGCGACTGTGCTTCGATGGCTATCGAAATCACAGGTTCAGGGAATTTCATCCTCTCCAAGACTATCGGTTTCCTTTCATCGCACAAGGTATCGCCAGTGAAAACATCCTTCAGTCCAACCACTGCGCAGATGTCGCCGGCCTCAACCGACTCTATCTGATTTTGTTTGTTGGAATGCATCTGGAAAATCCTTGTTACTCTTTCCTTGCGGCCAGTACGAACATTGTAAACCATGTCGCCAGTCTTAATTGTACCGCTATATATTCTAAGGTATGAAAGTTTTCCGACGAACGAGTTTGCCATAATCTTGAAACACATTGCAGCAAGGGGTCCTTCTGCGTCGGCACTTCTGGTGATTACGTCCTCGGTCTTGGGATGGTGTCCGCTGATAGCCTTCACGTCGAGAGGAGAAGGAAGATATTCGCATATTGCGTCGAGCAATAATTGAATACCTTTGTTCTTGAATGCAGAACCGCAAAATACTGGAACACATTTCTCGTCGATGACAGCCTTGCGCAACACCTTCTTGATGTCGGCAACCGAAACGCTGTCCCTGTCGTCGAGGAACTTTTCCATAAGTTCGTCGTCGAATTCGACTACTGTTTCCAATAACTTTTCGCGGTACTCCTCCACTTCCGACTTCATAGCTTCGGGGATTGCAATCTCGTTGAACTTAACGCCAAGAGATTCTTCATCCCATTCGTAAGCCTTGTTTTCGAGAAGGTCAACAATTCCAGAGAAAGAATCGCCATCGCCTATCGGCAGTTGCATTGCAAGAGGATTGGCTCCGAGTTTCTTTTCTATCTGCTGGAGAACACCGATGAAGTCTGCGCCAGTCCTGTCCATCTTGTTGACGAAGGCAAGACGTGGAACATTGTACTTGTTTGCCTGATGCCAGACAGTTTCGCTTTGTGGCTCAACGCCTCCCACAGCACAGAACACAGCAACGGCGCCATCGAGCACACGCAGCGACCTTTCAACTTCGACTGTGAAATCAACGTGTCCCGGAGTATCAATGATGTTGATCTTGTAATCGTTGTCGCTGACCTTCCAGAAAGCTGTCGTTGCAGCCGAAGTGATGGTTATGCCGCGTTCCTGCTCCTGCGCCATCCAGTCCATAGTGGCAGTGCCCTCGTGGACTTCGCCAAGCTTGTAGTTGACACCGGTATAATACAGAATGCGCTCAGTAGTCGTAGTCTTACCTGCGTCTATGTGAGCCATTATGCCGATGTTTCTAGTATTTACAAGCGAAGCGTTCATTCTGTGCGTCTGTAAAATTAAAATTTGAAGTGAGAGAATGCCTTGTTAGCCTCAGCCATTCTGTGGGTATCTTCTTTCTTCTTGAAAGCAGAACCTTCGCAGTTGTAAGCTGCCAAAATTTCAGCAGAAAGTTTGTCGGCCATCGACTTGCCAGCGCGCTTGCGTGCGAATGACAACATCCATTTGTGGCTGATTGAAATCTTTCTGTCGGCACGTATTTCGGTAGGAACCTGGAAAGTAGCACCACCTATTCTACGGCTCTTAACCTCTACGGACGGAGTGATGTTGTCGAGAGCCTTCTTCCATATTTCCAATGGAGTTTCCTCGCTGTCCTTCATCTTCTTTCCGATAAGGTCCATGCATTCATAAAAAATCTTAAATGAAGTGGATTTCTTTCCGTCCCACATCATATCGTTTACAAAACGAGTTACGCGAACGTCATTATACTTGGGATCCGGAAGAATCGTTCTTTTTCTTGGCTTAGATTTTCTCATCTCTATTTATCTTTATACTACTAATTACTTCTTTGCAGCAGCTTTTGCTTTCGGTCTCTTAGTTCCGTACTTGGAACGTCTCTGTGTACGTCCATCAACGCCGGCAGCATCCAAACCGCCTCTTACGATGTGATATCTTACACCTGGCAAATCCTTTACCCTGCCACCACGAACCATTACGATCGAGTGTTCCTGCAAGTTATGTCCTTCACCCGGTATGTAAGCGTTGACTTCCTTACCGTTAGTTAATCTAACCCTAGCAACCTTACGCATTGCTGAATTAGGCTTTTTAGGTGTTGTTGTGTACACTCTCGTGCAAACACCTCTTCTCTGTGGGCAAGAATCCAATGCAGGCGATTTACTCTTGTCGGCTGCAACATATCTGCCTTTTCTTACTAATTGCTGTATCGTTGGCATAAATAACCTATTAATTTTTAATAATTTTACTCTAATTATACTTTTACAAAATTTGGACTGCAAAGGTAGAACTTTTTTTCTTACCGACAATATAACTTTTTTATTTTTTTTAAAATATTTTTTGTGGACATCAAAAAAATTATCAACACAGACCATTTTCTTTTTAAAAGTCTGATTACAAAACCGATATTTGAAGTGTCAAAAAATATTATCAACAATCGACAAAAATTAATTTTTCCAGACTGTATCGTATATGCCAAATAATACTAATTTTGCATTTTAATCATAAAAATTTCATTGAAAATGAAAATATATAGACTCACGATTGTCGCTATTATTATATTAATAGGTATAACCTCGTTTCATTCGTGTACTATCGAAGAACCGACAAACGCAGAAACCGTAACAATAAGTTCGGACATTAATTCCACAACAACCTGGGCTGGCAACAAGGTATATATCATTGACAAGGACAACTTGTACCTCAATGCCGAATTGACAATCGAAGCAGGTGCCATAATAAAGATTATGACAGGTGGCAACATAATACTTAACCGCAACGGCAACATAATTGCCAACGGCACAAGTGCAAAGCCCATAGTTTTCACATCAATAAAGGACGACAACAATGGAAGCGACGAAAACGGTGACGGAGACAAAACTGTTCCCGCTGCTGGCGATTGGGGCTACATCAACCTAAACGGCTCACAAAATTCAACATTCAAACACTGCAAGTTCCTTTACGGAGGACGCGACAACTCAAACCCTGCAACCGTAGATGTTTCTTCCGAAGCAAAAGCATCGTTCAGCGACTGCACTTTCGCACATAATTCAGGCGGACTGCTCAACAACATCTACGTTGGTGCACTTAACGCTTCAAACGCCAGCGCACAAACCCAAATAACAAACTGCAAATTCTACGGCAACAATGTTCCTGTCACAATCAATGCAGAAATGAGCATGGACAACTCCAACTCGTTCTCTAATGCCCAACTTGGAAACAAGTGCAACGGGATTTTCGTATCTGGAAGCTATATCGGCACCGACATAAGCTGGCTGGAAGACGAAGTCGCATTCGTAGTCACTGCAGCAAATCTCGATATAGGTGTAAACAGAACTCTTACTTTCGGCAACAACGTGGTTGTCAAATTTGTAGAACATTCAACACTTACAGTTTCAAACGAAGGATGCCTCATCAATCACGACGGAAACGGAGTATTCTTTACTTCGCTTAAGGATGATGAACGCAAGGGTGACACTAATGGTGATGGCAATGAAACCTTACCGGAAGTAGCCGACTGGACTGGAATATACATTAACGGTTGGAAATCTGTCGGATATGCAACGTGGCCAAACATATTTTACAACGACCCGCACCCACTCGTAAAATAACATGAACGCTTCGGAACACGTTGCCGAAATCGTCAAGGCTTTGCCCAAAGCACCGGGAGTTTACAGGTACTTCGACAAGGACGGAACGATAATATATGTAGGCAAAGCCAAAAACCTGAAAAACAGGGTCAGTTCCTATTTTCTGTCGAACAACCTCAACCGCAAGACACAAATCCTTGTCAGCCAGATATGCGACATCGAATACACTGTGGTTGACAGCGAAAGCGAAGCACTACTGCTCGAAAACGTTCTGATAAAGCAACTCCAGCCCAAATACAACATTCTGCTAAAGGATGACAAGACATATCCGTGGGTGTGCATTTCCAACGAACCATTCCCCCGCCTGCTCTACACACGACAAAAAAGCGGCAACGGCGAGTATTTCGGTCCTTTCGCTTCTGCATACACCATCAAGACTTTACTTGCTCTGATACAGCAACTTTACCCTATCCGCACTTGCAAGCACACCATTACCGAACAAGGAATAAAGGACGGCAAGTTCGACATCTGCCTCGACTACCATATCGGCAATTGTCTTGGTCCTTGTATCGGCAAGATTGACAAGGAGAATTATACGGCTATGTTCACCGACATCCGCAAAATCCTGCGTGGCGACCTTCAGCAAGTGCAAGGTTTCCTCAAGGAAAAAATGTTGAAACACGCTGCAAACCTTGAATTTGAAGAAGCATCAAAACTAAAGCACAAACTCGACCTGCTCGAAAACTACCGCAGCAAGTCAACCGTCGTTGACACAAATATTTCCAACGTTGAAGCTTTCGGATTTGCAAAGGACATAAATTCTTGTTTCATAAGCTACTTGCGCATACAAAACGGAGCAATCATAGCATCACACTCAGTTGAAATACGCAAACGCATCGAGGAAACCGACGAGGACATACTTGCCTACGCCATAGTTGACATACGCGAAGAACTGAAAAGCAACGTCAAGACAATAATATTGCCGTTCCAGATTGACTTTCCGATTGAAAACGTAAAGTTCGAGTACCCGCAGAAGGGCGACAAAGGCAAAATCCTTGAACTGGCAAACCGAAACGCAAAGTTCTATATGCTCGAAAAGCACAAGCAAGTAGAAGGCAAAGACCCGGAAAAGAATACGTTACGAAAACTGGAGACCTTGAAAGCCGACCTTATGATGGATGAACTGCCAGTGCATATCGAATGCTTCGACAACTCCAACATACAGGGAACCAACCCAGTGGCATCGTGCGTAGTGTTCAAGAACGCCAAGCCGTCGAAAAAGGACTACCGACATTTCAACATAAAGACGGTAGTTGGTGCAAACGACTTCGCCTCGATGGAAGAAATAATCTTCCGCCGCTACCGCCGTCTGCTCGACGAAGGCGAACCCCTACCCCAACTTATTGTCGTCGATGGTGGCAAGGTGCAGTTGTCGTTTGCAGTACGAAGCCTCGAAAAACTGGGACTTATCGGCAAGGTAAAAATTATAGGTATAGCAAAACGGCTTGAAGAAATCTTCCTCCCTGGCGACGACATTCCGCTCTACCTCGACAAGAACTCCGAATCGCTAAAAATCATACAGCATGCCCGCGACGAAGCACACCGTTTCGGCATAACCTTCCATCGCAAAAAACGCTCCGACAAATTCCTCAAGAGCGAACTCGACGACATAAAGGGCATTGGACCCAAAACAAAGGAAATCCTGCTAAAAGAGTTCAAGACCATAAACGGAATAAAGGAAGCAAGCAAGGAAAAACTTACGGAAACGCTAGGCGCTGCAAAAGCAGGAATTATTTACGGATACTTTCACAAGGACTAAACGGCAACCAGAAGACCTGTCGAGAAATCTGGCTGTTAGCCTGTTGGACTGCAAGACTGCAAGACTGTTAGCCTTTTAACCTACGCGCCTATTTGACAGTTTATAAAATCACAAAACAAATTTCATTACATTTACCATAAATCATTAATCCAATCATCTAAATCAAACCATGAATCTTGGAAATCACAGGTATTCTTATCGAACTGCGGTTTAGAAATCCAGTTGCCTTCATCATCCATTATGCCAACCTTATCCCCCTCAAATACATAATAAATTATATAATATGTATCCATTGAACCTATATAACTTGACATTACTTCATCATATAGTGGTTCCACAACATATTTTCCATTAGTATCAACAAATCCCCACTTGCCGTTTATCTTAACTTCCAACAATCCTTTATCAGAGAAAGAACCTACTTCATCAAACTGCGGAGCTATAACAATATTAAAAGAACTATCCATATATCCATACTTGCCATTTAATTTAACGACAGACAATCCTGTTCTTTCAATACTAATATCTTTATCAAACTGCGGAGCCACAAGGATTTTACCTGTACTGTCAATAATACCCCACTTGCCATTCAAATTTACAGAATACGGTTCTCCTGAATATACTATTGGATCCCACGCAGATCCTCCCCATAACATATACATTTCTGCATCTTGTCCAACTTCGTCATACATAGTCCCTGTTCGGTCTATATATCCCCACTTGTCATTTATTTTTACTGGTGCCAAACCTATGACATTAAAACTTTCTGCTTCATCAAACTTCGGTTCAATAACCAATTGACCAGTCTTGTCAATATATCCCCACTTACCATTTATTTCTACTGCGGCCAAACCGGTTTTATCAAACACGCTATAATCTTCAAACTGTGGTTCTATGACAACATTGCCTGCTGTATCAATAATCCCTACTTTACCATTTACAGAAATCCATGCCAATCCTGTTTCATCAAAACTTCCTACTCTATCAAACTGCGGTTCTACGACAAAATTTCCTGCCCTGTCTATATATCCACACTTGTCATTTACTTTTACTGCCAACAATCCAGTTTCTGCAAACCAATAATCGTGATAAATATCATCAACTTCAAACTGCGGAGCGATAACGACTTCCCCTGTCTTGTCTATATATCCCCACTTGCCATTTATTTCTACTGCTGCCAAACCGCCTTCATCAAAGCCCCAAGTACTATCAAACTGCGGTTCTACGACAACTTTGCCAGACTTGTTTATGTATCCCCACTTGCCATTTATTTTTACAGCTGCCAATCCGGTTTTATCAAACACGCTATAATCTTCAAACTGTGGTTCTATGACAACATTGCCTGCTGTATCAATATACCCCCACTTGCCATTTAATCCCACTGCCATCAATCCACATTCATCAAAAGAAGTAACATAATCGAACTGAGGCTCAATAATAACCCTTCCTGTCTTGTCTATGTATCCATACTTGCCATCCTTACTAACAAAAGCATTCCCATTTTCATCAAAAGTAATACGCTCATCAAATTGAGGCTCTATTAAAATTTTAGCATCCTTATCCATAATACCCCACTTGTCGCCCAATTCGACATCATATATTATATCAATTTCAACAAACGAGTTTTTTTCTAAGTCATATAACTTATATTGGCTCATTTCATTGTAGCAAATTCTATCATACTGTGGGACAACAACATATTTCCCATCCTTGTCTATAATTCCATACTTATCATCTACTATAACTAAAATCAAACCCTTTTCTAAACTATATAATCCATCATACTGCGGCATGACAACTTTCTTCCTTTCAGGGTCAATAAATCCCCACTTGCCATCCTTTTCAACAATTGAACCATATTCAAACCCCTCATAGTCACTATCAAAGTCATATATTTCATCAAATTGTGGCTTTATAACGATTTTTCCTTTCCTATCTATCACACCCCATTTATCGTCTATCTTGACAAAAGCCCATTCATATTCTCCGAAATCACTTGCATATTCAAACCTTGGCTTGATGACTAATTTTCCTTTTTTGTCTATATAACCACACTTGCCCTTCACTCCAACAACAGACAATCCACTTTTATCGAAACCACGAACCCATTCAAAATGAGGTTCGATAACAATATTCTCCTTACTGTCAAAATAGCCAAACTTTCCATCCAATTTAACACTGAAAGGTCCGTCTAACAACTCTTTATAAACAAGATCATACTGTGGTTTCAATACATATTTTCCAGCACCATCTATAAGTCCAACCTTGCCATTTACCTTGACACACGCCAAACCGCTTTCGAATCTATCTACCGCGTCAAACTGCGGCTCAATAGCGAACTTGCCCGTCTTGTCTATATATCCCCACTTGCCGTTAAGACACACTGGAATATAATTAGCCTCATCGCCATCTGCAAAAGCAAAAAGGCATGAAAATACGATAATGCCGATAACCAAAATAAATCTTTTCATACAAATACATTTTTTTTTCAATATTCACAGAATAAGAAACAGGTTAAAAAGACGAATAGAAGACCAGTCGAGCAGTCTGGCTGTTAGTCTGTTGGACTGCGAGCCTGTTAGACCGTAAGACTGTTAGCCTTTTACCCTTTCCTCGCTTTCAGTTCTTCTATCAATGCGGGAACGATTTTCTTGTAGTCGGCGACAACCTTGTAGTCGGAGCAAGCGAATATCGGAGCATTCTCGTCCTTGTTTATGCTGATTATCAGACCCGAATCCTTTATACCACAAGTATGATGAGCCGCACCAGAAACGCCTATGCCAAGATATGCCTTCGGACGAACAGCAACACCGCTAGTTCCAATCATAGCCTTTTCATTGCTTACCCAACCAGCATCAAGAACAGGACGAGTGCAACCATTTGCACCACCAAGAAGACTTGCCAGTTCTTCCAGTTTCGACCATTCTTCCTTCGAGCCTATGCCAAATCCGCCAACCACAATGCAATCGGCTTCATTAAGCGACTTACAAGTTTCGGTTTCCTTTTCAACCTTTGTCACCTTCATCCTTTCGAAACCATTCAATTCGCACGAAAAGTCTTCCACAACACCATCTTTCGGTGCATAATCCAACTTCTTGGTAATGCCTGCCTTTATGGAAGCAATCTGCGGACGATGGTTCGGAATGTAAATATCACCGAGAACCTTGCCGCCAAAAGCGGGAACAACCTGTGTAAACTGACCATTATCAAGAATTTTGAGAGCAGTACAATGAGCGGCTAATCCAGTACGCAACTTAGCGGCAACGGTCGGTGCCAGTTCGCTTCCAAGTGCAGTTGCTCCTACAAGCACTATTTCGGGATGATAAGTCCTAACTATTCCAGCCAATGCTTCACCATACAAATCGGAACGGTAAACTTCAAGCATCGGGCTGTCGAAAGCAACAACCTTGTCGGCTCCATAGCCGAAAAGCGTAGGTGCATATTTCTTTACATTATGACCTACCAATGCTGCAATAACAAAGCTGTCGTTGTTGCGTATATTTTTCAATCTGTTTGCCTCGCCCAAAAGTTCGAGCGAGTTGTCACAAACCTTATCTTCGCCAACCTCGGCGAAAACCAATATATTCTTATATGAATCAATTTCCATAAAAAAGTCCCTTATATCTCGTGTCTGCGTTGTCTGCACGCCTACATAAATATTTTTCTTTTCCTGAATTTCCATTACTTTATTCCTGCTTTGTAAAGTTCATCAACAATACGCTTTGCAATCTCCTCGGGAGTACCTTCGATAAGTTCCGACTTACGACCCATCTCCGGCGAAGCAATTCCTCCCGGCTGAGTTGGCGAACCTTTCAGACCGACGAAATTCGGGTCGGGTTCTATGTCGTTTGCAGAAAACACATTGAAAGGTTTCTGCTTGGCCTTCAAAATTCCCATTATGTTAACCAGACGCGGCTTGTTCACTTTGCGCGTTACACCGATTACGGCAGGAAGCCCGATTTCGTAGTCGATGCTACCGCCGTCCTGCTTTGCAGTGACAGCAATAATGCTACCGTCGCTTTCCAGTCTTGTAACATTCATAACATGTGGCATTCCAAGCCATTCGCCAAGTTGTGCGGAAACCTGTGCCGTACTACCGTCGTCGCTTTCGTTGCCAGTAACTACAAGGTCGAAATCGCCAGCCTTACGGATTGCAGCTGCAAGTATGTTCGATGTTGCAAGCGTATCGGAACCTGCGAATGCACGGTCGCTTATAAGATAAGCCTCATCGGCACCCATACCCAAAGCCTGAAGAATCGTGTCCTTCATAGTCGGAGGAGCCATTGTAAACACGGCAACCTTTCCACCGTGCTTTTCCTTCAACGATATTGCCGCCTCGAGGGCGTGCTTGTCCAAATCGCTTATTACCGTAGGGATTCCAGAACGGTCCCACGTCTTTGTTACCAGGTCAATCTTTATCTGGTCGTAATACTTTGAATCGGGAACCGGCTTTACGCAAACTGCTATATTCATACAATTATTTTTTTTGCAAAAATACAATTTTATTTACGATTTACGAATGACGATTTACGATTTTGCTGACAAGATGCAAACGGGCGAAAAGGCGAAAAGGCTGAAAGGCTTGAAGGCGAAAAGGCTAAAAGACAAATTCAAACAACATCAAACAATTAGCACTTCGATACTTCGACAAGCTCAGCAAGCGAAGCTCAGTGACCAAAACTTAGAAACAATTAGAAACGGCGTCAGCCATTCAAACGGTGAAGCCATTGAAACTGCTGCAGCCCCTAGAACGGATACCCGATACCAAAATTCAACGTGAACTTATTGACCTTGAACGGTCTAAACGATTCGAACCATTGCGGATCATCGCTGATAGACGGATTGTAAACAGGAATACCTATGTCGAAACGCAAAACAAGGAATTTAAGGTCGAAACGCAAACCAAAGCCAGTTCCCACCGCAATCTGCTTGTAAAATTCACTGAACCTAAACAATGCACCGGCACGGTTGTCGGCCTTGTCGATTGCCCAGATATTGCCGGCATCAACAAAAAGCGCACCCTGCAGGAACGATACCATTGTGAAACGATATTCTATGTTGAACATCAGCTTCATATCGGCAATCTGGTCGTAGTTGCGGTGCGTATTCGAATATGACCCCGGACCAATAGTCCTTACCTGCCAAGCCCTGATGTCGTTGGCACCACCAATGAAATACCTCTTGACAAACGGCAAACCCTGTGTCGAATTGCCGTATGCCAGACCAATTCCGAAAAATGCACGATACACCAGACTGTTTTTGCCATTGATAATGTTATAAAACCTATAGTCGAAATCCGCCTTCACATACTGCGCAAACTCCACTCCAAGAAACTTGTATGAGTCAGAATCTCGTTGTTTGCCCGATGCCAGATATATTCCATCAAGAAGATTACCACATGTCTCAAGGTTCATCCAGAAATACGTGAAATTGCGCTTTACATTCACATTCTGGTTATTGAAAACCATATCGTAACTGAAAACCCACAGGAACTGGTCTTCGTACGAGTATTTTATGTAAAGGTTCTGTATCCTTCGTCTGAAATCTTCGCTGAAATCCAAGATTTTTACCCAGTAGAGTTCGATTGGGTTGATATAATGGGTAATGTTTTTGTTCCTATATCCAATCCAACTATATCCGAAGTTTATATTGGCGATTGTACGCGTGTAGTCGGGTCGGTTCTGGTAGTTGTACGAAAGGCTCAACTGTGTTTTCGGGTCGTGACGCTTGATGAACTCAAAATTATTGAAGAACGGCAACAACAATTTTGGAAAAGTAAGTTTTATTTCTCCTCCATATTCCAATGTGTTGAAAAACTTGGACTTAATTTCTTCATTTGTTACAGTATCAAGCAACGCCGAAGTCTGGAACGAAATGTTTGCCTTTGCAGAAAAAATCTGCGCCCCACGGAAAATATTTCTATTTCTGTACGAAAGCACACCTGCCATACCGATGTTTCCCGATGTGTTGCTTCCTTCGAGCTCTACGTTGAACGACTGACGCTTCATAGGCGCAAGGTATATGTTTACGTCGAGGAACTGCTTGCTTATGCTCTCAAGATGTACCTCCTCAACGCTCGGCGGCGTAAGCTTTATATTTATCAGGCGAAACTGTTTTAGGCTTGAGAGATGGCTGTAGGTATCCTCCACGTTGCGGATGCTGTACTTGTCGCCAGGCTTGAAAAAACACGACTGCATAAATACCGAGGTGCGGTGGCGCATTTTCTTGTCGTAAGTGAACTTTATACCATCCTTGACAAACATATTGGTATTCTGCCCCGAAGTATCACTCTTATTGTCAAAATTGTAATTGGTAAATATATTTACCGACCTTATGGTCTGGCTCTGGAAGGCATCGTCCGAATCCTCATCCGACTTGCGAATCAGCATAGTAAGCTTTACAGTCAAATCCTCCTGAAGCGTATCGGCAAAGAAACGCACATTGTTAATCGAAAAGTAGAAATAGCCCTGACTCTTGAAATACCTTGCCACACGTTCCCTTTCCGCCTTCAAGGTGTCGGTATTGAAACTATGTCCAACCTTTATGAGCGAATTAATGGTATCTTGGAAGAACAATTCCTTAATCTCCTCGTTTCCAATGTCGTATTTCAACGACGATATCTTGTACGAAGGACCCGATGTGACAACATATTTTACTTTTGCCTTTTTCCTATTAGAGAAATGCTCGCTAACACTTACCGATGACCGGTAATACGACTGGCTTGCCATATAGGCGTTGATATTCTCAATGCTCTTGCTTTGAGCCTCGGCTGCATATATGACGGGTGCCTCTCCTATCGAATTTGCCAGTTTCTCCTTCCACTTGCGCTCCTTTCCGCTCTTCATGAAATTATATACATAAAGATTGAAAGGAATAAATCCGAGAATCTTTTTGTTGCTTTTTTGGCTTAGGGCTAAATCCAAGTCGCTCTTGTTAACGTTTTTGTTGTCACAAACGACCTTGTTCTTGACAAGCAGATATTCGTCTTCGCCCACAAACTTCGTAGAACGGCACGAAGAAAATATTACTGCCGAAACTAACAGCAATACCAATATATAATAGGTATATGATATGTTGACCTTGCAATTCATTAAGATGCGCAAAGATACACAAAAAAAATATTGCTATACATCAAAAAAAAGGCGACGTAACCGCCGCCATTTTTTAGTATTCTTAATCCTGTATTAGAACTTGCAACCGATGGTAAACGATATCTGATGGCGAGTAAAGTCTATCTTGCTCGGGTCGCTCGAAACAAGGCCTTCGTACATATAATATACATACGAGTTTGCCAAATAGGAATATGCAATGTCGAAGAAGAAGAAGTTGGTGCGGAAGCCAAGACCTGCGCTAACTAGCCAAGTATCGGAACTGCTGTTTGGCGACGAACTCTTGTAGGGGCTTGTGTAATATGCACCTCCAAATCGCATGTTGAGTACGCCAAGCCTATATTCTGCGCCTAACTTCACGCTATGACCAACCTTGTAGTTGTTTATTATGTTCTGAGTTTCGGGAGCAAAATCATATTCGTCGCTTCTCATCTTAATCGAATTGTAGTTTGCAAGGTCGTAATCGAGATTGATAAGAAGGTGCTCGTTGGGTATGTAGCAGATGCTTGCATTTGCCCTGAACGGCGAGAGAATATTGTACTCGAACTTACCTTCGGGAGAATCGCATGATGCCGATGAATCGGCCAGCGTTGCATCAGCCCTCGGAATCCATCCCTGCATATTGCAAGATGTTGAGTATCTGTCCCTCATGCTAATGGAAGTAGGCGTATGTATTGCCGCACCGAACCTCAACTGGTCGATTGGCTGGTACAATATACCGAGCTTGAAGTTTACACCGCTACCCGACGAATGCACATAATCGTTGAAGGTAAAGACCGTAGGACCCGATGTCGCGCCTTCGCGGTTCTCGTACGAAATTATTTGCTGCTTGTAGCTTACAGTCTGTATGCCAAGGTCGGCACCAACATATATCTTATGCATGAAGTTGAATGCAATGGCAATATTGTATTCGCCAAGCGAACCTTTCTTGGTAATCCTCTGGCTCTGCTTTTCGCCATAACTGTCGTATGCACTTACATACTGGTCGTCAACCGAAGAAGATGCAGGGTCGATAAGATAGGTTTCCCAAGCCAGATGGCTGTAGAACGGATCGTTGTCGCCAAGAGTCGGATAACTTATGCCGTTTGCCCTAGCAGCAAACCAATCGGTAAGCGAACCGTGGTCGTTTATACCGTTGATGCTGATATTTTCAGAAAATTTGTTGAGCTTGTTGTAGGAAAATCCCCAGATGAAATAGGTAAGCCCTACATTGTCGTGCTTGCGCTCGATAGCCTGCACGAACGATGCTTCATTAATGTCAAAATAATTTGCACTGAAATCGCGGTTCTTACTTCCAAGATACGACGATTCGGTGTTGTTAATCTTGAAACTTGGCGAAAACGAAATCTGTGTTGACTTGTAAACACCCATGCTAGCTGGGTTGAATCCAATTACCGACGGGTCGGCTCCCAATGCTCCGAACGAGCCTGCCATTCCGTTGGCACGTGCAGTACCGCTTGGCATATAGAAAGAATACCTTAACGCGTCCGATTCACTCTGTGCGATTGCCGCTGCACACAGCAATATTGCAAATATGCTAAATACTAACCTTTTCATGACTTATCTCCTTCCTGAACTTGAATGTGATGATGAACTGCTCGAATGCGATGAACTTGAACTATGAGACGAACTTGAGTGTGAACTGCCACTGTAGCTGCTGCTAGAATGCGAACTGCTTGATGACGGCGAATAACTTCTGCTCGAACTGCTTGACGAGTTGTAGCTACCGCTTGATGACGGTCTGCTGCTCGAACTCGACGAACTGCTGTTGTACGACCTTGAGCTGCTTGAACTGCTGCTCGATGATGGTCTTGAAGATGAATTATAACCGCTAGAACTACTGCTTGACGAAGGTTTGCTCGAACTTGACGAACTGCTGTTGTACGACCTAGAACTGCTAGAGCTACTTGAGCTGCTGCTCGACGGTTTTGATGCAGAACTACTTGAACTACTGCTCGATGTCCTCGACGACGAACTGCTGCTTGAAGGTCTTGACGATGAGTTGTAGCTGCTCGAACTCGAACTGCTAGGCTTGTTGTAGCTACGGTTGCTGCTCGACGAGTTTACGCGGCTGCCCGAATTACTGTTATTAGTCGGCTCCTTGCTTGCATTCGAACCATAATTCTCTCTGCTCGAAGCAGAACTGCTTGCGTTTGCTGGTTCTTTCCTTTCTGCTGAACCGTTGTTTACCCTGCTGTCCGATGACGAGTTGACTCCGCCATTGTCCCTATTATTTGCAGGTTCCTTTGTTGCTGTAGATGAATTAATTGTATTTTCCCTTACGGCAGTACCGCTAACATTGACATTGCTGTTGTCATTAACCACCCTGCCAGAGTTACCGTTGCCCGATGAAATTCCATCGGAATTAATCATAGTGGCAGATGCCGAATTGTTTAAAGTTCGACCTGCACTTACAGGTACTGTAGGATTTTTGCTTGTGCTCGAGCCATTGTCACCGTTGCTGGCATTATTAACAATTCGTGCACTTCCAGCTCCACTACCAAATCCACCCATCGAACCGCGATGTCCATAGTAGTTGGAATCGAAAACGTTGTCGTCGTTTGGTCCATGTCCGTTGCCATGACCATGGTTGTGACCATGATGATTGTGGTGATTGTGCCAGTATCCGTAATCGTTCCATCCCCATCCGTAGTAGTGGCTGTAATATCCATAGTGATGATGATAATATGGAGTGTAGTAATATGGCGAGTAGTACCACGAATAGAAGTACGGGTCGTAGTAGTAGCTATACGAATAGTATGGGGTGTACCACGGATCCCAATATGGGTCGTAGTAGTACACAGGCGTGTAGTAGGTACCGAACCTGCGGAAATGCGAAGTGTAATAGTAGTCGTCGCCTATGTAGTAATAGTTGTTCTCGATGTAATTTCCATTGCCATCGTAGTAGCCATCGCTACCGCCATAACTATTGCCACTGTAATTATCATTCGAATCATAATATTCGTCTGAATAGTATGTAACCGTACCATCATCGTTGTGATAGTAGCCATCGTCGGCATTATATTCTCCTTTCGGAGCTTCTGCGTTGCTTTCGTTATCGACGGTTATAGTCTTAGTAGGAATCACCTCTTCCTTGCTTTTTGCATAGTATGCATCATCGTAAATCTTTGTGGTATAAAGACTTGTATCGCAAGATGCTAGGGTGATGAGCACTAGGGTCAATATGTAAAACAAATGTTTCATAGTGAAAAATTTTTGCTAATTTTGTAACTTCAAAAATAATACTTTTTTTAATTCAATTAACGCTATAACAAATTTTATACCAAGATAAAATGGCAAAGTTGACAAAGAGATCGGAGAATTATTCTCAGTGGTACAACGAGCTTGTTGTTCAGGCAGATTTGGCGGAACAGTCCGCAGTTAGAGGATGTATGGTTATCAAGCCTTACGGTTATTCGATATGGGAAAAAATGCACGACATTCTTGACAAAATGTTCAAGGAAACTGGTCACACAAATGCATATTTCCCGCTGTTTATTCCGAAGTCGTTTTTCAGCCGCGAAGCCGACCATGTTGAAGGTTTTGCAAAGGAATGTGCAGTTGTTACTCATTACCGTCTGCGCACCAATGCCGACAAGACTGCTGTTGAAGTTGACCCCGAGGCAAAGCTCGAGGAGGAACTCATTGTCCGTCCGACTTCCGAAACCATCATTTGGAACACCTACCGCAACTGGGTTAAGTCGTACCGCGACCTGCCTATCCTTGTAAACCAGTGGGCAAATGTAGTTCGTTGGGAAATGCGTACACGTCTGTTCCTGCGTACTGCCGAATTCTTGTGGCAGGAAGGTCATACCGCACACGCAACCAAGGAGGAGGCAATGGAAGAAGCCGACAAGATGGTTCACGTATATGCCGATTTCGTTGAAAATTACCTTGGCGTTCCCGTTGTGATAGGTCGCAAGACCGACAGCGAGCGTTTTGCCGGTGCCGAGGAAACTTTCTGCATCGAGGCACTTATGCAGGACGGAAAGGCATTGCAGGCAGGTACTTCGCACTTCCTTGCACAGAATTTCGCAAAGGCATTTGACGTTACCTTCCTTAACAAGGAAAACAAGCCAGAATATGTATGGGCAACTTCGTGGGGCGTTTCTACCCGACTGATGGGTGCTCTCATTATGGCTCATTCGGATGACAATGGTCTTGTTTTGCCGCCACATCTGGCTCCTATTCAGGTTGTTATCGTTCCTATTTACAAGACTGACGAACAGCTTGCAATGATTTCGGAACGCGTGAACGAACTTTGCGCAAAACTGAAGGCTGCCGGCATAAGCTACAAGTACGACGACCGCGACACCCAGCGTCCGGGATTCAAGTTTGCAGAGTGGGAAATGAAGGGTGTTCCTGTACGTCTCGCAATCGGTCCTAACGACTACGAAAACCACACTTGGGAAGTTGCCCGCCGCGATACTCTCACCAAGGAAAATGTTGCTGATGATGGCATTATCGATCACATAAAGAACTTGCTCGAGGACATCCAGAAGAACATCTACAAGAAGGCATACGACTATAGGGCTGCACATACCTATAAGGTTGACACTTGGGATGAGTTCAAGCGCGTAATCGAGGAAACTCCGGGCTTCATCCTTGCACACTGGGACGGCACTGCCGAGACCGAAGCTAAAATCAAGGAAGAAACCAAGGCTACTATCCGTTGCATTCCGCTCGATGCCGAGGAAGAAGAAGGCGTTTGCGTTTACTCTGGAAAGCCATCGAAGAGAAGAGTGCTGTTTGCAAAGGCATACTAAAACAATGTTTATATTTGCCACATATTAATAAAAAATCATAATTTTAATTATGAAGGAGTCAATTTTATTATCGCTACTTATCGGGATGATGGGGGTGATAGCATTTATTGGCTGCGAAAGGGAAACAATAAACCCGAACGAAGGGCAACCACAGCAAAGAGCAGAAGACACAACAGAATCTCCCCAAAATGAAGAAGATCCCGACATCATAAAGGGACATGTAGTTGCGTTGCTTGGTGATTGTCTTGGCAACATGATGGTTATATCTGTAGAAAATGATACGGCTATTGGCACAAACCATGATATGTATGGTAATGATTGTTATTGCGATTGCAACGGTGTTTACTGCGACACTCTTTTTATATACGATAATGTCATAGGAGTCCCTTTACACATAGATTGTTATAACCACCAACCGGGATGTTTATACAGGTATGTATTTGATGGCGACACATTAAAGACGATTGCTGTAAACGACTATTTTGAATTTAAATGCCAGCCAATTGACATGGATACAGAATATTCATTATTGTTCCCTCGTGGTATATGTCCTGCCATTTATAATATGCAGACCCCATCAAATATGAATCTGTTCAAGATTACTGAAATCAAGAAATATATTAAATCATAAGTTTTATTAAGTTTGTTGACAAGTCTATAAACCATTAGAAACTTAGAAACGTGAAACATAGAAACTAGAAACAATAGTGATGGAAAGAGATACAGAAATACGCGACGGAATAATAAAGACCATGCTCGAGAAGTCGCAGCTGAAACAGGTGGTGTACGACAATACCAAGGAGGCATTTTCGATACTGAAAAAGGTATTGCACGACATTGTAATCGAATACAATGGAATCCTGAAGGATGCCGACGACAGAATAAAGCTCGAATACCGCGACCGCGGTCTGTTCGAGACCGAAATCAAGGTTGCAGGCGACCTGCTTATATTCAATATGCACTCTAACATTTTCGAGTTCCCACGCAACCATGAAATATGGAAGGATAGCTATTATATTGACCGTCCGTTGGTTACATATTCGGGAATAATCAACATCTACAACTTCCTAGCCGATTCGTTCAAGTACAATAGGGACGAGGACCTTGGCTATTTGATTGGACGTATGTTCATCAACAACGAAAGCACTTTCTTCGTGGAAGGTCGTCGCGAACTCGGCTACGGATATCCCGCATTCGGCAAGAACAAGGTTGACTACGAAAGTCTGCACCATCTTGTTGAGTCGGCTATAGCGTATGTGCTCAAGTTCGACTTGCTGGTTCCACCGTACAACGATGTGAAGATTGTAAACGTCGACTACATGAAGGAGCGCATCAACAAGTCGAAGATGCAGACCGGCAAGCGCATGGGCTTCGAGTACAATGCAATTAAGGGACTGCCGCAGGTTGATACGGAGATAAAGTAACCTTGGCTTCGACTGACGCTCAGCCAGCGGAGATGATTTAGCTCCCTGAGCGTCAGCCGAAGGGGCGGTTTTGACGAGAACTGAGAATTATTTTATGATTGAAAAATTAAGGATACCAGTACCTTGGCTTCGACTGACGCTCAGCCAGCGGAGATGATTCAGCACCCTGAGCGTAGTCGAAGGGTAAAGGGGCATGCTTGATTATTATATTATTTGCCAATGACAGGATATGTTTACATATTACTTTGTGACGATGGCAGCTACTATACTGGTAGCACTAGGGATTTAGAACAACGACTTGAAGATCATTTTAATGGAGAAGGCGCAAATTACACCCGAAAGCACAAACCAGTAAAATTAATGTACTTTGAAGAGTTTGACAGAATTGATGAGGCATATTATCGCGAAAGACAAATTCATGGGTGGTCGAAAAAAAAGAAAGAAGCATTAATAAACGATATGCCAGAAAAAATTCACGAATATGCCAAATGTATTAATGATACATATTACAAAATAAGTATGGCAAAAAAGAATGGGGATAACGTTACCTTGGCTTCGACTGACGCTCAGCCAGCGGGAAAACAGCACCCTGAGTGTAGTCAAAGGAATAATTCTGAATCTAATAACGCTATAACTATGACCACATTTCCAAAACTTATACTCAAGCGCGACAAGGAGAAGTCGCTGATGCGCCGCCATCCGTGGGTGTTCTCGGGGGCTATTGCCAAAATGCAGGGCAATCCGCAGGAAGGCGACCTCGTGGAAATATTCTCGTCCGACGGCAACTATCTGGCAACCGCTCATTATCAGGACGACAGCATTATAGCTAAGGTAATTGACTTCAACCATAGTGCTATCGATGAGAATTTCTGGACAAACAAGTTCCTGTCGGCAATCGACTACCGCAAACGGCTGGGATTCTTCGACTTCGAAACATCGCACACAAATGTGTTCCGCCTTGTAAACGGCGAGGGCGACTTTATGCCCGGACTTATTGCCGATTATTACAACGGAGTGCTCGTATTTCAGGCCCATTCCATGGGAATGTACAAGATGTTTCCGACGTTTGCCAATATTGCTTGCAAGTTGTTAGGCGACAAGGTTGTTTCAATATTCGACAAGAGCAGCGCAACAATTCCTCACGCAACAACTACCGATTCGTTCATATGGGGCGAGCCTTTCGATGAACGTGAAATCTGCGAAAATGGTAACCATATGCTAATAAACTTCTTCGAAGGTCAAAAGACTGGTTTCTTTGTTGACCAACGTGAAAACCGCAAACTGGTTGGCAACCTTTCGTCAGGAAAACGAGTACTGAACACCTTTGGTTACACTGGCGGATTCTCGCTGTCGGCATTGCGTGGCGGTGCTTCGTATGTTGAGACGGTTGACATTTCGAAGAAAGCAATCGCATTGTGCGAACGCAATGTAGAACTGAATTTTACCAACGCACCGCACAAGGGTGTAGCAAAGGATGTCCTTGATTATCTTGGCACTATCGACAATAATTTTGACATTATAATTCTTGACCCGCCAGCATTTGCAAAGAACCATCGCAGTCTGCAGCAGGGGCTCAAAGGCTACAAGAACATAAACCAGAAGGCGATAGAAAAGATAAAGCCAGGTGGATTGATTTTCACCTTCTCGTGTTCGCAGGCAGTTAGCAAGGACGACTTCAAGACAATGGTTTTTACAGCTGCTGCCAATGCGCATAGAAATGTACGTATTGTCCGCCAGCTACCACATGCCATCGACCACCCCGTAAGCATTTATCATCCCGAAGGAGAATATCTGAAGGGACTGATGATAGAGGTGGAATAAATAATGGATAATGAACGCAAACTGTCATGCTGATCCCGAACTAAATTCGGGATGACCCCTTCGGGTTTCAGCATCTGTTACTAGTCCCCAGATCCTGAAACAAGTTCAGGATGACTATTGGATGACCCCTTCGGGTTTCAGCATCCGTTGCGATGGATAATAAAAGACAAGATGCAAATGTTTTTCGCTACGCTCAAAACGAATAAGACAACCACGAACCTTTAGCTCGGCGAAGTCAATCGCACGAACCTTTAGCTCGGCGAAGCCAATTCACACGAATATTCGCTACGCTCTCGTTGAACGTTGAACTTTAAACGTTGAACGGAAAAGCCACAGAAACCACGAACCTTTAGCTCGGCCTAGCCAATTTCACGAACCTTTAGCTCGGCGTAGCCAATATACACGAATAGTATTCCTCGCGACGCTCGGAACAAAAATGAGCTATGAATAATTGACAATTAATAAATGTCTCTTAGCGACGCTCAGAGACCGAAGTTCAGGGAGCAGTTTTCATAAATCAAAACTTCCTCGTCCTCATTGCATCCATATAGTTGCGAAGCACCGATTTCTGTGATTCTGACAGACTTACTTTCTGCAAGTAAGAATCTGCAATATTGTAGCACTCCTCAATTTTTGCAATAGTCAATTCCTTGATTTTAAGGTTGTCGTATATTGCTTTTACTGAATTGTATTTTTCATTACGGTCAAAATTTTCCTTTGTAAGCCATTCCGCAAGTTCCGATTTGGCGTTTCCAGAAGCAAGATTCATTGCATTTATTAGCAAAAAAGTCTTTTTGTTTTCGGTTATATCGCCACCAATAGGCTTGCCGAACACAGCTGCATCGCCATAAGTGTCAAGCAAATCGTCCTGCAACTGAAAAGCAAGTCCTGCATATCGTCCATATTGGTATATGTTTTCGCAGTCGTCGGGCGAAGCATTAGCTATAAGCGCACCTATTTTCAGACTTCCAGCAAGAAGGACTGCCGTTTTAAGATTTATCATCTTCATATAGTCGTCAACGGTAACGTCGCTTTCTGTCTCAAAGTCCATATCATATTGTTGTCCTTCGCAGATTTCGATGGCAGTTTGCAAAAATGTATCGAGGACTTTTTCTCGGTTGACATCGGTTTTTGCTGCACATTTGCAAGCTACAAGCGACATAAGGTCGCCAGAAAGTATGGCAATGTTTTCTGTCCATTTCTTGTGTACCGTTGGTCGCCCACGACGCATATCCGACTTGTCCATTATATCATCGTGCAACAAGGTAAAATTATGGAAAATCTCCAGTCCGAGAGCCGCATCAATGGCATTATCAACATTTGCACCGAACATTTCAGCCGACATCAAGCACATCACAGGACGAATTCTTTTTCCTCCAGCCGACAAAGCATATTTTACTGGTTCGTATAGAAATCTCGGTTCTGTTTCCATAGCATCGAGGAAATATGTCAGATGAGACTTGAAATAATCCAAATAAAACTCTTGTGTTTTCATAAAAAAACGAACTAAAAGATTGAGTTAAAATACATTGCCTGCAATATCTGTGATACAATAACACACAATAGCAGTCCATAAAAAACGATACGTTGAGCTATAATTCTTTTGGCATTCGCCATAATATTCGAAAGCAAGTAGCACAATGGGAAAAACATAAGCCATACCGACTCGTTTGACGATATTGGTGACAGCATAAAAACTCCTGCATATATCAGTAGGAAAAGCATCGACTGATAATATTTCATCTCGGCTGCCTTGCGGAATACCTTCAAGACAAATATCGACAGCAGCGAAACCAAAACCGCATAAATTACAGGTATTCGGAACACATAATTAAGATAATTGTACTTTTCGCCTATTACCAATACCGAAAATTCTGTCTTTACCGATTCGATGAGTTCCTGCCAGTCTCCATAAAGCCAAACAAAGCAGAATGCCACTCCCACGACAAACACCTGAGAAACCAAGAAAGATACTATGTCGCGCCACGAGATAGGCTTTACAATAGCCATCACAACAATCAAGGCTGGCAGAAGCACAATATATTTGTAGGCGAACAGTAGCGACAGTCCGTAAAGCAATCCAACATCAAGGCTATACCTTATCGCCTCGTGCTTGTTGTACATCCCAAACATCCGCAAAACGGCAAGCGCCACAAACAACGTGGCAAGCATTTCAGGAATAAATCTCTGCGCGTTTATGACACTTCCTGTAAGCATTACAAAGAACAATGTAGGAAGTTGATAGCCAGACTCAACAACTTGGTATCGGAAATTGGCCTTCGAAACAAAACATGCAAATGCAAATGCCAAAGCAAATGCAATTGCCGTGTACATATATTGGAACAAGGAAGACTCGTATGAAAAACGGAAGAAGAATGATCTGAAACCACCAGCATCAACAGCAGTAGGCATTTCAACAAACTTGTATGCCCACAATGCCGCCATGATTATGAAGGCAAGGAAATAATTGGCTGGATTATTTGATTTAAACAGCTTCAGCATCTAAATTATTTTAAGTCGAATCCAAGGTCGGTACGATAATAGCACTTGTCGAACGAAATGTTCTTGAGCGACGAATACGAAGTTTCCAAAGCATCAAAAATATTATTGCCATAACTGCTTACGGCAATCACACGTCCACCAGAAGTTACAACATCGTTGCCCGAAACTGCCGTTCCTGCGTGGAAACATACGCTTGACTTGACTTTTTCTAATCCACTAATAACTTTGCCCTTCTCGTAAGCTTCGGGATAACCACCAGAAACCATCATTACGGTTGCAGCCGAACGCGAATCAAATTCCACCGACTTGCCTGCCAGTTCACGCTTTGCAGCCGCTTCGAGAAGTTCTACAAGGTCAGACTTTATGCGAAGCATTACAGATTCGGTTTCGGGGTCGCCCATACGGACGTTATACTCAATCACATACGGATCGCCATTTACATTCATCAAGCCAAAGAACACAAAACCGCGATAGTTCATACCTTCGGCACAAATGCCGTCGATAGTAGGCTTTACAATGCGTTCTTCCACCTTGCGAGCAAAATTGGCATCGTAGAACGGCACTGGCGAAACAGAGCCCATACCGCCAGTGTTCAGACCAGTATTACCTTCGCCAATGCGCTTGTAGTCCTTGGCCTCTGGCAGAAGCACATACGAATTGCCGTCAGTCAGTGCAAACACAGAACATTCAATTCCATCAAGGTATTGTTCGAGCACAACCTTGCTTCCTGCACTGCCGAATTTTCCAGCGAGCATATTCCTGAGTTCGCGCTTAGCTTCATCGAGATTGTCAAGGATAAGAACGCCCTTACCAGCAGCAAGTCCATCGGCTTTAAGCACATAAGGCGGATTTACCGATTCAAGGAATTTCTCTCCTTCGGAAATGTTTCCGGCTGTGATTGACAAATATTTTGCTGTTGGAATGCCGTATTTCTGCATAAACATTTTTGCAAACTCCTTGCTGCCTTCAAGTTGTGCTGAAAGTTTGTCGGGACCGATAATCATAAGTTCCTTAAATTCAGGTTTTGCCGAGAAATAATCCACGATACCCTTTACTAGCGGGTCTTCGGGACCAACGACAACCATATCGATTTTTGCTTTGCAAACAAATTCTGCAACTGCGTCAAAATCGTCAGCCTTTATAGCCACATTTTCTGCAATTTCACGCGTACCTGCATTTCCTGGTGCAACATACAACTTTCCTAATTTCGGACTTGCAGCAATTTTCCATGCAATTGCGTGTTCGCGTCCACCTGAACCTAATACCAATATATTCATAGCCATATACTTTTCTTAAATTTAAAATGTGTTGTCAATGGGATGATTTTCTCCACCGCTACTATTTCCTGTCGTATCAACGTAAATGGAATAAAACTCTTCGGGCGTAATGCGCACCAACTTATAGTCGGTCTGATAGCCACTGTTGTATAACTGCGACATCTTTACCTCGTTTTGTGAAACACTGCGAATGTGCATTAAGGAACGGCTATTGTATTGGTTATAACCGATGTAGTATCCATCAACAGCCTTGTCGTAGTAAACGTTCATCTGCTTGCGACGAACTTCCCACAACATAGTATCGGTGTAATCGTACTTGTAATATTTGGTTGCACCATGTGCGCTGTCGCCAAAATGATAGTATGGTATTGATGTGCAAAGTTCACCAGTCTCCTCATTCAGTGGTTTCCAGTAGCCTTTCAGTGTTTCTTCCCATTCAAGGTCTGTCCTGCTAGGACCACAGCCCGACAAAAAAGCCACCGCCACGGAACATAACACAACAGCCAGTATTAAAAACAATTTTTTCATCACAAAATTCATTTATGCCAAATAATTTTTCGTTCTTCGTTATATAAAACCTTATTGTTATCGAACAACCACTTGATAACGTTTACGGTCTTTGTTTCGTCTTCACCAACCTTGTCAATCAATTCGTTGTAAAGATATGGAGATTCGCCCAAAATACGCTTAATTTTTTCAAGAATAATGTCGAACTCGTACTTGCTAAGTCCCAATTCGTTACGTCGCTTGCATACGTCACACTCGCCACAACGGTCAACGTCAGTCTCGCCGAAATACGCAAGAAGTTGCTGGCTTCGGCACTTGTTGTCGCTCGTTGCATAACGAAGCATAGCCTCCATCTTGGTCACAACACGTTCCTTGCGTGAATCAAGAGCCTTGCGGTCGAAATACATATCGTTTTCACGACGACGTTCCATCAGTAAGCGTATAATCGGCTTGTTAATCTTAGGTATATAACTGATTATCTTATGTTTTGCAAGAACTTTGAAATACTCGTACACAGATTGTTCCGAGATTCCAGCCTTTCTTGCAATGTACTCCTCACTTACATTGACAAAGTCGGTAAAAAGTCCTGTGTACATCCTGAGTATCAACTTTATGAACTCGTC
This sequence comes from Bacteroidales bacterium, assembly GCA_017620015.1. Taxonomy (GTDB): domain Bacteria; phylum Bacteroidota; class Bacteroidia; order Bacteroidales; family ML635J-15; genus Bact-19. The sequence goes on along the minus strand of JAFZRE010000035.1, from coordinate 70,134 downwards.
AAGATTCTTGTTTTCCAATTGGAACTTGTACAAATCGTCGCGACGCACATCGAACATTATTCGCGAAACGGTATTGGTGTCCTCAACATATTCCAAGAAACCTGCGAACTCCAAAGTTTTCAAGCAGTTATGCACTGTCAGTATATCAATGTGGGAATGTGCGGAAAAGTCAAATATGTCAAAGGGAATATCTTGGTTAGCACCGCCTTCGTATGGTACGCCAAGATAACTGCACACTTCGGAATACACCTCCTTGACCTTTGGCAGTTCGGGAAATGATGTGGTTATGTTCTTCTTAATTTGCGCCTTGTCGGCATTGTTGGTCAGCAGAAATGCGTATGCTCGTTTTCCGTCACGTCCAGCACGTCCAGCCTCCTGAAAGTATGCTTCGGGGGAATCGGGCAGGTCGAGATGAATCACCAAGCGAACATCAGGTTTGTCTATTCCCATACCAAAGGCATTGGTACACACCATTATGCGAATTTGGTTCTTCTGCCAAGCCTCCTGCTTTTCCGACCGTTCCTGTGCCGATAATCCTGCGTGATAAAAGTCCGCCGAAATGCCATTCTGCTGCAAAAGCATAGCATATTCGCGCGTTTTCTTACGGTTGCGCACATAAAATACGCCAGAACCAGGCACCTTGTTTAAGATTGAAAACAACTTGCGAATCTTGTCCTCGGTGTTTATCACATAGTAAACCAAGTTTTTGCGCTCGAAACTTTTCTGGAAGACATTGTGAACTGGAAATTTCAGTCTGTCCTGAATGTCGTCAACTACTTCGGGAGTTGCAGTTGCGGTAAGGGCAAGCACAGGTACATTGGGCAGGATTTCGCGGATTTCAGCGATTTCGAGGTAAGGCGGACGGAAATCGTAGCCCCACTGCGAAATGCAATGCGCCTCATCAACTGTTATCAAGTTGACGTGCATAACTTTGAGCCGTTCGCGGAAATAGTAGTTCTTGAGTCGTTCTGGCGAAAGATATAGAAACTTATAGTCTCCGTATGTTGCATTATCAACGGCAACTTCGATTTCGTGCTGTGTCATTCCAGAATATATTGCCACAGCCCTTATGCCACGTTTCTGCAAATTTGCGACCTGGTCTTTCATCAGCGCGATTAACGGTGTAATTACAAGGCACACACCATTGTTAGCCATACTGAAAACCTGGAAAGTTATGGATTTTCCACCGCCAGTAGGCATCAGTCCGAGTGTATCCTTTCCCTCCGATACCGACTTAATAATCTCCTCTTGCGGATAACGGAAAGTGTCGTATCCCCAGTATTTCAGCAATATTTCTCGAAACTGACTCATTATGTTGAAAAGGCAAAGATACGAAATATTTGCATTAATTCATAGCAAAAAACGCAAATGCAAGGCATTTCAAATTGTGGCTCCACAATATTCTAAATATCTACTCCTTATCAGGCAAGATTCGCCCATTATATCCTTTAAGTTCCTTATCGTACTGTACTTCTTTGCCACCCGAAAGTTTGTCAAGCAATGCGTGAAACTTCGGACCATGGTTTTTGTGAGCAATGTGGCAAAGTTCGTGCAGAATGACAAAGTCAACAAGATAGTCGGGCAAAAGCAATAGACGACAGGACAATATTATATCGTTGCGAGAACTGCAAGTGCCCCATCGAGTTTGGGCATTCCCGATTGAAACTTTACGGAAAGGAAGGTTTGTGCGGGTTGAAATCTCATTGACACGTGGAAAAAGTATCTTTTCGGCTTCCTTTTGCATCGAAGCGAGAATAACCTTCTTTATGAAATTCTGCACGGTATCAAGATTAAAATCAACCAGTTCTGGATTATAAAAAATTGTAACAATATGGTCGTTTATCCGTGCAGACAGTATTCTTTTCTGAGCATCGGTTGGCGAGAATTGTAACTTTGTACTTCGGCAAGTGAAATGCGACTGCGGAGTGAATATACGCTTTACGCCTTTCTGTTTTTGCTCCTGCATGGTCCTGGCAATCCAGTCGCGATGTTCAAAAACAAACCTTTCAGCGTCAGAGTAACTGACCCTGAAAGGTATGGATAGATGCACTCCCTTTTCGGGATGTACGGTCAAACGCATTGAATTACAATTGCGACGCTTGGCCACAACCACTTCGCCAATGCCTTCGACACTAATGATTCGCTGCATTACTTGCGCGGCAGCTTGCTTAACTTTTCGTAGCCTTCGTTTACGGCGGTAAGCATTTCGGAAATATAACCCTTATAGTTTTCCTTTACTGCCTTCTTTTCCATCTTCGAAGTCGGAGTGTTAATCTTCGAAAATACTTCCTGCTTCTTGAGCAATACGTTGTTGATGATTTCAGTAACAGGCTCGGTCGGCTGTGCCGGATACAAGTCAACATACAATACGCAGTCCGACAAAAGTTCGCTTGTCATGTAATCAATGTCTCTCTTTAATACTTTTCTACTTGCCATAGCTTTAAAATTTTTTGCAAAATTAATAAAAAAATTGAAAGGTGAAAAGTGAAACTTGAAAGTTGAAATTCACATAAAAATGTTACTAAACACTATTTTATGCTTTTACTCTCAAAAAAATATTATATTTGCGGCAAAATGTTTGGCAAGAAACAGATTAACAACAGCATATATGAGAAATATCAGATTCTTTTTATTGATGGCGTTATGTACAATAGGCTTGACCACATTTGCACAACGTCAGTTTAATATATACATAGATTTGAATGTCTCCCCAACAATAGAGGCGGACAATCAACAATTTTATGATGTCTGCATCGGAGATACCATAACCTTCATTGCTACCGAAGAATTCATAAATAATGACAATGAAATACAGGATGATTCGATACAAAATCTTAATTTTTATTGGATGATGACGAAAGGAGATAATCTTGCTTACATGTGGTACGATACAATACCACTTGGACGTGGACGGGTTTTCAAATATGCGTTTAGCAGAGGTGGTGGTTACGAGGTTAAGTGTGAAGCCTGGAGTTCGTCACATATATGCAATTCAAACGACAACGCTATTCGATTCAGAGTATCAATGGCGCCAAATACATATTTAACGACAAGCAGACAGTATATTTGTAGAGACACAGAAGTATATTTTGAGGCAACAGAACCAACACAAGAAACTTGGACGGCTGCTCGTTCTGGCTTTGTAAAACAAGGACAAAGTTATATAGGAGTTGGTGTACAATCAAGTTTAATCATTAACGAATTAAATAATAGCACTAGGATTCAGACTGTTGACGACATTGACCACATATATCTAAATATTGAGCATTCCTATTTTGGCGACCTCGAATTTATGATCGAATGTCCTTCTGGCAAAAAATGCATGCTTCATGCATTTTTAGGTTCGGAGACACAAGAAGTCGTATCAGACCAGGGACTTAATTGGACAAATACTGGTGGTGTATACCTTGAAGGTTCAAAAGGCGGACGTTATACCCATTTAGGACTTGCCCCAGACCCATCATCGAATAATGATTGTTATTATACACCAGGCGAAGGCTTCACTTACAATATTTATTCCAACGGAACTATACCATTCGGCATTGATAGTCCGAAAGAATTAATAGTGTATACTGACCCATGTGGCAACATAGAATACGACAGCGTAGTTATCCCAGGGCTGCACTATGGTCCATACGAAAGTATGGAATCATTGATAGGTTGCCCACTTAACGGCAGATGGAAACTATATGTTGTGGATCACGCATTAGGTGATGATGGATATCTTTTCGAATGGGGCATATTTTTCGGCAATGGCATTCAAAGCATAAACGATGAATGGAGTTTTACTACTACATATGATATAAACACGGCGTCGTGGAGTGGAGATGGTATAACAAACGGAGAACAAGGAAACCTAGTGTCAACAGCATTTGTTCCTGCCACAAACGAAGGTCCTGTGCCATATACATTTTCCTTGACAGATAATTGGGGTTGTACTCACGAAACCTCTATAGATGTGAATGTTGCATTTGAAGCTAGAATACCAGAAATAGGTACAGCAAGCATAAATACAGAAAATCAAGTGGTAGTCAGCTGGATACCATTGGAAGGATACGGAACACAAGCATACTACATTTACCGCGAACGCGATTCTCAATGGCTACTTGCTGAAGTGGTTCCTGCATCGGAAACAAACTACTGGATTGACGAAACTGTTGACCCTTCGGAACAGTCGTACCGCTATCGTGTAACATCGGTTGACGAATGCGGAGAGTCGCAGATGAGCGACATTCGCGAGACTTTGTTCCTCAACATTAGCAGCGACGAAAATGACAACTGGGTGCTATCGTGGTCGCACTATGAAGCATCAAGCACCGACTCGTGTGTAATCTACAGAGGTTTTTCGCCAGTAAGCCTTGAGGCTATAGACACTGTTGCCGCTAACTTATACTCATACACTGACACAACAGCAACCGAAAATACTGGATATTTCTACCAGATTGAAATAATCCATAATACAAGAAGTTTAGTAAGGCAGTTTTCTAACATAATAGATAATGGACTAGTTTTGCCATTTATAATTACTGCAGAGCCAGAAGCAGACTCTCTTGGGAGTGTCACTGGCGGTGGGGAATATTATGCATTCAATAAAGCAACACTGCTTGCTGTACCAACAGAAGGGTATCATTTTGTGTCGTGGGACGATGGTAATACAGATAACCCGAGAATTGTAAATGTTCTGTGCGACTCAACATTCGTTGCACTATTTGCTCCTGGAAATCCATGTTTCTACATAAATGCATACAGCCTTAACCCCGATATGGGAACAGTTACGGGTAGTGGCATTTTTGAAGCAGGAACGACAATATCACTCGAAGCTATTCCAAACGATGGTAATATCTTCGATTCATGGTCGGATGGCAATCAAGACAATCCAAGAGAAATTGTTGTAACTTGCGATGCTACTTATATCGCATTATTCGCCATTGAATCTGGCAATGACAAAAATCTTAATTCCAACATCATGCTTTTCCCAAACCCTACAAGCTCATTGCTAAACATAGTATCGTCTAAAATAATTTCATCAATCGAAATAATTTCGTCAGCAGGGAAAATAATATCAAAAATTGATGTTGAGAAATTCAACATTTCTCTAGATGTAGAAAACCTTAAAGCAGGAATTTATTTGTTAAGAATCATTGGAACAAACAACCAAGATTCGCAGATATTACGATTCGCAAAGGAATAATATCAAAATAATAGTGGTGTCGCAACGACACCACTATTATTCATTGTAAATTGCTCATTGTCAATTATCAATTGTTATCCTAACATTTCCTTCACTATTCCAGAAAGGGTCTTGTTGTCGGTCTGGCCAGCGAGCTTTGCACTTGCAGCACCCATTACCTTACCCATGTCCTTAATAGTGCTAGCACCTGTTTCCTTAATAATTTCGGCAACCACAGCCTTCACTTCGTCTGCCGACAACTGCTTTGGCAGATAGCCAGCAATAACATCGGCCTGAGCCAATTCCTTGTCGGCAAGATCGGGTCGGTTCTGCGACTTGTACAAGTCGGCAGTTTCGCGACGCTGCTTAACAAGTTTCTGGATTATCTGCATCTCCTTGTCGGGAGTCAGTTCTACATTGCCACCTTCGGTCTTAGCCAGCAAAAATGCAGCCTTAACAGCACGCAAGCCTTCGAGTTTTTCCTTCTCGCGGGCAAGCATTGCCCTCTTAATATCTTCGTTTACCTGTTCAAATATACTCATAGTTGTACTTTTTAGTTGTTTCTGTTTTTCCTGTCAAGAGCCGTTTCGTTTTCAAGGCTTGCAAGATAAGCATCATCGTTCAACTTGTCCAAGTCGCTCATGTGCTTGAAATCGCTCGGCGAACGCATCTCTGCAGGATTAAGCGCCACCTCATTCATCGGCAGAGGCTGACCAAATTCGATAGTGCTTACTTCCGGAGGAGTTGGCATAGGCTTATTATCGTGAGGGAAGCCTGTGGCAATCACCGTAGTACGAATGCTTTCGCCAAGATTGTTATCGTAGCAAGTACCCCAAATAACGTTTGTTCCCTGTCCTGCCACCTTTGTAAGATGCTTGGTTATATTTCCGAACTCCTTCATTGTAAGTTCGTGTTCGCCACTTGGAGTGGTTATATTAAGCAAAATATTCTTTGCCCCTTTGATATCGTTATCGTGGAGCAATGGAGAATCCAATGCTTCGGAAATAGCCTTAATGTCACGTCCTTCGCCCGAAGCTTCGGCAGAACCGAGCAGAGCCACACCGCTATCCTTCATCACAGAATTGACATCGCGGAAGTCAACGTTTACATGACCGTGCCTTGTTATTATTTCGGCGATACCCTTTGTTGCAGTAACAACCACCTCGTCGGCCTTCTGGAACGCATTGGAGAATGTACAGTCGTCAAATTCGATAAGCTTATCATCGTTTATGACCAATAGTGCATCAACTGCTTCACGCATTTTCATCACACCTTCGTTAGCCTGATTTATACGTTGTGTTCCTTCGGTAGTGAATGGCACAGTAACAACGCCAATAGTAAGCATTCCATTGTCCTTTGCAGCTTTAGCAATTACAGGAGCTGCACCAGTTCCAGTACCACCACCCATACCGGCTGTCACGAAAACCATTTTGGTATTATCGTCAAATAGGTCAACTACTTCCTGCAAGTTTTCCTTTGCAGCATCTTCGCCGACCTTAGGGTCGTTGCCTGCGCCAAGACCACAAGTCAACTTCTTGCCAAGCTGAATCTTTGTGGATGCAAGGCTATCGTTCAGAGCCTGTCTGTCGGTATTACAAACAATGAGGTCAACACCCATAATGCCTGATTTTGCTAGCTGGTTAACAGCATTGCTACCGCCACCACCAACACCGATAACCTTTATTATGTTGTGCACATCTTCCGAATTGTCTGGTCCTACAGAAATGCCATCAGCATTTACAGGCTGTATCTTTATATTTTTCTGCTCGGCGACATCGGTAGCCGAAATGCATTGGAAATCATCGTTATATTTATATTCCATAATAATAGATTTAGTTGTTACTATTCGTCTTCATCTATTTTATCCATCAAGTTCCTAAACATATCGCCAAATCTTCTCTTCGGCTTCTCCTGTTTCTTTTCTGGTTCCTTTTTCTCGGGTTCCGTAACAGGTTCCGGCGTTGGTTCTGGTTCGGGCTTGGGCATAGGTTCAGGCTTCTGTTCTACCAATTCTTTCTTCCTAAGTCCCTGTTCAAAATCGAATCCTTTCTTTATAAGTCCGACAACGGTTGAATACTGTGGTTTCTTTAGGGAATCGGCGAATTTGCCTTCGATGTTAGAAATAGGGCTAGCCAAACGTATGCTGTTCTTGAGTATAAAACTTGCAAGCTGGTTGAGGTTTGCAACAAGCGAACCGCCACCAGTCATCACTACGCCAGCAGGAACCTTGTCGGCATACACAGTCTCAAGCTGGAACTTAACAGCATTCAAGATTTCCTCCATACGAGCCTGAATGACTTCGGACATTTCGTTGCGCGAAACATAAATGTTGCTGTTGACCTTTGCGGTCTTAACCTCTATGCTGACATCGGGACCAGAAACATGCACAGCACTTCCGTACAAGCACTTCATACTTTCGGCCTGTTCGTATGTTATGCCAAACTTGTCCCTAATGTCGCCTGTAACAGTTGCTCCGCCAATCGGAATGACTGCAGTATGGATGACTTCACCGTCCTTATACACAGCAAGGTCGGATGTACCACCGCCTATATCAATCAAGGCGACACCCTTGTGCTTTTCCTCATCGGTAAGCACAGCTTCGGCAGATGCAAGTGGCTCAAGGAAGACAGTACGGACATCAAGTCCTGCCTGAACGACACACTTCTTGATATTGTTGACCATCATAGTCTGCCCCGTAATGACATGGAAATTTCCATAGAGATATTCGCATTGCTTACCCAAAGGATTGTCAACGACAGTTCCGTTTATCGAATACGAAAGCAATATGACATCAATGGTTTCAGAACCAGGGCGCACAACGTTCATTGCCATATCCCTAAGTTCGGTCAAATGCCTCTCTGTAACAATACCGTTCACAAGCACGCGACAAGTATTGTCGGTTGTCTTAACGTACTGTCCAGCAATACCTACATACACTTCCTTGAAATCGGCATCATAGCCTTCTCCAAGACGATTGAGAGATTCTGTTATAGCCCTTACAGTATCCTCAATATTGCGCACTACTCCATGCTTGATTCCATTCGACTGGGCAGTTCCAAAGCCAAGAATATCGAATTTGCCGTTATTCTCACATGCGGCAACGGTAGCAATCTTTGTAGTTCCTATGTCGATTGCTGCGATTATTTTCTTAGTGTCATCCATTATTGCGTCTTTTACAAATTACCTGATCCTTGTATTTCAAATTAATAAGCGAATAAGCATTCCAGCCCGAAATTGCGAATCCCTCGCTATACATGGCCTCCAACTTATTCATTTTCTTTTCGTAACTATCTAGTCCGCCAAGCAGTATTATGTGGTTCCCTACACGCGGCACAAGTTCCACCTCGTTAGAAGCGTTAACATATACCTGCGCAATCTGGTTGCTCCACAGCTCGTCGGACTGCAAATAGTCAACGAACTTGCAAATATCATCAATTTTCAATGAATTTTTATCAGTGTTTACATTATAGTTATCAACAGAATCCGATGAATAAAAGCAGTTTGAACTCAGATGTCCCGACAAAACCATTACATCGGCCGTATAGTAGTCGCACAAGGGCATTACTTTCATTTGACTGTCAAGGTAAAACGAAGCCGAATCCTCGGTCATAATCCTAATCATAGGTGCACGCTGCTTGATTTTCACATAGACATTACCTTTGAAATCGCCATATGCCTGTGTTTCCTCAACGTAAACGTTTTCGCTTACCAGTCGTTCTATCTCGGCAAAATTTATTTCCGAGAACTTCACGGTAGAATCAATCACCATTCCGCCATCGCTGAGAATATTCTTCACGACATCGTTGCTTACAAACGAATGGGCGTTATCTATTTCAATGTTTATCGAGTTGCAAGTTAGTTCCGCATATTTGCGTTTAACAAATATGCCAGTTGCAACGATGTAGGCGGTTACTAGAATTACGCCTACAATAATCTTATACGCTTTTCTTATTTTCATTTTTCCGACAAATAATATGTTATTGGTTTTACAAATCTGTCAATATCACCAGCCCCCATGGTAAGTAACAGTTCAGGTTTCAACTTGCCAATCAAGTCGATAAGCTCGTCCTTTTCGCAGAGATATTTTTCCTTGGCATGGCAGTTGTCGTATATCAGCGACGAAGTAACGCCCTCGATTGGGAGTTCCCTAGCCGGATATATCGGTAGAAGTATAAGTGTGTCGCACTCCGAAAGGCTTTCGGCAAAATCCTTGTACAAGTCTCTTGTCCTTGTGTACAAGTGCGGCTGGAAAATGGCGGTTATCTTCTTCTGCGGATAAATCTGCTTTACAGCCGAAAGGAATGCCGAAATTTCGCCCGGATGATGTGCATAATCGTCAATATAGACACACTTTTCGGTTTGCAACTGTATGTCGAAACGGCGAAGTACACCAATGAAATTTTCCAGTCCCGTGCGAACTTCATCGGCGGTAGCACCATTGAGCATTGATACCGCTGTTGCCCCAACTGCGTTTTCAATGTTGTGACGTCCGCCAATCCTATACTTTATCTCGCTTATTGTTCCGAAAGGTGTATTGATGTCGAAAATGCAAAGTCCGTTGCCATACGAAATGTTTGTGGCATAGAAATTGAACTTAGAATCCTCGATGCCATAGGTATATACGTTCAGGTCCTTGCGTAAACGCGACTTTACAGTTTCGGGAATGTCGGGACCAAGCACAAGGTTTCCCTTTCTGGAAATCTTGTTTGTAAACTCCACAAAAGCCGCTTCCATATTTTCATAATTGCCATAAATGTCGAGATGGTCGGCTTCGATATGGCTAATGAGAGCGGTTGACGGCGAAAGGTGCAGGAACGAACGGTCGAACTCGTCGGCTTCAACGACAACATTCTTGCTTTTAGGTTCAAGATGTAGATTCGAGTTGAAATTCTTCGATATGCCACCAAGGAAAGCAGAGCATTTCTCCTTAGTCCTGGTCATAATGCACGACGTTATGGTCGAAATGGAAGTCTTGCCATGAGTACCTGCCACAGCGAGACATTTTTTCTTTTCGCAAAGCCGTCCAAGTGCTTCGGACCGCTTTATCACCTCGAAGCCATTTTCACGGAAAAATGTCAATTCGTGGTGGTCGCTTGGTATTGCCGGAGTATAAATTACAAGTGTTGTATCCTTGTCTTTGTAATAAGAACCTATAAGGTTAAGGTTGTCATCGTAATGCACCTGTATTCCTTCTTCCTCCAGGCTAGTACAAACTTCGCTACGAGTACGGTCGTAACCAGCGACATTATAGTCGCAAGCCTTGAAATAGCGAGCGATGGCACTCATGCCTATACCACCGATACCGATGAAATATATGTTAGAAATCTTACTTTTCATAAACCAACTTATATACCTCTCCTGCAATTACATTTGCAGCATCAAGAAGTTCCAGTTTCTTGATATTCTGCGATAACTTTTCGCGCTGCGGCATATCGCCTACAAGTTGCAATGTCTTATCGACAAGCGTATTGCGAGCATCAACATCCTTAACCATAATGGCTGCATCCTTATTTACAAGTGCCATTGCGTTCTTGGTCTGGTGGTCTTCGGCAACATTTGGCGAAGGCACAAAGACAACAGGCTTTCCAACTATGCAAAGTTCCGAAATCGTACTTGCACCAGCACGCGAAACAATCACGTCGGCAGCGGCAAATGCCAAGTCCATCTTGTAGATGAAATCGTTGACATACAAACCTTTCCTTCCTTCTCCGACAATACCGCGTGCAGTAGCGATATAGCCCTTGCCAGTCTGCCAGATAACCTGCACGCCTGCATCTGCGAACTTCTGAAGCCCACCAGCAATGCTTTCGTTTATGGTAAGAGCACCAAGGCTACCACCAACCACAAGAACTATAGGCTTGTCGGCTTCCAATCCGAAAAATTCAAGTGCCTCGTTGCGCTTTGATTCAATGTTGCGAATGTCCTGACGTACAGGATTTCCAGTCTTCATGATTTTTTCGGCAGGGAAGAAGCGTTCCATATTGTCGTAGGCAACACAAATCTTGCGAACCTTGCCAGCCAACCTCTTGTTAACAACACCTGGATACGAATTCTGTTCCTGAAGCAAACAGGGAACACCAGCCTTGGAAGCGGCATTGAGGGCAGGATAACTTGCGTATCCACCAACGCCTACAGCCACATCGGGACGAAAATCGGCAATTATCTTCTTTGCCTTCTTGTTACTCTTTATCACACTCAAAATAAAATTGAACCACTTGAGCGACAGTTTTCTCGGCATACCAATTATAGGAAGGCCAATGATGTTATAACCAGCGGCTGGCACCTTTTCCATTTCCATACGACCTTCGGCACCGACGAACTGTATTTCCACATTCGGATAATTTTCACGCAAAGCATTAGCTATCGAAACAGCAGGAAATATATGTCCGCCTGTTCCACCACCGCTAATCAGCACCTTGAATTTATTCTCGTTCATTTTCTTCTATGTTTAATTCGTTATCATTAATCATTTCCAAAACATCCCTTCCTGAAACTCCACCGTTGTCCTCATCATCAATTATAACTTCGGCATCGCCATTGTCAACAACAATTTCGGTATTTCCATCGGCAGTTGCAGCAACGGCTTCCTTGGTCTGGGTCTCCAGCATTTTGTCGGCAACGTTTGTGTCGTTTTCTACTTCACGGCTAACACTAAGGATTATGCCCATAGCAACACCCATAAAAAGTAGCGATGATGTTCCATAGCTAACAAACGGCATTGTCTGTCCCGTAACAGGAATAATATCTGTTGAAACTGCCATGTTTGACAAAGCCTGCAGAACTATCATTGCCGTAAGTCCAAGCACCAGATATTGTCGGAACTTATACTTAGGCTCAAGATTGTCAGGTGTTTTTGACAGTTTGTTTATCTTCTTCACAATGCTAATAGCCCTGTAGAACAGCATTATGTAGAGCCACATCAAGAACATTCCGCCAATCAGGCCGACTTCCTCGACGATATTGGCAAAAATGTAGTCGCAGTGAACGTTTGCAAGCTTAACCTTTGCGTGACCGTTTCCCGGTCCTCGTCCAAGCACTCCTCCCGAAGCCACAGCCATTTTTGCATTGTTAACCTGTACCTGGTCGTCCTTGTTGGGATTGCCTTCTATCCACGACTCAACCCTTGCCCTCCAAGTGGGGAAACGCCATATATCAATGTTGGTGTATAGAATCAGAGCCAGAAATAGTCCAGCACCGACAACCGCAGTAATCAGAAGTCCCCAGAAATAAGACTTCTTGATATTGCTGAATGCCAGCAGCACCATTGCCTCGATAAAAACCAATACTGCGGTTGAAAGGTTCGACGGCATAATCAGGAAACAAGTGAGCGATATAGGCAGCAGAATGCTTTTTACAAACGAGCCTATGTCGTTTATTGATGTTTCCTTTTTCGAAAGTATGTGCGCCAAAAACATAAGCAGTGCGACCTTAGCAATGTCGGAAGTCTGGACTGTAATAGGTCCGATGTACAGCCATCGCTTTGCGCCGTTCACCTCGGGGGCAAAAGCCCATGTTACTATTAGCAGCACTATCGAAAGTGCATACAACAAAAAGGACGTAAAACGGAAAAACTTGCAAGGAATTTTGTGTATCAGATATATACATAGTACGCCAAGCAACAATCCGCCCACATGCTTGAACAAATGCCCAGTAGTGTTGTCTCCGGGCAACTGCACCGAACCGCTATATACCGACAAAACCGAATACATAAAGAGGAATGCCAGTATAATCCAGATACCGCGGTTTCCCCCGAATATTATTCGGAATCGCGATTTTTTCGGTGCCAATTCTCCATTTTCCATTTTTTCCATAGTTATTTAGTTATAAGTTTCTTACAGCAATCTTAAACTTATTGCCACGATCCTCGTAGTTGTCGAAAAGATCGAAGCTTGCACAAGCAGGCGAAAGCAATACGGTATCGCCAGGCTTACCCATACGGTATGCTTCGTTTACGGCATCGTCCATGCTAGTTACGTCAACCATCGGGATTCCGCTCTTGTCGAAAGCCTTGTGAATCGGGCTATTGTCGATACCCAAGCAAACTATGCCAGTAACTTTCTTCTCGACGAGTTCACGCAGTTCCTCGTAGTCGTTGCCCTTGTCCTTGCCGCCAACAATCCATACTATAGGAGTTGTGACCGATTCCAATGCATACCATACCGAATTGATGTTGGTTGCCTTCGAGTCGTTGATGAACTTTATTCCCCTGATGGTGAGAACCGGTTCCATACGGTGTTCCACGTTCTTGAAGTCCATAAGGCTTTCGCGGATGACATCGTTCCTGATGTTGAGCACCTGAGCGACAATACCAGCAGCCATCGAGTTATAGACGTTGTGCTTGCCCTTGATTGAAAGGTCGTCGATGAGCATTGTCAAGGTTTTGCTGCTGTTGTTTACATAGTCGATTGACTTTTCGTCCTCGCTGAGCATAGCGCCGTTCTTCACCTTTCTCTTCTTCTGGGTGAACTCGAGTTGTGTAGCAAGAATTTCGCGCTTCGAGATTTCGTTTATGATGACTTCGTCGTCGGAACAATAGATGAAAGAATCCTTAGCAGTGGTGTTCTGCAAGATACGGAACTTTGCATCGATGTAGTTCTGGAACTTGTGGTCGTAGCGGTCCAAGTGGTCGGGGGTGATGTTCATCAGCACCGACAAGTCGCTCTTGAACTTGTACATATTGTCCAACTGGAAACTGCTAAGTTCGATAACATAGTAGTCGTATTCCTTGGTTGCAACCTGATATGCAAAACTTTGTCCGACATTACCAGCAAGACCAACATTCAAACCAGCCTTCTGCAGTATATGATAGATAAGTTTTGTCGTTGTGGTTTTGCCATTACTTCCTGTGATACAAATCTTTATGGCATTAGTGTAACGTGCGGCAAATTCTATTTCAGAAATTACTGGAATTCCCAGTTCGCGAGCCTTGACAACTATAGGTGCAGTTTCGGGGATACCCGGGCTCTTTATAATTTCGCTAGCATTGAGAATCAAATCCTCGGTATGCTGTTTTTCTTCGTAAAGAACATTATAATTCTTAAGCATTTCCTTGTACTTGTCGGCGATTTCTCCCTTGTCTGAAACAAATACATCGAAATCGTTAACTGCTGCCAATACGGCTGCTCCTGTTCCACTCTCTCCTGCTCCTAATACTACAATTCTGTTTTCCACGGTCTTATCTTAATTTTAATGTTACAATTGAAATAATAGCCAACAACAATGTTACAATCCAGAATCTGGCCACAATTTTGGATTCGGGCATTCCCATCTTCTGATAATGATGGTGCAACGGTGCCATCTTAAACGGACGTTTCTCCACTGGCACAGGCACACCTTTGGGCAACTGATGCTTTTTGCGGTAATGCTTGCAATAGCGGTTCTGTATGATTACCGAAAGACTCTCAACAAGGAAAATTCCACAAAGAATCGGGAGTATAAGTTCCTTCTTGATGATAATTGCAAACACAGCGATAATTCCACCCAGCGTAAGGCTTCCCGTGTCGCCCATGAAAACCTGTGCGGGATAGGTGTTGTACCATAGGAAACCGATGGTTGCACCGATGAATGCTGCAGCAAATACCATCAATTCACCTGTGTTCGGAATGTATAATATATTAAGGTATTCGGCAGCCACGCGGTTACCCGAAACGTATGCCAGAATACCGAGCGTAGCTCCAATTATTGCCGAAGTTCCCGTCGCTAGTCCGTCCATGCCGTCGGTTAGGTTGGCTCCGTTGGATACCGCAGCGACAACCAAGATTGTCATTATAATAAACACCAGCCATGCAAGTATGTCGGCATAATCGCCAGCCCAAGCAACAAACCAACGATAGTCAAGTTCGTTGTTCTTGAAGAACGGGATGGTCGTCTTGGTTGACTTTACGTCGGAATATTCGGTCACACCACTGCAGTCCGAATTGCCGACTACCTCAACTACTTCGCAACCCTGCGGATTGTCAACAACCACCTTTTCCCTGATTACTGCATCGGGCGAGAAGTAAAGGATTGCACCGACTGCGAAACCAAGCATAATCTGTCCTAACAACTTGAACTTGCCAGGCAAACCGTCCTTGTTGTGCTTCTTCTGCTTCAAGTAGTCGTCGAGGAAACCGAGACAACCGAGCCACAGTGTTGTGACAAGCATCAAGATTGTATAAACGTTGTTCAACTGTGCAAACAACAAGGTTGGAATCACGATTGCCGCAATGATGATAAGACCACCCATCGTCGGTACGTTCTTCTTGAAATTCTTGACATTGTTCACACAAGTGTCGCAGTTCTGAGAATTTTCGGTCGGAGCATCGTTCATTGTGGTTCGAGTCTCCTCGATTTCGGTCTTGCCCGACTTCTTCATCCGCTTGATGAACCACTTTCCGAACCATATCGCTATGATAAGCGAAGCAATCATTGAAACGCCAGAACGGAACGAAATGTATTGAAATACACCGGCTCCGGGCATTCCCAAATCTTGCAGGTACTGAAATAAATGATAAAACATAATCCCTTAATTGTTAAATGCGTTATTTAAAATCTCCTTGTCGTCGAAATGATGACGAACTCCTTTTATTTCCTGATAAGTTTCGTGACCCTTGCCAGCCACAAGTATAATGTCTCCCTTTTGGGCAAGCATACAAGCGGTACGTATTGCCTCTTCGCGACTTGTAATCCTTAGAACCTTGTTCTTCCACTGCGGTTCAACGCCCTTCTGCATATCGTCGAGAATGTCTTCGGGCTCCTCGTTGCGCGGATTGTCGGAAGTAAGGATGACCTTGTCGCTCATTTCAGCGGCTATGGCTGCCATTTCGGGACGCTTGGTCTTGTCGCGGTTTCCGCCACAGCCGACAACGGTTATCAATGTTTCACTGCCACAGCGGATATCGTTGATTGTAGAAATCACATTCTGCAAGGCATCGGGTGTGTGTGCGTAATCAACTATTGCGGTAACACCTTCTTTCGAACGGATAATCTCGAAACGTCCGTCAACAGGATGCAATTCGCTCAAAGTCCTCAGCACTTCCATCTTTTCAAAACCGAGAAGCATTGCAGTTCCGTAGATTGCAAGCAGGTTGTAGGCGTTGAAGCGTCCGATGAAGTTTACCCAAACCTCGTCGCCGTTAATGTCGAGTTGCATTCCTTCAAAACCGTCTTCTACAACCTTGGCCTTGAAATCGGCAGCCGACAGAAGCGAATATGTATATTTCTTTGCTTTTGAGTTCTGGTACATTATTTCGCCGTTGCGGTCATCGATGTTGGTGATGGCGAAAGCATTGGCAGGCAACAAATTGAAGAATCCCTGCTTTGCCTTGATGTATTCGGCGAAAGTCTTGTGGAAATCGAGATGGTCGTGGGTGATGTTGGTGAAAATTCCGCCTGCGAAGTTCAAGCCTGCAATGCGATTCTGAACCACTGAATGCGAACTTACTTCCATGAAGCAGTAATCACAGCCGCAATCAACCATCTGAGCCAGATATTTGTTAAGTTGAAGCTGGTCGGGAGTGGTGTGGGTAGCAGGGATAACTTCGGTATCGACGATAACTTTTACGGTTGAGAAAAGTCCCACCTTATAGCCGAGTTTGCGAGTAAGATTGTACAAAGTTCCAGCAATCGTTGTCTTGCCGTTTGTACCGGTAACACCAACCAATTTCAGTTTCGACGATGGGTTGCCATAATAGTCTGAAGCCAAAATTCCAAGAGCTTCCGACGATGATTCCACCTGAATGTAACTTACATCATCGTGAAGTTTTTCGGGCATTTTTTCGCAAACTATCATCTTTGCACCGCTGCTGATAGCCGTTTCAATGAAATCGTGTCCGTCGGAAGAAGTTCCGACTATAGCCACGAACATATCGCCAGCGCCAACCCTACGCGAATCAAATTCAATCTTCTCGAACTCAGGCTGCCTTACAACCGAGTTCACCACTTTCAATTTGTTCAACGAAACATTTATATCCATCTTCCTTTTATTTTAATGTCAAGTAAATTGAATCACCTTTTGCACATATAGTTCCCTGCGCTGGCACCTGTGACACAACGCGACCACGGCCCGAAAACATAACGCGGAGTCCATTGCTTTCAAGAATCCTGATTGCATCGGCTACACCCATATTCCTTACATCGGGGACATAGCTACCATTTTCGGGTGAATACGGAGCAAAATTCTCCTTGTCATTCGCCAAATCCTTGAATTTTATCCACTTTACAGTCGGGAAATTCTCAATATTGGTAGGCAGGTCAAGCATTTCGCAAACACTCTGGATTTTTTCGCGATTGCCCGACTTACTGATAGGAAGGGCAGAAACGAACTCCTCTCTCGGCTCGTTGGCAACAGCCTTGGTGTCGGTAGAATAAATCTTGTCGGCAATCTTGCGGAACACGTTTCCTGCAACAACGTTACCATAAATGCTTCCTTCCGACGGGCCATATATCGACACAATGCAAGAATATTGCGGGTCGTTGGCTGGGAAATATCCTACAAACGAAGCGTGATACGTAATCTTTTCACCGCCTTTTCCATAGTTCATCTGGGCAGTACCAGTTTTTCCTGCTATTGGATAATTTTCATTTTTCAAGTTCTTAGCAGTACCATTCTGAACAACGCCTTCAAGCATTTTCTTTACAGCATCAATAGTCTTGCGCGAACAAATCTGCTGGTCGATTACATACGGTTCGTTTTGCTGAACCATCTCACCACGATAAGAAAAACCCTCTACAAACATAGGACGCATTAGTTTTCCGTCGTTTGCAATGGCATTGTAAAATGCAAGCATTTGCAATGGAGTTATCGTAACCTCATAGCCATAAGCCATCTGTGGCAATGAAATTCCCGACCACCCATTCGGAGCTTCCGAAGGTTCATGGACTACAGGCTTTGCTTCGCCTTTCAACTCTATGCCAAGCGGTTCATTTAAGTGTAAACGCTTTATGCCATCGACGAATTTCTGTTGCTGGTGCTTGTAGTTGTCGTAAACGAAACGTGCCGTTCCTACGTTCGACGAAGTTTCGATTATCCTCTGTACCGAAAGCCAAGTACTATCGGGCGTATGCGAATCGCGAACGATTTTGCCATAGTAATTGTCAACACCATTCCCGACCTTGACCATAGTTTCGGGAGTAATGTACCCGTCTTCCATAGCCACGATTACCGAAGCAATCTTAAATGTAGAGCCAGGGTCGGAAGCGGCACCCGACGAAAGGTTTCCAACTGCATAGTTGAAATTTTCGTAGAAGTTGAGCGAGTCGCGCGTAAGGTTTGCCATAGCACGCACCTTGCCAGTCTTCACTTCCATAACCACCACCGTACCGTACTTCGCTGACGACTGGCGCATCTGGGTTTCCAATTCGGTTTCGGCAATATCCTGAAGGCTTATGTCGATAGTTGTTATCAAGTCCTTGCCATCGATAGGCTTTACATAGTCGGTAGAATTCTCTATCGGCACCCATACGTCTCTCGACACCTTCTGGAAAGCGGCATAGCCTTCGCCACCCTTCAGTATGCTGTCGTAGCTATATTCAAGACCATAATGTCCCTTTTCACTCGATTCGCCTATAGTACGGCGCGCAAGTTTGCCAAAGGGTTTTTCCCTTTCGTATATCTCGTTCGAATAGAAACCTGCACGGTATTTACCACGACGAAGAAACGGGAAAGTTTTCATCTTCTCGTAGTCCAGATAGTTGACACGTCTCTTTATGCAATAGCTGCGGCTGCCATTGTTTTTTGCATTGCGTATTTCCGACTTGTACTTGTCCTTTGTCTTATCTTTGAACAAATCGGCAAGACAGATGCTCAACGAATCAATCTCGGCATCGAAGGCCGAATCCGACATTGCCCTAACGCCCTGACATGCCAAGTCAAGATAAGTATCATAATAGCACACCGAAGTGGCGAGCAATTTGCCATCAACCGAATATATGTCGCCACGCTTAGGCGTAATGGTTTCAGTCCTAATTGAAACATTTTCCTTGGCTTCCTGCGGTGTTGTGATTTGCAAATAAATAATCTTGCCTGCTATCCAAAACGATATACCTATTATAATTACCAGAAATATAAAGGCATTCCTTAATGTGATATTTCTTCCTGTTTTTTTCATTTTTTCAATTTTTTCCCCTTTGACTTCCTTACCTTATAAATTATTTTGTGTGCCGGACGAACCGATTCCTCTAGCGTCGAACCTTTTGACTCCAAAAGAGACAGAACACTTTTGCGCCTATTTGTCTTCTTAAGAAGCTCCGACTGCACTGCAACCCCCTCGGCACGAAGTTTCTCAATATGCTCCTCCGACTTACTTATCTCACGATAAACGTAAATCCCATGAAAACGATTCACATTGTAAAGGAGCATTAGAACAAATACAAACAAAATAAATCTCACCCATCTTTTCGTTAGGTTCGACATTATTATGTCCCCCGACAACACATTACGTAAACCCTTAAAAAAATCCATTTTTTACATTTTTTCTGAAATTCTTAATTTTGCCGACTTGGCACGCGGATTTCTCTCCACTTCCTCGTCGCTTGGAACTACCACTTGCTTATTGATTGGTTTCAGGCTTAGGTTTGCTCGGCCAAACACATCACGCTCATCTTCCCCATCAACGTTTCCTGTGCGGATAAGATTCTTCACCAGCCTATCTTCCATGGAATGGTAGGAAATGACAGACAGGCGGCCGCCTCTTGCCAGCACCTGCGGAGCTGCCGTCAGAAAGTCGCCAAGCGAAGCAATCTCATCATTGACTTCTATGCGCAACGCCTGAAATATCTGCGCATAGTACTTTATTTCTCGGTTCTTCGGAGCAAACTGCTCAAGGAAATTAACAAAGTCGTCAATCTCGCCAAATGGTTCGCTTTCGCGACGGGCAACAATCGACTTTACAAGCCTACCGACATTCTGCACATCGCAATAGTTACGGAAAATACGGAAAAGGTCATCTTCAGAAGCTCCGTTCAACACATCGGCGGCAGTGCGTGACGACTGCTCCGACATGCGCATATCGAGCTTTCCGCCCATACGGAACGAGAAGCCACGTTCGGCAACATCAAACTGATGCGACGACACGCCCAAATCGGCCAAAATGCCGTCAACCTTCTCTATGCCATAGTAATCCAAGTAATTGCGCAGATAACGGTAATTTCCGAAAACAAGCTTCAGTCTAGAATCATCGATTTTATTATTGTGAGCATCACTGTCACGGTCAATTGCAATAAGAGTCCCCTTTGCCGACAAACGCGACAAAATCTCTGACGAATGTCCCCCTCCGCCGAAAGTGGCATCAACATAAATGCCATCGGGGTTGATGTTAAGTCCATCAACACTCTCGTTCAACAATACCGGCACATGATACTCACTCATTTGCTAATCCTCCAGAAAAACTAAAGTTGCCACCAAGAAGTTCTTTTGCAAGAGTCCTAAGTGTATCTCTATTCATTTCTCGTTTCTTATAAGCCTCACTATCCCAAATCTCAATCTTATCACCCGAACCTACGAAAGCCAAATCCTTCTCGGCACCCATGTAGTCGAGCAGAAATCTAGGAATGAGGAAACGAGCGTTGTTATCAAGATAAACTTCGGCCGCACCACGATAAAACTCGCGAAGGAATTCGGCATGCGTGGGATTAAAAGGATTCAACGCCTTTCTTATCATGTCAACCTGTCGATTCCATTCGCTCTTCGTGTAAAGAACCAAGCATTTTTCGTAAATATCACGTTTGAGGACAAAAGCCGCAGCCTGTTCCTCTTCAGAAACCTGCCGCTTCAACTGCGAGGGGAATATAACCCTGCACTTGCTATCTAGCTTGCTATTGTAATCTCCAACAAACATAATTCTACAAATTCAAAACCGATGCAAAGGTAGGGAAAATTTCCCACATTAGAACACCCTCTCCCACTTCATCCCACCTAATGTTGATAACTATTTTCTTAAATTTTTTGCAACTTATTATAAATCAATGCATTATCATTTTATCATAAAAAATCAAGTTATTAACTTTCGCTATTTTTCTCATTTTTTATCCCACATGTATAGAAAAACTCCATTAGCACAAAAACCAAACAAATTGAATTTTCAAATCATCAACCTTTAACTCGGCATAAGCCAAATCTCCAATCGTAAATCGTTCCTCGTAAATCGTAAATAAAATTGTATTTTTGCAAAAAATAAAAAGCTATGCTTACAACCGAAAAACTGAAATACAACGTAGCCGTGATAGGCAGCGGAAGCTGGGCAACAGCAATAGTCAAGATACTTACGGCAAACCTTGAACGTACATCGTGGTGGGTTCGTAGGGACGAAATCGCAGAGGGAATAAAGAAATACGGACACAACCCCCGCTACCTTTCTTCAACTTTCATCAATCCCGACAGCGTTGAAATAAACACCAATCTCGAAACAATTGCATCGGAAGCCGAATATTTAGTAATCGTAACTCCGGCAGCATTCCTTCACGAATCACTCAAACCGCTCAAGAGCATCGACATTTCTGGCAAAAAGATAATAACTGCAGTAAAAGGTATCATACCGGAAACAATGCAACTCATTTCCGACTACCTGCACAGCGAATTCAATATTCCGCTTACTAACATGTCAATGATTAGCGGACCTTCGCACGCAGAAGAAATCGCCCAAGAAAAATATACTTTTCTGACAGCAGTTTCGGAAAACGAAGAATTGGCAAAGACTGTCGCCACAATGTTTGCAAACAGGTACGTCCACACCACTACGTCAAGCGATATGCTCGGCACCGAAATCGCCATTGTGATGAAAAACATCTATGCACTCGGAGCCGGAATATACAGCGGACTTGGCTACGGCGACAACTTCCTTGCAGCCTATATTGCAAACTGCGTTAACGAAATGAAAAACTTCGTAGAAAGCATGTATCCTGGCAAACGCAATTTGAACGACTCGGTATATTTAGGCGACCTGCTTGTTACCGCCTACTCGCGTTACAGCCGCAACCGTCTGTTCGGCAATATGATAGGTCATGGGCTTTCGGTGCGCGTAGCACAACTTGAAATGAATATGGTTGCCGAAGGCTACTATGCCTGCCGTTGCGTCCATGAGATAAACAAAAAGACAAATTTCGACATTCCGATTGCCGAGACAATATACGGAATACTATATGAAGCAAAGAACGTCAACAGCGAAATGAAAAACCTTGCCGAAACTTACGTCTAAACAGAAGTCCAAAATGAAAAAGATAATAATTACTGGCGGAACTGGATACATTGGCTCTCACACAGTTGTAGAATTCATCAATGCAGGCTACGAACCTATAATAATTGATAACCTTTCCAATTCCAGCATAAGTGTACTTGACGGGATAGAGAAAATAACAGGCAAACGCCCAACTTTCTACAAGGCAGATGTCACCGACAATTTTGCAATGGACAAAATCTTTTACGAAAATAGCGATGCCCTTGCTGTCGTTCACTTTGCTGCCAGCAAAGCTGTTGGCGAATCGGTACAGAAACCGCTAATGTACTATCGCAACAACATCAACGGACTTATCAACGTGTTGGAAATGATGGAAAAGCATGGCGTTAAAGGACTTGTATTTTCGTCAAGCTGCACTGTTTACGGTCAGCCAGAGAAACTGCCAGTCACAGAAGAAACTCCATTCGCAAAGGCCGAATCTCCATACGGAAACACCAAGAAGATTTCGGAAGAGATAATTCAGGATACGCTTCGTGCTGTCCCGACACTCAAAGCCATTGCATTGCGATATTTCAACCCCATCGGTGCTCATCCGTCGGCACAAATCGGGGAACTGCCCAACGGCACTCCAAACAACCTAATGCCCTACATTACGCAGACCGCCATTGGAATCCGCGAATGCCTCAGTGTTTTTGGCAATGACTACAACACTTCCGACGGCACACCAATCCGCGACTACATAAATGTTGTTGACCTTGCAAAAGCCCACGTCGCTGCTGTAAAATACCTAAATTCAGACAAAAACGACAAGCAGTTCGACTTCTTCAATATAGGAACAGGGAAAGGCTCAACAGTTTTGGAAATTATTGATTCTTTTGAGCGAAGCACTGGCGTAAAACTGAACTACAAAATAGTAGGACGTCGTGCCGGTGACATCGAAAAAGTGTGGGCTGACACCACAAAGGCAAACAAAATACTAGGTTGGAAAGCTGAAAAAACGTTAGACGAAACCACATTGTCGGCTTGGGAATGGGAAAAGCATCTGCGAAACTCTATTTCCTAATTCCTTGAATCGCAGACTGCACGCACCGACCGTCCCTGACCACGACCATAGTTATTCATCTCATAGCCATCAGCGTAAAAATGGAAAAGCCACGAATATCCTGACATTCCAGGACCTAATGTGCTTGTCCAATAGTAGCCTCCCACTCCAATATCCTCGTGATCGCTACCGAAATAATATCCACCTGCCGGCATAAAAATGCTGTTTCCATTAGGACCTGTAAACAAAAATCCTTTTGTTCCTTTCCGTACTGTCCATAACATCACACAGTTGTCCCTAAGCTCGCGCATTTCTTCAACGGTTGGGATTCGCCACTCGCTTCCCCAATTTACTGTTGCTGCATCGTCTGACGCTTCTAATATAGTAAGATTGTCGGTGAAACCATTGTCACCAGAACTTGAAAAACAGCAGTACTTTGTAAGAGAGTTGAAATCGCCATTACAATATTTGTAATTGCTCCACGCATAACTATTCTTTGCAGATGTTTCACCCCACGCGAAAAAGTCGCCGTAAACTTCAGGAGTATTCGCCCCAACATTGCAAGTTGCCCACAAAGTACCACTCGGAAGTCCCAAATCTACATAATCGTGACCATTTATGCTGCCAGCTACTGGCTTCCACTGTGCATATAATGTTATGTCATTATTCAAAGTAATTTCCTGCGCATCTGAATATGCCACGCCTGTACCATCGGGAATAGTGTTCCATTTAGAAAAAGCATATCTTTTCCGTGAAAACTCGTTGGAAACCAATGCTTGTGCAACATTCTTAACAAATACCTGCGACTTCATGTTGCCGCTACCGCCATTTGCATCAAAAGTCACTGTATAAACTTTTTCCTTGCCACAACCACTAATAGCTAGCATTCCGATTGTAACAATAATAGCAAGAAGTAAAAACAATCGTCTTCTCATTGTAATTTACTATTTATTATTCCCTTATGAACTTGTTGGAGAATACGTGATTTCTCTTCCACATTTCAAATCTGTCCTTTTCGCGTTGTTTTTCTTCGGCGTCACTCTTTTTGCCCGACATTATGCTGAGGTTCAATTCAAAGCCGAGAATCAGCGAAATTGATGTGAGATACAACAGCATCAGCACAATTATTATCGTACCGAGCGAACCATATATCTTGTTGTAGTTGGCGAAGTTGTTGAGGTAGAACGAGAAACCAGAAGAACAGAGAATCTGCACTATGGTAGCCAGAATTGCACCTGGCGAAATGAACTTGTAGCGGCTTTTCTTCGATGGGGCAAGATAGTATAGGAACGATATTGCCATGAAGTATAGCAGTACGATTATCAACCATTTTGCAATATGCAGGCAGACATACCAGAAAGTGCTGTCGGCTATTGTAGTGTGGTGGGTAACAAGGTGGTCGATGTATTTCGAACCGCCGATTATCACCGTCATTGCTGCAACTATAAGTGTGCACAATATCAAGACCATTGCAATGGAAATCAGCCGTTTGCTGACAAGATTACGCCTATCTACATGGTGGAACGATGCGTTGAACGCCTCAATGATTGCCAGTATGCCGTTAGAGGCGAAAAATAGCGAGGTTATGATACCGAACGACAGCAATGTGCCGCTAGGATTGAGTATCGTATCGGATATGGTGTCGAAGAAAACTTCGTAGATTGCTGGCGGCATCATTTCGGTTATCACTCCCATCAAGGTGTCCTGGAATCCGGGAATCGGTACGAATGGAATCAAGCTGAATCCGAAAATCAGCAAGGGAAATATTGCCGAGAAAAGACTGTAAGTCACGCTTTTGGCGCGTATGGTAAACGAGCCTTTCGACAAGCCTGTTATGAAAAAGTTGCCTATGTAGTACAATGAAAATCCGCCGAACCCCGGTATGACAATCTTGTCGCCGATGATTTTTATCATGGCATCGAGCCTTTCGAGAAAACCGAAGAGCAGGGCGCGGAAATTGAACTTTTTCATCGGGGCAGAAACTTACTTTACTGCCTTTAGGCTGAGGTCGAGGCTTTTTATCTGGTGTGTAAGTGCGCCAATCGATACGAAATCGACACCGCATTCGGCATACTGACGTATGTTGCTGAGTGTTATGCCTCCGCTCGATTCGGTTTCAACCTTGCCATCAATGATTTTTACAGCTTCGCGCGTGGTTGGTATGTCGAAGTTGTCAAGCATAATGCGGTCAACACCACCAATGCGCAAAACTTCGCGGACATCGTCGAGGTTGCGAGTTTCTACTTCGATTTTAAGGTTACGTCCAGTGTCTTGCAAGTATTTGCGAGCCTTGGCGACTGCCTTCTCGATTCCACCTGCGTAGTCGATATGGTTATCCTTGAGCATTATCATGTCGTACAGACCGATGCGATGATTTGTACCACCGCCAATCTTTACAGCTTCCTTCTCAATAAGACGCAGTCCCGGTGTAGTCTTGCGAGTGTCGAGCACCTTGGTGTGCAGTCCTTGCAATTCCTTGACATATTCTGCTGTGACAGTGGCTATTCCACTCATGCGTTGCATAAAATTGAGGATTGTGCGTTCGGCGCGGAGAATGTCGTGCTGCGGACCGCTGAGTTCAAACACTATGTCACCTTTTTTTATCGGTGTGCCATCCTGAATGAAAATGTTGAGCTTCAAGTCTTTGGAAAGGTAGTTACAAACGGCTTTTGCCACTTCAACACCAGCGATTATACCATCTTGTTTTACAAGTAGTTTTGCCTTTCCTTGTTCCGACTTGTCGATACACGACAGCGTCGAGTGGTCGCCGTCGCCCAAATCCTCTTCAAACGCTCTTGCGATGAGCGAGGTTAGATATTTTTCTGGAATCATTGTTCTTCTTCTATTCTTAACTGGTGAATTAGCGGAGTGCCCGACTGTTCCTTAACAAGGAAATAAACGCGAAACTTTTTCCCATTTGCTACTTCGAGCGTACCGATTGCGTACTGGGCCTCACTCTTTCCGCCCTGATGCAGAAGAGTGAAGTTCTTCGGCGTGTTTTTCTCGAAAAAGTTCTTTACCACTTGTTCTGCTTGCTGACGGCTGTAAACCGACTCGGTTTCAAGAATTGCAACTTCGACTGAATTGTTGAAATACTTCGAAAGTTCGGTAGAATTTCCAACCTTCATGGCGTCAAAAACCTTAGGAGGAATTGCCGAAAACGCCGAAAAAGTAATCAGCATTGCAAGCACCGTCAATATTAACCTTATGTTTTTCATACTCTAAAGCCTTTTAGTGTTACGATAGTTGTATGCAAAAAATAAACCAAATTTTTCAATGCAAAGTTATCACAACATTTCAAATGCTTGAAATGTTTGCAATGCTTTTTGTCCATAAATTATTAACAACCTATATGCGAAAAAGTTACATCATCAAAACATGAAAAAACAATCACATTAGGCAGACATTTAGGAAACATTCACCATCAACCGATATTTGCAATTATTTTCACACTAAAAAAACTTTTCAATTTTTGTAAAAAAAGTCTTACCTTCGCACCTTAAAATTAAAAAGAGATTTCTATGGCTACGAACAGTAAAATCATTATGGACGGTCTCACATTCGACGATGTCCTCCTCATTCCAGCATATTCGGAAATTATACCGGCACAAGTAACGCTAGGTTCTTGGTTTTCAAGGAACATAAAAATCAATACGCCAATAGTTTCGGCGGCAATGGACACAGTTACCGACAGCCGTATGGCAATAGCAATGGCTCGTCAGGGTGGCATAGGTGTAATCCACAAGAATATGCCGATTGATATTCAAGCTCGTCACGTAAGCCAGGTTAAGAGGGCTGAAAATGCAATGATTCTGAACCCCGTCACAATAGACGTTGAAAGCAATGTAGGCGATGCCCGCAAAATAATGAACGAATACAACATTGGCGGTTTGCCGGTGGTTGATTCAGAAAAACGTCTTTGCGGTATCCTCACAAGCCGCGACATGCGTTTCCAGGACGATGCCAGCAAGCCTATCCGCGAAATTATGACTCCTGCCGACAAGCTTGTCACTGCCGACCAGAACACAAAACTCGATGCAGCAAAGGACATTTTCAGAAAATACAGAATTGAAAAGCTGCCTGTCGTTGACAAGGACAACAAGCTCGTAGGACTTATCACCTACAAGGACATCACAAAGGCAAGCGTTAGTCCAAATTCGTGCAAGGATTCTAACGGTCGTCTGCGCGTAGCGGCAGCAGTCGGCATAACCGGCGACTCAATAGAACGTATGGAAGCTCTTGTAAACGCTGGTGCCGATGCCCTCGTAATTGATACAGCCCACGGACATACAAAGAGTGTAAACGAAGTCCTGAAGACTGCTCGTAGCAAATTTCCCAACATCGACCTTGTTGTTGGAAACGTAGCCACTGCCGAAGCAGCAAAGCTTTTGGTAAAGAATGGTGCCGACGGCGTAAAGGTCGGCATTGGTCCAGGTTCAATCTGTACAACCAGAATCGTGGCAGGTATCGGTGTCCCGCAGCTTACCGCAATTATGAATGTTTGCGAAGGCATTAAGGGTTCGGGCGTTCCTGTAATCGCCGACGGCGGCATCCGCTATTCGGGCGACATTGTGAAGGCTATCGCTGCTGGTGCATCGTCAATCATGGCTGGCGGACTTTTCGCAGGTACCGAGGAAGCTCCGGGTTCGACCATCATCTACAACGGACGTAAGTTCAAGGAATACCGCGGTATGGGTTCGCTCGAAGCTATGCAGCTCGGTTCAAAGGACCGCTATTTCCAGGATATGGAAGACGATGTCAAGAAACTTGTTCCAGAAGGAATTTCGGGTCGCGTACCTTACAAGGGAACTCTCAACGAAGTGATTTATCAGCTTATTGGCGGATTGAAGGCCGGTATGGGCTACTGCGGAGCAAAGAACATCGAGGAACTCCACGAAAAGGCTCAGTTTGTACGCATCACCGCTAATGGCGTTGTAGAAAACCATCCGCACGACATTACAATCACAAGGGAAGCACCAAACTATTCAAGAAATCAGTAAACGAAATAACATGAAAAAGACCATATTACAGATTGCATTGCTACTTTTTGGCATCGGTTTGTATGCACAGGACAGGACTTTGCTCGAAATCGACAACGAAAAGATTGATGCCGACGAGTTCATCCATATTTTCAACAAGAACGCCAACCACGACGGCAAAGTGACTCGCAAGGATGTTGACGAATATATGGAACTTTTTGTCAATTTCAAGCTTAAAGTCCACGAAGGTCAGGCACAAGGACTTGACACCTCGCGCAGTTTCCGTCAGGAGATTGCAGGCTACCGCAAGCAGCTTGCCCAGCCTTATCTCAGCGACAAGAGCGTAGAGGACGAACTTGTAAGGGAAGCCTACGACAGAATGTGCTACGATGTTGATGTGAGCCATATACTTATCACAGTCAACAGCAATGCCTCGCCCGAAGATACTCTAAAGGCTTGGAACAAAATCAACGACATCTACAAGCGTGCCGTCAAGGGTGAAAATTTCTCGAAACTTGCCGACACCTACTCGCAAGACCCGTCGGTTGCAAAGAATCACGGTGACCTCGGCTATTGTACGGTTTTTGGTTTGGTTTACGACTTCGAAACCGTTATGTACAACACCAAGCCCGGCGAAGTTTCGGCTCCGTTCCGCACGCGCTACGGCTATCACATCCTGAAAGTGAACGACAAGCGTCCCTCTAAAGGTCGCTACAAAGTCGCCCACATAATGGTGGTTTCTCCGCAGGACGCAACACCCGAACAGAAGCAGGAAGCAAAGGCTACCATCGAAAACGTGTATGCACAACTGAAAAACGGTGCCGACTTTGCAGAAATGGCCGACAAGTACAGTGCCGACCGCAGGACTGCCGTCAAGGGTGGTGAACTGGGCTGGATAAACGTTGGCGGCAGAATGATAAAGGAATTTGAAGATGCCGTATTCAAGTTGGAAAAAGTTGGCGACATTTCGGATATTGTTAAGACAAGCTACGGATACCATATTATAAAGTTGCTCGAAAAGGAACCGATAAAGCCGTTCGAGGAATGCAAGGCCGACCTCAAGTCGAAAGTTAGCGGAAATATGCGTTCGTACAAGGGTCGCGACGTGGTTATTGCCAATCTGCGCAAGGAATATGGCATCAAGGATATGTCTAAGACTGTAGCTCCGTTCTACAAGAAGAAATATGTTACCGACTCCATTTTCAACGGAACTTGGAAAATAGATTCCACATTGAAACTCAACAAGGTGGTGTTTGAAATCAAGGACAAAAAATTCACCGAAAAGGATTTCGCAAAATATTTCCAGAAATTCAACACCAAGCAACCGCCTGTTGACATCAAAATGTTGGTTCTCAATGGCTACAAGCAATTCTGTGACAAGTGCATAATCGAATACGAAGAAAAGCACCTCGAAGAAAAATATCCATCGTTCAAGTATTTGATGAAGGAATACCACGATGGAATATTGCTTTTCGCTCTCACCAACGAGGCCGTCTGGAACAAGGCTATTGCTGACAGCACTGGACTTGAAGCCTACTACGAGACAGTAAAGGACAACTACAAGTGGGGCTATCGTTACGATGTCAAGACATACAAGTGCAAGGATGCGAAGTCGGCAACAGAACTTTCCCAAGCCTTAAATGCAAATTTCGATGACGAGACAATTGTTGGCAAACTCAACGCTAAGGATTCCACAACAGTTGTTGCTGGCGAATCTGCATTGGAAGAAAAAGGGCACAGCCTATTTGTTGACAATGCAATACGCGAAAGCGGAATTACTGAAACTTCAGGACAGACAAAGGTATTTAACAAGGAAAACACCGTAACCGCAGTAAAAGTTATTGCCCCGACAACAAAGCAACTCAGCGAAATCAGAGGAATTGTCACCGCTGCATATCAGGATTACCTTGAAAAGCAGTGGACGGAAAGTCTGCACAAGAAATACAACGTGAAGATACACGAGGAAATGCTCGACCAGATTGTCAAGGAACTTTCCGAAAGCAAATAACAATGCCGAAGTACGTTGCATTCATATTGCTAGCAATTGTCGTCTGCTCATGCGGAAAACAAAACGACTCGCCCGCCGTACAAGCCAAATATGTAGCAAGTTTTGACGAAGATACGCTTTTCGAGTACGAACTTGTACGCGCAATATCACCATTCTGCGACTCTAAGGACAGCGCTAAGTTAGCCGACGACTACATTGATGAATGGTTGACAGAACGCATTATGTACAAGGAAGCCGAAAAACTTCTGCCCGACACGACTGACATAGCAAAAAAAATAATGCAGTATCGCCGTCAGCTCTACACACACGAATATTGCGAAAAGTACGTTTATAGTAACGTGAATATGAATGTTACAGAAAAGGAAATAAACGACTACTACGACAAGCACCTGAACGAGTATGTCATTAATACAACGTATGTTAAGGCTCACTATATGACAATTTCGCCCAAGATTGTGCGCTACTACGAGATTTATGAAAAATTGCGCAAAAGCGACCTCGACAGCGAGCAGGAACTCGGTGACTACTGCGACAGTCCCGACAAGGCAGTCTATTTCGTAAAGGACTGGGTGGAATTCAGCGATTTCCTAAAACTTATAGATTATAGCGGAACCATTGAACCATACGAACTAAAATACAAGAACACACTCGACTACGTACGCGACACACTTCACTACCTCGTCAAGATTGACGACTACCTTGTCCCTGGCGACCTTTTGCCTATCGAACTTGCCAAGCCCAAAATCATACAGATAATTATGAACAAGCGCAGGCACGACAAGTACATACAGGCAAAACAGGATTTGCTGAGGAAATACAAGCCTAACGGAGAATTTGTCATTGGCAACAAATAGCACAATATGAAGAAAACGATTATAATGACCACCATAGCCCTGCTTATAGGTGCAAGCACCCAGGCGCAGGGAATCATCGACAAGATTGTAGGTATTGTCGGCAACGAAATAATAATGATGTCCGACATCGAGAACCAGTACATACAGATGGCAAGCCAGCAGATGAAAGTTGACGGAAACACCCGTTGCGAAATCCTTGAGGACATGATGTTCCAGAAACTTCTGTATGTACAGGCGCAGAAGGACAGCCTTTCGGTTACGCCCAAGGAAGTGGAAACCGAACTCGACCGCCGTCTTAGCGTTTTTATCAACCAGATAGGTTCCGAGCAGAAACTGGAAGAGTATTTTGGCAAGACCATCAAGTCGATAAAGGACGATTTGCGAAGCACAATCGAGGAGCAGATGCTGGCGCAGAAAGTTCAGCAGAAAATCATCGGCGACACCAAGGTTACTCCATCGGAGGTAAAAAACTTCTTTGAAAAATTGCCCGCCGACAGTATTCCTACCATCGAAGCATACTACGAACTTTCCGAAATTGTAATAAAGCCCGAAGTTAGCAAGGAAGACAAGGAAAATGTTGTTGCCGAACTGAACAAGATTCGTGAGCGCATACTAAACGGCGAAAGTTTTTCGACAATGGCAGTTCTGTATTCCGAAGACCCAGGCTCGGCAATGAAGGGTGGTGAACTCGGCTTTGTCAGCAAGACCGACCTCGTACCCGAATTTTCGCAGGTGGCATTCAATCTTACAAGTCCGTTGGATGTGTCGCAGGTAGTTGAGACTGAATATGGTTTCCATATCATTCAGATGATTGAAAAAAAAGGCAATATGATGAATTTCCGTCATATACTTATGAAACCAAAAGTTAGTATGGCAGCCCTCGAAGCCGCCGACAAGAAGGCAAACGAAGTCTATAACATATTGAAGTCCGACACAATCAGTTTTACCGATGCCGTGAAAAAATACAGCAATGGTGACAGCAAGGGTTCGGACGGAAAAGTTATGAATCCCTATTATGGCGATGCCAGAATGACAAGCGATTTCCTTGACCCATACACCAAGTCGGCAGTAATGTCGTTAAAGGAAGGCGAATTCTCTAAGCCATTTCTCTCAAGCGACAATAAGGGAAGCCGTGTAATCAAGATTGTCCGCCTCGACCTCGACGTAAAGGAACACAAAGCCAACATGAAGGACGACTACCTTACATTACAAAGGGCAGCATTGGAAGACAAGAACAGCCGTCTAATCGACGAGTGGGTAAAGGACAAGGTACAGAGCGTTTACATAAAGATTGACGACGAGTACAAGGACTGCAACTTTAACGTTAACTGCTGGATAAAGTAAAAAGGCTAACAGTCCAACAGGCTAACAGAAGACCTGTCGAACAGACTATGAGACTGTCAGACCGATAGACTGCAAGACTTGGACTAAAAACATATAAACGGGAGAAGCCATAGAACGGCGAAGCCACAGAAACGTGAACGGCGTACTTCGACTGCGCTCAGCACAAGTAGCCCTCAACGAAGTTAAACATAGAAACAATTAGAAACGCCACAGGCATAGAAACTAAAAAACAACTTACATCATGAAGATAGCAAAAATCAAAACCGAAGTCGGCACCATGAAGGTGAACTTCTATTTCAACGATGCACCAAATACGGTAGCAAATTTCATAAAACTGGCCGAAGAAGGCTTCTATAACGGACTGCGCTTTCACCGCGTAATACCAGAATTTGTAGTTCAGGGCGGATGCCCATTCTCGCGTAACCTTGGCGACCCAAGAGTCGGCACAGGTGGACCTGGATACAAGATAAAATGCGAACTTAACGGTGGCAACCAGTACCATGACCGAGGTGTATTGTCGATGGCACATGCAGGACGCGACACCGGCGGTTCTCAGTTTTTCATTTGCCTTACCCGCGAATACACCAAGCACCTTGACCGTCAGCACACTTGCTTCGGTAGGGTTGTAGAAGGATTGGACGTGCTTGACAAGATTCGTCAGGGATGCAAGATTGAAGAAATAACTATTGAAGAGGAATAAACTAAATCTCCGCACACAGAGCAATACAGAGCCGCCCCCTGAGCTTGTCGAAGGGAAAGGCGAAGTGTCGAATATAGTTCTCAAATCCATGGCTTCGATACTTCGACAGGCTCAGTAAGCGAAGCCGCGGGATATTAATAGAAAATAATATATGAAAACCAATATTTTTACCATCGCATCATTGCTATTCGTATTGACAATAGCAATAAGTTGCTCTTCGCCAAAGCCAAGCGACAGCAACGAAGAACCAACTACCACGGAAGTTCAAACCGATGAAACCGATTTCGCAGCATTAGTAAAGGAATGGAACAAAGCAAATTCGGCTAAGGATTACGAAGCATTGTCGGCAATGTTCGACAGCAATGTGCTTTTCTATGGCACTCAACTTAACAAGAACGCCTGCGTCGAAAACAAACAGATGGCATTCAAGAAATCGCCCGACTTCTACCAGCAGATTTATGGTGATGTCGATGTAGAAAAGATAAGCGATACCGAAGTAAAGTGCAGTTTCGTAAAGCGCGTCACCGTCGGTGGACAAACAAGCGACTATCCGTCATACCTAAATTTCCACAAAGTAGGTGACGAATGGAAAATTTCCGTCGAAGGCGACCTTATAACCGATGGGAATCTTGCCAAACGTGCCGAAAAGAAAATGATTGCACAGGAAATGGGCGACCGCACAGATGTTGCTGGAACCTACGACTTCAACGGCGACGGCAAGAAGGAATCGTGCTACATATTGGAACCCAAAAAGTACGACGATGAAGACCATTTTATGGAATGTCAAGGTGAATGCATCTGCCTCATAGGGTTCTCTGACAGCAACATTCCGCCAATCGAAGTGGAAAATTGCATCGGTGGAAATCCACATATTCTTGGCGACCTTGACGGAAATGGCACCTGTGAAATTGGCATCTGGCCTTGGTGGTGGACAAGCTGCTGGCATACCTTTTATATATATACACTAGAAAATGGAGAATGGAAGGACTTTGTGGAACCATTCCCGGTTCATTGTAACCTTTTAGAAGCACTTGAAGAGTCTGGCGAGCAGATAATTGAACCAATCCCTGGCAAGAAAGGCATGTTCAAGATTCTTTACTCGTATTTCGATGATGAAGAAGGCATAATGGAAGGCACAACAACGGTAAAGAAATTATAAGGAAAAAGGCTGAGCACTCAGCCTTTTTTGTTCAATAATTAATCCATTGAACATCGACAAAATGCAAACAAAAAAAGCCACGCCTAAGCGTAGCTTTTTTGATTTTCTTCGAAATTGCGATTAGTCCTTGTGGTTCGGGCATCCTTCGTGATGATGCTTGCAACCTTCATGGCCTTCGTGACCTTTGCAACCTTCGTGCTTGTGGCAACCTTCGTGGCCTTTGCAACAACCTTCCGGCTTATCACCATGGCACTTGTGTCCGCATCCAGGATGAGGACCTTCGCCGCAGCATGGCATATTGTCGAACAAAGCCTTCTTTTCGTCAAGGCTCAGGTTGTCCCAGTTTGCCATTCCCTCTTCGAAAGCAGCCTTCTTTGCAGCCATTTCTTCTTCCTTGGCCTTCTTTTCAGCTACCATCTTGTCTAAGCATTCCTTACGCTTGTTAAGAAGTTCTGCCTTCTTTTCGTCAGTCTGGTTTGCCCAGTCTTCCCAAGCGGCCATGTCGGCTTTCTGCTCTTCGGTCATTTCGTGGTGGCATTTGTGTTCACCATCCTTGCAGCACTTGTGTTCGCCTTCTTTGTTGCAGCATTTCTGTTCGCCTTCAGCGGCATCCTGCTTAGGTTCGTTGTTGCAGCATGCAACCAACAAGAATGCAGG
Source organism: Bacteroidales bacterium (assembly GCA_017620015.1). Lineage (GTDB taxonomy): Bacteria > Bacteroidota > Bacteroidia > Bacteroidales > ML635J-15 > Bact-19. Next base: position 35,071 of record JAFZRE010000035.1, on the reverse strand, counting down.
AACTAAGAGAAAAAGTAATTTCTTCATATAAGTATTAATTTAAATTTTTACTTCGCAAAGATAAGTTCTTTTTTGAAAAAAGCTTGTTTCTGCAAGAAATTTTCAGAAAAGAATAAAATGCGCACATCCTACGACACAAAATGTCGTAACTGCAACAGAACTTTGTCTCTGAATAAAAAACTAAAAACATGAAAAAAATTAACAGAAATTATTCGCAACTCGACAGATGCATACTCGAAACTGCCAACTGCAAAATGTTTATCGACAAGGACGAACTTATGTCCAAAGTTATGGAAAAGCAAATGAATAATGGCATAACCGAAAATGACATTTCGGAATGTCTGCAAAGACTTACGGAGCAGCGTGCTCTATCGTTCCACAATTGCTACTGCCTAGAAGACAGACAGATAGCAAACGAATTCATAATCAAGGTTACCAAAATTATGATTCCAATTGTAATAACTGCAGGCATACTGACACAAGTATACCTTATGTTCTTCCTGTAGAGATCCTACCTGTGGTCGCAAAGCCAGTCGCAATGGCGTCTTTCGGTGCTGACAAACTTAGTACTTGAGTACTCTCCTACAAGATTCCGATAATACTGCCACTTGTGCGAATCGTCTAATTCGACTACTCCGCGCATATACTGGCAACGTGCTATAAGCTCTCGGTTTGTTGTATTTTGTTCGGCATTGTCAAGATAGGAATATACCTTATTGTATTGGTCTTGTAACATGTACGACCGCGACGACAAATAGTCCCAACCATTGTCATCAGTCTGCAAATTTTTGATGCTCTGGAACAATCCGCCATTCCAATCGTCGCTGCTCTGGGCATATTGCGTCAATGCCCAGCACCATCTTTCCGCCTGCACAAGACCGACTGCGTATGCATAACTTAGCAACGAACACTCCTCTTTATCGGTAAGGCTATGTATCTTGTCGTCCAACATCTTCATTATTATGCAGAACTGCAATTTGGTAGAAGATGTCGCATACATTGTTGTAGGCTTAAAAGAATTGTACAAGCTTCCCTTTTCATTATTTGCAGTAATCCAATCTTCCATAAACGGGTTGCGCTTCAGATAATCTGTAATATTCTGCTTCTTTAGGAAGGACGGATTAACATTCTGAAGGTATTCGATTGCATTGACATAGTCGTGCAAACGCATGTACTTGGTGCCAATAAGTTCGTTCATCATACTTTCGTTTACGTAACCCATCGAAATAAGCGACTTTTCCAGATTTGTCTTGCCTCTCGACTTTACAAACGCAAGGAAGTCCTTCACATTCTCCACCGAAGTGGTGTCAAGATAGTTGAAGTAAAAAGTGGAATACTCCCAGCTTCCGGTCTCGTTTGGATTTTTGCGCAACTCCGCTCTATGCTGCTTGTCGTAGCAGAAAACCTCATCGTAAACATTGAGCAATGCGGCGGCCATGTTGTGATTGCCAACATCGACATAATGCGGAAATGCATAAACAAAGACTACGCGGCGCAGAATATTGATAAAATGCGCGTAACCGTTCCCGTTTTTCGAATAGTATTCTTCGGTTTCATTAACTTTTTTCAACAACCAAGTCAAATCGGCATACAAAAGATCGTCATAGTTGGATGCCTTTGTGTCGGCGGCATGATATACAAGTCTGAGAAAACGTGCATTTTCCTTGACAATCGGATCACCGTCCATATTGTTGGCTTTTTCAATCAATTCGTTTGCCTTGTCATAATCGCCGTCGATGAAGGCGATATGTGCAAGAGCAGCCTGCCACAACGCCGGATTATCGGTTTTCTTTTCCTTCAAAACCTGATGGCAAAACTCAGTAAACTTCTTGACATCAACATTCTTGCCGTCCTGATATGAGTTTTCGTAATTCTGCACAAAGAACAGCAAAGCCTTCGACTTTGGATTGTATTTGTACAGTTCCTGCATGAAATCGACCTTATTCTTGAAATAGCGCAGGCTGTTCCAATCGCTGCACTCACCGTAAATGTCGGCAGCCTTGCAAAGGTCACCCGTGTAGAACAAGGCTCCTGCATAATACAGCCTTCCCTGCTTCCTAAGAATTGTGTCTTGCCACTGCTCACCTCCCGATTCCCATGTCTGACGGCATTGCTTATATTCGTTCAATGTAAACATAATGCGCATGTACTGGTAAGCAAAACGTTCCTTCAGGCTGGCTTCCTTACATTTTGTTCCAGCGGTTTCGAGTGTCCTTGCCATCTCACGCATAACTGCGCTGTCGATATTTTCGGCATACCCCCACTCATCACCAGTAAGGTCCTGAAAAGCCAGTACTGTTTCCCAGTACGTCAACGCATCGGAATCGTGATTTTTCTTAAGATATGCGAAAAAGGCATTTTTGCCGGTTTCAATATCGTTGGCATGGCATTTATTTAGCGCAGCCCACACTTCCGACCGTGGCACTTCCTTGTTTGCATACTGATACCAGAATCCAACGTTGTAAAAATTTGCATCTTCCTTATACTGCAGGTACGAACTTATGTCGTAAGCCTTGAACATATAGGTGCCTGATGCATCGGGTTCGCAATATCCACATGCCAGGCATGAATAAACAGATGCAACGAACAGTGCACTAACGATAAATCTTTTCCACATCATCGCTTGAAAATTTTGAAAGGTTAACAGAATCGAGCTGATACAAAACTATTTGCAATGGAGCATCCGACATTTCCGACACAATCATATCCTTGGCATCAAGAATGTCCTTCAGCGAAACTTCCTCGTGACGGACAAAGCATGGTGTCCAATAGTCGTAGTACGAGTCGCGCTCCTGGTCCTTGTCTATTTCGTACTTGTTTGCCGAAATCTTGCTAAAACGTTTTGTATCTGAAAAATCGTAGCTGTCGTACTCGATGCCGAGCAAATTCTTTTCAACGCCGAAAGTTACGTCCCACGAGAAGCAAGGCAAAGCAATCGACAAAGGCAAATCGTAGCCGCCCAACTTTTTTGCGTACGGCTTTACATCCTTGATGTCGAGTATAGAATTGTCGGTTTCCCATTTTTTGATGTCGCCGGTATTGTAGCACATTAGTACACCATAGTCGGCCACAGGAACCTCGTAGTCGAGCTGGAACATACGAACCGTGGTTGAAAGCCCTATGCCCTTGGGTTCTAGCATAGCTTTGAACTCCTTCATGAAGGCAAAATATTTCTCGGCACTACTTTCCGTCCAGTCGCAGTCGATTTGTATTTCGCCGTACTTGACGCCATTTGCCGAAGCCATATCTTCGATACGTGCAAGCAACTTGTCCTTGATTTCCTCGTACCTGGCAATCGCTTCCGACGAAATATAAACCGTAGGCACAATCTCGATGTCCTGCGGAACCTTATCGATGAAAATCATAGTTCCGACAGGCATAATCCTACCGTCCCAATTTTCTACCACATCAAAGAAACGGACATACATCTTCGTAATGTTGTGGTCCTTTATAAAATTGCGTTCGTAGTCGTTCATCCTGAAAGTAGTGCGCCAGTAGTACACTGCATTTCCTTTCGCTACAACTTCCTTCTTCTTGTCACTACAGCCTAATATTGCAAATAGGCAGAGCGACACTATTGATAAGCATATAAGCCATTTAGCCTTCATTCCCATTTCCGAAAAAATAAAATTTGTCTAGCAACAAAGATACATATTAATGTTGGTATTGCAAAAACTAATTATACAGACATCCTGCTATGTACTGCAATATACTAGACGATGGCAGAAGAATCGTCATTATTAATTGTTAATTGTCCTTTGTTCATTATCAATTATACATTAATTTTGCGCCCTCAAATTTTGGATTGTGATTGAGTTTTTGCAAAGCATATTTCTGTACGATGAGAATTCACCTCTGATTTTCACGAAGATGTTCTTCTGGATATTCTTCGCAGTGGTTCTGTTCGGATATTCGTTCATTTGCAACCGACCTAAACTTAGGTCGTTGTATCTATTCCTTGCAAGCTTGTTCTTCTACTACAAGTCGAGCGGATTTTTCTTTATCCTGCTGGTAGTTAACATTATACTGAACTATTTCATCGGCAGTGCAATACATAGGTCGGAAAAGGAAGGCAAGCGGACGACCTATTTGATACTCAGTGTTTTCATAAACCTTTTCATACTTTCGTACTTCAAATACACATTTTTCTTTGTCGATGCCTTCAATTCGATGTTCGGGACGCATCTGGTGGCGACAAACTACCTCGCGGGGCTGTCGAATATGCTCGTAGGTACGCAGTTCAACCTGTCGGAAATATTCCTGCCGGTTGGAATTTCGTTCTACACCTTCCAGACAATGTCCTACACAATAGACATTTACCGTCGTAAGCTAGAACCTGTAAAGAACATAATCGACTTTGGATTCTATGTGTCGTTTTTCCCGCAGCTGGTTGCCGGACCTATTGTCCGTGCGTCGGAGTTTGTGCCACAGATTTACCAGAAATATTCGCTTACGCGCTACGAGTTCGGCTCGGCAGTATTTATGATACTCAAAGGCTTGGTAAAGAAGATTATGATTGGCGACTACATTGCAGTCAACTTTATCGACCGTGTGTTCACCAACCCCGACATGTACACTGGCTTTGAGTCGCTGATGGCGATGTTCGGCTATTCGTTGCAGCTCTACTGCGACTTCTCTGGCTACACCGACATCGCCATAGGTGTTGCCTTGCTGATGGGCTTCCGTCTGAGCAAGAACTTCAACTCGCCGTACAAGTCGAAAAACTGTTCCGAATTCTGGACGCGCTGGCATATTTCGCTGTCGTCGTGGCTGAAAGACTACCTATATATTCCACTTGGAGGAAACCGCAAGGCAACTATCGGAACCTATCTGAACTTCGGTTTCATTTTGCTGGTAATCATGCTGATGGCATCGAGTTGGATTGTTACAGTTGCAATACTGGCATTTGCGCTCGTGCTGTTCCTACTGATAAGGTTTGTGCCTTCGGTGGCAGATGGCATCAAGTCGAACATCAACCGATTGATAACCATGCTTCTCGGTGGTATGTGGCACGGATCGAGCTGGAATTTCCTCGTGTGGGGCGGACTCAACGGCGTGGGCTTAATTTTCGACAAGTACTGGCAGAAAATCAGTCCGTTTGCAAAGTTCAACAGTGGATTTATGAATTTTATCAGGGTTCTCAACACCTTCCTATTTATAACGGTAACCTGGGTATTCTTCCGCTCGCAGGATTTCGACACGGCAATAGCGATGTTCAAGAATGTATTCACTAATTTCCATTTCGAGTATGTTCCAGCAGTGATTTTGGCTTATTATAAAGTCTTCCTGTTGATGGCTTTCGGCTATCTGACGCATTGGTTCAGCGGAAGGTTGAAAGACAAGTGGCGCGACAAGTTCATCGATATGCCGCACTGGGTTCATGCTGTTGTTGTGCTGGTAGTGATATTCGCTGTATATCAGTCGATTTGTTCCGACATGCAGGCGTTCATTTATTTCCAATTCTAAGGCCAACAGGCTGACAGGCTAAAAGGCTAACTGTCGAGCAGAAGACCTGTCCAACAGAAGACCAGTCAGTCTGTTAGACTGCAAGACTGTGAGCCTGTTAGACTGCTAGCCTAATAAGTCAAAATTTCGTTTCCTGTTTCAGTAATAAGTATCTGGTGTTCCCATTGTGCCGAGGGCTTAAGGTCCTTGGTGACGACTGTCCAGTCGTTTTCCTCGATGAAGATTTCCTTCTTGCCCATGTTAATCATCGGTTCGATGGTGAAAGTCATGCCTGGGATGATAAGTTCTTCGGTACCACGTTTGCCGTAGTGCAGAACCTCGGGCGGTTCGTGGAATTTCACTCCGCAGCCGTGTCCGCAAAGTTCACGCACAACAGAGTATCCGTTCTTTTCAGCGTGTTCCTGAATTGCTGCGCCAACATCGCCCATGCGTGCCCATGGCTGTGCGGTGGCGATTCCTATTTCGAGGCATTCTTTGGTAACCTTTACCAGTCGCTTGCATTCCTCGCTTACATCGCCAATCATGAACATTCGCGAAGCATCGGAGAAATAGCGGTTGTAAATTGTTGATACGTCAACGTTTACGATGTCGCCATTGTGCAGAAATTCCTTCTTGCTCGGGATTCCGTGGCAGACTATTTCGTTGCGCGACACACAGCAGCTTTTTGGAAAGCCCTCGTAGTGAAGCGGGGCTGGAATTGCTCCGTGCGAGGTTGTGAATTCGTAAACCATGTCGTCGATGTCCTGAGTTGTGATACCCTCGCGGATGTTTTCCGACAAGTAATCGAGCAGCGCAGTGTTTATCTTTGCGCTTTCGCGTATGCCGGCAATCTGTTCTTCGCTACGGATTATTCTTAGTGGCGGAATTTTGTATCCCTTTGCCCTGTATTCCTTTATTTTGTTCCGCAGTTCTATCGGTAGAAGCGGTGCGTATTCTTTCTTTGACATCGTTTTGAAAATTTTTGCAAAAATAAATATAATTTACGACTTACGCCCTTCATTGTCATGCTGAATTTATTTCAGCATCCGTTACTATTATTACTCTATTCTTTACATCCTGCACACCCTTTTCAGATCCCGAAACAAGTTCGGGATGACAAAAAGGGTGCGTTGTTTCTCGTCATGCTGCTCCCAAACTGTCATGCTAAATTTATTTCAGCATCTGTTATGCATATCCATTTAACTTTTCCTAAGAATCAGGTCCTCAATATTATTATAGGTGTAAAATCATTGCATTTCCATTTGTCGCAGAGTGTTTTTTTGTGTGTTTGATAAATTTTTTGACATAAATAATATGTGTAAAAAATTATTTTTGTAATTTTGTACCTCAATTCTAGGAATAGAAGTTTAACATAAATATATATTATATGTCAGGACATAATAAATGGTCAACGATTAAGAGAAAGAAGGGCGCATTGGACGCTAAGAGATCGAAAATCTTCTCAAAGTTAGCAAAGGAAATAACAATAGCAGTAAAGGAAGGTGGAGGAACCGACCCCAACTATAACGCAAAATTGAGGCTTGCAGTCCAGAATGCAAAAGGTGTCAACATGCCTAAGGACAATATCGAAAGAGCTATCAAGAAAGGTGACCAGGACGGTGCAAACTTCATGGAAATCACTTTCGAAGGATACGCAGCTCATGGTATCGCTCTTTTCGTTGAATGTTTGTCGGACAACAACAACAGAACCGTTTCGTCGGTACGCGCAGCTTTCAACAAGTTCAACGGTACTCTCGGAACCAATGGTTCGTTGAGCTTCCTTTTCGAACGCAAGGGCGTTTTCGAGATTCCAATGTCGGATTCTATAAGCATGGACGATTTCGAACTCGAAATTATTGACGCTGGTGCAGAAGACATCGAAATGGATGAAGAAACCATTACCGTAACTTGCTCGTTCGAAGATTTCGGCAACGTAAACAAGAAGTTGGAAGAAATGAATATCGTTCCTACCTGTGCCGAACTCAGAAGAATCCCGAACGACACCAAGGTTATTTCTGCAGATGATGCAAAGGGTGTTTTGAAGCTTATAGACGTTCTCGAAGACGACGACGATGTTGTAAACGTATTCCACAATATGGAAATGACGGACGAAATCGTTGCTGCAATGGAAGAATAGGAAATTATTTCTTTAAAATAATGAGGTCGGAAATACATTTCCGACCTTTTTTGTATGTGTCCTTCGGGATTTATACTCCCGAAGGTAAGAATATAAGGATATTTTATCCGTCGGACACGAAACGTTGCTTTTGCTATCGAAATCCAATTTTTTATTGCACATTAGAAAACAATGCGTATATTTGTGACGAAATCATTTAAAATGTTGAGCCATGAAAAAAATAGTTTTAATATCACTACTTGTTGTAGCAATAGGACTGATGATCTTTGTGGGATGCGAAGAACCTGACCCGATTATCCCGAACGAAGAACAACAGCAGCATCATAGGAGAGAAGATTCGCTGATAAACCAGCAGGGAGATACGACAATAAATGATTGTACTGAATATTGGGATACTTTCCCCATGATAATACCAGATGGAAATGTTACAATCTATCTTGATAGCCTTTTCTCCTGTGGCAATGTAGGCATTACATACGAAGTTATTGGATTAGACACGGTATATTCGTACGCGACGGACACAATTGTCGCTGTTATTCATAACAATAGTGATTTTGAGAGAATTGGAGGAAGTTTAGACATAGATTTCTCTAGATATTGTATTGTGTATGGTAGAATTATGCCAATACATTCTAATGTGGAAATTTCATTTGATATTCGTCAATGTCCCATTACATCTGAAGTAGAGTGTGTTGTACAGAAAAGGGAAATGCCAGACACATGGACTTATGTTTTCCCAAAATACTTTTGGGGTATGTATGATTCTCATTTGCTTGAAAGACTTGACACTATACCAGTTATGATTGAAAGTACGAATTAAAACAACTGTCCTTCGGGATTTGTACTCCCGAAGGTAAGAATATAAGGATATTTTATCCGAGACGCAAACATCGCTTCTAGTTCATATTTAATCTTTTGATTTATAATAATTTATACGATTCTATTATTCTAGATCGAACATTTTTTCAAAAAAAGTGAAAAAACATTTTGCCATGTGAAAAATACGCACTATTTTTGCAGTCCCAAAACGATGGGAATTTTGGTCCGATCGTCTAATGGTTAGGACGTCAGATTTTCATTCTGGTAATCGGGGTTCGATTCCCCGCCGGACTGCAGAAAGCCACTGAAATTCAGTGGCTTTTTTGTTTTTGTGCACTATGAATGCCTTCCAATAAGCCGATGCTTTATTTGTAGATTGTATTACCACAGAAGTATATTACAAACACCAACAACTATATGACTTTGCAAAGAAAACTTGTTTTTTCATCATTTTTGCTTACCTTTGTGGCATGAATAAATGTTTGTTTTTGTTTTTATTGTTTCTATCCGCCGAAATTTTTGCACAAGGCGTAGCCAAGGTTTCGGTGGATACTTTATCCACTTCCGACAAATATGTCAAAATAGTAATATACAGCGATATGACTTGGGATTCGCTCGTAAAGCCAAAGCCCAAGCATGTCAATTCCGAAATGTACGATGTCGACTGGATTACTACCGACCACAATGCGCATAGGAATTTCGATATCACAACCCTTCCCGACACCATAGTGCTGCCGCTAATAGAAGATTCCACTGATTTTTGCATGCCACGTGTAGGCTTTGTGTATTCAAAGTACGGCTGGCGTCATGGACGTGCACACACTGGCAGCGACATACCATTAAATATTGGCGACCCCGTATATTCGGCTTTCGAAGGCAAGGTTAGGTACACTGGCTATTGCGGTGGTTATGGAAACTTGGTCGTTGTGCGTCACGCAAATGGACTTGAAACCTACTATGGTCACTTGTCAAAGATTCTGGTGCGCGAAAACGAGCCTGTAGATGTGGGCGAAGTTGTTGGTCTTGGTGGAAGTACAGGAAGAAGTACTGGTCCGCACTTGCATTTCGAGACAAGGTACAAAGGCTTTCCGTTCGACCCCGAGACGATTGTCAACTGGAAGGACACAACTCTGCGTTGCGACACTCTTGTGCTGCCGCGTAACAAGCTTAACTCGACTTCGAGGTATTCGTCGTCATCGTCGTCATCGTCTGCAAATACGGTCGAGACTGGCGAAGGCACATGGCACATCATCCGTCAGGGTGACACTTTGAGCGCTCTCGCCCGCAAATATGGAACTTCGGTAAGCAAAATTTGTTCGCTCAACAACAATCTTACACCTAACACAGTGCTCCAACTTGGACGCAAAGTCCGTGTAAGATAGCAAGTTATGAACTAAAATAACAGCAAATAAAAAACTTGGAATATTTTTGAACAGAATTTTGTGGATTAAAAAAAAAGCAGTACCTTTGCCGTCCAAAAATTAGTAAGAATAATTTAAAAGTTAAATACAATGAAAAAGGGAATACATCCTGATAAGTATCGCTTAGTGGCTTTCAAGGACATGTCGAATGAAAACGTTTTCATTACGAAGTCAACCGCTAACACAAAAGAAACCATAGTTGTTGATGGTGTTGAGTATCCTTTGTACAAGCTTGAAATCTCGAACACATCTCACCCGTTCTACACTGGTAAGATTAAGCTTGTTGATACCGCAGGTCGTGTCGATAAGTTCCGCAACCGCTACCAGAAACACTTGGAACAGCGTGCTGCTGCAAAGAAGTAGTAGCATTCTTGCAATATTAAAGGATAGGGAATACCCGTTGGGCTTTCCCTTTTCTTGTTTGTATATGCCATTAAATTTTTAAGTATATGAAGAATTGTTTTTATTTGTTAATCTTGAGTGTATTCACTATGGTATCGTGCAATAACAACAAGACAGAAGCTGTAGAAGAAAACAGCACACAGGAACAGCAATGTTCGGAACAGAAGAATCAGGTAGTTGACTGCATAATGAGCCGTCGCAGCATCCGTGCCTACAAGCCCGAGCAGATAAAGGACGAGGAATTGAAGACCATCCTCGAATGCGCTATCAACGCACCGAGCGCACGCAATTCGCAGCCGTGGGAAGTTCGCGTTATGCAGAACAAGGATGCCATTGAAAATCTCAACAAGGAAGTAATCGCCGACATGATTGAGAAGCGTCCCGAAGCAAAGGAGCGTTTTGCCGACGAAAATGCAAGCGTGTTCTTCCATGCACCGACTTTGCTCGTAGTTGCATACGACACCACCCAGTACTGGGGACAGAGCGACTGCGGAATGCTCGTACAGAACATTTTGCTTGCTGCCGAATCGATGAACATCGGTTCGTGCGCTGTTGGTTGCTGCCGCGACTACATCAACTCGCCGAAGGGCGCCGACTTTGTTAAGTCGCTCAACCTTCCCGAAAACTATGTGGTTTACCTTACCGTAACACTCGGTTACAAGGACGAAAATCCCGATGCTAAGCCACGCGACGACAAGAAAGTTGCGTATATGGAATAATAGGTGAACAAAAAGACTTTTTTATGTTCCATTTGCCGAAAGGTGGATGGAACATTTTTTTATTTAGTGTGAAACAATTATTAAGCAAGGCTTGAGCCTTGATAGACATTGTCGCAGGCAGGAGCCTACGACAAACAAAAAGGATAAGAATGAATAATGTAAAATTGTATCATTGTGCGATTCCAAGGCTGGAGCCTTGTATGTGCAATGTCGTAGGCTGGAGCCTACGACAAGTCGAGTTACGACTTTGGCTGTTAGCCTTTTGGACTGTCAGCCTGTTAGTCCCAATAAAAACTTTGAATTTCTAAATTTTTGAATTAACTTTGCCAATCATTAAATATTTGTCATCAAAAAAAATAATTATGAGTTACATCAAGGATTATATCAAGGAAAACAGGGAAAGGTTTTTCGAGGAACTTTTCGGTCTGATAAGGATTCCGTCCATCAGCTCCGAGGCATCACACAAGTCGGATATGATAAAGTGCGCCGAGCATTGGAAATATTTGCTGAAGCAGGCTGGAGCCGACAAAGCCGAAGTTATGCATACAAAGGGCAACCCGATTGTTTACGGCGAAAAGATTATCGATCCGTCGAAGCCGACAGTAATTGTCTATGGTCACTACGACGTGATGCCAGTTGACCCGATAGAACTCTGGAAGACAGAGCCTTTCGAGCCAGTAATAAAGGAAGGTAAAATCTGGGCGCGCGGTGCCGACGACGACAAGGGGCAGAGCTTTATGCACGCAAAGGCATTCGAACTTATGGTTAAGACCAAGACTTTGCCTTGCAACGTTAAGTTTATGCTCGAAGGCGAAGAGGAAATTGGTTCACCGAGCCTTACCGAATGGTGCGCCGAACAGAAGGACTTGCTCAAGGGCGACGTTATTCTCGTTTCCGACACAGGAATGATTGCTTCTGATATTCCGAGCATTACAACAGGTCTGCGCGGACTTGCATACTGGGAAGTTGAAGTCACTGGTCCCGACCACGACCTTCACAGCGGTATTTTCGGCGGTGCAGTTGCAAATCCGATTAACGTGCTGTGCAAGATGATTGCCGACCTTCACGATGAAAACGGAAAGATTACAATTCCAGGATTCTACGACGATGTTTTGGTTGTTTCCGACGAGGAAAGACAACTTCTGGCTGGCAAGCCGTTCAACGAAGAAGACTACAAGAAGGCTATCGACGTGAAGGCGCTCAAGGGCGAAAAAGGCTTCACTACCTGCGAACGCACTGGCATCCGTCCTTGCTTGGACGTTTGCGGAATCTGGGGCGGCTACACTGGCGAAGGCTCAAAGACCGTGCTTCCGTCGAAGGCATTTGCAAAGATTTCTACACGTCTTGTTCCAAATCAGGACCACAAGAAGATTGCTCAGCTTTTCAAGGAATACTTCGAGAAGGTTGCTCCAGAGTATGTTAAGGTTGAAGTTCGTCCGCTTCACGGAGGACAGGGCTACGTTTGCCCGATTGACCTGCCGGCATACAAGGCAGCCGAGAAGGCTTACGTCGAGGTATTCGGCAAACGTCCGATTCCAGTTCGTAGCGGTGGAAGTATTCCTATCATCTCACGTTTCGAGGAAGTTCTTGGCATAAAGTCAATCCTTATGGGCTTCGGTCTTGAATCGGACGCAATACATTCGCCGAACGAGAACTACCCTGTTGAGAATTTCCTCAAGGGAATCGAGACTATTCCGCTGTTCTACAAGTATTTTGCAGAAATGAAGTAGTAATTGGAATTGAACAAAAAAACGGAGGCATTGCTTCCGTTTTTTTATTTATCACCATAATGCCCGTATGCAGCAAGCACGTTTACAATCACAACCTCTTCCTTGATTTCGTAGATTAGCCTGTGTTTGCCAGTTATGTGCCACGACCATTTTCCAACTTTGTCTCCTTTCAGTTGTTCTGGATGACCAGTGCCTGTGGTGGGATGTTCTTTCAATTCCGAAATTAATCCGTCCAGTTTATTATATGCCTTTGGCTCATTACGTCTAAGCTTTATGATGTCGGCTATGGCTGTTTTTGAAAATTCAATCTTGTACATTTGCTACCCTTTCCAAAAACTCATCCAAAGTTTCATCTGGTTTCATTTCAGAATATTCACCTCTCTCAATCTGCCTTTCTGCTTCTTCGATTTTGGCGAAAAACTCTTCCTTCGACATAAGCGTATCATCTTCCTTGACCTTGCGAATCACAAAGCTACCCTTATCCCTAGTTTTTAATATAAGTTCTTGACCTGACGAAACATAACCTAAATACGTAGCCATATTGTTCCTGAATTCCCTTGTTGAAACTACTTCCATAATATTATCTTTTGTGTACCAAAACGAGACACAAAAGTAATAAGAATTTTCTGAAATGCAAAAAATAAGTTCAAAATGTTAATCTTCAACGAATAATCATTTTCAACTCGCTATTAATTTGTAAAAAATTATTACGTTTTTCTGATTCATCCAATAGCAAAAACAAATATCTTTGTCACTTGAAATTTGAGGACATATATGGGGTCTGCCCCCAGGTTTCAATTATTGGAGTTGAGATTGACCCCATTGACGAAATTTTAAAATTTATGCGTATTTTTACATTTAAGAAGCTGTTGCTGACAGCAGTTTTTGCGCTCTCTGGACTTTTTGTCATACAAGCGAATGCGCAAATCACATTATCCAATGTGCAGGGCAGCGAATCGTCATCCCCGTACATTTACACGGATTACATGGATGGCTGGACCTACAACGAATTAAGGTGGGACGGTTATGTTTCATTCACTGCCGAGGGTTATACCTTGCCTGTGGAAATTAATGTTATGGGGACTTCGGGGACAAACTGCAGTCGTTACATAACAGTTGAAGATGATACTACTGGCATGTTTATGGTTGACAACCTCATTCCTGGCACTTACGTTATCCAGATGACCGACAACAATGGGAACACCGGTACTTACGAGCAAGGTGTAACTGTTGGAGAAGGCAGCTGCGATGAAAATGTCTTCTTGTCGAGCAGATTCGAAAACAATTCTGCAACTGTTTTCATTGCCGACAATACTGGAGCCGAGGCATTCGGTTTAGATTCCATTATATGGCATGTTTACAGAGATGGTTCCCTTGTCGTTGAAGAAGGCAGTTACGGAATGGGATTTCTTAACTTTCCTGAACTTGAAGATTTGGAATACGGGCTGTATAATGTCGAAGCTCAGGCATACGCAAACAACTGCTCATGGGCAACAACGTTCGAGGCAAATTATGCAGACCTTTGCGAAGGTTTCTGGTATGACCTTTTGGACCTTAGGCCAGCAGGATTGGAAAACAACGAGGGTTCTGTTTCTGTCATTGTTGGCGGACCAGTCGATAACGTTAACTTCTGGGGTGTAGTCCACGATGCTGAGAATTACTATGAAAACAACCAATATATTGACAATGCTTGGGATTCTGTTACCGTTTCCGGTCTTGCCGAAGGAGATTATATGTTTGAAATAAGTTATAACAACGGCAACTGCAACGATACAATATATTTTACTATCGAAAGGGATTGCAACTTCTACGTCAATGTTTCGAGACTCAGCGACTCAAACGACACCTTAACACTTATGCCGAATGTAATGTATGCCCAGGCTTGCACCCTTAACGAAAACCGTGACACTGTAATGCTTAAGGATGCAGTTTACATTTGGAACGATGGTTATTATGGCGCATACTACGAATATCAGGACCTTGGCGAAGCATACGAACTTTTTGTTGACTACAATGGTTGCGAACTTACGATTGAAGGTTCGTGCGACGAAGACAACATGACTCCTTCTTGCTATTCGCCGATGAGCGAAGTTAGTGTTACATATCCATCTGCTTCTAATAATAACGGAGCCATCTCAAATGTTGGATTTGCCACAAGCGACATGTTCCCATATCATGTATTCGTTTTCAACGAGGACGGAGATTTTATAGGTAGCAACTATTTGGTTTCGGAAACAGACCTCGAATATGTTTTCGACGGACTTGCCAGCGGTACTTACAGAATTTATGAGTACAAGGAAGATGTAACTGGCATGTGTACATCGTTCAGTTCTGTAGGACTTTCGGTTAACTGCGAAACAATGGAGGTTTCGGTTGAAACTATTACAAACGACTCCACTTCGAACGCAGTGCTTGTTGCAGAAGTAATGGATTTGCAGGAAGAAACCCAGATTTATCCCGATGACGACGATTACGAATGGTTTATTAACGGAAATGTATATCACGGTAGAATCATCAACGCAAGCGATTTCGTTGAACCTGGTCTGCTGGAATACTCATATATGCTTAATGTAAGCCACAATGGCTGTGTTGCTAGCACAGAAGGCGACTACATCGTTGACATCAATTGCACAATGTCTGCATCAGTCACTGGCATTACCCCAATGAACCTTGCTGCAGATTCAGATTATGCGTATGCAATTGTATCAATCAGTGTAAACAATGGAACAGCTCCATACATGGTAAACGACAATGGTTCTAACGACTATGGCGCATGGTACGAGACTGACAGCTTCGAATATTATCTGTACGATGACGAAATGCAGGAAACTCCTATGACACTATACGTAATCGATGCTTTGGGCTGTACCGATACTGTTGAAATCTCAGGAATGCTTACTTGCGAAATGTCGACAAGCCTTACATACAATTCAAGCTCCGACGTTGTAATAAATATTACTGCTGAAGGCGACGACTACTACCCAGTATCAATCTATTGCGAAAACTTTTCTGATTCATTCATCGGCAGCACCACAACTTCGACATTCAGCATTCCAGAAAACCGTCTGACTGCTTGGGGCAGATACGAAATTGTAGCAGCAAACGGCTGTGTAACCGAGGTTTGGGTTGACGAAAGCGAAATCTGCAACATGGAACTCGTAAACTACACTATTAGCAATCCAACTTCAGCAGAAATCGAAAACGGTTCGGTAACAATCGAACTTGCTGGCGGTGTTGCTCCATACTATGGCACCTACTATAAGCTGATAGATGAAGAAAACTCCTTCTACTATCATTATGCAACCAATGATGCACCTATAGTAATAAGCAATCTTTCTGTAGGTGAATATATTATTGGCGTTATGGATGTAAGAGGATGTATGGTTATCGTTCCGAGCGACAGCACAACTATTACTTTGGAATCCGATTGCCAGATTGTTTCTTATAGCCAATACAACAACGGAAGTGTAGCCATGAGAATTAACAATGGTACTGCTCCTTATGTAATTACATTGGAAAATGGAAATACCTATACAGCTGATGCAGATACATTGACTATCGAAAATATTACCCCGGGTATGCATTTCTACACAATAGTAGATGCAAGAGGTTGCTCGGAATTCAGCACAATTGAAGCTGTTCCGGCTGACTGCGAAAATGTTCAGATATCTGTTACCGGCAATGTTGTAAATGCAACAAGCTTGACAAATCCGAATGGTTCGATAAGTTTGACTGTCACTGGCGGTGAAGCTCCTTATACTTACTACTGGATAAATGGCGAAACAACCGAATCTATTTCAGGTCTTTATCCTGATGAATACTGGGTATATGTTAACGACAACAACGGTTGCTATGGTGCAGAAATTTTCAATGTTGAATATGTTCCTTCCGAGAACCTCTTCGATGAACTTTACATTGATGTAAATTACCATATTGAGGTTATTACCGTTCCTACATCTGATGGACCAGTTGATGTTCCGTTTGCAGTGGCACATGTCCAGGCAATTGCCGGTGTTCCGCCATACAGCTACGAATGGAATGTTCCTAGTACCTACAGCGACCAGCAGGCACTTGCAATCTACGAAAGCGGTGCTGTTTGCGTAAATGTAACCGATGCTGCCAACAACGAAGTTAGCGGTTGCCTCTATATTGAATTGCCTTCGGCTGACCAGATTAGCAACGAAATCATAGAAGAAGTTGCAGGCATAGTTGATACTTGCATCAACAGCTCTGCTATCGCCGATGCTCATGTTACAAACGTTGAACTCGAGGCAGGTACTCAAACATATCATGTAACTTGGGTTCTCATCGAAAAGGATGGACCTGTTCACGAACTCACCGTTGACTATCCAGTTGACTCACTTGCAACAGGTATCTATGCATTCAACCTTTATCTGCGTTGCAACGGTCAGAGGGCAGTTACATCCTTCTCGACACGTCTTTACCTCACTGGCGGTACAGAGTCGGTTGAAGAAGCATTTGCTGTTGAATCAAGCGTAAATGCTTATCCTAATCCGTTCAACGATATGCTTAATATTGTAATCGATGCTGCCGAAAACGACAATGTTGCAATCAATGTTTACAATGTCAGCGGACAGATGATTTACACAACTAACACTCAGGTTTCGAATGGTGAAAACAACATCGAAATTGCTACTTCGAACTACGGAGCTGGCGTATATTTCATCAATGTTGTTGGCAACAGCATAAACGAAACCATAAAGGTTGTAAAATAATTTCCAGCATCAAGAAAAACGAAAGCCACAGCGCAATGCTGTGGCTTTCTTATTTTGGGGGTACAGGTACCAACACAAGTTCTGCATACAATTTATTTGTGTCAGATAACAATTGGGCATATCGGTGTAATTACAACATTATCAATATTTATATAACACATAAATAAAACGAGGTTGTCATTTCGGAAGCTAGTCGTAACACGCGATGCGGAACGGGAAGCGTTGTGAAGACTGCTATCCGTAATCTGTAACGGATTATTAATTATAGAACAGATTCCGGATAAGCGAACTCACAAGCAACGTTCCTTTTGCTGTTCGTTCTGCTTTTCGGAATGACAATATAGAGGATTTATTGGACCCCAAAAATACAATTACTTTTTACAAATGTGTCACTATGCCATTCTCAGCACACTGCTTATTTCCTCGTACTTCTTTATTAATTCTTCAAGGTTTTCACGACAGACGAAAGAACCGCCATTCTTTATCAAATCCAACATATATTGTTCTTGTTCAGAAAGTTGCGTCTTGCCCTTTTTGGCTTTGCGTAGGATTGGATTGGCGACCATCTTGAACATCATCTTGTAGAAGCCTTTAAGCTTTTCGCGATGCAAACCACCCTGCAGATAATAAAAAGGAACATCAATGTTATTCTGTTGAGCAAGGGCAAAGGCATACTTGTCGTTCATCGGTGTCATTCCAACTCCAGCAATTATCATAGGATTGTATTTCAGCCTCGCCATTCTCAAACCGTTAATCTTGCCAGCACAAACCCAACCGAGGAAAATCACGGCTTCGCGGTCATCAAAAATCATTGAGTTGTCAATCACGGGAATGGCAGGAACATTAATTATGCTCGACAACAATTCAGCATATTCCTTCGTGAACCCAGTGTTCGATTCGTAAACTATCGCCTTTATTTCTGCCATTTTGTTTCTATGTAGTGCTGGTTAATACCAAAGAATGATTTTAGTGCTTCAAGTTGTGAAAGAATCTTTTGCTTCTGCTCGTCAGAAATAGTCGATTTTGTTGCAATTATCATCACATTCTTGTGAGTATGAGCATCTGAAATAAACTCTACAACTTTTGTCTTGTAGCCAAAATATTGAAGGAAAAGCACCCTTATGCTATCTGTTACAAGTTCGGCCTGACGTTCCATGAAAATTCCGTGGCGCAGTATCGGCGACAGAATTTCGTTAGGTGTTCCGCTTTCCATTTCGTTGCGAATCTGGTGCTGACAGCATGGTGCTGCTACAATTACCTGCGCGCCCGCATAAACGCCTTTTGCAAGCGCATCGTCGGTTGCAGTATTGCAGGCATGGAGGGCTATGAGCATATCAAGTTTGTCGGCATTGTAGCTGTCGATTGCGCTCTCGGCAAAATGCAATCCATCGAAACCCGATTCCTTTGCAAACTTGTTGCAAAGCTCCACCATATCGTGGCGAATTTCTACACCAGTAACATCGGCCTTGCACTTGAGCGTGTTGGCAAGGTAGTCGTAAAGTGCAAAAGTAAGGTAGCCCTTGCCACTTCCCATGTCGGTGACGGTTATTGTGCGGTCGGTGGGAAGCGTATCAATGTGACTGCTAAGTATTTCGATGTAGTGTGTGATTTGCTTGAACTTGTCCTGCGACTTTGGATTTACATTACCGGTGGCATCAGTAATTCCGAGCAGGTGAAGGTATTTCTTACCGTCGGAAGCCTCAAGTTTGCGGTTCTTACTGCGGTCGTGGCTAAGCGAAGGCAGTTCTGTTATGCTGGCTTTCTGCTGCTTGACCTTAAAATGGCTGCCATTGTGTTGCAAAACAAAGTCACCAGCAATGGTAAACAAAGTTGCAAACCTGAACTCCTCGTCAACGTGCTTGCGTATGTTTTCAATACCCTCATCGATGGCATAATTCTTCACTATGTCGCGCTTTTGGTAGCGATAGGTGAAACTGAGTTTGCGCTCGCATTTGATTTCCACCTGCTTAACATAGATGTTACGCACCTCGGCATCCTTCCGCACTGGCGACGACAACGTAACCTTCACGAAGGTATTTGCTTCGAGACTTTTGGTAATCAGACTGATAAATTCGTCCATGAGTCGTTTCCTTAATATGTTGTTTTGCGCAGAAGGAGATTTCTGATAGCCGCCATTCGACCCTCCGACTTGCCCTTCGATACTTCGACTCGCTCAGCAGCCACAGGCTCAGGGAGCGTCTTAGGGCGCATCTTCCGAAATGACGTTCTGAATTAGTGTTTCGAGCTACCGATGTTTACAAGTTTCTTCATACCGTCAGTAATCTTTCCGATGATTGCATTCGGGTTGACAGGTCCCTGCTGTTGCTGTTCGTCCTGATGCATATAAATCTCATCAATTACCGAAGCATACTTCTTCTTTATGACATTACGCTTGAGCTTGAGCGTAGGTGAAAGTTCGCCAGTTTCCTGCGACCATTCCTCGCACACAAGACGGAAACGCTTGATGCACTCGTATTCGCTCAGTGTGGCATTCAGCTGGTCGATTTCGCCCTGATATTTCTTGATTACATTGGGGTCGTTTATGAGTGCCACATTGTCGCGGTAGTGAATCTTGTGCTTCGAAGCATAGAAGTGCAGGTAGTTGAAGTCGGGCGAAATGAGTGCGCTGGCAAACTTTTCGTTTTCACCGATAATCATTACCTGTTCCACGAAGTTGGAGTTCTTGAGCTTGTTCTCAATAACCTGCGGAGCAATGTACTTTCCGTTCGACATCTTGAAAATTTCCTTCTTGCGGTCGGTAATTTTCAAGAACTTGCCATCTACAAGTTCGCCGATATCACCAGTGTGGAACCATCCGTCCTCGTCGATAACCTGACGTGTAGCCTCCTCGTTGTTGTAGTAGCCCTTCATGATGTTCGGACC
This sequence comes from Bacteroidales bacterium, assembly GCA_017620015.1. Lineage (GTDB taxonomy): Bacteria > Bacteroidota > Bacteroidia > Bacteroidales > ML635J-15 > Bact-19. The sequence continues at coordinate 14,779 of JAFZRE010000035.1, read as the reverse complement.
TTTGGCAAGAATTTCGCCGTCGTCGTCGATTTTTACGGTAACGCCTTCGAGAACAGGGCCTACGGTTCCAAGCATCGACTTGTCCCAAGCTGGCCAGTTTACTGCGATTACAGGCGATGTCTCAGTAAGACCATAACCTTCGCAAATTTTCAATCCTGCTGCAGCAAACAACTTGGAAATGTGCAGACTAAGCGACGAACCGCCAGCCACAATCACTATGATGTTTCCGCCAAACGCTTCCTGCCATTTCTTGAAGACAAGCTTACGCGCAATGTTAAGTCTTAACCTATAAAATGCAGAATTGTTGTTGCGAACATCGAACTTGCTTCCCACCTTAAGCGACCAGTTGAAGACATGCTTCTTGAAAGGCGTCATATCCTTTCCCATCGACACAATCTTGTCGTAGAACTTTTCGGCAACGCGCGGAACCATATTGAAAATGTGTGGCTTAACATCCTGAACATCACGCATAATTGTGCCAAGACTTTCAGCGTAGTAAATCGAAATGCCCTTTATCTGGAATGCGTAGTTCATCATTCGCTCGTAGATATGGCACAAAGGCAGGAAACTTACCGCACGCTGCTTGTATTCGGCAGGGATAATCTGACGGACTCCGTATGAGTTTGACAGAATGTTCTTGTGCGAAAGCATTACTCCCTTGGGATTGCCTGTGGTTCCAGATGTGTAAACCAAAGAGAATACATCGTCCTCGCTGATTTCCTTCTTTCTCTCTTCGATAAGTTTCCTAAGCTCTGCTTCACGGCTTCTGCTGTCAATCATCAAGGTTGTCCAGTTATCGGCATCGGGAACGTCGGTAAATGTGAAAATACGCGGCTTATCCTCAAGGTTCTCAACGACTTGCTTAACTTTTGCATAAAGTTTTGCATTCGACACGAATACCATCTTTGCTCCGCAGTCGCGCATTATGAACTCGAGTTCATTGTTGTTGAGGGTTGGATAAATCGGCACATGAACCAAGCCTGCCATAGCGATTGCCATATCGAGGATATTCCAGTGTGGCAGGTTCTGCGAAATGCTTATTATTTTGTCGCCCTTCTGCATTCCAGCATCAATGAGCGCACAAGCACACATATATGAATACCTTCTGTAGTCGGCAGGAGTGTATTTTATCCATTCGCCCTTGTCCTTGTGAGCAAATGCCACATCAAGGTCGGCGTGTTCGTTGCGATAGATGTCGAGGATGTCGAAAACCCTCGTTGCTTTTGTTTCTTCTACTTTTTCCATTTATTATTTGTTTTAGTGAACGGGCAGCTTCCGCACTTGATAGGGTGCTTGATGATGGAAGACAGCCAGTATCTGTATCCTATTGTAAAGTTAAATGTTTTCTTCTGATATCCGTATGTAAAGTTGAACAGCAAGTCGTTCTTGTCGTTCAGGAAGATTGCATATTCCAAGTCGGCGAGGAAACCTCCGGAGTATTCCCATTTGCCGTTTTTCAGCCATCCCCTCTCCTGCTCGTACGGAGGAACCGGTCCCCAGCATTCATGACCGTAACCCATAAGCCCCGCACCGAAACTCAACGAATTGCGGTAAATCTGGAACAATCTGACTTTCAGACCGATTTGTAGGAAAAGGCCAGGTTTCGGCAAGGCATCGCTCAGTCCGCCAAAGTGTCCCCTGACGCAAAGTATATCGCTAACGACATAGGTTTCGAAGCCGAAAATTACGCAAGGTTCGAGTACGAATGTCGCATTGGAATCAAGTTTATTTTCAAAGTTCTTTTTGTTTGGTTCGTTGAAAAAGTGCATTCCGATAGGCGAAAACTTCAGTTGCAAGGTGGTTTGAGCAGCCCCCCTACTTGTAGCCATCACAAGCATAATAGTAGTAATAGCCAAAGCGATACAATATGAAATTTTCTTCGCCATAAAGAACATTACGTCCAATATAATAACTTGCAAAGTTAAATTTTATTTTGTTATTCAACCAAATGCTATGCCGAAAGTTATCACCAAGTTTTATAACAATGTGGTTTATATATGAGAAAATAGGGACGATTGAGACGCAAGATTTTGCATCTGTACGATGTAGAGTCGTTGCGCGCAACGACTGTACAATTCAAGGGGGCAAGGATTCAGGAGTTCAACGTTTAAAGTATAAAGTTCAACGTGAGCGTAACGAACATTCGTGTAGATTGGCTACGCCGAGCTAAAGGTTGACTGCGTCGAGCTAAAGGTGCGTGTATATTGGCTTCGTCGAGCTAAAGGTTCGTGGTCATCTTATTCGTTTTGAGCATTGCGAAAAACCATCTATTTATGCATATTGTCATCTCCGTTCAACGTTTAAAGTTTAAGGTTCAACGTGAGCTTAGCGAACCTATTCGTGAAAATTCGTGCAATTCGTGGTTCTTTTCCCGTTTTGAGCATTGCGAAAAAACCATCTATTTATGCATATTGTCATCTCCGTTCAACGTTTAAAGTTTAAGGTTCAACGTGAAAATTAACTTCGTTGAGCTAAAGGTTGACTTCGTTGAGCTAAAGGTTCGAGGATTTATGATTCAGGATTTGGAGAACTAAGATAACTGATAAAGAAATCAACAGCAACCTCTAATGGTTTCAAATTGTTTTTTACTACATCTTCAATAAAATCAATGTTAATATCAAAGTAACCATGTGCAATATGGTCGCGCATACCTTTCACTTGTTTCCATGGTATCTCTGGACGTAGTGGAAGCAACGATCCTTCTGTATATTTGTCAATTTTCTTAAATTCCTCACCTATAGCCTGAATAAGCATGCAATCCGCGGACACTGTCTTCATACCAGAAACAGAGCAAAGTAATTCGTTAAAATCAGCAACATCTTTATTCCATTCGTAGAGAGTTATTATCGAACGCTTTATATTGCCAAACATTTCAAGCAAAAGTTCACGCAGCTCTGTAGATATCGATTCCATAAGTTTCTATTTGTTTACGGAAAAATGAACTTAAATTTTTATTGTCGCATATCAGATCAACCTTGCAACCTAACAATTCTTCCAAAAACTGGGCAGCTGCAATTGCATTGTAAAATGAGTTGGGCATTTTTACAAACAAATCGACATCACTATTCTCGTCAAACGAATTCTTTGCAACACTGCCAAACAACCGCATAAAAGTAATGCCGAAATCCTTCCTCAGTTTTTCGGAATTGCTTTGCAATAATTGTATGTATTCTAGTTGAGTCTTCATATAGGTTACATTTGCAACGGTTAAATATTTTGAGACAAAGATAAGAAAATATTTTCGATTTACGAAGTACGATTTACGATTTAGTTTTGATTTGATGATTTGAAAAATTTAGCTTCGCTGAGCTAAAGGTTGAAGATTTGAGGGGTTCAACGTTTAAAGTTTAAGGTTCAACGTGAGCGTAGAACCCATCGGCTTCGCCGAGCTAAAGGTTGACTGCGTCGAGCTAAAGGTGCGTGTGGATTGGCTTCGCCGAGCTAAAGGTTCGTGGTCATCTTATTCGTTTTGAGCATTGCGAAAAACCATCTATTTATGCATATTGTCATCTCCGTTCAACGTTTAAAGTTTAAGGTTCAACGTGAAAATTAACTCGTTGAGCTAAAGGTTGGCTTCACAATTTCGCTGAATTAAATTGATTTTGAGACGCAAAATTTTGCGTCTGTACAAGGAGGAGCGTAAGATGGGCTAAAAAGGGGTTGCTACACGAGATGGATTACTTTCCTTATCCATAATCTTTTCTCTCATATATCAATATCTTGTCTTTACTTGCAGTTTCTTCCGCAAATGGCATAAGGCAACCTTCTTCAACCAAATCTACACTACGGTTTATACTTTTTTCTATATTGCGCTTTATCCTGCAAATGGTCATTAATGAAATATGATTACTGTCAATGTACTGAACCAGCAAATCGACATCGCTGTCGGGCTGTTCCTCTCCTCTTGAGCACGACCCAAACAACCAAGCTCGCGCTATTGCATCCTGCTCAGAAAGACTTTTCTGAAGCAATGGCAACATTTGCTTTGTCCGCTGACTTATCATAACAATAAATTTTATGCAAACATAATAAAAAATCTCGGTATATGCTAAAAATAATCTTTGATGCAGGAATTTATCATCAAAAAAAATAGCGACGCAAATATTGCACCGCTATAAATTGTGTTTCCACAGACCCTGAAACAAGTTCAGGGTGACATCGTGGGGGGAATCATTAATTCTTTACCACATTCTTGTTTATCACAAAATCATTCGTGCTAACCCTTACCGTGTAGGCTGCCGGTGGCAGATTGCTGAGATTCAAGATAGTCTCGTAGCTGTTCTGCGGAGCGGCAATCTTGTTGGTGTAGATAAGCTTGCCAAGCATATCGTAAACTTCGATGGTTGCAGCACGGTTGCCGAAGTTGTCGAGAACTACTGTCAACTCGTCGTTGAACGGGTTCGGGTAAGCCTGAACATCGGGTTCTGCAACTTCGAGTTCAATGCAGTTTACAACGATGATTTCCGACTCAGTACGTGTACCGTCGTAGTCAACCTGCACGAGGCGATAGTAGTTGTCGCCGCCATGGATACCATAGTCGGTGTAAGCATAGTCAACCGGATCAATCGAATTTCCTGCACCTGCCACACGTGCAATTTCCACAAAGTTGATTGCATCGTCGGAACGCTCGAGCGAGAAGTAGTCGTTGTTGCGTTCGGTAGCGGTTGACCACTCGATGAGAGTTGAATGACCGTCGCAGGTTGCGGTAACAGACGCAAGTTCGATTGGAAGAACCGTAGCATTTGACTTCGAACCTAGGGTTATCAGGAAGTCGGCAGCTGCACGATGCGGGTCAATCGGGATTCTTGCTCCCTCGATGATAATGACATTATGGTCGGGATCGCTGATTGTTGCAGTACCGCCGTAGTTGCTCCAGCAACCGTTTTTGTATGCGGCAACCTGAATATCGGCATCGACAAAAGCACTTTCATCACCGAAATGCTCTGCGCTGGTTGCAGCGTTTGTCATAAGCATAACATCGGAGAGTTCTTCACGAGAACTTACATCCCAGTACTCGAAGTTGCTTACATGGTTGAACGGGTCTTCGCCGCACATATCGGCTACATTCCACCATCGTGGTATTACATCAAGGCCAAATCCGTGAGAACCATCGCCATTATCACCAGACCAGTGGTGGAACTTCGCATAAGCCTTTTTACCAGAACTTATAGTTGCAGTTACACTACCGAGTACATTGTCGTCACCAGTCGGGAAGGTAAACTTGTTACCTGAGCCACGTTTTTCAATCCTGCCAGAAGCATAGCTTTCGTAGCCGCCACAAACAATAGCACGACCTGTTCCATCAAAGATTACATCGCCGTCCATAATACCGTACTCGAAAATAGTTGCCTTGCTGAAGATTGTACCATCCGGGAATTCAGTATGCGGAACACCAGCCCTTGAATGATGCATATTCATGCGGACATTATTGCGGACTCTCAATGTATCAGTAGTATTATTTTCTACCACCTGCGGACCATTACCAGCAAATACCAAAGTACCATAAGTTCCTAGCGATGATCCATTGTTGATTGTAAGGTTTCCACCCAATCTCAAAGCAGGAGTTGTATCGCCAACAGGGAAACTGAACGAACCGTTAAGTGTGAAGTCTCCTGCGACATTCAAGGTATCCTTGTTGCCGAATGTTACCGAAGCTCCGCTAGCAATGTTTGCATCTCCAGTTACCGAAAGAGTACCCGAACCGCTGAATGCCAGTGCGCCACCGCTTTCAATATCAATATCGCCATTTACGGCAAGAGTACGGCTTCCTTCAACAGTAAGTGTCCTACCGTCGCGGATAATGACATTGTTTGCTGTGCTGTTTGCGTTAACCGACGGTTCGTTGTTTATACAAGTTGCACCTGTACGCACCACAACAGGGTCGCTCGATGTAGGAGCATTTGCCGCAATAGTGTAGCCACTGCCACCGCCAGTAAATACCAGCCAGTTGCGTGAATCGTCCCAGTCGGAACTTACGCGGCCGGTCCAGATATGACCTTGTACCACATGTGTCATAGGAGTATTACCAGGAGCCATCTGTACTTCCTGATCTACATACGAACTTGCCGTACAACCATTTACATTCTTTACTGTTACCCTATAAGTAGTATTGTTGGTTGGCGAAACTATATTTTCGTTTTCAGATACATATCCCTCGCCCCAGTTGTATGTTCCATTAGCACCTGCTCCACCAGCAGTAAGCGTAGCTTCTGCACCAAGACAAATTGGAGATTCATCGGTTGTGAGTGAAGGTGTTGGTGTCACCTTTACCGTATAGTCCCATATAGCAGGACAACCATGCTCACCATCTGTCACTGTAGCAGTATATATCACTGATTCCAAAGGAGAGACAGTAAGATTATTAGTTTCTGCCCCTTGAATTGTGGTTCCGTTAGATGCCCATTGATAGTTAAACTGAGGGAATGGACTAAAGGTGTACAAAGTACCTGCTGTCAAATAACCTGCTTGAGTTGTATTTAAATAAGTAGCAGTTGATGTACTTACAGTTGCTTCATCATTACCAGTTGGAGTAACACTCAAAAACGAAAGGCCTTCATTGTTACTGTTCAATCCAATATTTGCATCCGTACTACTCATATTAAATGTACTACCATAATGCACCTCAATTATATTAGTTGTTTCATATAGTCTGATTTGGTAAGTATAATCTGCATTCCCCAATCGATTTCCGACAGTATGGAACACAAATACTCTATTAGGTTCTGTCCCTATAGTTTGAGTGTACATTGTATTTCCATTAAGGTCATCCCAATATGCAGCAATAATAGGATTAGTGGTTGTCGAAGTCAAATTATTGCTATACGTATCTGACCCAGAAACATTAGGGTCAATAAATCTTATATATCCATTAGTAGAAACCATTACTTTAGTGTAATCTAAACCACAATATTTAAATGTAAAGTCAAGATTAACAGTCGTATAAGAATCATCTCCTGTAGAAATAGAAGTAGATGATGATGTTAGTGGTTCAAAGGTCCTATTACCGACACTAAACTGGTATTGAGATGCCATGGTAGGAAAAGGCATATCTGCTATTGCATTCAAAGTAACTTCTGTGCCACTAACAATACATTCTCCATTATCTGAACCTGTGATTAATAGACTTGGAGCATCAACTGTAATAGTAATAGGCATAGAAGCAATTTCACATGTACCATTAGTTGCCGTTACCGCATAACTTGTTGTATGTCCTGGAGTTACTGTATGAGATGGTTCTGTAGTAGTAGCGCCATCACTCCAGTGATAACTAATTATATCGGATGATGGATTTTGTGCAGTTAATTCAACAGGATCTCCATTACAATTTGAATATGCGGATGATGTGAGTGTAAATGTTGGTGCTGCAACTGGGTTAATAGTTACAGTAGTTGTTGGCGAAGCGCAGTAATCAGTAGCAAAATCCAACAATGTAATACGAGCATATCCGTTGCCTGTATGACCAGTTTCATCAGTACCATCGGGAGCAAGGAAAGTTTCGTTTCCTGCAATAGTTTGAGCTTCTGCCAAGTAATACGAGCTATTCAATAGGCAACCTGAAGGATAGTTAGATGCAGTGGATGATGTGTAAACATAGCCAGAACCGCCGCCTCCACCACTTGCAGCAGCACCGCCGCTGCCGCCTCCATACCAGCCGCCTCCGCCGCCACAGCCAACCCATCCGCCACTAGCCGATGTTGATGTGGAATAACCGCCGACTCCAAAATCTCCTTGATAGAAGGTCATATTCGAATTACCCGAGCCACCAGAAGGACTTGCTCCTCCAGTAGTTTGAGTTCCACCACCGCCAGGACCATAGGAACCATACTGTGTGCCGTCAGTACCAGACGTACCACCAGCATATCCTCCGTAATAAGTTGTTGTTCCTGATGATGAAGTATTACCTGCTCCTCCGCCACCGCCTGCTACAATAACACGAGCGTATAGAGAGGTTGAATTCACTCTGATATCTGTTCCTCCTCCGCCTGAACTCATCAAATAGCTAGAGCAAGCTGTACACTGACCACCGCCATTAAAACCACCAGCAATAATAGTACCATTAGTAGTATTCATGCAAGTACCTTGACCACCCACGTAAACGTTGAGCACATCGCCAGCAGACACAGCCATTTTGCCTTCGGAGTATCCACCTTTTCCACCCATATTGGATGAACTGTTTTCGCCTCCTTGAGCACCCCACACCTCAAGTTTAACTTTTGTTACACCAGCAGGAACTGTCCAAGGTTGTTCGCTGCCAGTATAATAGAAATCGAGAACTTCTTCACCATTACCAACCACGCTACGAACATAGTAATTTGTTTGAGCATCTACAGTTGGGGTAAATATAACTCCAGTAGCTTCAATAGTGCTGAAGTCAGAAACTGTACTCCACTGGTATGTGAATCCATCTATAGGATTGGCAATCTCGAGTTCGCTCGGAGTGCCTATACAAGCAGAATTTACCTGCACAATAGGAGCAGGTGGTTCTGTAATTTCAATCGTTACAGGGATAAGTTCCGAAGGACAGTTGTCCTGTATGTAATAGTAAGGTGTAATGCGTGCATAGCCGTCGCCTTGGTGACCAGTTTCAGTACCGCCATTAGGAGCAGGGAATTCTGTATCACCTGCAATGGTTTGTGCATCGGTTAGATAATACGACGAAGGCACATTGTAACCAGATGGCGCATTAGATGCCGTAGCAGCAGTCCATACATAGCCAGAACCACCGGAACCGCCATTGTTATCACCATTTGTATTTGATGTCGGGATTGTCTGAGAACCGCCAACGGCACCTCCGCCATACCAGCCACCACCAGCACCACCTCCATCATACGCTGAATGGGCACCATGTCCAAAGATTCCACCAGTACCAGCAGAGATTGGAGTACCAGGATATGTACCAGAGCCACTTCCTCCACCGCCACAAGAACCTTGCTCATCATCTTCACCACCGCCACCACCGCCACCAGCAACGATGATTCTATCGTAATAAGTTGTACCATTTAAACGAATATCGGTAGCGCCTCCACCGCCATTAGCAGGATCACTAGATTCCGATGTATATGTACAACCGCCCCCATTGTATCCGCCTTCTCCTATACCAGTTCCATCACCAGAAGATCCTCCATGTCCACCAACATATACATACAAGGTCTCATTGCCCAGAACAGACATATTGCCCACTGAATATCCGCCCAATCCACCAACACCTGCATTGGTATTGGAAACAAAGGGTTGTCCTCCACCCTGTGCTCCCCAGACTTCAAGTTTTACATATTCTGCATTACTTGGAACATCGTAGGTATAACTGCCAGACGTGTTATAGATTAACGGAGAACCTTCCTGAATGTGCTCATCTGTGATTTGAAGGTAATATGTAGTTTCAGTTTCCAAAGATGGCGTTGTAAAATCTTTGCCTTCATAAACCAGGTCTTGTCCTGCAGGATCGGAATACCAACGATAGTGGAAGTTTTCGCTATTATATGCTGGTACTGCTGTAAGTGTTGTTGACAATCCTCGATATATATTTGTCAAACCGCTAATAGTTGGAGCATCCATGTGCGGGTTAATTGTAAGAGTAGCAGTTGCACTGCCAGAATTATCGCAACCGTCGCGGAAGTTACGGACAACATTGAATGTGCCTGTACCAAGTGCGGTACGGTTGGCATCGGTAAGAGTATAAGTCTCCGCACTGCTGCTCCAGTCAGTAGTTATGTTGTTATTAATAGTCCAGCTGTACTCAACATTTCCGCCACCAACAGCGGGGGTTGTAGAAGCAAGAGTAATCAAAGCATCGGACTGGCACACTTCCATATCGGCAATAGTACCTGCCGATGGTGTTGTAAGTGATGTTACCGTTGTAGAAGCTTCGGCATAGCATCCGTCCGAATTGGTACCGGTTACGGTATATGCGCCAGCACCTACGGTAATATCAGCAGTAAGAGCGTCATTGTTCCAATGATAATTGTCAGCGCCTGTAGCAGTAAGGGTAATTGTCCTTCCTGCACAAACCATAGGATTCATAGGCGTAACCTCGACTTCCGGATTTACACGCACCGTATAGTCGATAATTGCAGGACAAGAATATCCATCACCAGTAACCGTAACAGTATAGGTTGTGGATTCTGAAGGAGTGACAGTTATTGTTGGATCTGTAGCACCACTTGACCAAGCGAAATTAAGAGCGGCTGTAGATATGGTTGCCACCCAACCGGAGCCAACATTACTTACATCAGAAGTAAAACGAATTGTCAAACTGCCAGAATTAGCCGTATAGGTAACTCCCGTTGTCATATTATACAAAGTGTTACCAAAAAGCGATGCACCAGTATCATCTTCTCCATCGTACAAATAGATATAGTCGCAACAGCTTTCTGCACCAACATTGGAAAATTCTATTGTTATTGGACCTCCGTTAACAGATGTGAACGTTTGCGTATAATCCTCATTATTGCTATAACTGGAAGAAGAACCATTGTGGTCATAATAATTAAACGAACATCCTGAGCCAAGTATAATAGTACCGTTTTCCATATTCAAACTTGACGGACAATAATCGCCAAAAGAAAGGGTTACATCTGTACCAGCATCTACACAATCACCATTATCAGAACCTACAATAGTAACCTCTGGAGCATCCACCGAGACAGTAGAAGACTGACTTGCACTACAGTATGCGTTATATGCAGTAACAGTATATGTAGTTGTAGCGCCAGGGGTTACGATACGTGTTGTTTCCAATGTGTGTGTAGCATCATCGCTCCACACATAATATTCTATATCGTTATCCGCATTTGTAATAGTGAATGTAACTGGAGTCTGATTACAAGATGTAGCACTTGACGGATTAAGAATAAAAGATGGTGGAGTACCAAGGTCAACCGCCACAGTCCCGATTTCCGACATACAGGTTGGAGCAGCGACATTAAAAGTAATGCGTGCATAGCCATTGCCTGTGTGACCTGTTTCATTTCCTCCTTCAGGAGCTGGGAAAGAAGTATTGCCAGCTATAGTCTGGGCACTGGTAAGTGATGTATTAACATAACCAGAGCCTCCACAACCACCGTTTGCATCAGAACTACTATTTGATGTCGGTATTGTCTGAGAGCCACCATCTGTACCGCCGCCATACCAGCCACCGCCACCAGCGCCACCGTCATATTGGGTACTTGCTCCCATTCCGAATACGCCTCCTGTACCAGAACCTGATTGTGTGCCACCAGTAGAACTAGAATATAATCCAGTACCGCCTATGGTGCCACCACCATAACCACCTTGTTCCGAATCTTCGCCGCCACCGCCACCGCCACCAGCTACTATCATAACGGCAGATTGATTGGCGGAAAGGTCATTTAACAATCCTGTTGATGTTGCAATATGTGTAGCACCTCCGCCGCCACCAGCCGGATCATCACTACTAGAAGCATAAGATGTTCCTCCGCCATTCCAACCACCTACAGCCGCTGATGACGAAGAAGTTCCACCTTGACCTCCAACACTAATATATAATGTTGTACCTCCAAAAACAGACATCGTACCTATGGAATATCCGCCCAAACCTCCAACACCAAGATTAGAATTGCCATCCACTTGCTGACCGCCACCCTGTGCTCCCCATACTTCAAGGGTTACAGATGAAACATTTGACGGAACAATTAATGTCTGTTCTGCGCCAGTATAATCGAAATTATGTACTGGATCCAACGAACCATTGTATGCGCGAACATAGTAGGTTGCATCGTTTTGCATATTGCTAATGGTATATGTAGTACCTTCGTACAACGGGTCGCCAGTACATGAAGAATTGTCCCACCAGCCATAGGTAAGTCCATTTACTGCATTGGTTACAGTGAGAACTACATCTTCGCCCGGACAAGCAGATGCCACCGAAACTGTAGGAGTTGCAGGAGCAGGAGCCGCAGAAGCTGTTATCGAAGCTGCGGATGACAAAGAAGACTCTTCGGGTGTAGAGTATGAGATACGGGCATAGCCATTGCCTTCACGCCCTGTCATTGTGCCACCTGCAGGATTTGGCATTTCGGCATTACCCGCGATGGTCTGCGCATCAGATACACCACCTATATAGCCAGAACCACCAGCACCGCCCAAATCATCGTCGACACTACCATCTGGATAAGAACCGCCACCACCGTACCAGCCACCGCCACCGGCACCAGCATAACCACTACTAGCATAAGCACCAGCACCTCCTTGTCCGAAGGAACCAGAATTACCATTACCTCCAGTTCCGCCAGCGCTTTGAGTACCAACGCCACCAGCAGTTCCATAACCTCCCGATGGCGCGATTCCATTAGTACCACCACCTGCACCACCAGAATAAGATGATCCACCATCAGAACCACCACCACCAGCAACAATAAGCACAGCTTCAGTATTTCCTGAAAGTCCGCTCAAAACACCTGTTGCTGTTGCGATATGCGTAGCACCACCACCACCATTATAAGTACCTCTACTTCCACCGCCATTGTATCCGCCAGAAGTTCCTCCAGTATTACCAGAACCACCAACTACAACATAAAGTGTTTGTCCAGGAGTAGAAGAATAAGTTCCAACCGAATAACCACCCTTGCCTCCGTATGTAGAAGAGCTTCTATAACCACCCTGCGCTCCCCATACTTCAAGTTTAACTTCAGAAACACCAGCAGGAACATTCCATGTCTGCTCGCTACCTGTATAGACAAAAGGTTGCACAACCTCAGCCGCTGGAGCTGACACGCAAGCGGACTTGCAATATATGGTTATAGAACTATTTCCTGCTGGGAAAGAATAGGTTTGTCCTGAACCCACCTGAGTGGTACAAGCGGCATCGGAGTACCAGCGGTAGTCGCTATAATCGCCAGAGGCTGTAAGTGTTACCGTCTGCCCGCAAGTAAGATTATTCAAATCGGCATTGGCAGTAATAGTAGGAGCCGCAATATTCGCAGGACAAGTACGCCTGAAATATGTATAATCGTCACATGAATTAAGTTCGCCATTGCCATCGCAAGGTACAAGCCAGCAATATGTTACTCCGTATGGAATATTGCTTGCTGTAACCGAAGTCGAGCTTGTACTATAAGAATACTGAGCGGGCTTGGTTGTGGTATTGCTCAAATATATATGGTAACTTGTAGCTCCAGTAGCAGCATCCCACTGCAAAGTAGGACTATCTGTATTTATTTCTGCGCCATTGGCCGGAGATGTAAGAGTAACACAAGGTAAAGGTGTAATCTCTAGTTTAATATTCGGACGATTTGTAGTAGATCCAGGCGTTGTACTGGTTGTATATGCACTGCCGTCATTTTCGGCGTAACGAGCCATAGTTGAACTTGTAGTGGAGTACTGCCATGTACTTCCACTAAAATAATAAACATAGCCTTTATTAATACCAATCAAGAGATTTTTAGTCCCACTGTAATCGAAAGGCGAACCTAGTGTAATAGTTACCCAACCTTCTGTAGTGGTAGTAGAAAGAGTTCCATTAAATACACTTGTGGCATCGGAAAGACTTATACCTGACAAAAGGTCTGCGGCATCTACCTCCTTCATAAATACCTCAATGGGATAATCTTTGGCAGCAGTACCGCTATAATAAAAACTGATTTTTTGGATAGTTCCTGCCATACCAATCTCGCTTGCAGTATAAAGCTGCTCAGTAATTGAATAATTGTAATATGTACAAATTGGGCATTTATTTGAATAACTGGTACCATCTCCAATGGTCACAGTTACATTTGCCTGTCCCCAAGCGGCACTACCGAATAACAGGCAGCAAAGGAACAGTATGCAGTTAACCGTTAAGAGTTTAAAGTTAAAAGTTGTCCTTCGACTGCCCTTCGACTGACGCTTGCTTCGGCTTCGCTCAGTACAAGCAGGGAGCAGCTCAGGAACCAAAAGTTGAGATTTTAAAGTTAAAAGTTTCATATTGCAACTAAATTTCTTATCTGCGGCAGATGAAGCATCGCTCATCGCCATAGTACGATTAATATTTCCGGTATGTAACATAACAACTAATTCTATTTTTTAACACTGCACCATACAGCAAAAGCCGCATGGCAACGCTCCTTTTGTATCACACCTAACACACCAACCAACAATATATCACTACAAAAATGTAAGTTCTTCTACAAAAGTGAGCAAAGTTAAGAATTATAGGGGGAAATATTGTGTGGGAGGAAGGGGAATTATACTATATAAAATTATTTGTATATATAATGAATTAAAATGAGTACATAAACATAAAATCATTATACAATAGAGGGTTCAAAGTTCAAGGTTCAAAGTTCAAGGTTCAAAGTTCAAGGTTCAAAGTTCAAGGTTCAAGGTTTAAAGTTTCTCGCTACGCTGTTTCTAAGTTTCTATGTTTAACTTCGTTGAAGGCTTCGCCGTTCACGTTTCTAGGTTTATAGGTTTATAGGTTTAAGGTTTAAAGTTTAAGGTTCAAGTAGAGACGCGCCATGGCACGTCTTTACAATGTTGAATCGCGCCATGGCACGATTGTACAATTTAGAGGTTCAAAGTTGCCCATGATTCGATGTAGAGTCGTTGCGCGCAACGACTGTACAATTTGAGGGGGAAAGAGTTCAATGTTAAGGTTCAAAGGGGGTTCAAAGTTCAACGTTCAAGGTTTAAGGTGAGCAAAATGTCAATGCCTAAATAAGGTTGACCGTTTTTCCCTTATTTTTCATTGTATTTTTATTAATCTTCTTTTTCATTTGTAGCGACCTTATTGGTTGCATTGATTGCAAAGGTAATACTTTTTTTCAAATTGAGTTGGACTCAT
>JAFZRE010000034.1 GCA_017620015.1 Bacteroidales bacterium | reverse complement strand
TCGGGGTCTACCGAGGCAAGAGCGGGAATGTAGTCGGCTTGCTTGCCCACTTGTGCATATGGACGGATGTCCATGTAAATATTCTCAAGTATTTGATGGTAGTTCATGTCGATTCAGATATTCAAATGTTTTCTTTTATTCTCTTTTATTCTTCTCTCCTAATGTAAACTGTGATATTGCATATAAGGGGCAGATAACTACTTGGCGAACAGAGTCTTCTGCCTTGGTATCAATATAGTCAAACTTTCCGAAGTTCTCCAAGGAGCATCGAACGGCTCGGTACAGATTTTTCTCGCGCATAAAGTTCCAAAGGCTCTTCATGCCGCCTTGTACACCAGCCTTCACTTCAAAAGGCAACACCTTCAAGTCTTTCGAAAGAAGATAGTCTATCTCTGCAGTTGAATTTTTTGCCTGCCTCATCCAATAGTACAACTCGTGATGTAAGTTAGGCGTGAGGTAGTGCAACAACTCAAGACCTGCCAGCATCTCAGCCAAGGGACCTTTGTTCACTAAGTCTGCAGCCGAAGCCGTGAGGATCTGGGTTGTGATGACACTCGTATCACCCATAGTCATATTGAGCAGTCTCAGCATCAGTCCTGTATCAAGCAATAGAATCTTACGTATGCTCTCGTCTGCTTCATCGCCTAATGGCAAGCCATTGCCGTTCGTGTGAGTGACGGGTATCAGAATACCCGCCTTGACAAGATAGCCAAGAGCTTTCTTCACTTCGGCTGTTTTATACTCTCCCGGCACCCTTGAATAGATAAACTTCTTGGTAGCCTGCGTCGCGGCATTTTTCATTGTTGCTATCATCAGCTGTGGATCCACTTTTTTCTTGTATTTCGGGAAGTCTGCCTCATAACCGGCGATAATATCATCCTGTACCTCCTGACATTGCAAAAAGTCTTTGGTTTCCACCCATCTGGACACAGCTTCCGGCATCCCGCCGACTAGCATGAATGTGCGTATCAGCCCTACCAGTTTGTCATGGAGAGGAGCTGGCAAAGGAGCATCGCTATTGGCCTTACTACGCGCCTCCATCAGCAAATGCTCGCCATTGGCCAACAGAAATTCGTCGAATGTCATCGGGGACATATACATTGAGTGGATGCGACCGACACCGAAAGTCGGGATGTCGTCCAACACGAACTCAAGCAACGAGCCTGCTGCTATCACATGTAAATCTGGCATATCCTCCTTGAAATAGCGCAACGCCATGATGGCCTCTGGACATTCTTGAATCTCGTCGATAAATAACAATGTCTCATTAGGCACAATGGGTTTGCCACACATGGCTGCCATTTGCGGAATGATATTTAGCACATTCAAATCTCTCATAAACAAGTCTTTATAAGAAGCTTGCTTTTCAAGATTAATCTCTACATAATACTTGAAAGTTTCGCCTAAATGTTGGACAGCGGTGGATTTTCCCACCTGTCTCGCTCCTCGCAGCAGAATGGGCTTGTGAACGGGACGAGCAGCCCATTCGCTCAGGTAACTATCTATGATTCTTTCGTAATACATACAAGTCGTTGATTTACGGCTGCAAAGATATAAAAAAATGAAAAAATCCAAGGAAATAATTTTGCTAAAATCGAAAAAATCCAAGGAAATAATTTGCCTGAAAATGAAAAAATCCAAGGAAATAAATTTTTCTGTCTTCGCGCGTGGGGACTAAAAAGCAGGTCTTTGAAACGAAAATGCCGCAAGGGTACGAATCACAGCTGTAATACTCTGTTAACTCCTTATTCCTTTGTAAATATGTAAACTGCCAATGTCGGCAGAATGACCAATAGCAGTAGCGCAACCTCTACAAGTGCGTACGAACCGAAATAATCAACCAGTGTCTGGAATTTCAAAACTACATCAACCAGAATGACCAAAAATGCAAACCAGCAGAGAAAGAATATTACAGAATACTTGATTTTTCGCTTCTTCAGTTTCATTGCAACTTTTTGCAAATATAAATATTTTTCAAAATCCAACCTATTTTAGGTTACCTATTTTAGGCACTTTTGATAATCGCAAAAATGATCCAATTTTTTGTAATAAACTTGCATTTTTGACAGGAAACAATACCTTTGCAAAATCAAATACATCATATTATGACAATACAGGAAGCAATAACGGCACGACACAGCGTGCGCCAATATACAGACAAACCCATCGAACCCGAAAAAATTGAACAAATTGCCGCTCTTCTTGAAAAATGCAACAACGAAGGCGGTGTTCATATACAATTAGTAACCAACGAACCTAACGCCTTTTCGGGCGGAATTGCAAAGTATGGCAATTTCAGCGGTATAAAAAACTACATCGCAATGGTCTGCAAGAAAAACGATGACACAAAACTAGGCTACTACGGTGAACAAATTGTACTTCTGGCACAAACCCTCGGACTTAACACCTGCTGGGTAGGTCTCAATTTCAGCAAACAACCCGACAAATACAAAGTCGGAAAAGACGAGAAACTTATATGTTTGGTTTCGTTAGGTTACGGTACTAATCAAGGCGTTCCCCACCCGCAGAAAAAAGGTTACGAAGCATATTGCGATGACTTGCGCTCAAACAAACAGGCACTGCCCGATTGGTTTGTAAACGGAATGAAATCTGCATTGCTTGCACCGACTGCCGTAAACCAGCAAAAGTTCAAATTCTTACTTCACGATGGCAACAAGGTAGAAGCAACCACGACATTCTCGCTATTCAACGGATTCGGATATTCAAAACTCGACCTAGGAATAGCAAAGTACCATTTCGAAATTGGTGCCGGAAAAGAAAACTTTCAGTGGATATAGGCATGAAAATCAGAACTATACAGACAGGAAGCACACTTGTTTCAAATGCAGTTCCCAATCGGGCAACACACCGCTTTACATACGCATATACAGGACTGTTCCAACGGCGAAGCAAACGCATAGAAGTGCCTGTAAAATGCTTTTACATTACTGTTGGAATGCATCATATTCTGGTTGATGCCGGCTGGAGTAAAATTGTGCACACCCGACCGCTCAAGCATCTTGGATTCGGATTGTGGTACGCCAGCGAACCTGTTATGGCGGACGGAGAAGCCGCTTGCGAGCAACTGGCGGGTCAACCTATTGATACCATACTTATGACACATCTCGACTGCGACCACATCTCAGGATTGCACGATTTCAACAACATTGACGCCTACACTTCCGCAGAAGAAATCGCGTATGCTAGACAAAAGCGTGTCCGTTATGGCAAACTTACGCACGGACTTACTTTTCGCACGATAAATTTCGCGCCCGACAGCAACGCGCCATTCGGCAAGTCGGCTGATTTGTTCGATGATGCTACTGTTTTTGCATACCTTACGCCAACACATTCGGCAGGCAGTGTAATTTACAAGATTGTTGACGGAAACAAGTTCGCGCTAATTGTCGGTGACAACGGATATATGCAGGATTCGTGGCTACAAGGCTTGCTGCCGGGACCTCTCTACAATGCCGACAATATGCGAAAGTGTCTTGCTTGGATTAAAGAACAAAGTTTGAATCCTGATTGCCTCGGCATTTTCTGCGCCCATGATACAAGGATGTTGAACATATAAAATTTTCCGCAACCCAAATCTTCGCCTGCATTGCGGATTGCTTCAATTATAGAAGCCGTTGATAAATTTCTTTATCTACATTTTTAAAAACATTGAAAACAATGTGCTTCAAGTGGGTGCTTGGATGAGCCGCAAAGTAATCCTTAACGGTTTTAACGGCGATTTCTGCCGCCAATTCGTTCGGAAAACAAAACTCGCCTGTGGAAATACAGCAAAATGCGATACTTTCGAGATTATTTGCATCAGCACAAGCCATAATGGAGCGGTAACACGATGCCAACTGCTCTTTGTGAAAATATGTCGGGACACCATCGGGGACAATAGGACCAACCGTATGGATTACATACTTGCAGGGCAGATTGTAAGCCTTAGTGATTTTTGCATTGCCAGTAGGTTCCTCATACCCTTGCTTTTGCATAAGTTCGTAACATTCTTGTCGCAGTTGCACTCCAGCGGCGGAATGTATGGCGTTGTCGATACACTTGTGCAACGGATGAAAGCAACCCAGCATCTGGCTGTTGGCAGCATTCACAATAGCATCCACCTTTAGGCGGGTGATGTCGCCTTGCCAAATCTGCATCGGAACATAGGGCAATTCCACAATGCCTTTTTCTTTCAACTGTTCCTGCAATTCCTCGTCCTGCAATCGCAGAAATTCCTCACTTACATGCTTAGGCATCCGCACATTGCGCAGGGTACGGAACAAATCGCGCTTTGCCTCAACATTGTCAGGAACCTGCATTCCAGAATATTGCGAATCTTCTTTCAGAAGGTAATTTATCAAGAAATCCAAACGGTTCATTTTCAAGTGTTTTTCATATTCAACATCTTTTCCAAAACCTCACCAATATCGGCATTGATGACAATTGAACGGTCTTGAATCTGCTCCATAGTGAACGCCTCTCCGAGATTGATTGTGGCGTATGTGGCATTGGAATTCTGGTATGTCATATTTATGAACGGCACTTTGAAGATTGCTGGTGTATTGCTTCCGCTACCCAAGTCAAGGAACAATATTTTTCCTCCGTCGTGAGAGCGTAGAAAATCGGCATACCTTTGTGCTGCAAAATGCCAGCCCTCGTCCTCGACAAAGGTATCGTCGGAACGCAAATTCATCGTCATTTTGCCACCGCATACAGGGCATTTTGGAATCAATTCCTTCGGAATGCGCATATTTTTCTGCTCGGCAATCATCTTTTCCACTAAATCTTCGTTATCGTAAGTCTTTTGGTGACAAGGTGTTGCACACTGAAACAAACCATAATCGCCCTGTGTGTAGAACAAACGCTTCTTGTCGAATCCCGACTTCTGGAACTGATGGTCAACATTGGTTGTAATGACAAAATAATCCTTGTCTTTCAGGAGTTTAAGAAGATTGCTGTAAACAGGTTTAGGTGCTGGAACATATCTGTTGTAATAAATATGCCGGCTCCAATACGCCCAGTGCTCCTCCTGCGTTGGAAATTGATAAAATCCAGCCGTGTACATATCAGTGAAGCCATATTTCTTGATAAAATCATCAAAATATCGCCGAAACCGCTCGCCCGAATAGGTAAAACCCGCCGAAGTGGAAAGCCCTGCACCAGCACCGACAATTATTGCATCGGCATCACAAAGCGCATTGTACAACTTTTCTATTTGCAAAACATCTACCCCCATGCCTGACTGCTTATTTTTACCGTATCTTTACAAATCAGTTCCATTTGCCTGTCGCACCCCTCGAATGCGTGACAGCAAATTTCCTCAAGTGCATCGTTGCAAACAACTTTCCTCAAATTCTTGCAGTCCTTGAAAGCAAACGGGGCAACGTACCTTAGTTTTTCGGGAAGGCGAATTTCCTCGATACTGCTACGCACAAATGCGTACTGCCACATATTTTCAAGACTCGACGGCAAAACAATGCTTTTCAGACTACTGCAACCGTCAAAAACAAACCCACCTATTTCGCGCACCGAATCGGGAATGTGTACCGTTGTAATTTCCTTATGCCCTTTGAACAAATCGTCGAACAGAACCGTAACCGGATGACCGCAATACATTTCCGGAATCGTCACCTCGGCATTGTCGCCCTTGTAACTTATGGCGCAATATGTGCCGTTTTCCTCTACCGGCTTGAACATGAACTCTTGCATAATCTACTATTTTTCAAACCTTTCGCCTACAAAGCCCTCGGCGACAGTTTCATTTTCAAGGTCGAAATGAAGAAGCACAGGCGGTGTAGGATTAAGGTCGTAGTAATCCACTTTTGATAATCGCAGACAAAAATACTCCAATTTTTCGTAACTCGTGTAAAGCCGTGGCAGAACCGGATTATTGTTGTAAATCCATTGTTTCACCTCATCGGCGACATCGAAAAACACCTTGCCTGCGCCACGAACCGACACCTTGTCTGCCACCGACAATATTTCGACATTGGGATTTGCTTTAAGTTCCTTGTAAACATCCTTTTTCGCAGAAGTTGCAAAGTAAAGGGCGGTGCCATCGTGCTTCATTATCTGGAATACGCGAACCTTTGGAAGGTTGCCCTCGCAAGTGGCAAAGGCAACCTCGTAGTGCTCTTTCAGAAAGTCTAACGCTTTTTGTAGCATATTAGTACCCGATTGTAAATCTTTCCTTGTGATGGTTTTCCTGTTCGAGTTCATCAACCATTGCCATAGCGTAGTCCTGAACCGAAATATGGCTGTTGCCTTGTTCATCGACAATAAGGTCGTCCTTTCCGAGACGGAAAATGCCTGTGCGTTTGCCGTCGTTGTCGAATGCTCCTGCCGGCGAGAAGAAAATCCAGTCGATGTCGTTTTCTTTCATCAAGGTGTTAAGGTAGAAATCGCCCAAGGGACGAACGCCGCCCATAATTTCCTGCGGTATGGCACCCGAATCGACAACGCGCAGACCGGGAGCGCAGAACAATGTGCCTGCCCCGCCAACTATCAGCATACGCTTCACACCGCTTTTCTTTGCCGCTTCGAGTATTCTCGGGTAGTTGGTTTCGATGAGAGTGGCAATGTCCGGATTCATCCATCCAGGGTTGTATGCACTTATAATGGCATCTTTTCCCTCAGCGAGTTTTACTATTGCGTCCACATTCGCAACATCTTCCTTTACTGCTACAATGTTCTCATTTTTAGGCAGTTTCTCAATATCACGGACTACAGCAGTTACCTTGTGACCACGATTTACCAATTCGTTCAATATTGCTGAACCTACAAAACCTGTTGCTCCGATTAAAACTACATTTTTCATGACTAAATCCTTTCTTTTTAATGATATTTATTGTTTAAACTACTTATTTTCAACCTGTTTCTTTTTGTTTCTATCTTTGACAATCTCATCGAAATGTTCAATTCCCCAAGCAATCAAGGCGTCGAGATGTGGCAAAAGGCTCATACCACGCTTAGTAAGACGATATTCCACCCGTGGTGGCACTTCGGCAAAGAGTTCACGGCTTATTATGCCGTCCTCTTCGAGATGGCGCAATGTTGATGTCAGCATTTTCTGGGAAATGTCGGGGATTTGCCTCCATAAATCATTGAAACGCAACACATTATTTTGTTCCAAAGTATAAAGCACCAGCAGCGACCACTTGTCTGTGATGTGTGCTATGATATTGCGAATCGGGCAATCGGGGGTTGTTGCATTGAATATTTCTTTTTTATCCATAGTTACTAACTATTATTCCGTTACTTTCGAATTTTCCGCAAAGAAAAGCAAAAAACTATTGTCGTGCAACAAGTTACAAAAACCATACACACGCACTAAAAGGTTAGTAAAACTGTATTTCAAGGAGTTCCGAAAACAAAAAAATCCAGCAACCCAAGTTTGCGCCTGAGTTGCGGATTTCCACCACGATGCATTATCTTCTTTTCTGATATTCCGACGGGGACAGGCCTGTGTGTACCTTGAAATATTTGCGGAAAGTGAACTGCTCGGGAAAACCCAATTCGTCGGCCACCTGCTTGACAAGAATATTCGGTTGTCGCAAGAGGTTCTTCGCTTGATTGATGGTCACCATATTAATCCACTCCATAGGCGTGTAACCTGTTTCATGTTTGACGATGTCGGCAAAATGTCGCGTAGTAAGTGCCTGCTTTTCTGCATAATACTGCACCGTGCGATGCTGCTTGTATTCTTGATTGAGCGAAAGCAGGAAGGTCATCAATACTTGCCTTTTATGCGAAGGTGGTTTTGTGTCCTGCAGCAACTGCTCGGAAAAAAGGAATGCGTGCTCCATAATCGTTTCCTGCTTGAGCAAGTTTATGACAGTAGTCAGGATATTGCGTTGCAGCGGATTGTTGATGGTCGCAAGCTGTCTTTCTTTTGCTGCAATCGCATCCACGCGTTGCAGGAAGAATTGTTGTTGTGCATCGCTCAAGTACACAAACGGGGTAATGGCATAGATATGTTGGGGTGAGGGAATATTTTGTGAGAAAAGGGAATAGATGTTTCCGATGTCGTCTTGCAACACCTCAGACGCATATTCGGCACTCCGACTGAGTTCGAGCATCGGGAAGACAGGCGAGTGAATAATCAGCATTCCCGGCACGATAGTACATTGGCCATTAATAGTCAACGTCTCAGCGTTACCCGCCGTGCATAATTCCAAACCAACTTGTGTCTCCATTTTTGGTGCTTTAAACTACAAGCACAAAAATACAAAATATACCAATGACAAAGCTATTTTTGCGACAAGAATTACATTTTTTGTAAAAATTGCTCAATAAAACCGATATATTACTCTTTTCCACATTATGAAATAGCCGTTGTTTTGCATTGTCAAATTCAAAAAAAACGATTATGTGGAAATTCATGAAACACTACGCATTGGAAATCTATACCGTGATTGC
>JAFZRE010000033.1 GCA_017620015.1 Bacteroidales bacterium | reverse complement strand
TCGCCATTAAATTCGGTGCCGCCTCCGTATGTACCATACATATAGGCATTGCCATAGTCATCAAGGACAAGGTGGTGTGGATAGTTGTTCAATCCGGACGGACCATTTGAACCGCCAAAACGCTTTGCCCACTGCCATTCCTGGGCGGAAGCGAAAGGAATGAATGAAATTGCTAGGATTAAGGATAAAAATATTTTTCTCATACGATTAATTATTTGAAGATTTGAAGATTTGACATTTTGATACAATGACACTTCGATGCTTCGACAAGCTCAGCACAGGCAGGGAGCAAAGAAAGAAACGAAGCTCGGGGAGCGGAGAAATCCGCCCCCACAAGTTTCGTAGAAAGTTGTTTGTGTTTGTATGTCATCGTTTTATAAGTTTTAAGTACTGGATTGCACCGTCGAGGCTGACTACCTTTACAATGTATTCGCCGTTGCGGAGCGTTCCGATGTTGAATGTGGTGTCGTAAACTTCCATCACAACCCTACCGCCCATATCGATTACAGTGGCACGGCTGAAATTGTCGCCGGATATGCTGACCGATGAGGTAGCAGGATTAGGATATAGGCAGAAGTCTGCAGAATAGGAGTTTATGACATCGTGCAACGAACCGCCTATTTCCGCTTCGTCGTCGCCTGCGGCAACAGACTTGTTGCCAATGAGCGAAAGTGTAGAAGCCGGTATGCAGAACTCGGTTCTACATATATCGCCGTTTCGGCAAGCATACATCCTAAAGCAGATATTGCGACTGCTGTCGATAAGTTGCTGGAGTTCGAGCGGAGTTATTGAAATAAGTCCGCTTATTGCACCTGTCGAAGAGTTGTAGTTGACATCTATTATGGTGACATCGTCGCTATAAAGCCTTACATTGCTCATCCCCGTAAGCGTGTACAGCAAGTACTGGTAGTAGGACATTCCCGAAGACGAAAGACCAGACAAATAACTGAAATCGTCAACGGAGACGCTACAACCTGTAACCAGACAAGACTGGAGCACACTCGAAAGGTTGAGTGAGAAATGCGATATGCATAGCCTTCCTGTACCGTCGTAGAACATAAGTTCCATATACATATCCTCCGGTTCAAACTCCGTGATGTCCATTTCGAAAAGAATGGACGATGTTGTACCAGCAGGTATTACGGTGGGCAGATAAGGCGTATAAAGGGTTCCTAGGCTTGGTGAAGTCACACTCTGCAGAGTTGCACTGTTTAAGCCGGGGTTGTATATGTTCAAGTAGAATTGCAACCTCAAGTTGCAATCCTTGACCACGCACCAAGGACCAGCATTGAGACTGATCTCGATGTTGCACGAATCGCAGATTTTTTTCTGCTTTACAACAAGATTGTCAGATGAGGCACTGCATGAACCGCCATATACGACATCGAGGAAATAAGTTCCGAATGCAGGTACATTTAGAGGGTTATTAATCCACCCGTAGCCATATTGTATTGCCGTATTGTTCCTATACCACTTCCAAGGATTGAACTCGCCCAATGGTCCAAGAACCTCCCTTGGCATATCTTCCTTGCAGAACAAGAAACAACCTGACATCAATTCGTTGAAGTCTGGTGGCTTTGGAACATCTATCACTGCATTAGCCGAATGACAGCCCGTAGTGGGGTCGGTATAGTATGCAGTGTGGTAGCCCGAGTTGTATGTTTCGGTAGAAGTGCCATAATCGCCAGTACTCCAGTTAAGGTTTTGACTTGCAGTACTGATAAGGTTTACTGGTGGAATATGCAGACAACTGTTTGCGCCAAACCCTATGTTTGGTGTAGCAGGTGCCGAATGCACGGTGATTGCCTTTGTATCGGAACTGCTACAGCCGTCCTTGGTAACAGTGAGAGTTAATGTATAGTTGCCAGGCAAGAGACTATTTGCAGCAATGTCGTAGTTCAGATTTGCCGTAGTGATTGGAGAAGAACCCAAACCAGTCCACTGATATGTATTGTCGCCCGATTCGCCAATAAGTTTTATGACACCATCGGGACAGAAGTCAGAATCACCAAAAATATCAGCGACAGGAAGTGACTTGAAGCAAATGTTCTGCCAGATACTTTGAACTACACAGCCTTGGTCATTCGTCACACGCACATAATACGAACCTGTTTCATAGAAATTGTTAGTTGCTACAGAGGTGGTTTGGTTGGTTTCGTACCAGTGATAGACTGGATTTGCTGAGGGTGTTCCTGAATGAGCAAAATTAATAGCCCACGGATTGCCGTAACATACAGAACTTTGCTGTGTGCCAATATTTCCAACCAAGGTGTTGGGGTTTACGGAAAGACTATTTGTAGCAATTGAGTGACAGCCAATGTGGTCATAAGTAATAAGTGTTACTTGTACAGACATAGCACTTCCTACATCGGCAAAACTTTGCTTTGGATTTTGTGTGCGATTTTCTGCAAGATTATAGTACGAATCAACAAACTGCCAATACCAAGACACTGCATTCGTGGAGTTGTCTGTAAACTGTATTCCAGTTTCGCTACAATATGGTCCAGGAGATACAGTAAATGCTGTCGTACCTCTGTTGTATGTTACAGTCTTTGTTGCCGAGCAGGATTCGGTAACACCATTGTAGGTGTAGTTTACGGTAAGGGTAACAGTATGAGTACCCGAGGTTACTGTATGTCCATAGGGATTGCTTACAAGAATGCCATCAACATACCAAGTTTCAGAGTTGATTGTAGTTCCCAACATAAAGTCGCTGGTGTTCTGAAGAACAAGAGCAATATCAGTACCAGATGTTGAACCGCATATATACTGTATGTTCATTCTCGCTATAAGCGGTATGTAGAACTCCCTGTCGTTAAAGTATTCGCAATCGCCATCAGTACGCACAGCATATACCCTGTAGTAGCCAGCATCGGTAAATGTAGCACTGCAAGTATTGTTGTATGTGCCCGAAGTGGTAAACTGCGGATTAGAGGCATTCTGCTCGAACATCCAAGTGATATTGCCGATAGCATTAGGACGCACGAATGTACGGCTTGAGCAGCTGCCCGATATATAGATTGTATCTTCCCTGTATGCGCAGTCGGTAGGTTGTGGACGCGAAACAGTCTTTGCATTGGTACAACCAGTTGTATTGTCGGTAACCGTACAGGTATAGGTGAAATAAGCACCTACATGCTGGAACTGCTGAGTAGTGTGCCCGTCGTTCCAACTGTATGTGTATCCTACGGCATAGGGTTCAAGCAATGTGGCGTTAAGTTCGTACAATGCATCTGGGGTGATTTCGTGATAACTTAACGAAAACTGCGGTGCAGCAGTAACATCAAGTGTTTCAACAGTCACATAAGTTTGGGGGCAGTCAAGTGCCGTGAAACTTAACGAAATAGGAATAGTACCTGAATTGTTGAAGGTGTAGTTCCAAGTCGCTCCAGACGGCAATCCTGTATAGGTGTAGGTGTTGCCCTCTATTTCGAGTGTCCAGACACCTTGAACCTGTTCCGTATTGCCTGCGCTTATTACTGCGGTTGAATATTGGCAAATATTCTTAGGACGAGTGATATAAGGAATAATATATGGCTTAATAGTTACAGGTATAGTGTCGTAAGTAAATGTGTCACAGAATATGCGCTTTAGCAACATATAGAATATGCCAGGCTGACCATTTGTCTGCACTGTCACAGAATTTGCATATCTGTCGCTTACTATGCTTGCCATATTTGCGGAGGCGGGCGGAATACTCCATTCTAGCAGGACACCACTTTCAGGAGTGACAGCCATAGTGAATTGGTCGTTGGCGCAAACATTGTATGACGGCCAGTTTATAGTCTGCGGAACAAATTGTGTGAGTTGGTACTGATATGCCTGAGACACACAGCCAGTGCTCCTGTTGACTTGCTGAAGATTAATTGTGCATGGCAGACTCTGGATGCTGACATTGTAGTCGTTTCCATCGAACTGCGAGGGATCACCGCAGGTTGCACTCCAGTGCAGATAGTATTCGGGCGAAGATGGCGTCGCGCTGTACAGATAACCATCATTTAGACATACGCGATTAGTCCAATCTGTGACATCGGGCTGCGGAGCAGGAGGCAATGCGTTTATGTTTATGGAGAAATAGGCAGTATTGCAGAAGTTGGGGTTATATGCCTCAACGGTATATCCTCCAGCAGTATTAAATGTATAGTTTATATTGTTTGCTGTCTGGGTATATATTGCAGTACCGTTCTGGTAAATAGTCCAGTCGAAGACATCAGGGGCAGGATAA
Organism: Bacteroidales bacterium; assembly: GCA_017620015.1. GTDB lineage: Bacteria > Bacteroidota > Bacteroidia > Bacteroidales > ML635J-15 > Bact-19. Next base: position 342,221 of record JAFZRE010000033.1, on the reverse strand, counting down.
CCTGTAGATAAATTTACAGATTCACCGACACAGGCTTCGTTGTCTGCGAAAATTTCAAACGACTTGGTAACTATCACAGTCTTAGACTGAGCGACACCACCACAATCGAGGAAAGAGCAGTTGTAGTTGCAATTAATGGTATAGGTGCCAGAATAATTGAACTTTACCAATAGTTTGTGCCTATGACCTGATGAATATGTAGTATATCCGGGAGGTGAAATATTCCAAGTGTAGGCAGTAGAAGCCCATAGCGGAAGTTCGTAATATACCATATCGCCGATGCAGACCACATCTGGTCCCTGTATTTCGGCATTGTCGGAGATTACAGGAATTGGCAGATAGGTAAGATACGGGCAAACATCCTGACCACAGGCCGTACCGTCGAGGGCTATGTAACCGTAGCCGTTTACAATGTTGTCCCACATAACGGTGAGCGAACTTGTACCCTGTCCGTCCTGTATGTGTCCGCCATCGACATACCAGATATAGTCGGTGCAGGAACTTGTAGCATGGTAAGTTGCTGATGTGTTCTCGCAAGCAGTACCAAAGCAATCGACATTAAGTCTCGGGTATTTTGAAATGTTAACGATATACATTACGGAATCCTCGCATCCGCATTCGTTTACGACATAATGCACTATGGTCGCAGAAGGTCCGTATGTGTTACAATCCGCGACAAAAGTAAAGTTCTGCGTGGAAGAAGTTTCGTTTCCGACACGCCAGTAGTAGCCAACAATCGGAGAGTCGGATGGCGATGTTGAGCGGTCGTAGAACTGGATTTCCTGGTCGTCGCAGACATCGATGTATTTTACGCCCGATGGGGTATATCCCGCTTCGACAGGATTTGAGAGTATTCCAGCGACAGGTTTTTCAACAAGGTCAACGCAGAGCTGCTTTTCGCAGAACTCATCGTCCTGACCGTAAACCGAAAGGATAAGAGTTCCGATTCCGGCGCTTTCGGACCAGTTGACCGTGATGGTGTTGTCGCTGGTGTTTGTGGTGTAGGAATCAGCACCTGCGACTGCCCAGTCGTAGCTTGCGCCCGATGGCAGTCCGACTATGCTGTAGATGACTTGAGACCCTCGACAAGCGACCAGACACTGGTGCTCATCGTAGAAAGCTTGGGGAGCATCGTCTGGCTTGTAGTTAGTGATGATACATTCGGAGTCGAAACCGCTCCTGATGTAAAAATTGCAGAAATCGCCGCTCTGAGCGACCAACAGACAGGGTATCAACCACTGTGCGAACATCATAATAAACTTTTTCATAATAGTAAAATTTAGGTGTTGTTAATATTTATTTTCAGATTCAACTCAAAACTCTGTACAAAGATAATGGATATAATGATATTGAAATAATTATAATATCTTATATTATACTAATGTGCTTAAATATTATGTAATAATATGAAATAAATACGATAAATGGTGTGAATTTTGCATTTATTTTTGTGTAAGATAGTATTCATTAAACCATAATTTTAAGTAATAAAAGCGTAATTGCTTTATACTAACACAGGCAATGACTAAGGAAAGTGTGCGCCCGTGCCTAAGAGAAGGGAAAGTGTTAATGGAATTTGAAAAAATGAGGAATTGAAGTGGTTTTTAGGGGGTGTAAGGGCTATAACGCCAGTAAAGCCTGTAGGGACGGTAGGGGCAGTAACGCCCATAAGGCCTGTAGGGGCGAAGGGCGAATCCGGGATGATAGTGGTAGCACCTATAGCACAAATAGCACCTATAGTTAACGGGTTAACGGATTTTCGGATTAACGGTTTAACGAATGGGATGGTGGGATGAGGATTAAGGGCTGTAAGGGCGGTAACGACCATAACGCCAGTAAGGGCAATAGGGGCGGAAAGGGATTAGGGGCTGTAAGGGCTGTAGGGTTGGGAATAGAGGCAATAGTTTGTATAGACGATATAGAGGGATGACGGAATAAGGGGATGACGAATGGGGATTGTTTTGGGCAAGGAAAAAAGTATGTCATATGAAAGCTGCTCGCATAAAAAATGTAATATTCATTGTTATTTATATTTCATAAATAGAGCTGGCAAGATTTTGTGAAAAATATTTTTTAAAAGATATTGCAGTTTGAAATATAATATCTAAATTTGACACCCGAATTTTGAAATATAGAAGTAAGAAAGAAAGGTCATTGATAAACAAGCACAATAATATAAATAAATACAATATACGAATTGTAAAATGGCAGAACAAGAATCAGTAAAACCAAGATCTGTAGAATTAAAAAACGACGAAGAGCGCGAGATAAAATTTTATCAAAAATATTTAGATGGTTTGGCTCAAGGAAGTTCAGTAAGTTCGGAAATCTTTACCAATAAAGGTAAAGCTCATGCATCAATTTTAATGGCAACACTGTTGGCAAATACAACAAAAAAATTAAAAATGTATTGCAAAGGTCTAACACCTGGAATCCTATGTGGGAAAAAAGAAGGTGATGGAGATGGTTTTGAGGGAGCTTACTGGGCAGAATTCAAATATTTTTTTAAAGAGAAAATAAAATCAATTGAAAAAGTTGAAATATTGCTTCAAGAAAAAACATATTTAAGTAATGAACCTTTTAAAATAATAGAAAAAGCTTGTGAAGAAAATAAAAATAAAATTGAGGTAAAAAAAATAACCCCAGAATCAAAAGAAAAAATAGAGAAATTTTTAGGTAATGAGAATGGGGAGGAATACAACTTTGCCGTTTTTGACGATAGAGCTTTCCGTTTAGAATATAAACCGGAAGACTATCAAGCCATTGGTTCCTTTTGTAATCCTACATGGTGCAAAATGTTAAGCCAATTATTTGATTACGCTTTTAAAGATGCAGAAGATATACAAATAGAAACAGCAAATGACAGGGCATCTAAATAGTTACGAAGCACTAATTCAACTATTAATAGGAAGTGTATTTATTACAATGCTATTTCAAAGAGAGGATTTTTTCCTTGAAATAAGACAGAACTTTACATCTAGGTTATCATCGATAAAAAATTATGAAATAACCAACAATAAAGCATGGAATAAGCAGTTAAAAACTTTAAGGAGATCCATTATGATAATACTAGTCGTATATGGATGTATGGTTTTATATTATTGTGCCAATTTTAATATTCAAATAGCGGAAAAAAACGATCCCAATATTTCTGTATCACATTCATCTTTGTTTGGCATTGCATTATTGTCATTACTTGTATCTATATATCAAATTGTAACTTTTTGCAAACCAGTTTTGCGAATGTGTCATAACAAAATTTTGTTTGGAACACCTTATAACAATGTCATAGAGGCGGGATATATCATATTTATGATAATTATTTTTTTTATATTCATTTTCCCAGATGGATATAATTATGATATCTTATACAATTTCTTAGAAATAGAAAATTTGGAAAGTTGGGTTAATTTATGGGTAATAATCAATTTGTTTTTGTGGGTATTAATATATTTTAGAATATATCGCAGAGTTAAAGTGTTAACATATAAATTAGCAACAGACAGTGCCATATTAAGCGAATTGGGAATAGAAAACCGTATCAATTACATAATTAGGACTCTGAACAATGAAAAAGAATACTTCAAGATATGCTATCTCCGAAAAAAAGCAAAGGATGAATTAGGGAAAGATTCTAACTATTTTGATGAAAATGAGCTTATTGAATATTTAGGGCAATTAAAATCTTTTAAAGATAGTTTTGATAATACAGAATGTAAAGTAGATGTGACTTTACAAAAAGATGCACCACGATTAACACAAAAAATTAAAGATATAATTGACAAGAGTAAACTACCCTTTTTCCTAAAAAATAAATTAAAGAAATATGTTAAAGATAAGCCTATAGCTAGATTGAAATATAATTTCTTCAGTGAGATTCAAAACGAGCAATCTGAATCAATGAAAGCAAATGCGACAAAACTATGTAAGTTTGGTTTTCTCGTAGAAAGCCAAAGCAATGTGGAAAATGATCTTTAATTTTTATGTTTTCTGTGTGGGAGGATGAGAATATTTGAGCAGTGATAAGAGACAAAGATTATAAAAACGAAAAAAAAGGTGGAGAAATCCACCTTTTATAGTTATTTGTTGCTTTCTCTTTTCTTTAGAATAAAAGACATTGCAACGGCACCAGCAAAACTGCCTATAATGGCGGCTATATGACATTTTGCCCATTCGTTGACAGTAAGATCATACACGCTTCCGGACGAAAATACTTGGACGGTTTGCATTGCAACGATTATCCAAGGCCATACAACAAGCATAAGTTTTATTACCGATCCCCAGAATGAAAATTTTGACTTTTCTTTTTCCATAATATATCAATTTTAAAAATTAAAATAATGTAACTCCTGCTATGTCCATTCCGGCCTTTACCGAAGCACTAACGCCACCTCCAACTGCTCCAGCAATAGCACCTGGAATCGCACCGACGCCACCTGCAATAGCACCAGCAGCAGCACCCCCAATACCACCAGCAACAGCCCAAGTAGCATCTTCATTAAGGACTGGCTTTATATGATTGTTCCACTCATCCTTTACCCTATCCCAGAAAGAAGCTGCCTTAGTTGTATTATTACCAATAATAATATTAGGCCAGAACTCAAGAGAACTAATGAAAACATCAAAATATATTCTAGCAAATAAGTAATTGGGGTAGTATGTTAATTTTTTTGATAAGTCCTCATATATAGCTGACATTTTCTGCTTGAAGTCTTCTAATGAAGACGATTCTTTTATATAAGCATCAGAAATAACATATATTTTTTCAATTATCTCCAATATTGTGTTAAAGTCAAAAAGTTTATCATTAATTTTGGCTACAGCACCACCACAAATACATCTTACATAATCGCCTTCAGATAAATTTCGTGATATTTTGGAGTACATATTAAGAGATTCTAATGATATTGGCGGAATAGGATTTGGGAATGGATTTGGAAACGGAAAAGGAAACGGAAAAGGAAATGGGAATTGCCCGCCAAAAATGTTTTTCATATCCAAATTTGGCATTTCTGTTTCAATATACAGTTTGAGTGCAGCAAAACTCTCATTTGTAAGTTTCATTTTCTCATCATAATATTTCTCAAAAAAGTCGCTTAACAATTTTTTGTGACAAGTTGCTATTCCTGCACTAATCACATCCATTCTTTTCATTGCGTAATCTAATATCTTCTCCATAACAAATGAAATTTAAATTTAACAATCAAAATTAACGCTACAAGTATAATATATTTTTTTCAATACAACAAAACATTTTTTGCATATTATTAAATAATGTTACAATTTTTTTCGGATTGGTGTAGATTTGTTGGAGATTAAGGGCTATAACGCCCATAACGCCTGTAGGGACAGTAGAGCCAATAAGGGCGGATAGAGGCTATAGTTTGTATAGAGGATATAGAGGGATGAGGGGATAAGGGATTAACGGATTAAAACGAAAAAACAAAAGGTGGAATTCTCCACCTTTTTGCTATTCAATAATATTCAAATCGTTGTCAACCTTGTAAAGTGGCTGATTGAAGGCTGCACACATCAAAATGAAATGCTGTGTGAGGGTGTTGCTGATATACCTTTCAACAGCTTGACTTCCTGCGGCGTGCAACCCTGCTGCATACCTGTCAATTTGAATTTCATTCATAATGTTGACATGGGTTTTGCGGCATAACTTTGAACTTCCAGCTTCGTAAAGCGGAACTTCTACAATGTTACCGGAGGCTTCATCGAGAACTTTCACCGGACGGTCAATGCCACAGAACTTGAGCAATCTGCGAATCTTAACATTGTAGCCGTCTTTCCCGGATATATAGTTGAGAATGTGAAAGTCAAAATGCTTGCGCTTGATTATTTCCAAAGCATATTTTATAATAGGTGTAACGGTCTCGATGTGGCGCGTGTTGGTACGCTCAGTCTTTTGCGGTAGATAGTGGATGTATGGGATGCCACTGTCGTCAACAGCGACACTGGTCATCGAGAGGTTGGAAAAATCACCAACACGAGCGCCGAAAGCACATTGCAGAACAAACGCATCTTTAGTTTCTTGCAAAGCTTCGGAAACTTCGGTATTAAGGACTTTGAAAAATTCTTCACGCATTAGACAAATCGGTTCTTCGTATTGTTCCCTTAACAACGCAGCCCTGTACTTTTTAGGCATCTTGTCGAAAGGGTTGTAATCTATTCCAAAACCAGAATATGCGGCCTTGAATGCCTTGAGCATAGTCACTACGGTATTTTGACTGCGCTTTTGCTTAGGCACAACATTTGACGGCAACCCTGCATAAATCCTCTTGTGCTTAGGCACAAGCAAATATTCATCGGTAATAAACGACTTGAACGCCAGTACATCATCTGGGGTGAACTCTGTTGCTACATACTCGATCTTTCCATAAATCTTAAGAAACCGTTCGAGAGATCCATAAAGTGCTTTATACCTTTTATGCCTTGATTCTTGAATAATATTGAGGGCAACAGCTTCATTGATGTACTTGTTGAAGCGTTCCAACAATGTTAGTTCTTTTTGACGAACCTTCTTGACAGGATTCTTTATAGCGATAATCCTTTCTTCGATGAGGTCAATGTTTGGAACAAGATTGTCTTCCAAAATACCATTGTATGCGTCAAGCAACAACTGGGATTCTTCTTCAATCTTGCTAACCAAATCTTTGTTGTAAATCCTTACACCAGGTTTTGGCTTGCCTTCATTGGTTAACTTTTTTAGGTCATTAACATCCGCCTCGATATTCGAAGGGTGAAAAAATTGGGTGGTGCGACCATCCCTCAATCTAAATCTTAGATTGATAACGCCTGTATCTTGACAGGCTCTAACATAAAGAGTTACTTTTGCCATAATCAATGAGTTAATATCGATGCAAATATAATAAAATATATTGAAATATCGCACCACCATCGCACCACCGAATTGAAAATAATCGAAATTTGGTATAATATTTTGCAATGATATAGAGAGTAAAAGTATTGCAAATCAAATAGTTATGTAAAATGAAGTTGATTTGGTATTACAATATAGTAGTCCTGATTGGGCAACATTGATAAAATGCAAGTGTTTTTAAATTAAGCACTTGCGTTTTTGTTTTGTGGTAGTTGTCCCATAATCGCACCAATCCTTTGCAAAAGTTACCATATAAAAGTGTTTATAACTATTGATGGTAGTGGCGTTTATGCCGTTGTTGGGGTAATTTAGTCGTGGTAGTCTGTTATTGATGGATTTAAGTAGGCGTTATTGACGTTTTCTCCCGTTTAAAATAAAAAGAAGATAATAAGAATATAAATTATGATTGGAGAAGATGGCAAATGAAAACGACTGAATCGGAAATTTTGTTTATCTTTGCAAATTTATTGTTCGGCGTACTTTTGCGCATTTTGACTTAAAATAATGAAAAAGAAGATTATAGGACAGAATCTCGTGATGGTGTCGATGCTTATGCTGGCATCGGCATTCGTCGCGCTGTACTATAATATAAACTACGGCGAGAAGGATTTCATTCCTTTGCTTGTTCCTTCGCTTGCAACATTTTTTATCGGAGCCATTCTTTTCCTGCTTGGCAGAAAGACGACAAAGAAAATGCGCAAGGAGGACAATTTCCTGACCGTTACGCTTACTTGGCTGATTCTTACTGTGCTAGGAATGATTCCCTACCTTATGTGCGGTACTTTCGACAATGTTTCCGACGCATTTTTCGAAACTATGTCGGGATTTACGACCACAGGAGCCACGGTGATGAACAACATCGATTCTCAGCCGCACGGAATACTTTTGTGGCGCAGCATCACGCAATGGCTTGGTGGTTTGGGCGTTATCGTGCTGACGATGGCTTTCTTCTCGCAGAAGAACAAGGCTCACGAAACACAGTTGTTTTCGGCTGAATCGCCTGGAATAGAGGTCGATAAACTTGGTTCGCGCATCCGCAACACTGCCCAGAAGCTTTGGGTTATCTACATTGTGCTTACCGTGCTTTGCTTTGTGGCATACTATCTCGGTCCGATGAACCTCTTCGATGCCGTCTGCCATTCGATGACAACGGTTGCCACTGGCGGTTTCAGCACGCATCAGGCAAGCATAGGCTACTGGGCATCGCCGTACATAGAATATATGTGTACGCTCTTCATGGCGATGTGCGGACTTACGCTGGCTCTGTACTATTTCCTGATTGTCGGGCGTTTCAAGGCGTTCAGCAAGAACGAGGAAATGCGCTGGTACTTCGGAATCATGTTCGTTGGCGTGGCTGTATTCATGCTGATGTTCTACTCGCTCGAATACACTACGGTGCTTACTGCCGAACAGCTTTCGTCGTTCCCGATGGGCTTCGAGGAGACATTCCGTACCTCGTTGTTCAATGTTGTGTCGGTGATGACATCGTCGGGGTATCAGGCTGGTTGCTACGACTATGTTGCTTGGGGACAGGCGTTTATCATACCGACGGTACTTCTTATGGCTGTCGGCGGTTGTTCGGGTTCGACGAGCGGTGGTATCAAGGTTTCGCGAATTGCCATTGCTGTGAAAAACCTTATCGCCGATCTCAAGCGTCAGCTTCATCCTCAGGCCGTGATTCCCGTAAAGATGTCGAAGCGTTCGCTCGAGCAGACAACCGTTATGCGAGTTATGGCGTTCATAATGATGTACATAATCACTGTACTTGTCGCTACATTGTTGCTCACCTGCTTGGGAATGGATTTCACAAGTTCGTTTGTTTCCTGCGTTTCGGCTATGAGCAACATCGGTCCTGCCTACGGAATGACAGGTCCAGCAACTACTTTTGCCGCCATTCCCGACATTGCCAAGTGGATACTTTCGGGCATGATGCTTGTCGGCAGGTTGGAAATTTTTACGGTATTGCTTTTGTTTACAAAGGAATACAAGGCTACGAAATAAATGTTGAATTAATTGCTATATCTTTGAACATTGAACTTTAAACATTGAACATTAAACTTTTAAACTTTCGAATATGAGAAACATAACATTACTTTTAGTTTGCGTTCTTTCGTTTTCAGCTTTCGCTTTTGCCGACAACGACAAGCCCGTCAAGGTTGAGGACATGCCAATGACCGCACAGGAATTTCTGAGAACTTACTTCCCGAAGGAAAAGGTTAACTCCGTAATGCTCGACGAAAAGGACGGCGACTACGAGGTGAAACTTGAAAACGGTGTAAAAATTGAGTTCAACAAGATTGGCTCGTGGATGGAAATCGAAGGCCATGTCGCTCTGCCAAAGGGAATCGTAAGCAGCAATATTTACGACTATGTTGCTCAAAACTACAAGAAGGCAAAGATTTACAAGATTGAGCGCGACAAGAATGGCTTCGAAATCGAGCTCGACACTGATGTTGAACTTAAGTTCGACCTTAACGGAAATTTTGTAAAGGAGGAAAAATAATAGTATATGAAAAATATTTTTCTGCTTGCGTTGATTTCCCTGCTTTCGCTGTGTGCGTTCGGGCAGGACGAAGAATTTATAGGTGGAAATTGTACCAGCATAATGGTCGGCAAGAAGGCCAGTGCCGATGGTTCGGTGATAACTTCGCACACTTGCGACGGTCGTTACCGCACTTGGATGACCATTGAGCCTGCCGCCAACTACAAGGATGGCGCTACCCATAAGGTTTACAAGGGCACTATGCACACCAAGAGCCGCACCGACACTACGGGCGTAACGCTCGCTGGCGAAATTCCGCAGGCAAAGCACACATACGCCTACCTTAATACCGCCTATCCTTGCCTCAACGAAAAGCAGCTTGCCATTGGCGAGACTACTTTTTCTGGTCCCGATACGCTCGTGAATAGCAAGGGAATGTTTATGATTGAGGAACTTGAGCGCGTCGCACTTATGCGTTGCACAACTGCCCGCGAAGCTATTAAACTCATCGGAAGCCTTGTAAAAGAATACGGCTATGGTGATGGCGGCGAGTGCATTACGATTGCCGACAAGAATGAGGTGTGGCAGATGGAAATCCTCGGCGAAGGTCCCGACAAGATTGGTGGCGTGTGGGCTGCAAAGCGCATTCCCGACGACCATGTCGGCGTGTCGGCAAACATCGCTAGGATAGGGCAGATGGAGCGCAACAATCCCGACTACTTTATGGCATCCGACAATGTTGAGGAAGTTGCCAGGAAGTACAACCTTTGGGACGGAAACGAGCCATTTGTCTTCTGGAAGGCTTTCGCTTCGTCGTATGGCGCAGGCAAGAACTTCAAGGAACGCGAGTTCTTCATTCTCAGTAGTTTGGCTCCATCGCTCGGACTTAGCATGGATATGGACGAATTGCCATTTTCGGTTAAGCCAGACGAGAATGTTGATGTCCGCAAGGTAATCGAACTTTTCCGCAGTACCTACGAAGGCACCGACCTCGATATGACTCGCAATGTGCGAATGGTTACCAAGAAGCGCCTCGACGACGGCACTTTGGTTGACGATACGATTGTAAGTCCAATTGCAAATCCGTGGCTTGGTACAAATTTGCGCAACACCTTGAATTTCATTGCTCCCGAGACTGTAACATTCCAGCGCACTGTGGCTGTGGCTTGGTGCTCGTACTCGCACATTATCCAGTTGCGCAGCTGGTTGCCCGACGAGGTTGGTGGTATCTGCTGGATGTCGGTTGACAACCCCGCACAGACACCGCGTGTGCCGATTTTCTGCGGAACAACCGCATTGCCAAAGGCTTACGATGTCTGTGGACAAAGACAACTCGACGACAACTGCGTGCTATGGACTTACCGCAAGGCAAACAAGTTGGCAACCGTAGCTTGGCAATCGACGAGACCGGTACTCGAAAGTGCTCTCAAATCATACGAAGATGATGCATTTGCTGGACTTAAAGATTTGGAACAGAAGGTCGTTGACAACGGCAATGCAAAGAAGTCGGCTAAGATTTTGAATGCTTATACAAGCGACAATTTTGAGAAGTCTGCAAAGAAATGGAAGAGCCTTGAGGAAATGTTTTGGCTGAGGTTTGGAATGGGATTTTAATGAATTGACAATTAACAATTAACAATTGATAATGGACAATCGGTTAACAGGCTTGAAGGATGACAGGCTTACAGCCGTTTCTGTTGAAATGAAGAAGATAGTAAACATAATTTTAATTTCACTTGCATTTGTGCTCTCGCTTTCTGCACAAAGCCCGTCAGCAATGGCGGAAGACTGGGAAAGCGGTGATTTCTCTTCTATGCAGTGGGAACGCTCTGGAAACCAATACCGTTGGGAAATAACAAGTGAAGGTGCGCACAGCGGCAGATATTGTGCCAGAAGCGGAAACTACTACACAAAAAATACAGAATCTGTACTTCAATTGTCCGTATATCTTAACGAAAGCGGAACCTTCTCGTACTTTCGCAAGATTTTTTCGGCAGAAAGTAGTGGTACTTTTTACTTTTATATTGATGGCGTGCAGAAAGAAACACTTTCGGGTTATGCCGACTGGAGCGAATATCAGTGCGAAATAACTTCGGGCTTCCATGTTCTTAAGTTCTGTTATCAAAGAAATGGCAATGCAAGTAAAGGTTCCGACTGCGTGTGGATTGACGACATTAGTCTGCCAAACGGAATTCAGATGAATACCTCTGCCGACTTATGTGATGCGCCAGCGCAGTTACATGCCGAAACTGCAGGAAACAATGTCGTGCTTACTTGGAATGGTTCACAAAATCCGCATGAAATTGTCATTTTCGACGATGTAGAAGGACATGAACACGGAGCAATAAATTCACAAGGAACGGTTGGGTGGAGCTATATTGACGGTGATAATCTTCCAACTGGCACATTTTCATCGATGAATTTCCTTAACGAAGGAGATACAATGGCTTTCATTGTGATAGATGACCAACAGATTTCTGGTACTGGAGGCAATTATTATCTGGCGAACTCTGGGCACAATTATTTCGGATGTCCTTTCCATTCCAACATTCGCAACGACGATTGGATTATAAGCCCAGAACTCAATTTCTCGGAAGCATTTACTTTTTCGTTTTATGCACGCAATTTCTCTAGGAATTACAACGAAAAATTTGTCGCATCCTATTCTATTACCGATGCAAACGAAAGCAGTTTCATACCGCTTCATTGCGACACAATAGAAACAACCTATTTATGGACAGAATATTCATTCTATGTGCCATCATCGGCAAAATATGTCGCATTGCATTGCGTTTCCTATGACCAGTATATGTTATGCCTAGATGACATTTCAATACGCGGACAAATCGGTCATACCTGCAATGTTTATCGCGATGGCGTCCTTATTGCCACCAATGTTGCCGATTCTACATATACTGATATTGGAGTTGCGTCAGGAAGCCATTGCTATACAATTACATACAACTGTGGTGGCAATACAGAATCGGCACACTCCAACGAGGTTTGCATAGAGGCAACAAACTTATCGAAAGTAGAAATGACAGCCATTATCGACAGTATTTCGGCAACATCGGCAATACTCACACGCGAAATGCAGGAAAATCCAGATTCACATACTCGTGAAATTAGCAACGCTCACATGGCAACCACGCTTGAAGAAATGTTTGAATGGAACAAATATCCGACTTACGAGGTTTATACTCAGTTGTTACAGCATTTTCAGAACGAATTTCCTGACATTTGTGAGATAGATACGATTCTCGGCACAACACCGCATCCCGACTTGCACCATTCCATTTTTGCAATACATATAAGCAATACGCTAGGTGAGACGACAACAAAACCCGCATTCCTGTATTCGTCGTCGATGCACGGAACCGAAGTGGTGTGTTTCCAGATGATGCTGCATCTTGCCGATTACATTCTAAACAATGCGACAACAGACTCGGCAGTGATGAAAGTTCTTGACAATGTTGATTTGTACATCTGTCCGCTCGAAAATCCCGACGGAGCTTACCACGCGACCAACGATTTGATATGGCAAGGCGAAGGATATTCCACTTACCACAACTACAACGATGTGCAGTTGAACCGCAACTATCCGCACTTGCCTGGACTTGGTACCGAAGCCAATATTCAACCCGAAACTCAAGCAATAATCGACTATGTAACACCCTTGCATTTTGTAATGTCGGTAAATTTCCATTGCGGAGCAGAACTGCTTAATTATCCATGGGATTCGTGGACAACAAGTCAGCGAGCCCACGCTGATTCCGACTGGTTCCGCTATGTCTGCCAGAATTATGCAACCCTTTGCCACGCACAGGACACTTCGTACATGTACGGTGATGGTTTGGGACGCACGGTAATCGATGGGGGCGACTGGAGCGTTGTCTCTGGAAGCCGACAGGACTATATGACATATTACCAGCGTTGCCGTGAAGTTACAATGGAGATAAGTCGTACGCATGTTGTTACCGACCCCGACGAATTGCAGTCGTACTGGACAAACAGCAAGGATGCTCTGCTGAGTTACGCGATGGAATGCGACTATGGATTCTGGGGCGTTGCCTCCGATGCGATAACCCACGAACCAGTTGAGGCAATGATAAAAGTGCTGAATCATGACTATTTTCACTCCGAAGTTTACTCTCACCAGCCGTTGGGGGCATATCACCGACCAATTATGGCAGGCACATACACTGTGGAAGTATCCGCACCTTGCTATCAAACTGTCACTTTCACGGTTACAACAAAACCAGGCACAAAAGTCCGTCGCGATGTGGAATTGCAGCCGTTGGTTGTAGCACCACTGGCTTTCGACCAGCACATACTTTCGGGTATGCAGGCTACTGTTGTTGCTCTTTCGCAGAACGAAGTATTCTGGTTTGATTCCGACACGGCAAGCGAGGCAATTGCAACGGGAAACTACTATACAACGCCAGTGCTTTTCGATACGGAAACCTATTATATCGAAGAAAGATTTGTGGAAGATACGCTTGTGTGCATAAGTCCGCGTAGTTCGGTTTCTGTTTTTGTCCACGACACAACCGGCAATACTACATTTATTGAAAATATTGACAGTCAAAATTTTGTAGTATATCCCAATCCGACCAGAGATTATCTGACAATTGAAAGCAATGGAGTGGAAATCGCCGATATTGCAGTTTATGACACAAACGGAAGATTGATTTTCAGGAAAGAGCAGCCTACGGAACGCATTGATGTTTCGGGATTAATACAAGGGACTTACTACTTGATAATGGAAACGACAGATGGATACACCACGATTTTAAAATTTGTAAAATTGGATAATTAGCAAAATAAACAATGTACAGTCGCACCATGGTGCGACTCAACTATAAACGGGCTTTAGCCCATAGAAACTTATAAATAAATATAAATATTTAATATAGTACAGTCGCGGCGCGCCACGACTCAACAAAAAAAATAGCTTATGCGAATTGACATTATAACCGTTTTGCCCGAAATCCTTGATGGACCGCTGAACAATTCGATAATCAAGCGGGCAACCGACTAGGGAATTGCCGAAGTTCACATCCACGACCTGCGCGAATACGGCCTTGGCCGTCACAAGCAGGTTGACGACTACGCCTTTGGCGGTGAGGCTGGCATGGTGATGATGATAGAACCTATCTACAACTGTATCAACGATTTGAAAAAGCAGCGCGACTACGACCTTGTTATTTATACTTCGCCCGACGGCAAGCCGTGGAAGCAGAAGGAAGCCAACCGCATAAGCATGATGAATAACATTATAATCCTTTGTGGACACTACAAGGGCATCGACTATCGCATTCGCGAACACCTTATAGACGATGAGTTTAGCATTGGTGACTTTGTCCTTACTGGTGGCGAACTTGCCGCCGCTATGATGTGCGACAGCATTATCCGCGTTATCCCAGGTGCCATTGGCGACGAGCAGTCGGCCTTGTCCGATTCGTTCCAGGATGGACTTCTCGCACCGCCAGTCTATACTCGTCCTGCCGACTTCAACGGCTGGAAAGTTCCTGATATTCTGCTTTCTGGCAATTTTGCCAAGATTGATGAATGGAAGGAAGATTTGGCCTACGAACGTACAAAGGCATTGAGACCGGATTTGCTGGAAGAATAATTAACTTTTTGCTTCTATCTAGATCTTAGCGATATTGCAAATCCGCCGCAACGAGCCATCTTAACCTTTAGCACCGACTTTGAAGTAACCTTCTGCTTTGTAATTGTATAGGCCTGTGGATTGTAGCTGTCGCCTGGTATTCCATCAGCATCCTTTGCGTCGGTGTAAATTATAGCATCGTAGGTAACACCAGGTTGCAAGAAGTCGAGTTTTACCGATACTTCGCGAGCATTCTCATCGGTTACGCCACCAACATACCATACATCGTGCGGAGTCGCATTTTTCAAGTCGGCTGCTGTTGCATTTTCAGGTAGAGCATAGACAAACCGTGCAGCATTCGAGAGCATATCCTTCTTGCCGTCGGGCAAAGTAGCAACGCCTTCAGCAGCCTTGTTCAATGTTGAAATTTTCGGCTTGCGGGCTGTAACAATATATGCACCAGGTTCTGCTTCCAGGTACAAGCTCTTGTCCCAGTCAACTGCAACATCCTTTATGAACTGGAAGGCATCCATAAACGGCTCGTAGTGTTCGGGGAAGTCGGATGCCATCTGCAAGGGCGAGTAGAAAGTAACATACAATCCCAACTGGTTGCAAATAGTATGGCGCATCAGCTCTTTGTTCCATTCTGCATTTTTGCTCATGTCAGTTTCGAAAATGCCTGGTGTGTAGTCCATTGGACCACCTTGCAGACGGGTGAACGGCAAAATTGTTGTGTGTCCGGGTTTTATGCGTCCGCGGAACTCGGTGCCCATTGCACTTTCGTTGCCAATCATATTCGGC
This sequence comes from Bacteroidales bacterium, assembly GCA_017620015.1. Lineage (GTDB taxonomy): Bacteria > Bacteroidota > Bacteroidia > Bacteroidales > ML635J-15 > Bact-19. Next base: position 326,438 of record JAFZRE010000033.1, on the reverse strand, counting down.
CAGGTGCGGCAAAGTCCTGTAGGACGTACTGCCTCGTGTGCATTGACCATAATATGATGTTTTGCGGCCTCTGTTATGCAGTAGTGGTAGTGGTTGATGAGAGGCTGGCTGTAATGTCCTTCGCCGTAGGGAAGTATTTTGCCAACGTAACCACTTTTAACTGCATCGTAGCCATATTTGTTCATCAACGTGTATGCTTTTTCAAGCCAGTGTTCATAATTTATTGTCGATGAAGAACTTTCGTGGTGCATGATAAGGCGGATTCCTTTCTCGTGAGCATATTTGTTCAATGCTGGCAGGTCAAAGTCGGGGTAGGGGGTGAGGAAATCAAAAACATAGTCCTTTTCCTTTCCGTACCAATCTTCCCATCCGATGTTCCAGCCTTCGATTAGCAGTGCATCGAAGCCGTTTGCCGCAGCAAAGTCGATGTAGCGGCGTACATTCTCGTTGTTTGCCGCATGACGTCCGTGAGGCTTGGAATTGGCGTAGTCGGTTTCGCCGAGTTTTACTGATGGGAAGTCATTGGTGTACGACCAGCAGCTTTTGTCGGAAATCATTTCCCACCACACGCCCATATATTTTACGGGATGAATCCACGAAACATCGTCAAGCACACAAGGGTCGTTAAGGTTGAGAATCAGACGCGAAGCAAGGACTTCGGTAGCTTTGGTGCAGACCATTACAGAGCGCCAAGGTGTGTGGCACGGAGCCTGTAGGCGACCTTTGTAGCCTGTAGCATCTGGGCAAAGCCAAGTGCGGAAAACGAAATTCTTGTCGTCCAAATCCAAGTTGGTAGTTGGGTAATCGAGAACGGCTGCTTCGTGTATGTTGATGTAGAGCCCGTCGGCGGTTTTCATCTGTAAGGCGGTCTGCACGCCAGTCGGCGAGAAGTTTTTCCACGGCCAGCCACAGCCTTTGTGTGCTTCTTCGTAAAGTCCGCGAATTTCCGATAGTTTCGATTCTGTGAAGTTGTATTCCTGAGTGTCGTAGTCGCCGGGAATCCACCAGGCTGTGTGGTCGCCTGTCATTGCAAATTCGGTTAGTTCTTCCTTTATCCAGAAATATACAAGTGCATTTTCCATCGGAAATTCGTAGCGGAATCCAAGTCCGTCATCGTAAAGACGGAAGCGAATTTGCATTACTGTTGCTTTTTTCTTGGTCGAACCATCTTGACTTTCAACAGAACCAGCAGGTTGTTCCAAGGTTACCAGAAGTTCGTTGTAATGGTTGCGTATTTTTGATTCTTCTCCCCAGACAGGTTCCCAAGTTTCGTCGAAACTGTTAAAAGCCTTGTCCTTGAGTACAAAAGCGTGAGCCAAGTCGTCGCGCCATTCGAGGGTAAATCCCATTTTAGATGGCAACACGACAGGTTTTCCTGCGCGGTCGAGAGAATAGTAAGGAACACCTTCACGCAATTCGAATTTCAGTTCCAACTGCTTGTCGGGGCTTTGTAAGGTTATAGGTTCGGCAAAGGTTCTGGAAAGAAAGCATGTCATCATGCATAGTACGAACACAGCAATTTTCTTCATTGTCAATTCAATTTTATTTTGATTGACAAAAGTAAGAAATTAATTGGTGATTTTTGTGTGTAGCCAGTTTTATTTTATCCTGTCACCACAAAATTCTCGACGACCGCATTTTTCACAGTGGCCGCCCATCCAAACTCTATCGAACTGGTTGATAGCAGATTCTACAATTTCGGGGTCGTTGGTAAAGATGCCAGCTTCGAAGTTGCGCTTTTGCGGACTTTTCATGCCTATTCCTGCGCCAGTGAGGTTTGCCGAGCCAATGTAGGCGCATTCGAGGTCGAATATCAGCATCTTGAAATGTACGCGAGGACAAAGAACACGCTCAAGGCCAGTTGCCAAAATCGGATATCGGTCGAAGTCTGCACGGAAGTTTTCTCCTGGTTCTTTGGCGTGGATAAGTCGAATCTCTATGCCTTTTTTCAGAAGTGAAGCAAGAACACCAAGCATAGGAACAACATCATTTGCTTGCTTTATGTACAAGTCCTTGATGTCGGCAGTGCCAATCCATAATGTTTGCTTTACGCTTGTCAGCTTTGAAAGCACTTCGCTGTAGTGCTGTTCGTCGGCTATGTATTTTAAGAATGGAGACATAATGCTTTGTAAGTTAGTGCAATACAAATATTTCCACAACCTTATGATTGTGGAAATATTTGTGAGTTATCATCTTCTTTAGCAGAAGATTAGTAGCATTCCAAACCGTTTTTCCCGTTATAGTACACTAAACCGGTAATATCGGAGCAGTTTTCTACATTATAATCTTCTGTTGTGCAGTCGAAACTGTTTAAAATTGTGCCGTACTGATAATTGTCGCAATGGCATTTCTTTGTGCCTTTTCCACACGAACTTGCGAGAACGATGGTTCCCAAAGCAATGATAATGAGCAATAACTTTTTCATGATTCTTATTGTTTAGTTAAATATTATCACTTTTGTATAATATCTGCAAAGATAATATTTATTTGTAGATTACAATAAGGATTGCTAATTTATTGTAAAAAAAATATGCAACTATATACGTGTTGACATATAGAACATTGCATCTGTTTTGTTTCTCTTCGTCATTACTCGCAAGCTTCGTGAACCATGTTTCCGTAAAACAAAGCGAACCGACTAAGGAACGTGTCGTGTGAGCCTGTTTATACGGCACCTTTAGCTCGGCGCAGCCAATCTCCTTTGTGTACTAAGGGGAGATTGCTCACTTCGTTTCGTGAAGGAGTTCCGCATAGCCGAACATTACAACGCTCCCCGTTCCGTATCGCGTGTATGTTTGCCTTGCAGATGTTTTTATGCGCCTTAACATATCAAACAAGTTTGCTCTGCCTTCGGCTAAAAAAAACATTCTGACTTGTGGAATGACAGAAGCGTGGTAAAATTTAGTCAACTTGTATATAGATACCAAAAAATATCAGTCTTTGTTAAGTATGATCAAAGCGCCTATTACACCTGGTATCCAACCGCATAAGGTTAGAAGGAAGACTATAACAAACGAACCGCATCCTTGGTCGATTACTGCCAATGGTGGAAATATGATTGCGAGTATTACGCGGAGGCACGACATAAATTACATATTTTTTTACGATGCAAATATACTTAATTTGAAAAAATTATGTGTGTGTGAAACTCATCTTAAATGCTTATTTTTGCGCAAAATTTTTTAGAGTGTACGAAACCTTAACATTGGGAAACGGAATACGCATTATACACTATCGGGTAAAATCCGATGTGGCTCACTGCTGTATGCTTATGAACACGGGAACGCGAGACGAAAGCGAACGTCAGCTAGGAATGGCGCATTTTACCGAACATATGCTTTTCAAGGGGACTGGCAAACGCAAGGCCTATCATTTGCTAAATAGAATGGAATCTGTTGGTGGTGAGGTCGATGCTTATACGACAAAAGAGGAAACCTGCGTGTCGTCGAGTTTTCTTGTAGAGTTTTACGAACGGGCGGTAGAACTGCTTAACGATGTGGTTTTCAATTCTGTTTTCCCGCAGCGCGAGATTGAAAAGGAGTGCGATGTCATTGTTGATGAGATAAATACCTATAAGGATAATCCGTCGGAAAATATTTTTGATGAGTTTGAGTCGGAAATGTTCGCCAATCATCCGCTTGGACATAATATTCTTGGTACAAAAAAGTCGATTTCAAAATTTCGCACTGAGGATTTCTTGGAGTTTGTCGGATCAAAGTACAATACCGACCAGATGGTTTTCTGTTCCATTGGAGACATTGATTTCCGTAGGCTTGTGCGGATTTGCGAAAAACATTTGGGGCAGAATGCTGTAAGCTTGCGTAGTTTTGAAAGATTACCGTTTAACATGTCGGTAAAGTTTGACAAGGTGGTGAAAAAGAAGGGGATGCAGGCCAATACGATAATAGGGAATTATTGCTATTCGTACAGCGATGCCAAGCGTGTGCCGATGTTTTTGCTTTCGAATGTGCTGGCTGGTCCGGGAATGAATTCTCGTCTTAATATGCAACTTCGTGAACATCATGGACTTTCTTATAATATAGAATCCAATTTCACAACATATCAGGACACCGGTTTGTTTAGCATTTTTTTCAGTTCCGACCACGAGAAGGTTGACTTTGCCATTGATATGATATTCAGCGAACTGGATAATTTCTGCAAGAAGAAAATGGGAGTGCTTCAGTTGTCGAAGGCAAAGAAACAGTTGATAGGTCAGGTGGCAATCGAGTGCAGTTCGTATGCCAATATGCTGTTTCCTACGGCAAAGTCGTTCTTGAACTATGGCAAGGCGGAAACTTTCAAGGAAACGGTTGCTCTGATCGAAGCGATTACTGCTGAAGACATTATGGAGGTTGCCAACGAGATTTTTGTCCGCGATAAGTTCTCTACGATAAAATACTTGTAAAATGAGCACTGAGGATATACGTTTTGAATATATTGAGAATTTCGGTTGTGTTGAAGACGACCTGCTTCGTGCATTGGAACGTGAAACTGCCTTGACTCAGATTCATCCCAAGATGCTTTCTGGTTGCTATCAGGGACATCTGTTGGCAATGCTGATAAAGATGAGCAAGGCAAAGCGTGTTCTTGAAATAGGCACATACGCAGGGTATTCGGCAATTTGTATGGCTCGTGCCTTGCCTTCCGATGGTCAGCTTGTCACCATTGAAATCAACGATGAGATTGAATGGCTGTCATCGAAGTATTTTGAAAAGGCTGGATTGCAGGATAGGATAGTGCCGATTGTCGGTGATGCTTCGGAAGTTATTCCAACTCTCGACGGACACTTTGACTTGATTTTCATTGACGGAGACAAAACCGAGTACATTTCGTATTTCGAGGCGGCTTTGTCAAAGCTTGCTCCCGATGGACTGATTATCGCCGACAATGTGATATGGTACGACAAGATTTTTACCGAAACTGCTTCTAACGACCATTTTACTCACGGCATTATGGCTTTCAACGACTATATTTCAAAGCGGGAAGATGTCGAGAAGATTATACTTCCTGTGAGGGATGGACTTATGCTGATAAGAAAACGCTAATGTTTTGTTATAAACAAAAAAACGCAACCGAAAGGTTGCGTTTTTTGCATTGTTATTTGTTAATCCTAATACATTTCAAGTATCGGGTAAATGTTCTTTTCAAGCGACAGTCTTATGAGCTTGATTTTTCTCATATATTCGTTATCAGTCTTGTTGATTTCGTCAACTTCCTTCTGGTATTCTTTCTTCCATTCGTCATCGGCGAAAGTGAAAGTTCTGAGGATTGTACCTTGGTCTGGATCGCTTGAAGTTGGGCTTACAATCCAAGAGTACTTTTTACCTTTCTGGTAAATCTTTTCGTCAAACTTAACAACGAATGCGCTGTCGGTTGTTGCGTAGTTGTCGATTACTGGTTCGCCAGATTCGTCGTCGTAAATCTTCAGGTATAATTTCTTCTGCTTAGGATTTGCCCAGTTGAGAACAACATAATTTTCGATAACCATTGCATCGTCGAACGGGTCTCTGATGATGTCACCTACAGCACGGTAAACGCCACCGCTCTTACGTTCCTTCTGCGAATTCTGGATCATATTGTTTGCGATGTAGTTGAAGAATTCCTGAGTAAGGTTGCTGTTGCCTACATCTTCGTAAATCTTGTTAAGGTCTGGAACTGAATAGGTTCCAGGAGTGTTGATTCCCATTGGAACGTCGTTCTTGTTGGTAAGCACAACGTACGAGCCAGCAGGAACCTTCAACGAACTCTTCGAAGATATGTAGCTGTCCCTCACGAGGTTGGTTTCTACCTTCTTGTCAACAATCTTCGGGCTTCCCGAGAAGTAGAAAACCTTATATTCACTTGTCTGAGCGCTTAAACTTATTGCGAATAAACTCAAACCTAACAATGCTGCGTAAAACTTTATTCCTTTCATCTTTCGTGTATTTAAATGTTTGCGTTATAAATGAATCTATCTTAAATAATTCTAATGTTTCTTCGTACAAATACAAAACTTCAATACAGAATATCAACATAATTCCAGTAGGCATCATATCAACTTTTATGCCAAACTCTTTCATTACGTAATAAGAAATTAGCAAAACTACTGCAATAAGTAAAAATTGTATTGGTTTAGAGAGTATATCGAAGAACTTGGCACCGAACACATACCAGTAAACCAGCCACAAAACAAAGAAGAATGTTATTATGAACGCTATGGCTTTATTTTGCCAAGGCTCAAGTGTTACTAGGCAGTCGTCGTTCATTATCATGCTGATGGCATGTGCGTGGATTTCGATTCCCTTGGCATCGTAGCCGTCGCATCGTTCCAGTGGTGTGAAGAAGGCATCTATCGTATCCATTGGTGCACCCTTGTACATTCCGAGATAGCCCATAAGCACAATCTTGTCCTTGAGCATGCTCAAGTTGCACGAGTCGTTGACGTCTTCGTAGTCAATCTTTATGAATGGCATACTGCCGCCACGGTAGTTGATGCTTTCGAGCTGCTTCTTGTTTCGTTTTGCGAAGCGCATGAACATTTCGTTGTCGTACATGCTGACGATTGCTGCCGAGAAGGCGTTTATTGTTACGGTGTCGTGGGTTATCGAGTCGGTAAAACGAATGAACTTGTCGAATTCGCGGCAGGTTAGAGGCTCGTTCTGCAGTTCGCAGTGTCCGTAGGGCAGGTCTCCGAAGAATTCGTTTGTGCGGATAACACCTACAGCCTTGTCTGGGTCTTCTTCGTCGTATATGCCGAACGATCCCATCACTATGTTTTGTTTGGCGTTCAAGGCCTGCTTAAGCGCCATGTCTTCCATTATTTCCTGGATGTTGCCGTTTTTCGGTTCCTTGAATACTGCATCGATACCGATTACTCGTGGCTCGAACTTCTCGATGATGTTTATCTTCTGGGCAAGTTCGCCGCGGCTGAGGTCGCCAATGTTTACTATATATATATTGGTATCGGTCTTATAGATGTCGTCCTTGCGGCTCATTTCCGAATAAACGAGGTCGCTGTAGTCGAAGTTGTCGATGTAGTCGTCGAATGGGTTGAACAGGTCAACTGAATCGATTATGCTCCACATAAATACGACTACGATAGCCGTAAAAACAGTAATAAGTCCAGCATCAAGCAACAGCAGCGGACCATATTTTTCTGGATATTTTCTTGCCATATTATTTTTATTTGCGTGGCAAAGTTAGCAATAAAATCTGACTTGGATAAATGGAAGGAAAAAATCTTTTGTCTGGGAAAAATGTTGTTGTGTGAGAAAAAATAATTGCATATATTTGCGAATTGAAACAATAATAGTGTTTAACAATTAAAAAACGACAGAAATTTGAAGAGATAGCAGTAAAGACGACATAATTGGAAGCATTTAGCTTTTCTTCTCCTGTAAAGTTTGGCGACTAAATAGAAAGAAGAATCCCAGTTAAGGCAAGACTCGCGTATAGGGCGTGAGATTTGACTTATTCGGGGATTCAGGTTACGCCAAACACCTACAGGAGCGGATATGTTGAGTATCACGCTTTTTTTTGTATATAGTAGTTTGGAATTAAAATTATAGGTATATGGATGAAAATTTAAAAAATCATTTTTTGAGTTTGTTAAGCTTGGCGTTGTCAGATATGGACTTTGACCCTAGAGAATTGGAGCTTCTGTATAAGATTGCAGAAGAGCGTGGCGTAACTAGAAAGGAATTGAATAGCAACATATTGAATGCAAGCGGTTTCGCAGAATCAAAATCTGTCGATAGTTCGCCAAAGACAATAGAAGAGAAAGTTGCTGTATTGTACGACTTGACAAGAATGGCTTGGGCTGATGGCATTATTGAACCAGAGGAGATTGAGTGCATAGCAAAATTTTGTACAAGGTTTGGCTTTAGAGAGGAAAATGCTATGGCGATAACTAATTTTCTTCTTGAGGAAGTAAGGAAAGGAACATCTGAAGATGAATTGTTGAACAAATTAAAAGATTGATTATGAGTATCGTTGAAAATGTTAAAGATTTAAAATCCCTTTTGACGCCTAAAGAAGATAAACCTTCAGAAGGGAATTCTTCTAGTGCTATAAAAGCAGAAATGACATATCACGATTTTGGATATGTTCGGGCTGGGGACTGTCGTGCTAATATAGATACTTTAGAGCCATGTTTGCTATCTGTTGTTTCTCGTAAGACGACAGAAATGACACAGAATCAAAATCTTATAGAGCAACATCGAGTAAAGATTCAAAAGGAAATAGAAGATTTGAGAGGGCAGAAAAAACAAAAGAGTAATGATTTGGATGCAAAAGAAAAGGCCTTGGCTTTTGAAGAAAAGAAAATTGAAGATTATAGGAGAAAAATTGCTGAAATAAGAGAAAATCCATCTCAGGTGCTTGGTGGGGAATCTCCGAGCAAGGCAAACTTCTTTATAGGTCTATTTATAATATTGATGTTGACAGGTTATTTGTTCGTGTTTTATAGTTCGACATCGTATTCTGCTTTTTTTAAGGAATTTACAATAAGTAATAGCGGTGTTGTAGAAGCAATCTTTGATGCTCAAGCTTTGCAGAAGGCTTGGAATGAGAGTTGGACTGAACTTTTGTTGATTTGCCTTATTCCTGCAGTATTTTTGGGGTTGGGTTATCTTATTCATCGTTTTTCGGATAATAATAAAAAGGAGAAAGGAAATGCCGTAAAAAAGACTTGGTCTATTTTAAAGATTGTATTTCTTTTAATAGTGACATTTCTTTTTGATGCAATACTAGCATATTCAATAGATGAAAAAATTTACGATTTGAATAGGATTATTACCGATCCACCGTTTTCTGTTTCAATTGCTGCATCTGATGTTAGGTTTTGGTTGATAATATTTTCTGGATTTGTTGTTTATGTAATATGGGGACTTGTATTTAATTTCGTAATGGATGCTTATTATAAGTTGGATAGGGTTGGTGTTTCAATCAGAAATTTTGAAGATAGAATTGCTGCATCAAAACAACAATGCAATACGATTAACAGTGAGATTCAAACTCTAAATAATGAAATAGCAAGGATAGATGCTGAAATTAATCAGAAAAATGTTGAATTAGACCAAAATGTCATCATTGTAAACGAAATTCATTTAGCAATAAATGACTTTGTCACAGGTTGGTTGTCTTATATGACTAAACTAAATTATAGTGAATCTCAAATAAGCGAAGTTAACCTTGTTGCAAAAAGAGTAAAAGAAAGTATTAATTAAAAAGATTTGATTATGAAAAAGAATGTAATAATAGGAATATTAACGGTTTTGGCTATTGCTATTATTGTAGCGATAGTTTTGATGAGTAGGTCATCCAATACAGGAGAAAATGAAATAGAAAATAATGCTAATGGAAATAAAAATTTGGTGCCATCTCCTCAAGGAGTTGGCAAGCCATTGAATATTACCATATTGCTTGATTTGTCTGACAGGATTACAAAATCAAATAATCCATCAAATACAGAAAGGGATATTGCTATAGTCAAACATGTTATTTCTAAATATAAGAATGATATTTCACAGAGAAGAGTTGTTCTAATGGATGGATGCTTAAAAGTTTTGTTTTATCCGACACCAGATGATCCTAGTATGGCAACTTTGGCAAATGATTTGGAGATTTCTGTTTCGAAGAATACTCAAAACTTGACACAATTAGCAACAACATCAATGCTTGAAGATAAGTTTGAAAAAAATTTAAGAACCATTTATGAGAAAGCATTAAAACAGAATAAATGGCCAGGTTGCGATATATGGAATTTTATAAAGAACAAGCAGAATCTCTATATGAAGGATGCAAACTATAGGAATATCTTGGTTATAGTTACAGATGGTTATGTATATCATCAGAATGCAAGGTTCAATAGCAAGAAAAGGTATTCATATTTGTTGGGTAGCAACATTGCGCCATATCGTGACCCAGTAAATTATAATACAAAAATACAAAATGATGATTTTGGTTTGATTTCAACAAAAAATGATCTTTCTGGATTGGAAGTGCTTGTGTTGGAAGTAAATCCAGAGCAAGGCAAACCTGTTGATTATGATATAATAAAATTGGTGCTATCAAACTGGTTTAAGGAAATGGGGGCAAGTAAGTGTGAAGTATATCAGACAGATTTGCCATCAAATACAAAAGTCAATATTGATAAATTTTTTAAATAATTTGCGTCATGAAGAAGTTAATTTTTATTTTCGTCGTATTGATGGGTGTCATTTCGATGGCTCCATCAGATAGCAAGTCATTTGTAAATGAAGTAAATGCTTGTTGTGCTTGTGAAGATTGTTGCGAAGGTGACAATGTTGAAAGTTGTGTATATATCTGCACAGGACAGTATGCAAAAGCCTATCACAAAAGCAGGAATTGCAGAGGTTTGGGCAACTGCAAGGGCGATATTAAGCAGATTAGCATAGAAGAAGCAAAGAGAATGGGAAGAACTCCTTGCGGATATTGCTATAAATAGTAATTGGCAGATTGTTCTTTTTAATGAAATCGGTCGCTAATGTATTGAATTTGGTACATTAGCGACCTGTTTCATTTTGTAAAAAATAGATGTTTATTTGGGTTAGTGTGTTGATAATTAGTTGATTGTAAATTTTGATGTGTCATGAAAATAACTGCTCAAGTGATACTTCTTTTTGTATGCCTTCGGAATGTTCGTTTCGTTCGAGTCCTTTTGCAGTAATCATTGTAACAACAATGTTTTTGTCGGTTTCGGTAGCTTCGATGAATGCCGATACTTTTCGCTCTATGTCTTCTTCGTCCTGTGCGGTCATGCTGTATGGCTTGTTGTAGAACTTCATTTCGCAGATGTTGATGGTTTGGTCAGAACGGTCGATTAGCAGGTCTATCTGCGCCGAATGGTTTACGCCTTTTCCAATCCAAGAGAAAACATTGGCGGTGATTCCGGAAATGCCCAATGCGGCCTTTATTTGTTCTACGTGGTTGAGGCATAGCATTTCAAACGACAATCCGCTCCAAGTGCTGTATGTGTGTGATTTTTGGATATTGGACCAGTAGTTTGGTGCTTGAACATCAGGTTTTTGCATTATTTGGAAGTAGAAAAGAGTGAACGGGTCAACAAGTTGGAACATAGTGCCGGAACTTTGTCGCGAATTTGTCGGTTTGCGTCTTGTTTTGGCTTTGATAGTCAAAAAGGGCTCGTAACTTCTTATGAATCCGCAGTTTTCGAGTTCGGTTAGCAACATTGATAATTTTCCGTTGTCGGGCAGTTGAGTTGCCTGTACAATTTCGCTTCTTGTCAATCCTTTGCCTTTTTCCGATAGTGCCGTCACAATTTTGATATGACCGGTTGCGTTCTTGTAAAGTGAACTGTATAAGTTCTGAAATTCATCACGCAGTTCTCCGTCTTCGGCAAAAAGAAGTCGGTCGATGTTCTGGGCAATGCTTTCGCCCTTTTCCATCTTCGACATATAGAAAGGTACGCCGCCCAATACCATGTAACATTCGGCGATCTGCTTGGTTGACAGACGAAATCCGTGCGCCTTGAAATACATCTGACATTCCTTGAGCGTGAAAGGTTTGAGTGGGATTTTGTGTGTTACGCGATTGTGCAGTCCGCCACGGTTTTTGATAAGGTTGTTGATAATCCACGAGGTAGCGCTGCCGCACACGATTAGTTTTATGTCGTCGCGCCACGAAGCCCACGAGTTCCAGAAATGTTCCAGTCCGCTGATGAAATTGGAACGGGGCGTGTCCATCCACGGCATCTCGTCAATAAACACGATTTTCTTGCCTTTGGGCAGCGACTCTAAGTAATTTTCCAATGCAACAAAAGCGTCAAACCAAGTTTTTGCCGATTTGACATCGGGACGTTTCTTCCGAATGCTGCTCATAAAGTTATCCAGTTGCTGCTGCATGCTAACATTGTTCATCCCAGCGACATAAAATGCGTATTTGTCGCGTATAACCTGTTGAATTAGAAATGTTTTGCCAACACGCCTACGCCCATATACGGCAATGAACTCTGATTGTTCTGAGTTGATGTATTCCTTTAGTTGCTGTTGTTCTTTTTCTCGACCTATAAATAGTTTCATGGCAGTTTGTTTTCGATGCAAAGATACTTTATTTTTTCACTATGCCAACAAAATTTTTCAACGAAATCGGTCGCTAATGTATATAATTTGGTACATTAGCGACTAGTTTCATTGCTTGAAAAATGTGGATTTTAGTTGTTATATTGTTGAAAATAAATATTTTATGAAAATATGAATTGTCTGAATGTTTGCAGATGATTTATCGATGGATTCCGCTACTATGAAACGGCATTGGCGCCTGGTTCTGCCAGAAACGGCGAAGCCATAGAAACGCCGCAGGCATTGAAACGGGCGTTAGCCCTTCAAACGGCGCCAGCCATTGAAACACAGAAACGCCACAGGCATTGAAACTTAGAAAGTTGAAACGTGCGTAGCACTTGAAACGGCGTTAGCCATTTACATTCCTTTCCTTTTCAGCGTAATATACGTAAACGGCGGTTCTCCGTCAAGATGTTCTTCTGTGTCAATGGTTTCCCATTCGTCCATGTTAATGGCAGGGAAGAAGGTGTCGGCTTCGTATGAGCGGTGTACGCGCGTAAGGTAAATCTTGGTTGTCATAGGCAAAAACTGCCTGTATATTGATTCTCCACCGATGATGAACACTTCATCACTGTCGCAAAGGGCAAGTGCCTGCTCGATGTTCTTGGCGGTGTAGGCTCCTTCAAAAACGGCATCGCCAGTGGTGAGAATTATGTTCTTGCGGTCGGGTAGGGGGCGTTTGGGGAACGAAAGATAGGTTTTGCGTCCCATTATTATCGAATGTCCCGTAGTTATCGCCTTGAAACGCTTGAGGTCGCCGCTAATGTGCCACAGCAGGTTATTGTCCTTGCCGATGGCTCCGTTTTCGGCAACGGCCACTATCATAGTTATCTGTCTGTCTGTCATACCGATACTTCTGCTTTAATGTGAGGATACGGATTGTAGTCAACCAACTCAAAGTCTTCGTACTTGAACGAGAAAATGTCCTTTACATTGGGATTTATCTTCATCTTTGGCAAGGGACGCGGTGTGCGTTCGAGCTGAGTGTGTACTTGTTCGAGGTGGTTAAGGTAGATGTGCGCGTCGCCGAAAGTATGGATAAATTCGCCATACTGGTATCCGCAAACCTGTGCCAACATCATGGTTAGCAATGCGTAGGATGCGATGTTGAACGGTACACCAAGGAACAGGTCGGCACTGCGCTGGTAAAGCTGGCACGAAAGTTTTCCGTCGGCAACATAGAACTGGAACAGTGCGTGGCAGGGCGGAAGAGCCATATTATCTATGTCGGCGACATTCCATGCGCTAACGATATGGCGGCGCGAATCGGGATTTTCCTTCAGCGACTTCACAAGGTTAGAAATCTGGTCGATGGCCTGTCCGTCGGGAGTTTTCCACGAGCGCCACTGGTAGCCATATACGTGACCGAGGTCGCCATTTTCGTCGGCCCACTCGTCCCAGATGCGTACTCCGTTGTCGTTCAGGTATTTTATGTTAGTGTCGCCAGCCAAGAACCACAGCAGTTCGTGGATTATCGACTTCAAGTGCAACTTCTTGGTTGTGAGGCATGGAAAACCGTCCTGCAGGTTAAAGCGCATTTGGTGTCCAAAAACGCTTATCGTGCCGGTTCCCGTGCGGTCGCTCTTGCGTACGCCTTCGTCGAGTACGCGCTGTAGTAGGTCGAGATATTGTTTCATCAGTTGAACAGTTTTTTCTTTTTTCCGTGTGTATGTGCTTTGTGGTGAGGTTTTTCCTCAATGTTGTCGTCGAAGTCGTTGAAATCATCATCAAATTCTTCTTCCATATCGTCGTCAAAGTCATCGTTAATGGGATGTGACATTGAAACCAGCGGAAGATATGCTTGTTCGTACTCGTCCCAGACAATGTCAATATGCTGTACAGTAGCGTTTTCGATGTACATTCTGACAGCTATTTCATTTTCTTTTTTCGTTGCACCTAAATCCAGGGAAACCTGCTTGAATTGGTCTAAAACTATCTTGACCATCTTTTTGTAGTCGGACGGAGATAGCAAAACTCTGCTGTCGTAGTCGGGAATGATAGGAAAATCAACCTTTATGGCGTTTTCGGGATTGATGTATGTCAATAGGACTTTCATGTTATTTTGTCTCTCTTTCGTGTTTGTACTTGAAGCAGATTGCGAACAATACTGCAACTATAAGTGCGTAGCCTGCAAAGATATACCATACAGTAGGCCATTCGCCAATTAGGAATTGTTCGGTTCCAACATTCTGCCATGAGCAAAATTTATTTACGACTGCTTGTGCGCCTAATGTACCTATTGTTGCACCAATTCCGTTGGTCATCAGGAAGAAAAGTCCTTGAGCAGATGAACGGATTGAAGTGTCGGTTTCCTTATCGACAAAGAGCGAACCGCTGATGTTGAAAAAGTCGAATGCTACGCCGTAAACTATGCACGAAAGTACGAACATCCATACGCCTGAACCAGGGTTTCCAAGTCCGAAAAGCCCGAAACGAAGTACCCATGCGAACATTGCAATAAGCATAACTTTCTTTATGCCAAAACGTTTTAGGAAAAATGGTATAAGCAATATGCACAAGGTTTCTGAAATCTGTGATAGCGAAATTAGTATATTGGCATGTTGTGCGCCAAATGTTGATGAGTATACTTCTATTCCCTTGAAACTTGTTATAAATGGATTGGCAAAACCATTGGTAATTTGCAATGAAACGCCAAGCAACATCGAGAAAATGAAAAACAAAGCCATCTTTTTCTGCTTGAACAATTTGAATGCGCTAAGTCCTAGTTTGTCGGAAAGAGTTTCGCCGCCTTGTATTTTTATTGGGCAACTTGGCAAAGTGAATGAATATATTGCAAGGATAATTCCAATTCCGCCGCTTACAACGAACTGTGCTGCCGAGGGCTGGAATCCTAGCAGGTCAACAATCCACATTGTGCAGATGAAACCGATAGTTCCGAAAATCCTGATTGGCGGAAATTCCTTGACGGTATCGAGGTTTGCCTTTTCCAATGCGTTGTAAGCCACCGAGTTCGATAGGGCAAGTGTCGGCATATAGAATGCAACTGCAACGGTATATATTGAGAATAGCGTACCGAATTCAACCGCATCGTCAGCCATAAGTCCGTACAGGCCGGCGCAAAGCATTGCAATGCCAGAAATACCGTGGCAAAGGCCAAGAGTTTTCTGTGCTGGCAGACATTTGTCGGCTATTATACCCATTAGTGCGGGCATAAATATGGAAACAATTCCTTGTATTGAATAAAATAGTCCTATTTTACCTCCCATACCGTGAGGACCGAGGTAGGTTCCCATACAGGTGAGGTAGGCTCCCCAGATTGCGAACTGGAGAAAATTCATTACGATAAGTCTGAATTTGATTCCGCTGTTATTCATTTTTATCCTTTTTGTTGTTTCTTGAATTAATTTCGTCCCTGATGATAGATGCGTATTCGTAGTCTTCTTCGTCTATCGCATTTTGCATCAGCTGGTTAAGTGCGTCAATGTCGGCTTCCTTGAGATTGAAGCAGTAGCGTTCCGAGTTGAGGTATTTCTCGTCTTCGGCGAGTATTACGCCTGCCTTGTCAACGACTTCCGATGTAGTGAAAATGGGGCAGTTGAAGATTAGTGCGAGCGCAATTGCATCGGATGTCTTTGTTTCTACAAATTCGTGCTGTTCGCCACGGCTGAAGAATACGCGCGAGTAGAAAATTCCTTCTTCGAACTTGTATATCAGCACTTCTTCGGCAGTTATGTCGAACTTCCGCATCGAAATCGAGAACACTTCGTGGATTAGCGGACGAGGCGTGTCCATGCTTGTTATTTTCTTTGCTATGGATTGCGCTTCGGTGGCGTCGATGACTACGGGGATGCGCTTTTTGCTGTGTGCAACTGAAAGTACAACAACGTATGCGCCAGTCATGTTGTTGCTGTCGGCAAGTCCGTTAACCGTTAATTTTATCTGTTCCATAGCGATGGCAAAAGTAATAATAATTTACGATTTACGAGGTACGATTTACGATTGATTTGGCAGATTCAAGGATTCGATGATTTGGCTTCGCCGAGCTAAAGGTTGAAGATTTGAAAGTTTAAAGTTTAAGGTTCAACAGTTTAAAGTTCAACGATTTAATGGTTATAGATTTCGCGTCTGTTCGACTATGAGGCTGCAGAACTGTAAGTCTGTTAGACTGTTGGCCTGCAAGCCTTTCTGCCTTTGTTACATCCACACATCAATCTTTATTTTGTAGAATCCGTCTTCGAGTTCTGGTAGGTAAAGACAATAATGAGTCTCGAAGGAATCTTCATCGTATTGAGTATCGATGTAAAGTACGCCGTTGTTCTTGTTTATGTAGTAGGTTTCGCCTTCGTATTTAAAAGGTTTATGATTTGCAGCCCTGTTGTAGAAACTATCGGCATCGTCCTTGTTGGCGAAGTACAGGTATGGATTGGTAGATGTGTCAAGGTTGAGTTCGTAATAGCAGGAATGTTTGCTGGTGCTTATCAGGTTGTAGCCGAAATCTTTCTTGTCGCCCTTTTCAATTTCCCTGCCATAGACGATTCTATCTTCGCCAACATCACCATCTGTACTTTCTATTTCATCTTCGTAAATGAATGTCAGTCCGCCATTTTGTACAATTTTTGCACCTCCGTAATGCTCCAGCAGGTCGAGTAGGTCTTCGATGCTGAATTGATTGCAGAACTGTTCGGCTTCTTCGTCTCGTTTCTGCTGTTCGGCGGCTTTGCGTTCCTCGTCCAGCTTTGCCTCGGCTTCGGCTTTCTGGATGGAATCTTGACGAGCCATTTCAAGCGAATCCACAGTGGTTTCGTATTTTTGTTCTCCATTGTTTGAATTGTTGCAACTTATTGCCATTAACAGACATAAGGCAATTATCCATGAAATTTTTCTCATTGTTTGTGTGTTTAGTTAATATGGCACAAAGATAAAAGGAATTTACGATTTTCGAAGTACGATTTACGATTGATTCGATGATTTGATGATTCGATAATTCGAAGATTTATAACAAAAGGACGGCATTCAACCATCCTTGATTATCTTTTTTAGTCTCCTACGGAGAGAAATTGAACAAATCTACACAAATCTATCAAATCTTATTTGTTTAATTTGCCCTTGATTTGTTAAATTTCTGCCGTCAGGCACTCCAAAACATTTCATTTAGCGAGCGCAAAGCATTGCGCCGCGACATTATCCATTGTACATTATCAATTGTTCATTGCCTCTTCTTCCTTCGGATTCGGACCATACTGGTTTTCGCCTTTCTGTCCGTCGATGCAACCGAGAACGATGTAAAGGACTGTGATTCCAAGACTGCATATCATCATCAGGATTCCCAATATGATTACGGCAACAAGCGAAAACATGCAGAAATAAAATATGCAATACAGCGGTAATGGAACGAGTAGTAATAAAAGCCAAGTACCCTTTCTGCCGATGTCGTGCAATCGGCGCACAATCACGGCAAGCGTCGGTAGCAATACGGCAAGGCTATACGCCATCATAATGCAGAAAATCACAAATACCCAGCCGGTTCCAAAGTACAGCCCGCTGAGTGCCATATTGTACATTTCGCCGCTTGAAAATTTTGCGAATGCCTGGAACATAACGCCAATGTAATAAACCGTTCCTATAATAAAGGATATAATGTAGTTGAACAACAGGAACATCCAATATTCCTTTCTTCTTGCCCTGCCCTTAAAGTCGGCATAGTGCTTCCAACATTTCAAAAAGTATTTCATATAATTTAAGTTTAAAAGTTTCTAAGTTTCTATGGCTTCGCCGTTTCTGTTGAGACGCAAAATTTTGCGTCTGTACAAAATTGCTATTGTTCTTTGTTTTCTTTATTCTTTTGTTTTTGGCTGATAGCAAGTGTTACGGCAAGTCCGAGAGATATTACAAACGACATTATTAACGACATAACAACATCGCCTTTAAGTCTTTCAATGGTATAGATGCCATTCTCGAAATGGATTAAAATATAGCCAAATCCAAAAAATGGGAATGTAACAATCCACAAAATGATGAAATACAAAAATTTCTTTGCCATAAGATTCAATTTTAAGTTAACTATTCGACAAATATACAAGTTTTTTGAAATTCAAAAGTGTTGTTTTGTCGTGCAAAAATAGTGATTTTTAGATAAGAAACAAAAAAAAGTAGAGATTTTTGAAAAAAATATTTGTTGCGCTGTACAATATTTGCATAAATTTGCAGTTGTACATAAAAATAGGTAAATTATGAAACATATAATTGTAATCTTGATTTTTATCGGTCTTTTTGTGGGTAATGCGCTTGTGTCGTTTGCCGGCGGTCATTTTCCGCCCAACGGCAAAAAGTGTGAAGTTGCAGGCAAGGTGATTTATGTTGACAAAACTTGTATGACTAATCTTGGTTGGCGAGAAATGCTCTGGTTTTTCGAAAACAAACCCGAAGAATTTTCTGGCTTAGTCTCCGAAGGTTCCGTTTCTGAAAATTGTGTGGATTCAACAGTTTGGAAGCGCGTGTATGGCGAAAGGTGGTGTCGAAAACGCTCATCCGTTGACAAAAAGAATTATATGATGACATACGAAGATATGGAGCATTCGCCTGTTATTGGATTTACGCAGAAGCAATGCCAAAACTATATGAATTTTCGTGCTGCAGCTGTAATGGATGCTTATAATTACAGCAAAAATGAGCGTTACAAGGGTGTGAAGCTGGAATATTTTATGCTGTCGTCGGAGCAATATGCCGAACTGCTGAAGCAGAAATGGTTTGTCAAGTCGTTTGTCGATGGCTATGCCGAAATCACTTCCGACGGCAAGTTCGTGAAGGACGGTAAAATCCTCGATTCGGTTGATGATGACAAGGTTACATTTAGGATGTATGCGGTGGTAGGGGAATAATTAACAATTGACAATTGATAATTGACAATGGATAATTGACAATGAACAATTGGTATAATTAATTTGTAGCGGTGCAATGCATTGCGCCGCTACAAATTTTTTTCCTATTTCGCCATATTTT
The DNA here is from genome assembly GCA_017620015.1 of Bacteroidales bacterium. Classification (GTDB taxonomy): domain Bacteria; phylum Bacteroidota; class Bacteroidia; order Bacteroidales; family ML635J-15; genus Bact-19. The sequence continues at coordinate 307,398 of JAFZRE010000033.1, read as the reverse complement.
CATTTTCTTTGTGTTTTGAATTTTTTGACAGATGAATGCCATTAGGAAAAAAGATACTCCGCGCAAGGAAACCCAGCCGGTTGCTGCAGGTACTATGTTGAAGGACAATGCCTTGGCTCGTAGGCACGACATTATACTGAAAGTGATAATCGTTGTGTTCGGCTTTATGCTTTATGCCAACACTCTCGGACACGGTTATGCCCTCGACGACACCGTAACAATCTGGAAAAACGAATTTACACAGCAAGGTTTTGCGGGCATAAAGGACATTCTGAGCTACGATACTATGGCGGGAATGTTCGGCAAGGACATGGACGAAGTCGCCGGTGGTCGCTACCGTCCGCTGTCGGTGGTGATGTTTGCCATCGAACTTGAAATTTTTGGCAAGAAGACCGAAGCTCCCGACTTTTCGGGCGACATTGTGGCGGCTCCCTTCGTCGGGCATTTTTTCAATGTGATATACTACTGCCTGCTTCTGCTGCTGATGTACCATGTGCTGAAAAAACTGTTCCGCAACCACAAGCCACGCTATTGGTTCCTGAGCATTCCATTTCTAACGGTTATGCTGTTTGCAGCGCATCCGCTTCATACCGAAGTGGTTGCCAACATCAAGAGCCGCGACGAGATTATGGCATTTATCTTTGGACTGCTGGCATTGGACTGCGCAATCAAGTTCTTGGAAAAGAGAGATTTGACGAAGAGGATATTGCTGTTGGTCGCCATTTTTGCTTGCATTTTCCTCGGCTCGATGTCGAAGGAAACCACGGTGGCGTTCGTATTCCTTATTCCGCTTTCGCTGTATTTCTTCTACGAGCAAAAGGTTTCCGATTATGTAAAAGTGACAATTCCTGCATTCTTGGGCGCTTTGCTCTATGTGATAATTAGGGCAAATGTCATTGTAAACCAGTTTGGTAACGAAGCTGAACTTCTGCTCAACAATCCTTTCCTCAATATGACAGGCGGTGAACGCTACGCTACTGTGACCTACACGTTGCTTCTGTACTTGAAGTTGCTTGTTTTCCCGCATCCGCTTACCTGGGACTACTATCCGTACCAGATTCCTACTATGCATTGGACCGACTGGCAGGTGCTACTTAGCCTTGTGCTTCACCTTGGAATGATTGTGGTTGCAATTGTTTACCTGTTGCCTAAGCGCAAGTCGGTGTATTCTTATGCGATATTTTTCTATGGTGCAACGCTGATTCTGCCGTCGAATCTGCTGTTCAATGTGGGTGCATTTATGGCAGAAAGGTTTCTGTTTATGCCATCGCTTGGATTTAGCCTTGCCATTGCATACACTTTTGCCGGGGTGCTTCCGCGTAAGTTCCCCGAGAAGGAGAGGGCTTTGCGAAATGTTACGGTAGCCTTTTATGGTCTTGTGGCAATTGCATTCTGTGCAAAGACAGTAACGCGCAATATGGACTGGAAGGATTCGTCAACGCTTTTTGCCCACGATGTGCATGTCAGCGTAAACAGCATAAAGGGCAACAGCTCGTACGCAAGTGACCTTTACACGCAGTCGGAAGGGGCGGAGAAGCGTGCTGCAAAGTGCCACGGAGCCGACAGTCTTGCCTATATTGCTCAGCGCGACAGCATTATGCGCGAGGCGATACCATATTTCGAGAAGGCATTGAGTTTCGACAGCCTTAATTCCGAATCGTTGGTGCGTATTGGTAATATTTACTACAAGCTTGATAACGACTACAATACGATGTTCAAGTATTACAAGCAGGCTTTGCATTCCAATCCGCTAAACCGCGATGTGTGGAACAATACGGTAGGTGTGCTGACTTACAATATCGATAATCCTGAATATGAAAAGGCAATATGGCGTGATTATGCCGTTCTTTCGCCCGACTACTACGAATCCTACTATCAGCTTGGCGAGATTTACTATTCGGCAAATCCGAAGCAGAATGACTCTGCGGTTTATTATCTGTCGAAGGCTTATTCGTTGAATACGAGCAAGTTTGAGATTCCGTTCCATCTAGGTATGTCGTATGGAAATTTGGGTGACTTTGCGAAAGCGAAGGAATATCTGCTCAAGGCCGATGTTATGAAGGAAGATGCCGAAGTGAAGAAGTTTTTGGGCATAATCTACGGCACGGAAGGCAATCCTGCTGAAGCATACAAATATTTCTCGAAGTCGGCACAACTGAATCCAAACGACCCGATAGTGCAACAGTACGCAGCGCAGTCGAAGATGGAGGCGGGTCTGTAAGATGTCTAACGGTCTAACAGTCTAACGGTCTAACAGTCTGACAGGCTTGCAGTCTGACAGGCGAACAGTCTAACAGGCTCACTGTCGAGAAATCGGATAGGTTTGCGGATTCTAGTTTTTCTCCTGCTTGCTGATTGTTTCGATAATCTTTGTCGAATCGAAGTCCTTTGCTATGATGATGTTGTTTTCGTCAAGTAGGTAAAGCCGAGGGGTTTTGTATGTTCCGTAATCGTAGTCGTATGTGCCGACACCTTCGGGGTCGCTGACATTTATCCAGTTTAGTTCGTTTTCGGCAATGTATTCCTTCCACTGCTCGTATTCGGCTTCGGTATAGACGGCAAATACTTCTGCCCCCATTGATTTAAGTTCGTTGTAGTCGGCTTGGATATGGCTCACTTTCTCGATGCATACTTCACATTCCGAATCCCAGAAAACCAGAATCTTGTATTTGGATTTCAGTCCGTACAATGAACGGTCGGTTTCGTTTTGGTCGGGGAGTACAATGTTCTTGCCTTGCATTCCGATGACATTGTATTTTGTAATGTCGTATCTCCATTTTAGTACCGAATAGTCGTAGTCGCTTATCCACCAGGGCTTTTCATTGTAGTATTCTTCCCACAACTTGCATGATACAGCTTCGAGCCTTAGGTCTCTTGGGTAAGTGTGTAATGTAGATAAGTAGGTTATGACTATGTAGTCGAGTATGTGTGCTCTGTAATCGCTCTGCGGATCGGTTTTATGCACAATATGTTCGGCATTTGCAATGGCAACCGTAATGTTGTCGGCGTATGCATCAATATTTTTTTCGCAGTATTTTTCAATGAACATTCTGAACGAATATTCTGGGGTGTGTAGCAGGTCGGGATTTGAGAAATCAAGGTCAGTAATTGGGTTATAGTCAGACCATTGTGCTCCGAATGCCATCTTGTAGAGGTTGTAAAGGAAATCGCCTTTTTTCTGCTTTTTCATTTCGCTCTGAAAAAAGTCAAGGTATTGGCTGTTTATGCTGTCGATTTCTTTTTTGACTTTAATTGTGTCACCGCCCCAATACTTATTACTTGCTAAAAGTACCGTTTTGTCGTCCAGTTGTTTCCTATATTTTAGGATTGTCTTATGTGCATCGTTGAATGATTTGCTTGTTTCATCTCCGCTTACGTTTAGATGATATGCGGGATCTTCGATGTCGGTAGAAAGTGTGAGCGTTTTCTTGTTGTTTGCAAAGTGGAAGTCAAACAATTTCTTCTCCTTTATAAATATATAGTATATTCCTTGTGGCAATACGTTTTTCCCTTTGAATTCGGCGATACCGTTCTTGCTTTTTACTGAGTCGAGTGTCTGGCTTGAGAAGCCGTGATACTGAGCGAGATAAACATACTGGTCGGGAAGATTTCGTATCTCCAATTTAATGCTGTAAGCCCTTGCCGAAACGACAAAGGCTTGCAGTGTGATTATTGTCAGAAGGATTTTAATGAGTGTTCTTCTCATGTTCCTCCTTACGTTTTTCAAACATAATCAAGTCCTTGATATTCTCAACGTTCAGCCGTTTGCCGACAATTTTCTTGTTCTTGTCGAGGACATAGATTACTGGAGTGCTGTAGATGTCGTAGTAGTCGCGGAAGCGTGAGTGAGGGTACGGACCGTCCCAGACGTTAATCCAGCCGGTTTCCTTAATTTCCTTTTCGTCAATGAATTTAACCCATTCCTCCTTGTCGTACTGGGTGTATATTGCGAAAACCTTTACACCCAAGTCCTTGAGTGTGTCGCGGTATTCCTTTATCAGTTTTGGAACTTCCTTCTTGCAGTGTCCGCACGATGGTTCCCAGAAAATCAGCACGGTGTAGTCGGACTTCACGTCGTGCAAGTTGTAGTAGCGGTCGTCAACGCACTGCATTCTGGTGAGGTTGTAGGCAACGCTACCAAGTCGGGTGGGGGTGATTTTTTCTACGCGTTCCTTCAGTTTCGACATGAATGCGGTATCTGCCCAAGGTGCTTTTCCGCTCAAGTACCAATCCTCGGCGATTGCCACAAACACAGCATCGTAGCCCATAATTTTCGATTCCTCGAAGTAGTTGAGCAAGTGCGATAGTGTAAATTGGTATATTAAAGTATCGCCCTTCATCATGCCTTCGTCGTATGTCATTTGGATAACTCTGTGCGCATCAACAATCATTGAATCCGGCGACGGAACTACCATCTTTTCGAAGAAATAGTTCAATTTAGGTTCGTATATAGGCGTGCGGACAAGACCTTCTTCCTCAAAGTCAATGTAATCGAAGTAGTGTTTTTTGTAATACTTGTACTGGAAAGTCGAGTCGGTGATAATGCCGTTTTCGTCGCGTGGGAAGTCGGGAATTTCAACTTCGTGCATCGAGCGCATTATAGAGCCGAACAGAGTGCCCTTGTTTTCGTTCTCGACCTTGGTCATATATTCAACACGGCGTTCGTTGAGGTTGCGCATCTTTGCATATTCCGCTTCCTTGGCATCCTTGTCGTCGCCAGCATTCTTTATGGCCTTTTCTATTTCATAGCGTTCTGCCTGCAAATCCATCATGTGGCGCTGGTAGTTGTTGAATGCAACGTTTTCGGGACTGCCCTTGATTTTCATATTCTTCACATAGTTGGCAGTGTCGGTTTCGATGGAGAAGTTGCGCTGACCTTCGGGACCCATCAGAAATTCAAAGAAATTCATGTTGCGCGACGGCAGAACTACAATATAAATGCCCTTGTGAATATCCTTGTTGCCGCGCATTACACCATGTCCGTTCGCATCAACGGAAATAGTGTCGATGACGTACTTCTTTTCGCCGAGGTGATGACCTACATATATTACTGTATCGCTAACACCTTTTATTGTGAACTCGATGTTATACTTGTAGTTTTCCTTTGCAGTCTTGCCTTTCTTCTGTGCAAAAGTTGCGAAACTGCATATTGTCATAACCAAGATTATAATGCCTAACTTTTTCATCGCCATTTACGTTTAGTTACAAAATGCAAAATTATTATTTTTATCGGTACGCAATCTTAGAAAGATTTTAAAAAACTTAAAAAAATGTGAATGAGACTTGATGGCTAACGGACTAACTGTCTGACAGTCTAACAGTCTAACAGGCGAACAGTCTGACAGCCTGACGGACAAAATAAAAAAATAAAGGAATAAAGAAACAAGGAACAATAGCAAATCTGTAAAGACGCAAAATTTTGCGTCTCAACCAAGAAACCATTACATTAAACCCGTTAAACCATTGAATTTTAAACTGTTGAACCTTGAACTTTAATCAAAAACAACATGAATCTTATAAACAATATCAAACCATCTAAAAATTCACCCGACGCAAAGCATTGCGCCGCTACAAATTTGAACATTTTCTCTTAATTTCTGTACAATCGCGCCATGACGCGATTCTACATGAATCATCATATCATCAAACGGTAAGGCCGTTCAAATCATCAAATTCTCAAATCGTAAATCGTAAATCGTCAATCCAAAATAAAGTTGTATTTTTGTGCTGATTTTATGTTAAGAAAGATTCGGGATATTATTTTGGCGGTGGTGGACTGGTTCTATAGGCCTTTCCGTAGGTTTATTCCGCAGACCATATTCAGGTACGGATTTACTGGTGGAATGAATACTCTGCTTGATATTATTCTGTACTATATCCTTTATAATTATGCATTTGGGGCTTCAAATGTTGATTTGGGCATCGTTGTAATTTCACCTCACATTGCTGCTTTTATAACCGAATTCCCGATTACTTTCACAATAGGCTTCCTTTTGGCAAAATACATAACCTTCACAGCTTCCACATTGCAGGGCTACAGGCAGTTGATTCGCTACGGACTTACCGTTTGTGGTTCTATATTGCTCAATTATCTGTTGCTCAAGTTGTTCAACGAGGTTGTCTTCGTCGATGCTGACTTCATCGGATTCTGGAATTGCTCGTTCTTCGGAATGACAAACAAGGAGATTGCCGCTATGCTGTCGAAGATAATTACAACTGCTCTCGTTATTGTCTATAGTTACTTTATGCAGATGTATTTTAGCTTTTCGCAAAGGCAGAGGGAGGAAGTTGAAAAAATAGAAAATACAGAAGAATAAACATAATGCAAAATATCTTTTCGATAATTTCGGCCGAGACTGGCATTTCTGAACGTCAGGTGGCTAATACTGTTGCGTTGCTTGACGACGGTTGTACTATTCCTTTCATTTCGCGTTACCGCAAGGAACGTACTGGTGGACTTGACGAGACGCAGATTGAACTGATTTTCAAGAAGAACGAGTATTACAACGAATTGCAGGCACGCAAGACAACAATACTTGCAGCCATTGAAAAACAAGGCAAACTTACTCCCGAACTTGAGTCGGAGATTAATAACACGTGGAATCTCAACGACTTGGAGGACTTGTATTTACCGTACAAACCCAAGCGCAGAACCAGAGCTGCTGTTGCACGCGAAAAAGGTCTTGAGCCTTTGGCAAAGTTGATTTTTGCCCAGAAATCGGTTGATGTCTATGCCGAGGCAAAGAAATACCTGAATGACGATGTTAAGACTGTAGAAGATGCCATTGCTGGAGCAAGCGACATAAATGCCGAACTTATCAGCGAGGACAAGTCGGCACGCGAGCGTGTCCGCAAAATGTTCGAGCAGGAGGCTGTAATTTCGTCTAAGGTTGTGAAATCGAAGATGGAAGAAGCGGAAAAATACCGTGACTACTTTGATTTCTCGCAACGGCTGTCAACTTGTCCATCGCACAGGATTTTGGCAATGCGCCGTGGCGAAAGCGAAGGTTTTCTGCGCGTGGATATTTCACCTGTCGAGGAACATTCGCTCAAGCAGTTGAAGTATTTGTTCATACACGGCAAGGGACAATGTTCCGACTTGCTTTCCGAAACTATTTCCGATGCATATTCGCGACTGATAAAGCCCTCGATTGAAACCGAATTTGCTTCGTCGAGCAAGGAGAAAGCCGACATTACCGCTATTGAAGTCTTTGCTGCAAACCTGCGTCAGTTGCTTATGACACCGCCACTTGGCAAGAAGCGTATTCTCGGAATAGACCCGGGCTATCGCACTGGCTGCAAGTTGGTTTGCATCGACACCGAAGGAAATCTTTTGCACAACGACAATATTTATCCGCATAAGCCTCAGGAACAGACGGCCTTGGCAATGAAAAAACTTTCGTCGATGGTGTCGGCGTACAAGATTGACGCTATTGCAATCGGCAATGGCACGGCAAGTCGCGAGACCGAATATTTTGTCAAGCGCATACATTTCGACCGTCCGGTGCAGGTGTTTGTTGTCAGCGAGGACGGTGCTTCTGTTTATTCGGCTTCGTCGGTGGCGAGGGAAGAATTTCCGCAGTACGACGTAACGGTGCGTGGTGCGGTTTCGATTGCCCGTCGTCTGATGGACCCGCTTGCCGAACTTGTGAAGATTGAACCTAAGTCGATAGGAGTGGGGCAGTATCAGCACGATGTTGACCAGAAGTTGCTGAAGGACAGCCTTGACCGTGTTGTGGTAAGCGTTGTGAACAATGTCGGCGTAAACCTGAATACCGCGACCAAGCACCTGCTGAATTATGTTTCGGGCTTAGGTCCAGTGCTTGCGCAGAACATTGTCGATTACCGCAAGGAGCATGGAGCGTTTACCAATCGTAAGCAGTTGATGGACGTTACTCGTTTGGGAGCCAAAGCGTTTGAGCAATGTGCCGGTTTCCTTCGCATTCCCGATGGCGACAATCCGCTCGACAATACCGCAGTTCATCCCGAATCGTATCCCGTAGTTGCAAAGATTGCAAAGGACTGCAAGCTTACTGTTGCCGAATTGGCGGAAAAACCCGAAATTCTGGATGGCGTTGACTTGTCAAAGTATGTTACCGAGCAGATTGGTATGCCGAGTTTGCTTGATATTGTCGCCGAACTGAAGAAAAAAGGCCGCAATCCGCGCGGACAGATAAAGGTTCTGGAATTTGACAAGAACATTCATCGTATCGATGACCTTGAGGAAGGAATGATTTTGCCGGGAATTGTCACCAATATTACCAATTTCGGTGCGTTTGTCGATTTTGGAATCAAGGAGAACGGCCTAGTCCACGTTTCGCAGATTTCGGAAAAACGGATAGAGTCGCCGACGGATGTGTTGAAACTGCATCAATATGTGATGGTCAAGGTCGTTTCGGTTGACAAGGAACGCAAGCGTATTCAGTTGACGATGAAGGGAGTGGAGCAGAATGTGTGACGTGTATCATTAGAGGATATTTGTTTGGGGTTATAGTTTGGTATTCACCTGATTTTATGCAGTTTTTATAACATCTATATTATCATCAAGTTATAAAAAAGACAGTCATTACTTGCTTCGCTGCGTGAGCTAAAGGTTCCACAAGTCAGAATGTTTTTTTAGCCGAAGGCAGAGCAAACTTGTTTGATATGTTAAGGCGCATAAAAACATCTGCAAGGCAAACATACACGCGATACGTAACGGGGAGCGTTGTAATGTTCGACTATGCGGAACTCCTTCACGAAACGAAGTGAGTAATCTCCCATTAGTACACAAATGAGATTGGCTACGCCGAGCTAAAGGTACCGTATAAGTGAACTCACAAGCAACGTTCCTTATGCTGTTCGTTCTACTTTACGGAATGACATCGAGGATGCCGACAACATTTTTCTTGTATCTTATCCACATAAGTCCGCCACGGAAAATTAGGAAAAGCAGGAATGCAATCCATAGGCCGTCGTTGCCGAGAATTGGTTGCAGGACAAAGTAGCCTGTGAAAAAGACGGCAGTAGCCACAAACATTATGTTGCGCATCGATTTTGCTGCCGTTGCACCGATGTAGATGCCATCGAACAGGAAAGCGGCAAATCCGCAGAGAGGAATCAGCAGTGTCCAGCGGTTGAATTTCATTGCCTCGGCAATTACGTTGCCGTCGCTGGTAAGTATGCGATAGATGTTTTCGCTCCAGAAGAAATATATTATTGAGAACAATGCCGTGAATATCAGTCCCCAATATACCAGATAACGTATTGACTTTGAAAGTGATTCGCGGTTGCGTGCGCCGATGTATTTTCCAACGAGCGATTCTCCGGCGTATGCAAAGCCGTCGAGGATGTAGGAAAATAGGGTAAAGAGTTGCATTATCAGTGTGTTGGCGGCGAGAATGCTATCGCCCATATTGGCGGATATTGCAGGAATGAATGTGAAAACAGCGCAAAGGCAGAGTGTTCGCAGGAAAATGTCGCCGTTGAGCTTGAAGAAGCGTTTCATTTCAGACTTGTGCAAGCTTCCGCGGATGTCTATGAGGTGTCGCATGTTGCCGTAGTGCTTGAACCATAGGATTATAGCAAGCACAAGTCCAGAGTATTGGGCTATTACGGTTCCGAGGGCTACGCCGACGATGTCCATTTTCAACCAGATGACAAAGGCGAGGCTCGCGACGATGTTCACGATGTTGAGCGTTATGGCAACTGTCATTGGTGATTTTGAGTTCTGCATTCCGATGAACCAGCCTTTTATTGCATAAAGTCCCAAAGTTGCCGGAGCAGCCCAAATCCGCACATAAAAATATGACAATGTGAGATTTAGAGTTTCGTCGCTACAATTGAGTATGAGTCCCGACAGTTTTGCAATCGGGTATTGGAGTGCGATTAGGACTGCGGCAGCGCATAACGCGATAGTAAGTCCGCGGACAAGGATTCTCATTGCTTCGGCCTTGTCACCGGCGCCGTATGCTTGTGCGGCAAGACCGCTTGTGCCCATACGCAGGAATCCGAAATTCCAGTATATGAGGTTGAACAATGCCGTACCAAGGGCAATGGCTCCGATGTAGGTTTCGTCGCCGATATGTCCCACAATCGCCAAATCAACCATTCCGAGAAGCGGAACGGTGATGTTGGTGATTATATTTGGCAGTGCTAGCCTGAGAATTTCCTTGTTCATTCAGGATTTGCCGGAACTTATAGGATTTCCTTTAGTTTGTCGGCAGCCTTCTTTATTCCGAGCCAAACCTGTGAAATAGAAGCATCAAGCATATAGCAAGGAGCAGAAATTACTCGTTTTTCTGCATCGTAGGCTATTTCGTCGTAGTTGCAGACTGTGTTTTTTCCGCCCATAGCTTCAATTTTAGAGGCTGTACCTGCGTCTTTGCCGGATGTTACGTTGGCACCGAGTACTTTTGCTACAATTACAGGGGCGATGCACAATGCAACTACTGGTTTGCCAGCCTTGTGGAATGATTTTATTGCTGTTTCGACTTCGGGAAGAACCTTCATATTTGCACCGTCGTAGAAGTATGAGCACAAATTCTTTGCAGCACCAAGACCGCCAGGAATCCAAAGCGCATCGAAGTCGGATGCGTTGATTTCGTCAATGGGCTTTATGTTGCCACGTGCTATGCGGGCACCTTCTACAAGCATATTCCTGTTTTCTTGTTCTTGTGCCTGTGTGAAATGGTTTACTACTTCTGTCTGGTTTTTGTTTGGAGCAAAGCACTGGTATTTAAGGCCGTTCATGTCGATTGCCAACAATGACAATGTTGCTTCGTGAATCTCGCTGCCGTCGCGGCTTCCGCATCCTGATAGTATAACTGCTATTTTTTTCATATTGATATTTTTACTTTTAATAAAAAAGCCGAATGCATCGGCTTTTTATGTTATTTCTTGATTTCCAAAAGTTCCACGTCGAATATGAGTGCCGAGTATGGCTTTATTGTTCCACCAGCACCGCGTTCGCCGTAACCAAGCTGATAGGGGATGTAAAGTTTGTACTTGGAACCAACGCTCATAAGCTGCAAGCCTTCAGTCCAGCCTCTGATAACACCGTTGAGTGGAAATTCGGCTGGTTCGCCACGGTCGTACGAGCTGTCGAAAACTGTACCGTCGATAAGAGTGCCTTTGTAGTGAACCTTGACAACGTCAGTTTCTGTTGGCTTCTGTCCTTTGCCTTCGGTGATGACTTCGTACTGCAGACCGCTTTCGGTTGTCTTTACTTCGGGACGTTTTGCGTTTTCTGCAAGGAAGGTTTCACCTTCAGCCTTTATGCTTTCGTATTGCTTAGCTTGTTCTCTCTGCTGTTCTTCCTGCTTCTTTGTGAAGAATGCCATTATTGTTGCCTCTTCTTCTTCGGCAGTCAAGACTTCTTTTTTGTTCATCTTGTCGGTGAAAGCCTTGAGAACTATTGCCGAGTCGGTTTCGTTGTTGAGGTTGTCGCCTTCATACATGTCGTATAGGCGCATTCCGATGGCATAGCTAAGCGAGTCGTCGAAATTCTTGAGTTCTACCTTTGCATTATCCTTGTTGTTGCACGAAACCATTGCCAGCGAAGCGATGACTGCAACCAATATTATGCTTATCCTTTTCATGTTTATACCTATTATATTATTTCTTGATTTCCAAAAGTTCGACTTCGAAAATAAGTGTTTCGAAAGGCTTAATGTCTTGACCGGCACCACGTTCGCCGTAAGCGAGGTTGTAAGGGATATAGAATTTGTACTTCGAACCTACGCTCATAAGCTGCAAGCCTTCAGTCCAACCTGCAATTACGCGGTTAAGCGGGAATTCGGCTGGTGTGCCACGGTCGTAAGAGCTGTCAAAAACCTTACCTGCGATGGTTGTACCTTTGTAGTGAACCTTAACAGTGTTTGTTGCGGCTGGCTTGTCGCCAGTACCTTCGGTGATGACTTCATACTGCAAACCGCTGGCTGTTGTCTTTACTTCCTTGCGCTTGGCGTTCTTTTCGAGGAACTTTTCGCCCTCTTCAATCTTTTCCTTGTTTTCTTCTCTCTGCTTCTGAGTGAAGAATGCCTCGAGGGCTGTCTCGTACTGGTTGTGGTCGAGTGCCGACTTGCCGTTTACTTCATCTTCGAGCCCTTTTTTTATAAGTTCGATGTTTAGGTTTGCAAGGCCGTTCTGTGCGATAGCCTGACCGAACTGCATTCCGATTGCGTAAGCTGCGGAATCTTCCAATGTCTTAAGTTCTACTTTGTTCACGTTTTTTTGAGATTTGGCTGGCAATGCTATTAATAAAGCGAATGCCAAAGTTAATAATAATGATAATTTACGCATAGTTTACAAATTTAAAGAGTGCAAAGTAAGGGAAAAAGTTTGAGATGGGGATGAAAAATGTATTATTTTTGCAAACAAAAATGTAATATGGATTTATCAGGTATATGGAACTGGTTGTGTGATTTTTTCTCCAGTCCTGTAATGTGGAACTGGATTATAGGGGCAGTTGTGGTTTTGTTGATTTGGCGATGCATTGTCCTGCATATAAGGTGTGACGATTTAAAGTATGCAAAAAATGATGAATCGTTGAAGAACCAGATATTTCCGCATACTATCAGGAACAAGATCGAAAAGTTCCGTATAGAAACCAAACATTTGAAAAAGCAGACCGATGCTTTGTACGAGGAGATTAATAGTGTGTCTGATTTCCTTGGTGATGAGGCTTATAGCAAAAGCAACTCGGAAGAACGAACTTTGACACCAATATCGGATGAGATAGAAATGATGAAAAAGTACATACAGACATCATGTGGAGGAGATGCCAGTAATGTTACAATAAATGAAAACATTGAAAATTACGATTTTGAGTTGCCCGACAGGATTACAGTTTCGATGATAGAGAATGCGTTCAAGCATGGTGATACATCTGCACCCGACTTTATGAAAATTGACATAACAGAGAAGGAAAATGGCAATTTTGAGATAGTTGTAAGGAATAAGATTAAGCCGGAGGATGTTTCAAGAGACAGGAAATTGTCGGGACTTGGCATACAGAACATGAAGGACAGGATTGCCAATTATAACGAGTATAGTTATGAATATGAAGGGAAAATCTTAAAGACTAGCCGTAATGGTTATTTTTATTTTAAGTTGTTGTTTAAAAAGATATAAGTAAATAAAAGTTTGTCTTGCTTTTGTAGTAATATTAATTTTGCAAAAACAAATAATTTAAAATGGAAGTTGCTTTAACGATTATTGATTTTGCGTTGCTGATTTGGGGCATTGCTATAACAGTAAAGTATTATAGGCTCCTGCACGAAAAAAATGATCAACTGCTCAAAAGTAGGATATTCCCGCATACAATAAGGAATAAAATCGAGATGTTTCGCATAAAGACCAAGCACTTGAAAAAGAAGTCAGATGAATTGTTGGAATTGAAAAAAATGGCTGACGATTTGTACGATGAGATTAATAATGTATCTGATTTTCTTGGTGATGAGGCATATAATTCTGATGATAGGGTGTTGGTGCCAATATCTGATGAGATAGAAATGATGAAAAAGTACATACAGACATCATGTGGAGGAGATGCCAGTAATGTTACAATAAATGAAAACATTGAAAATTACGATTTTTCGCTGCCCGACAGGATTACAGTTTCGATGATAGAGAATGCATTCAAGCATGGTGACACCTCTGCTCCTGATTTCATGAGGATATATATAACAGAAAAAGATGGTGATTATGAGTTTGTGGTAAAGAACAAAATGAGGGTAGAGGATTATTCCGGAGATAGGAAACTGTCTGGGCTTGGGGTGCAGAACATGAAGGACAGGATTGCCAATTATAATGAATATAATTATGAATATAAAGGTAGCATTTATGTTGCCAATAAAAAAGGATATTTTTATTTTAAATTGTTGTTTAAAAAGATATAAGTATGTCGAAGATAAGATTTGCAGTAATTGAGGACGAAGAGGATTTCCTTGAGGACAGATGTGAAGTCTTGGATGAAATAGCCAAAGATTGCAATCTTGAAGTAACCTTGAAAGCCCGTAGTTCAAAAGAATTTTTCGAAAAGTACAATGCCAACCCCGACAATGTTGATGCCATGATTCTTGACATCGATCTCGGCGAGGGTCGTACAGGTTTAGACATTGTTGACAAAGTCAGGAAACCTGCCTTGCTCGCTAGCGGATTCATCGATAAATATTTGACTAAAATTGAGGATCTGGCCGACGATGTTATCATTGAACATTCATTAAAGCCAATCTCTGCTGAACGACTTAAGAAAAAAGTTAGGTCAATATGCAGGAGAATAAGAATTGAAAACTCTGTAAACCAAGCAATCGCAATCACCGTAAAAGGTGAAAAACGAAGGGTGCCTGTCAACGATATTGTTTTTTTACGATCTCAAAAGGGAAGTACAAAAAAAATGATGTATTTCAACCGACAAAATTTAACCCCACTAGTATGTAACGATTTAACATTTGAAAAAATCATGAATTGGTCGGTGACCGACAGTTGTTTCTATCAAATTAGCAAGTACGAGTGTGTTAACATCAACAATGTTGAGATTCTGCCAAAGGGCGAAAAAGTGAAACTATGGTACATTGACGAGGATGGAAACAGAAAGGATGATTTTTTATATGTTTCACCCAATTATGAATTGCCCCAAAAGTAATCACTTTTTGGACATGCCTCTGCAAAAACGACTTTTTTCTCATATTCACGATAATTTTGACTCTTACATCTTAATAAAGGTTCCATTTCATTTCCCAATGAAATTGCACAATTGGCATTACATTGACATTTGTGCCTAATGAAAAGATCTCCTACTGGATTTCTTTTTTTTTATTGCTGTCACTTAATACCTTTATAATTAAATTCTTAGCTTTAAAAGAAAAAGTTTGTTGCTATTTTCTGCATCTTGTTGCCCTATGAAAAACAAGCAATGAAAAACCCGTTTCCTTTGCTTCGTAAAAAACAAAGAAAATGGAAGCGATTAATTTATTATTAGTGTCTTGCACCTTCAGACGTGAAGATGAACCATCAGAACCATACGGGGTGTCGTGCTTGGTGAGTGCATTTAAGAGAGGAAACGGTTGTAATGACAGAATCTCAACTCTTATTGAGGATTTGAGCAATTACGAAAATGAAAGTGGATACGATGTTGATAAAGTAGCAGGAAGATTGGCAAATAGCATTCTGGATTCCGGTTGTAACATAGTGGCTTTCAGTAACTACGCATGGAGCGACAAGTTGTTCAAAAAAGTATTGTCTCTGCTTAGTGGAACGAAAGGCCTTCTTAAGATAATGGGAGGACCAATGGTTGTTGGTAACAAAAGCGATCTGGAAAACGAATATCCCGAAATAGACTATTTTGTCTTTTCGTATGGAGAGAAAGTGTTTGCCAACTTGCGTAATTATTTGGATAAAGCTGAAAAGTTTATAAAGGATCTTCCTGATTTCACGGATTTGGAGTCTCCATATCTAAACGGACAGATTGAAATAGAGAAAGAAGGCATGACTGTTAGGATGGAACTTCGCAGAGGATGCAACTTCAATTGTTCGTATTGTCGTTACAAGGATGAAGACAGAAAAGTTTACTTGGTCGGTAATGTTGAGCGTTGGAAGGCCGAATTAAGGCTGTTCAAGGAAAAGAAGGTGGCAAAGGTAAATGTTTTGGATGCAGTTTTTGATGCAAGTGGCGAAAATCTTGGAATGCAGTTCCTTGAATATTGCAAAGAAATAGGATTGAAAGCCGACATTTCGTTGCAGATTCGTCCGGAAATTCTTGACGAACGAATGATAAGGCTTGCCGCAACTATGCCCAATGTGATATTCGAGATAGGAATACAGTCGCTTGACAAAGACGTGATGAAATGCATAAATAGAGGTAATCGCAACAAGGTTATTGACACTCTGTCAAAAGTCATGACGATGGGCATACGTACCGAAGTTACAATAATATACGGCTTGCCGAAGCAGACTTTTCCCTCATTTAAAAAAGACCTTGAACTCTTGTCGTTGATGGGAGTAAAGAAGATTTCCGCTTTTAAGTTACAGATATATAGAGGTACTCAACTATACAATGAATATATGAAATACAAGTTGACTGTTAAAGAGAACAATTATGGAATCATGCAGGTTTACGACAATGAGAATCACGATTTCAACAAGATGGACAAATATTACGAATCATACAAATTGAAGCACGGCGATCTCGGACTATATCACAAGACCAAGCATTTTAAGCAAAGACAGGAGGAACGAAAAATTGAGGATGGTTTGCTAAATGCGGTGCTGTCGAAAGTGAATTTTTCAAGTGGTAAGGCTTTCAAGTTGCTCGTGGGAAAGGACTACCTAATGAAACTTGGCTATAAAATCAAAGGTAGGCATTTGGTGCTGGTAATCGACGGTTGGAGGCTCGTTACGGTCTTTTTCTGTGGAGTGATTACAGAACTGGTTGATTTGAAGAATGTTGTGTTAATATGATAATGTTGCTTTAACTTTAATAAATAGGTATATGGAAACGATTGTTTGCACGTTTGACAAGAACAATGAAGGTGGCGAGTTAATAGAAAAACTGAAACTGAACATTCAGATAAATGCGGATGGCGAAGAGTACAACCTGAGAATATGTCCCAAAAGCAATTCGGAGCGAATGACCTTGCCCCTGAAGTTAATAGGAGAAAGAATGATGGAGTTTGACATAGACGACATCGTGTACATGGAGTCGATAGACAAAAATAATGCTGGGAAAGGCGAGGCGGCAAGCAGCAACAACAAGCGGGTGTATTTCCGCAATCGCAAGCCCGGTGTGATCGCCGATTTCACGTTTGCCACCGATCTCGACAACAACCTTTTTCCCAGAATAAGCAAGAGCGTTTGCGTAAATGTCAGGGAAATGAAGAACAGGAAAGGAAATTACATATATGTGAAGGCATACGGATTGGATGAGGAAATAAAGTTGAAAGTGTCCTCGAAATATGACAGAAATTCATTTTGCAATGGCAGGGCGACAAAATGACAACTGCGAAAGTAGGTAAAAGGAAATGAAAAAAATCTTGTTGCTGAAATTTGTCATTTGGCACTCCAGCCATACAAGCGGATTCCGATTTGCAGAATGAACGGACAAAAAAGTTTAATCAATGAAAGGATGTGTTAGCAATGTTTAAGAAAGATAAGGGTGGAAACCTCAATTATTCCAGCACGACAAGCAATCCGAGTGGTAAGTAGAGACGGAGCGTGCTCCGTCTCATGTAAAGAACGGAATGGTTAACGTAAAAAAAGAAAATATGGCAAGCGGACCGTAAGATTGGAAATCGGGAAAATTCCCAAGAATTGTAGCGACGTTGCGTGCAGCGTCCATCAAAACAATATGTGTATCGTAAACAAATGGTGTTGTCACCAATAAATAAGTAAAATTTAAAATTTTAAAATATGAATTCAATTATTTTTAAATCAAAAGAATCCGAATATAAATTATATCGGGGACAAATTGTAGCGGTAAGATTACAGAATGGTAACATTGAATTTCTCACCTCAATAGGAATGTTTGTTTGCAAGGGTGTTAGGGATGCGAATGATGTATTTCTTAAAATACATAATGTTTGGAGTTTTGCCAGCAAGGGAGTTGATGAGTTTGAATCGTATGACAATTGGCAAGATAAAGAGTATAGATTCAGAAATCAATGTGATTCCATCGAATTCATTCCATGCACGAATATGCCGGTTGTAAATAATGACTTCAGGAATGGTCGTAGATGTTAATCAAGGGCTACGGCGGAGCCATTCTCCGCCGCCCTTTAATGCAAAGTGGGATGTTGTTTCGTAGTAACAATCGGTTTTTGTATGGTAACGGGTGGCTTTTGTGATGGTGTTTCGTTGCTACATTTCGTCAACTCGTTACTGCATTGGGTAACAAATGGTTATAATGGGTAATTTTGCAAACCAATTTATAGTAGGTATCAATGGCAAAGAAGGAAGAACGAAGGAGTATAGAGTACGCATTTACGGAGATTAGCAATTTAGTGTCGGGAAACGATGCTGTGCGAGTGAAGCGCATACAAGTTGACCTGAATATTTCCGGCTGCGACTATACCTTGTGCTTCAACGATATGCAGAGCCATCTTGTGCCAGTAAAGATAAAAGGCGAAGATAAGTTCGAGGTTGAACTTCGTAACATCGTGGCTATAGTTCCGCTTCGCGATAACGAGCACACTAATGCAAAGCGCGGTGGCAATAAGCGGATTATTTTTTCCAACCGTAAGCCTGGAATCCTAGTTGATTTCAAGTTGAAAAGTGATATTGCAGGAAAGATGAAACTTACTGGCGGAGAACTTGTTGAGGTGTGCAACGGCTATTTTGTAAACCGCAGTCTGCTGAAGAACTACAACGAAAAGACATTGAGAATTACCGTGGGTTATATGTCCGATGATGGAAAAAACGGAGAAATGCAGATTCCTGTTAGCCGTCGAAAGTTACAGATGGTTAAAAATATGGTGTTGTCGGACTGAAAACACGCATCTTGTTACTCTATATGTTGGTGTGGTTACTGCATTGTGACTTGGGTGTTTATAATAAGTATTTTTGTAAAGTAAAAATATGTTTAATAAATTAGTAATATGAAGAAACTGTTTATAATTGTGATTTTGGTTTTGTTGATGACGATGTTCGGTTGCCGTAAACATCCAGTTGCTGATTTTTCAATGACACCAAGTACGGTATATGTTAACGAGAATGTCCGTTTCTTGAATATGTCGGTCAATGCTTCCAGTTTTTATTGGGAGATAGACGGCATAGGAGATTATTCGTGGATACCAGAGCCAGTTAGTTTTTCAACTCCTGGCGATAAACGTGTTAGCCTTACCGCTTATTCGAGCAGAGCAGAAAACACAATGACAAAATATCTGCATGTTATTGATGTTCCAACGGGAGGCGGTTCGACAAGTGGAAACGGAAACTCTAGTGGAAGCCAACCTGTAGATGACTATAAGGACTTCAAGTACATAAATACACATAAGTATCCGTATCGCGTTACACAGACGCGCGATGGCGTGCTGATTGGAACATATTCGGTTCCTGCGAACAGCACAAAGATTATAAAATGCAAGTGCAATACTACGGAAGTGCACAAGGTGGAACAGTCTTCCGGATATTTTGACCATCCAAACAATATCAATATCGAGCCCTTTACCGTTGATTGCTCCAATGTTTCGTCGGGTGGATATTACTATTACACAATCAAATGTGGTACTTCAAAAATCAAATATGTAAACGGCAACAGCGTGCCATATACTGTTGATATTACTTGTGCATCTAACAACACTAATTATTCCGTTACTGTACAGGGCAATTCGTCGGGTACGTATACCGTTGAGGCTGGTTGCGAGTACACAGTGAAGTTTACTCAGCAAAGCGGTTATACATTTTGGCCTTCAACTTCAACATATACCGTACAGGTTGATTGTGGTTATACTTACACTCGCAATGCTCCGACTAATGTAAAGGGTGAAGCGGAATTGCTTAATTACGATGAGTTTATGGATGACGATGAGGCTGTTGCTAACGATGGCATTGAATCGGAAGAAAATTTTGATTTGTGTAATGAATAATAATTAACGTATGAGAAAAGGATTTATAGGATTTGTTTGCTTCTTGCTTATAGCAAGTATTTTGTTTTCGAGTTGCGCCACTATATTGAGCGGTGGCAAGACCAAGATTCGCGTTTACGATGGAACACCAGCAAATGCAAATGTTTATGTTGATGGAAACTATGTTGGTACTGCTCCTTGCAATTTCAAGATTCATAAGACTATGAAGAACGCGCAGCATACGATTGACATCAAGGCACAAGGCTACGAAACACAGACTGTTACGACAAACCGTAAGTTCAGCGCAGGATTTTTTATACTTGATATTTGTACTGGTGTATTGTGGCTGGTAGTTGATTTTGCAACTGGCAACCTTTACAAGCAGAAGCCAAAGAAAATACATTATAACCTTATGCCTATAGGAAATACATCGATGGTTCAGACGGAGTCTGCTACGGTGAATACAAATGTCAATGTTGTAAAGCCTGTAGAAAAAACAGCAGAACCAACTAAGCAAACCAAAGTTGTTGCTCCTGCTGTAACCTATAAGTCTGGCGATGAGGTTTATTGCTCTTCGTTCTTCAGTTTCGGGAAATGCCAGCCGGTTTCGGTTAAGGCTGTAAAGACAGATGGAACTTGCATTGTTGCAAACTCCGATGGAAAGGAATTGAAAAAGACTCCCAAGTACATTTATCCGAAAGGTGGTGAATCGTCCGCTTTTAAGCTCGGTAATTCAGTAAGGTTTGGAAACAAAATCTTTGGTGTCAAGACGGGAAAGGTTGTTTCTGTTCCGAATGCTGAGAAATGTATTGTTGAAACTTCCAAGGGAGATTTTGTTCTGAAAAAGCAATCTGCACTTATGAAGGAATAGTGTTGGTTTGCAATGAAAACGATAAGGAACAGGCTGCCAATGGCGGTCTGTTTTTTTGTTCTTCTATTCCGAATATTTTATGTAATTTTGCAAAAATTTTTTTCGAATGGAATATTTAGGTTTAAGCGAACAGGAAATCCTCCGTCGCGAGGCGTTGAAGGAATTGATAAATTTAGGTATAAATCCATATCCGGCACCAGAATTCAAGGTGACGACCAATACTAAGGATATTCTCGACAGGTTCAGCGACGACAATCTGCCCGAAGACTTGAAGGACATTTCGATTGCCGGTCGTATGATGAGCCGCAGAATCATGGGTAATGCATCTTTTGCCGAACTTCAGGACGAAAAAGGTCGTATCCAGCTGTATTTCCGCCGCGACGACATCTGCGAAGGCGAAGACAAGACTATGTACAATCAGGTTTTCAAGAAACTTCTCGACATCGGTGACATCATCGGTGTCAAGGGTTTTGCCTTCCGCACACAGATGGGCGAAATTTCGGTTCACGTGAAGGAATTTACCGTTCTCAGCAAGTCCTTGCATCCGCTGCCAATAGTTAAGGAGAAGGACGGCAAGGTTTACGATGCTTTCAGCGATCCCGAGCAACGTTACCGCAACCGCTCTATGGACTTGATTGTAAATCCGCAGGTCAAGGAGGCTTTCATAAAGCGTACCATGCTTACCAATTCGATGCGTCAGTTCCTCAATGCTAAGGGTTACCTCGAGGTCGAAACCCCGATTCTTCAGCCTATGTACGGTGGCGCTGCTGCACGTCCGTTCAAGACTCACCACAATACTCTCGACCAGACTTTGTATCTCCGTATTGCTGACGAACTTTACTTGAAGCGTCTAATCGTCGGTGGTTTCGACGGTGTTTACGAGTTCGCAAAGGACTTCCGCAACGAAGGTATGGACCGTTTCCACAATCCTGAGTTCACACAGATGGAACTCTACGTTGCCTACAAGGACTACAACTGGATGATGGACTTGGTTGAGGAAATGGTTGAGAAGATTGCTATCGACACCAACGGAAGCACTAAGGTTCAGGTTGGCGAAAATATAATCGATTTCAAGCGTCCGTGGAAACGCTACACCATGTTCGAAGCAATCGAGCATTTCAGCGGCATCGACATTTCAAAGATGGGTGAGGCTGAACTTCGCGAAGTTGCAAAGAAAGTAGGAGTGGAGGTTGACGACAGCATGGGCAAGGGCAAGTTAATTGACGAAATCTTTGGTGAATGCTGCGAATCTAAGCTCATTCAGCCGACTTTCATCACCGATTACCCAATTGAAATGTCTCCATTGGCAAAGAAGCACCGTTCGAAGGAAGGTTTGGTTGAGCGTTTCGAGGCTGTTTGCAATGGAAAGGAAATCTGCAACGCATATTCGGAACTTAACGACCCTGTTGACCAGCGCTACCGTTTCGAGCAGCAACTGTTGCTTGCAAAGCGTGGCGACGAAGAAGCCATGATGCTCGACGAAGACTTTCTAACCGCTATGGAAATCGGTATGCCTCCGACGGCTGGCTTGGGCATCGGTATCGACCGTCTGTCGATGATTATGACCAACTCGGTTTCGATACAGGATGTTCTTTTCTTCCCGCAGATGCGTCCCGAAAAGAAGGCCGATACCTTTAATCTCGAGGACTACACTGCATTGGGTATCAGCGAAGAATGGGCAAAGGTAATTTACAAGTGCGGTATCACTACCGTAAAGCAACTAAAGGAAATGACTGCCCAGAAGTTGCACCCGACATTGTGCGGAATGAACAAGAAGCACAAGCTTGGTCTTCAGAATCCAACCATCGAGGAAATCAATGGCTGGTTAAGCAAGTAGCATTTTTCATAACTTCATAATGTTGTTTAGGCGGAACCGAAAGGTTTCGCTTTTTTTTGTATAATTCCAGCACTATAGCTCACAGAGCTTCGCTCCCTGAGCCTGTCGAAGGGTCGAAGTGTTGGAGGTCTGTATAATGATAATTCCCTTCGACAGGCTCAGGGGACTCTTTTTGAAATTTTTTTATTATTTCAATATTGATTAATTTTGCAACAAATATGAATACATTTCTACTCATATTACTGGTAACTATAGTGCTTGTAGCCATTTGCTTTGTGGCGATTGGCTTGCAGGTGTTTTTCAGTAAAAAGAAGAAGTTCCCAGAAACGGAAATAGGTCACAATGCAGAGATGCGGAAACGTAATATCAAGTGTGCAAAATGCGAGGAGTTGGAGAGGTGTGCGCTGAAGGATATTGCAGAATGTAATGCCGATTGCGGAAAAGCCTAGTCTTCAATTTTCCATGCGAAATATTTCCACACCAAATCCTCAATGTTTATTTCATCTTGCCGTAGACGTAGAATATCAAGGTCGTCGATTTTCTCGCTTAGCATTTCCGTATTGTCAAAAAGTGTGGAAATGTAGTTGTTTCCATCTCTATTTTCTATGGCTACGTCGCTGAAATGCTGCATAAAATCGCTCTGTTTTGTGTAAATGAAGTTGTACGACACGTTTCTTACTTGTCCTTTGGTCGGGAATAATACTCCTTTCTGAACAAGGTCGTCGATGTCGCGGGCAGCGGTGTCGTGTGATACTTTGGCATTTCCGCTCCAGTTCTTGACAGTAAGTTTCTGTTGCCCGTCAAGGAAAATCCTAAGCATATCCTTCTGCCTTTTGCTCATTGGCACTTCCGAATGAGTATGCCAGAAAACTGTTTTGCAAAGTATGCCGCTCAATACCGAATCAGCCGACTTTACGGCATCGACAATGCACTGAAGATACCAGATTATCCATTCGGTAATGTCGTGGTCGTTGCGTGAAACTCGTTCCAGCACCTTGTAGTATTTCTTCTTGTCGGCGCAAATTTGCCGCGATACGCTGAAATATCGGAATTTGCTTTTGTCAATCTGCGAAAGCACCATGTCCGACAATGCGCGTGCAATTCGTCCGTTGCCATCATCAAAAGGATGTATGCAAACAAACCAGAAATGTGCAATTGCCGACTTTACCAGCGAAGGCTTTACTTCGGGATTGTTGAACCAGTCGATGAATTTTTGCATTTCAAGCGGCACCGATTCAGCGGTCGGTGCAACATAATGTACTCTTTCACGACCAAATGCTCCCGATATTACCTTCATGCCCTCGGTTCTGTATTTGCCGACATTTATTTGTGAGTAGCCACTACGTCCGTTGGGAAATAGGGTAGAGTGCCAACCAAAAAGCCTTTCGTTGGAAAGTGGCGTGTCGTAGTGGTATATTGCATCGAGCATCATTTCGACAATTCCTTCAATGTAATGCGTCGAGTCCTTTTCGTTTGGAATGCAGATGCCAAGTTTCCTTGCTATTGACGACCTTACTTCGTCAACATTCAAGTCAACGCCTTCTATCTCAGATGAATATATGATGTCATTGGTTATGTTTTCCAATGTGGCTTGCATCTGGGTATCGAAACCGATTTCTCTCAGTCTGCCCGATAAGAAGCCTATTGCCCGATCTGCTTCGGACAGCATATCGATGACTAAGTCGGTATTCCATGTAAAGTCAGTCCAATTGTCGTATTCGTGAATATACATTTCTATCGCATTTTTTATCGCCACAAAAATAATGCTTTTGCGGTTAACTACAAATTTTTATCCGCATATTCTGCGGTTAATAAAGAAAAATAGTCCGCATGTTTTGCGGTTTGTTGTCCGCAATGAGTGTTGTGATAAATGTTGTAATAGGTATATTATTTTGATTTATTGGTGTCCGCTAAAAAAATGCACAAACGCCATAAGTCCATTGTTGACAATGTTTTACATAAGAATATTGATGATGGGGCTTGTCATTCCGAAAACCTGATTGAACCAGCGATACGGAACGGGGAGCTGTGTGAAATCGGTTATCCGGAATCTGTTAACGTATTATTATAGAACAGATTCCGTACAAACAGGCTCACACGACACGTTCCTTAGTCGGTTCGCTTTGTTTTACGGAATGACTGGATGGGTATTTAGCGGACAACAATAATTTTGATTATTATTTCTTTACCACACTTGTAACCATTCCATCGTACAGCAATGTTTCCATAATGTCGCCATCGTTGGTTTCAAGGTCGTTGGTGACGACTTTTCCATTGATTCGAGTGATGGAATAACCACGCTTGAGTATTGTGCGTGGGTCGTTGAGAGTGAGCCTATGCTCGAGGAAACTCAACTTTTCGTTTGCCTTCTCGATGTGGTGCTTTGTTGTACGGGAAATAAGATCCTTAATTCCATTGAGATGAGATTCATGCTCAGAAATGAGACGTTTGGGTGAAGTTTCTAGTTTGTTTCCAATCATATTGAGTTTCATTTCCTCTTCCTTCATGCGTACATTCAGTCCGGTGCGGATTTCCGACATTATCCTGTCGCAGCGTTCGGTGTGTTTCGATAGGAGAGTGCGAATCTTCATTATGCTCATTGTCATGTTGTTGAGATACATCTCGCTGCTCATCAGGAATTCCTTTGCTATGCCGAAAATTTCTGATGATGTAGAGTCAACCTGCTCCTCGAATTGTGCGTTGTAGTCGATTATGAAGTTTGCGACTGCGGTTGGCGTTTTCAGGCGGGTGTGGGCAACCATATCTACAATCGATTCGTCGCGTTCGTGACCGATGCCCGAAATCACAGGAAGCGGAAACTGTGTGACCATATAGGCGATGTTGTAGTTGTCGAACCACGAAAGGTCGTTCTTGGAACCGCCACCACGGATTATCGCCACTGCATCGTAGTTTTCGTATTCCTCGCCAATTCGGTTGAGAGCATCAAGTACCGAAGTTTCTGTCTGTTCACCCTGCATTGCAGCTTCGAAAAGCGTTATGTTTATATGGTATCCGTAAGTGTTTGTCTCGAGATGGTTTACGAAGTCGCCATAGCCAGCGGCGGTACTAGATGAGATTACGGCAATGTTCTGTACCACAGCGGGAAACGACTGTGTTTTATTCATGTCGAAGACACCTTCATTGATGAGCCGTGCAATGATTTCCTTCTTGGCGCGCTCCATGTCGCCGATGGTGTAGGTTGGATTTATACCTATTACGTTGAGTGACAGACCGTAAACTTCGTGGTAAGCTATAGTTACTTGAAGCATTACGCTCATTCCTGCTGCGAGTTCGCTGTCGGTTTCACTTTCGAAGTATGCCGATATGAAACTGAACTTGTTTGCCCAGACCGTTGCCCGTGCCTGTGCGATTATGCTGTTGGATGTCTTCGACTTTTGCACAAGCTCCATGTAGCAGTGTCCGCTTTTGTGACGGGTAAGTGTGTTTATTTCGGCAACAATCCATACGGCAAACGGAAATTGCTCCGAAATGCTTTCCTTTATTTCGTGCTGTAATTCGCTGAGCGTGTATGTCTTAACCTCTTCGCTCATTGCTTGATGATGGTTTGCGAGAAAACGATTTGCTTGTCGATACTGATGCTGACAATGTATTTTCCTGCCGGGTATTTCGCGAAGTCGTATTTTGCTTCGTGCGAAACGTTTTTCTTGTAGTCGAGAAGTCTTCCGTCGATCGAGAAGATGTTCATCTGAGCCTTCTTGTCGGAATTGAGGTTTATTGTAATAATGTCGGAAGTCGGGGTAGGGTAGAGTTCGATTCCGAATGAGGCTTGATTTTCTGTTTTTTCTGTCAACAGGTTCGATGCCACCTCAAAGTCGACAATTCCGCGACCAGTAAATATGTTTGGCGTTCCAGTTGTCAGCGTTGTATCACCGTCCCAGATAGGATTTGTTGGGCGAGTTGCCGAAAATATTGCTTCGCGGATTTCTGCACTTGTTTTGTCATGGAATTTCTGCCAGAAGCAAGCGATAAGTCCTGTGCTAAGCGGTGTTGCGAACGATGTTCCAGAACCAGTCGCTATTGAGTCGTTTATGTAGTCGGCGTAAGCATTCCATCCAACAGAAACGATGTCGGGTTTTATGCGATTTTCTTCAACGAATCCGTAAGAACTGAAAGGTGCACAGTCTTCGTAAACGTCGATAGCTCCAACTGTTATAATGTCATAGGCATCCGAAGGTGCACCAATCCACACATGTCCGTTCTCGTCCTGTCCGCTATTTCCTGCGGCAACTACAATAATCATTCCTCTGCTGGCGGCGATGTTGGCTCCGATGCTACTGGGATTGGTATGTCCGTCCATGTCGTCGCGTGAATGGTTGTAGCGTTCGCTGTCGAAATCGACATATCCGAGGGAAACATTTGCGAGGTCGGCGCCCATGCTGTCGGCGTATTCTATTGCCGAAACCCAGTTGAACTCCTCGATAATTTCCTCGTAGTCATCGCTTTCGCTGGTGATGAGTATGTAGTCGGCTTCGGGGGCGCAACCAATGTATTCGCCTGGCAGGTAGCCTGCCATTATCGATAGCACCATCGAACCATGTGCGTGGTGACCGTAAACCGATGAATTTCCGTAGGCGAAGTCGCGGGTGGCAACAATTCTTCCCGAGTTGCGCAGGTATTCAAGGCTTCTCATCTGGTCGGCATTGGTAAAACCGCCATCGGTAACAGCAATGAGCATACCTTCGCCCTTAAATCCTTCTGCGTGAAGCAAGTGTCCGTTGTGAAGAGCTATCTGATTGTATGAAAATCCGTATTCTGAATCAGTGTATTTAGGTGCGAGAATGTTTGTGCTCGGGTTGTTTCCTTTTACCATCATTGTCTTGTTGACTTTCTTGGCAGTTTCAACGGTGTCGATTTCGAATCTTGGCGTTGACTTCACGAAAGGAAGGTTACGTGCCTGTAAAACAAGGTTGTAATCATCGGTGCGGACGGTTGTGCCGTTGAGCCATTTGGTAGGGTTGACGATTTCAAGTCCAAGTTCCTGCAAGGCGGCAATGTACGACGGATTTACTGGCAAGTCGAGCGAGTCGATGGCAATGTTTTGTGCCTGTCGGCGTTCGATAGCCCTTTGGCTCAGATATTCCAGAGGATTGTCGAGCGAGTAGGGGGTATTGTTCTTGTCGGTGAATTCGATGAAGTACAAGTCCGGTCCAATCTGGGCAAATGCGCCAGTGCAAAGTGCAATCAAGGTTGCTATCAAAAGTGTTTTCTTCATTCTTCTATTCCAATAAGTTCTTGATAATAAATCGTTCCGCGATATATTCTGTTTTCAATCGGCACTCCATACACAACTTCCTGCGAGTTTATGTCAGTTATCTCCTTATATACCAGTCCGATGTTTCTTGCGTATATTTCAACGTCGTAAATCTTGCTTATTTGTGATAGGCTGCTGTCGCGTGTGATTGAAATGCATGAGTCAAGATGAATGTTTCCGTTATTGTATGTTGACGATAACGATGTTATTGTGCAGTCCTTTGCATCGAGTTCGTTCTTCAGGTTGCCATTCCAGTTCTTGCCTTTTACAAGCGGAAACTTTATCTTGATAAACCTTTGGTTTTCTTCGACTTTCTCGGCGGTATAGGTAGTTAGCTTGGCTTCCCACACGTCGCTGATTTTCCAGTTGTAGCTTTGTGTTGGCGACTTGTAGCGTTCGATGCGGTAGGCGGTGTCGCCTTCATTGTCGATAAAAGGAATGTCGGTGCGTTCGCGCAGGTAGTAAACAGCGGTATCGTAGTAGTCGCTCGGTTTGTCAATGTTGATTTCTGTTACCTTGTAAATCAGAGCCTTGTCGGTCTGTAACGGAAAGTACTGCTTGTCGGCGGCAAATTCCACGTCGGCAGGAATTTCGTTTTCCTTGTTGCAAGCTACGAAAGCGAGCAAGGCGATGATGCAGAGCGATATGGTAGTGAGTTTGTGTGTCATTTGCTAGTAATAATTATAAGGTGCGAAATTAGTAAAAATATCAATCGTTTTGTTCATATTTATTCTTCGCAGAATTCTGGTTCCGATACCATTAGCGAATAATCGGCACCGCGAGAATATTGTTTAGTGTCGCTTATGTCCTTGTTTTTCTTGAAGTTTTCGGCTTGTTCGAAGATGGCACGGAAAACCTCGTCGCGGGTGGCTGGCGGATATTTGCCCTTGGCAAGAGTTAGAATAATTGCAACTTTCATTTCCGCCTTGATGTCGCTGCGCTTGTCCCAGTCGATGTATTTGGACTTGTCGTCAACGACTTCCTTTACATTCTTTGCCAGTTCAATGTACTCTTCTTCCGTGTATTTGTCGGCAAAGCCATAGCGTTCTGCAACTCCCTTGAGTATGTCGTAAAACGACTTGACTTCAATGTCGGGAATGCCATCGGGCAAAACTGCATCTTTCTTGATGTCCTCGAAAAGTTGTGCAAGCTGGTTTGCAACTTCTGTAACAATCTCGTCGGCCATAACTATGTCGTCGCTACGGTCGTTGTATTGCTTGATTATGCCTTGCAGCCGCTCCGAGAAATCCGTGGCTTTCATCTTGTTGACTGTCCTTACGCAATCTATTACACGCTTTAGCAGTTGCTCCATAAGTTTTACCTTGGTATTCTTCAAAGGCAGTCGTTTCAAGCGTTCTAGGTATTTGGATGCCAACAGGTCAATCTCCTCAATCTTGTCGAGTATCATGTTGTTAAGTTCCACAACTTCTTCCGACACAAGTGCTTCGTTTACCATCTTCAGCACATGGCGGTTCATTTGAGTTGTGTCGGGGGCGACTCCTCTGGTGATCTTGGTAATGACTGAGCGTACACCACTGAAGAAATGGACATCGTTGACTTCCTCGTTGCTAATGCTGTCGTGGTTACAACATAGGTTGTACGATGTCTTCATCGTGCTGGTGTGGCGGACAAACCGCTTTTCACCTTCTTCGGTAGTCATCATTAGTTCTGCTGCATTGTTCAGGCATTCAAGCTGTTCGAGCGGTTTCCCGTAGAAGAAGGGCTGGTAGTCGAACCCGTTGAACATACGGCGCAGAATGTCCAGTTCGTCGCGGAACAGTTTTAGTGCGTTTTCGATTACCTCTACAGGCGTACCTTCGTTTTTGCCGTTGGCGTAGCGGTTCATTGCGGCATTGAATTTCTTCTTGATGCCAAGGTAATCGACGACAAGACCTTTCTCCTTGCCCGGATAGTTACGGTTTACGCGGCTGATGGTCTGAATAAGCGTGTGCATCTGCAGTGGCTTGTAGCAGTACATTGTGTCGAGACAAGGAACATCGAAGCCCGTAATCCACATATCTACCACTATGGCTATCTTGAAGTTTGACTTCTCCTCCTTGAACTGCAAGTCGAGCTTCTTGCGTTCCTCGTCGCTGCCAAGCAGTTTATATAGTTCGGGGGCGTCATCTTTCTGGCGTATGCACACCAGTTTGATTTTTTCGATGGGCTTGATTTTCTCCTCTTCCTCTTTTGTAAGTATTTCCCCGTCGCAGCAGGTCTTGACCTCCGCCCATTCGGGACGCAGCGAAACTATTGCCTTGTAGATGGAATAGGCGATTGTGCGGTCGGCGCATACAATCATTGCCTTTCCTTTTACGGTGCTGCCTTCTTCTACACGGCGTTCGTAGTGGCGAACAAAGTCGTCTGCAAGACGCTGTATAAGGTCGGGGTTGTTGAGTACCACGCACATCTGCGACATTGCCTTCTTGCTGGCTTCAATCTGGTATTCGTTTGAGCCCTCTTCTGCACAGCGGTCGTAGTATGCCTCTATATCTTTCAGCATCTGGCTGTCGGCAATGACTTTCGATGCACGACCTTCATATACAATGCGTTTGGTAATGCCGTCCTGTACGGCTTCAATCATCGAATACTCGTCAACAATGTCGCCGAAAACCTCTATTGCCGAGTCGATTGGCGTGCCTGTAAATCCTACGTATGTTGCATTGGGCAGCGAATCGCGCAGATATTTGGCGAAGCCGTACGAGCGTTTTACTCCAGTGTCGGTTACAACTACCTTTTCGTCGAGCTGAGTCTGCGAACGGTGGGCTTCGTCGCTGATACATATAATGTTGGCTCGTTGCGACAGGCAGTTTATGTCTTTCGAGAATTTCTGAATTGTGGTTAGGAACACGCCACCGCTGCTACGTCCTTCAAGATTGGTTTTCAAGTCCTCGCGGCTATCGACCTGAACAATCATTTCGTCGCCGACAAACTTTTTGGCGTTTACAAGCAATCGCGAAAGCTGGTCGTCAAGGTCGGTGCGGTCGGTGATGAGTACTATGGTTGGGCTTGAAAGTTGCTTGCTTTTCATCAGCAGTCGGCAGAGAAAAAGCATTGTGAGCGACTTCCCGCAGCCGGTAGCACCGAAATATATGCCTCCCTTGCCGTCTCCATCGGGACGCAGATGACTGTGGTTCAGGATATTCTGGTACAATGCGCGAGCTGCAAAGTATTGCGGATAGCGGCAGATGAACTTCTGTTCCTGCTTTGTGGTGTCGGGGAAATAGATGAAGTTGTGTATTACATCTAGCAGCCTGTCGTGGCGGAAAAGTCCGTCAACCATTGTGCGTAGCGACGGAATGCTGTCGCTTGCCTTGTCCTTGGCGTTTATCTTGCGCCACGCATAGAAGAATTCGTACGGAGTGTAAAGTGTTCCGAACTTGTTGTTTACGCCGTCGGAGATGACTATGAAAGCCGTGTATTTGAACAGGGCGGGAATGTCGCGGCGATAGCGCACGGTGAGCTGGTTGTAGGCGTTCTCGATGGTTGTGTTTTCCTTGATTGCATTCTTGAATTCGAAGACCACCATCGGCAGACCGTTGACAAAGATGATGGCATCGGGTATGCGGTGTTCCTGTCCGATTATGTCGAACTGGTTGACTATCTTGAAGATATTGTGCTTTTGGTTAGCCTTGTCGAAAGCTATCGGGTGTATGTATAGGTTTGCTTTTGTGCAGTCTTCGCGTTTTAGCGAAAAACCGTTCATTATCAGCGATATAGTTTGCTTGTTCTCGTCGTATAGCGAACCACCATCGCGTTGCATTATTCGGCGTACGGCATTTTCGACTTCCTGTTCGGTGATGCAGTCGTTGCGGTAGCGGTTGCGCAGGTAGGTGCGAAGGTCGTCCTGCAGTACAACTTCATCTAGGTTGCGCTCGATGTTTTCTCCTTTAACATATTGGTAGCCTTGCGCCTCGAGCAGGCTGATAATCGATTGTTCCAATTGGCTTTCGTTGAAGTAGGGCATTGCTATTCTCCTTTCGGTCGGTTGCTGTAAATTCTAACATTGTGCAAAGATATAATATTATTTACGATTGACGAATTACGATTTACGATTGTGGCTGACGCGAGCTAAAAATCTGTGCCATTGTGTTGCGGATAGAGAAAATAAATCATCGGGTTATGGTGTTTGTCCGGATTCTTCCCATTTCATAGGGTTTTCGATGATATATTTGGAAATGTTGTGGTATTCTGTTTCGTTGCGAATAATGTGGTCGTGGTAATTAGGTTGCCACAATTTGTTGTCCTTGTTGAATTTTTTGATATTCAATCCGTTCGCGTCAATCCAATCGTCGATGCGGTGTATTGTTGATGATTTGAAACATGCAACGAATGACGAAATGGATTTTGGTTTGCGTTCGAATTTTGGTGGTTGTTGTGAACGGTCGTGTAGGGTCGTACGGCCGTGCGACCCTACATCGCCGTTCGTGCATTCCGGTTTGTTCAATATTATTATTGCGTGCAAATGGTTGGGCATCAATACGAATTCCCCCAGAAACAATTCTTCGCGAATTTCGAACGATTTGAAAAATTCTTCATATACGATTTTCCCCATTTCGCTGTATATCATTTCGCCATTTTCGATTTGACCGAAATAATTTTTGCGTTCGTGTGTGACAATGGTTATGAAATAATACCCGTTTCCTGCATAATCCCATCCGCGCAACCTGTGTGGCAATCCCCGATATTTATTCTTGTACAATTCCGCCATTCTGTTTGTCAAGAAAAATCTGCATCAAATTCTACCATTTTCTGCTTTTGGGAGGAGCGTAGAAAGGTTTGCTTTTATTCATTTTTTCATTGTAAGCATCTTTGTCATGTATTCCTTTCTGTTGACAATGTGGGCATTGGTAAAGTCCATTCTTTGTTGACATTTGAATCAATTTTCCATCACTATCCCAGCAATGTGAGCAATAGAAGATGTTGTTTTCATCGCCCTTTAAAGTTAGGTAAAGTTCTTGATGGCGTTCTATGCGTTCTTCTAAATCTTGTCTTTTCTTGAGTTCGGCGTTTTCTTCCGTTAATTTATTTATAGTGGCTTGCATATCTAATGCCTGTGCGCTTAAATCGATTAGTTGACGATATAGTTCAACATTGTCTGCTTTTTGTACAATTTTTGCAACATCTTTTATGCCTTCGTAAAGTCCCATAGCTATAATTGTTTTAATTTCCCCCCTCATCCTCGCTAAATACAAAGATTATGAGGCGTTAACGCCACATCTTTGCTCAATAACCATACCATTTGTTAATATGTATTGAATATGCCAATAATGACTGACATTAAGTCAGTCTTGTGTATGAAAATATAACAATGCTGTTATATGATCCTGTCACTCTGCCATTTTTACAGATCCCCCATCTTGGCAAGCAGTAAAGACTGTAGTTCTGTTAGGTTTGAGTTCTCTTTATGTCTAATCGCAATATTTTCAAATATTTGTTTCACCTGCTGGTTTAATTCAGAAAAAACATTATCCATTCGTTTTGGCAAAGCAACTTTCAATTCCATAATATTTTCCGGTGTAATAGAAGGATAAGTTGCCTTGCTCATTTCTGCTATTCCTTGAAGTATTTCAGTAAAAGAGTCATCTGTAAGAATCATATACAATAACTCATTAGATATTTCAGGTGTATTTGAACGTATTACAGCAAAAGCAGTTGAAACAACAACATTGCCAACATTACCTTTTATTATTCCATAGTGCTTGAGATTGGGGCGTACCGTTGAATAGACAATGTCGTTAGTTTTTACTTTTCTTTTTGCCCTACTTGGTATTTCATCTTTTCCTATTATTAGATGTTGGTACGCATCGAATTTATTATTCGTCACACTGCTACTATCAAGATAATCTATTTCCTTAAATTTATCTTTCGATGAAATGTTATCGGTATTTATTCCACATACTTCCCCAAATTTCCCCATTCTCCATCCCTCTGGCAACTTTTCCTTATCAATCCCCTCCACAAACATTTTCCTATACAATGCCTGTGCGGTTTCCTCAAGCTTGGCAATCATCTGCTCGTTTAGGCGGATGCGGCGGGTAAGGGTTTCGTATTCGGCAACTAGCTCGCGCTGGCGGGAAAGGGTGGGGACGGGAAGACGCATATCCATAAATGCTTTTTTGTCCATTCCACCGCGTACATCCGCATCGGTATAGAACCATGCATTTCTGTCAAATTCTGGACGAGAAAACCACATCATTAGATATTCTGGTAATAACATATCTGTTTTGATTATCTCAAATACGAAATATGCAGGGGAAACTATAATTGTTTCATCTTCTGTCATCATTGCCATCGGTATCTTTTCGTCTCTGCCAACATGCATTAGATTGCAAGCAAATTGTTTCTTATGCACCATTTTGTAGTTTGACAAATCTGTTCCAATAACATTTGCTACTGACGGCATGAAATGCTTGTCAATATTAATGCCCATTGGTTTCGTCACTTTCAAGTCGCGGTTCCGAACGTTCACTTCGCGTATGTAGTCGCCTAGGCAGTGGTAGGGTGTCATTTTTTTTTTTTTGTTTGTTATTTGGTCACAAAGATAATTGTTTTTAGAACGAGAGATAAAGGAATTTAGGGGAAGTTTTAGGAAAAATTCCCCTAATTTTTGGCGTTCAGTATGGTGTTTGTGTCTTGCTAATTCTTTATAATTTTGCAACAATTATAAAGTTTGTTTTTTGTTTTGGGCAATGGCATCATTAAATCTTGCGCCTTTGACATACCCTTTCTTTACCTTGTTGATTGATATTTCTTCAAGTATTCCGCGCTCAACAAGCCCTACGATATCGCGTTTTGCAGTCATGGCAGTGACGGAGAATTTGATTTCGAAGTCTTTGACAGTATGTATTTCTTTTGGCTTGTTGATATATAGCTGAATGATTTGCGCTTGGCGTTCGTTGATGTTGCCAAGTAGCATAAACGAAGAAGCGGCTTCTTTCTCTGCAGTTTTGCGCTGGATGTATTGTTGAAGCTCTTGGAATGCCTTCTGTATGACTTTTAGATTGTATGTTACAAAATAACCGATGTCGTTTCCGTCCATTTCTGTGTAGCGGAACGATTTTTCGTAGCTGATCTTTGAACGTGCTATGATTCTTGAAATCGATAGATATTCTGTCATCCAATATTTTTCTTTAAGCATATACCAATAGAAAAGTGCACGCGCTGTACGTCCGTTGCCATCAGCAAATGGGTGCATGTATGCTACCATGAAGTGTATAATGATCCCCCTGATAATAGGATGGATGAATGTTTTATAAGAGTCGGTGTTGAATACAGTACAAAGTGTATCGACAAATGCCGGTATGTCGTTGACCGATGGTGGACGATGGACTATTTCGTTCTCCATTATGTTTGCTACTACTACGTCGTCGTTGTCGCGGAAACGACCTGCGGCATCTGGATTGTCAATGGCATTATCTGTCATAAGTTTGTGGATGTGCAAAAGGCTTTCCTTGGTAAGCGGTTCGTCCCGATGGTTGACTATATATTGTATGGTGTTATAGTTGTTAACAATCATCTGCTGCGATTTGTTTTTAGGCGATATCTTTTTGCGAAGCATTTCTTTTGCAACAACGCGAGTTGTTGATGCGCCTTCCATCTGGCTCGAAGAGATTGCCTCTTCCATCAACGAACTGACAAGGTACCGTTCTTTCTCTTGGGGCGGCAATATTGATTCACTGCCCCAAAAACCACCAAAATTCATATCTAACTCATGACATGTTTGTTGCATGTAGTTGGTTATGCACATGTGAATGCCGTATTTGTCCCAAAGTATTGTATTCTTCATAAATCGAGACAACTTTACATAATTCCAAAGTTGTTCTGCAGAATAACCTTCTGGGCGTTTTTTGTACTTTACACTGTCCCAATATTCATATTCGTCGTTTATTTTGTTTATAAGCGGTTCCAGTTTGGAATATTGAGGCGTCATTATTGTACTGGCGGCTTCTATATAGTTTGTTGTTGGCGGTTTTTCAATCATGTTAGCATATATTTTTTCGGCTACAAAAATACAAAAATATTTTATTATTCTTTATAATTTATAAACAATTATAAAGTTTTATAATAAATGATTGTGCTAATATGTTGAATCTCAGAGTTTATAACCTAATTTTTCAAAAAGTTCTTTCAGTTCTTTTTCGCTTTCCTCTTCTTGCTTCAGCAGTTCGCGCATTTCGCCTTGCAGTTGCTTCATCTTCACATCAAAGTCGATTTTCTCGTCGCGGTTTATGAACTCGATATATTTGCTTGGCACAAGCGAATAGCCTTTGTCCTTGAGAGTTGCAAGGTCAACCGATTTGCAAAATTCGGGTTCGTCGTGGTAGGTTTCTTCGTATCCTTCCTGTTGCCAGCGGTGATAGGTGTCGGCAACGCGCTTGCGGAGAGCATCACCGAGTTCTATGTATTTCTTCTCGTATGGGTCGCCAAGGTTGCGCAGGTCGAAAAACAGAACCTCGTGCTCACGGTCGCGGTAGTGGATTTCCTGTCCGTTTTTCACCGTGGTATGGGCTTTCTTGTTGTTGTTAAGAATCCATAGGGTAACACTTATGTCGGTAGAATAGAATAAGTTGCGAGGCAGAATGATTATAGATTCGACTTTGCCCTTTTCGAGCAGTTTGCTACGTATCGACAGTTCTGTACCATCGGCACTAAGTGCACCGTTGGCAAGCAGAAAACCTGCAACTCCGTTGGTCGATAGCTTTGATAGTATGTGCAGTATCCACCCGTAGTTGGCATTAGAAGTAGGGGGAGTGTCGAATCCCTGCCAGCGACCATCTGACACAAGTTGGCTCTGTTCGCGCCAGGCTGCCTGATTGAATGGCGGATTTGCCATAATGTAGTCGGCTTTCAGGTCGTTGTGCTGGTCGTTGTGGAATGTGTCGCCCAGTCTAATGTCCGATGAAAGTCCGCGTATGGCAAGGTTCATTCGTGCCAGCTTGTATGTGGTTTTAGTCAATTCCTGTCCATATACGCTTATGTTCTTGCGGTTACCTCCGTGGGATTGTACGAACTTGAGCGACTGCACAAACATACCGCCCGAACCACAGCAAGGGTCGTATATTTTACCGTCGTATGGCTCAATGAGTTCGGCTATAAGGTTGACAACTGATTTCGGGGTATAGTATTCACCTTTGCCCTTTCCTTCGGCGATAGCAAACTTGCCGAGAAAGAATTCGTAAACGCGTCCAATCAGGTCGTTGTCCTTGTCCTTTTGCGTGTCGAGCTTGTTTATTTCATCGAGCAGCGATGCAAACTTTGTCCTGTCGAGTCCCAGGTTGGAGTAGTAGTTGCTTGGAAGTGCTCCTGCCAGTTGCTTGTTTTTCTTTTCAATGTCGGCAAGTGCGTCGTCGATAATCTGGAATATGTTGTCCTGCTTTGAGTTTTGCATAATGTACGACCAACGGCATTCTTGCGGCAGGTAGAAAACATTGTCGGCAGTGTAGAAATCCACTTGGTCGATGTATTCTTCAAGGCCTTGCTCTATGAGTTCGTGCATTCGCTGTTCGAAGCGGTCTCCTGCATATTTCAGGAAGATAAGGCTCAATACGACATGCTTGTATTCGGCAGGTTCCACCGAACCTCGCATTTTGTTGCACGATTCCCAAAGGGCGGTTTCCATGCTTTTTGATGCTTTGGATGTTGCTTGTTTTGCCATAGTCTAGTTTCTTTTAATGCTTTATTCCGTTTCTCTCTTATTCCTCTTGTATCCGTGCCAATCGACACGCCGTGTTTCTGAACGATATTTGCCAAGGTATTTGTCTGCCATTGCCAAATCTATTATATATCATAATAGTAGGGAGTTGTAAATGTTTGCGACACTGTCGCAAGAATTCGATTGCCTATGAATTTCCTATCTTAATACAACGCCTTTCCTGTCATTTCCTTTGGCTGTTCTATGCTCATAAGTTTCAGAATGGTGGGGGCGACATCGGCTAAGATGCCGTTGTTCAGCGATTTTACCTTGTCGGAAATGGCAATGCAGGGGACTGGGTTGAGCGAGTGGGCTGTGTTGGGCGAACCGTCGGGATTGACGGCGTTGTCGGCGTTGCCGTGGTCGGCGATGATGATGACATCGTAGCCGTTGTTGCGGGCGGCGGCAACCACTTCGCCTATGCACTTGTCAACATCCTCAACTGCTTCCCAGATTGCCTTGTAAACGCCTGTGTGTCCGACCATATCGCCGTTTGCAAAGTTGACAACAATGAGGTTGTGTTCGTTCTTGTTGATTTCGGCAACAAGGTTGTCCTTGACGATGAACGCGCTCATTTCGGGCTGCAGGTCGTAGGTGGCAACTTTGGGCGAGGGGATGAGTATGCGCTTTTCACCTTCGAACTCGGTTTCGCGGCCACCGTTGAAGAAGAAGGTCACATGTGCGTACTTTTCGGTTTCGGCTATGCGCAACTGCTTCAGTCCGTTGCGCGAAACGACCTCACCTAGAGTATTATGAGGATATTCCTTGCCGTAGATAACATTCACGCCCTTGAAATTCTCGTCGTAGCAGGTCATTGTGTAGTACTTGAGCGGAATGGTGTGCATTCCTTCTTCGGGAAATTCCTGTTGGGTGAGGGCGGTGGTTATCTGGCGAAGCCTGTCTGTGCGGAAGTTGAAGCAGATGACAACATCATCGGGCTGAATGGTCGTGAGCGGATTGCCGTTGCCGTCAACCATCACTATCGGCTTTATGAATTCGTCGGTAACGCCTTCGTCGTACGATTTCTGCATAGAGACAATTATGTCTGTCGATTTTTCGCCTATGCCACTGACCATCAAGTCGTAGCCAAGTTTTATGCGGTTCCATCGCTTGTCGCGGTCCATAGTATAGTAGCGACCAACGAGCGAGGCAAGTTTTACAGCTGACTTGTTTTCCGACATATAATCGACAATTCCCTTTACGAAGCCGATTCCGCTCTTGGGGTCGGTGTCGCGACCATCGGTGAGGGCGTGGACGAAAGTATGCTTGCAACCTTTCATATCCGACATCTTTATCAGTGCTTCGAGGTGCTTGTCCGACGAGTGTACGCCGCCGTTGGAGACAAGTCCGAGCAGATGAACCTGCTTGCCATTCTTCAGAGCATAGTCGAAGGCTTCGTTGAGTTTTTCGTTCTTGAAAAAGTCGCCGCTGGCGATGGCGTTGTTGATGCGACCATAGTCCTGATACACGATGCGACCAGCACCAATGTTGAGGTGACCAACTTCGGAGTTTCCCATCTGTCCATCTGGCAGGCCGACATTCTCACCGCAGGCAAGAAGCTGCGAATGAGGATATTGCTTTAGAAAATTGTGATAGTTTATTGTGTTTGCCGAGTCAATTACATCGGCCTTGTCGTGCTTTCCGATTCCCCATCCGTCAAGTATCATAAGGATGGCTTTCTTGTTTTCGTTCATCTGTTTAACCTTTATAATAAATAACCTACAAAGATACTAATAATTTTGAAACGCATTCTTTTTGCTGAAAACTATTTTTTTTGAGAATTCGGATTTTGATTAATTTTGCCTAAAATGAAATCGCATTAGTATGACCGCATCGTATTTCGCGATTATAGAATGTGTGATATGTATTTTGATGATTTAATGCATTTTAGCAATGAAACGAGTTTTGGATTTTTTCAAGCAGTTACAGCAGAATAACAATAAGGAATGGTTTGATGCTCACAAGGACCAGTACAAGGAGATGATGGCTGTGCATAATGAGTTTTCGCAGAAACTGATTGCTGGTCTTGCAAGTTTCGACAAGTCGGTAGAGGGCTTGCAAGTTAAGGACTGCACTTATCGCATCTACCGCGACTTGCGTTTTTCTCACGACAAGACTCCCTACAAGCAGCACATAGGTACGTTTGTGTGTCCGCACGGAAAAAAGAGCGGATATGCTGGCTATTATGTTCATATTGAGCCCAATGTTAGGTATTTTATTTGTGCCGGATTGTGGTGCCCTGAGCCTCGTTTTGTAAAGAGTGTACGAGAGGAGATTATGCTCGACGGCAAGAATTTCGACAAGGCAATACGCAAGGCAAAGGGCTTTTCTCTTTCGTGGGAAGATTCTCTCAAGAAAGTTCCAGCAGGTTTTAATTCGGAAGATGAATTCGCTGATTATTATAGGCTTAAGAGTTTTCTTGTGGAGAAGGACATTGACGAAAGTTATATTCTCGACAATGATTTTGTGGAACATGTGGTTGCCGACTTGCGTCAAACTTTCGCATTTAATAGCTTGCTAAACAAGTCGGTGGAGTATGCAATAGAAATGTATTAAATTTGCATGTATGAAAACTATGAGGAATATTTTGGGTTATGTGCTTGGCGGACTGTTGTTTGTACTGCTTGTGCCGGCAGTTATGTGGTTTGCGTCGCTTATGCCTGAGCTTTGTTTTGCCTGTGTATGGCGTATTGTTGTGGCTGTGGTGCTTGCTGTTGTCGGTATATCGCTAAGTGTTTGGTCGATAGTGTATATGAAGCGCAAGGGCGATGGCAATCCATTGGATGCCTTTGGACACGAGGTAGCTCCGCGAACAAAGCATTTGATGACTAGTGGTCCTTATCGTCTTAGTCGCAATCCTATGCTGACAGGCAGTTTCGTATATTATGCTGGTGTGTGTGTGTGGCTTTGGACGTGGCAGTCGCTACTGGTCTTTGCTGCGGTTATAGTCATAATGCTTGTGCAGGTGCGTACCGAGGAGAAGCGTCTTCGCAAAGACTTTGGGGAAGAGTACGAAGCCTATTGCAAAAGGACAGGCAGATTTTTACCATTTTAGTTAGAAATATAATAAAAAAATCACGGCAACTACCGTGATTTTTTTATTGTGTGAAATTATCAAATCGTCAAATTTTCAAATTACTTTATCGCATCTTCGATGCTAATGCGTTCGCCAGTAATCACATCAACAAGTACATACTTCATATTGCCCATTCCAAGCTGGTGAGCATATTGTACCTGACCGAAACCGCTTACACCGTTCACTTCCTTGAATGCATCATCATTGCCGTATTTTGCTGCGGTTAGCTGGTGGCAAGCCATTTCTATTGCAACGATGTCGGTAGAAGCCACAGCGCCGACTTTTTCCATAAATGGGGCGGGAGCCTTTGCGGAACAGTCGCAAGTCTTTGAAATGTTGTCCATTACATTGATGTAAACCATTGGTTTTGCTTCGCTAAGAACCTTTGCATATTCAACCAGACGCTCAAGGAATACGTTTTCTTCGATTTCTTTCCAGTCTGGCTTGAAAATCTTGAGCGGACATTCGGCAATACATTTTGCACAACCAATGCACTTTGTTGTGTCGATTACAGGTCCGTTTTCTCCGATTGTTATTGCCTGTGCAGGACACTGGCTAACACAGCGTTGGCAGTTTACGCAAGCTTCTGGGTCGGCCGTAGTCGGGAAGTTTGTGGCGTGCATTGCCATTTTTCCGCCAGGAGAGGCAAGTCCCATAGATACGTTCTTTATTGCACCGCCGAAACCGGCTGATCCGTGACCTTTGAAGTGCGAGTAGATGATGTAGTTGTCGTAGTCGTTGAAGTGGCTGCCAGTCTTGATTTTTGTGTAGTGCTTCAGCCCTTCGGCGGGGATTTCGGTTTCGCCGTCGGCATCAAGGATGTCGATGGGGGCGAAGGTAAATCCGTGTTCCTTTGCCAATGCTATGTGCGAGTCGGTGTAACGACGTTTGCCTACATACAATACGTTGGTTTCCACGAAAGTGGGGTTGACTTTTTCAACCAGTGGCCTCAAAAGTTCCGGATTCAGGAAGTTCTGGTTTCCATCTTCACCGAAATGTACTTTAAGACCGATTTTGCCTTCCTGCTTCACGCCTAGTGCTTCGTATAGCTTAAGAATGTTTTCGGGGGTAATGTCCTTGCAGAAATATACGATTGATTCGTCTGCTGCGGTTTCAATTTTCGGTTTCTGCTCCTTGCACGAAACTAAGGCAAGGGCGATTACTGCTAATGCTAAAAATCTGAATTTCATGTAATTATTTGTTATTGTTAATAATAGGTTCTGTGTTATCTTCGAGGAATTCCTTTATCGTGCTCTCTTCTAGTCCCCACAGGTCGAACGATTTTACTATGCTGTCGTCCTGTGTTAATATAAATGTAGGGAACTCTCCATCAACGATGTCGAGTGATGTGATGGGGTCTATTTCGCGGTATTCGAATCCGTATGCTTCGGTTCCCTTGATGAAATCGTAGGTGCTTAATGGCGGGAAGTTTCCGAATATCAGTACTTTGCATCTTGTCCTGTCCAATCTGTTCTCTCGGAAGAACAATGACATTCTTTTTGCTCCTTCGCGACAGTACTTGCAGCCTGCATGGGCGAACATAAGTACATTATGTCCAGTAAGTTCCAAAGGTTTGTCTTCGGTGACGAAGGTTGTAGAGTCGTATTCGTAGTTTGGACGTATAATTGGGTAGCATTTGTAGAAGGTGCTGTCTGCCAAAGCCTTTTCGAATATTGGCGTGTTTATGTTTCTGTCGCTTGAGTATATTTTGTTGTATAGTACTTCGGGAGGAACAACGATGAATGGTATAGCTGCTACTATGATGACAAACAATGGTTTCACTATCTTTTCGAACCTGAAATTCCAGTTTTCCTGATTCCTTACGACAAGGAGAAGTGCCATTATCACAAAGTTCTTAATCATCGACTGCAACGGGTTCAGTTCCACGAAGTCGCCCATGCAGTGGCAATTTGCATCGCCACGGAGTTGTGCGAAGATTAGGAAAACGGTAAAACCTAGAAGTGATAGTTGCATCAGCCACCAAGCGAGTCTGTACCACCATTTTAGCGCAAGACACAGGCCTACGCACATTTCAAATGCAATCAGGCAGCGGGCAAACAGGGTGCAGAGCGTGTAGTTGAATATTCCGTAACTATATATGTAAAGTTCAAACTCCTTGATTGTAAATATCTTGAGAACAGCGGAAACAATGAAGAACAAACCTATTGCCACACTGATGATGGTAAAGATTATTTTTTTCGCTTTCATTACTATAACATTGAAATTTTGAGGTACAAAAGTAATGCTTATTTGGATACAATACGCAAAAAACTTGTTAACTTTGCGCCGATTTGAGTTGACTATGCTTGACGCTACAGATAGACTACATTATGTAAATGATGGCAAACGCAGCAAATTGATTGATTTAGGTGTGTGTGCTTTCGTTTTTGTGTTTGCTATGATGTTGTATGCCAACACTTTTCATCACGGCTGGGTACTCGATGACAGTTTTCTGTTCAAGGATAACAAGTTCGTTACAGCAGGAATTTCGGGATGGAAGGACATTATGATGAACCATTCGCAGGCTGGTGCCGAATTTCTGCCCGAAACATTCCAGTATCGTCCTGTGTCTCAGTTGCTTTTCGCGTTGGAGTGGGAGGTTTCTCCCGACAATACCCCATTTTACCATGTTATGAATGTGTTGTGGAATGCGGTCTGTAGCGTTGTGCTATTCTTGTTGCTAAGGATGATGTTCAAGCGGAGGTCATGGATATTTCCCTTGCTTATAACATTGATTTTCACGGCAAATCCAATGCACACCGAGGTGGTTGCAAATATCAAGAGCCGTGACGAATTGTGCTACTTCCTGTTCCTTCTGCTTGCAATGATTTCTGCTCTGAAATATTTTGAGAACGGACGGAAAATCAATCTGTTGTGGATGTTTTTGGCTTATACACTGTCGTTCTTCTCGAAGGAAAGTGCTATTACTGCACTTGTCGCAATTCCGCTTGTCGTGTATTTCTTCGGTGAAAAGAAGCAGGTTGAAGTTGCCAAAACTACAGCAAAACCAAAGGGGAAAAAGGTTGAAAAGGCAAAATCTACGTTATTTACAAACTTAAAGCCATACATTAATATAGTATTTGTTTTAATTTTATCCACAGGAGTTTATCTCGGAATGAGATATGCTGTTTTGTCGGTTTGGCACGATTACCATAGTTCGTATGTGACACTAATGCAGAACTACCTTGCCGACCAGCCTTTGGATATTCGTCTTGGTAGTGCGGTGTGGCTCATGGGGAAATACCTGTTGCTTGCCTTTGTGCCTTATATGCAGTCGTGCGATTATTCGTTTGCCGAACTGCCGTATGTCGGGCTTTTGGATTGGCGATTTTTACTTGTATTTATACTTTATGTAATAATGCTTATCTATGTTATTTATAGTTTATTTATAAGAAAAGAAAGGAATATTTTCGTGTTCTGTATTCTCTTTTGGGTAACGACGATGAGCATTTATTCCAATACCGTTTATCTTATAGGTTCGTCGTTTGCCGATAGGTTTCTGTTTGTGCCTGTGCTGGCTACAGCGATAGTTTTTGTGGAGGCATTGGCGAAGTTGCTGAAAGTCGATGTGGCAGAATTGGGAAAAGGAGCGAAGTCGGTGACAATGATTGCGTTATGTCTGGTTGTGGTATGTTTGTTCTCGACAAAAACTGTTCTTCGTGCTGCAGACTGGAAAGACCCCTATACACTCTACAAGGCTGATGCTCCGAAGGTTCCTGGCAGTGCGCGAATAAAATTCTACTTGGGTGATGCGGTTCGCGATGAAGCGTTGCAGTCGGAAGGCGTTGATTCTGTGGCGTTTTATGACAATATATGGGAGTCTATTTCCATTTACAGAAGTGCGATTGATATTAATCCGGATTACAGTGAGTGCTACGAAAGACTTGGTTTCTGCTACTTGCGTCTCAGTCATTATTATCCCGATAGGCATTATTCAGATACTTCAATTTATTATTTAGATAAATCTATTGAATTATTTCCGTATGATGGACTTGCGTATTATAATAGAGCAGAAGCTGCATACGATAATGGCGATTACCAGAAGGCAAAGGACTGCTATTCGGAGGTTCTGAATTTGGGTGGTAATATTTATGATTCGTATTTCAAGGTTGGAAATTCGTATTACGAACTTGGCATCTACGATACCGCTATGATGTATTATATTCAGGAGATTGAGCGTGATTCCACCCGCCCCGAAATTTACTATAATCTTGGTTTCTGCTATTCGGAAGCATCTAAGAGTGAAGTGTATAGCGCTGAAGACAGATTGCGTTGCATTGAGGAGTCGGTGAAAATGTACGACAAGGCTATCGAACAGTTCCCTTACCTGTTTGTGGCATATTCCGGCAAGTTGAAGTC
Source organism: Bacteroidales bacterium (assembly GCA_017620015.1). Lineage (GTDB taxonomy): Bacteria > Bacteroidota > Bacteroidia > Bacteroidales > ML635J-15 > Bact-19. The sequence goes on along the minus strand of JAFZRE010000033.1, from coordinate 262,748 downwards.
GCTTGTGGCGCTCGGCAAGTGGAGCGATGTCGTTGAATGCGGACGGAAGGCGATTGAGGTCAACCCAAATCACGATGACGGATATTTCTATACGGCCGTGGCTATGTGCCAGTTGAATAGGTACGACGAAGCGGAACAGTATTTTAACAGTGCATTGGAGCGCAATCCGAACAATTATGTTGCATATTTCAATTTGGCTTATGTTTATAGTCTTCGTGGCGATTTGCGGACGGCAGAGAGAATGCAGCAGCGAGGTGAACAATTGCAAATGCAACAAAACGATAACGGCAAATGAATCTTTTGGTAACCATATTGTTAGGCTTGGCTTTTGTGACAATCTTCTGCTTCATGATATGCAAGTTGAAGGTGTTCCGCAGGCTGGGTTTGGCCCCGAAGTGGCTGTTGTTGCTTTTCGCAACAAAGTTGGTGGCTGCATTTGTGTTGGTTGGCGTGTATAGAATTGCATACAACGACTATAAGAAATCAGATGTGTTTAACTACTATTGCGATGGACTAGTGCTGTACTCTGCTATTGAGGAAAATCCTGCCGACTATTTCAAGATGGTTTCGGGAATTTGCGCAGACGAACCACAGTTGAAGCATTATTACGATAAGACTGATTTTTGGTACAAAGCGTGGAATTATGGTCTTTTGAACGACAATCGTACGATAATTCGCTACAATGCAATTCTCGATCTTTTTACACAGGGCAACCTTTGGCTTGGCTTGATAATCAGCGCGTTTGTGGCGTTTTGTGGTTCGTATTTGTTAGCGTTGGCTATGCTCGGATTTGCTGGTGGACGACGATGGGCGGCAATTGTGGCAGCTTTCCTTGTGCCGAGCGTTGTGTTCTGGTCGTCTGGAATGCTGAAGGAGTGCCTTGTGATGTTTTCCGTGGGGCTGCTGATGTTTTCTTGGACGGCATTGTGGCGTAAGTTTGGTATAGTCAAACTGTTGGTTGTACTTGTGGCTGCGTTGCTTCTATTCTTGACAAAATTTTATGTCTTGCTGGCGTTGCTGCCGGGATTGGTAGTGTTTTCCGTGCCGTCGAAGTTCGGCGCAAAAAAGCTGCTGGTGTCGTCCATGGCTGTGTTTGCTTTGGTTGTGGTGTTGTTTTTCTTCAGCGGGAAGATTTTCGGCTACGATTTAGTCGATACGATAGTGAAGAAGCAGCACGATTTTATCAACATGGTAAATAGTGAGGCTAATTACTCGGGGAGTAATATAGAAATCAAAGAGTTGGAGCCAACATTTGTTAGTTTTGTCACGGCGCTTGTCCCAGCATACATAAATACGCTTTTAAGACCGTTTGTTACGGAGGTGGATTCGTTTGTGAAGCTGGTGTGCTGTGTCGAAAACATAGTATTTCTTCTGTTGTTTTTGTTAATGTGTATTAGGTTTAAACAAATTGATAATAATCAATTTAGATTTGTTTTGTTCACTTTTTGCTTTATGCTTGTTTTGTATGCGTTAATCGGGATGACAACGCCCAATCTGGGGGCTTTGGTGAGGTACAAAATTCCCGTTATGCCGTTTATGTTGTTCTCGATTTTGATATGCACTAATTTTGACCTGTTGAAAAAACTAATTCGTTTTTGCAATAAAAAAGACATTGATTCTGTAAATTCGCAAACTGAAACAAAGAGAAAAAACAATGGAAGTCGCTGCGCGAGAAATAAAACAAATTGATACAAACCTTTAGCTCACGAAGCGAAGCAAGTAATTGTTCAAATACATTTGTTTGATTTGAAAATAATTTGTTGGATTTCTGTCCGTAGGACACTAAAAACAATATTAGCCGCTCCCTGAGCAAAGCGCCGTAAATCTCGGCTTCGACTACGCTCAGCCAGCGAAACATAGAAACGGGCGTTAGCCCATTAAACATAGAAACTTAGAAACGGCGAAGCCGCATAAACTTAGAAACAAAAAATTATTAGATATGAGAAAACTTTTGATTATTACATTCTTGGCTTTGGGTTCGGCTTTATTTGCCCAGAACACCAAGAATTTGACCGAAGATGTTGTTAACAGCATCCGTGACAATTACAAGCAGAAGTCGGAAGCCGACAAAGGCATTCGCAATGCACTGTCGAACAATGATATACGCAGTTTGGCTGTGAACCGCGATGTTGTTGGCAAGGCCGACCATCAGTTCAAGTATAAGGCCGATGTAAAGGGCATTTGCGACCAAAAAAGTTCTGGCAGATGCTGGATGTTTACTGGCTTGAGTTCTTTGCGTCCTCAGATTATCAAGGACAAGGACCTTGGCGGTTTTGAATTTTCGCAGAACTATCTGTATTTCTGGGATATGTTTGAGAAATCGAATCTCTTCCTTGAAATTATTCTCCAGAATGCCGATAAGCCATTGGACGACAGGACAAACGAATGGGCCTTGCATAACCCGATAGGAGATGGCGGCGTTTGGAATTCGTTTGCAAACTTGGTAGAAAAGTACGGACTTGTGCCGAATACTGTAATGCCAGAAACTTACCATTCAAACAACACTTCGTGGCTAAACCTGTTGTTGTCGCGTAAGTTGCGCGAGGATGCAATGCAACTTCGTGATGCTAAGGCTCAGAAATTGGCTCCGAAGAAAATCGACGAGATGAAGTTCAATATGCTCTGTGAAGTTTATCGTTATTTGGTTCTGTTCCTTGGTGAACCTCCAACTGAGTTCAAGTATCGCTTTGAGAAGGAAGAGGCCTATAAAGACTACACTCCGATGTCGTTTTTCAAGGAGTTTTTCCCGAACTACAAGACTTCCGACTATGTTATGCTGATGAACGACCCGTCACGTGAATACAATAAGGTTTACGAAATTGAATTTGACCGTAATGTTCTCGAAGGCAAGAACTGGTTGTATGTAAATCTCCCGGCTGACGAACTGAAGAAGGCTGCTCTGGCAAGTCTTAAGGATAAGGAACCATTGTATTCGTCGTGCGATGTCGCGAAGTTCCTCAGTAAGAACGATGGTACTTTGGATGTCAACAACTTTGATTTTGAGTCATTGCTAGGAATGAAGTTTGGAATGGATAAGGCTACGAGAATCAGGACTTTCGACAGTGGTTCGTCTCATGCAATGCTGCTTGTTGCTGTGGATGTTGACGATAAGGATGTTCCAACAAAGTGGCAGTTCGAAAACTCGTGGGGTTCATCTTACGGACACAATGGTTACCTTACCTTCACAGATGAGTGGTTCAACGAGTATATGTTCCGTATCGTTGTGAACAAGAAGTACTTGAGTGGCGATGTCCAGAAGATGCTCGACCAGAAGCCAATCGTTCTTCCGCCTTGGGATCCGATGTTCGCACCAGAGAATTAACAATGGATAATGGGCTAAAAGGCAGAAAGTCTAGCAGAAGACCAGTCTAGCAGTCTGCAAGACCGTTAGACTGTGAGACTGCGGGACTGTTAGTCCAAAACAACTAGAAACCCAGAAACGCCGTAGGCATAGAACGGCGAAGCCCTCAACGAAGTTAAACTTAGAAACATTATATGTGCGGAATTGCCGGAATATATTCTTTCAAGGACATTGACCTGGAATCGAAGATAAAGAGTGCGGTTGCTTCTCTCGAAAGCCGTGGTCCCGACAGCAATGGATTTTTTGTCAGGGACAATGTGGCTCTGGGCCATACACGTCTTTCCATTATCGACACTTCTGATGCTGGCAGTCAGCCGTTTATGGATGCTTCTGGTAACTATGTGTTGGTATTCAACGGTGAGTTTTACAATCACAACGATTTCCGCGAAGAACTTATTGCCGATGGCGTTAAGTTTACATCTAAGTCTGACACCGAAGTCCTTTTGTATCTGTTGATTAAGTATGGTAGTTCTGCCATTGAAAAGTTGAACGGCTGTTTTGCTTTTGCTTTCTACGATATCCGCAAAAAGGAGTGCCTTGTGGTGCGCGACCGTATGGGAATCAATCCAGTAGTGCTCTATCGCGACGACGATAAAATTATGTTCGCTTCGGAAATGAAGGCTCTCATTGCTATGGGTATTCCAAAGGAGATTGACAACGAGGCGCTGAAAACATATTTCCAACTCAACTACATTCCTACAAATCAGGGTATTTTCAAGAATACGCGCAAATTACGTCCTGGTTCGTTCCTGCGCATTACACCAGATGGGGTTGAGGAACATTCGTACTACAGCATTCTAAACCGACGCACAAGTCCTATTGACGATGACTACGAAACTGCAAAGAAAAGACTTCGTGAACTGCTGGCAGCTTCGGTGCAACGTCGCCTGATTGCCGATGTGCCTTTGGGTTGTTTCCTTAGCGGGGGTATTGACTCTTCGATAATTACAGGACTTGCTTCGCAGTTTACGTCGAAGTTGAACACTTTCTCTGTCGGTTTTTCAGACAACAAGTATTTCGATGAGACCGACTGTGCCGAAATCATAGCAAAACGTTTCGGTACGAACCATACTGCATTCAAGATAAGTAGCAAGGATTTGCTTGACAATATTTTGCATACGCTTGATTATCTTGACGAACCATTTGCTGATTCGTCGGCTCTTGCGGTTGACATACTCAGCAAGTTGACGCGCACCAAGGTTACAGTTGCCCTTAGCGGTGATGGCGCCGACGAGTTGTTTTCTGGCTACAACAAGCATTCTGCCCATCTGCGTGTTATGAATGCAGGGTTGAAGGAAAAGACCGTAGCTGCATTCGCACCTGTGTGGAAGATTATGCCGAAATCGCGCAACTCAAAGATTGCCAATACATTCCGTCAGCTCGACAGGTTTGCTTCGGGGTACAAGCTTTCCGATGCGGAACGTTACTGGCGGTGGGCAAGCATTGGTGACGATGCTTATACCGACCGGCTTTTGAAGTGCAAGGTTGACGGAACTGTCTTTGGGGAACGCAAATCGCAGTGCATTGGCAAGGATTTTTCCGATATGAATGATGTGCTATATGCCGATATGCATCTTGTACTTCAAGGAGATATGCTCACAAAGGTCGATATGATGTCGATGGCTAACAGCCTTGAAGTGCGTGTGCCATTCCTCGACCATACTGTTGTCAATTATGTGTCGTGTCTGCCGTCGTCGTACAAGATTGATTCTCAATCGCGTAAGAAGATTTTACGTGAGACTTTTGCCGACTTTTTCCCGCCCGAACTTCTCAACCGTCGTAAGCACGGTTTTGAAGTGCCTCTGTTGAAGTGGTTTAATAATGAACTTTATGACTTGATAGAGAACGACTTGCTGTCGGAAAAGTTTGTAGAAGGGCAGGGCCTGTTCAATTATAATGAAGTATTGGAACTTAAGAATCGCCTTCGCAGTAACAATGTAGGTGATGCTGCTGCAAAAGTCTGGGCGCTAATTGTGTTCCAGTGGTGGTGGAAAAGGAATATGAACTTGTAAATTATGTATTATAAATAAACTATAAATTTGATATTATGAAGTACTTTTTAAAATGTTGGAAACATTATGCCGACTTTAAGGGAAGAGCAAGAAGAAGGGAATACTGGTCATTTTCTTGTGCTTGTATCGTTATCAGTATGGTTTTGTCAATTGTATATGCAATTGGTTTGATTGTACAACGTGTTGACTGTGGTTATTTCGACATTGTTTCTGGTAGCTCTGATTATTTAGCCTTCTTATTTCACGGAGAAGGTTGGGTGTCGGTTGTCGCGTATGTGCTGATAGCATTTTCTGTTGCCTCTATTTTGCCGTGGTATGCCGTTACTGTAAGAAGATTGCATGATGTTGGTTTGAGTGGTTACTGGGCATTGTTTTTCTTATTGTCCATTGTGTCTCCGATTGTTGATATTATACATGTGGATTCGTTTGCCTTAAAAGTGACGTTTCTAGTCATCGAAACTATTATAGATTGGTTCATCGTTGCTTTATGGGTCGTATTCGGATGTTTCAAAGGTCAGGAAGGAGAGAATAAATATGGTCCAGATCCTAAGGTTGAAGAGATTTAATGCGTTATATCCGTTTCAAAATAAATCTTTAATTTTGCATCGCAAAAATTCATTCAGATGAACCTTTTATATTTTGTATGGGATGCCGACCCTGTGATGTTTCAAATCGGCGAACACGGAATAAGATGGTACGGACTGCTTCTGGCTGTTGGCTTTCTGCTAGGCTACATTGTGCTTGGCAGGATAATGAAACACGAAGGCTACGAACAGAAACAAACCGACAAATTTGCAATATGCATAATATTGGGTTGTGTAATCGGTCTTAGGCTAGGACATTGCTTTTTCTATAATCCCGGATACTATCTCAGCCATCCGCTCGAAATTTTGAAGGTTTGGGAAGGCGGACTTGCAAGTCATGGCGGTGCTATCGGAATCCTTATTGCTATCTGGCTTTATTCTCGTCGTTCTAAAATGCCTTATTTTGAAGCAATTGACAAAACAGCAGTCGTTGTGCCGTTGGCTGGTGCTTTCGTTCGTGTAGGAAACTTTATCAACAGCGAAATCCTTGGTGTTCCGACGACATTGCCTTGGGGCGTTAAGTTTATGCGCAACTGGGAAGACCTTGATAATGCATACGTTGCGGCAAATGGCGCTTGTCCCGACCTTAATGTTGACTGTCTGTCGGATTATATGGTGGCACGTCACCCGACCCAATTGTACGAAGCTTTCTTCTATATTGCAATGTTCTTTGTATTCTTCTTGATTTACAGCAAGTGCGTGAAAGGATGGAAACATGGGACATTTCTCGGATGGTTCCTTATCGTACTTTTTGGTTTCCGCTTCCTCATTGAATACACCAAGACCGAACAGGCCGAATTCATTTGGAATGCACCTATCACAATGGGACAACTCCTTAGCATACCTTTTGTAATATTCGGAATCGTACTTGTGGTTAGGCAGTACTGGAAAAAAGGAAAAACAGAACCTGTTGCAAATACAACAAAGGATAAGAAATAGCTATTGTTGTTCGCTAAAAATAAATAATACATTGGCAACTCTTAAATTGAATTAGTTACGTAAAATTTTTTAGAGAGTCGTCATTTCGGAAGCTAGTCGGAACACGCGATGCGGAACGGTGAGCGTTGTGAAGACTGCTGTCCGTAATCTATTAACGGATTATTATAGAACAGATTCCGGATAAGCGAACTCACAAGCAACGTTCCTTTTGCTGTTCGTTCTGCTTTTCGGAATGACTGGTAGGATATAAAGGACAATAATGATTATCAAACAGATTCCTAGCAAACATTAGGCTGTTAATTTCTTTTGCAAAAAATTAACTTGCACATTGCTATAATTGCAATACCTTTGCGATGAAATTTTGTGGAAAGATTTGGATGCTTGCAACCACGGAAAAAAATGCTAAAAACACAAATTCCAAGTTACATCCCAATCGTTCCTGTTATTAACGTTTAAAAACTTATTGACAGATGAACTATTATTTTACATCAGAATCGGTGTCGGAAGGACACCCCGACAAAGTGGCCGACCAGATTTCAGACTCGATACTTGACGAATTTCTGGCTCAGGACCCAAAATCAAAAGTCGCTTGCGAAACACTTGTAACCACAGGTTTGGTTGTTGTCGCTGGCGAAGTTAAATCAAAGGCATACGTTGACGTTCAGAGCGTTGTGCGCAAGGTTGTGAACGGAATCGGCTACACCAAGGGCGAATATCGCTTCGATGGCAATTCCTGCGGTGTGATGTCAACTATCCACGAGCAGTCTCCCGACATTAATCAGGGTGTTGAACGCGAAACCGCAGCCGAACAGGGTGCTGGCGACCAGGGTATGATGTTCGGTTATGCCTGCAAGGATACCGACAACTACATGCCATTGCCTCTTGACCTTGCTCACAGGATGTTGAAGAAACTTTCCGAAATCCGTCGCGAAGGCAAGGAAATGACTTATCTTCGTCCCGATGCAAAGTCGCAGATAACAATCGAATACGACGAGAAGGGCACTCCAGTAAGAATCGACACCATAGTAATTTCTACACAGCACGACGATTTCGACAAGAATGAAGATAAGATGCTCAAAAAGATTGAAAATGATGTCCGCAAAATCTTGATACCTAGGGTGATTGCCGACTTGCCAGCACGCACACAGAAACTTTTCAAGAAAGATTTCAAGCTGTTTGTCAACCCGACAGGAAAGTTTGTCATCGGTGGACCTCACGGCGACAGCGGTCTTACTGGCCGTAAGATTATCGTTGACACGTACGGTGGCAAGGGCGCACACGGTGGTGGCGCATTCAGCGGAAAAGACCCGTCGAAGGTTGACCGTTCGGCAGCATACGCAGCACGTCACATTGCAAAGAACCTTGTTGCAGCGGGCGTTGCCGACGAAATCCTTATTCAGGTTGCATACGCAATCGGTGTTGCCGAACCAGTTGGAATATATGTCAACACCTACGGAACTGCAAAGGTGAAGATGAGCGATGCCGAAATTGCCGAGAAAGTAAAGAAACTTTTCCCGCTCACACCTGCTGCAATTCAGAAGCGTTTGAAACTGTTGAACCCGATTTATGCAGAAACGGCAGCATACGGACATTTCGGTCGCGAACCACAGGTCGTGAAGAAATGCTTTATTGCCGACGGCAAGAAGATTGAAGAGGAAGTTGAACTTTTCACTTGGGAAAAACTTGACTATGTTGACAAGGTAAAGAAAGAATTTGGATTGTAATATCTTGTTGATAATGAATGGAAAGCCACTTTGTTGTGGCTTTTCTTTTATATAGGTGTAGAAATTGTGCCTAAAAGAATTATATTTGCAATCAAAAATTTATTGATATGAATATGAAGAGATTTTACTTGTCCGTGATTTTGCTGCTAGTTGTGGCTTTTACGGCAAATGCACAGAAGGAAATCACCGTTGACGACCTTTACTACTACGGAACTTTCAGGCAGAATGGCGTTTACGGAATCGAATCGATGAAGGATGGCGAACATTACACCAACCTTACTATCCGTCGCAACGGTATCGAGAAGTACAGCTACAAGACTGGTGAAAAGGAGGAAACGTTGATGATGGTTGCCGACCTTAAGCTTGGCGACAACTTCGATTTCATTTTCGACTATGTTTTCAGTCCCGACGAATCGAAGATTATGTTTTCAACCAAGTACGAGCCTATTTACCGCCACTCGTTTACTGCCGAGTATTATATTTATGATTTGAAAACCAAAGAGGTAACTCGTCTTTCAGAAAACGGCAAACAGCAGTTGGCTTCGTTCTCGCCCGATGGCAAGAAGGTGGCTTTTGTTCGTAAGAACAATCTGTATGTGAAGGACATAACCGACAAGAATGCCAAGGAAGTCCAGCTTACAACCGACGGCGAATGGAACAAAATAATAAATGGTGCTCCCGACTGGGTTTATGAGGAGGAATTCAGCTACAACAAGGCATACGACTGGTCGGCTGACGGAAAGAAAATCGCTTTTCTGCGTACCGACGAATCCAACGTCAAGATGTTTGGAATGACAATGTACGGAGAACTTTATCCCGAAAACTACGAATACAAGTACCCGAAGGCAGGGGAGGAGAACTCAAAGGTTTCATTGCATATAGTTGATATTGAGAGTGGTAAGATTACCGTTGCCGATATGGGCGATCTAAACGACATGTACATTCCACGCTTGAAGTTCACAAAAGACCCCAATACGCTTTCTGCTGTAAAACTCAACCGCTTGCAGAACAAGTACGAACTTTTCCTTATCAATGCTACTAACGGTTCGTCGAAGATAATTCAGACCTTGACCGACAAGAACTACTTGGAAATCAACGACGACCTTACTTTCCTTCCCGACAACAAGCATTTCATAACTTCGCACGAATCAAATGGTTACCGCCATATTTATATGTACGATATGAGCGGAAATCTTGTCCGTCAGCTTACCGATGGTCAGTGGGAAGTGACTGAGGTTTATGGAGTTGATGACAATGGTGTTGTTTATTTCCAGGCTGCAAAGAATTCTCCGCTCCGTCGCGAAATATACTGCGTTGATGCCGAGAAGGGCAAAATCAAGGAGCTGAGCAAAGGAAAGGGAACCAATTCTGCAACTTTCAGCAATGGCTTCAAGTATTTCATAAATGAGTTCAGCGATGCAAACACTCCAACTGTGATTACACTTTGCAACAATAGTGGCAAGGTTATCCGCGAACTCGAAAACAATAAGGCTCTTGCCGACAAGATTAATGGCGACTACAAGTTCACGAAGAAGGAATTTTTCACTTTCAAGACCGAAAATGGTGACGAACTGAATGGCTGGATGATAAAGCCGCAGAATTTCGATGCAAAGAAGAAATATCCGGTGTTTATGTATGTTTATGGCGGTCCCGGTTCGCAGACAGTTGCCGATGTTTGGGACGGTTCAATGCCTTGGTATCAGATTTTTGCTCAGAAGGGCTACATAATCGTTTCGGTTGACAATCGTGGCACTGGCTATCGTGGTCGCGATTTCCGTCAGACAACTTACGGACAATTAGGTAAGTACGAAGTACAAGACCAGATTTCGGCAGCCAAGTATCTAGGTTCGCTTGATTATGTTGACAAGGATAGGATTGGTATTTTCGGCTGGAGCTACGGCGGATATATGTCGAGCCTTTGTATGACTGTCGGTGCCGACTATTTCAAGGTTGGTATCGCAGTTGCACCTGTAACTACTTGGAGATACTACGATTCGGTTTATACCGAGCGCTACAATGGTCTGCCACAGGACAATGCCGCTGGCTACGACGACAATTCGCCAATCAACCACGCCAAGAAGATGAAAGGCAAATATTTGTTGGTTCACGGGACTGCCGACGACAATGTTCATTTCCAGAACTCTGTCGATTGGGTTGACAAGCTCATCGAGGCTGATGTTCAGTTCGACCTGATGTATTATCCAAACAAGGACCACAGCATTTACGGCGGTAACACGCGTCATCACCTATATACAAAGATGACAAATTACATTTTGAACAACTTGTAAGATTTTTAATTTTTATAAATCCTTTTAATCGGTTTACAATGGGTCGCTTCCGAAAGGGAGCGACTTTTTTTTGCACGGCTCTTTTATTTGGATAGTGTTGTTGCTTGCGATACAAATAGTTAGTATTTGAATAAATCCGCTGGCTGAGCTTGTCGCGCCGCACTGAGCATGGTCGAAGGGAAGTCAAGGTAACGAAATGATATAATGCTACAAACCTTACCCTTCGATACTTCGACTCGCTCAGCAGCCACAGGCTCAGGGGGCGGTCAAATGAAAGAGCCGTGCTTTTTTTTGTAAAAAAATCCTTTCTTTCTTGATATTATAGAAAATTGTATTAAATTTGCCACATCTTATATGTTAACAATTGGGAGTTTAATTTTAAAATTATAGAATATGAGAGCAAAAAGTTTGATTTTGGTAATGTCGTTGCTATGCATTTCCTTTATTATAGCAAGTGCGCAGGGTGTTCAAATCAAGAGCAGTGCAAGTGATGTGTTATATCGGGGCGTGAAGAATCCTGTCTCGATAGTGGCAAAGGGTAATGATGGTGTAATGCCGTCAATATCAGATGGAGCAAAAATTTATTCGGGAAAAGTTTCTGGATTCGATGGTCAGTATGTGGTTGAAATAACCGACCCGGATGTTAAGTCGGTGAAAATAAGTTTTGGCGAAGCTACTAGTGAGTTCAAGGTGCAGGGGCTCCCTACACCGGCAATCACAATTGGTGGATATAAGGTAGGCGATGAAGTCCCGGTGTCAGTTTTTTCTAAATCTGCACAGCTTGATGCTGTAATCGACGATGCAAACTTTCCATTTAAGGACGTAAAATATACAGTAACACAGTTTACATATATGAAAGAAGCCGATGGTATAACATCATCGCAGCTTGTAACTGGAAATAAGATACCTGCAGATATACTGAATGATATAAAGAAGAAGTCTTCCGGAGACTCGATAACATTCATTGGAATTAAGGTCTCTACACCTACAGGACAAAGAAACGCTCCTGGTTATACTGCAAAATTGAAATAAAAGCCCTCAAGGGACATATATTTTAGTAAGTTGCTTTGCTGTGTGTTTCATATAGTTAAGCAACTTTTTTATTCATCTCTTGCATTGTTGCAAAAAATACATTAAATTTGTCCTATCATTTATAAATAGGTAAGAATATGAAAGAAATTATGCCTGTAAACGGGATTTTTGAAATGCCTGCATTGCCGTTCGAGGCATCGGTACTAAAGGGAGTTATAAGCGCAGAAACCTTGTCGTTCCATCACGGAAAGCACTTGAAGGCGTATGTTGACAATATGAACAAGATGTTGCCCGGCAGCGGTTTGGAAGGCTTTTCGCTGGTTGAGGTTGTGAAGCGTGCCGAAGGTGGAATGTTCAACAATGCTGGTCAGGTGCTCAACCATACCATGTATTTCGAGCAGTTTGCAGCAAAGTGCGACAACAACAAGCCCGAAGGAAAACTTTTGTCGTTGATTGAAAGGGATTTCGGTTCGTTCGATGCTTTCAAGACCGAGTTTGTTCAGAAAGGCGTAGGTTTGTTTGGTTCGGGTTGGGTTTGGCTGTCGCTGAATGCTGATGGCAAGTTAGTTATTACTCAGGAACCTAATGCAGAAAATCCAGTACGCAAGGGTTTGAAGCCATTGCTGACATTTGATGTGTGGGAACACGCCTACTATCTTGATTACCAGAACCGTCGTGCAGACCATCTCGCAGCATTGTGGGACATCATCGACTGGAGAGTAATTGAAGAACGCCTTTAGGCTTCTGCTTTCTCGCTGCTGATAAAAATCTTGTCATGTCGGATTTCCAGCAATCCTACAAGATCGGATATCATTTTTATTTAAAGAAAAAAGTTGAAATAACAATTTATAAACACATCAGAATATGAAAAAACTATTTATTTTATGCTTCGCCGTTCTGACAAGCGTTTCGGCCTATTCGTTTAAATGGTTCTACAATGACATCATTGTTAACAAAGGTAATGATTATGCCTTTATGAAAGAAGATGCAAAAATGTGGTTGTATCTTGATTTTACCAAGGCACTTCATGTGAAATTTGATGGTAAAGCAAAAAAAATTAAAAAGGAAGAAGGTTCGTATATGGAGTACAAAAAAGATGAATGGGGCGAGGATTTCGAGAAAATCTATTTCTGGATTGTAAAGTACTGGAATGTCGCCTGTGACCATCGTAATATTGCGCTCCACATGACCGCCGACAAAGACTCGGCCAAGTATGCCATGGAGTGGTATATCGACAAAGTTGATGAGGGGTTGCCTCGTATAGGCATGTTATTTGCTGGTGAAGGTGCCACTTTAGTTGGCAAACTTATTGTGCGTGACTTAAAGACCAAAGAGACCGTTTATGAAGCCGTAATAGACCGTGTAAAAACATCCTTCGGCATGACAACGGATATATGGAGACTTCGAATGGTGATGTACGGTTCTATCCTTGCGCCGCATTTCTTAGGAATGAACCCGGCATATATAGATGTCGGAGACAAGGCATTAACCATGAAATATGACAAAGATTACAAACCTAAAAAGAAATAATATGCGTAAGTTTTTATTATTTTTAATGGGAATTGCTGTCACATGTGTACTCTGTGCGCAGGAGTATAATGTGACCATGCCCGGACAGAAGAAAGTGACGACCGTGGATAGTACTGGTACAGTAACCACACAGATAGTTACGGATAATGACTCCGAGCATATCCAGTATCGTTCGGGTTCTTGGTTCTACAAAGGTGAAACCATGACCGAGTCTCAGTTTTTGTCGAAGATGCAAGCGGAGTGCACCGCAGCATACCAACGCTTCCAAGCGGGTGCCAAACAGCAGAAAACTGGTATAGTATTGGCGTCGGTAGGCGGTGCGACATTACTTATCGGAGCTGGCTTTATGATAGGAGGCGCTGCCACTTCGGGTCATATAAACTATTATAATAATTCTGGTTGGTATGTCGGCACGGAATTGTTGCCAAACTGGGCAATGCTTACCGGGGCTTGTATGATGTTAGGCGGAACTATTGTCGGTATAGGCGGAGGTTTGCCATGTATATTGCTGGGACATAACAAGAAAACCAATGCACACCTTGTCTATAATAACGAGTGTGTTAGCCGAAAGGAACCCACCGCAACGATGAATGTCGGCTTTACTGGTAACGGTATATGTTTGGTAGTTAATTTCTAAAATCCGACACGGTTGAATATAAGCATTTGTAATGCGCTAATATTATGCAACAATGAATAACGGCAGTCACAAAAGTTTGGCTGTCGTTTTTTTTTGTTAATAAATATATCATTATTAGGTGTGTTCGCTCGGTGGATATGCTTATCTTTGCTATTTGTAATTTTTTCAATTGCGTATGCGATTTGATGAACTGACATTGCACGATTGTCTTCACGAGGCTGTCGAATCGTTTGGATTCGAAGAGCTTACAAAAATACAGGCTGAAACTTTCCTGCCGGTTGTTGATGGTCATGACATTATGGCCTGCTCGCAGACTGGCTCGGGAAAGACCGTGGCCTTCCTTTTGCCGATTATGGAACGGATGTTGCGTTTCCCTAAAAATGGCATCAGGGCGTTGATAATTGCACCTACACGCGAACTTTGCCTGCAAATCGAGGAACAGATTGAAGGGCTCGCGTATTTTTCTAATCAGTCATCAATCGCAATATACGGCGGAAACGACCAGCAAGGGTTTGGTGATCAGAAAAATGCGCTTGTCAATGGTGTCGACATTGTGGTGGCAACGCCAGGACGCTTGATTTCGCATCTTAACCTCGGTTATGCCGACTTTTCCACTCTCGATTTCCTTGTTCTCGACGAAGCTGATGAAATGCTCGATATGGGTTTCTATCCCGACATCATGAAGATAGTGAAGCAGTTGCCCGAAAAACGCCAGTCGCTGATGTTCAGTGCTACAATGCCTGCGCAGATAAAGAAACTTGCCGAGCAGATTCTAGTGGAACCCAAGTTCGTTGACCTTAACTTTTCGAAGCCCGCCGCCGAAATCGACCAGAAGGTTTACATGGTTTACGAAAACGACAAGATGAAACTTTTGCTTCAAACTTTGGCGGAACACAAGGGCGAGAAAGTCATAATTTTTGTCGGGAAGAAGCAGAGCGTAGGCGAGATTTCGTCGTTCCTGCGGATGAACAATCTGCCCAACCGACCGATAAATTCAAACTTTACGCAGGAGGAGCGCGAAAATGCAGTCCTTGAGTTCAAGAGCGGAAAGACTAGCATAATCGTCACGACCAACCTGCTATCGCGTGGCATCGACATCGACAATGTGAACTTGATTTTGAACTACGACATTCCGCACAAGGCCGAGGATTATGTTCATCGCATCGGACGAACTGCCCGCGCAGGAAAGGACGGTCTGGCGATAAGTTTCATCGGCGAAAAGGAAATTGAGCATTTTGCGCGGATTGAGAAACTTCTTGAGCGTGTTGTCGAGAAGTCGCCTTTGCCCGATGGTTTTGGCGAAGCTCCCGAGTATGCACCAGGCAAGAAGCCTTCGCGCCGCAGACATGGCGATTCACACCGTGGCGGAAGGCGGTTTTCGGGACAAAGGAAAACTGCGTCTAAGAATGCCGAAGGTGCTTCAAAAGATGCAAAATCACGCAGACCTCATCATCGCAGAAGACCGAATAAAGAAGCGGTACGCAATTGATGTTTTGACTGTAAATAACAAAGTGCATAATGAAGCTCGTCTTCGCAAGTATTCGTGACCGTCAGAGATTCATTATTAGATACTCAACTAAATCAGTTAAAATTTTAGCGATTTAGTTGGCTATTGTGCGATTTTTGGAAATTTTATTTAGATACCCAACTAAATCTTGTTTAGAAAGCATAGATTTAGTTGGAAATATGAACTGTCTTTGATTTGTAATTTTAACCCAGACCAAACAGGTCGTCCATAACAACCTGCCCCTGAATGTCACTGGCATACGCATTCTTTGTAAGTCCGTAAGTGCTTATCACAACGATATTTACAGCCTTGCGAGTTCCTGTTTTGGTTTGGAATACACTCGACTTGTGGCGCAACTCTTCATCGTAGCCCTTTTTGATTTCGTACTTGTCTGATGCAAATTTCATCTCGCAAAGGTCAATTACATTGTCATCGCGGTCAATGAGCATATCTATTTGCACACCAGTTTCATCCTTGCCTTGAGCCTTGTATGTCCACGAGTAAACATTGCTAATTACACCAGCAATGCCAAGAGCCGCCTTTATCTGTTCAATGTGCAGAAAGCACACTCGTTCGAATGCCAATCCACTCCATGCTGAATAAATAGGTTTCTTCAGCGACCTTGACCAGAACTTTGCATCTTTTTGCCTGTTTCCTTGTATGAACTTGAAATAAAACAGCGTATAGTTGTCAATTAGTTGATAGATTGTGTCTTTTCTACGTTTGCCAATCGAATTGTAGGCTCTAATAAATCCGCATTGCTCAAGGTCGGAAAGGGCGTGCGAAAGAGTTCCGCCGTTATCTTCACCAAGCGCTTCGGCTATTTCTCCGCGTGTCATACCTATTTTTTTACTTCCTAATGCACTGACTATCTGTATGTATATTTGTGGATTGCGGAAAAGTGATGAGTATAGGGCATCAAACTCGTTTCTGAGTTCTGCAGTTTCTGAAAAAAACAGATAGTCGATGTTTTGCGCCCAGCTAAGTTCACGTTGTAGTAAGCTCCAGTAGAATGGGACACCACCAAGCACCATATATGTTTCGAGGATTTGTCGGCGGTTCATACCAAGTTCCCTTGCCTGAGCATACAGTTCACATTCGTGCAAAGAAAACGGCTTTACCTGTATTTGCCGCGTAAGCCTATTGTGCAAGCCACCATAGTTATTTGCTATCTTGCTTACTATCCACGAAGTAGCGCTTCCGCATACTACAAGGACAATATCTTTGCGTGCCGATGCCCAGCCGTTCCAGAAATGTTCCAATGCCGATACTAAATCCGCCTTAGGAGTGTCCATCCACGGCAGTTCGTCAATGAATACTATTTTCTTGCCAGTTGGAAGTGTGCCGAGAAAATTTTCCAATGCGTGGAAGGCATCAAACCAGTTTTTTAGTTTTCGCACTTTGAGCATCCCCGCTTTTTTTAGCGAATCGGTGAATTCTGACAGCTGCCGCGATTTGTCGGCATTCTGCACTCCAGTATGCTGAAAAGCAAAGTGATAGTTGAATGTCTCTCTTACGAGGAAAGTCTTTCCAATGCGTCGTCTTCCATATACGGCCACGAATTCGGATTTGTCTGATTCAATGACTTCATGTAGCAGTTTTTGTTCGTTGCGTCTTCCAATAAGCATACACATATATATTATATCGTCCGCAAAGATAATTTAGTTTTTCACAATAGCCAACTAAATCCATAAAAAAAAATGAGATTTAGTTGGCTATCGTGCAATTTTTAGAAATTTCATTTGGATAACAAACTAAATCATATATTAAAAATAGCGATTTAGTTTAGAATCGAGACTATGTCCTTTCGGATTTGCAGCCTTTAGCTCGCTGCCCTAAGTAGTAATCCGAAAGTCTTGAATATAAGGATTTGTAATCCGCAACAAATATCTCATCTCATTACAAATACCGCGACCGCTTAATCCTAAATTTCTTTTTTTATATCCATCTAACTTCTACCTTTTCATTCGAAAAAAATCGTTAATTTTGTCTCAAATTATTTTTACGATTTGGGTAAATGTAATGTAGAAATTTCTGTTCAGTGTAAAGATACGAAAACAAAGGAGAATAATATATGAGCAACAAGGTAATCAGAGATTTGCGCGTTGTCGGAAACGAAAAAATCGGCGGCTCGTTCTTTATGCTCACCTTGCAGAGCGAGGACGCACTGCCGGTGATAATGCCGGCGCAGTTCGCCGAAGTCAAGATTGACAACTCGGTTGGAACTTTCCTCCGCCGTCCAATAAGCATTCACGATGTCGATTACGACAAGCAGACCATCAAGCTGTTGGTGAAGGTCGCCGGTGAAGGTACTGGCAAACTTGCCAACACAAAGCTGGGCGATATGATAAGCGTTGTTTTCCCGCTTGGCAATACTTTTGCGTTACCGCTGTCGGGCAGGGTGCTGCTCGTTGGTGGCGGTGTCGGCGTGGCTCCGTTGCTGTTCACGGCAAGGTATATGCAGAGGTTTGGCTTCCGTCCCGACATTCTGCTCGGTTACCGTAGCAAGTCGAACATACTGCGCAAGGAGGTTTACGAGCAGTACGGCAATGTGTTCTATGCCACCGACGACGGCAGCTTCGGCGAGAAGGGAACCGTAATGGACCATTCGATTTTCAAGTTGGTGAAATTCCCATATACCGAAATCCTTGCCTGCGGACCGGAACCAATGATGCGCGCGCTTGCAAAATGGGCGCTGGAGCACAATGTCGAATGCGAGGTTTCGCTCGAAAACAAGATGGCCTGCGGAATCGGTGCTTGCCTGTGTTGCGTACAGAATACCAAGGAAGGTCACAAGTGCGTATGCACCGAAGGACCAGTGTTTAATGTAAAACAATTGCTATGGTAAACTTGAATGTAGATTTTAACGGATTGAAGCTGAAGAATCCCGTGATGACAGCATCGGGAACTTTCGGCTTTGGACTGGAATATGCCGATTTCGTTGATCTTGAGCGACTTGGCGGTTTTGTGGTAAAGGGAACGACCTTGCATCATCGCGAAGGAAATCCTTATCCGCGTATGGCCGAGACCGCTTCGGGAATGTTGAACGCTGTGGGACTTCAGAACAAGGGCGTGGACTATTTCTGCAAGGAAACTTATCCGCAGCTGAAGGACTTGAAAACCAATGTCATTGTAAATGTAAGCGGTTCGTGCGTTGAAGATTATGTAGAGACGGCGCGTCGGGTAGGGGAACTGCCCAATATTCCAGCCATCGAGCTTAACATTTCCTGCCCTAATGTGAAGGAAGGCGGTATGGCTTTCGGTACCGACCCGAAATCGGCAGGAGAAGTTGTAGCTGCTGTGCGCAAGGCGTACGGAAAACATCTGATGGTGAAACTGTCACCCAATGTAACCAACATAGTATCAATAGCTAAGGCTGTTGAAGATGCTGGTGCCGATTCGGTTTCGCTGGTCAATACCTTCATGGGAATGGCAATCGATGTAAGGACTCGCCGTCCGAAACTTTCGACCATAACCGGCGGAATGTCGGGACCTGCAATAAAGCCGATTGCAGTGCGTATGGTATGGCAAGTCGCTCAGAATGTGAAGATTCCAGTTTGCGGACTAGGCGGAATTGTTACTGCCGACGATGCAATTGAATTCCTGCTTGCTGGAGCATCATGCATTCAGGTCGGAACAGCGAATTTCCTGTATCCCGATGCAACAATGCGCGTACTTGACGGCATCGAACTTTACTGCGAAAAATATGGCGTAAAGGATATTTCTGAACTTATTGGCGGAATGAAGCAATGAAAAGGCTTGTTGTAATATTATTGATGCTTGTGTCCTCTCTGTCAGGGAATTGCGCCTATATGCTCATTCCGATGGACGATTCGCAGACCGACCATCTGAAGGCCTACGGGCTTACTTACTGGTCGCTGGAGCAGGGACTTGAAGCTTGGTGGTTGCTGAACTATCGTGGCGGAAGTTTCATAATTGGCTTCTCGTCGGAGGCTGAGCGCGAGTGCATTTTGCGAAATGTGTCGTACGAGATTATTGCCGATGCACAGAAGAATGCCATTTTCAACGACATTTCGGCTCCATCTGTCAATCAGGATGCGGTAAAGTTGGAAAAAGCACCGAAGATTGCCGTTTATACGCCACCTATTTCGCAGCCGTGGGACGATGCCGTGACTTTGGCGTTGACTTACGCTGAAATTCCCTACGACAAGATTTACGATACAGAAATCATTGAGGGCAAACTCGCTGAATATGACTGGCTTCATCTTCACCATGAGGATTTTACCGGTCAGTATGGAAAGTTCTATGCATCGTATGCCCGTATGCAGTGGTATCAGGAGCGTCAGAAATTGAGCGAAGAAGAAGCTGCAAACCTTGGATTCAGCAAAGTTTCAAAATTGAAACTGGCTGTGGTATTGGCGATTAAGCAGTATGTTTTCAATGGCGGTTTTATGTTTGCAATGTGCGCCGCTACCGATACTTTCGACATTGCGCTTGCCGCTGCCAATACTGACATTTGCGAATATATGTTCGATGGCGACGGTATGGACCCTAATGCACAGCAGAAGCTGGACTACGATAACTGTCTTGCTTTCCAGAACTTTACGGTAAAGACAAATCCATACGAGTACGAGTTTTCCGACATTGATGTAACTCAGTCGAAACGCGCTGGTACAAACGAGGATTATTTCTCGCTGTTTGAGTTTTCGGCCAAGTGGGACCCTGTTCCGACAATGCTTTGCCAGAACCATGCTGCTCTTATCCACGGATTTATGGGGCAGACAACCGCTTTCAAGCGTGACCTTATAAAGCCTAACGTGCTGATAATGGGCGAGAACAAGTCGATGAACGAAGCTCGATATATTCACGGCGAATACGGACAGGGAATGTGGACTTTCTATGGTGGACACGACCCCGAGGATTATAGACATTATGTCGGAGACGAGAAAACCGACTTGTCGCTTTATCCGAATTCGCCTGGTTACAGGTTGATTCTCAATAATGTGCTATTCCCGGCAGCAAAGAAGAAAAAACAAAAGACATAGGATAATGGACAATTGACAATGGATAATGTACAATGAACAATTGACAAGTAAACAGTCATGCTGAATTTATTTCAGCATCCGTTACAATAATGAATAATTGATAATGAATACAAGATGTCATTCAGCAACCTTTAGCTCACGAAGCTTGCGAGTAAATCAGAACATACACGCGATACGGAACGGGGAGCGTTGTAAGCCGCTCACTGAGCGTGTCGAAGTGCGGCTATCTTTAGGAGATTGCTCACTTCGTTTCGCGAGGCTGCAAGCAGCGTTCCGTATAGACAGGCTCACAAGGCTCGTGCCTGCGCCTGTTCGCTTTGTCTTACGGAATGACATTGTGAATATGAAAAGATTGGTAATCATATTGTTATTCGTATTTGTTGCTATTGGCGCGAACGCCCAGTTCTTTGACAATACTTTGGTAAAAGTCCGTCCGCTGAAATTCTTTCTGAATCCGAATGTTGGCCTTGAAAAGCCGCTATGTTCCATGGTAAGTCTTACAAGTGAGGTTGCATATCGTCAGTTCGAGAACTTTTTTGACGGAAGACCCAAAGAATCAATATGGCTTGATACCGATGAGCCATATATCTGCAATGCCAGCAAAATTCATTTCAATGGGGCGGAAGTTGCTTTTGGCGCGCGACTTTATCTGATAACTTTTCCGAACAAATACCTTGAAGGCTACTACTGGATTGCGCCTTTTGGAATGTACTACGAAACGATAATTGACTACAGCCACTCGTGGGCAAACGATGTGCAGATTTATGATTATGGAAGGTCATATTACGAAGGGATAAATTATCCATATTATAGGTCCAATGTTAATGTTGACAATCTTTCAATTCTGATTCTGCTTGGCTATCAGTACAATTTTATGAATACACTTTCGGTTGACCTTAATTTTGGAGCAAGGTATTATTGTATTTCAACCGAAAGACGCAGGGTAATATCTACAAACCTTGCGTATGATGATGTAAATGAGAATGATATATATAAATATAACAACCGTCATTGGCAGATTGCTGGTCGCTTTACGATAGGGTACTATATCAGATACGACTGGATGAAGAAACGAAATGGAAAATAAAGGGAAATTTTCACGGATTACTGGATCTTCGCTTTTTGCATTGATTTGCAACATGTTGCTTGTTTATGCGGTGATGTTTGTAGCCCATCTGGAATTTCTGTTCGTAAACTATAGCTATTTCTCGGAGAATTTGTCGTTCTCGCATGTTTGGGAAATGTATGTAGGTTCGTTGCGCTTCGACATCTCAGGAATCCTATATGTGAATCTGCTTTACATAGTGCTGATGCTGTTTCCTCTGCATTTCAAGGAAGGAAAGGTTTATCACGTTGTCTGCAAGTGGATTTTTCTAGTAACCAATGGGATAGCATTGTTGGCAAACTTTATCGATTCGGTGTATTTCAAATATACGATGCGGCGCACAACTGCCACGGTTTTCAACGAATTTGGCAACGAGGACAATCTTGCGTCCATTTTCGGCAAGGAAATACTGCACAATTGGTATTTGCTATTGTTGCTTATTGCACTGATTTTCGCAATGTTCAAGTTGTATAGAAAGCCAAAAACGGAGAGTAAAAATCTTGTGTGGTGGAAGTACGACCTTTCATATCTTGTGTTTCTTGCTTTGGCTGTTTACATGAGCATCGTAGGTATGCGTGGCGGATTTACGCGTGCGACTCGTCCGATTACCATAAGCAATGCAAATCAGTATGTTGACCGTCCAATCGAGGCTGCATTGGTGCTGAATACGCCATTTTCAATCATCAGGACAATCGGTGTTCAGACTTTCCAGAATGTGGATTATTATCCTGCAGAGGAAGATTTGGAAAATGTGTTTACACCAGTGCATAATCCTGTGGAAAACAGTGACTTCAAGCGGAAAAATGTCGTGGCGCTGATAGTTGAAAGTTTTGGCAGGGAATATATTGGTGCGTTTAATAGGGACTTGGAAAATGGTGAATATAAGGGTTTTACGCCATTTGTTGATTCGCTGATTGAGCATAGTGCAACATTCCGCTATTCGTACAGCAATGGACGCAAGAGCATCGATGGAATGCCGTCGGTGCTGTCGTCGATTCCGATGTTTGTAGAGCCGTTTGTGCTTACGCCAGCTTCGATGAACCGCCTTAGCGGACTTGCCGGAGAACTTGGCAAGAAAGGTTACAGCACTGGCTTTTTCCACGGAGCGCAGAATGGAAGCATGGGATTTCAGGCTTTTGCACGTAGCACGGGCTTTGGTGGATATTACGGCCGCGACGAGTACAATGCCGATTCTCGCTTTGGCGGTGATGCCGACTTCGACGGCACTTGGGCTATCTGGGACGAACCGTTCCTGCAGTTCTACTGCACAACCATGTCGGAAATGCAGCAACCTTTTATGACGGCAGTGTTTACCGCTTCGAGCCATCATCCATACAATGTGCCCGATGAGTATAAGTCGGTTTTCCCCGAAGGCGACCTTTCCATTCACAAGTGCATAGGCTATACCGACAATGCATTGCGTAAGTTCTTCGATTCGGCACGAAAGCAGCCGTGGTACAACAATACAATATTTGTAATCACCGCAGACCACACCAACGAGACAAATCATGCTGAATATCAGACCGATTTGGGCGGTTTCAGCGTGCCGATAATAATATACGAGCCAGGAAACGATTCAATTGCAAATTGTTACGACAAGGTCGCTCAGCATATCGACATAATGCCAACAATTTTAGGAATGCTGGGCTATGACAATTCGTACCTTGCCTTTGGGTGTGATTTGTTTGCAACTTCGGCGGAACAGTGCTATGCGGTTAATTACCTGAATGGAATTTACCAGTATGTGAAATATGGTTATGTCTTGCAGTTTGACGGTACAAATACCAAGGCAATCTATGCTCTTGATGATAAACTGATGAAAAACAATCTTGTAGGGCAGGTTGAATGCCAGAAGCGGATGGAAGACGAACTAAAGGCAATCATTCAGCAGTATATGTCGCGAATGAACGGCGACAGGCTGGTGGTAGAGTAATGGGTATATGTAAAAAATTGAAATATGAAGATTTTGCTTATTAATGGAAGTCCGCGTGCAAATGGAAATACGGCTATTGCCTTGCACGAGATGGAAAAGGTGTTTGCAACGGAAGGTGTTGAAACTGAGTATATTCAGGTTGGCAACAAGCCAATCCGCGGTTGTATGGCCTGTGGTGCATGTGCCAATGCTGGCAAGTGTGTCTTTGATGACATTGTGAACGAAGTTGCGCCTAAGTTTGAGCAATGCGACGGTATTGTGCTTGGCAGTCCGGTTTATTATGCTTCGGCAAATGCAACCCTTGTGGCCTTTCTCGACAGATTGTTCTATAGTACAAGTTTCGACAAGACAATGAAAGTTGGTGCCAGTGTAGTTGTTGCTCGTCGTGGAGGCTTGTCGGCAACTTTTGACGAACTCAACAAATATTTTACGATTGCCGGTATGCCTGTTGCATCAAGCCAGTATTGGAATAGTATTCACGGTTCGCAACTTGGTGAGGCTCAGTCGGATGCGGAAGGCTTGCAGACTATGCGGACATTGGCAAGGAATATGGCTTTTCTTGTAAAGAGCATCGCTCTCGGCAAAGAGAAATTCGGTTTGCCCGAAAAGGAGAGTAGGGTGGCTACGAATTTTATAAGGTAGTGATTTATAGATTGTAATAACAAAAAAGATGCACTTATGATGCATCTTTTTGTTATTTTTGTTTGTCGTTGTTTATTCCAAACCGAACAGTTTGTAGAACTTGTCGAGTTTGTAATCCTTGGTCACGCCAATCATTTCTTCCCAAAGGGAATCTGGGATCGGAACTCCGTTCTTGCTGCGGACGAGGAAGTTTTCGTATTCCTTTTCGCCTGCGGTGTAAATGCGGTCGTGTCCTGGCATTTTCTGTGAGTTGCGGAGGTCGCGGAGCAGATTTCCGGCATTTTTCTTGAAGACATCGAGGTCCTGGAAGGTTTCAACATTTATTGCGATGAAGAAATGTCCGAGGCGGTAAGGCTTCTTGTTGCCGTTTTCGTCAAGACCGGTGAGTGCCTTCATGTATCCGCCACACTGCAATGCCGACGACAGGATTTCAACGACAGTTGCGTAGCCGTAACCCTTGTAACCTGCTGTTTCTTCGCCGATTCCACCGAGCGGAGCAAGTGCAGCCTTGCCTTTTACAAGGTCGTCGAGTACTTCAACGGAATTGGTCTTGGAGTTGCCTTCGCGGTCAATGCACCAGCCTTTGGGCAGGTCTTTGCCGACTTTGGCGTAGTATTCGAATTTTCCGCGCTGGCTTACCGATGTCGCGCAGTCGAGGAAGAACGGAAATTCTTCGTCGGTGGGGATTACGAATGTTAGCGGGTTGGTGCCGAGCATGTTTTCAACGCCGAAAGTCGGAGCAATCGATGGACGGGCGTTTGTGCCAGTAAGACCGATCATGCCTTCGCGAGCAGCCATAAGACCGTAGTAACCAGCAATTCCGTAGTGCGAACTATTGCGAACGGCAACCATACCCATGCCGAATTTCTTGGCCTTGTCGATAGCCATCTGCATAGCTTGCTTCGAAACGACATGTCCCATGCCGTTGTTGGCGTCGAGTAGGGCGGTAGTTGGACTTTCGCGCAGAATGTCAACTTTGGTAACTGGGTTTACTATTCCAGCCTTGATTCTGTCCAAGTATATAGGTTTCAGTCGGTTGATTCCGTGCGAGTCGATTCCGAGCTTGTCGGCTTCGAGAAGGACATCGGCTATAACTTCCGCATCGTTTTCGGGAACACCTGCTTTCTTTAGCGATTCTACGCTGAAAAGGTGCAATGTATCAAAATCTAAATGTCTCATTTTCTGTAAATTTTATTTTTTGCAAATGTACCTATAAATAAATGAGAAAAAACACTATCACAAAACTTTTGTCAACAGAGCGATGTTTGAAGTAAGAAGGCTTGCAGTCTGCAGGCTCACAGGCTAACAGTCTAACGGTCTTACAGTCTAACGGTCTTACAGTCTAACAGTCTTACAGTCTAACAGTCCTGCTGTTTTATTGCATTTTTTGTATGGCTGTTAGACTGCGCTTCTGTTAGCCTGTTCGCCTCATTAATCGTTTGCAAATTCCTTAATCATCTTCCTGTAGTTGGAGAAAATGGTGGCGCGGGAAACAAATCCGACGTATTTGCCCTTGTCGATGACAACGATGTTGTAGTTGTTGGAATTTTCGAAAAGTTCGGCGGCTTCCTGTACGCTCATTCCGTATTCGATGGTTGTCGATGGGTAGAACATCAAGTCTTTAACCTTGGTGGTGTCGTACATCTCTGTCTTGAAAATCAAGTGCTTAATCTGGTCGAGCCATACAAGTCCCTTGAAGTTATTTTCGGAATCGACTACAACGTAGATTGTACGTGTCGAATGAGAGATTACCTTGGTTAAGTCTCTCAGTGTCGCGTCTTCGTGAATGGTGAGGAAGTTGCGTTCGATGTACTGTTCCAGCTTCATCATTGCGAGCATGTTGCGGTCGGCATTGTGGGTAAGGAGTTCGCCGCGTTTTGCCAGAAGAATTGTGTAAACAGAGTTGGGCATTGCCGCACGTGTCACGAAATAGGAGATGGTTGATACAATCATCAGTGGTACAAACAGCGAATAGCCGCCTGTAAGTTCGGCGATAAGGAATATTGCCGTGAATGGTGCGTGCATTATGCCGCCGATAAGACCAGCCATGCCGATAAGTGCGTAGTTGCCGACTGAAATTTCAAAGCCTAACGATTGGCAGATGTGAGCGTAAAGCAATCCGAGTATAGCACCAAGGAACAGCGATGGTGCGAATATTCCGCCAGCACCGCCAGCCCCAAAAGTACATCCTGTAGCAAAGACTTTCAGCAGTATAATTAGTAGCAATATGATTGCAATTCCCCAGAACGATTGCAGAATCGGCATCGAGGAATAGAATGTGCTTGCGAATATTACGCTGAAATCGCCACGCAATGCGGCATTTATTGTTTCGAAGCCTTCGCCGTACAATGTAGGGAAAAGGAATACGAGCAGACCTAGAGCAACAGAGCCGATTGCGAACTTTACCCAGTCGTTCTTTATCTTCTTGAACCAGTTGTTTTGAGCTAGGTAAAGCTTTGAGAAATAAAGTGATAGCAGTCCGCACAGAATTCCGAATACCACCAGGAATCCGGTGTCGCGGAGCATGAACGGGTCGGTATGTTCAACTGGATATACGACATTTTGTCCGAGGAAGAGGTATGATGTCAGCGTTGCCGAAATTGATGCCGCGAGCAATGGTAACAACGAGGCGGTTGAAAGGTCGAGCATCATGACTTCCATCGAGAAGATTATACCCGCAATCGGAGCCTTGAATATAGAGGCGATAGCACCAGCAGATGCACAGGCAATCAGCAGTATTACCTGCTTGTATTTCAAGTGGAAAAGCTGTCCCATATTGCTGCCGATTGCGGCACCGGTTGCGACAATCGGGCCTTCCAGTCCGACCGAACCGCCGAAACCAACGGTAAGCGAACTGCCTATGATACGCGAAAACATGTTGTGCTTCGGTATGCGGCCTTCGTTCTGCGACATGTTGTAAAGGACCATCGGTATGCCGTGTCCAAGCTTTTTCTTGATGAATACCTTTACGAAGATTAAGGTCAGCAGTATTCCAATAGCAGGGAATATGAAGAACAGATAATGTATATGTGTCGTGTCGATGATTGTGATAACCAGTTCGCGGACAAGGTGCACCGAGTTTTTCATGACTACGGCAGCCAGTCCCACGGCTATGCCTACGATGAAGGCGAGAATGGTCATGAAGGTTCTGTCCGACATGTTTCGTACACGCCAGAACATGAATTTACGGTACCGTTCCTTAAAATTTGTCTTCATTTCACAAATCGGTCGCGAATATGGGACTTTTTTTTCAAATTCTAATATTTTTTTTGAAAAAAGCTTGCTGTTCATTTGAAAAGTGAGCATAAAAATAAATTTATGTGGCGTCTGTTGTTGATAAAATGTCTATATGTGGCAGTCGTCATCGTGAAAACAATCATTTATTTTGTGTAACTTTGCAACAAATTTACTACTATGAACAACTATGTGCGTCCCGAAGAGGAAACCATGACTTCTGCGGAAAAAGAGTTTGAAAAAGCTCTGCGACCGCTCGAATTCGATGACTTCAACGGGCAATCAAATATCGTTGAGAACCTTCAGGTTTTTGTGAAGGCCGCCAAGATGCGCGAGGAGGCTCTCGACCATGTTTTGCTGCACGGCCCTCCGGGACTTGGCAAAACTACGCTTGCAAACATTATTGCAAACGAACTTGGCGTCGGTTTCAAGACCACATCGGGACCGGTGCTCGACAAGCCTGGCGACCTTGCTGGACTTCTTACAAGTCTTGAAAAGAACGATGTACTTTTCATCGATGAAATTCACCGCTTGAATCCGCTTGTCGAGGAATATTTGTACTCGGCAATGGAGGATTTCCGCATCGACATACTTATCGACAAAGGTCCTGCGGCACGTTCGGTACAGATTCCGCTTGAACCGTTTACACTTATCGGTGCGACAACCCGTTCGGGCTTGCTGACAAGTCCTTTGCGTGCGCGTTTCGGTATCAACTGCCACTTGCAGTACTATACCGCCGATGTGCTTTGTAAGATTGTAAAACGTTCTGCTTCATTGCTTAACGTGCAGATTACGGAAGATGCCACATTCGAGATTTCACGCCGTAGCCGTGGTACACCACGTATTGCAAATGCCTTGCTGCGTCGTGTCCGCGACTTTGCGCAGGTGATTGGCAACGGAAGCATTGACCTTCCAATTGCAAAGCATTCGCTGTCGGCTCTCAACATCGACCAGTACGGCCTCGACGAGCAGGACAACAAGATTCTGCTTACAATCATCGAGAAGTTCGGTGGCGGTCCAGTTGGTCTGAAGACCATTGCAACAGCAGTTGGCGAAGACGAAGGTACCTTGGAGGAAGTCTATGAGCCGTTCCTGATAATGGAAGGCTTCATAAAGCGCACCCCACGGGGACGCGAAGCCACCGAAAAGGCCTACAGGCACTTGAACAAGTTTATGCCAGGAACACAGAATACATTGTTTTAAATTGTAATAGATTGAAAAAATGCAGGGGCATATTGTCTCTGTATTTTTTTTGACAATTTTTTTTCAAAATAATTTGCTCAAAAATCTCAAAAAAGGTGTAAAATGAGCGATTAAAAAATCTCAAAAAGGTGCGTGATAAAGCATTGTATAATAATTAACGCACTGATTATCAATAAAATTCACCAAATCAAATATTCTGTTATAAATTCTTCGCAAAAACATACTCAAAAATCCACGCCGCTGACTACAAAGTTGAGAACGGCGTCACATACTTGCCGTTGTATATGACACCGTTGCTGTAAAAAAAACGGCAGCCTTCATAGTTCACTGCCGTTATTATTATAAGCATGCTATAGCTATCGCTTAACCTATCATATTCTATTTTAAGATTCAGATAGAATGTTCATTAATCGTTTGTTCTGATATCAAATTTTATATGTCATCATCAATAATCTCATTTTTTTCTTTTTCCGTCAATTTTTTATTAATAATATCTTCATAAGTAACCATAACATGTGCAGTTCTATTATTGCCATTATCTATATTTATTCCAATCATAACATCATCCTTTTCAAAAATGGTTATATAATGGCATTTTTCTAAAGAAATTGCTGTCATCTCATATCCATCTCCATCTTCATAAGGAGATGTGAAAAATTCTTTATGTATATCAGGTTTGCCATATTTCTTTTTGTACGAATCTACTAATTTAATATAATCACTTTTTACACTATACCAAGATTTCTTATCGGGAAAAGAAACTGCAACTTTCCATACTGTTTTAGTTTTGGGAGTTCCTAAAACAAAGATTTTACAATCTTCTATACCAGCAAATTGCCCTCCAAGAATATAAGCCGTGCTATCATCTGGCACATACAAAACTTCATATCCTTTTTCTTGTATAAGTTTAATCGCAAATTCATCAACCTTCATATTCATTTCTATACCAAGAAAAGAATAGTGTTTTATTACCTTCGATTCCTGTGCAAATACGCCAAAGCTTATTAAGCACATTAATAAACTCAATATAAATCTCATCTTTCATATCCCTTATTAGTGTCGGGCGCAACCTTTTCTGCCCATCAGTACCTAACAGGCAATTAAACACACAAAAGAAGCGTGGCACTGATATACCATATCTTTGATTGGAGGTCGTGAGATTACCTTGAATGAAGATTGGAGTAAAACAGCCCACGCATATACGCGAGCCTCTTACGCCCTCTTGCATTCTTTTGAAAATTTCTCACGTTTCCAATCACAAGACGAGCATAACGCTTCGTTAATCAATATGTACGGCTTGGTTCATCGCCAAACCAATGGCAAAAATAGGAAAAGGGAATGGAATGGCAAAATTTTTTTTAGAGGTAATGTTTTGGGATGCTTTGGCGCAATAGTCCAAATGTTCCGTCCCTTACAGCGGATTCTATCCGCGCCTTACCAAACCCTACCTTTCTACAATACGCCGGCCTATTTCATTTAGTGCAACAAAACGATACCGCTGTGATTCAACTGATATTCCAGTATAACTATAATGCTTTGCCTCTGCCTTGCTGCAAAGCACTTGTTCTGTAGCCTGACGAATAGAAGCATCCAAGAATGTTTGTTCAAATGGTTCTAAAAGCAATAGTTGTCCTTTCGAGCATGCCTCAAAATAAACACCGCCAGGCTTGTAAAACCGTTCTTGCTTAGAACCGTTTTCTGGAAAGCCATTGTTTAGAAGAACAACCAAAGGAAAACCTTGTTCTCGAATTGTACGCGCAATCAACTGCTCACCTTTGCTAATAGCTGCTGTATATGTTACTGCACCATTGCCTGCTTGTGTCAATGTGTATTGCAATAGTTGTTCTATCTGCTCATCTGTGGCGGAACGCGACATTTCAACCAATTGCCGATTTGGCCAATCCAGCAGAAAATGATTGCCCAACGAGGTAAACAGCAAATCGCAAACTTCAGTCTGCCTATGGATTCTGAAAAGGTCAGGATTCTGTTTGCGTTGCCATGAACGTTCTGCGTTTGCATATACATATTCTATCATTGATTTAAGTTGTCCCTTGTGCGTCAGTACGCGATAGTATGGTGGAGCATCGTATAGATTGCCGACAAATCCCAACTTACGAGCTTCTGCCTTGCAACCCTGCA
This sequence comes from Bacteroidales bacterium, assembly GCA_017620015.1. GTDB lineage: Bacteria > Bacteroidota > Bacteroidia > Bacteroidales > ML635J-15 > Bact-19. The sequence goes on along the minus strand of JAFZRE010000033.1, from coordinate 231,872 downwards.
TATATCCGCGCACAACTTCTTTTATACTACGAGACATCGTATGCATAACCTGTATAACAATGTGATGATGGTCTGGCATAACTTTGTCGGCAAGGATTTTTATTTCGGGACAAAGTTCAAGCATGCGCCGTTGCTGATTTACGAGAACCCAACCTATCGGTGTTTTTTCCACTACGGCTTTTGTCCCATCATGAATAAGTGTTCCAAAAATAGGCTGTCGTGATTGGGCTACCATAGTTACATGTACAATACAAGGATTCCGCCATGCTCCTGGTTGCAACCAAGAAAATGATTCGTTGGATGGAAATTGTAGAGGTGTGCTAGTCATAGGATGTTTGCTTTATTGGTGCGGGAATGGAATTCCCTTTGAATAGACTGAACATAAATTATACAATACACAATCACATGTTTTCATTAACCGTATTTTGGGGCAAAGATACATCATTTACAACAATATTTATATTTTAGCAGTCTCCAATATTTTTTGTTGTAACTTTGCACTGCAAAAATTAACGATTACTATGCCACGAAGAAGCAACGATGATAATTTAGGTCGCGACAAGAAAACCTTGACGAGCGGCATAATGGGCGTGTTCTACGAAAACCCCAACAAGGAATTCAACTACAAGCAGATTTCCACCAAACTGGGCTATACCGAACCGTCGTCGCGGACATTGATAAACCAGATTCTGTGCGAACTTACAAAGGCGGGAACGCTCAAGGAGGCTTCGCGTGGAAAGTTCAAGCTGAAAGCCAAGTCGGGCAAAGTCGTTGGCACTCTTGAGATTACTAAGACCGGCAATGCCTTCGTCACTAGCGAGGAATTGTCGGAGGACATTTTTGTTTCGTTCAAGAACCTTAATTCGGCCTTCGATGGTGATACCGTGAAGGTTAGCCTTTATGCACGTAAGTCGAGCAACAGGCTCGAAGGCGAGGTCGTGGAGGTTATCCACAGGGCAAGGACTCAGTTTGTCGGGACTATCCGCACGGCTGGACACTACTCGTTTATGATTCCCGACAGCCAGAAGGTTATGTACGACATTCTAATTCCATCCGATAGGCTTATGGGAGCCAAGGAAGACCAGAAGGTGCTTGTCGAGATTGAGGAATGGCCCAACGGTCGTCAGAATCCTGTGGGAAAGGTGATTGAAGTGCTTGGCGAAGCCGGCGACAACAACACCGAGATGCACGCCATCCTTGCCGAGTACGGACTTCCTGCAAAATTCTCCGAGGACATCGAACGCGAGGCAAACCGCATTAAGTTTGAAATCACCGACTACGACCTTAAGACGCGCGAGGATTTCCGCAATGCACCGACTTTTACAATCGATCCAGCCGATGCAAAGGACTTCGACGATGCGTTGTCGTTTGAAAAATTGGACAACGGTAATTATAGAATAGGTGTGCATATTGCCGATGTCACCCACTATATGCGCGAAAATACACCGCTCGACGACGAGGCATTCAATCGAGCAACTTCCGTTTATCTTGTTGACCGCACCGTGCCGATGTTGCCCGAAAGATTGTGCAATTTCCTTTGCTCGCTTCGTCCAAACGAGGACAAGTTCTGCTTCTCGGCGGTGTTCGAGATGAACGACAAAGCCGAAGTACTCAGTTTCAAGCCGATGAAGACCATAATTTCGTCCGACCGTCGTTTCGCATACGAGGAAGCGCAGGAAATTATTGAGACCGGCAAGGGCGATTTCGCTGAGGAAATATTGAAGCTCAATGAGTTGGCAAAGATTTTACGTTCGGCTCGTTTCCAGAAGGGCGCATTCAACTTTGAGCATAAGGAAGTTAAGTTTGTACTTGACGAAGATGCCCGTCCCGTAAGCGTATATTTCAAAGAGGCAAAGGAGGCAAACAATCTGATTGAGGAATTTATGCTTCTGGCGAACCGCAATGTCGCCGAACTTATTGGCAAGAAGCACAAACCTTTCGTTTACCGTGTTCACGCAGAACCGAACTACGACAAACTGTCAAATTTCTCGACATTCATTAGTCAGTTCGGTTATTCGATTGATATGTCGAACAGCATTTCGCTGTCTAATTCGTTAAACGGTTTGGTAAATGATGTAAAGGGCAAACCCGAGCAGAACATAATTGAAAATCTGGCCGTAAGAGCAATGGCAAAGGCTGTATATTCAACCAAGAACATCGGTCATTATGGTTTGGCATTTGACTTTTACACACACTTTACTTCGCCAATTCGCCGTTATCCAGATGTGATGACTCATCGTCTGCTATATGCTTACATGCGTAGTCAAACACCTGATGTCGAAGACCTTGAGTTGAAGTGCAAGCATTGTTCGTTCAAGGAGCAGCAGGCTGTTTTGGCGGAGCGCAGTTCCATAAAGTACAAGCAGGCGGAATTCCTGCAGGACAAGATTGGCGATGTTTTCGACGGCGTTATTTCTGGCGTTCAGGAATATGGTTTCTTTGTAGAACTGAAGGAGTCGGCTTGCGAAGGTCTTGTCCACGTTCGTACGCTTATGGACGACAATTACGAGTTCTTTGCCGAGGAATATTGTCTTCAGGGAATAGAAACTGGCAAGATTTACAGGCTTGGCGACGAGGTGAAAGTACGCATTTCGGATGTGAACCTCGAAAAGAAGCAGATTGACATGGAATTGGCAGACTGATGAAACGTTACATTTGTATATTATTATTGATTTTTCTGCTGTTTGGCAGTACTGATGTTTTTGCTTGGGGGCAAAAGGGTCACGCGATTGTTGCCTATATAGCAGAAAAGCACCTTACGCGAAAAGCTCGCAAGAACTTGGATGCGATTCTTGATGGGAAGTCGCTTGTTTATTATGCTTCGTGGATGGACAATATTCAGAACTCTCCCTATTGGAAAGACGGTTACGACCGCACCAAGGCATGGCATTATTATAATGTTGACGAAGGATACACTCCGCAGACAATGCCGCGTAATCCTAAGGGAGATGTGCTGTCGGCCTTGAATATGGTTATCGATTCGCTTGAGAATCACCAGAAAGAGCTTTCGGATAGTGTAAAGTCCGATTATCTCCGTATGCTGATTCATCTTGTTGGTGATATGCATTGTCCTATGCACGTTGGCCATTTGTCTGATAAAGGCGGAAACTGGGTGTCAATAAAGTGGTTCGGAGACAAGACAAATCTTCATACTTTGTGGGATTCAAAGTTGGTTGAGAGTGTTCACGCGTGGTCATATACCGAGTGGCAGCATAACCTTGACCGTTGCACTAAGGCGGAATTCAAGGAAATGTCGGCAGGAACACCAGAAGATTGGCTTTTGGAAACTTGGAGGATAACAGTTGATATTTATGCAAACGTGAAGACCGACGAGAATTATTCATATAAATATGTTTATGATTATGCTCCAGTCGTTGAACGACAATTTTTGTTGGCAGGATATAGGCTTGCAGCATTGTTAAATAGAATTTTTGGATAGTGAGGGGATTTGCTGGTATATTTTTGTTGTTTGCTATGGTTTGCAGCGGCTGCATTTCAAAGTCGAATGGAGCTGATAAGCCAGTTGAAAATGTTGTATGTCAAAATGTTGAGGATGCGATTCCAATTAATATCGAGGATAGTGCTGTCGTTATAGTAAATGAAAAGCCATTAGTTAGGGAACATTGCTTCATAGTTGTGTCGAAAAAGGAGCTTACATTGTCGGTGTACGAGGCGCGGGGAAACGATACGGTTAAGATTGCAAACTTCGACTGCTGTCTAGGTAAGAATCTGGGCGATAAGCAAAAACGTGGTGATATGAAAACCCCAGAATCAACTTTCCATAATCCGTTTAAAATAAGGAGTATAGAAAGTTCTTCGTGGTGGACTCATGACTTTGGCGATGGCAGGGGAAGCATAAAGGCCTACGGGAAATGGTTCATGCGCTTGTCTTCGGCTTTTTATGGCATTGGTATTCATGGTAGTACCAATAACGAAAGTTCTGTTCCTGGACGTCACAGCGAGGGGTGCATACGTCTCCGTGATGAAGATATTGAAACCTTGAAGTCGGATTATGCTTTTGTGGGAATGAAGGTGATAGTAAAAGGAGAGGATGAGGGGAAATTGCCGTTTGAAAGATAATGGACAATGGATAATTGACAATGGATAATTGACAATGGATAATTGACAATTAGCTTCGCATGGTTGATAAAGACAATTTCAAACAATTTCAAACAATCTCAAAACCATCTCAAACTATTTCAAACCATCTGAAACCATTTCAAACCATCTGAAACCATTTCGTTTACACAATCCCTTCTCTCATTAGGTCGTGCAAATGAACAACACCAAGATATTTCTCGCCATCGACGATTAAAACCTGAGTTATGCTGTTTTTCTGCATAATCTGCAGAGCGTTGACGGCAAGCTCGCCTTCCTGTATGCACTTTGGTGACTTGGTCATTATGTCGGCAGCCTTTATGTCCTTGATATTGTCGTAGTTGTTGAGCATACGGCGGATGTCACCGTCGGTTATTATTCCGAGGACTTTTCCGTTTTCGTCAACTACAGCCGCAGCACCGAGACGCTTGCTTGAAATCTCTGATATTACATACTTTATGCTTGCATCGGGCGAAACCTGAGGTTTTTCGTTCTGTACATAGATGTCGTTTACCTTTAAATATAGTTTTTTGCCGAGCGAACCTCCTGGGTGAAACTTTGCAAAGTCGGCAGGTGTAAAGCCTTTCATTTCGAGCAGGGCTACCATAAGTGCATCACCGACAACAAGTTGAGCTGTGGTGCTTGAAGTAGGTGCAAGGTTGTGTGGCGAAGCTTCCGAATCGACAGTAGAACGCAAAACTATGTCGGCAGATTTTGCCAAAAATGATTCCGTATCGGAAACAATGGCGATGAGCAGATTGTTGTTGCGTTTGATTAGAGGTATAAGGACTTTTATTTCTGGAGTGTTTCCGCTTTTCGATATGCATATTACAACATCGTCGTCCTGCACAATGCCAAGATCACCGTGTATTGCGTCGGCGGCGTGCATAAATATTGCAGGTGTGCCTGTCGAATTGAGGCTGGCTACAATTTTTGTCCCGATGGCAGCACTCTTTCCAATGCCCGTAATTACCACGCGGCCCTTTGATTGTGAGATTTTTGTGACGGCTTCCGCAAAACTGTCGTCAATATAGTCAACTATCTTTTGTATGGCGTTCGCTTCGTGCATAACTGTACGTTTGCCGATGCTTATTATTTCTTGATAATCTTGCATGAAAAAAAATTTTTGCAAAAATAATATTTTAATGACAAAAAAATCTTATCTTTGTTTGCGTATGCCGTCAGTAATTTTGGCGGTATGCCTAAAAAGTAAGTTATATGGATGCAAGAGAAGAAAAAATATATGAACTTTTGAAGAAATACTTCGGGTTCAACGACTTTAAAGGTCAGCAGAAAGAAGTGATTCTCAGTCTTTTGGATGGTAAGGATAGTTTTGTCCTTATGCCTACTGGCGGAGGAAAGTCGCTGTGCTACCAGTTGCCTGCGCTGATGCTAGAAGGTACGGCAATCATTATTTCTCCACTTATTGCCTTGATGAAGAATCAGGTTGATGCGATGCGAGGATTCAGCATGGAGAATGGTGTTGCACATTTTCTCAACTCTACATTAAGCAAGACGGAGATAAATGCAGTGAAAGATGATATAATGTCGGGCAAGACAAAACTTCTTTACGTTGCACCCGAATCGCTGACCAAGGAAGAGAACCTTGAATTCTTAAAGAAATTCAAGATTTCGTTTTACGCAGTTGACGAGGCCCATTGTATTTCGGAATGGGGACACGATTTCCGTCCGGAATACCGTCGAATTCGTTCTATTGTGAACGAGATTGGCCGAGCTCCGCTTATGACACTTACAGCAACGGCAACGCCAAAGGTTCAGCACGACATTCAGAAAAACCTTGATATGCTTGATGCAAATGTCTTCAAGTCGTCGTTCCGCCGTCCCAACCTTTACTATGAGGTACGTCCGAAAATCAATGCAACTAAGCAGATTATCAAGTATATAAAGGACAATCCAGGTAAATCAGGCATTATCTACTGTCTTAGCCGCAAAAAGGTTGAAGAATTGGCCGAAATGCTTGTCGTAAACCAGATTAAGGCTTTGCCGTACCATGCAGGAATGGATGCTGCAACGCGCTCGCGCAATCAGGATATGTTCTTGAATGAAGAAGTTGATGTGATTGTTGCAACGATTGCTTTCGGTATGGGCATTGACAAGCCCGATGTTCGTTTTGTTATCCACTACAACATACCAAAGAGTCTTGAAGGCTACTACCAGGAGACTGGTCGTGCCGGTCGTGACGGTGGCGAGGGAAAGTGCATAGCCTTCTATACATACGACGATATTCAGAAGCTTGAGAAGTTTATGCAGAACAAGCCGATGAACGAGCAGGAGATTGGCAAGCAACTTTTGGCGGAAACTGTATCTTACGCAGAATCGACTACTTGCCGTGTGCGTCAGTTACTTAATTATTTCGGAGAGGAGATGAACGAGGACTGTGGTAACTGTGACAACTGCCTTAATCCGAAGGAACGTTTCGAGGGCAAGGAAGATGTCCAGACTGTTCTCGAAACTATCATTGCCGTAAAGGATGGCTTCAAGATAGATCATTTTATAAATATTCTGACAGGTAAGGTTACTTCGGAAATTTCAAATTATCAGCACGATAAGTTGCCAACTTTCGGTATTGGTTCCGATGAACCGCCGCTTTACTGGAAGGGCGTTATCCGTCAGATGCTTATCGCAAAATTTATTGAAAAAGGAATTGTAAACTATGGTTTGCTTAAGGTTACAGAAAAGGGCTACGATTTCTATAAGAATCCTTATTCGATAATGCTTACCCGCGATACCGACTACGAAGCTATTGAGGATCAGGAGCGTGATTCGGAATATGGAGGAACTGCCGCTGCCGACGAGGAACTATACAATATGCTAAAGAATCTGCGTAAGGACATAGCAAAGAAACTGAAGTTGCCGCCATACGTCATTTTTGATGATGCTTCGTTGCAGGACATGGCCATACAGTACCCTATAACTATCGATGAACTGAAGAACTGCCAGAAGGTGGGACAGGGCAAGGCACAGAAATTCGGTCAGGAATTTGTTGACCTTATAAAGCAGCACATAGAAATTAATGGTATCGACCGTCCCGAAGACCTTGTTATTAAGTCGGTTGGAACAAGTTCTGAATCTAAACGAATGATAATCAGGAATATTGATAGTCGTATGTCGCTTGATGATATTGCCGATGGCATGAAGATGACGCTTATGGAACTCATCGAGCAGCTTGAGTCATTTGTCGATTCTGGTACTACCATAAATATTGACTATTATCTGAATTCAATTCTCGACGGAGCTGATATCGATGACATCTATACCTATTTTAGAGAAGATTCTGAAAATGGAACCATCGAAGAGGCTTTGCAGGAATTTGGAGACGACTATTCTGAGGAGGAAATCAGGCTTGTAAGACTGAAATTTATTTGTGAAATGGGAAACTAAAGTGGATTTACGATTTTAGAATTACGATTTACGATTTGGCTGACAAGATGCAAATGGATTTTCGAATTACGATTTTAGATTGACGATTTAATTGGATAATGGGCGAAAAGTCTAATTGTCTAGCAGAAGACCAGTCTGACAGTCGGCCAGACCGTAAGACTGCAAGCCTGTTAGCCTGTCAGCCCAGAAACCTAGGAACCTAGAAACGGCGACAGCCATTGAAACATAGAAACCCATAAACGCCGCAGGCATTCAAACCTTGAACATTGAACTTTTGAACCTCTCAAACTATGTCGCAAACTTCATCCCATACTCGTCTCAACTATCTGGCAGGCATCATTTCTATAATTGCCAATGCCTTGTTGTTTGCTTTGAAATACTGGGCGGGCTTGGTGTCGGGTTCGGTGGCATTGCTCGCCGATGCATGGCATACTTTGTCTGATTCTCTTAGTTCGGTGGCGGTGCTAATTGGAGTAAAGATGTCGTCGCGCAAGGCCGACAAGAAGCATCCGTTTGGCCACGGGCGTATCGAAAACCTTGTGGCGATATTGATAGGGGTAATGCTTGCTATTGTAGCATACGAATTTATAACTCAGGCGATTGACAAACTTAAAAATCCTGAAAGCAAGGCAATTTTCGGTACATTGGCGATTGTGGTGACGTCGGTTTCGATAATTGTTAAGGAAGGTATGGCGCAGTTTTCGTTCTACATTGCCCGCAAGACTGGCAACATTTCGGTAAAGGCTGATGGCTGGCATCATCGTAGCGATGCATTGTCGTCGATTGTGGTGCTGGCTGGAATTTTCCTGCAGGATTATTTCTGGTGGATAGATGCCGTGCTTGGAATTTGTGTGTCGGTAATCTTGATGGTTGCGGTATATAAGATTATCCGTGAGGCTGTTGACAAGTTGATGGGAGAGAGGGTGCCTGATGAAATCATTGTTCAGGTGAAGACAGTCATCCAGGAAACTATTGGTGGAGACCTTCAGGTGCATCATTTTCATATCCATAATTACGGAACCCATAGCGAATTGACTTTTCATATCAATTTGCCACCAGACATGACAATTCTTGAAGGTCACGGTATTGCCGACAGGATAGAAAAGCAACTACGCGAAAGGATGAACATTGAGACTACAATTCACATTGAACCTAAAAAGCAAACTGAATAGATAAAATAATTATCTTTGTGCTTTGATTTGATTATGAAGCGAATATTGTTGATATTATTTCTGCTAGCATTGGTGCCTATTGTGAATTATGCACAGAATGCTGATGAGAATGAGGCTGAACCTGTCGATTCAATGCATTTCAAATATTTTGGAATACGTTATGCCTTTGAGGAAAACAAAAAGTCGTTGTACGTTGATGTAAACTATAACGAGGAGACTCCGACTCAAGTCAACATTATGCGTCAGATAAAGATTAATGGCAAGTTTTATCCAGTGAAGCGCATTGGTCCGAGAGCTTTTTACGGATGTAGAAACATAACATGTGTTACTATTCCAGATAATGTAGAGTTTATTGACAGCAGTGCGTTCCGTTGGTGCGTAAATCTTTCCAATATAGGTATTTCTAGCAATGTGAAGCGTATTGGTCCTGATTGTTTCAGAAATTGCACAAACTTGCGTAACTTTCATATTCCTAATAATTTGCAATCGATAAGCTCTGGCGCATTTCGTGCAAGTGGTCTTATGACTTTAGTTCTGCCCGAAGGGCTGAAGGAGATTGGTGCATATGCTTTTGAAGGATGCAAGTCTCTTTCTGCAGTGCAATTTCCCAAGTCTTTAAAGTCGATAGGCAAGGAGGCTTTTGCAAATTGCTGGGCTTTGAATACTGTTTCACTTTACGACCAGATGCGTAGTGTAGGAGAGGGTGCGTTCATGTCGTGTCGCAGTTTAAAGAAGGTTGTTTTTACAAAGGTTATGGAATCTACAATCAAGACTGTTGTAGCTGCCGATGCTTTTGCCGAATGCAAGTCGCTGACTGATGTTATCTGCAACACTGGGCGCACAGGCAAGGTAAAGGATGTACAGTTCCATGAAAACGCATTCAGGGACAGTAAGTTCAATTATGAAAATATCATGTATGGCGGCAAGCCTATTGCTGACCCGAATGCTGCCAAGCGCAAAAAGGGTGACCCAGAGTTTGAGGAAGATGAAGTCGTTGTTAATGAGGATAATGCTACTCGTCTGCGCACAAGTGAAACGGTTAAGCGTGCGCGTAAGAATATAGGTGTTCGCAAAAATACAAAGAAAAAGAAATGATGGCTTATGCCATGTTTCTTTCCTTCTTAATCCTTTCGTATGCTTCGTTTATGGCTTGGAATTTTTCCGTTGCCTTGCGCGTTACTTCTTCGCCCATACCTGCAACCTTGTCGGGATGATGTTTCATCGCCATCTTCTTGTATGCCTTCTTCACTTCATCGTTTGTAGCGTCTTTGGTAATGCCAAGAATTTCGTAGTCGGAATCGCGGCCTACCACTACGAACATTGATTTTATTGAGTTGAAATCGTATTCGCTCAATCCGATTTCTCGTGCAATTCGTTTCAGTACATCAAGTTCTTCCTTTACAATCTCGTTGTCGGCGTTTGCAATTCCGAAAAGATAGTGAAGAAGTTGAAGTTTAAGCGAATTGTTCATGTTATACCTAATTTGGCGGCATACATCATCGAGTGGAATGTCGGCGTTCATCATGGGCTTAAGTATTTGCAAAGCCTTGAGAGTCTTTTCTTTGCCGAAATTCTGAACAAGGAAACTCTTTACGTAGTCAAGTTCGCTTTTCTTTACGATGTTGTCGGCTTTCATTACCGCTGCCGAAAGGGTAAGCAGTACAACCATAAAGTCGCCTTGTTCTGTGCGTCTTGGGCGGGTTCCTGGTCGTTGTGTGTTGCGTGGTTCGTCGGAACTGCTAAATCCGTCAATTGCCGAGCCAATAAAGAAGCCGATGAGTCCGCCAATCGGTCCTGTGAGCACCCAAGTCAATCCCCCTAATATCCATTTCCATTTTCCCATATGTCAGTAGTTTAAGTTGTTAATGAAGTTTTCCGCCTGTTCTATTAACGAATGATTCCTATCGTTGACAAATATAGCGTCGCACTTTTCACGTCCAGAATTTTTCCTTTGTAGGTTTATCTTTTCCAAGGCAATTTCTTCCGAAACATTGTCCCTTAAGCATATGCGCTTTACCAATATGTCTTCGGCTGCTTCTACATATATTATTTTGTCAAGGATGTCTTCCAATTTTGCATCGAATATTATTGCAGATTCAATTGCAACAATTTTTGCGCCAGTTTTCTCTCTCCATGCAATAAAATCGTTTTTTACCGCCGGATGCACTATGGAATTTACAATTTGTCTGTTTTTTTCGTCACCGAACACAACTTTTCTCAGATATTCCTTGTTGATTTTCTCGTTGCGGTATGTGTCTTCGCCGAATTCAATCACTAGCCTTGTCCGTATCATGAAGTTTTTGTTCATTAACGATTTGGCTCTGCTGTCGGCATCATATACGGGTATGTCCATTGAGCGGAAAACCTGGCTAAGCATAGATTTCCCCGAACCGATAATTCCTGTTATGCCGATGCTAATCATTTCTTTTCGAGGATAAATGTGCATGTAGAAGGTTGGCTGCTGATTATTTCGGCTTTGCTGAAACTTGACTGTACTTGTACTTCTGCGCAGTTTCCTGCCGCTTTTTCGTAGTCGATTGTTGCAGAAAAATCGTATTCGTTTACTTTGCCATATAATGAAATAGGAACTACATAGTTTACCGTAACATATTCTGGCAGAAGCGTATATGCGTATTCTTTTGGAAAATTGACTGCTTTTACCTTTATCCGTTTTGTTGCCTTTGTGTACATTTCTATATCGTACGATACACTGGCAATCTTTTGCGAGGCGCTGATTCCCTCGGGTATGTCGATGGCGACGTTGTATTGTTTCCTAGCTTTTATAAGGCCAAGATTCTCGTTTTCAACATCAATCTTTTCAATGCTGTCAATTATTGATTTCTGACCAATTATGGTTATTGAGTCGGGAACTATAGATGTACGCGTAATTTTTTGACCGTCAATAAGTTTGTATTCGATGTTGGCTGTTTCTATTGGAACTTTCTTTTCCCTAACATCTATCAAGTTGAAGAACAATGTGTCGGGTTTGATTTCACCGATATTGATTTTTTCTCCGACTTTTTTGCGTAACAATGGTTTTAGGTCGGATGATATAATGTATGCTTTTCCTTTGTTGCTGGCATATTTCAGCAGTTGCCTGTTATCCTGCGCCTTTGAATCAAGGTCGATGCTTAGTGGTATGTTTCTGGTTTTCAGGCTTTCTTGCAGAAGATTGTAGCCTTGTCCCGATGCTGTAACTATGAGTTCTCCACTATGAGAACTTTCTTCGTTTATCGTCTTGGGAACGTTCTTGAACTTGTATTTTATTGTGATTTCGCTTGTCAGGTTTTTGTTTAGGTAATTGAGAAACCACAAAAATGATGACAGGACAACAAAAGCGATGAATACCAGAAAGTTTCTGTTATTAACCAGTTTTACAACTGGATTTTTTTTATTCGTCTCTTGCTGTTCTGTCATCCGCTTGCATTATTATGCTATTTCTTTTCTGAGGAATCGTTGCTCGACTTGTCGTCGTTGCTTTGGTTCTGTGGTTCGGTGAAACTTACGATAGAGTTTTTGTCTATCTTGATTTTTACACCGTTGGCAATTTCGAGAAGTACGTATGTGTCGCTGATTTCATCGATGATTCCATAAACACCGCCTGCGGTTATTACCTTGCTGCCTTTTTTGAGGCTTTCTTTAAATTTTTGAGCTTCCTTGTTGCGTTTTGAAGCCGGACGAATCATAAAGAAATAGATTACTGCAATGAGCAATACCCAGAATATTACGTTCATCCAGATGTTTGACTTTGGAGCTTCCTGGCCTGCTTGTGCGGCCTGCAATAAAATTAATGTTAAATTTTGCATATAAATGATATTAAATTAGTTAACTATTTTGTTGTGACATCACACCTTATGTATAACACATGTTCGTTTGGAATTGTATTGGCTGCTACGCGCACGTTCTTGTTTTGTATTCCAGTTTTGTTTGAACTGTCGAAAGTAAGTTCAATGTAGCCTTCTTCGCCTGGCTTTATCGGTTCGCGCGACCATTTCGGCGAAGTACATCCGCACGATGGCTTTACACTGGAAATGACGAGGTTGCCTTCGCCTGTGTTGGTAAACTTGAACTTGTGCGATACCTTTTCGCCTTGGATTACGGTGCCGAAGTTGTATTCGGTTTCGTTGAAGGTCATAATGGGAAGACCGTCTATTGCTGCGTTTTCGTCGTTTACGTTTTCGGCGGAAATAGGGTTGTCGATGCTATATTCACCGCCACCGGTATTCTTGTTTTCTTTGCACGATATTGCGGCAAGTGTCATCAGGGCGATTAGTATGATAGATAATTTTTTCATTTTGTTTATTGTTGAGTCGTGGCGCGCCGCGATTGTACGTTAATTTTTTGTATTATTTTCTTGTTGAGTCGCACCGTGGTGCGACTTTACTATAATAGTCCCATTCCGATTTTGTTCAGCGTATTGTCATTTTTGCACTGGTTGTATATCTTGTCGAGTATGCCGTTGATGAATATACCGCTCTTTTCTGTACTGTAGCCCTTGGCGATGTCGATGTATTCGTTAATGGTAACTCTTACAGGAAGTTCGGGGAACTGAGTCATTTCGCAAAGTGCCAGATGCAGGATTATTCTGTCCATAAAGGCAATGCGCTGTAGTTCCCATTTTTCGAGGTTCTTTTCAATCAATTCATCGAACTTCTTGCGGTAAAGGCAGGTATCCTTGATGAGTTTCTTTGCAAATTCGCGGTCTTCTTCAATGCGGAACATTGACGGGAGCCTGAAATTTTCAATATTTTCATCATTAAGTTTTTTTACAGTCTGTATCAAGTTGCTGAGCGAAAATTCGATATCATCGTTCCAGTATATGCTTTCGCCTTCGAGGATTGTGTCAAGGTCGGGATTCTCAACCAGATACTTGTTGACAATTTTGCAAATCATATCGGCATCCTGCTTTATGCTTCGGTTTTCGTCCTGCATATATTTGTTGTAGAATTCCGAGTTGGCCATCTTGTTGAATATGCCACGTACGAATTCGTAGTGTTCCGACCAGTTGGAACAATCCTTTTCCATATATTTCTTGATGGTCGGTTCGGCACGGAAGGCCTGTATGATTTTGTTGTCAACGAACTTGCGGTTTGGATTTAGGTCTTCTTCTGTCGGAAGCAACTTGTTGCGGTTGAATTCAATCTTGTATTCCGCGTGGTCGGCAATGGCCACAATCAGGCAGAACGTTTCTACAAAAAGTTCGTATGACTTTTCTATGCTCATTTCAAGAGCTTCCCATACTTTTTCCAACGAACCGTCGTAATTACCTTGAACAAAAGCATAATAGGTCTGAACTGCCTTTATCCTAACCAATCTCCTGCTAATCATTGTCTATACTTTTTATTACAAACTGCAAATTTAGTCAAATAATTAGAGAGTGCATAATCTTTTCGGTTAATTTTTTTTGTTTATTTTATTGCACAACCAACTTATTTGTTTATATTTGTGGCGATAAATAAATTTTATTATGGATTTTATTGAGAATAAGAAGAGAAATGTGCAGTCGTCTTCGGTAACGATAGGCAAGAGGACTTATTTTTTTGATGTAAAGGCAACTGCAAAAGGGGACTATTATCTGGTTATTACAGAAAGCCGTCATATTCACGATGATGTTTATGAGAAGCAGAAAATTTTCTTGTACAAGGAGGATTTTTTCAAGTTCTGCAATGCGTATGAGGATGTTATGGCGTTTATGAAGGCGGAGAAACCCGAATATTTCGTTGAGAGGGAAGCGTTTGGAGTAGAAGAGGAAGACAAATAAATTTTATTTTTGGGTTTTGCTACATCAGATGTATGTCTGGTGTTTTGTTCGCATATACCTATTAATAATTTAGCAATATAAAAATACAAAAAAAGGGAAGCCGAAACTTCCCTTTTCTTATTAATGTGAAATCTAATTACTTGCAAGAGCATTTGCAGTTCTTGATTGCAGCCTGAGCAGCAGCAAGACGAGCAACTGGAACTCTGAATGGTGAGCATGATACGTATGTCATGCCAGCCTTGTAGAAGAATTCTACTGATGCAGGGTCACCACCGTGTTCGCCGCAAACACCAACTTTCAGTTTTTCGCGAGTTGAACGGCCTCTTTCAACACCAAGCTTTACAAGTTGACCAACACCTTCCTGATCCAATGTGTTGAACGGGTCGGCTGGTATAATCTTGTTGTCAACGTAGGTGTGAACAATTTCGTTAACGTCGTCACGTGAGAAACCTAAGGTCATCTGGGTGAGGTCGTTGGTACCGAATGAGAAGAATTCTGCAACTTCTGCAATCTGGTCGGCAACCAATGTAGCACGCGGAATTTCAATCATTGTTCCGTACATGTAGTTGATTGTTACACCCATCTTCTTTTCTACTTCTGCCTTAACTCTGTTGGCGATTTCCTTCTGGTGCTTCAATTCCTTAACATTGATTGTCAATGGAACCATGATTTCCAGATGCGGGTCGAAACCTTCCTTCATAAGTTCTGCAGTTGCTTCGAACAAAGCGCGGAACTGAGTTTCGGTGATTTCGGGGTAAACGATGCCAAGACGAACACCACGGAGACCCATCATCGGGTTAACTTCGTGCAATGCTTCGATACGGCTCTTGAGTTCTGCCAAATCCATACCACGTTCCTTAGCAACTTCGCGCTGCTTTTCTTCGGTATGAGGAACGAATTCGTGCAGAGGCGGGTCCATAAGTCTGAATGTCAAAGGCTTGCCATTCATAACCTTCAATGTGCCCTTTGCAGCTTCCTTGATATAAGGTTCGAGTTCGTTGAGAGCAGCAACGCGTTCTGCAGTTGTGTTCGAAAGAATCATGTTGCGGAGCTTTTCCAACGGCTTTTCGCTGTTCTTTCCGTAGAACATGTGCTCGATACGGAACAGACCGATACCTTCTGCACCGAAGTTGATAGCGTTCTGTGCATCTTCTGGATTGTCGGCATTGGTGCGAACACCCATGGTTCTGTATTTGTCAACGAGCTTCATGAATTCTTGGAAGAGAGGATTTTCGGTAGCGTCAATCATCTTTACTTCTTCGGCGTAAACCCAACCCTTCGAACCGTTGAGGCTCAAGGTGTCGCCTTCCTTGAAAGTCTTGTCGCCAATGTGAACTTCGCCCTTCTTGAAGTCTATCTTAACATCTTCGCAACCTACGATGCAGCACTTACCCCAGCCACGTGCAACGAGTGCAGCGTGTGAAGTCATACCACCGCGAGCGGTAAGGATACCGTCGGCAGCACGCATACCTTCAACATCTTCAGGGTTGGTTTCTTCTCTTACGAGGATATTCTTAACTTTTGCCTTGTTGTACTGCATAGCCTTTTCGCTTGTGAGGGCAATCTTTCCAACTGCACCACCAGGACCAGCGGGAAGACCCTTAGCGATTACGGTGTGCTTCTTTTCGTCTTCTGCATCGAGAATCGGGTGGAGGAGTTCGTCGAGTTGAGCAGGAGTGAGGCGCATTACAACTTCCTTTTCGTCGATAAGACCTTCGTGAAGCATATCGAGAGCCATTGTCAATGCAGCAACACCAGTTCTCTTACCAACACGGCACTGGAGCATATAGAGCTTGCCGTCCTGGATAGTGAATTCGATATCAAGCATATCGTGGAAGTTCTTTTCGAGGATGTCGCGGATGTCGCAGAGTTCCTTGTAGGTCTGTGGCATAAGTTCCTGCATCGACTTCATGTGCTTGTTCTGTTCGTTCTTTGTGTCATCGTTCAGTGGGTTCGGGGTGCGGATACCTGCAACAACGTCTTCGCCCTGAGCGTTGATAAGCCATTCACCGTAGAACTGGTTGTCGCCAGTAGCTGGGTTACGGGTGAAAGCAACACCTGTTGCGGAGTTGTCGCCCATGTTACCGAATACCATTGCCTGAACGTTTACTGCTGTACCCCAGTCGTCAGGAATACCTTCGATACGACGGTAGGAGATAGCCTTCTTTCCGTTCCATGACTTGAAAACGGCCTTGATACCGCCTTCCATCTGAGCGCGAGCGTCATCCGGGAATTCGGTTCCAAGAACTTCCTTAACCTTAGCCTTGAATTCTTCGGCAAGCTGCTTAAGTTCGCTTGCTGTGATTTCCGTATCTGACTTGTAACCCTTTTTGTGCTTGAATTCGTCGAGCATGTCGTCGAGGATCTTGCGGATTCCCTTGCCGTCGGCAGGTTCAATACCTTCAGCCTTTTCCATAACAACATCAGCGTACATCATGATGAGACGACGGTACGAGTCGTAAACGAAACGTTCGTTGTTTGTCTTCTTAATGAGGCCAGGGATTGTCTTCGAGCACAAACCTATATTCAATACTGTGTCCATCATACCAGGCATAGAGCTGCGAGCGCCCGAACGGCACGATACCAAAAGAGGATTTTCGGTGTCGCCATATTTCATGCCCATGATGTTTTCAACATTCTTCATTCCTTCCCATACATCTTCCATCAATGTGTCGGGGAGATTGCAGTTGTTTGCATAGTAAGCTGTACAACATTCAGTTGTGATTGTCAAACCAGCGGGAACAGGAAGTCCCAGCAAACACATTTCGGCAAGGTTGGCACCTTTGCCGCCCAACAAGTTTTTCATGTCGGCTTTACCTTCGGCTGTCTTTCCACCAAAGGTGTAAACATACTTTACTTTACTCATTTAACAGTAAATTTTAATTTATAATTCCTTTAAAACGGGCGCAAAATTAATAAAAAAAAATTATACCTTATTAATATAACATCATTTTGTTGATAAAAAAGCTGTTTGTTTGGTAATTAGGGTGATAAGGGGCGTTTTTGCTCCGTATTCACATGGAACTTTCATTAAAAAACTAATCACCACCCCCTTTCGCTCCCTGAGCCTGTCGAAGGGTCGAAGGGTAAGGTTATTGTGCATTATATAATTTCGTCACCTTGACTTCGACAAGCTCAGCCAGCGGATTTGTCATAATGTTAACAGTTTGTATTATAAACAATAACATTATCTAAATGAAAGAAACGTGTCATATTCGATTTGTCTTTGTTGTTTGGGGATATGCCGAGTTGTTTTTTTGCTTACCTTTGTCGCGCTATGGCATTGTATCGTCTTCCAGATGATTTCCTATGGTTTCCAGACCCTAACGAAGCCGACAGTGACGGACTTGTCGCTGTGGGTGGCGATTTTTCGCCCGACAGGGTACTTCTGGCTCTTTGTTCGGGAATTTTTCCGTGGCCGTGCGAGGATATGGAACTTCTGTGGTTTTCGCTTGACCCGCGATTCGTTGTTTTTCCCGAGAATGCTCACATTTCCAAGTCGTTGCGACGTAGTTGCCGAAACTTTACCGTCAAGATTAACACTAACTTCGAGGCTGTTATTCGCCGTTGTTCGACGATTGAACGACCAGACCAGGAGGGAACTTGGATTACAGAAAGCATAATTAAGGCTTACACCAAACTTCACGAGTATGGTTACGGCTATTCGTTTGAGACTTATCAGGATGGCAAACTTGTTGGCGGCCTTTACGGAAACCTTATCGGAAAGGTATTTATCGGAGAATCAATGTTTCACGAAGTTACCGATGCTGGAAAAGTTGCATTTTGTGCGCTTGTGGATTTCTGTCTGAAAAACGGTGTGGTTGTGATTGACTGCCAGCAGAAGACGGCTTTGCTTGAAAGTCTTGGTGGAGAGGAGATTCCAAGGACTGAATATTTGAAAATTTTAAAGGAACACGGAGATTTTCCGTTTACAGAATATGCAGAAGACAAAGGTTAAGGAGTTGATTATGAGTTACGGCGTTCCCAAAGGGACGCGTTTGCTCTGTGCGGTAAGCGGTGGCATCGACTCGATGGTTATGCTAAGTTTGCTCAACGAAATGAACTACGAATGTGTTGTTGCTCACTGCAATTTCAGGTTGCGTGGCGACGAGTCGGACGGCGACGAGCAGTTTGTTCGTGATATGTGCGCAAAGATGTATGTTCCTTGTTCGGTCAATACCTTTGATACTCACAAGTTTGCCGACGAAACAGGGCTGTCAATCCAGATGGCTGCACGGAAGTTGCGCTACGACTGGTTCTACGAACTTGCCGAGAAGGAAAACTGCTCGTACATAGCACTTGCCCATAATTCCGACGACCAGGTTGAGACTGCAATCCTTAACTTTACGCGAGGCACAGGAATCCGTGGCGTTTCGGGAATGAAACCGCTGGTAGGCAAACTTTTCCGTCCGCTCATTGAGGTTTCGAGGGCTGATATAGTGCAGATTTCAATGGAAGACAACATTCCGTTTCATAACGATTCGACAAATGCAACAACCAAATATGCACGCAACAAGGTTCGCCATCTGGTGATTCCGCTGCTTGAGGAGATAAACGTTGCCGCAAAGGAAAATATATTGAAATCGGTTTCGTATTTTGCTGAAACGGAGAGAATTATGAACGATTATGTGCGTAGGGCAAAGGAGGTTGCAATGTCGAATGACAATGGTTTCCTGCGAATTGATGTTGCAAAAATTATGCAGACAGCGGCACCTTCGACCGTACTTTTCGAAATGTTGATAGGCGAGGGGGTTCCTAAGCCGTTGGCAAGCGAATCGGTGTGTCTGCTTGAGGCACAGACAGGTCGCAAGTGCGAAATGGACGGCATGGAAATCGTGCGTAATCGTGAATATATCGAGGTGCGGAAATCGTCTGTCGTCGATGCCGATGCCGAAGTAACTATTTCTGCTATTGGAGAACTGAAAAAGTATGGCTTTGGCATTTCGTTTGCGTATTGTGACGACGATTTTGTGTTTGACAAGAATCCGCAGGTTGCATACATTGATGTCAAGAAACTGAAATTTCCGCTTACGTTGCGTAAATGGAATTTTGGTGACAAGTTTATGCCGTTGGGAATGAAGGGAATGCGTAAACTGAGCGACTTTTTCAAGGATGAAAAATTGTCGCAGGTGGAAAAGTCTAATGTTCGCATACTTGAGTCCGACGGCAAAATTGTGTGGGTTGTTGGAATGCGTATCGACGAAAGGTTTAAGTTCGATAAGGATACGAAGGAAGTTTATGTGTTGAGTGTTAAGAAATAAGTAATTAGATAGGTGGATTTTTAAGCAAAAACTATGAAAGCATTTAAGGCATACGATATTAGGGGCGTTTATGGCGTAGATTTCACAAAGGAAGATGTTTATAAAATAGGATTTTTTCTTCCGCAGATTATGAAATGCGACAAGATTCTTGTTGGTAGGGATGTGCGTGTGTCGTCGCCCGAAATTTTTGAATATCTGACGAACGGAATTATCGATGCAGGTGTTGATGTATATAATATTGGTATATCGACGACTCCGCTAGTTTATTGGACTACGGCAAAGTTCGGTTTTGATGCTTCGGTGATGATTACGGCTTCACACAATCCGGCCTCGCACAACGGGCTGAAGGTTTCGGGCAAGGATGCAACTCCTGTAGGTTACGACGATGGGCTTTCGACGGTTGAGAAACTTGTGATGGAAGGCGATGTCAGGCCTGTGGAAAACAAGGGTAAAGTCATTGATTATGAGGTGTATGACAAGTATCTTGACTTTATGCGCCAGTATGTTCCCGACATTTCAAACCTGAAGGTAAGCGTTGACTGTAGCAATGGAATGTCGGCGTTGTTTATCAAGAAGTTGCTGGGCGACAATGCTATGTATATCTGTGACGAACTTGACGGTACTTTCCCAAATCACGAGGGAAATCCGCTTATGCCCGAAAACCGCGTGATGCTGCAGCAACACGTGCGCGAGCACAAGTCCGACATTGGTGTGATTTACGACGGCGATGCCGACCGTGTGATGTTTGTTGACGAGAATGCCAATTTTGTATCGCCCGACCTTATGATTGCCGTCCTTTGCCATTATTTCCTTGAGGAAAAAGGATTGAAGGGCAAGGTATATCAAGATATTCGTACATCGAAGGCAGTGGGCGAGTATGTTGCTAAGTTTGGTAGCGAGATGGTGATGTGGCGGGTTGGTCGCGCTTACGCAGCTAAGAAACTTCGCGAAGTTGACGGCATTTTCGGTGGCGAACTGGCTGGACACTATTATTTCCGTGACTTCTACTATTCCGATTCGGGAATTCTTGCTAGTTTGCTGATTCTACGTATTGTTGCGAAGATGAAGAAGCAGGGTATATCGGTTTCGCAGTTGATTTCACGCATTAGCCACTACGAAAATTCTGGTGAAATCAATTTCCAGGTTAACGAGAAGCAGAAAGCTATGGATAGGGTAGTGGGTCATTTCCTTGTTCAGAAACAACCTGATGCTTTCTACGATTTCGATGGCTACCGTATTGAGTACAAGGATTGGTGGCTCAACATACGTCCCTCAAATACAGAGCCTTATTTGCGTTTTTTGTGCGAGGCAAAATCGACGGAATTGCTTGAGAGCATAAAGTCTCAGGTGGAGAAGATTATTAAGAGTGTAAAGTAACTAATTGTTAATAAATTAAATATCAAACTCGCTGCGGCTTTCGAGAATCGAAATCAAGTCTTCGGCGAGTTGCTTTTTCATGCCGTTGAACGAACCGTAGTTGCTTCTGATAATTTCGCGGCTGCGTGCAAGCGAATCTCCAGATAGGTTGCCAAGATTGTTTTCAACTAGCGAAAGACAGTCCAATGCTAGTATTTCGTCGGCATCCACAAACTTTTCAACAAAAGGCGTAACATCATCAAACACAACTGACGATTGCCACAAATTGGAGATAAATTCTCCTATAAGTTCGTGGTTCATATATCCCGAAAGACTTTCTAGAATTTGCTTCGACACCTTTGCGCTCTTGAGGTCGAGGAATACGCGACCAATTTCCGTGCGAACATTGGCAAACGGCGTTGTAAAGAACACTTCTATCATCGGGTCGATGCAGTACTCGTCGCCAACCTCACGAATCCTGTACAAAGTGTCAACAACTATATCTTCGTCGGGACTATGCAAGTCCGCAATTATTTTTTTCTGTTCCTTATTCAGTTTCGATAAATCAGCCATAACAAATATTTATTGAACAAATTGCAAACTTAATAAAAAAGTCGCTTATACAAAACTTTTTCGGACAAAAACAATCCGCATAATTTTCACTCGTTATCAAAAAAAGCAATAACTTTGCACAACAATTTTTAATAGTAAAACGACATGGATTTTGATCTTATAGTATTGGGCAGCGGTCCCGGTGGATACGTAGCTGCCATAAGGGCATCACAGCTCGGAATGAAAGTTGCTGTTGTTGAACGCGCACAACTCGGTGGCATTTGTCTTAACTGGGGTTGCATTCCTACCAAAGCTTTGCTGAAGTCGGCACAAGTTTACAACTACATGAAGCACTCCGAAAACTACGGCATCGAACTCGAAGGAACTGCAAAACCTAATTTCGAAAAGGTTATCGCACGTAGCCGCGAAGTTGCCGCTGGAATGAGCAAGGGAATCGAGTTCCTTTTCAAGAAAAACAACATTACCGTTATCAACGGTACAGGAAAACTTGTTGAGCCACACAAACTCGCTGTAACAAAGGAAGATGGAAGCGTAGAGAATCTAACAGCCAGCCATATAATCCTTGCAACGGGTGCTCGTTCGAAGGTTATGCCAAACATTCCACAGGACGGCGTAAACATCATCGGATACCGCGAGGCTCTTACCTTGCCGAAACTTCCCGAATCAATGGTTGTGGTTGGTTCAGGTGCAATAGGTTCCGAACTTGCATTTTTCTACCACTCAATGGGTTGCCAGGTTACAATAATCGAATTCCTTCCCGAAATAGTTCCGCTCGAGGACGAGGAAGTTTCGAAGCAACTTGCACGTTCGTTCAAGAAGATGGGCATAAAGGTTATGATTGGCACAGCCGTACAAAGCGTTGAAATCCAAGATGGAAAGTGCTTGGTTAAATACACCGACAAGAAGGGCGAAAATTCGATCGAATGCGAAAAGGTTCTGTCGGCAGTTGGCGTTGTTACCAACATCGAAAACCTTGGCCTTGAAGAACTTGGCATTGCAACCGAGCGTGGCAAGGTTGTTGTTGACGACTACTACCGCACTTCATGCGGAGGCGTTTATGCAATAGGTGACATCGTTCACGGACCGGCATTGGCGCATGTCGCATCGGCTGAAGGTATCTGCTGTGTTGAAAAGATTGCAGGCCTTGATGTCGAAAAGATTGACTACGACTATATTCCGTCGTGCGTTTACACGACTCCAGAAGTTGCATCGGTCGGCTTTACCGAAAAGCAACTGCAGGACAAGGGCATCGAGTACAAGGTCGGCAAGTTCCCGTTCACCGCATCGGGCAAGGCAATGGCAGCTGGCAACAGGGACGGTTTTGTAAAGCTTCTTTTCGATGCTAACAGCGATGAACTGCTTGGCGCACACTTCATTGGTGACAACATTGCCGAAATGATTGCCGAGATGTCAGCATTCAAGAAGTTGAATGGCAAGGCAAAGCAGCTCATAAAGACCATACATCCGCATCCGAGCCTATCGGAAGCCATCATGGAAGCCGCAGCCGCAGCACACAACGAAGTGATTCACATTTAATCGATGTTATAAATGCAAAAAAGGATGCGAAATCGCATCCTTTTTTGTTGTGACAACAAACTTTGTAGTGTAAACCAATCCTATCTTCATAGAACAGATACTCATTTATATTAGCACAACATTCTAACAGTCAATACACTACAAAACAAATATCATTTTTTTCAAAAAAATCCTTGCTCAAAACTTTATATTTTTACCAATCCTGCGAAATCAACGGCATAAAAACATCTCGTGGAAGGATTGGCGCAAGATGAAAGAGTGAAAAAGGGGCGTCATTTCGGAAGCTAGTCGAAACACGCGATACAGAATGGGGAGCGTTGTGAAGACTGCTATCCGTAATCTCCTCTAAGTACTAATGGGAGATTGGCTACGCCGAGCTGAAGGTATCGCATAAGCGAGTTCACACGACACGTTCCTTAGTCGGTTCACTCTGCTTTACTTGCTTCGCTGCGTGAGCTAAAGGTTGTGGAATGACGATTCGTTTTTTTCAGATAATACTAACTTTCAACTATTTAACAAAAATCAACTGCATACCTATTTCCAGTTTCATAAAGTCCTTGTAAGTTCCTGGATACAAAGATGGATTTAGCAAATCGGAAATCCTAAGTTTTGCATAAACAGAAACAATATCGTAGGTTATTGCAGTCTTCACACCCCACTGGAACGGATTGATAAAGTCGTAATTCTTATTTATGATTTTTGACTTTCTGTAATTGTCGCCAAGCGCTGCCTGCCAAACCTGAACATAACGGTCTTCGAAATTCCACATTCCGAAAACGCCCAAATCCCAAGTAAGTCCGTTGCTAAGAAGACCTCCGCTTGCAAGTTTCACACGCTGGAACAATTCAATGTTAAGGTTGGATGTGCGGAATCTTTCTCGAATTAAATTCGGATCACTAGACGCAAAGCTAACATAATTAATACCATCAAGAGCTTCGCCTCTATAGTCATCCAATCCCATACCTACGCCAAAAGCAAGGCTATATTTCTTGCAAGCGTTCCACTGCATACCGATAAGTGCCGAAAACGTTGACTTCTGCTTGTTTGTAGTGCCTTCAAAAGTCTTAACACCAGCAAAACCAGCGTTCATCTGCAACAGCAAATGTGTTTTCTTCGGCTTGCCGAACTCTCGTTTCGATTGATTTTCATTTCGGGATATTATCTTTGTTGCATCGGTAACTTTTGTGTTAGGCTGGCGTGCATATACCAGATTCCCATCTTTGTTACCTTCAATCTTGTACGAGCCAACATATCCGTGATAATACACATTTACCGTAAAATTGGAATACAAGTCAATATTATTAATGGTAATCACCGCATCTCCCTCTGCATTAACATGTTCGTACGAATGCAATCTGCCATCCTCACGCATAAGGTTGTAGAAAACCTCGGTATTTTCATTAAACTGCTGACACTTTATCTTCAATGTGTTACCATCTTTTTCGAACTCGAATGTAGGTTCTACCGTCTTTTTTCCACCTTCTACGAAATAACTTGCCTGCGGAACGCCATAACCTAAAGCATAATCAAAATACGGATAAATATCACCTGACTTTTCTATCTCATCTTTCAGTTGCATAGCGGTAAGGTCGCGCTTTGTCTGCCAAGCACAAGCGCCAAAACCAGCCGCCAGTGGACACGAGAACGAAGTTCCGTAAGCCGTTGTCATTCCACCCTTTGGATTTGCAACGTATGCATGACCGAAAGCGACGACATTAGGTTTGCGGCGACCATCGGCAGTAGGTCCGAACGATGAAAAGTCGATGTGGCGGTACTTGTCGAGCGAATCCTCGATTCCACCAACCGATATAACACTGTCAGCATCGGCAGGAGTAATAAGCACGTACCAGCTGGCATCGTCGGCCTCGTTGCCCATCGAGTTGAATACAAGCATACCCTTGCGAGCCGCCATATTTGCAGCCTTGGCAACATGCGAAGTGCCATCCATATCCTTGGTATAGTAGCGATCCTTGCCGTAACCGAGCGAACTACTGATGATGTCGGCACCATTCTGGTCAGCCCACTCCATTGCCTGGGTCCACCAGATTTCCTCCTTGAAAGGTTCGGGATTAACCTCGGTACGAGCAAGCAGAAATTCAGAACCTGTAGCCAAACCTAACTTCTTCACACCAGTAGCGGTCTGGTACACACCTGCAATACAGCTCAAAGTCATTGTGCCGTGCGTACTCCAACTATAAACATATTCTTTCTTGTTCGGGAAGTTCCATGTCTTGAGAATCTGATTGTTGTCGCGAAGGTGGCTGAAAATCTCGTGTTTGTCAACTTTCGGGAAACCGCCGTCAAATACGGCAATCCTGACGCCTTTACCATCGATGTTGTTTTCGGCAAACTTTTCGCCCTCCATTCTGAGAAGTTGTGGCAGAAGTTCGGGCTTCAGCATTTCGATGTCGTAGTTTTCATCGTTTTCTTCGTCAACCATACCTGCATACGAAGCGACAACCATTTCGCCAGCTATTTCAACAATGCGCGACACAAACGGCAAAGCCTTTATCTTTTCGATATTTTCGTTCTCTGCCATAATGCCGACTGCATTGAACCAGCGCGATTCACCGACAACTTCTTCCGACAAAGCCGAAACAGCATCTACATAACCGCCATTGAGCGGATAATCTGTAATGTCATATAGCGACAAACCCAACTTCTCTCGGCGCTCAATTGCCTTAGCATCAAAATATTCATATGGATTGAAAGACGTATTCGCCTTATCGCGGAAAAATACCCAGTAGCATCCAGGAGTTGCTGTTGCAAACTGCGTTGCAATGAGCAAAGTTGCCAAAATCAACAAAATTTTTTTCATCGTAAATCCTTTATTTGTTGCAAAAATAGTGTTTTTCTCGTATAATTGTCATTAAAACGGCAAACCTTCTTCTTCGATAAAGGCATCCTCGTTTATTCCCATTATTCTTTCCTTGATTTCTGCTGGCAGATTGTTGCATCCGAAAAACGCAGCACGGCCAATTTCTTTTACCGAATCAGGAATTGTTATGGATGTCAAATTTATACACCCATTAAAAGCGCACTCGCCAATATTCGTTATAGAATCGGGAATTACTACAGATGTCAAGTTGATACAATCATTGAATAAATAATTGTTAATTTTATCTATTGATTTTGGTATAACCACCGAACGCAAGCTGTTGCAACCTTCAAATGCAGAAGACTCGACTTCATTTACAGAATCAGGTATCACAACTTCTGACAAATTGATACAATCTCTGAAAGTGTAAGCGGATATTTTCTTTAAGCTGTTTGAAAACTTTACAGAGTGTAAGTTGGCACATCTTTCAAAAGCACCACTTTCTATTGTTGTTACCGAATCTGGCATTTCAACTTCCGACAGATTGAAGCAGTCTCTAAATGCGTATTCTCCGATTTCAATTAACGATTCTGGCAAATATACTTTCGATAGGTTTATACATCTGTCAAATGCAAACTTCCCGATTTTTTTTACGCAATTTGGAATAACCATTGAAGTTAGAGCTTCGCTGTTGGCGAATGCATTTTCCCATATTCTTGGAGTTGCATCTATTAGTTTGACTTCGCCTTTGCCGTTTGCAAATTTGTGCGAAAGGGTAAATACATTGATAAAAAGCAATTCTATTTTTTGAGTAGCCTCGTAATAGATTATATTCGGCTCTTCAATGGGCTCATTAATAGGTATATGTTTAGATTTTGTACCTTCTGCCTTCTTGCTTTCTGGTTTTGCATCATCATTAAAACTTCTTCCGCATTGATTGCAAAACTTTGCGGACATTCTGTTTTCGGCTCCGCACTTGTCGCATTTCTTTTTGAAAAATGACTTTCCGCATTCGTCACAGAATACGGCAATATCTTCATTTTCAGTACCACAAAAATTACATTTCTTCATATTCGTTATTATTAGTTTGCTACAAAGTTATGTCATTTTATATTGCAAAATCCGACATAAAAGATGCTATATAACATAAAAATAGCTAATCTTTGAGCCGTTCATCGTAGAACATTCGGTGGAATTGAAATGAGGTGAGTTGAAGTAGGTCTTGTGTGTTTTTAACGGATGCGGAAAAATGAAGTTGGTCATCCCCAAAAGTCATCCTGAACTTGTTTCAGGATCTGATAATAACAGATGCTGAAATAAATTCAGCATGACAGTGTAGAGAAACAAGACTAGAAACATCGGTCCCTTTGGTCATCCTGAACTTGTTTCAGGATCTTAGTAACGGATGCTGAAACCCGAAGGGGTCATCTCAGATGCTGAAATAAATTCAGCATGACATTTCGGGATCAGCATGACAGTTTACGTTCTTTCAATGTTAATTGTCAATTATCAATTGTTAATTATCCATTATTCCTCAAAATACACCCTTTTAATTCTGTGCGGAATGCTTGTAAGTATTTCGTATGGTATTGTGTCTAGGACTTTTGCCATGTCGCAGATGGGGTTGTCCTTGCCGAAAATTACAACTTCGTCGCGCTCTTCGGCATCGATGCCTGTGATGTCAATCATGCACATGTCCATGCAAACATTGCCGATGATTGGGGCTTTCTTGCCGTTGACCATAAAATACCAATTGCCGTTGCCTAGATGACGGTCGATTCCGTCAGCATAACCGACTGGAATAGTGGCGATTAGTGCGTCGTGGTCGAGTTTACCCTTGCGGTTGTAGCTTACGGTTTCGCCGGCAGGAACGCGATGAATCTGCGAAATTATTGATTTGAAGGTAGTTACTGGTGTCAGCGCATCGGTAATCTGAGGCATAAGTCCGTGAAGGCCAATGCCGAGGCGTACCATCTCGAAGTCGTACTGTGGGAAGCGGATGATACCTGCGCTGTTGAGAATGTGACGCATTGGGCGTGAGCCTGTTAGTTCGCAGATGCGGTCGTACATCTTGCCGAAACGACTTACTTGCTCTTCGGTGAAATAGTCCAATGCGGGGTCATCGCTACCGACAAGGTGCGAGAAAACCGATGTTATCTTTATGCAGTCGGTACTGACGGCTTCGGCGCAGAAGTCGTCGAGGTCGTCGTAGTTGAGGCCAAGACGGTGCATTCCCGTGTCGAGCTTTATGTGGATAGGGAAGTGCTGGGTGTTGTTGCGCTTAAGTTCCTTTATGAACTTGCGTAGCAGTGACAGCGAATAAATTTCGGGTTCAAGACCGTATTCTATCATGTTCTGCAGCGAATTGATATTCGGGTTCATAACGATGATAGGAGTCTTGATGCCGGCATTTCGCAGTTCTACGCCTTCGTCGGCAATGGCAACTGCCAGATAATCAACTTTGTTGCGTTGCAGGAAATTGGCGATTTCGAGTGAGCCGATTCCGTAGGCAAAAGCCTTTACCATTACGGTGAGCTTGGTGCCCGGTGCAAGTTTCGACTGGAAGAACTGCAGGTTTTGCTTCATCAGGCTGAGGTCGGTTTCGATGACGCTCTCGTGAGTCTGGTTCTGTAGTTTCTTCGAAATTTTCTCGAACTGGAACACACGCGCACCTTTCAGAAGTATTGCCTTGCGGTCGAAATCGAGCGTCGAGAACGCCTTTATGAAGCTGTCGGTGTTCTGGAAAAATACCGAGTTGGCAGGGAAGAGGTTCTTGTTGTGTATAATCGACTTTCCAATGCCAATAAATTTGTCAACTTGCTTGGTTTTCAAAAGTTTTGCGACTTCACGGTAAAGGTTTACTTCATCGGTGTTGTTTTGCAGGATGTCCGACATTATCACCAGCGATTCGCGGTTCGACTTCTTCTGGTTGAGGTAGTCGAGAGCAATTTCGAGCGAATTTATATCGGAGTTGTAGCTGTCGTTTATGAGTATGCTGTTGTTGATGCCGTCGAGGGTTTCAAGTCGCATCTTTATTCCCGGTAGCGAGCGGAACTGCTTGAAAATTGTCTGGCTGTCGAGCTTGTTGAACAAATACATCACGCAGAAGCATGTGATACAGTTCTGGATGGAACCGTCGTCGCCGAACGGAATGTTAATCATGTAGGTATCGCGCTTGGTCTGCAGGATGATGTTGTTCTTGCCGTTCTGGAAACTTTTTTCGAGCAGGTTGATGGTGCCGTTTCCTTTTTCCGACCAAGTGATTCTGTTTCTGCCGATTCCCGAATTTATGATTTTTGAGTGGACATATTCGTCGTCGCAATTATATATAATGGTATCGCAGTGTTCGAAAAGCTTGAGTTTCTCGTCGATTTTCTGTTCGCGCGACTCGAAGTTGCTCTGGTGAGCGCTTCCGATGTTGGTAAGTATGCCGATTGTAGGGCGGATAATCTTTTCGAGCGATTCCATTTCGCCAGGCTGCGAGATACCGGCTTCGAATATGGCAAGTTCGGTGTCCTTTTCGAGTAGCCATACCGACAGAGGAACGCCAATCTGCGAGTTGTAGCTCTTTGGGCTTCGTGTGATGTTGAAGTAGGGACTGAGCAGGTAATGCAGCCATTCCTTGACGATTGTCTTTCCGTTGCTGCCCGTGATGCCGATTACAGGAATGTTGAATCTCAGGCGCTTGTAGGTGGCGATTTTCTGCATTGCTTCAAGTGTGTTTGCCACTTTCACATACGATATGCCAGCGTATTTGGCAGTGTCTATGTCCTTGCTGACGAGGAAAGTCCTTACGCCTGAGCGGTATATGTCGTCGATGTAGTTGTGTCCGTCGTGTTGTTCGCCGACTACAGCCACGAATAGACACGACGACGGGTTTATGATGTTACGGCTGTCGGTTACTATTTTTGAGAATTCCAGTTCACCGTTTCCGACGAGTGTGCCGGAAACAATTTCCGATACTTCCTGTAGTTTGAATGTCTGCATTATTCCTGATTGTTTTTGTCGTTTTCGATAGCTTCGTTGTAGCATTTGCGGCACAGAGGCTCGTAGATGTCCTTTTCGCCTAGCAGCACGACGCCTTTGTTCTGCGACTTGCGGTAGCTGTACTGTGCAAGTTCGCCGCAGTGCGTGCAGATGGCGTGAACCTTGGTGACTTCTTCGGCAATAGCAAACAGGGCGGGCATAGGTCCGAAGGGACGACCAAGGAAGTCCATGTCGAGCCCTGCCACGATTACGCGTATTCCATTGTTTGCCAAGGTGGTACATACATCGACAATGCCGTTGTCGAAGAACTGTGCTTCGTCGATGCCGACCACATCGACATCGGTGGCTAGAAGCAGAATGTTGGAGGACGAGGAGACGGGGGTGGAGCGTATGGCGTTTGCGTTGTGCGAAACAACATCTTCTTCCGAATATCGCACATCGATGCTAGGCTTGAAGATTTCGACCTTCTGCTTTGCAAATTCTGCGCGGCGCAACCGGCGGATAAGTTCCTCTGTCTTACCCGAAAACATCGAGCCTGCAATGACTTCTATCCAGCCAGTCTTGTGTTCTCCTTTTCTCGTCCTTTCAAGAAACATATTTTTGCCAATAAAATTTTCCAAAAATAAGAATAATTGGTATAGGAATAGCAAATGAATTGAATAGGAAAATAACAAAAATATTAACAACAAAAAATAAAATAATTCTATAATTCAATTGTAACGGTGCAATGCATTGCACCGCTACAGATTGTTGAGGTGATTTTTTTCTTTCCATCTTTTTCCCTATTTTTGCAAAGAAATTTTACTGAAAAAACATAATGTGTCAAGTGAAACTTGTTATGATTTTGGCTTGTTTGGATTTTTCAGTGTAAAGGTTGATATGAAAATGAGAAATTTGTTGAATAATAGTGCGTTACAGAAGATTAACAAATACGATATTGCATTGTTTTGCTGTTCAATTTGTAATATTCTGCA
Organism: Bacteroidales bacterium; assembly: GCA_017620015.1. Lineage (GTDB taxonomy): Bacteria > Bacteroidota > Bacteroidia > Bacteroidales > ML635J-15 > Bact-19. Next base: position 200,934 of record JAFZRE010000033.1, on the reverse strand, counting down.
CAAGTTTTGTAAGAAAATGTCAAATGGATGTTCGGCTTGCGGAGTATCTTTGTTGATTAGTCTATTGACAGATAACTTAAACTTTAAGTGTTTAAAAGAGATTGGAAGGATGGAAGTGAAATTTGCAAAATTGTTAGCAGCGACACTATTGTGTATTGTGCTTGACATTCATTTTGTTAAGGCTGACGAGATTGATTCCTTACTGGTGGAGTTTGACAAAAATCCGACAGTGACAGTTGGCAACAGGTTGATGAACTGCTTTGCTGAAAGGCAGATAGCAGATAGTGGCATTGTTTTCAATAGCACTGCTCCGGCCGACACATTGCGCAAAACCGTCAGTTTCTGGGCTGGCGAATGGTATTTGGCAACAGGGCGTTACGACAAAGGTTCTGATTACAGTCTGGTTGCGTTGCCCTTGTTGCAAGCATGTGGCGACAAGGAGAACGAGCGCGAATGCCTGAGCGTGATTGCTATCTGCTATATGCGTCAGTCGAAGTACGACGATGCTATCAGTTACGCCAAACTCTGCAATCAGATTGACCGCGAATCGGGCGACAACGACCGCATAAGTGCTTCCCTGAACATAATTGGTTCTATCTATGTTGCTGCCAAGCAGTCGAAGCAAGGGCTTGTTTACTTGGAGGAGGCTCTGGTGTATGCCGAAAAGACTGGTGACCCGGCACGAATAGCGCGCACCTGCGGAACTTTGTCGGAAACCGAGTTTTCGCTCGGGCATTTCGACGAGGCTATCAAATATGTTGATCGTGCTATAGCGCTTGATCGTCAGCAGAATAGGGAAATGCACACCAACATTCATCTAGCACAGAAGGCAACGATTTTGACGGAGATGGGCAGTAGCAAAGAAGCCGTTGAGATTTTCGACACCATAATCCCTTATTTCCGCAAAACCGGTAATGTGCAGTCGCTGGCTATTTCGTTGACCAACAACGGTACTGCGCTGATGGCTCTCGGTCAGAAAAGGCTGGCTGTGGATAATTTCCGTGAGTCGGCGGACTTGTGCAACAAGATGAACAATCCTTTCAACGAATTGCAGGCACGCAAGGGACTTTACGAGGCCTTGTGGGATATAAATCCCGACAGCGCAAAAATCGAACTCGACAAGTACAACGACATCAAGAACAAACTTTATTATGATGGTGCTACTGAGAGCCTTGCGCGTTACACCGCCGAGTACGACAATGAACAATTGTCGGACGAAAACCAAAAGGTAAAGAATAGAAATATAATACTGGCGGTAGGAATTGTGGTAGCAATATTGCTACTGGGTGTTATTGTGTTCTTTTACATGCGAGTGCGCCGTCGTTCACGGTTGCAGCAAAATCGTTTGAAGCAGATTTCTCTGGATTTCAACGAGTTGAAAAACAATTACGAACAACTTTACGAGAAGTTTGCGAACATCATTAGGGTTGAGAATCCAGATGCCGAAGATATTTCGGAAAGCGATAAGCAGTTCCTGTCGAAGGCAATGACCATCATCAACGACCAGATAGATGCTTCGTGCGTAAATGTTGACGAGTTGGCCTCTAAGCTTGCTATGAGTACTTCGCAGTTCCGCCGTCGTCTGGCAGCAGTGGCAAACACCACGCCTCAGGCATACATCACAAGCATTCGTATGCAGAAAGCCCGTAACCTGCTCGATACCGATTCGTCGCTTACCGTTTTGGATGTTGCGCTTCGTTGTGGCTACGACGACCAGTCGAGTTTCACCCGTGCATTCAAGAAGTTCTTTGGTAAATCTCCAACGGAATATAGGGGAAAGTAGTTGATAGTTAAGAGTTATCCTTCGACTTCGCTCAGGAACCGAAAGTTAAGAGTTTGTCAAATCTTCAAACTGGCGTTAGCCTAAAACTGGGCTAAAAGGCTAAAAGAAGAGAAGGTGTGCCCCCCCTTGCGTTAAGGCCATTAAGACCGTTAACGACCTTAATGATGGGGGCAACACTTCCTGTTTTTTGCATTCGCCCCTGCACTTTGTAACCATCTGCACAATCTTTGTCATAAATTGCCAAACGCGCAACTCCCTTGTAGTCCTAACTTTGCTTCCAGAAACTCGTAGGAGTGACAATGTTTTTAATTTTAGTAACTTTTAATTTGAAAATATTATGGTAAGAATGAGTAATTTATTTAAGGTAATGGCAATAATGGCCATTTTGTTAGGATTTAGTTACACTGCTGATGCTCAGTTGGGAGGAGTGCTAAACAAGGCAAAGAACAAGGCTGTTCAGCAGATTCAGCACAACCAGTCGCAGACCGACAAAACGCAGAACGGAAAAAGTCAGCAACAGAATTCAAGCAGTCCGAAAGCACAGCAACAGCAATCTTTAAGCCCTGTTGATAAGGCTGCATTGGATAAGATGTCGCCGTATGAGACTGCTGCCGAATACAACTTCCATGTTGCAACCACAGTCACCAAGGAGTCGGCTCCCGAGGACATAGCCCGTGCCTTCGTTTTCTTCGAACAAGCGCTTAGCCTCAGGTACGGCATCGATTACGATGTGCTTATCGGTGCGTTGCCGCAGGCTAAATTTGTAATAGGTTATGTAACAGGAGATTGGCCAGTAACAACTGGAGAACTCTACTCGCTACAGTCTAATTTGTCGAACAAGTCGCCTTGGGAAAATAAATCTAACGATAAAGATATGGTTTCCGACTTACTCAGCATGGTAAATATGGGACAAGTCCTTGATTACAATACCTTATACAATATGTATGTAAAGACAGCGATGGAACAGGATGTTACTCCGGCTTTCAACGACATTAGCGGTTATGTGCGCGGACAACTCGATAAGGCAGCAACCTGCAAGACCGATGTTGCAAAAATGTGGTTCATCCGCGAAATCTTGCATTGGATTGATACCGAAATAGTTGGACAAGGACAGATTTTCCCGACTGCCGAAAATCTCTATCTTAATGAACTTAAATCGTTTATGGACAAGATGCCAGCCGATTCGATTGCAAATCTTCCTATTAAGTTCCGTACTGCCGACGAACTCGACAAGGCACGTATTGCACATTGCGAGAAAGCCACGAGATCGGTAACCAAGCCGTCACAGCGTGATGCAGCAATCGAGAACAACCTGAAGAGCCAACTTAAGAAAAACTATCCTTCAATGCAACTTGTTGAAGTTTTTTGTCCAGCCGATGCAACGGCAAAGTGGGATATAGTTAAGAATTCTGTTGGAATTCCCGAGTACCGTCTCAAATATGCAGAAGTCATCATTATCGACGATGAGCATCCTGGCCACAAGTTGGCAACGCAGTACTCAATCCGTCAGGATTATTTAGGTGGTGGCACTTATGGTGAGTCAAGATTTGTCGCAAATGCAACGACCGAGAAATATCTGTACGGTAAGTTCCACTGGTATTTTGTAAACTATTAAACAACAGTAAGATACAAGTAGTTGATTAACAAATTTGATAATTTTAAAATAAAATAGTTATGGCAAGAATTAGTACATTTTTTAAGGTAATGGCAATGGTAGCCATTATGTTTGGTGTAAGTTATAACGCCGAGGCTCAACTTTTAGGTGGACTTGCAAAGGCTGTAAAGAACAAAACACAGCAGTCGAGTCAGAACAAGGCATGTGCAATGCCACAGCCCGATGCAAAGGCAAAACCAGTGACTTTTTCTGTGGGTAAAAATGGTGAAATTGCAGTTTGTACTTGGAATCCAGCAACATTAGAAATCACTATGCTTACTGAAATGTCTGGCAATCAGAAGGGCGATGTCATTAAACTTGACCCCAACACCGGCAAGTTTACAAACAACCGTGGCGAAGACAAGGGTTCAATAAGCGAAGACGGAACTATCGTATCTACGCATCTTGGCGAATTTAAGTTAGAGGCCAAAAACGCTGGCGTTTATGGTATGGAATATCATGTTAAGTATAAAGGCAAGTCGATTGGAAATCTTACATCTGAAGGTTTTTGTTCGGGATATATAGTAGGTCCATATACAGGAGCACCAACTCGTTTACTTTCTGCGTATGTATATTATGGTCTTTTGCTAGATAAAAGGATGTACACAATTAAAGAGTTTGGTTACGACCCAGAACTTAAATTTACGACCGAACAGTTGGAGGACAAGATAGAATGGAAGAATGCTGCTGCCGAGGGCGAAATAATGGAATATGAATCATCGCGTCCTTATGCTGGATACAATAGGGAGGAACATCCCGAAATGAAGAACTGCAAGGTTGCAGCAGTAGGTCTTACCAGTGAATGGAAAGAGAAAAAATATACAGCCACTATGGGTACAAGTTATGACGGAACAACTTGGGTAAAGACAATAAACTATTGGGTGGTTTACGAACTTACCGATGGTCGTAATATTGTAGTGTTCAATTATTTGTCAAATAAATGGGGTCGTGAAAGTGGTACAGAAAGAGGACATGGACATTGGCACGAAGTTACCGACTGGGTGCGCAAATAAAGGGCTGAAAGGCTGACAGGCTTGAAGGCAAACAGGCTAAAAGCCCCAAAATGACTTCAAGCCTTTGAGCCTTCTGGCCTTTTCGCCCAAAACATTGAACTTTGAATTTTTGAACCTTGAACGTTAAATTTTTAAACATTTGAATATGAAGAAATTATTGTTATTTTTCGCCATTGTTTCTGTAGCAGGAATGTTGGCAAGTTGTAATGGCAATGGCAAGACTGCCGAAGCTGGAAGTGAAGAAAACGCAGCAGAAGCTGAAGCTGTTGGCATGTTGCAAGGTTATTGCTATGTTGACCTTGGCCTGTCGGTAAATTGGGCAACCTGCAATGTCGGTGCTAATGCTCCAGAAGAATTAGGTGACTATTATGCTTGGGGCGAAACCTCAAAAAAGGACAACTATACTGCTGAATCACACAAGTTTTATGGTGGCGAAGGTGAGTTTGGTCCAAAATATACCAAGTACACAAGCGACGACAATCTGGAAAAATTGGAGGTTGCCGACGATGCTGCTTCGAATAGCTGGGGCAATGTATGGCGTATGCCTACAAAGGCAGAGTTCCAGGAACTTATAGATAAATGTACTTGGACATGGAAGGACAACGGCTACGAGGTAAAGGGTGCAAATGGACAAACCATATTCTTGCCGCTTACCGGTGCCTTCTGGAATGGCAGTGTGTGCAATGAAAAGATAGATGGCCTTTATTGGTCAAGCACTGCAGATGGCTCTATGAAAGCTTATTATTTATCTTTCGCAGACCAAAGAAAACAAGTTAGCTGTGACGGACGTTACTACGGACACCAAATTCGTCCAGTTTGCGCAAAATAAGAGGCTAAAGGCTAGCAGGCTAACAGAAGACCAGTCTGTCTATCGTTAAGACTGTCGGACATCAAAGCCTTCAAGCCCAACTTTAAACATTGAACTTTTGAACATTGAACGTTAAACTTTTAAATTGTTGTATATGAAAAAATTATTATTATTTTTCGCCATTGTTTCTGTAGCAGGAATGTTGGCAAGTTGTAATGGCAATGGCAAGGCTGCCGAAGCCACAAGTGAAGAAAACTCAGCAGAAGCTGAAGAAGTTGGTATGGTGCAAGGTTATTGTTATGTTGACCTTGGTCTGTCCGTAAACTGGGCAACCTGCAATGTTGGTGCTAATGCTCCCGAAGAATATGGTAATAAATATGGTTGGGGCGAAACAAAAGCAAAGGAATCGGATTTCAATTTTGACAATAAGTACAAAGTTGATGACGAATGGACCAAGTATAATTATACAGATAGCCTTACAACCTTGGATAAGGACGATGATGTTGCAACATCCAACTGGGGTACGGAATGGCGTATGCCGACCAAGGACGAAATGCAGGAACTTGTTGACAAGTGTACTTGGACAATTAAGGACAATAAGGGCTTTGAGGTTAAGGGTCCCAACGGAAAAACTATTTTCCTTCCTGTAAATGATGGTACTAGCACTAGCCACTGCAAGGGTAATTACTGGACAAGTTCGTGCTATGAAAACTGCTATGCTGCATATGAACTTGTATTCCATACAAAATTTACAGGTTTGAACAGTGACAGTCGCGGACACGGAAAATTAGTTCGTCCTGTTTGTGCAAAGTAGTGAGGGTCAAAATAAAACGGCAGTTGGCGCGGGCTAGCTGCTGTTTTTTGTTGCTCTAAATGTCTGCTGTGATTATTTTTTCAGTGCCCTAAAGGGCATAACGGCGAAGCCCTCAACGAAGTTAACCTTTAGCTCGGCGTAAGCCAAATTGTACAAATTAATTTCAAATTGAACAAATATTTCGAAGCTGTAAATAGGCCGAAGGCGGTCGCTAATCTTTGCGAAGACGGATTTTTACGACCTCTTATACAAATACGAAGCGGAGCGGAGTATACCTTGATTGCCGCCTTGGCTGGTGAGCGTCAAGAAAATCGGTGAAACGAAGCGTAAAAAAGCATTTTGTTTGAAGCCGAAATGAAATGGGGGCAAGTTTATGCTTTTTAGCGAAGTGCAATCGATTTTTAGCGAAGCAGACGCAGCGGACATGGTTTTTGTTTACTTTTTACCAATAAAAAGTAAATGCCACCGCGGCATGAGCGGGAAATTTATTATTGTTTTAAGTATGAAAAAATATTATTTAATTGTTTTAACCGTCATTTCAGTGTCTCTAATGTTGGTAAATTGCAACGGAAACGGAACTGGAAACGCATCGGCAGATAAGAACAATGGTGCAACTGAAGGCACTATTAACGGTCACGACTGGGTTGACCTTGGTTTGCCAAGTGGAACGCTTTGGGCTACCTGCAATGTCGGAGCCAATGCTCCAGAAGAAAACGGCGATTATTTTTCATGGGGCGAAACCGCAGCCAAGGAAGAATATTTGTTGAGTACATGCAAGTATTTTGACTATAATAATATTACAAAGTATTGCAACGATCCTGGTTATGGCGACAATGCCTTTGCCGACAACAAGACAGCCCTTGAACCTAGTGACGATGCCGCAACTGTCAACTGGGGCGATGGTTGGCGTTTGCCTACCAAGGAAGAGTTCAAGGAGTTGATTGACAAGTGTACTTGGATGAAGAAGTCGAATGGATTCGAAGTCAAGGGACCGAACGGAAAAACAATACTTTTGCCGCTGCCAGGCTATCGTGTCACCGAACCTAGGGAAGTTGGCATGAATGGTTACTACTGGACAAGTTCGCTTGGCGAAAAAAATCCTTCGTTTGCGTGGAAAACCGATTTTACTGGCAAACGGATGCTCGAGGAAGGTCGCTATATGGGACTGCCTGTTCGTCCGGTTTGCAAGAAATAATTAACTTTGCAACCGGATTTCTAATTAATAATCTGGCACAGCCAATATTACAGACGCAATTCATTGTGTCTCTACAAACGGCACCGCCACAGAAATTAGAAACTTTTGAACTTTGAATTTTTGAACGTTAAACTTTTGAACATGAGAAATATCTTATTAATCTTAGCCTTCATTTCCGTAGCGGGAATGGGCTGCAATGCAAACGGAAAGACTTCCGAACCTGCAAATGAGGAAACTGAAACAAAGAATGTCGAGGCTAATGTAGAGCAAGATAACGAGGAGTCAGCACCAGAACCAGAGACTTATTATCACTATTCCGATTATCAAATCACTTTGCCTACAGAAAAATGGGAAGTCGATATTGCCTATTCTAATTCAGGAATTAGGAAAAAGGGTTCTAAACTTGAGTTTGAAGTAAAACACTGGGATTCGCCAAGCCTCGAGGAAACCATTTCAAAGTATCCTGCCGAAAGCCGTCACGATGACATTGTAATTGGCGACTATACATGGAAGGTCTTCACCGATGACAACGACTATTTCAAGATGTGCTGCTACATCTACAACACAGAAAAGAAATATGTAGTCCGCGTCGCCACCGACAATATAACCGACCCCACTAATCCCGACTTGCACGAAGTTTTGGAAGGGGTAAGGTTTGTCGATTAATGTACAATTGATAATGCACAATTAATAATTTTGTAGCCTCGCAATGAATTTCGAGGCTACAGTTTTTTATATGAACCGTTGCATTTGTACAGACGCAAAATTTTGCGTCTTACGGAATTGGCTTATTTCCTGTTTGCCAGCAACTCGTCGTATAGATTCTTCATGTCGTTGACGAGGCGGGTGTAGTGGAATTTGTCGCGGACGAATATCCAGCCGTCTTCAGACATCTGCTTGCGCATTTCATCGTTTTCGATGAGCGACAGTAGGTTCTCGCTGAATGCTTCGACGTTTTGGGTAGGAGAGAGCAGGGCTGTTTTGCCTTCAATAACGACATCCCTGATTCCACCGACAATAGTGCTGACCACAGGTACATTTGCAGCCTGCGATTCAATTATAGATACAGGAGTGCCTTCGTTTAATGATGTCAGTGCGGAAATTTCTGAACCAGCAAATACATAGTCGGCATCTTTTATCCACGATGTGAAAATAAGGTCGGAATTAGGAACTTTATGTTCTGGAGTCGATGCTGTTAGCCCGTGCAGACTTGCATATTCCAGCAGTCCGTTCCGCAAATCGCCATCACCGACAATTAAGCCACGAACCTTGCGGTTGGTCTTCGACTTTACATCCCTAATGGCATCGATGAACATTCTGTGGTTTTTCACTGGCACCAGACGACCAACAATAGAAACTGCAATCTCGTCATCGGCAATGTCATACTGCTTGCGGAATGCATCGCGTTTCATAGCTTGGTTTTCCTGGAAACGGTTAAGGTCGAATCCTAAAGGTATTACGTGGAATTTTTCAGGTGGCGCAATCTTGTAAACTTCAGAGAGCTCGTATTTCTGAATGTCGCTTATGGCAACAATAGCTGATGACCTTTTGGCATAGTATTGTTCTATACGCTTGAAAGTTGCAGTTACATATTTGTTGAAATACGAGTTGAATATATGTCCGTGGAAAGTGTGTACAATCACTGGCACACCGCAACTTATGGCTGCTTGTCGCCCAAGTACTCCGGCTTTTGAAGCGTGGGTATGGACAATGTCGGGCTTGTAGCGCTTGATGATGTTCTTAATCTTTTCGTATGCCACCATGTCGTTGTAGCCGTTGATGCTTCTTATCATCTCGCTTATCTTGATGGCGTGTATCCCAAGCTTTTGCACAATATAATCGGAACAAGCTTCCGACTTGTCGTTCATGCCCCCAACCAACAGAGTTTCGTAATCGGGCGCCATATACTTCGTAAGATAACTTACGTTGTATGTAGGGCCGCCAAGATTGAACCTGTTTATTATCCTTAATACTTTGGGCATCAGTTTATTATTGAGATTAATTTAGCTTTTTTTGTCCTTTTTGCCTTGATGGCAATAAGGTTTGCAATTACCACGGTTATGGCTACGCCTATGATTCCGAGGCAGATACCTGTTATTACCAAAAAAAGTAGCAGCACCCAGTACCTCATGTTCAGGACACTGCTAACCTTTATGCCTTTTTTCTTTTCTTCGACAATGTGAAGGATGGAACCGTCGTAAACATAAATGTCACCCTTCCTAATCACGGTCTTGCTGTAGTTTGACTTGATTAGGTCGTAGATTTCCTGTTTCTTTGCCGATAGTTCTTGCATACCCTAGTGGTTCTGCTTGTATATTTCTAGACGCTTTTCGAGCAATTCCATCTTGTCTGGCGTAATCTGCGATACGCAGGCGCGAAGTCCGTACTTTTTGCTACCTGTGTTGTCAAGGGTGATTGCGCTGATTCCGTAGTGCAGAAGTTCTTCCAATAACTTGTCTCCAGTCCAGTCCTTGTAGGTTATGGTGAAGTAGAATCCGTCTGCCAAGTCCTTGTCGATATCCTTGTCGTAAACTATTGAGAATCCAGCGTCAACGAAAAGTTTCTTCATCTTTTCGGCACGCTTTCCGTATTCCTCGATGTCCTTTATGAAGTTGAAAGTGCCATCGTTTGCGGCCTTAAGCATTGCTGCCAGACCATACTGTGCCGAGTGGCAAACGCCCGAACTCAATGCGTAGATGATTCGCATTACGAATGTGGCGCCAAACTGTTCTCTACCAAAGCGTTTCTGTAGGTTGGGGTAGTTGCGGTGGAAAACCTTGTCGGAAATTGCCACAACAGCCACGCGCTGACCGGCATAGCTGAAAGCCTTGGAGCCTGAAATCATAAGTATGTAGTTGTCGGTGTAGTTTGCGACCGATGCCTGATATGGCGGGAATCCTGGATGATAGGTGTCATCGCGGAAATCCATGCGGAAGTAAGCAAGGTCTTCGATTACGATTGCATCGTACTTGTCGGCAACCTCGGCGATGATTTTCAGTTCATCGTCGGTGAAGCATATCCAGCTCGGGTTGTTGGGGTTGGAGTAGATTATCGAGTTGATGTTGCCTTTCGAGAGGTAAGATTCCAGCTTTTCGCGAAGTTTTTCGCCGCGGTAATCGTAAACATCAAAGCTTTCGTACTTGTGTCCCATTACATTGAACTGCTGTTTCTGCACTGGGAATCCTGGGTCGATGAACAGAGCGGTGTCCTTCTGCGGGTCGAGGTTCGAGCAGGTGAGGAAGGTTGCGTAACCGCCTTGCATTGATCCGACTGTCGGTATGCAGCATTCTGGCGATATGTCAACTCCGATAAAGTTCTTTACGAACCTTGATGCTTCTTTCTTGAGTTCTGGAACACCGTCCACCATCGGGTAGATGGCAGCTACGCCGTCGTTGAGAGCCTTGATTTCTGCATCGGTGCCAACCTTTGGCGGCTTGAGGCTCGGTACGCCCATCTCCATCCTGACGAATTTCACGCCGGTTTCCTTCTCTATGCAATTTACTAATCCGACAATTTCTCTGATTGTCGATTTGCCTATGTTGTTGATTCCCAACTTACGGCATTGTTCCTGAATAACTGTGTCACAAATTGGTGTGTTAGCCATGTCTATGTAATTTTAAAATTTCACAATGTTAATAAATTTTTCTTATGTGGAAAAATGTTTTTTAACATTGTTTGTTTTCCATAATCCCTAAAATATTGAATGAAATAACATATTGTAGCGGCGCAATGCATTGCGTCGCTACAATATCATGTCATTATTTTGAAACATCCAGCAAAGTGTCTGAGTACTCGAACTTTAGCCCTGAAATTTCTTCAAATTCCTTGCCGCTGTCGAGGATGTCCTCGTCATCGGCTTCGTAGTGCCATACGATTGTAATGCCTTCATTACCTTTGAGTTTCTTGAAGAAGTTGTACAGGAACTTTGCGGAACTCGTGTTGAAGTATCCAAGCGAGAAGTGGATTTTGAGTTTGTGGTTCTCTGCGTATTTTGTTGATACAATGTTGTTTAGCCTTGCAAATATTTCAGTAGGATTCTCTGGTATGATGACACCCCATACGCAGAGGTCGCCGTTTTCCTCGTATATGTGTGGCGTTTTTCCTGTTGCTTCTACTAGTACGTTCATTTTCTATTTGTTGAATGTTAAGTTTATTTCAAATGTTTCGCCCGAAAACTTGGTTTCGATGGCAGTGTCTGATTTCAGACGGCAGAGAATAAGTCCGTTTCCAGTACCTTGAGTCAAGTTTTCTGCGCTAAGATTCTTCTTAAATAATTCCTTTAAATTACCTATGCTAATATTATTAATTTCTTGGATTTTATTATTTAGAAATTTTGCACATTTCTCGTCAAGTTTCCTCGCTGTGTTGAGCTTAATGTTGGCGTCAGTTTCGGTGACGGAAATGTCTATTTCGTTGCTATTATTGTGGATGGAATTGTTCTGCAAAAGTTCTATTGCACAGGATATTATCCGTTTCCGCAGAGGCTTGTCGATTTCTTGAAGTTGACTCTCCAAAGTTTCTACTATGTTTTTGCAGTCGCTTCCTGCGGAAAAGTGTAAGGATAATATTGTTTTTGCGTTTGACAAATTACTTGAAACTTATCGGTTTGGGTATTGTTATCTGCTTCATTGCTTCAAGTGCAAAAACATCGGTCATTCCCGAAATATAATCGGTGATTATGTTGATTTCGGTTTCGTTGCGCGAAGTGTAGAAGTGATCCATAGTATTGATGTACTGACCGAAATACCTATCAAGTTCGATGGTCGATTCAGCGTATTTGCCATAGTCCTTTTGGTTCTTGGTGTAAATGTCGTGCAAGTAGTCAAAAAGGTTGTTTATTATCTTGTGGCAGAAACGGTCGTATTCGTTGAGAATCTTGTTGCTGTAAATCTTCTCGTAGTTGAATTTTTTCAGCTTTGTGACCACTTCGTAGGTGTCGTCGGAGAAGCCAATCATGTCGCGGTTCTTCGAGTTTTCTATAAGGTCTAGAATCAACGAGTTGATAATCTGACCGTTGTGGTTGCCAAGCATTTCCTTTACATCATCCGGAACATCGTCTTCGGTTATGAATCCAGCGACAAAGGCGTCTTCGAGGTCGCGGCCGAGGTAGGCTATCTTATCGGAGAATCGCATAATGCAACCTTCGTAGGATGAAGGCATTACGGAGCGGTCCTTTATTGCGTCGAGGTCGTTGACGGTCTTGTTCGGGTAGGCGTACTGCTCATCGCGTTCGCCGTTGTGGCAGATTATGCCGTCCATGACACCATAGCAGAGGTTAAGTCCGCTTCCGTGGTTGGCTAGATATGCAACCTGACGGTATGAGTTGACTTCGTGGACGAAATGCCCGTGTCCTGAGTTTGAGAGGATTATGTCGAGTGACTTTTCTCCGGCGTGACCGAAAGGCGTATGACCTAGGTCGTGCCCGAGACCTATTGCGTAGGCCATTTCGTCGTTAAGTTCCCATCCGACCTTGTTCAAGCCCTTGCATATTGTTGATGCGATGGTTGCAACGTGCAATACGTGCTCAATTCGTGTGCAAATGTGGTCATTTTCAGGCGCAAAGAAAACCTGAGTTTTCTTTTTCAGCCTGCGGAACGGCGTTGAGTGGATTATTGCCGTCTGGTCGCGGAAATAGTCGCCGCGTATGTCTGTTTCCCTGTAAGTCTTTCTTTTTGAATATACTTCGTCTGGTAGTGGGTTTCTCATATCTATTCTTTTAAGTATTTGTCGTAAACGTGTGTTGGCTTGTAGTTTTTGAGGTATTCGACGGCTTCTTCGGGCGTTTTGCAGACGTAATAAGTTGTCTTGTAGTTGCTTATGGTAAATCCTTCGTCGAAGAACTTATCCATCTGCCTTAGCATGTCGTCGAAGAAATGGTTGAAGTTGAGAATGACAATCGCTTTGTTGTGGTATTTCAACTGCTTGAGTGTCAGTATTTCAAACATTTCGTCCATTGTGCCGAAAGCACCGGGCATAATGGCGAACGAGTCGGCGTGTTCGCGCAGGTACGACTTGCGTTCCTTCATGTCTTCGGTCACGACAAGTTCCTGCATGTCGTCAGATACAATCCCTTCGCGGTGAAGTTTTTCGGGCACTACACCGATTATTTTTGCACCGCCTTGCCTATATGCTCCGCGCATCATCGCGCCCATAAGACCGATGATTCCGCCGCCGTGGTATATTGTGAAGTTGTTCTCGGCTAAGATTTTGCCGAAACGCTCTGCATAGTCGTAATATTCTTTCTGCAAGTCTTCGCTCGAACTGCAGAATACACAAACCGATTTTGTCATTTTCAAAAATTTTGACAAATATAATAATAGAAGACGAGTTGCGGAAATTTTGACGGAAAAATTTCGTGGTATTTGAACCTTGCTTTATTCACATTACAACATTGAATATGGTTAATATCTTGTTGTGATATTTTTGCGACAAGATTTTCGTGCTTTTTACATTTGCAAACTGTATAGAGAAATTGAGATTGAAATGGGTGAAGATTTGCAAATTGCTTGTAATCAAGAATATTATATAGCCAAAATCTATGGCTGTAACGACTTTCGTAAGAAAATTGACGGTTTTGGCATGGAGGTGGGAAAGAAGATTGTCGCACTGAAGTCGGATGCTGATGGTCGGCTTACTTTTTCTGTCGAAGGGTGCAAGCGAAACTGTACATTCCCAAAATCTTATCTCTCTAATCTGTCGTTAGTTTCGGCTTCCGACCCGCAATGCCAGGACTTTATAATCAACGAACTGAATACTGTGAATGTTTCCTTGTTCCAGACTAAGGAATCGTTTGCCACGGGATTGTTTGGCGGGGAGGCAAATGCAAAGTATGAGAACTATGGCATTAACGTAACTTATTTGCCACAAGTCGATTACATTTTTGGTGACGATTATGCCAACAAGCGTTTCCGTAATTTGGTGCTTGCCGAAAAGACGGATGTTTATGTCGCAGTAGTCGATTTCCACAAGTTGGAAACGGAGTTGGTGCCTGTTGTCCAGCTTATGGACTTGGGTGTGAAGATTGTGCTTGTCATAAGAGGCTACTGCGAGGAAAATGAAGATGGGCTGCATGTTGACATGAATAAGATGTCGAAGTATATGGGCATTCCAATTGCTCTGTACAACGAGGCTGATGAGACTGGCGAAAGTCGTGAAAATGTGATGCGCACGATTTTGTCGGCATACGCTGGTGACAACCCCGATATGCGCTATGTTCATGTGAATTACGGTCGTCAGGTGGAAAGGCATATCCGCATGATACAGAGGGAACTGGAAGGCAAGAAAGGTTATGACTTCAATGCTTCGTCGCGGTACATGGCAATAAGTTTGCTCGAAGAGGACAGGATTGTGCATAGCTTCAACACTCCATGCAAGTCGTGCAACACCGTAAAGTGCTTTGTAAAAATGCATTCGGCTGTGCTTGGCAAGCAGTTCAACAACCATGTGTATTATGTTCTGAAGCAGGCTCGCCGTTCTTACATCGATGGTCTGATGTCGAAGGTTACTGGCGTGCGCAAGTCGCGGTGGGATTCCGAGAAGGCCGATTCGGTACTGTTGCACAAGACTTGGGGATTTCCGTTGTTCCTGCTTATGATGGCTGCAATTTTCTGCGCCACATTTGAGCTAGGACGCTTCCCGATGGAGTGGATTTCCAACGGAATAGCATCATTGTCGGAGTCGTTGCGAATGTCGATGAATGGGGCAATGGGCAGTTTTGTTGCCGATGGACTAGTCGTAGGTGTCGGTGCTGTGCTTGCCTTGCTACCTAACGTTTTGATTTTCTATCTGTTAGTTGGTATTCTGGAGAATTCGGGCTATATGTCGCGTGCATCATATTGCGTGGATGCTTTTATGCGCAGACTTGGATTGCAGGGCAAATCGTTGGTTCCTATGGTGCTGGGATTTGGATGCTCGATTCCTGCCATAATGAGCGCAAGGCACATCGAAAGCAAGAAAGACAGGATTCTGGCTACACTTGCCATACCGTTTTTGCCGTGCGCTGCGCGTGTGCCAGTCTGCTTGCTTTTGGTGTCGGCATTCTTCCCGAAATTCCCTGCTTTGATAATGTTCATCGTATATCTGGTGGGAATGTTGCTTGCAATAGCATTTGCAAAAATCTACAGTAAAACATTGCTGAAAAACAATGAGTATCCGTATGTTATTGAACTTGCGTCATACAAGAAACCGACGCTCTTTATTTCATTGAGTTACATGTGGAATCGCACTTGGGAGTACCTGAAGCGCATTTCTGGAATTGTTGTGCTTGGTGCTATAGTTGTGTGGGCTTTGGCATATTTTCCGCAAAATGGTGAAAATAGGGAAGATGCATCTGTTTCAGAAGCCCAAATAGAATCATCAGCATTGGCAAAGTTCGGCAACTTTGTAGAGCCTGTTTTCCGTCCGCTTGGTTTCGACTGGAAGATGTCGGTGGAAGCAATATCTGGATTTGCAGGCAAGGAGTTGTCAATCAGTACAATGTCGATGCTGAATAGGACAGAGGAAGTGTCTGCGGAAGCTGATGATGGCGAAGCAAATGCTTCCGTTGCGGCATTGGCATTTGTTTTCTTTATGCTGATATGTTTCCCATGTCTGGGTGCCACATCGGCAATCCGCAAGGTATCTGGCTTCAAGTGGGCCGCCTTGTCGGCTGGCGTGTCGCTTGTTCTTGCGTGGATTGTGGCATTTGGAGTGTATCAGATAGGGGTGCTGATATAAAATTTGTGACATACAAAGATAAAGATACCTATAATAAAACTTTAACTTTTCTTTTGAAACATTGATTGTTACAATGCGTTATTTTCGCGAAAGTTTTATATCGGAACAGATATGAGAAAATTTTTGTCGATTATAGTCATTTTGTTCGCATCGTTAACCTTGTTTGCCGACGGTGTTACCTTTACTGGCAAGGCTCCGGCAAGGGTTGGTGTGGGGCAGCGAATGCAAGTCCAATATACTCTTAATGAGAAGCCTTCGTCGATACAACTAGGCAATATTCCGGGATTCAAGATGGTTGGCGGACCGTCGCAGAGCTCAAGTTCGAGCGTTAGCATTGTGAACGGAAGTATGACCAGCTCAAACTCTTATACATACACTTATACCCTTGAAGCCGTTTCCGAAGGTACATACACTCTCGATGGCGCAGTAGCCGTGGTCGGAGGAACAAAATATACATCCAACTCAATTTCCGTCACTGTCCAGAAGGAGGCAGTTCAACAGCAACAACAGCGTCAGTCAAGCTATTACGACCCGTTCGAGGATATTTTCGGTTCGGGAAGTTCACGCCAGCAACAACAGCAGAACCAGCCAAAGGCAACCGTGTCGGCTGACGATGTTTTGCTTCGTACCTATTCAAGCAAGACAAATCTTGCAAAGGGCGAGGCTGCAATTGTAACCATAAAACTTTACACAGCAATCGATTTGGTTTCCATCGAGGACTTTACCGCTCCGAAACTTAACAACTTCTATGTCGAGGAATTGGAGACAGACCAAAATCTGAAATGGTCGCGTGAAACTATAAATGGCAAGACTTATAATGCCGCAGTCTTGAAGAGATACCTCGTGTTTCCGCGAGTTGCCGGTAAAGCCGAAATTGATGAGTCGAGCATAAAGTGTATGGCAAGGGTCGTTTCGGGCAGACATCCGTTTTGGGGATATACCTACGACAATGCGCCAGTTTCAGCGAAGGCTCCTGCTGTATCGCTTAATGTTAGTTCGTTGCCTTCGGAACCTATGGGATTTTCAGGTGCTGTTGGCAAGTTCAATATAGCACTTAGCAAGCCTAACGATACGGTTTCTGTAAATGAGGCCGTTGTATGCAAGATAACAATCTCAGGTTCAGGAAATTTCAACACTATTGAAGCTCCTAAAATATCTTGTCCAAAGGAATTTGAACAATACGAACCTGTTGTTACAAGCAAACTTAATCCAACCGAATCGGGCTTGTCGGGAAGCAAGACTTGGGAGTTTACCTTGGTTCCGCGCTATGGCGGTAATTTCAACTTGGGCGAAGTTTCGCTTGTATATTACGACCTTGCTTCAAAGTCGTACAAGACAGTTTCTACCGACCCGATAATAATAAATGTGCGTAAGGGCAGTGGCGATATGGCATCGGGGACAATCTACAATTCGCAGACTGGCGTTGAGGTCATCAATCCCGAAGATGTCAGATATATTCATAAGGGCAAACTTGGACTTGCTGCCGCCTATTCACCGCTGATGCTTTCGGGATTGTACTGGGCGTTGGTAATCGGTTTGCTGGTTGCTTTTGTAGTGATTGTTATTGTGTTGCGTAAGAATATCAAGAAGCGTCAGGATGTGGAACTGATGAAACGCCAGAAGGCAAGCAAGATTTCTCGCAAGCGACTGAAAAATGCACGCAAATATATGCAGGCTGGCAATTCCTCCGATTTCTACAAGGAAATTATCACGGCTTTGTGGGGTTATGCAAGCGACAAGCTCTCGATTCCGACTTCGCAACTTACAAAGGACAATGTAATGCAGGCTTTTGCCGAACACAATGTTGACGAGGAAATGTCAAGGCGTTTCGTTGAACTGATTGACAGGTGCGAATTTGCTCATTTCGTGTCGGGGGCAAATAGCGAACTGCATACTATATACGACGAGACTACCGAAATTATTGAACAACTTGAAGAAAATATGAGATAGGTTATGAAAAAGTTTTTTGTTTATATAGCACTTTCGTTGATGTCGTTCAATGCGTTGCTTGCCAGCGATGTGGAGACTCTGACCGATAGTGCGCAGAGTTATTTTATGCAGACGCGCTATGCCGATGCTCTTATGCTTTACGACTCGGTCAGCAATATGGGCTATTCGTCGTCGGACCTATATTACAATATGGGTAACTGTTGCTACCGACTGAACGAAATTCCATACGCGGTGTATTATTACGAGAAGGCTCTGATGCTTGACCCGTCGAACGAAGATGCAGAATTCAACCTTAACATTGCAAACCGTTCATTGAAGCAGAGCGTTGACCCGTTACCAATGCCATTTTATACCCGATGGGGTATAAAAATACTGAATATGCTGAGTTCCGATGCGTGGACAATCCTGAATATAATAATGCTGGCATTGCTTTTCATCGGGATTGCAATGTATTTGTTTTTCAGTGGATTGGCTCTGCGGAAACTGGGATTTTCCATTGCTGTTATTTCGATGGCAGTATTTATTTTTACTGCGGTTTGTGCCTATAAGTCGTCGGTGGCTATTACCGAAAACAACTATGCCGTGGTTTTCGAGCAGTCGATGGTGAAGTCGTCGCCAAATGCCGATGCGGTCAACTCGTTTGAAATCTGCGAAGGCTTGAAGGTGCAGGTCGTTGATTCTGCCAACGGAATGTACAACATCAGGCTTGCCGACGGCAAGGAGGGCTGGATTCCAATGTCGGATGTAAAAATGCTGGCCGAATAATGAGAAAACTCCTGGTTGTGATGGCGTTGTGCTGCTTGGTGCTGTTTGATGCCTGCACATTTTGGAATTCCATAACATCCATATTTACACCTAAATGCACGAAGAATGTCACCGATAAATATGTATTCCGTGCTTCGGCAGAGGCAACATCATTGTCGTTGCAAATGTCGCAGGACAAGGCACTTGCCGATGCCAACCGCTTGATGCTCTCGCAGGTTGACGAATACATTGCCGACCAACTTTCGTACAAAAACTTTATGCGCGACGACAAGTTCGAGCAAAAGATTGACTCGATGCGCAACAAGGTTCTGGAAAATGCTGAAATATCGTGTTCGCGCGTTTCGCAGAAGTCGGGCAACTATATCTATTCCACTACATTGCAGATAAATAAATCATCAGTTGACCAAATAATTTCCGAATACAAATGACTTTTGCTCTAGACATAATACTTATTGCTCTTGCAATAATCCTTATGATTGTTGGGATTATCGGTTGTTTTTTGCCAATTCTTCCTGGTCCGCCAATAACGTATGCTGGATTTCTTGCCGCTTTTTTTGTCAGCTACTGCCATTTTGAAATATCTACATTAATAATATTAGGTGTAGTAATGGTAGTGGTTACGGTTCTCGATTTTCTTGTGCCGTCGTGGGCAACGAAGAAATTCGGCGGAACGAAGTGGGGCAGTCGTGGCGCGGCAATTGGTATTCTTGTAAGTCTTTTCGGATTGGCTTGGTGGGCTATTTTCCTGGCTCCGTTTTTTGGCGCTTTTATTGGAGAATTGTTGTATATGAAGAAGCAAGGTCAGAAGACTGAAGGCAATATGAAAGGTGTGTGGAAGGCTGCGTTTGGTGCGTTTTTAGGAATGATGTGCGGAATAATGATGAAACTTATCTATTCCTGCTTCGTATTCTTTGTGGTTATCAAGGAGTTTATAATGGGAATATTTGGATAAACTATAATGATTTTATCCATTCCGCAATCGTCTTCATTGCATCCTCGTTGAACGTTTCTTCGTTTCGTCCGTAGAAGTTGGGACTGCCGAAAATACATTTCTGGAACAGGTGGTTCAAACCTTTGAGTTCCAATATTTTATAATTTGAGTTTTTCGCTTTTTTCATAGCCTTTTCTACGCCGGCAAGATTGTCCTTGCTGTAAACCTGCACATCCTTGTCGCCGTTGAGTGCGAGTACGGGAACCTTGACTTTGCAAAGGTAATCCTGCGGATTGAAGTTGATGAAATAGTACATCCACGGCGAGAACATTATTTCAACGTTTGTCTGTAGTGCTTCATCGTCGGAGCCTGAAGGAACAAGATTTTCCATTTCCTTCATAACGGCGAGAACTTTTGGCTTCTTGTCGTCAATGCTCAATTTCTTGTCCTTTAAGATTTTGTATTCCTTTGTGACAATTTTTGTGTACTGTTTTGCAACATCTTCGGAAATGCCGCTCGATTTCAGCACATCGTAGTTTTGTCGAGCCATGAGTTGTGATATTTCCACGGCTGGACCTGCAAGCATAACAATGAAATCGACATCATTGTTTCTTTCTGCAACCATTGGGGCAATCATTCCGCCTTCGCTGTGACCGATTATGCCAATTTTCATATCCTTGAGGCGACTGTCGTTTTTTATAAACTTTACGACAGATTCGGCATCGAGCGAAAGGTCGTAGGTGGTAGCATTGATAGCGTCGCCAGTTGATTTGGCGAAGCCGCGGTCGTCATAGCGGATGACGGCAATTCCGTTGCGTGTAAGGTAGTCGGAGAGAACTAAAAAGGGCTTGTGTCCCAATATTTCTTCGTCGCGATTTTGTAGTCCCGAGCCGGATACTAGAATAACAATCTTGTCGCACTTGTAGTCGTATGGTGCGGTCAGTGTTCCAGCCAATTTAACGTTTGTCTCGGGATTTAAAATTTCAACTTCCTCGACTATGTACGGAAAATCTTTCGGGTCTTGTTTCTTTGGCTTGGGAACGTATTTGCCACGTTTCAGTGTAAGCGGAAAGTTTTTCCCGTGTTGCGTGAACAGGCTTTTTATGCTGTCGCCGGTTGGTATTTCTCCGTTTAGCGATGCATTTAGACTGCTGATTTCTAGCTTGAAACTATTGTCGTTGAACTCTGCCTTGTCAACTTTGATGCCGAAAACCGACTGTTCTGGCGAGTCCATTGTTATGCTGTCGGCAGACAGTCCGTCAATGTTTACGACTATTGCGAGCGAAATGCCGTTGATGTCAATATTGCCGTTCCATGTGCCTATTATGCTTTGAGAAAATAAAGATGCACTGGCGAGTATCGTCAGTAGAAAAGTACAAAGAAGTGATTTCATGTTTCCTATATTATGGACGAACTATATAAGTGATATTGCCTGTGCTTTTTAAGGCAAGAGAAGTTACACTGCCAACGACCATTCCACCCAATGTGCCGATTATTGTATTAAGCATGACTTTTCTTCTGCCTTTGTTTTGGTAACCATAGACAAAATATTCATTGTCCTGATATTCGGGATGGCGTTTTATTATGCCTTTTTTTGTCGGTCTAATGAATGAAAATCCTGTTGCGTAAACAATTGGAACCGCCAGGCTTAATATTGGTCTATTCTCGTATGCACCAATGTAAAGCACAGAACCTGCACCGACTGCAAATCCTGCAGCACAAGCCCACCAGGGTTTGAATTCGTCCTTGGCGATTTGCTTGCCGAGTACGACGTTTTGCATTTCATCGACTGAAAATTCGCCTTCCTGAGTAGGTACATACATTATTGTATCGCCGATAGACCAGATGTCGTTGATGTCAACGAATTTGGTCTTTAGCTTGCCGTTTTTCTTCTCAAGTTTTACTTCTATCGAACTGCCGTTGTCGTTGAAGAATGTGTATTGCGTTACATTGTATTGTGTGCCGTCGAGCAGACTGAGTTTTGTCTGCGCGAAAGCAACTGTGCATAACAGCAATACTAATATTATGGATATGATGTTCTTCATTATTGTCGTATTTCTATTCGTTGCAAAAATAATATGTTTTTGCTTTCGCAATAAATAAAAGTGGTAAAAAAAAACTAAATTTGCACTCGATAATTTTCAGATGAAACGGATTTTCAAATATTTGCTTTTGTTTTTGCTGATTGTATTTTCGGCAAGAAGTTCTTATGCATATATGGGCATTCTACCGGACTCGTCAAAGTACAAGGTTGTTCCGGAAATAATGCTTTTCTCAAATTTCCATCAGGGTATTGGCGGTGATACTCACGAACCTAACTTCGAGATAAAGCGTGCTACCTTGGGTTGTCAGTTTCATGTCCCCAAGGGCTTCTCGTCGATAATTCGTCTCGATGTCAGCCCGAATCAGCCGCTCGGACAAAACTATAATACGGTGAATGTTTACTTGCGGGCAATGTATATTTCGTGGAAAAAGGGAAAATTTCTTCTGAATACTGGTCTTGTCGACAATATGCAGCACATGACACAGCAGAAGTTCTGGGGTGCACGTTATATTTTCAAGTCGTATCTTGACGAGTATCGTTTTATCCCTGCTATCGACCTTGGGTTCAATGGCCGTTACGACTTTTTGGACAATCTATCCATTGAGTTCGGCATGATGACGGGCACTATAAAGGATGATAGTGTTTCGTACGGTAAATATTACTATTCGTTGTCGCTTAACTATAAGCCTGTGAAGGACTTGCAGATGAAGATACATTCAACATATTCGTTCCAGAACGACGACTTGTTCACCGCTGGTGCTTTTGTTGGGTGGAATATTGTCCCGCATTTGCGTTTTGGCGCCGAGTACAATGCCAAGTTTTCTCCGCGAAATATATTGCAGCATGGCGCAAGTACCTATCTAATATACGGTTTCCTTGAAGACAAACTGAATTTGTTTGCGCGCTACGATTATGTTGACTCGTGGTGCCGCGACGGTTTTGTGCCTTCGTGGTATGTGGCGGGCGACGGAATGGCATTGGTGGCTGGTTGCGACTGGAAAGTGGTTGACTATGTGCGGCTTTCGATAAATTATCAGGGTTGGTTGCCTAAGCTTAACACCGATATTATGAAATCGTATGTGTATCTTAATGTTGAATTTAGGGTGAACTAATATGTCGGAAATTTCGGACAAGCGTAAGGTCAAGCACGTTTATTCCAAGATAGGGCAGGCGGTCAACAAGTATGGTCTTATTTCGGATGGCGACCGCATTATGGTCGGTGTTAGCGGTGGTAAGGATTCTATCTCTTTGCTGGCTACGCTGGCTACGCGGAGACGTTTCGGAAAGGAAAACTACGACATTGTAGCCGTGCATATTGATGTGGAAAATGTTCCATATCTTGCTGATACTGATTTTATTGCTGACTTCTGTGTGAAAAACGGAGTGGAATTTGTGTGCGAATACATCAACGTTGACTTCGAGAAGGATCCCAACAAGTCCAAATGCTTTGTCTGCTCGTGGCATCGTCGCAAACGTCTGTTTGAACTTACTCGCGAACACAATTGCAACAAGCTGGCTCTCGGTCATCATCTTGACGACGCTGTAGAAACGCTACTTATAAATATGTGCTACCACAACAGCATAAGTTCAATGCCTGCAAAGTTGCCGATGTTTGATGGTCGTGTGGAACTGATTCGTCCGCTCATATTGTTGACAAACAACGAAATACGTCAGTTTGCAAACATTATGGGCTTCCCGACCGAAAGGGCTAAATGTCCGTTCGAAGACAAGACCAAACGTCGTCAGGCAGGAGAGATAATTGCCGATATTGAGAAACGTTTTCCAGATGCAAGGCACAATATCTTCAAGTCGATGCAAAAGATTTTTGTTGACTATCTGCCTGTGGAAGATGAAGTTAATCCAATCATAAACGGTTTGAACGTGAAAAACAAGTAGATTCTCTAATGCTATCCTTGCCCTAAACTTTCGTTCCCTGAGCCTTCGCTCCCTGAGCTTGTCGAAGGGTCGAAGGGTCGAAGTGAAGGTAATTTGACATAAAACAAGAACCAAAAAAAATTATGGACGCAGAAGAATTTGAAAAATATTTACTCAAGGCACAGTCGTATTGCTCTCGTGCCGAGAAGTGCGAAAGCGATGTGCGTACCTACTTATATAAGCAGCATGCTGATTCCGAAATCATATCCAAGGTGATAGAAAGCCTTGTGGAAGACAAGTTTGTTGATAATGAACGTTATGCACGTGCTTTTGTGTCCGATGCTTTCAAGTTTAACAAGTGGGGACGGCTGAAGATTCGTCAGGCGTTGCTGGCTAAGGGAATTTCCGACAATATTATGGCGGAACCGCTTTCTGAGATTGATGAAGCGGAATATATGTCTCTTCTTGAAAGTTTGATAAAGTCGAAGTTGAAGTCTGTGCGTGGTGACGATGAGTACAAGGTCAAGGCTTCTGTTTTCCGTTTCGCATACAGCAGGGGGTTCGAGCCAGAATTGGTGGAAAAGACGTGGGGGAGAGTAAGTTAGTAATCCTCCCTTCTATGTTTTTCGTCCTCGTCGAAGAAAATGTTTGTGTACGAGTGGTACCTGCTCCAAGCGATTTCTCCGTTTTCCACTGCTTCTTTCACGGCACAGCCCGGTTCGTTGGTGTGGGTGCAGTTGTAGAAGCGGCAGTTCTCGGCAGTCTTGAAGATTTCGGGGAAATAATGCGAGATGCAGTTGCGTTCGAGTTCCACAAGTCCGAATGCGCGAACTCCAGGAGTATCAATAATGTAACCGCCAAAGTCTAGCGGTAGCATTTGAGCAAACGAAGTGGTATGCTTGCCAGAGTCGTGCGATTCCGAAATGCTTGCTGTCTTGAGGTTTAGTCCCGACACCGCATTCACAATCGAGGTTTTTCCCACTCCGCTTTGTCCCGAAATTAGGCTTACCTTGTCCTTCAGAATTTCGCGCACGGCATCTATGTTGTGGTTTTTCGTCACCGAAACATCAAGCACCTTGTATCCGATTTCGGCGTATGTAGCCATAAGTTCGGCGACTTGGTCGAATTCCTCAGGTTTGTAAATGTCTATCTTGTTGAAGATGATTATTGTAGGTATGCTGTATGATTCAGCCGAAACTAGGAAGCGGTCGAGGAAGACGGTTGTGGTTTCGGGATGGTGCATTGTGAAGACGAACACAGCCTGGTCGATGTTGGCGGCGATGATGTGCGACTGCTTGGAAAGGTTGGTTGATTTGCGGATTATGCAGTTGCGTCGTTCGTGTATGCTGGCGATTGTCGCGGGCTCTATAGAAATGTCAAACTCGACAATATCGCCGACTGCTACGGGATTTGTCGAGTTGTAACCTTTTTGCCTCAGCTTTCCTTTGATTACGCAGTCGTACTTTTGGTTGTCGCTGGTAACTATGCAGTTGCTGCCGTTCGACTGTATAACCGTTCCAGTTTTAAGCATCGGCACTATTTATTGTTCAAGCGCTTGTCGAGTTCCTGAGCTACGAACGAAGCAACATCGTCGGCGTAGGTGTTCATTCCGAAGCCAGCGTCGTAGCCAAGTTCCTGCGCAAGCTCGTGGCTGATACGCGGACCGCCGCAAACGAGGATAACCTTATCGCGAAGACCTTCTGCTTCAAGCATTTCGACGAGTTCGGTCATATTCTTGATGTGGACATCCTTCTGGGTTACGGTCTGCGAAACGAGTAGAGCGTCGGCGTGCATTTCGATAGCCTTGGCGATGAATTCCTCGTTTGGTACCTGGCTGCCCATGTTGAGGGCTTCAATCATGTCGTAGCGTTCAAGTCCGTAGTGACCGGCATAACCCTTCATGTTCATGATAGCATCGATACCAACGGTGTGAGCGTCGGTTCCTGTGCTTGCGCCAACAACAATTATCTTGCGGCCAATGTGTTCGCGGATGAAGTCGTCGGTTTCCTTCATGCTCATCACGGTCGATTCTACCTTCGGGACATGTATTGTCGAGTAGTCAACAGTGTGAGTGCAGCTACCGTAGCAGTTGAAGAAAGTGAAGCCTTCGGTAAGTTCCTTCGAGAAAACTACGAGAGGATTTTCGAATCCCATTTTCTTGAGGAGCTGTTTTGCTGCTTCTTCGGCTTCGGCGCCTGCAGGTACCGGCAAGGTAAAACTAATCTGTGTCTTACCGTCGTTCATTGTATCGCCGTACGGCTTTATTTTCGTCAAGTCCAAGGTTTTGTCGAAATCCTTGGCTTCCATTGAGTATAGTCCTTCGCTCATTGCAAATCAAAATTTTGAGAGTGCAAAAATACAATTTATTTGCGATTTACGAAATACGATTGAAGGATTTTATTTTTAGGCTTCGCCGTTTCTCGCTGCGCGGTTTCAATGGCTACGCCGTTTCTCGCTGCGCGGTTTCTATGCCTACGGCGTTTGAATGGCTAAAGCCGTTTCAGGTTTCTATGGCTTCGCCGTTTGAAGGTTTCTCGTTGAGACGCAAAATTTTGCGTCTGTACAATGGCGGATGATGCGATTCCTTAATTTTATGTTTGGATTTATTACAAAAAAATCTGATTTTATGTTTGGATTTGTTACAATATAATGCTTATTTATGTTTGGATTTATTACAAAAATTTTTGATTTTATGTTTGGATTTGTGCAGTATATTTTCAAAATATGAATCGTATATTGTTGTATGCTAGTGTTTTGTGCTTTATGATTTTCAAATGGCTAAAGATGCTCAATAATTTGTGGTTTCAATATCACAATTGATGCAATTGACCCATTTTTTGGCAATATGAATTTACGGTATATATTGTGTCGAAAATTTGTGTACTTTTGCGAAGAATAAAAACGAAAATATTAAACTTAATGAAACATAGTTGATTGAAGTAACATATTATTAATCATAGCGTTTGCTATTTATTCGAGACTTTCCGAAAATTTGCCGATTAGAAGAAGTTCCATACAGAATAAGTTCAGACGTCCGTGCTACGGCATAGACGGAACTTATTGATGGAACAGGTGACGGCAAATACCTCGGAAAGCAATAACGGAAGTTCATGCCGTTTTTGTTTTCGATGGTATTGTCAGCCTGTTGTCGCCGAAAAAGTTCCAACCGCTATACAAAACCGCACGGAATAATGAATGCAACCAAAGAATCATTAATTGCCGAAATCGAAAAACGTGTCTCGGACAAAATACTTGAGCAAAGCAATGCCGATTTGCTCATCAAACTTATAAAAAACGCAGATTCGCTTGATGAAGCCATAAACATTGCTGCTCTCGGCACAACTTACAAACGTACCGGACTGCATTTCGACAAGAGGTTAGAAAAGATGAGTGATACAATTAAGTATTTCAAAAAGAATGAAAAACTTTCGTTCCATACCGACGACAACAAGCCCACGCACAAACTGATTATTGGTGACAACTACGAAGCCTTGCAAAACCTTCTGATTCAATATCGTGGCAAGATTGATGTCATTTATATTGACCCGCCATACGGAAAAGACAGTATGGGCGAATTTGCCAAAACCAACTACCAGAATGCAATTACACGAGACAAT
Organism: Bacteroidales bacterium; assembly: GCA_017620015.1. GTDB lineage: Bacteria > Bacteroidota > Bacteroidia > Bacteroidales > ML635J-15 > Bact-19. The sequence continues at coordinate 173,770 of JAFZRE010000033.1, read as the reverse complement.
CTGCTCTCTATGCTTTATCCGCGCTTGGTACTCGCAAAACAATTGCTATCTGATAGCGGAGTGATTTTTTGCTCGATAGATGACAGAAATTTTTCTTATGTTCGTTGCTTATTCGATGAAGTGTTTGGTGAAAATAGATTCGTATGTAATTATATCTGGCATAAGAAAACAGGAGCTTCAGATGCAAAAGGTATAGCTGTAATAACTGAATATATCCTTGTATATTGTAACAATGAAGATCCATCAAATTGGAATGATATTTTCACGCAAAATTATGAATCATTTGATACTAAACGCTATCGCTTTACTGATGAATACAAAGATGAAAGGGGAAATTATTATCCTGATAATTTGGATAGAGGAGGGCTTAATTATAGCGACTCTATGAATTATGGGATTGAATGTCCTGATGGTAAAATTGCTTTTCCAAATGGAAGAACCAAATATGAAAACGATGGTTGGATTTGGAAATGGAGCAAAGAAAAAGTAAAATGGGGTATTGAAAATGGATTTATTGAGTTTCGAAAATCGAAAGACAAACCTTGCGGCTGGTCTGTTTGTTATAAGAATTATCTTTATGTTGATAATGAAAACAATCCAATAAAACGTTCTGCTCCATTTAAAAACTTGATAACAGGAATTTTAAACGGAGAAGGCACAGAGGATATAAAAGACATTATCGGAAAAAATATATTCAAAAATCCTAAGCCAATAGAGTTAATATCATATCTCATAAAATCAGTAAACAAGTATTCTCCTATTATTCTTGACTTTTTTGCTGGCAGTGGTACCACAGGACACGCTGTTCTTGACTTGAACCGTAGCGAGGCAAAAGAAGGCGATTTGCTCAACGATAAAACACCAGAAGGCAACCGCACGTTCATCCTTTGTCAGCTTAACGAAAAGACAGATACAACACCTAACGGCATTGCATACGATGTTACCACAAAGCGACTAAAGCGCATTATGACTGGCGAATGTTACGATGGTAGCAATAATTTCGAGTGGATAAAGAAAAACAAGCCATATGGAGGCAACCTTGATGTGTATGAAATAGTGGGCGTTTCTAATTTCGAATGGACAAACGGTAAAACACCATTCGATGTGATAGATGAAACTCTCTATGGCAAAGAAAAATTTGCAACAATTAAAGAGAAAATAGAGTGGGTTTGTAGCAACTTTGACAAAACGCAGAAGTATTTGGAACAAGTAAAACAGGAGGATTAGCCATGTTGCAAGAAGCAAAAGACTTACAGAATCGGGCAGTTTCGCAAATGGTTGCAATGCTCGCGCGTGGCAAAAAGGAATACACGGTAAAAGCACCAACAGGTAGTGGCAAAACCTATATGATGGCTGATTTTATGAATCGTATTCTTGCCACTAACAGCAATATCATTTTTCTTGTTTCTTCGCTTTCGAAGAGTGACTTGGCGGAGCAGAACTACAAATCATTTTGCGCCTTGTGCGACAATGGAACATTTACTAATCTAAATCCGTATTTGATAAACTCAGAAACAAGTGGCGAAAGTTCCATATTCATTCCAACAGACCATAATGTATATGTGTTGCCACGCGACTTGTACAAAGAAAAGAGCAAGCTGAAGGATGAGGGTTCATTTCTAAATTTCTTGTCAGAAACAACCGGCGATTTGCAAAAAGGCACGGCAGGAAAAATCATTTATGTGATAAAAGACGAGTGCCACATTGCCACAAAAAATCTCGATGAGTTGGGTATTTACTTCTCCGTAGTTATCAATTTTTCGGCGACTCCAAAACTATCTCGCAAGCAGTTGCCCGATGTGGAAATATCAAACATAAATGCCGAAAATGCCAAGCTTATAAAACAGGTGGAATTTCAGCCTGAAGACGATTCGCTTGATACGGCTCTTGACAAATTTGAGGAAATTAGAAAAGAATATGTAAATAAACTGCAAGTGAATCCTTGTTTCATTGTTCAGATTTCAAATAAGGATAAAGCCGAGGAAGAATTAAAAAATACCATATTCCCAGCATTGGCAAACACTAAACATCAAGACTTGAAATGGGTTTACATTACTGGCGACCAATCGGGCAAAGGTTGTAAAACCAACGATTCTGGGTTGAACAAACTTCCTGTTTCTAAATGGAAAGAGTATATGAAACCTCGGGAGTCAAGCATCCATGTTATCATTTTCAAGATGGTTATTTCCGAAGGATGGGATATTCCCCGCGCTTGTATGCTCTTTCAGGTGCGCGATACGCAAAGCAAACAACTTGACGAGCAGGTGATGGGACGTGTTCGCCGTAATCCACGGCTTTTGGACTTTGAGAAATTGCCAAAAGATGCACAGAACTTGGCTTCCACTGCTTGGATATGGGGGATAAAACCCAAAGATGCAGAAATGCCAAGGCAAGTCAACTTGTTTAGCAATTATGATATTGAAAAAGAAATACGTGTAACCCCCACAAAACTGAAGGTTGAAACTGCCAGCAACGATATTGATGTAACTTCTATACTTGATGCAAAAAAACAAAAGCTAACGGGCGGTAATATCTTTGAAATGTATCGTAATCTTTTGCAGTGTGAGAACGAAATCGTGGATATGTGTTACAATTATTCCGACACATACGAGAAATGGCGTTTGTTTGTAGATAATGTTGGCGAAATAAAGAAGAAATATCATTCATACATTACTGATTATAAAAATAGTATGGTGGTATGCGAGCCTGTAAGTTTTCCGTATGGCAGTTGCTACAACGAAACACAAAAAACGCTCACTCTCGACGATTGGGTTTGGTATAGAAAAGAGAACGATGAAATTTCGGATGAATTCTCTTTCGACAGTGAAGCGGAAAAGAAATGGGCGGAAGTGCTGAAGGATATTCGACAAAGCAGTATTAAGCAGACTAGTCTTTTGCAAGACAACAAATTTCTCTGGGGCAAGAATTTCCCATTAAATTCCGAAATAAAATATGAGTATTTCTCCGATGGCATACATTCCTCGTATCCAGATTTTGTTATGAAAGACAAAAAAGGCAGAATTCATATTTTCGAGGTGAAAAGCGTGAATAAATCATCATCGCTAAATATAAGCGAAGAGGAATACGATACAAAGGTTCTTAATTTGAAAGAATGCTATAAGGCTTGTTCTCAAAAAACAACGCACATTTTCTATTTACCTATATTAGATGGTAATACTTGGAAAATAACCAAGTTTGAAAAAGGTATTGAAACAACTATAGACAAAAAGACATTTATTGATGGCTTAAAAGTATAAGAATTAGAGACGTCAATAGTGCCAGTCCTTAATGCGTAAGGCAAAGTATTTCACAATTCTTCACCTTACGCATATTCTATCCTCAAATTGCCAAGCGAAAGTCCCTCATATTGCCAAGCGAAATTGCCTCAAATTGCCAAGTAAAATTGCCTCAAATTGCCAAATTGGAATGGGTAAGTACTTGATTGTAATCTATTTGGCTTGCTTTTAAAATCTTGTGGTTTTTGTGTGAATTTTTGGCGGTTTCCACAAAATCCGCCAAAATATTTTGCATATAAAAAATAAGTAGTAATTTTGTTGAAAATTGAAATGTTATGACAACACAAGCTATGCAGGAGATTATTGCAGAATATTTCAAGACTCAACCAGTCTTGAAGGCATGGCTTTTTGGCTCGTATGCACGGGGAGAGGAAACTCCGCAAAGCGATGTGGATATATTGTTTGTTCCCGACCGTTCCGGAAAGCCGTTTACCCTTTTTACAATGGGAGGAATGTATATGGACTTGAAAGAATTGCTCGGCCGTGAAGTTGATTTGGTTGAAGATGGTTCTTTGCGCCCATACGCAGCCGAAACTGCAAATCGTGATAAAAAACTGATTTATGAGAGAAAGAGCTAGAGATAAAGGCAGATTGCAAGACATAATCGAATATTCAAACAATGTCACAATGCTGATTGATGGTTATTCCTTTGAAAGTCTTGTTTCCGACAAGCGAACATATTATTCAGTGATGAAGAATGTGGAGATTGTTGGTGAAGCTGCGTATATGCTTTCTAAAGCATTCAAGGATGCTCATCCTGAAACACCATGGAAAATTGAACAGGGAATGCGTCATGTATTGGTTCACGATTATGCGAACGTTGTTTCTGAGACTCTCTACGATACCGCTGTCAATAGTATTCCTGAGCTTCGTAAGCAGGTTGAAAAGTACCTTGCCGAAACGAATTGGAACGAATGGGTGGCAACGGAAGACACAGGCATTGCTCAGAATGATGCTACAAACACCGAAATTGCCCGCAGAATGAAAAACGATGGGATGGATGCATCGTTAATCTCGAAGTACACTGGACTATCTGTGGAAGAAGTAGAGAAAATATAGTCTTGCTATCCTGTGAGATTTGAACCCAAGAAACAATTATAAACGGCGAAGCCATTCAAACCTATAAACTCTCAACCGGCATCAGTCATATAGACCGCCCCTTCGACAGGCTCAGGGAGCTAGATGCATAGAAACGGCGTTAGCCTAATGGTTTAAAGGGCTAAAAGTCTAACAGAAGACCAGTCTGTCTGTAAGACTGCAAGACTGCGAGCCTGTCAGCCTGTTAGACTTTAAGCCTGCAAGCCCCAAACCTAGAAACGGCGTCAGCCATTCAAACGCCGTAGGCATTCAAACATAGAAACTTTTTAACGGCGTCAGCCTAAACGAACTTCACTGCTGTTCCGTAGGCAACTATTTCGGCTGCGCCTTCCATAACTGCCGAGGTGCAATAACGCATTCCGATAACAGCTTCAGCGCCAAGAGATTCTGCTTCCTTTGTCATGCGTTCTGTTGCAATGCTGCGTGCTTCGTTGAGCATATCTGTGTAACCTTGTATTTCACCGCCGACTATGGTCTTCAAACCAGCCAAAATGTCGCGTCCGATGTGCTTTGATTGTACTACTGTTCCCTTTACGATTCCTAAAACTTCAAAGTTTTTTCCCGGAATTGTGTCAATGCTTGCTAAAATCATACCTTATTTATTTTATGTTTATACTATTTTCGTTTGTCAAATACCCATTTCAAATTGTTGTCGCTGAATGCAATAGGGCATACCGAAATATGGTCGCAATCCTTTTCGACAATGAAATTTATTGTTCCGCCATATTTCTGTGTCTCCTTGATTGTCGGCTTTACCAACGAAACTTTTGCTTTGTCGTCCTTTCCTGCCATAACGCAGCACAAAGCAGTCTGGGCAATGTTTTTCGGATACGCGTTGCGTGGATACGAGGCAACCGCCATTGCTGCGGCAAAAGTGTCGGGATAGTCGGAAATCATGCGCCAAACGCCCGCGCCACCGCTCGAATAACCGAAGATGTAAATGCGTTTGCTGTCGATGTCGCTATTGTCGGCCATAAGTTTGTCAATCAGTTGTTTGAGTGCTGTGCTGACTTTTCCGTCGTAGTCGTGCCAAAAGTGGTCTTTGTCGCATTGTGGAGCAACTACAATGGATTTTATGTTGCTATTTTCCAGATAGTTGACAATGGCACGTATTGCCGTGCCACGAATCTGCGACTTGTTATCGTCGCCACGGTGAGAACCGCCGTGCAGGAAAATCACCAATGCCGACTGCCCGCTTCCGTTTTGGCAAAGGGAGGCTTCGCGATATGGAAGTGTTATGCTTTCGTTTGAAAATGAACAGAATGCAAATTTGCTGTAGTATTCTGCATTGCCTGTAGTGTCGTAAGTCTGTTGCGAATAAAGCGACAAAAGTGTGGAAAAAATTACGATAATAGTGGTTACTACTTTTCTCATTGCAATTCAATAAATTCTGTTTTGCAGCCAGTTAAATCCAGTTGCGGTTTAGTGTCGAAAATGCCGTACATTGTTGAGCCAGACCCCGACATTTGTGCGAAGATTGCATCGCTTTCGTAAAGTTTTTGTTTTATTTCGGCAAGGAGTGGATTTTCGGCAAAAACTGTCGGCTCGAAGTCGTTCTTTATGCGGTCTTTCCATTGTTCGATAGGTAACTTTATGGAATCTTCGAGTTTGTATTGTGGTTCGGCTGGTTTGCACTGAGAGTATGCCTTTGCCGTATTTACCGAAATTGGCGGCAAAACAAGGACAAGAGTTTTTCCCGACAGGTTCAGTTCTGCTTCGTGGAGTATGTTTCCCGTTCCTTCTGCAAGCATAGGGCGGTTGTGGATGAAAAATGCACAATCGGCACCAAGTCGCGATGCGTATGCAGACATTTGTTTTACTGATAGTTTCAGCGAAAACATATCGTTGAGCATTTTGATCGTAAATGCCGCATCCGACGACCCTGCACCAAGTCCGCTCCCGAAAGGTATATGCTTGTACAGCACAAACTTGACGGGTGGTAGGTCGAAGTCGTCTTTTAGCATCTTGTACGCCTTGTAGCAAAGGTTTTTCTCGATTTCGCAGTCGATTTTTATGCCGCGGTTGTCGAAGATAAACTTGTCGCTCGGCATAATTTCCATTGCATCGGTAATGTTGATGGGGTAGAATAAGGTGCTGATGTCGTGGTATCCGTCGGCGCGTCGGCGAACGATGTCGAGTCCGATGTTTATTTTTGCGTTTGGAAAACCGATTGTCTTGTCTATCATATTGTTACCCGTCCTTGTTTTAGCGAAAGTTCCTTTATTTCCTGTGTCAGTTGGTTTATTCTGCTTAAGATTCCAACTGTCGTTTCTTTGCATTTTTCTGTTTCTTCGCGCAGACTGGCAAGTTCTCCGTCAAGTTCTGCTTTTTTCGGTTCGTCGCTTGTGTTGTATTCTGTTTCCAAATTTGCCAATTGAGTCTGCAACTTTACGCTATTTTCCATCTGCGACTTCAATTCTGCCGAAAGTTTCTTCTTTTCGTCTTTGCGGATTTCTGTGAGATATTTGTTGTAAACGTCAAGGATAATTTCTGTGAGCCTGTATTCTTCCTTGTAGTATAGGGAACCATGTTTTGTCCACATTTTGCTGAGTTCGTACGATGATGCGCAGGCATCGGCGGCCACACTGCTTATGGCTGGGTCTGGACTGTTGATGAACTCCTTGTCGCTGATTTCACGTCCGTTGCATACGGCATCGCTTATTTCGGCAAAAATCTGCTGGTTGATTTTGTTTCGAAGTTGTGTGACGTTGTCCTTGAGCATTAGCCCAACCATCAGTTCCGAAACTTTTAGCATCTGCGGGTTTTCCTTGTTGCTGTCGAAAGGGTTGGCTATGTTTTCGTTCCCGTAGAGAAGCAATAGGCGTATTATTTCACGTTCCTTCGACAGATATCCAATTTCCTTGTTGCCAGTAGCTTTGGGAATTTCTTGTTGTTTAGGAAGTTGTGGCTCTGGCTTTTGCAGTTGTCCGTATCCTGTGGGCGATTTGCCGTCGTTGATTTTCTTGCGACGGAACTTCATCAGTTCGGAGTAAAGCGTATTCTCGTCTATTTCAAGGATTTTGCTGCATTCCTGAAGATAAACGGTCTGCTTTATCTGGTCGTCGATAACAGAAATTGTCTTTACGATGTCGGTTATCATTGCTGCGCGTTTCAGCGGGTCCTTGTCGGCTTCCTGCTTCGATATGCGCGACTTGAAGCTGATGAAATCTTCCTCGTGCGTGTTTAGATATTCTATAGTCTTTTCGCTTCCGTTTTTTCTTGCAAACGAATCGGGGTCTTCATCGTCCGGGAATAGGACAACTCTAACGTTAAGTCCTTGGGCCAGAATCATATCAATGCCTCGTAACGACGCGTGTATTCCGGCGCTGTCACCATCGTAAAGCACGGTTATGTCATCGGTAAGCTTGTGGATTATGCGGATTTGTTCTTCGGTAAGCGATGTTCCAGACGATGCCACCACGTTTTTGACTCCCGCCATATACATCGATATTACATCGGTATAGCCTTCCACCAAATAGCATTTTTTCTGTCTGACAATCTCGCCACGTGCCTGATATATGCCGTATAAGGTTTTCCGTTTGTCATAAATTTCCGATTCCGGAGAATTAAGGTATTTAATGTTTACACCTTTTGTTCGTGCGTCTAGAACTCGTCCTCCGAAACCTATTACTTGTCCCGAGATGCTGTAAAACGGGAACATTACGCGTCCTATGAAGAAGTCGTATTTCCTCTGCGTTTTCTCGTCCACCTTTGTAAGTCCGTTGCGAACCATAAAGTCGAGCTTGTAGCCGCTCTTCAAAGCCTCGTCGGTGAATGCCGTGCTGTTCGGAAGGCTGTAGCCAAGACCGAAAGTCTTTATGGCTTCGTCGGTGAATCCGCGTTCGCGAAAATATGCCAGTCCGATGATGCCTTCGGGGTTATTCAAAAGATTATTTTGGAAGTATTTGGCAGCAAACTCGTTGAGTATGCGCATACTTTCACGGTCGTCGTTCTGCTGTTGCTCTTCGGGCGTAAGTTCCTTTTCGACAATTTCTATGTTGTATTTCCGTGCGATGTATTTCAATGCTTCGGGGTAGGTCATCTGTTCGTGTTCCATCACAAAACCTACTGCATTTCCTGCTTTTCCGCAACCGAAACATTTGTATATGCCTTTCGACGGACTTACGATGAACGAAGGTGTCTTCTCGTTGTGGAACGGACAGCAACCAAAATAGTTTACACCGCGTTTCTTGAGGCTGACAAAATCCTGTACAACCTCCACAATGTCAGCGGCATCCATTATTCGGTCTATGGTATTGCGGTCAATCATTCCAAACTCAAATTTGTGATGCAAAATTAAACGAAAAAATCGTATGGAACGAAATTAGTTATTCACAATTACCAATTGCTTGATATGGAGCAAAGTGCAATGTTCGGATTGCATTTTTTGATGTTTGAAAACTTGTTTATAAATTAACCTTTCATTAACCGATAGACTGCAAGGCAAGCCTTAACTTTGCCTTTTAATTTTTTAATCATTGTATTTTGAAAACTATAAGGATTAGAAAAGGTTTGGACATCAAGATGCAGGGTGGGGCGGAAGAATTGGTTTCTAGCAAGTTGACACCTAAACGATACTGCATCAGACCAACAGATTTTCATGGTATAACACCAAAGATGGACTGCAAGGAAGGTGACCGTCTGAAACGTGGAACTGTCGTTTTCCACGACAAGGACGTGCCTGAAATATGCTTTGCGTCTCCATGCTCGGGCGTTCTCAAAAACATTGTGCGTGGTGAAAAACGCAAGATTCTGCGTGTTGAAATTGAAGCCGATGGCAGCGACGAGGCTGTAAGCTTCGACACCAATGAAGACTTAAAGACGCTTTTTTCAAAGGCTGGCATTTATCCGCTTATAAATCAGCGTCCTTACGGGATTGTGGCGAATCCAAATGTAACTCCACGCGACATTTTCATCTCATTTATCGACACAGCTCCGCTAGCATGCAATGTGGAGTACGCACTGAAGGATGATGTTGATTATCTGAAACTTGCAATACGTGCGCTATATCATTTTACAAGCGGAAACATATATCTGTCGTTTGGAAAGGATTCGCGTCTAGCTATGCTTATGCCCGATGACCCTGAAATCATTAAGACAGAGTTCGTTGGGAAACATCCTGCAGGACTTGTCGGTACGCAGATAAACAAGTTGAAGCCGATCAACAAGGGTGAAACGGTGTGGACAATCAACGCCTTGAATCTACCAATTATTGGCCGCTTGTTGAAACATGGTGAATATCAGCCAGAAAAGATTGTAGCTGTTTGTGGCGCTGAAGTAGTTGCTCCGCAGTATTACAAGCTTCGCATAGGTGCCGACTTGTCGCAGTTGCGCAACGGAATGCTCTTGTCCGAAAATGTCCGCATAATTTCCGGCAATGTGCTAACTGGTATAAATGTTACTGATAATCCGTATCTTGGCTTCAACGAAATGCAGGTTTCGGTAATCCCAGAAGGCGACGAATACGAAATGTTCGGCTGGATGTTGCCAGGTGCAAACAAGTTCAGCAACTCGCGGACTTTCCTCTCGATGCTTATGCCGTGGAAACGCTTCAACCTCGACACCAATATGCACGGCGAAGAACGTGCATACGTCGTTACTGGTCAGTACGAAAAGGTTTGTCCGCTCGACATTTATCCGCAACTGCTTGTAAAAGCTGCAATGACCGACGATATCGACAAGATGGAAGAACTTGGCATTTACGAAGTTATAGAAGAGGACTTGGCATTGTGCGAATTTGTTTGCACCTCGAAGATTGCGGTTCAGCAGACGATTCGTCACGGCTTGGATTTAGTACGTAAAGAAATGGAATAGTTGATTATGAATCCGATACGAAAAATTATTGACAACATAAAGCCTAAGGTGCTAGGGAAGATGCCTTTTATGACCTCGACTTTCGAGGCGTTCGAGACTTTTTTCTTTGTGCCTAAGGATGTTACCGAAAATGGTTCGCATATCCGCGATGCAATAGACATGAAGCGAACGATGATTATTGTCGTTTTTGCTTTAATTCCTTGTTTATTGTTTGGTATGTACAATGTGGGCTATCAACATTTTTACTCGATGGGAGTACTCGCCGAAACTGGCTTCTGGACAGTCTTCTGGTATGGCTTCCTCAAGGTGTTCTGGCTGTTGCTTGTGTCGTACCTTGTCGGTTTGACAATCGAATTTGCCTTCGCTCAGGTACGCAAGCACAAGGTCAACGAGGGATTCCTTGTTACAGGAATGCTTATTCCGTTGATAATGCCCGTTGATACACCATTGTGGATGGTCGGTCTGGCAACTGCTTTTGCCGTGCTGGTAGGAAAGGAGTTGTTCGGTGGAACTGGAATGAACATCGTGAATCCAGCCTTGCTGGCGCGTGCGTTCCTTTTCTTCTCGTATCCTTCAAAAATGTCGGGTGACAAAATTTGGATAGCAGGAATGACCGACGGAAATGCTGTGGACGGCTTTTCGGGAGCAACTCCATTGGCTCAGATAGGCGAGGGTAGTGATGTGATAACAAATGGATTTGGCGAGCCAACTTCAATTTTGGATTTAACTATCGGACTAATCCCTGGTTCAATTGGCGAAACATCGATAATCGCAATCGCCTTGGGCGCATTCATACTATTATTTACTGGCATTGCAAGCTGGAAGATAATGTTTTCGGTATTTGCCGGCGGTGCTGCAATGGCGTTTGCCTTACAATCGTACACTCCAATCGACTGGTACTGGCATCTGTGCCTAGGCGGATTTGCCTTTGGTGCTGTATTTATGGCTACCGACCCTGTTACCGCAGCACAAACCGAAAAGGGAAAATACATTTATGGCTTCCTTATCGGCGTGATGGCCATGCTGATACGAATCCTGAACCCTGCTTATCCCGAAGGTATGATGCTGGCAATTCTGCTGATGAACATTTTTGCACCGCTCATCGACTATTGCGTCGTAAGGGCAAACATTAACAAGAGGTTGAGACGCGTGAAAGTAAGACGCGTAAGACGTAGAAAAAACAGATAGGCTATGGACAGGAACAAGAATTCATACATATTTATATACTCGATAATTTTGGTCGTGGTTGTGGCTGGTGCTCTGAGCCTTGTCGCCGTATTGCTTCAGCCAAAGCAAGCCAAAAACTACGAGATAGAGCAGAAAAGAAACATTCTGTCGGCTCTTAAGATAAACGTCGAGACCAAGGAGGTTGAATCGACCTACGCCAAAATCGTGACCGAAATCGCAGTTGACGCGTCTGGCAACGAGGTTGAAAAAGAAGATGCTCAGGTTTTGTATAAAGCTCAGACCGACAAGGGTTTGAAATATGTTTTCCCGCTTTCGGGAAAAGGCCTCTGGGGACCAATCTGGGGTTATATTTCACTGGACGAAGATCTTAATACGGTCTATGGCGCATACTTCGACCATAAGTCGGAAACTTCGGGACTTGGTGCCGAAATTGCTACCGAACATTTTCAGTCGCAGTTTTCTGGAAAGAAGATTTTCAATGCTGAGAATCAGTTTGTTTCGGTAAAAACTAACAAGCGAGGCGCACAGAACGAAAACGAAGTCGATGCAATTTCTGGAGCAACAATAACTTCAACATCGGTAAGCGAAATGATAGAGTCTTGCTTGAATAAATACTTGCCATACATCGAAAAATCAAGGAAATAAATGTTATGGAAAAGAATAGGAAAGAAAGAATATTTTTAGATCCGCTAGTCAGGAACAACCCGATTACGGTACAGATATTAGGTATATGCTCGGCGCTGGCTGTGACCGTCAAGTTGCAGTCCGCTATGGTTATGGCGTTGAGCCTTACTTTTGTAGTGGCACTGTCGAATGTGATTGTGTCGCTGCTGCGAAAAACTATACCCAACAGAATCAGGATAATAGTTCAGCTTGTCGTTGTGGCTTTCCTTGTGATTGTCGTCGACCAGTTTCTAAAGGCATACGTGTTCGACATTAGCAAGCAACTTTCTGTATTCGTGGGACTTATAATTACAAACTGCATTGTCATGGGACGTCTGGAAGCCTTTGCAATGTCGAACAGTCCGCGCCGCAGCTTCATTGACGGACTTGCCAATGGTCTGGGCTACGGCTTCATATTGATAGTGGTTGCGTTTTTCCGCGAATTGCTCGGTAGCGGTACTATCTGGAACTATCAGGTTGTGCCACAGGCATTCTACGATGCCGGCTACATGAACAACGGACTTATGATTATGCCGCCTATGGCGTTGATAGCGGTAGGATTGATAGTGTGGATACAGCGCGCACGCCAGCAGAAAAAGGAGGAGGGTAAATAATGGAAAACATTGCTAACATATTCGTCAAGTCGATTTTTATCGACAATATGATTTTCGCATATTTCCTTGGAATGTGCTCGTACCTTGCTGTGTCGAAGACAGTTAAGACTTCGTTCGGATTGGGCGTTGCAGTGGCGTTTATGCTTACGATTACCGTTCCAATCAACTACCTTATCGAAAAGTATTTGCTTTGCAAGGGCGCAATGACATGGATTTCACCGTCGTTTGCCGATGTTGACCTGTCGTTCCTTACATTCATAGTGTTTATTGCAGTTGTGGCTTCGATGACTCAGCTTGTCGAGATGGTGATTGAGAAATTCTCGCCGTCGTTGTACAATTCGCTGGGAATCTTCCTGCCGCTGATTGCCGTAAACTGCGCAATATTAGGCGGTTCGCTCTTTATGGCTGAACGTTCGTATGCCAATGTCGGCGAAGCTGCTGTTTTCGGTTTCGGCTCGGGAATAGGCTGGTTGCTTGCAATTGTCAGCCTTGCCGCCATCCGCGAAAAGATTAAATACTCGAAGATACCTAAAGCCCTTGATGGATTGGGCATTGCGTTCATAATTGTCGGTCTTATGGGACTCGCATTCATGGGATTTATGGGAATAAAATTGTAGGATTATGCTGTTGTTTCAATCTATAGTTCTTATCAGTGCCATTGCGGTTTTCCTTGTCGTGATGGTTGCCTTGGTTGCAATTTTGCTTTTTGCCAAGAAAAAACTTACGCCTCAGTCGAAGGTGAAAATTACGATTAACGATAAAGATACTCTCGAAGTCGATACTGGCAACTCGTTGATGCTAACCTTGAAGGAACACAACATCCATCTTCCTTCGGCCTGCGGTGGCGGTGGTAGTTGCGGTATGTGTAAGTGCCGTGTGGTGCAGGGTGGAAACGGAATCCTACCGACCGAAACGGGCTTCTTCACACGCAAAGAGCAACAGAACTTCTGGCGACTGGCTTGTCAGGTGAAGGTTCGCAACGACATGAAACTTGTTATTCCCGAGGATATTATGGGAATCAAGAAGATGGAGTGCGAAGTTGTGTCGAACCGCAATGTGGCTACATTTATAAAGGAATTTGTTGTCAAGCTGCCCGAAGGCGAGACTCTTAATTTCAAGTCGGGTTCGTACATACAGATTGATGTTCCGCAAGTTACTGTCGATTATTCTAAGGACATCGAGGTCGAGGACGAATTCAAGGAAGACTGGGACAAGCTTGGCATCTGGAAGTTGAAGATGACGAATCCCGAACCGACTTTCCGCGCTTACTCTATGGCCAACCATCCTGCCGAGAGCAATATGGTGATGCTCAACATCCGTATTGCAACTCCGCCGTGGGATAGGAGCGCAGGAACATTCATGAATGTAAATCCGGGTGTATGCTCGTCGTTCATTTTCTCGCGCAAGCCGGGCGACAAGGTTATGATTTCTGGACCTTACGGCGAATTCCACATCAAGGATACCGACCGCGAGATTATGTTTATCGGTGGTGGCGCAGGTATGGCTCCGATGCGTTCTCATATCTTCCACTTGTTCAAGACTTTGAAGACAACGCGCAAGGTTTCGTTCTGGTACGGAGCACGCTCGCGCCGCGAAATTTTCTACGAAAACGACTTTAAGCAGATTGAAGCCGAGTTCCCGAACTTTTCGTTTAACATTGCCTTGTCGGAGCCTAAGTCCGAGGACAACTGGGACGGCTATGTAGGCTTCATCCACAAGGTTATCGAGGACAATTATCTGAAGAACCATCAGGAGCCAGAAGAAATTGAATACTACCTTTGTGGTCCACCAATGATGACGGCTGCCGTCACCAAGATGCTCGACGACTACGGCGTTCCGCCCGAGATGATAGCATTCGATGATTTTGGTGGATAGAGATAAAAAATGGAATGTAAAATCGCTACATTCCATTTTTTTATATTACAGTATCACATTTTCCTGTCGTCCTTGTAGATACGAGTGCAAATTGGAGCGAACAATGACAAACCTTTTCTGCATGGCTTCCTTCGATGCGTAGCCGACGTGTGGCAAAAGTATGGTGTTGGGAGCGGAGAGGAGCGAATAGTTCTCGGGCAGAGGCGGTTCGCTTTCGTAAACATCGATTCCTGCTCCTGCGATTTTCCCTGCTATCAGCAGTTCTGCAAGTGCAGCATTGTCCATAACAGAACCGCGGGCAGTGTTTATGATTATTGCCGAGTTCTTCATTTGGGCAAGCAAATCTTTGCTAATCAAGCCTTTCGTCTGTGGATTTGCAGGAATATGCAGGCTGATGATGTCGGAGTGGGCAAAAAGTTCGTCAAGAGTAACGTAGTCTATGCCATCAATGTCCTTTTTTGTCCTGCTATATGCCAGTATCTTGCATCCGAATGCCTTGAAAATCTTTGCTGTAGCAAGTCCGATGTTGCCAGTTCCGACAATGCCGACTGTCTTTCCGCAAAGTTCGGTGCCAAGGAAATTGTTGCGGTTTCCAAGCTTGCGTGTGTTAGCATCCATCTGGCTGAAGTTGCGCATCAGTGCGACGGCAAGACCTACGGCAAGTTCCGAAACTGCTTCGGTCGAGTATCCTGCGGCATTGCTGACCTTTATGCCATGCTTGCGGCAGCATTCAATGTCAACGTGGTCGGTGCCGGTGAAGGCTACGTTCAGATATTTCAGGTTCTGACAGGATTCTATTGCCCTTGCGGTCAACTTTATATTGCTGATATTCACAATCTCTGCATCCTTCATGCGAGCAATCAGCTCGTCCTCGTCCTTTGGAATGTCGGTGTAGTATGTATATTGGTGACCTAAACTTTCAAATTCCTGCTTGGCGTTTTCGAGTTCCTGCTTCGATACGCCCAACGATTCAACCTGTACTATTTTCATCTTTACTTCAGTTTTTGTATTTCTTCATCAATCTTTGTCATAGCTTCAACTGCGCCCATGCCGAGGTAAATGTCGGTAATCCTGTCGGTGTATGCCGATTTCTGCGGGTTGACTTCAATGATTTTTGCTCCGTGCTGTTTTGCAACGTGGGGCAGATATGCTGCAGGCTGAACTTCGCCGGTTGTTCCGATTACCAGCATTACATCGCATTTTCCAGCAAGGTCGAACGATTCGTTGTAGGCATCCTCGGGAATCCCTTCGCCAAAGAAAATGAACCCCGGCTTCAGTACGCCACCGCATTCGCAACGAGGAACTTCATTTGTGAGTTGTAGCGAAGCTGTCGGGTATTTCTTTCCACACTTAAGGCAGACAAAATGTCCCTTACCACCGTGAAACTCAATAACGTGCTTGTTTCCAGCTGCCTGATGCAACGAGTCAATGTTCTGTGTGATGACTGCTTTGACCAATCCTTCTTTTTCCCATTTTGCAAGTGTCGTGTGAGCCGCATTTGGCTGTGCATCCTTGAAAAACTTGTAAAACACCTTGTTGACCACAGGCCATGCTTCTTCGGTGCGACGGATATAGGTGTTTAGTTCCAGCATCGACTGGTCGTAGTTTTCGTAAACGCTGTCTTCGCTTCCCCTGAATGTTGGGATTCCACTTTCCTTTGATACACCTGCACCGGTGAATACGCACAGGCATTTTGCATTGGCAATGATTCTTGCCGCTTCTTCAATCTTGTTCATAGTTGATAATTTGTTACGAGGCAAAGTTAATGTATTTTTTTGTTGTTGCAATAAAAAAGCCTTCCGTCGTTTGACAGAAGGCTTCTGTTAGAAAGAGATTTTTTTTACTTCTGGAAGTTGCATTTTACTTCGTATTCCATTGGGACAGCCTTGCCACCCTTCATTGCAGGAGTCCAGCCTTTCATCTTGCTTACAACCTTTACGGCTTCTGCATCGATGCTTGGTTCAAGACCTTTTACAACTTTCACATTCGACACAGAACCGTCGGTATTTACTGTAAAGCGTACTGTTACATTGCCTTCCTTGCCGCTCTTCATTGCTGCCATAGGATAGTCGATGTTCTTGTGTATGAATGTATTAACACCGTTTTCGCCGCCAGGGTACATTGCGCATTTGTCGAATCCGCTTGCAACTGTCGATTTTACTTCCATTGCAGCTTTCTTGTCCTGAGCAAAGCCTAAGAAAGCTATGCAAGCCATCATGATTACTAAAACTAATTTCTTCATAATCTTCTTATTTTTAATTTATTATACTATTCATATTTCTTTTCTGGTTCAGTCGTTGTCTTCAGACTGTCATACTTGTCAAGACGTTTAGTCTTCCAGCGGAATCCGACTGTTGCCATTGCATAGATGTCCTTTCTCCACGAGCCTGTGTCGTATGAGTGAAAACCGATTTCTGGCTTAATGTAAAGCAGGAAACGAGGATGTCCGACTTCAAATGCTATTGCTGCAGCGGCGAAGAAAGGTGACTTTGTAACTTTTTGGTCGGCTTCTTCTTGTTCTGTTCTATATGTAGATTTGCCTACATCAAAAGAACCGACCTTGAAACCAGCAGTAAAGTTGATTGGACTGCGTTTGAACAAAGTCCATTCGTATGTGAAATATACCTTGTTGAGGTTGCAGTTTGACTTGCCCAAGGTGCCAATTACAGTTCCCAAGTTCCTGAGGTTAAGCATTAAAGTCTTGTCTCCACCAATTCCCAAACGATGGTGTTTGAATTGTACCATTACTTCAAATTCGGCATTCAGCATTCCGCCTGTACTGATAATATCGGTTGAAATCAATCCACCTGCACTTATACCACCGCCAATAATGAAGTGGTCGAGAGTGAAATCCGATTTAGCAGTAGTTGTCGTTGTCGGAGTGTCATCGGTAGGTGTGGTGTTTGCCCACGGCGATGTTTCAGTACTGTTAGTTGTGGATGGTGTGCTAGGATTTCCCTTTGTTGCTGTAGAACCTTGGCTGTCATCGTTGGTAGTTGACGACTTGTCTGTGGTTGTCGTGGTGGTTGTACCTGAATTCCCTGAATTCGACGACGGTTTTTTGGTTATGACATTCTGTGCGAGAACTAATCCCGCAGAAAGCAGCAAAATCATTATTGCCGATAATATTTTTCTCATATTAATTTTTTTTAGACTCCTGATTTATAAATTAACTCCCAAATTGTCGTTTGTAACTGATGCACGGAGTCTTTTAATGCATTTTGTTGCAAAGACGGGTAAATTATTGCAATTATTATGCCAAATATCAACAATGCTTACTATCAGAAACTTAGTGTAACTTAAAGTCTCAAATATTGCTAATATTAAAGTATAATCGTTTAAATTTTTGTCCGATGCAAATTTACATAAAATAATTCAATACTTTTGCAGTATGAAAAGAATATCGCTTGCAATTGCACTATTCGCTGTCTGCACCTTGTCATTTTCGCAGGCAAAAGTCGCTGTAGATACAATATCACGTGGCAACCTGTCGGTGGTCATATTCGATGATAAGACATGGCAATACATTGAAATACAGCCTGATGTAAAATCAGTAACAATCGATACTACAGACATAAAGTCGGAAAACTGGGTCACAACTTCGGTATATGCACAGAATCCTGATTATGCACGAACCAAAGATGCTAGTGTCATTAATTTTGGCGACGGAGCTTCTTGTTTTCCAGCAAAAGGTAAAGTCGTTTCAAGTTTTGGAATGCGTAGCGGAAAAATGCACACTGGAATCGACATTGCTATTAATTATGGCGATTCTGTAGTCGCAGCCTTCGATGGCATAGTACGTTTTGCTGGCTGGAGCGGTTCGAAATATGGCAACGCTGTGGTAGTCAGACATTACAACGGACTTGAAACCGTATATGCTCACCTTGACGATGTAAAATGCAAGGTCAACCAGAAAATCAATGCTGGAGAAATTGTCGGCGTTGGCGGAAAGACATCAAATCATCTGCATTTTGAAACTCGTCTGAAGGACAATGCCTTCGACCCAGAAATTGTCTTTAATGTGCAGACTGGTGCTTTGGTTGCCGACAGAATTCCGATTTATGCAAGCAATTTCGACTATATGAAGTTTGTGGATAATTCACAGTATCATATAGTTAAGTCGGGAGATACGCTATATGCCATTGCTCGCAAGTACAAGGTTTCTGTAAAGCAGATTTGCGATTTGAACGGAATAAAGGAAAGTTCAATATTGAGTGTCGGCAAGCGGTTGAAACTTAGACCGTAAATACCTTAGCAGATGCTGAAATAAATTCAGCATGACAGTGAAGAGTGAGTAATAGTAACAGATGCTGAAACCCGAAGGGATCATCCCTAAGTCATCCTGAACTTGTTTCAGGATCTGGGTGTTAGTAACAGATGCTGAAATAAATTCAGCATGACAGTGAAGAGTGAGTAATAGTAACGGATGCTGAATCCAGAATGGGTATTCACAAAGTCATCCTGAACTTGTTTCAGGATCCGAGTGAACATTATCGCTTTTTAGTGAACATAATCGCCAATATACTTCAATTCGTATAAGTCCTTTATTAGCAAGGAGTCGTATTTTGCAACTCCATTTTGGTTCAGATGGTGCGAATCGTAAAAGTCTAACGAATCATTCAATTTGAGTCGTATATTGTAGTCGTAAAATGTTCCATATTCGGAAATCTTTTCTGTGTATTTGTCGTGATCGTCGTATGAGTTGTATAGAACCGACGGCACTGGCGTTTCAACAAGCAGATAGTTTATTCCCTTGTCCTTTAGCAGATTAATAGTCTTCCGCAGAAACATCATTTGCATTGTGCCGAGTTTGCAGGTAGTATCAATCCTATTATCGTAACTTAAATCGTAATATTCCAAATCCCTTTCTACAAATCCGCCTTTTATGTATCTTTCGTTTCTTATCCTAAGTTCATCATCTTTAATCGTTTGAATTTGATTCTCTTTGCGAAGTATGTGGCGTTGGAATGCCTTGTATATCCATTTGTTTATCGTGTACATATTTTTTGTACACATTGCCATCTTCAGTTTTGTCCATTCCCACATAGCTTGATTGTGTTCGAAGTTGGACGATATAAAATCAATTGTCGATTCTTCGCCCTTGTTGTTCATCAGGTCGGGGAATAGGTCATAGACTACGCATTTTGGATTGAGGGCATCTATATATCTGTCTATCAGGAACCACGACTGCATACAGGTCTGTGAACTTGTCCCTATGTTGAAGACCTTCAATCCTTCTTTTGAGAAAATGCGTGGGTCGAACGACCTATATGTATGGCTGCTGCCGACAAAAAGAATGTCAATGTCCTTGTAGTTGTCTATTTCATTGAACTTTATTTCCGTAGTTTTTAGATATTCGAAGTCGGATGCTTCTTGGGAATCCTTATCGGCAATCATATTCAAGATGCTATATGCCGGAATGTACAGAATGGCAAATATCACGAATATTAATGCTGTCTTTATTAGGAACTTTTTCATATCAGAACTGGAAATATAGGAATTGTATCGAGTCGGAAGTCTGGAATGCAAGGATTGAGAAGAATAGGAAGAAATACAAAAGGCATCTGAAAATAGGTCTTTTAAGCGATGTATGCAATTCGCCAAGTCCGTGTTCCTTGCTGCGTTGCCACCATTCTACTGCAAGCATTACGATGACGAAAATTCCTGCGAAATTCTTTGTGGAAGTAAAGAATAGGTAAGAAGCCTTGAAGGTGTTCAAACTGCAAAGTCCGCAAATATAGTGCCACGCATCGCCAATGGTTTCCGCCCTGAAGAAAATCCATCCGACGACTACAAGTAGGAACGTTATCAGCATCATTGCAAATTCCTTTATGGAAGGAATGTGCTTGCCTTCGGCGATGGTGTGTGTGTATTTCCGATTTTTTCCCAACAATATAAGCGGTAGGAATAGCAGTGCGTGATAGGCTCCCCAGATAACAAAAGTCCAGTTCGCACCATGCCAAAGTCCGCTTAACAGGAAAATTATCAAGGTGTTGCGCACAACCTTTGCCTTTGTGACTCGGCTTCCGCCAAGAGGAATGTAGATGTAGTCGCGGAACCATGTCGTGAGTGAAATATGCCACCTGCGCCAGAATTCGGCTATGTCGCGACTGAAATACGGAATGTTGAAGTTGCGCATTAACTTTATGCCGAACAATTTGGCTGTGCCGATGGCGATGTCGGAATATCCTGAGAAGTCGCCGTATATCTGGAAAGTGAAAAGCAGAGCACCGACCATTAGCATACTTGCTGGCTGGTCGGCGTAGGTGGCGAAAATCTGGTTGCAAGTCGTTGCGCAGTTGTCTGCCACAACTATCTTCTTGAAAAGACCCCAAAGTATCTGACGGCATCCGTCAACGGCAGTGCTGTAGTCGAAACTGCGTTTCTGAGTGAATTGCGGTAGTAGGTTGGTGGCCCGTTCGATAGGGCCTGCAACGAGTTGGGGAAAGAAACTTACGAAGGCAAAAAATGCAATTATGTCGTGCGAGGCTTCTATCTTACGGCGGTAAACATCAATGGAATAGCTTAAAGCCTGAAATGTGTAGAAACTTATTCCGACTGGCAGAATGATATTTAACGTGGTGGTTTCCAATGTTATCCCAAATGCGGAAAAGGCATCGGCGAAGCTTGTGACGAAAAAGTTGTAATACTTGAATACGCCTAATATCAGCAGGTTAATCGTTATGTTGGTGGCAGATATGATTTTTGCCTTCTTGTTTTGTGATTTTTGGTTTGCCTTGTCGATAAAAATTCCGCTTGTGTAACTGCAAAATGTTGTAAATGCGATTAGTATCAGAAAACGCCAGTCCCACCAACCGTAGAACAAGTACGAAACTGCAACGATGAATGCGTTTTGCAACTTCAGATTTCTGTTGAATACAAGCCAATAGAGGATGAATGTTATTGGCAGGAAAATGGCGAATTCAAAAGAGTTGAAAAGCATAATGACTTACTTTGCTCCAGCCAGTTTCTTTATGTCGTTAAGTTTGTTGAGAGCTTCGAGCGGACTTAGTCTGTCGATGTCGAGGTTCATAAGTTCCTTCTTGATTTGCGAAAGCACAGGGTCGTCCAACTGGAAGAAACTGAGCTGGTAACCGTCGCGGTTCTGAGCAATGCTATCCACTGGTTTGCCGACATTTACGCTTCCGTTCACATCGCTGCCTGCGGCTTCAAGCTGTTCAAGAATCTTGTTTGCACGATAGACAATTGACTTGGGCATTCCAGCCATCTTTGCAACGTGTATTCCGAAGCTGTGTTCGCTTCCGCCTGGCTGAAGCTTGCGCAGAAATATTACCTTGTTGCCAGATTCCTGCACCGAAACGTTGTAGTTGCGTATTCGCTTGAAATCCTTTTCCATCTCGTTAAGTTCGTGGTAATGAGTTGCGAACAATGTTTTTGCTTTCGAGTGCTCGTGTATGTATTCGGCTATAGCCCAAGCAATTGAAATGCCATCGTAGGTGCTAGTGCCACGACCAAGTTCGTCGAGCAGGATAAGACTTTTGTCCGAAAGATTGTTCATTATGCTGGCGGCCTCGGTCATTTCAACCATGAATGTTGATTCGCCCATTGAAATGTTGTCGGAAGCTCCAACGCGTGTGAAAATCTTATCGACAATTCCAAGTTTTGCCTTTTCGGCAGGAACAAAACTACCAATCTGCGCCATAATGCAGATAAGTGCCGTCTGACGGAGCAGGGCAGATTTACCAGACATATTCGGACCTGTAATCATCATTATCTGCTGAGTCTTGTCGTCGAGGAAAACGTTGTTCGAAATGTATGATTCTCCGAATTTTAGTTGTTTCTCAATCACTGGGTGGCGGCCTTCCTTGATGTCAAGTACATTTCCGTCGTTGATTTCGGGGCGGCAGTAGTTGTTGAGTTGTGCATCCTTGGCAAATGCCATAAGGCAGTCGATTCTGGCGACAAGGTTTGCATTTATCTGCACTTTCCCGATTTGTGATGTCGCAAAACTTATAAGTTCGTTGAAAAGTTGAGTCTCGATTACCGAAATACGTTCTTCGGCTCCCAGTATTTTCTCTTCGTATTCCTTAAGTTCCTCGTTGATGTAGCGCTCTGCATTGACAAGCGTCTGCTTGCGTGTCCATTCGGGCGGAACCTTGTCCTTATGTGCGTTGCGAACTTCGAAATAGTAGCCGAACACGTTGTTGTAGCTGACTTTCAGTGATGGAATGCCAGTCCTTTGGCTTTCACGTCGTTCCAGATCATTTAAGTAGGTTCTGCCGCCAGTAGAAATATTGCGCAGTTCGTCAAGTTCGGCATTTACGCCATTCTTTATCACATTGCCCTTTGCTATCAAGTTAGGACATTCGGGATTCATGTATTTACCGATTTTCTCTCTAAGCTCCTGGCAAAAATCCATTTTCTCGCCAACAATTTGTAGTTCTGGACATTTTGAATCACGGCAAGCATTAATTATCGGTTCTATGGCATCAAGCGAATATTTCAGTTGCAGCATTTCACGCGGATTTACGCGCAGTACTGCCACTTTTGACGACAGTCGTTCAATGTCGCCGACCATTGCCAGTTGCGATGAAATCTTTTCGCTTATCGTCTTGTGCTTTATCAGGAACTCAACAACGTTTAGCCTTTCATTTATTGCATCAACATTTTTCAATGGTAGTGACAACCAGCGTTTTAGTAGTCGTCCGCCCATTCCAGTCTGTGTGCTGTCAATGACGGTTATCAGGCTTTTGCCGTTTTCGTAGCCCGAATCAAAAAGTTCAAGGTTTCGGATTGTAAACTTGTCGAGCCAGACGTACTTGTCCTCGTCGATACGGGCTAGGTTCTTGATGTGTTCGCAGCAGTCGTGCTTGGTGTAGTCAAGGTAGTCGATGATTGCACCGGCAGCGATTACGCCAGTCTTCAGATGTTCTACGCCAAAACCTTTCAGGGAATTGGAGCCGAATTGCCGCGTAAGTTTCTCGAAGGCATTTTCCTCGGTAAACATCCAGTCGGGAAGGTCGTAGGTGGCAGGAAGTTCGCGGAAAGTGTCGGTAATTTCCAGTTTCTGCTCCTTTTCAAAGATGACTTCCTTGGGTCTAAAGTTCTGCAAAAGTTTTTCTATATATTCCTTATTGCCTTGAGAGACAAGGAATTCGCCTGTAGAAATGTCAAGGAAAGAAATTCCGTAGAGTTTGTTTTGGCTAAAAATGCTTGCTAGGAAATTATTTTCTTTCTGTTCCAGAACGTTGTCGTCCATTGTTATGCCAGGAGTGACAAGTTCGGTTATGCCACGTTTTACAATAGTTTTTGTCGTTTTTGGATCTTCTAGTTGTTCGCAGATAGCAACACGTTGACCGGCGCGGACAAGTCGTGGCAGATAAGTGTCGATGGCGTGATAGGGGACACCGGCCAGAGGAGCACCAGCGCGTTGTGTTAGAGTGATTCCAAGAATCTTGCTTGCCACAACTGCATCATCTCCAAAGGTTTCGTAGAAGTCGCCCACGCGGAAAAGCAAAATTGCATCGGGGTGTTTGTGCTTGACCTCGTAGTATTGTTTCATCAAAGGTGTTTCGGTCGCATTCTTCGCCATACTACAACAAATATTTAGGTTGCAAAACTACTGAAAAAATGCGGAGTTTTTGGAGATAGGTTATCAACAAAAAGGGAAAGTTATAAAACGATGGAAGGTGAAATAGGGTATTGTGGCAACAAAAAGGATTGCTGTTTTGGTTTGCCTATAAACTCAAAATAAATTTTGTAATCTCGTTCCCATTCCTTATTTTTGTCCTTGGTTTGGTGCTTGCGCCCGACCGTACATTTTGGATTAACGAAGCGTTTATGCTCGTCTTGCTACTAGGAACGTGAGATTTTTATGGGTATCAGTGCCACGCTTCTTTTTATGTTGAATTGCCTATGGGGTACTGGTGGGTAGAATAAGAATAATTTATGAGAAGAAAAATATTTCTGATTTTAGTATTAGTTTCCGTAATGGAAATGATTGGTACATTTGCATATTCCCAGTATGAGAAATTCGAATCTGAACTTGGGCTTGATGGTTTTTTTTGTCCTGGAGATGTAGAAGATTGTTACAATTATTTTCATAATAAATATGGTGATTATAAAGATATAGTAGTTCGCCATTATAATTTTTTTGATGATTTGATTGTGAGCAATGTTGAAATAGATTCAATTTATGACAATAAGATTTCTATTTCTATTAGGTACTTAGAGTTCGGTAAAAATCCATATATGGACGAAGAAGATGTTGTTGATCCTAATGCAGTTGGCGATGGCTTTTCTCTTGATATAACTTGTCCTATTCCCAAAACTATTCCTGATTATGTTTTTTCCTATATATTCTCTGGGCCATTGAATTATAATAATGTATTAAGAGTAAGAGCTTTTTCGAAACCTATAGGTGACTTTATATATAGTCTGTCAGAAGAAGTCGCTGATTTGTTCTCACTTGAACAATGGCGAAACGCATTGGAAAAAAGGAAAAAAACATTTTCAAATAAGAAAATACGCATTCCTATATTGGCGTTATATAGATCAGATGAATTTTATTTTGGTGAAGAAAGCAGTTGTACCATAAATCAAAATGACAAAGACATTCTGTCTCTTTGTTATTATAGTTTGTGCTGCGGGCCAATGTTTGCCGGTAGTTATGAATACGTTACATATCAACTGAGTACTAAAAAGAAAATAGAGACAGAACAAGATTGGGCTGATTTGTTAAATATTGATATAAAGCATTTTAAAACTATTGTAAATAAAATAATTAAAGAAAATACAGAAGAACAGGTTTTTGATTGTTACAATAGTCCGAAGTTTTTTGTTAAAGGTAATTGGCTTTGTGCCTTTTTTGTTAATAGTAAATTTGGAGGAACAAGTATCGCGTTGTTTCCATTGACGTATGAGGCTAAGTATAAGAAACCTTATGTGGATGGGGTTGAGCAAGATTAATATCAAAAAAGGTTGTCGAAAGACAACCTTTTCTCTTTTGTTACGTTTATCTATTATAATAATTTCTTTTTCAGGTTCAGTATCATGTCCTCGGTCATTTTGTCGAGGTCGTATTGAGGTTTCCAGCCCCATTCGTTGCGGGCGCAGCTGTCGTCCATATTGTTTGGCCAGCTGTCGGCAATTGCCTGCTTTATTGGTTCCGGTTCGTAAACCATCTCGAAGTTAGGATAGTGCTTCTTGATAGCATTGTAGATGATCTCCGGGTCGAAGCTCATTGCTGTAACGTTGAAGCTATTGCGGTGTATCAACTTTGACGGGTCAGCTTCCATAATGTCAATCATAGCCTTCTGTGCATCAGGCATATACATCATATCCATGAATGTGCCTTTCTTCAACGGGCATACGAACTTTTCGCCCTTGACTGCTGCGTAGTAGATTTCTACTGCATAGTCGGTTGTACCGCCGCCAGGCAATGTGAGATGACTAATGAGACCAGGGAAGCGTACGCTGCGGGTGTCAACGCCGAAACGGGTGAAGTAGTAGTCGCTGAGCAATTCGCCTGTAACCTTCGTTACACCGTAAATTGTATTAGGACGTTGGATTGTGTCCTGCGGTGTGTTGTCGTGCGGTGTGCTTGGACCGAATGCACCAATGCTGCTAGGAGTGAAGACTGCACAGTTGAAAAGACGAGCCACTTCGAGGCAGTTAACCAACGAGCCAATACCTACGTTCCAGCCCAACATCGGGTTGAGTTCGGCGGTTGCACTCAATATTGCTGCAAGATTGTAAATCGTGTCGATGTTGTACTTCTTAACAGCAGCAGCAATCTGCATAACTTGGGTTGAATCAATGCGTTCAATTGGACCGCGCTCGTAATCTTGTCCCTTCAACGGACGCAAATCTGAACATACAACGTGATTGTCACCATAAACATCGCGCAAGTTGCGTGTCAATTCGGAGCCTATCTGTCCTCCAGCACCAATAATCAATATGTTTTTCATCGTTTTATACTTAAAAATTCTTTTATAAATGATTGGCAAAAATAAGCATTCTGCTACAATGCGCAAACAATTTTTTTTATTATTGTCCGCTTAATTATGCGTTGTCACAATTTTTGTTTTGCTTGCTTCGACTTCGCTCAGCACGAGTCGCGACAAAAATATGCGCCAACGCCACTAAACTCACGTTATTCTACTATATATATGTAACCTCTCCGAGGTTATTAATTATGGAACAGCGGAAAAAGTAGGTGGAGATTCATATAGTCAATACAAAAAACTGAATCTCACGAAGACGGATTTCGTTTTTTATCCATCGCCTTTGGCGATACCTTGATTGCCGCCTTGGCTGGTGAGCGTTAAGAAAATCGGTAGAACGTAGCGTAAAAAGTCAGTCTGTTTGAAGCTGTAGCAGAGCGGAAGCAAGTTTCTGACTTTTAGCGTAGTGCAGCTGATTTTTAGCGAAGCAGACTCAGCGGACATGGTTTTTTGTTTACTTTTTTGCCAACAATTGTCGAAGACAATCATGA
Organism: Bacteroidales bacterium; assembly: GCA_017620015.1. Lineage (GTDB taxonomy): Bacteria > Bacteroidota > Bacteroidia > Bacteroidales > ML635J-15 > Bact-19. The sequence continues at coordinate 146,765 of JAFZRE010000033.1, read as the reverse complement.
GCACCGTTGAAAATCGTTTGTAGGGGCGAATAACAAGTAAAAGCCCCCGCGGCTAGAGCGGAATGAAATATTTTTGTGTAATTTGCGAATAATCATTATTTTTTATAAAAAAGTCCCCAACGAAAATTCGGCAGGGACATATAATATTAGGTACAAATGATGCCTTATTCTTCTCTTGTCTTTTCGCTTGTTGCAATAACTTCGCCAGTTTCAGCATCTTTTATTTCCAACAATGTGAAGTACCATTGCTTTTCTCCGCTTACGTAGTCGTCGATGTTAGTCCCTATAAGTTCATAGGAGAGACCGCTGATTTTACCGACTTGCTTTTGTCCTGCATTTAGCCTCTTTTCTTTCTTTCCACTGTGACGCATTTCACCATTGCTATCCTTGATAAATATTTCATAGCGAACTATAACATTCTTTGTCCCAGTATTTTGGAAATAAAGTGACAATTCGAGCGGACTGTTTGCATCCTTACTTTTTGCGTGTGCAACTTTGGTTTTTATCTGCACGTCTGCCAGGTTGTCGAAATCTGTGTAATCCTTTTGTCCAAATGCCGTCAGGCTTGCTATCGCTATTGCGACAAATAAAATTAATCTTTTCATTTTACTTTGATTTTTCTGGTTTGACATATTTACCTATAAATAATATAGCGTTGTTCTTATTTTCCTTGATAACGAAAACGAATGGCCTGTTGATTACTACTTTCGGATTTTCTTTCATTATCATGCTTTTCTCTCTGACAACCACAGCAGTTGCAGCGGCAGCTTCGGTTCCTTTTTCCGAAACTTCGATGAACGACTTATGTATAACTTCGTCAATAAGCAAGTTGCTCTTGCCGTTCATTTTAGAGAAATCTGCGCTCTTTGTGAATGCAGCCTTTATGCCCATTTCCATCAGCACTTTCTTCATTTCAAAACGCGATTCAATTTTGAACTTTGGCATTGAAACGTCGGCCTTGAAAGTCTGCAGAGATTTTTCTAGGCTAGCAAACTTTTGTTCATCAAGTTCTGATATATACTTATCAATATCAACGTTTTCCTTTGGCATAATAATGAACATCGAAGCCTTTTGGTTTTCGTAGTCGATTTTCATCATCTGGGCATCGTTGCTTTCGCTCAGTGCAACATTCTGGGTGCCATTCATAAAGTCGGTAACATACTCTACTGAATTTTTGCCGTAGAATGTCATCTGCCTTGTCTTTTCTCCCTTGAACTCGGTTGACCAGCTTGCATTGAAATATATGGCATTCAGAAGAATCAGACGGGTAAGTTCGTCAATGTCATTCTTTGAAATCAGGTCAGTTATCTTGTTGTTGGTATTCTTAGATACCCAAGAATTTACTTTTTTTACAGTTTCACTACGTTCTTCTTCTTTGCTAAAGTCTGCCTGTGATATTGTAGCATCGAAATCCTTGAGGCAATTCATATAGCTGTCGAGGAAATTGTAGTTTTTCTGTGCGACAGCGGCATTTGTTATTGTGAAAACGCTCTTGTCCGACTTGTAATCTTTGAGCAATTGGGCAAACTCCTTGTGGGATTCGGCCTGGTCCTTTTTGAATTTCATTACGGAGCGCATTTCCTTTGCTGTCTTCTTTGCTGCTCCGTCGTATGCCATTGCCAAGGCATCGTAAATGCTAAATGGACTTACGAACATATTTACGCCATCCTTTGAGGTGTCGTCCTTATTGATGTTACGCATGACATCGAAAGTGAAACTGTTGTTACTCTCAATGATAGAATTCTGCGAACACATGGTTGCGCTTATTGCAAGAGCTACGATAAATAAAAGTTTTTTCTTCATACCTATTTAATTTTATTTGTTTGCAAATTTAATGAGATTTCCTTGCCACAAATCGAACCGTAGGTCAGCGATTGACGATTTTTTCAATCCAGAATGGGTTACGAAGTCAGTTTTTTGACTGTAACTTACTGTTGTTGAGTTTAATATGTGGCCAAAACAGATGATCATGTTTTTTGTTGTTTTATGCTGATAGCTATATTTCTGCAATTGTCATACCATAAATTCAATAAAATGACTCATGTCGAAGTCGGGGACAGGACAATGGAAATATTTTTCGGACAGCATAACAATAATTTTTATGTTCCAATTTTCAAAGACAAAAATAATACATTGTTTTTTGTGAACAATGAAACTTTGCTCTTTTCTCAAAACTCATTTTAAGTGGTGAAATAGGGGAGATTTTTTGGAATGGGAATTTGTATCGTAGGATAAAAAATCGTTCCAAATACGAGATTTTCATTTTTGTAAAATCATTCAGTCATGTTACAAATGTAAAACATAGTTATGGGTATTTTTATCACACTTACAAATGTAATTATAGGATTCCTTCTTTTGTTCTGTACAAATGTAAATTATTTTTACGTTTCGACAAATCTATTTTTAACAAATGTTAAATGGGTTATCTTGATTATAATATTAAAATATAACACACACTATATTAGTATTTTAAATAATTTATTTATAGTATTTGTTTAGTTAAAAGTGGCGCGTTTGACATTAGTATGTCTGTCTGTGTGTAAAATATGCGTGTTATTGACTATTTGTTCTCATGCTTTGCACTTGTATATTAGTTATTTAGCATATATTTTATAATTAAAAAGTTTATGTAACTGATATTTATTCAAATATCTGTATATTAGCAACGTGAGGATAATCGTAAAAAAGCATGGTAATTTACAAATTACAAATGTAAACCAGAATATTGTTCATAAGTTTTTACAAATGTAATTGAAATAATGATTACATTTGTAATCTAAATTTTTTGTAAAAATATGATAGAACGAATCAAGAAAATAATAGAGGTTGAGAACATTGGCTTAGTGAAATTTGCAGAAGAGATTGGTGTCGGAAGTTCTGCTTTGTCGCATTATTTGGGCGGACGAAATAAGGTTCCGCTAGAACTTGTAACAAAAATTCTTGAACGTTTCCGTGGTATAAATCCGGAGTGGCTTCTTTTTGGTCGTGGCGAAATGTACAAGTCGGCGGATACGAAGGTAGCAAATCATGAGCCCGATTTGTTTTCTTCTGTAAATTCTCCGCAGTCAACTCTTTTAATGACAAATGAAGCCAAAAAAACAGATGACAGTATAGATGATGAAGATTTTTTTGAACCAGAGACGCTTAATCAGGAAGAATTGCCATTGGAAAACAATGCACAACATGAGGAAAACCAATATGTTGCACCAGCAAAAAACGAACGAAAAGAATATGCTTCAATTGAGAAAATAATTGTAATGTATTCCGATTCTACTTTTGACTGCTATTTGCCAAACGGAAAGAAGGTGTAAGGGATTCGATGAATTAACTTCGTTGAGCTAAGGGTTGAAGATTTGAAAGACAAAAACACAGAATGTTATCCAGAACTGCCCCCTGAGCTTCGCTTGCTGAGCTTGTCGAAGTATCGAAGGGTAGGATCTTAGTAACGGATGCTGAAATAAATTCAGCATGACAGTTTTCGTTCATTATCCATTGTTAATTGTCAATTCTTCATTGTCCATTGGCAATTGTTTTTTATTTTTGCACCTATAAATAAATATAGAATGGAGAAGAATTTTTCCCAGTCATTGATAGATACTTGGCAGTACAGCAGGGAAGAGGCTGTAAGGCTTGGTAGCAGCATGTTGAATCCAGAACATCTGCTACTGGGTATTATACGCAATTCTGATTGCGAGGCTGCTCTTAAATTGAAGGAATTGAACGTCAATCTCTCCGAGCTTAAGTCGGCAATAGAGAACAATTACAGGTTATCCCAGATTGCCTTTATAAATCCTGATGATGTAGTTGACAGTAAGCCAATATCGCGGATTAGGCTGTTTATGAATTCGGAGGCCATATCGCTTGGAAGCAACGAGATTAACACTAACCATCTGATGCTGGCCATACTGAAAGTGCCTAGCAATCTGCTTGTGTTGCTCGGAAAGTTCAACATTGAATACGACCTGTACAGGATGACTTTGGAACTTGGTTCGTGGGATGTCGTTGATAATAACGACGATGAACCTGCCGATAATGAAGACTTTGACCCATTGTTTGACGACAGGGAGTATGCCGTTGGAGAACAGCGCAGACAGAGACGTTTGGGAAAGTCGCAAACTCCTATGCTCGACCAGTTTGGCGTTGACTTGACCGCTGCGGCAAAAGAAGATAAGCTTGACCCCGTATATGGTCGTGAAACTGAAATAAACCGTATCACACAGATACTTTCGCGCCGCAGGAAGAATAATCCTGTGCTTATCGGTGAACCTGGCGTTGGAAAGTCGGCAATCATAGAGGCTCTGGCTACTAAGATTGTGAAGAAGGAAGTTTCGCACGTACTTTTCGACAAGAGGCTAATTATGCTGAATATGACATCAATGGTAGCTGGTACTATGTACCGCGGTCAGTTTGAGGAACGTATGACCGACCTTATTGACGAATTGAAGGCTTCGCCTGATGTCATTCTGTTTATCGACGAAATTCACACCATAGTTGGTGCTGGCGATTCGTCAGGCAATTTCGATGCAGCCAACATTCTGAAACCCGCGCTTGCCCGTGGTGAAATACAGTGCATTGGCTCTACAACCCTTGACGAGTACCGCAAGATTGAACACGATGGCGCATTGGAACGTCGTTTCCAGAAGGTTATCGTAGAATCGCCGTCGCTGGAAGACACTATACATATTCTACAAAAGGTAAAAGGCAAGTACGAAGACCATCACAAGGTTGTCTATTCCGACAAGGCTATTGAAGCATGCGTAAGGTTAACCGACAGGTATATAAGCGACCGTGCTCAGCCCGACAAGGCTATTGATGCCCTTGACGAAGCTGGTGCTAGAATGCATTCGTTCAAGGTGGCAGTTCCGAACAAGATTTTGGAAATTGAAGCCGAACTCCAGAAAATCAAGGAGAAAAAGATGCAGGCCGTTAAAGACCAGCACTTTGAGGAGGCTGCAACATACAGGGATAAGGAACGTGAACAGGAAACTGCCATTGCCCAGTACAAAAAGCAGTGGATGAACGCGATGAACGACGACAAGAAACTTATTACTGAAGAGGATGTCGCTGAGGTTGTTGCAATGATTTCTGGCGTTCCTGTTAAGCGTGTGGCACAGTCGGAAGGAACTCGTCTGCTCGAGATGAACAAGGCTCTTGCTGGAAAAATCATCGGTCAGGACGAGGCTATTAGCAAGGTTGTCAGTGCGATACATCGCAATAGGGCTGGTTTAAAAGACCCGAACAAGCCTATCGGTACATTTATTTTCCTTGGTCCAACTGGTGTTGGAAAGACTCAGCTTGCAAAGATTTTAGCTAACTATCTGTTTGATACTGACGATGCTCTGATTCGCATTGATATGAGCGAATATATGGAGAAGTTCTCGGTGTCGAGGCTTGTCGGAGCGCCTCCAGGATATGTAGGCTACGAGGAAGGTGGTCAGCTTACAGAACGCGTAAGGAGAAAACCTTACTCGGTGGTGTTGCTTGATGAAATAGAAAAGGCACATCCCGATGTGTTCAACATTCTGCTTCAAATCCTTGACGAAGGTCGTCTTACCGACAGTTCTGGCAGGAAGATTGACTTCAAGAATACAATTCTCATAATGACGTCCAACATTGGTTCGCGCCAGTTGTCTGATTTCGGAGTGGGGGTTGGATTTGACACTAAGGCTCGCAAAGATGCATACGATGAGAATGCCAAGTCGGTGATTGAGAATGCTTTGAAGAAAACTTTCTCGCCTGAGTTCATAAACCGTATCGATGACATTGTGCAGTTCAATACTCTTACAAAGGACGACATCTGCAAGATTATCGACATTGAGCTTGCCGGTCTGTACGACAGGGTTAAGGATATGGGCTTCACTTTGAAGATTGAGCAGTCGGCAAAGGATTTTGTCGTGGATAAGGGCTACGACCCGAAGTTTGGCGCACGTCATCTGAAACGGGCAATACAGAGGTACGTCGAGGACGTTCTGGCAGAATACATTATTAAGGCAGATGTTGCTGAAAATAACCTCATTACCTTGGAATACGATGATGTAGAAGGTATGAAGGTGTCGTTGTCGAAGGTTTAAACTTATGGACGACAGCAACTTGACGGTAAACGCAATGTGGATAGGCAAAAGCCTTTCCGCTTGCGAACTGCTGACTATCAAGTCGTTCATAAATAATGGACATAGGTTTGTGCTTTGGGCATACGATGAAATTGAAACTCCGCTTCCCGAAGGTGCTGTTGTAAAGGATGCTTCCGAAATCATTCCACGTGAAAAGGTCTTTTCCTACAACCATACAAACCAGTTTGGACACGGAAAGGGCAGTTATGCTGGATATAGCGATATTTTCCGCTACAAGCTATTGTATATGTATGGCGGATGGTGGACTGATATGGATGTTACTTGCTTGAAACCATTGGATTTTAAGGAAGATTATGTTTTCCGTTCGCATCATTCGTTACCATTGGTCGGCAATGTGATGAAATGTCCCCGAGGTTCAGAACTTATGAAGAAGTGCTACGACGAAGCTTCCCAAAAAGTTGATGCCGACAACCGAGACTGGCATTTGCCAATACAGATACTTGTTGACAATGTGCGGGCAATGGGGCTGGAGTCGTATGTGCGGAATATTTCCAACGAGGATTCGTGGAATGTTGTGCGTAAGATGCTTGCTGGCAATGTTAATGTTCCTAGCGATTGGTATGTTATACATTGGGTAAATGAAGAGTGGCGTAGGAATAGGATAGACCGCAAATATTTTTTGAAGTCATCGGTTTTTGCCCGGCTGGCCAGAAGCAATGGTGTACAAGTTAACTATGCTGGCGTTTGGAAAGGAATAAAATCACGATTTAAGTTGAGTCTATTCTGGCACGGACTGATGAGATAAAAAAAAGCGTCCCGAAAGACGCTTTTTGTTTAACCTAAATAACTCTTCAGCAACTTGCTTCTGTTAGAATGCTTTAGTCTTCTAATTGCTTTTTCCTTGATCTGTCTAACTCTTTCGCGTGTAAGTCCGAACTGGTCGCTGATTTCTTCCAAAGTTCTTTCTGGTCCGCCGATACCGAAGAACATCTTTACGATTTCTCTTTCCCTTTCGGTGAGGGCGGCGAGTACGCGCTCGATTTCCTTTGAAAGTGATTCTTCTATAAGTTTTGAGTCTGTGTTCGGCAAATCGGTATTTTCAAGCACATCGACAAGACTGTTGTCTTCGCCGTTTGCGAACGGAGCATCAAGTGAAGTATGACGTCCAGAAACCTTAAGAGTATCGGAAATCTTGTCTTCTGGCATGTCAAGAACCTTAGCCAATTCTTCTGAGGTAGGACGGCGTTCGTTTTCCTGTTCGAAGCGCGACAATGCCTTGTTGATCTTGTTGAGCGAGCCAACCTGGTTCAAAGGAAGCCTTACAATACGAGCCTGTTCTGCCAATGCCTGAAGTATCGACTGGCGAATCCACCATACTGCATACGATATAAACTTGAAACCACGTGTCTCGTCAAATTTTTCGGCTGCACGGATAAGTCCGAGGTTGCCTTCGTTGATAAGGTCGGGGAGGCTCAAGCCTTGATTTTGGTACTGCTTTGCCACGGAAACGACAAAACGCAAATTGGCCTTTGTAAGTTTTTCCAATGCTGCACGGTCACCTTTCCTGATTCTCTGCGCCAATTCAACTTCTTCTTCTACGGTGATAAGTTCTTCTTTACCAATCTCCTGCAAGTATTTATCCAACGATGCGCTCTCGCGATTGGTAATTGATTTAGTAATCTTTAACTGTCTCATTTCTTATTTTTAAAACTAATATCTTATACGATAAGATATGAAAAAAGTTTCAAAAATTTTGAAAAAAAAATCTGCCACCGAAATAGTGGCAGATTCATTCTAGTTTATGTTATGAAATGGTTACTTGACAATGTTAACCTTGGTAACTGTGTCGTTTACTTTTACGAAGTACATTCCGTTGGTAAGGTTTCTTACGTCAATTGAAATTTCGCCAGAAACATTTTCCTTTGCATATACCACCTGACCAAGGGCATTTACAATTTCAACGTTTGCATTTTCTGCGTTTACGATGTTGATTGTGCTGTTTGCCGGGTTAGGATAGATGCTGATGCCATCGGTTACTTCGTCAATACCAGTGATAATGATGTTGACGGTCTGAGTAGCATTGTCGCTTCCGCATGGGCTTGAAGCGGTCAAAGTCACTGTATAGTTGCCGTTAGCGGTATATGTGTGAGTCGGGTTTTCTTCTGTTGAAGTAGAACCGTCACCGAAGTTCCAGCTGTAGATGGTTGCATTTTGTGAATTGTTGGTAAATGTTACAACGCCGTTGCCGTTTTCGCTGTATGTGAACGAAGCGGTAGGTGCAGACATGTCAATTGTAATTGTTGCTTCGTGAGTGCCAGTTCCACATTCGTTGGTTGCAGTAAGAATTACGGTGTAGTTTCCTGCGTTCTGGTATGTCATAGTTGGGTTTTCTTCAGTTGAAGTTGTTGAACCGTCACCGAAGAACTGGCTGAAGTCAAAGCCTTCTTCGCCAGTGAGTTCGCCGAGGTCAAGGCCTGCGCCGTCACCGAAGTTCCAAGCGTACGATTCTGCATTCTGCGAAGTGTTGGTAAATTCAACAAGTCCCGAGCAAGCGTCGTTTGTGTAAGTGAAAGAAGCTACAGGTGCTGGAGCAGGGCAGTCATATACGATGAAGTTGTTGATAGCTGCACCCTTTATGGAGTTTCCGCCTGTCATACCACCGAAGATATTACCGAATAAGTCGCCCATTCCAGTCTCATCGTCACCCATGTTCATGCTTGTGGTCTTGAATGCGAATCTGAACTTTACGCTTGAAAGGTTTGCTGAACTTGGGAAGTGGAGTTTTGTTTTTACAGTTACGAAGCCGTTAGTATTTCCAGACCATCCGGGGTCAGTTGCACCTTCGGTCATTGCGCTTGATGTGTACCAGCCTTCGTTGATGTCGCCGTCAACAGCAACGACATTTATCCATGAAGAGCCACCGTTAACTGTGTACCAGAGTGAAAGAGAACCGCCAAATATGCCAAACATGCTACTTGGGTCGAATGGCATTTCGCCAGTGTCATCACCCATGTCCATTGCGCTGAGGTTGTACATAAGGCTTATCTTTAATATTGGATTCTGCATTCCGGTAAGGTTGTAGCATGGAGAGTACAAGAATGATTCTTCGCTTGGGTTTACAGGTCCGTTAGGATTTGTTGCCCAAGTCCAGATGCTGTCGTTTTGAGAAACGGCGGTCTTTCCGAATGCCCAAGATGAGTTTGTTCCGCCAGCATACCAGTCGTTTACGAATTCTTCGTCGTCAAATATTGCGTATGCGTTGTCGGAATTGTACAAGCCTTGAGAAACAACGATTCCTTCAGCCTCGTCGTTGCTAGCGTCTTCGTCGCCAGTGAGTTCGGTCTTTGCAATTATGTTGTATGTTCCGAATGTCGGAAGGCTGAGTGTTGCGTTGAAAGTATAATCTGCAGTTGCGTTTACTGCTATTGGTGTGCTGACAGTTTCTTCAACCCAGTTTGCGCCGCCGTCAACAGAGTATTTTACAACGTATGACGATTGAGCAACGCGACCATAGTTCTTTATGGTTATGCTTACATGTCCGTTTGAAAGTCCGCAACCCGATGTTGGACCAGTTATTGCAGTAACGCTCAAGTCCTTGTCAGCAGCATTTCTTACTACGATGTTGTCGATAGCAACGCCAGCACCGCCAGTTGTTGTTCCACCGAAAAGACCGCCAATATCAAAGCCGGATCCAGCATTGTAGATTATACGAAGCTGTACGCTTGATTCGTTTGCGTATCTTGCAAGGCTGATGTTCTTGTTTACAGGAACACCTGTTGCTTCGATAGGGGCAACTGTATCCCAAGCAGTTCCGTCAATAGAACCCAAAACGAAACCTCTGGTAGTTGCTCCGTCTCCGCCAAATATACCACCAATACCACCAGAAGAAGTCGGGTAGTCGGCAGCAACGTCGAAATGAAGTTCAGGCATATCGAGTTCAGCGAAGCTCAAGCAAGGAGATGCAATATATGAGTTCTTACTGACTGCGGTATCGGTCATGTAGAAGTGGTTGTCGCTTTCTTCGAGCTGACGGATTGACCAAGAGTTGGCTGGGCTTGCTGTCCAGTTGAAAGGTTCGTCGCCTTCAAAGTTTTCTGAGAACGGATATGTTGCGACTACCATATTTCTTGTTGCGGTTGCTTCACCGGAGTTGTTTTCTGGGGTTTCGTCGCCGGCAAGTGTTGCAACGATTTCTATTGTGTTGTTTCCTTGTGCCAATGCTACATTTTCAAATGTCCTTGTCAGAGTTGCTCCTGATGCAATTGCAGGAAGAGTTTCGTTTGCAGCGGCAACGCCGTTTACATTGCAAACAACCGAAACTGCATTTTCTTCAGCATCGAGCGTACCATTGTTAGCAATGGTGTACGAAACTGAAGTTGTTGCGGAACATCCTGAATTTGAAACGTTTACTGTGCGGATGGCAACATCGTGTTCAACAATTTTTTCAATGGAAAGATTGAACGTTGCTGTTGTGTAGCTAGCATATGTGCCGAAAATAAAGCTTTGTCCTACCAGTGAGTCGGCTGCAACTACAATGTAATATTCTGTTGATTCTGTGAGACTTACATTGCTTATTGAGCCAGAAGTTGATGACAAAGAGTTGGAAACGAATGGGGTTCCAATCAATTGAGCATTTTCATTGTCTGGACAACCGTTGTATAAAAAGATACCTACACCTGGAATCGTAAGCAGAGATGTTGCTTCGGGATCGTATGCGCGATTTATACCAGAAATATTAATGTTGACATTCTGGTTCTCAGCCGGGATGTACTTGTAAACGTGGCATCCGCTACGCATAGTGTAGGTTGACAATGTGTAAGGATTTGTTCCTAAAGTCGTCTGACTTTGTGCGGAATAAGGAAGACTTGAAATTGCGCTTGGATTTGCACAATTTTCGCCTTCTGTCTGCGCAAATGCAGCGATGGAAATAATCAAAGCTGCAATACTAAAGATAAATTTTCTCATCATACAGTTTGTTTTTAGTTAATTTTTGCAAAAATATTAAAACGAAACAAAATGAATGTTTTTACAATAACATTTTGTTAACAAAATCCATGTCGGTGTAATTGTGTTCAAAAGTGCCGTTTGTGGAAAAAAATAACGAATTGATGTTTTTAAAATATGTATTATGTTGTAAAACATATTTGCTGTTTTATGTTAAAGTTATTAACAATTTTTACTATGTATCTCAAAGGTATTGCATACAAAGACTATTTTTGCCCCAAAAATCAGTGTGGAATGAAAAAGATTCTAACCTCGCAACAAACCAAGCAACTTGATGCTCTAACGATGTCGGCACAAGGCATTTCGTCATACGAACTTATGGAACGTGCCGTGCAGAAACTTTATGCCGACATGAAGTATTATTGTCCAGATTTGGACAGGAAAAACTTTTTGGTTGTGGCGGGACCTGGTAACAATGGCGGCGACGGACTTGGTTTGGCGAGAATGATGAGAGAAGACAACGTGAATGTAAGCGTTTGTTTTTGTGATTTTTCGGACAAAGTCAGTCCAGAATGCCAGACTAATATAGATAGGTATGGCGAAGACGGAATCATGTTCCTAAGTCGTTGCGAATGTGAAATTGGACGTCTTTTTGTTCCAGAAGACTGCATAGTGATAGATGCGATTTTTGGAACTGGATTGAGTCGTAGTGTAAAAGGCAAGTTTGCCGACATCATCGGCGTTATAAATTCATCTCTTGCAGAAGTCTGGTCCATTGACATTCCTTCTGGTTTGTTTGGCGAGGATAATTCTCGGAACAATGGTTCAATAATCTATGCGAATCTTACTTTTTCAATAGGGAATCGTCCGTTGTCGTCGATGTTTGCGGAAAACTACAAGTATTTTGGCAATGTTAGGTTGGTTGACATAGGCCACGAAATGAAAGCCGCAGAGCAGATGGAAAGTGCGTGGTATTGCATTGAGAAAAGCGATGTGGGAGATAGGATGAAGCATCGTCAACCATTTGACCACAAGGGTACTTTCGGACATGCCTTGTTGCTAGCCGGTGGCAAGGGCAAGGCTGGTGCAGCAGTTATGGCTTCGAGGGCTTGTCTTCGTAGTGGAGTTGGACTCCTTAGCATTTCATCAGTCGATGATATCTGCAATATTATGCAGATTTCCGTACCCGAAGCGATGTACATGGATGATTGGAACGGTGATGCTGAAAAGTTTTCTGCCATTGGGATTGGTCCAGGAATAGGAGTTGGGGGATCGGCTATGAGTCTTGTTGACAGAGCATTAAGTTGTCGGAAGCCGATGGCGGTCGATGCCGATGCGATTAATGTTATTGCTGTCAATAGGCATTTGGTCGATAAGCTTGATTGTTGTGTGCTTACACCGCATCCGAAGGAGTTCGAAAGGCTTTTCGGTAAAGTTGAAAATCCGTTTGAACGACTCAGGGGTATGTCCGATTTTTCGCAGAAACATAAAAGTGTCGTTGTGCTAAAAGGCGGAATTACTGCAATTTCGCTTACCGACGGACGCATAGTATTCTATATAGGTATGAATCCTGGTATTGCCACAGGTGGAAGCGGTGATGTGCTGACTGGCATAATAACTTCTTTGCTTGCACAAGGTTATTCGGTTGACGATGCAGCGATTGTAGGAACGTGGATTCATGGCGAAGCAGGAAAACTTGCAAGTGCAGAATATGGTGTGATTTCAACCGTAGCGACTGACATTATAAACAAGATAGCTGTGGTTACTAAGCAATTATGTAACATTTTGTGAATATTGATTTTTATTCTAACTTTGCAATCTGTTTTTCAAAAAGATGCTTGTTCTTATGAAAAGGTTTAATTTGATTGTTATAATACTTTTATTATCATCTATTTGCTCATTTGCGCAGATAAAAGTTTTCCCAATTTCCGATTCGGATGTGGCAATAAAGAAAAACGCATTCCTGTATTATCTTCCGCAGACGACATTGGAAATAAAAGTTACTGTTACAAAGGAAACTTTGATGCCTGGTCCGTATTCGAAATATGCCGAGAAATATCTGTGCATTAAAAATGCAGCAATGTCAAGTGTGTCCGATGTTCGGATTGAGAATGTTGACATTAACCAGATTGCACAACCCGATCCAAATGCTTGCTTCATGGTTGTTTGCGACAACGATGCCAACCTTAACTACAACAGCAGAGGCATTGTCACTGGTTATAACTGCGACCAGCAGGCAGAAGATTCTTACGCAGAAGGAGAACGTCATTTCACAAAGGCATCGAGCATAGCAACTCCATTGTTTATGGATTATGGCGTGAAACAGAATTTCACAAGAAATACCGATACGACATACAAAGTCGTTGAGGTGGATTCTGTTTTCCAGAAGATACCTATATATAATAAGGTCATCATCAGCAAGGACGAGGAGATGAAAGCTGAGGAAGCGGCAAACTACATCATCAAGATTAGGAAGCGTCTGTTCAAGGTGCTTACTGCTCAGTTCGAGACAGAAACTCCGCCTGCGGACATCGACATTATGGTCAACGAACTGAAGGATATGGAGAAGCGTTACCTTGAATTGTTTGTTGGAAAGGTCGTAAAGGAAACTCGTGAATATGTATTTTACTATACGCCACAACCGGAACTCGCAGAAGAGAGAATACCAATATGTTACATAACTTCCGATGACGAAGTGGTAGAGCAGAAGACTGCCGATTCCGAACCTGTATGTCTTGTGCTAAAAAATTCGCAGGCGGCAAGGGAACTGGGCGATTTCTATGGAAGACAGCACGACCTTAAGAAAAAGGAAAAGGTGATGGGTTTGTACTACAGGATTCCTGCAGATGTGGCCGTATCGGTTGATTTCGAGGATTTTACATACTATAGAAGTCTGATGACCATTCCGCAGTGCGGCTATCTCGGTCATTTGCCAGCAGAAATATTCAAGAACAAGAAACTTCGTGTGGCTTTTGACGAGAAATTCGGTTCAATCAAGGCGATTTACACGAAATGAGAAGTCTCATTTAAGCTTGGAAAATCACAAAAATAACACAGCAAGACACGAAAAATCGTGTCTTTGCGTTTTATAGGAATGTCACTGTCGCTACGAAACATATTGGTTCTTGTTTTCACGATATTTATCTGTGCAAATGCTTTTTCGCAGAAAGTCAGCATATTCGTACGCGACAATGAATCAGATGATTACCATTTTTCTTCAATGAAAAAATGCAGTGACAGCATTGCTGCAAATAACTTCTTGGAAAGCTATATTGCAAAGATGCAACGCAAGTCCTATCTGTCGGCTGGCTACGACAGCATAAGCGTTATTGACAAAGATTTGACGGCATACGCAACACTTGGACAACCATTGCGGAATGTGAATGTGGATGTGTCGGAAGTTCCGTTTCGTATATGGCGTAAAGGTGGAAGCCCATTGTTTTACACGCAGTTGTGTGGGCAAGTCGTTGATTACTATACAGCACGAGGGTATATCTTTGCAAAGTCGTGGTTGGACAGTGTAAATATGGACGAGAATAGTTTTTCTGCCAAACTAAAGGTTGACAAAGGTCAGATTGTGAAACTTGACAGCTTGATTATCAATGGAAATGCGAAGATTAATAGGAACTATTTGGAACGCACACTTGAACTGAGGAAAAACACCTTGCTGACAACCGACAAGATTGATCGAATCGACAGCAGAATAACCAACATTCCGTTCTTGGAGCAAGAGCAGCCTTTCCAACTGGCATTTTCCGAAACAAAATCAGACGTTCTTCTTTTCCTGAAAAACAAAAAGGCAAGTTCGTTCAGCGGTGTACTTGGCATAATGCCCAAAAGTTATACCACTGGCAAACTGATGATTACTGGCGACATTGACCTGAATCTGGTAAACGTTTTCCATCAGGGTGAAAATCTGAAGTTCAAGTGGAAAAAGTACGAAACACAGAACCAAAACCTTGATGTAGGATTTGCGTTCCCATATATTTTTAAGTCTCCAATAGGAGTGGGGGCTGACTTCAATCTTGAAAAGAAGGATTCGTCGTACATCAAGACCGACTTTTACGGAAAGGTAATGGTTGGCAATTCGACTAGCAAGGGCTTTTATATCTACTACAGGAACACATCTTCGTTCCCGATTGGAGACAATTCCGACACCACGCTGAATTATACAAAGTACAAGACGAACCTTTTCGGTTTTGGCGTTGACTATTGTAATGTTGACAATGTCCGTAATCCACGCAGAGGAATTGTGTTCAAGGCAACAGCTGATGCAGGACAGAAAAGGGCGGACGAAGAGCCAAATCCATTGTTTCAATCTACTGTGTATTACGATTTTAGTGGTTATATCGGATTCCTGAGAAATTTTGCAGTGAAGTTACGTAACAGTTCTCGTTTTATCTATAGTAAGAGCATTTTCGACAACGAACTTATGTGGGTCGGCGGATTGAACACCGTGCGCGGTTTCGATGAACTGTCGTTGCCAGCAACTTACTACACCTTGGGGAACATTGAGTTGCGCTATCTGTTTGAACGCAATTCTGCCGTGTATGTCTTGACGGATGCAATGTATTTCGGCAAGATGTTTACTGCCGAAAGTGCGAGGAATTTTGCGTTGGGAATCGGTGTCGGCATCGATCTAAGTACGCCTGCCGGCATTTTTTCGCTAGTGTATGCAATAGGCAAACAAAACAGCAATCCGTTCAGTTTCAACAATTCAAAGATACATTTCGGGTATAAAAGTTATTTCTAGTAGCGACGCAAAATCTTGCGTCGCCATATCAGGATGGAATGTATATTGGGTTGATGTAGTTTAAAATTGTTTGATGTTGTTTCAAATGTTTCCAAGTTGTAGAAACGTTGCGTGCAACGTTTGTGTTTTTGGGGTGTTGCATTTGTGAATATCTAAGTCAGTCAATAAAACAATAATGCTTATTCGTATAAATTCACGGCAAATACAATATTGTTCCGATTTCATACAGCAGTTTTACGAGCAACTTTCCTAAAAATATTATATCTTTGCGATTGCAAATCTTATTGCGAAACTGTCGTTCGGAATGGAAAAGAAAAAACAGGACAGAACCGGTTTCTTCACCAAAGGAAGGATTGTCAACAGAGTGAATTATACTTTGTTGTATTTCGCCGCCATTGTCCTAAATATATTAATTGCAGATTGTCAAGACTGGAATTTTGCGTGGAAATTGCTCTTGCTCGAAACTTTTGTAGTGGCATTGGCTTGTGTAGCCGTGAGTTTCATAGTAAAGTCGCCTAAATGCAAAATATGGCATTTTATATGTTTTGATGTTGCAATTATTATTGCCAATATGCTCTTGATTGGTTGGATGTCAGATAGTCTCAACTTGTTTTATATCACTGCAATAGAATTGTCTTCAGTTTATCTGGCTGCGATGATCGGCAATCCGTTCTCTGTAATTGGTGAGAAGAAGAGAATCGAGAAGGTAAGGCAGATGGAGGAGGAAAGGCATCGTCTGGAACTATATTATCTCAACTTGCAACTGAATCCACATTTCTTGTTCAATACACTGAATGTGATATACATACAGGCACGAAAAGAGAAGGCTTTAGCATCGGCGGATATGGTACTGCAACTTTCGGAATTGTTAAGATACCAACTTTACGAAAGTGTTGACAAGAAGGTCTTGATAAAATCAGACATTAAGCACATCGAAAATTATCTTGAACTGCAGAAAATCCGTAAGACAGATGTGACTATTGATTATCAGAAGAAAGGCAACTTTGACGGTGTGATGATTTATCCGTTTTTGTCAATATCTTTTCTTGAAAATGCCTTCAAGTATGTTTGTGAAAATTCTCTTGGTGAAAAATTCATAAAAATTTTCATTGGAGTTGACGAAAAAAATGTTTCCTTTGCCATTTGTAATACTAAGTGCGAGACACAAACTGCTACGACAGCGGAGAAAACAAAGTCGAGTGGAATTGGAATCGAGAACACAAAAAAAAGGCTCGACCTGTTATGTCCTGACAAGTACACACTTAATATTAGCAATGACGACAAGTATTTTAATGTTGAACTAAAAATAGTAATTGAAAATGATTAAATGTATTATTGTAGATGATGAACCTCTTGCACGCGAAGGTATGAGGATGAACATCGAAGAACTGGACAATCTCCAGTTGATGGGCGAGTTTGCCAACACAGCCGAGGCTAGCAAGTTCTTGTTGAAGAACAAGGTTGACCTGATGTTCCTCGACATTGAGATGCCGGGAATGAACGGTATCGAATTCCTTAAGAATCTCGACAATCCGCCAATGGTAATATTGACAACCGCTCACTCGGAGTATGGTGTTGAAGCTTACGAACTTGGCGTTGTTGACTACCTTGTAAAGCCTATCAAGTTCGAACGCTTTGTAAGGTCGGTTGCTAAGGTCGACGAACTTATCAAGATGTCGGAATCGCCATGTATTTTCGATGCATTTGAAGACAAGTTTATCTTCATCAAGTCGGAAAGAAAGTATGTAAAGGTTAACTTCGAGGATTTGCTCTTCATTGAAGGTTTGAAGGATTATGTTATTCTTCACGCAACTCACGGAAAGTATATGACCGCAATGAACGTAAAGACTATCTTCAACAAGTTGCCGGAATCTATGTTCTTCAGGGTAAGCAAGTCATACATTGTCAATGTGAACCACATCGACGACATCGACGGTGCATATATCAACATCAAGGGCAACCAGGTTCCAATTGGACGTTCGTATAGGGATTCGTTTGTTGACTATATAAACACTCGCCTGTTGAGAAGATAAAGTAGTTCTTAATAAAATCAAAAAAAATAATACCTTAATTTTGAGGTATTATTTTTTTTTGTATCTTTGAATTTGTGACTTTGACAGAAGTGAAGATAGAAATGGACGCATTCAACGAACGCACTGCCAACGATGTGGAGTTGCAGCGAAGTTTGCTTTCTTGTTTTGAAGGCGAGTGTGCTGGCATGCGCAATTCTTTGAATACAATGGTGTTAGAAGGCGATTGTAATGCTGTTGCGTCAAGTCTTCACAAGTTGAAAGGCTCGGTTGGCATATTTGGATTCGTCAAAATTACAGAACGCATATCGGAACTTGAAAATATGCTGAAAATTGAATTATGTGCCGATTTCGCCGAAAAATTGTCAGAA
This sequence comes from Bacteroidales bacterium, assembly GCA_017620015.1. Taxonomy (GTDB): domain Bacteria; phylum Bacteroidota; class Bacteroidia; order Bacteroidales; family ML635J-15; genus Bact-19. The sequence goes on along the minus strand of JAFZRE010000033.1, from coordinate 128,596 downwards.
CTTTTCGTGTCAATTGAAAAACATATTATAGAATTAAAGAAGTGTATTTATTAATATTAAAAAAGTAGTGATATGGGTTTGTTCAATAAACTTAAAAATGAATTTATAGACATCATCGACTGGCTCGATCCGTCGAACAACACAATCGTTTACCGTTTCCCAAGGTATCAGAACGAGATAAAGATGGGTGCAAAACTTACGGTTCGTGAATCGCAGGTTGCTGTATTCATCAACGAAGGTCAAATCGCCGACATATACCAGCCTGGTATGTACACGCTTACGACCGAGAATATGCCAATCCTTGCAACGTTGAAAGGTTGGAAATATGGTTTCAACAGCCCGTTCAAGGCCGAGGTTTACTTCGTCAACACCAAGAAATTCCTTGACAACAAGTGGGGTACCCCGAATCCGGTTATGGTTAGGGACCCTGAATTTGGACCAGTTCGCCTGCGTGCATTTGGCGTTTATGAATATAGGGTTGAAGATGCTGGAAAGTTCATCAAGGACATCGTTGGAACCGATGGAGATTTCACCGTTGAAAAAATTAACAATCAATTAAGAAATATCATTATTACCCGTTTTTCGGATGCTGTTGCAGAGTCGAAAATTCCGGTTCTGGATATGGCTTCAAACTACAATGAATTCTCCGAAAAAATAGGTCAAGTAATAATTGATGAATACAAGGAGTACGGCTTGAATATGACCAAGTTCCTTGTGTCGAACATCAGTCTTCCAGAAGAGGTCGAAAAGGCTATGGACAAGCGTTCGAGTATGGGCGTTTTGGGCGACCTCAACAGGTATACTCAGTTCCAGGCTGCAAACGCTATGGAAGCCGCTGCAACCAATCCTGGAGGTGGTGCAGCAGCATCTGGAATGGGAATGGGCATGGGATTTGCTATGGCAGGACAAATGATGAATGCAATGAATCCGCAACAGAATATGTACCAGCAACCGCAGCAACCGATGTATCAGCAGCAACAGCCTGTAGCTCCGCCACCAATGCCGGCGCAATCGACTTATTTCGTGGCAGTGAACGGACAGCAGTCAGGCCCTTTCGATATGAATGCGTTGTCGTCAATGGTTGCAAACGGACAGCTGACAAAGGATACATTGGTATGGAAGCAGGGTATGCCAGCTTGGGCAGCAGCAGGTACGGTTCAGGAACTTTCATCACTGTTCGGTGCTGTTCCGCCACCAATGCCAGGTATGCCACCAGTGCCACCACAAATGTAATTGACTAACATTTAATTTTTTAGAATATGAAACTTAGATGCTTTTTATTGGTTGTTTTTGCTGCATTAGCATTCGGCGCAAAGGCGCAGACTTTGACAGCAAATGAAATTCCCGACGGAATTAATCCTGAGGACTATGGATTTCCGCGTATGGAAGAGTATGAGCAGCAGATGCCAAAAGATGCAGATTTGTGTTCTCTTTCTTTTGAAAATGCTACTGGTTACTACGTTGACGTATGGATTGACAAGTCGTACAAGGGCAGAATCACTCCGTGGAAGCGTATGGCGTTGAAAATCATCTCGAAAGATAGTGAAGTTTATTTCAGGACAAGCGGTGGAACTTTCCAGTGGTACTCAAAGGCCGACTGCGACAGCGCTTTCGTTCTGGAAGTTGAAGAGGACGAAGATTAGAGATGCCAATCATCAGTGCTTTCGAAAAGGAACTCGCTATATTCTCAGACAGAATCAAACTGTCTGAGAATATAGTCATTATACACCATTATAATCCCGATGGTGATGCAATAGGCTCGTCGTTGGGCTTGTATAATGCCCTGAAACAGACTGGTAAGAATGTAACTGTCATTAGCCCAAGCTTTTATCCCGACAATCTAAAGTGGCTTCCGGGTGCGAAGGAAATGAAAGTTCTCGGAAAGAAGACACAAAGCGACCCTGCAATTCTCGATGAAGCCGATATGATTATCTGCGTCGATATGAATGCTCGGAAACGTGTTGGTGCCATACAACCGCAATTTGAAAAATCTAATGCTTTTAAGGCTCTTCTCGACCATCATCCGTTTACGGAAACATTTACTGATGTGACCATAGCCGACACTTCTTATTCGTCGGCCTGCGAACTTGTGTTTGAGTTTATTGAGAATTCCTATTTGAAGCAGTACTTAAACAAGGATGTGGTCACTTGTCTTTATACGGGAATCCTTACCGACACAGGTTCTTTCCAGTATAGCTCATCGAATCCAAATCTTTTTCGTGTCGTGGGCAAGATTATGGAGTTCGGCATTGAGAAGAACAAGATTTACAATAGGTTGTTCAATGCCTGGTCGGAGGACAGGATAAGGTTTATGGGTTTTGTGACTTGCAGCAGAATGGTGGTAATGCCTGAATATAAGACGGCTTACATTTATATAACTGCCGCAGACAGACGCAAATACAATGAAAAGTTCGGCGATACCGAAAACTTTGTCAATATCCCGATGCAGATAGAGGGGATTATTTTCACGGCAATTTTCATTGAGCGCGACAATTTCATCAAGACCAGTTTCCGGTCGAAAGGCACTTTTGATGTTAACGAGGTCAGCGCCAAACATTTCAATGGTGGCGGACATGTAAACGCTTCTGGTGGCGAGAGTTACGATACTCTTGATAATGTGTGCAAAAAGTTCGAGGAACTTGTCAAGGGTGAATATGCCGAGGTGTTAAAGAATTACGTTTATTAAAATCGTATTGCCTTGTTTAAAAGCTTGTTATATATTACATTTTTTGCTGTTTTATTGTTTTCGTGTGCTTCCAACGATGGGAAAAACGAGGTGACTAAGGATCCTTATTCAAAAGTCAAGGCAGAAAATCAGGAGGGTAGCATAAAGGTCAATGGCGATATGATTCAGGTAAATCGCGATGTCATTGACAAATACATTCAACGGCACAAGTGGGAAATGCAGGAAACGGAAACTGGACTGTACTATATGATTTATTCGCAAACCAATGATGTAGAAGTTAAAAGCGGTGATGTGGTGGAGTTTTCGTTTAAGACTTCGCTGTTGAATGGAGAGGTGCTTTACGATTCGGATGCTACTGGCAACAGGAAGATGAAGATAGATATGAATCAGGACGAATCGGGGCTTAACGAAGGCTTGAAGTTGATGAGAAAAGGTGAGAAGGCCTATTTTATTCTTCCACCGCATCTGGCATTCGGGGTTGCTGGCGATTCCTACAAGATTCCACCGTATTCCGTTTTAGTCTATGACATTGAGATTGTTGACATTAAAACGCCTGAGTCCGACTTTCCTGTCGATGGTGAGGTAGTATTGTAGATGAATTATGAAGGGATTTCTCAAAATATTATTGTTTTTTGGAACTGTTGCTGTAATTTGTTCTTGTTCAGACAAATATGGTGATTTTGATATTGCAGAATCTGGTTTGCAATATAGGATTGTAGAACGAAACGAATCTGGTCAAATACCGCAAATCGGAGATGTACTCGAACTTAACTATTCTTACGAAACAGAAAAGGGCAAGGTGCTTTTCGAGTCAAGTGAAAGCGGTCGAAAATATATGAAAACTCTTGAAAAGCCTGCTCATACGGGTGGAAGCATAGAGGACGGACTTGCAATGATGCACGAGGGAGATTCGGCAATATTCAAGATTAGCGCAGAAAATTTTCTGCTTTTTTCGGAAAAATATGGACGCTTGCCCGAAGGAGTTGAGGCTCTCGACCAGATTATTATTAAGGTAAGGCTCGTAAACATTATGGATCAGAAGGATATGGAACAGTATATGTCGTCGCGATTCCATACCGGTGAGGATGTTGAGATGGAAATCCTTGAAAACTACATAAAAAACGCCAATATAACAGCAGAACCAACGGAGTCTGGATTGTATTTTATAGAAAAGAATGAAGGTTCTGGCGATTTTATCAAACAAGGCGATGAAGTCGTTGTAAATTATACACTTACGCTTGCTGATGGTTCTCTTGTTGAAACGACATTAGGCAGTGAGCCAATGACATACATTGTAGGAAGAGAAAAATTCATTGCAGGCTGGGAAGATGCCATTGCAAAAATGAAAAAAGGAAGTGTTGCGACCATAATAATTCCGTCAAAAATAGGTTATGGTGCAGAAGGGAAAGGCGACATACAACCATATTCAACTTTGATATTCGAAATCGAAATTGTAGATGTAAGAAAATGAGAATTAAGTCACTGATATTGACAACCATTTTGCTGTCGGCATTTCTGGCGTTTTCTTGCAAGGAAGAAAAGAAAAAGGATGACGACACTAAGGAGCAACCTAAGGTTGTGTCAGAAGAAGACGCCGACTCGCTTCTGTCGCAGTGGGAGTACAGCAACGATTCTGGTCAGGTGACGATGATTGTCTTTGGGGAAAACGGCGAAGCAGAATACGTTGTCGACCGTCCCGAAAATGTCTTTTTGAAGACTGCTAACGGCATTGAATATAAGATTGTTAAGGCTTCGAAATCGAAGCGCACGCCAAATTTTGGGGATGTGATGTATATGAATATGTCATACCGCACGGAACGAACTGATTCTCTGCTATTTGCAAGTTCTGACCTTGGCGAAGAGTTCCGTATGCGACTTGTAGCACCAAGCGACAAAGGTTGCATCGAAGAGGCTCTGATGCTTTTGCACGAAGGCGATAGCGCTGTAATTAAGGTCGATGCGATAAAGTTTTTCGTCAAGTCGCAGGGCAAGGCAAGTATTCCTGCTTTCATTAAGAAGGGCGACCGCTTGGTTTTCAATGTCAAGATGAAAAAGATTTTTTCTGGCCTTGACTATGCCAATGCAAATAAGGATGTGTACCAGAAGCGGATAGACGAGGAAAACAGCCTTATAAACCGTTTCCTTATCAATATGAACTATCCGTTGAAAAAGACCGACAGCGGTTTGCACATACTTACGATAAATAAAGGTGCAGGCAAAAAGCCTTCTGTTGGCAGCACTGTGAAAATTGACTATACGGCAGCGTTTATCGACGGTTCGGTTTTCGACTCAACTCTCGAACGTTCAGAGCCTTTCTCGTTTGTAATAGGGAAGAAGGAGGTGATTGTCGGTTTGGAGGAAGCCGTGATGAATATGCAGGTAGGCGACCACTGCCTTGTGATTATTCCGTTCCGTCTTGCATACGGTGACCAGAAATATGGCAACGTGATTCCGCCATTCAGCACACTGGTATTTGAAATAGAACTGCTTGATGCAAAATAAAAGGGAAATATTGCTCTATTTTGGCTCGTTCAATCCGATTCACATCGGACATCTTGCCATTGCCAACTATCTTGCTGAATATACGAATGTTAACGAACTTTGGTTTGTCGTTACGCCACATAATCCGCTAAAAAAATCGACAACGCTGATCGATGACCGTGTGCGTCAACATTTGGTTCAACTGGCAATAGGCAACTATCCGAAATTCAGAGTTTCGGATGTGGAATTTTACCTGCCTAAGCCAAACTATACAATAAATACATTGACATACCTTTCGGAAAAATATCCCGACTACAATTTTAGCATACTCATCGGCGGTGACAACCTTGAAACCTTCCACAAGTGGAAAAACTATGATGTCATTTTGCGAGACTATAAGGTTTATGTCTATCGTCGTCCAGGTTGTGAAATTGTTGAATACGAGAACTCTAACATAGAAATCGTAGATGCGCCTCTGATAGAAATTTCGTCGAGTTTTATACGTGATTCGATAGGCAAGGGCAAGGATGTACGATTCTTTATGCCCGAAAAAGTGTTTGAATACGTTGACAAAATGGGTTATTGGAGAGGAAAGACTTCAATAGAAACAAAGGAGTGAATGCTGTGACAATCAAACCGTTGACAAAGAAGATTATTACTCACGCAGGCATAGTGCTGCTATTCTTCGTTGTGTCTGTTGTGTATATGCATCCGATTCTTAACGGCAAGATTATCAGTCAGGACGATGTGATAAATTATAGGTGGTCGTCAACGGAATATGCAAAATACAAGGCCGAAACTGGCGAAGATGCCTACTGGAATAGTTCTGCTTTCAGCGGAATGCCTATGTATCAGATGCATAACATTCCATCGAAGAACATTTTCCAGCCGTTGAAATATGTGCTTACACTTACATTTATCGGTGATGGCCCCGAAGGGCGCAATTGTGACTGGGGAATAATGTTCCTTTACTTGCTTGGCTTTTATGTTGCATTGACGGCAATGGGAGTAAAGCCGTGGTTGAGTCTATTGGGTGCATTTGCCTTTGGCTTTGGAAGTTACAACATAATAATTATTGCAGTAGGGCACATTACTAAGGCGTGGGCAACATCGATGATTGCACCGATTCTGGCAGGGATGATTCTCGCTTTTCGAAAGAAATATCTGTGGGGAATGTTGCTGTTTACCATTGCGTTGGGACTTCAAATCCAGTGCAATCACATACAGATAACTTACTACACACTTATAATGGCTGTGGTTGTCGGTATTACTTACCTTGTGTATTCCATTAAGAATAAGGAGTTTGTGCATTTTGCCAAAGGAGTAGGGGGGCTTGTTGTATGTGCGGTTCTTGTGCTGTTGTCAACATCGCGTTACTTTATGGTAAATGCCGAATATGTAAAGCAGACTATGCGTGGCGGTTCGGAACTGACTATTAGGCCAAACTACATCTATCCAGAAGAAAATCAATCAGTCGAAAGTGATGGACTTGATGCGGAATATGCATCGGAATGGAGTTATGGCAAAGCGGAGACAATGACTCTGCTTGTTCCAGGATTCTATGGGGGCAGTTCCGACGAACCTGTGTCGAAAAGTTCGGCATATTACAAGTTGCAGAAGGATGATATTGCTCCGTTGTATTGGGGAAATCAGAGGTTTACATCGGGACCTGTGTATTTCGGAGCAATTATAGTTTTCCTGTTTTTGCTCGGATTACTTGTAGTTAAAGGACCGGAACGTTGGTGGTTGCTTGCAGTGATAGTAATCGGAATCGTTATGGCGTGGGGTGGTAACTTGCCGTGGTTTAACGATTTCTTGCGTAATTATTTGCCAATGTATAGCAAATTCAGGTCTCCCTCGATGAGCCTTGTGATTGCAAGTGTATCGGCTGTGATAATGGCAGTGTTGGCATTGAGGCAAGTGTTTGCAGAAACTGACCGAAAAAGATACAACATTTCGCTATATATTTCAGCAGGTATAACGCTGATAATCTGCCTGTTGGTAGCAATAGTGGGGACAGCTGTGTGCAATTTCAGTGGAGCAGGGGACTCATCGCTTTCTGCTGAAGTTAAGAATGCTTTGATTGCTGACCGTCAAAGTCTTATGACAACTGATGCATGGCGTTCTTTCGCTTTTGTGTTTGCCGTTGCGCTTGTGTTATGGTTGTTCATTAACGATAAGTTCAAGAACGTCAAGGTAATTGCTGCAATAATAGCTGTGTTGGTGCTTGTTGACCTTATAGGTGTTGACAGCAGGTATCTGAATGAGGATAAGTATGTGAAGGAAAGTTCGTTGGACTTTAAGCCGGATGATGGCGACAAGCAGATTTACCAGATGGCTGCCGAAAACAACGATGTAGATTATCGTGTATTCAACATTAAACCAAAATATGGCTCGGCTTTCAACGATGCACGTACATCGGCATTTCATCATTCTGTTGGCGGGTATAGTGGTGTAAAGCTCGCTCGTTATCAAGATGTTATAGAATTTTATCTGGCACATTACAATAAGAATGTAATGAATATGCTGAATATCAGATATTTCCTGAAATTTAAGGATGGTCAATATCAGGTGCGAAGAAATGCCGACGCATATGGGAATGCTTGGTTTGTGGATTCTGTAAAATATGTAGATTGTGCCAATGAAGAAGTTTTGGCTCTTAATGACGAGAATCTAAAAAATACGGCAATCGTAAACAAAAATGAATTTAGCGGATTGTCGGCAAGTTATGTGCATGACTCAACGGCGGAAATTTCTTTGGTTGCAGCAAAACCGTACAATCCGAATTCGCGTAAATATTCTGTGCGTACAAACAAAAATGCTTTGGCTGTATTTTCCGAAATTTATTATAGTTCGGATTGGCATGCGTATATAGACGGAAATCCAGCAGAATATTTTAGAGCAGATTATTTGCTTAGAGCAATGGAAATTCCAGCCGGTGAGCATACTGTAGAATTTCGCAACGAAGCACTGACATTCCATAAATGGGAGAAAGTTGAGATGATAGTATCGGTGTTTTTGGTTCTGCTGATTGTTGGGGCAATAGTGTGGCATTATAGAAGAACCAAACGACAAGATTCTAATCAAGTTTAGTTTTTGAAAAAACTATCAGGATAGAGTATCTTCCCAAAAACCTATTTTACATAATATAAATTATAAGACAAAAGAGACTGCAAAAAATTTAAATTGTTGAACCTTGAACTTTGAACTTTTACGGTTCTACCATAAAGTTCAGCGAGAAATTCGAATTCGGGTCAAGCTGTATTTCGTTCAAGGTTTCGTTGCTACAAAAATTATCTACTGACAATTTTTTCTTTTCATAAATCGGAATTACAGCATCGTATATGCGTTCGACAATTTTTACCTTACCGTCCCTCGAATATGTTATTTTTTGCGGAATCCAGCCGGTGCCACCGACTTGGATGAAATTATCGAATGTAATCGCATATATATGTCCGTCGTTTTTTGAACGCTGAACCATTTTCGGCAACAATGTATTTGAATCAAACCATATCTGATTCATATTCATTGTGTTATCATTGTAATCATCAATGCCTACAATGTAATATTTATGGTCTGTCGTGTCCGTATAACTGCAAAATTCCGATGTGTTTGCTATTCCAGAATCATTTATGCGATTTATGGCATCTTTGGCAGGCATTCCGTATAAGTCCATAACAACCAGCACCAAATCGTTTATATCGGGACGCGACGAAACCATTTCGCCACCGGCAAACGCATAGATTGTATCGTTAATGTAAATGTAGCCGTCGTCGTTTATCATATCCGTCTTAAGGATATGTTGCGAGGGTCTTACATATTCAGCACTGCAGGTACTCCGTTTTTCTGTGTTGTCGTCATCGAACCTTATGACAGAAATCATGTATCTGATGTTGTTGAACCAGTTGCACTCAAAACGTTTTTCTATAGCCGAAAACAATGATTTTGTGGATGTTATGTTGGAACAAGATGTCGCTGACAAAAGGAAAATTATTCCAATCGTCAGCAAAACAAATGTCCTATTTCTAAACAACATCTTCATCAGTTTGTTATTATAAACGTAACGTCTTAAATATTATTGTCCTACAAAATCTGTCCGTTAAGAATTACAGTATCAATCAGGTCGGTGCAATATGCGTACGGCATAAATTCAATCGACGGTATTTCCTTTGTAATAAATACATTAGCCTTCTTTCCAACCGTAATACTTCCAGCTATGTCGCTGACTCCCATTGCGTATGCTGAATTCAGTGTTGCGGCAATAATAGCCTCTTCTGGAAGCATCTTGTAGTTTACGCAAGCCAATGACATCATAAACTTCATATTTCCTGCTGGCGATGAGCCCGGATTGTAGTCGGATGCAATTGCAACTGGCAGTCCTGCGGCAATCATCTTGCGAGCCGGTGCATACGGCATATTCAGGAAAAATGCTGCGCCGGGAAGTATTGTCGGCATAGTTTCGCTATCCTTCAGAACTGCAATTTCTTCATCCCCAGTGTATTCGATGTGGTCAACCGAAAGAGCGTCGTACTTCACTCCCACTTGAATTCCTCCTGATTTTGCCATTTCGTTGGCGTGGATTTTCGGTCTCATACCATATTTAATACCTGCCATAAGTATGCGTTCGGTCTGCTCAGTGGTGAAAAATCCCTTGTCGCAGAACACATCCACAAAGTCAGCCAGTTCTTCGGCAGCTACAAGCGGAAGCATCTCGTTTATAATCTTATCTACGTATGCGTCAGGATCTTCCTTGTATTCCAGCGGAGTTGCGTGTGCTCCAAGGAAAGTCGAGCGAACAATCAGCGGAGTAGTTTCCTTAATGCGCTTGATTACGCGCAACATCTTGAGTTCGCTTTCGTTATCGAGACCGTAACCGCTCTTTATTTCCACAGCGCCGGTGCCAAACGAAATAATTTCGTTGATGCGTTCCATTGCCTGGTTGTAGAGTTCATCTTCGCTGGTATTTCTAAGGCGTTCTGCAGAATTTAGGATTCCCCCACCCCTCTTTGCGATTTCTTCGTAGCTAAGACCTCGAATCTTGTCGCTGTATTCGATTTCGCGGCTGCCGGCATAAACAAGATGTGTGTGCGAATCGCAGAACGATGGGAAAACCATCTTGCCAGTTGCATCAATCTCGATGCTCTTTTCCTCGTCGTCGTCCCAGTCTGGTTTCAAATCCGACATTTTGCCGTAGGATTGAATCTTGTCGTCATTAATAATAAGGTATGCATCCTTTATTGTCTGGAGTTTCGACATCTCCTCTCCTTTTGCCATCAGGCGACCGCTTTCGTCAACGTTGACGAGCTCCTTTATGTTGCGTATTAAAGTTTTCATTTCTATTATGTTATCTTACAATCAATTCGTCAATTATATTTGCACCTACCGTCTGGTTGATGCGGTAAACCAACTGCCTGCGAATCTGTAGCATTTCGCTCCTTATTATGGACGACTTCACTTTCACAAACATTTTACGTCCTTCAAAAGAAATGTCCTCGGTGGCATTGGCAACATATTCGCCCGAAATATCACGCCATTGCGACTTAATCTTGTATTTGCAATAGTTTTCTGCAAACTTAGGATTAGAAGCAATTACTGCTGATAACAATGAGCCGACTTGTTCGTTTCCCTGCCTGTCCATTTAACATTTCTTTAAGGGTTGCAAAGATATAACATATTCCATTATTCTAAAATAAAAAAAAAGCGTTGTTCATAAATTAAATAAGGAATATTTCTTTGCCAATCCCACAATATTAGTTACCTTCGCATTTTTAAAATTGAATTTGAGTTTATAATAAAATTTGCTTGCAGAAGGGATGTATAGCATGTTGGAATTTATTGAAAAACAGTTCAATGTAGGACGATTTGCAGTCGTCTGCCCTTTTGTATGCCATAAAATGGGAATTTTTACTCTTCAGCCGTTTTTTACGGTTGACATTATAATTTAATACACACTTAATTATTCTATTTATGGACGAATTATTAAACACCGAGAACTCTATTGAGAACTCTATCGAGAATGAAAACATTGAAACACAGGTTGTTTCAGAAGTTGAACAGGTAGCACAGGATGCAGAACCAAAGTTTGAAGAACCGGTTGCTGAACCATTAGCCGATGTACCACAGGAAATCGTGCCTGAGCAAGAACCCATAGTTGAAGCTAAGCCCGAAGTAAAGGAGCCTGAAGTTACCGAAGCAGATTTTGCTGGTCTTAACAAGGAGGAAATCCTTGAGAAAATCCGTTACTATGTACACGATTCAGAGAAGGAAGACTGCAAGAAGGAAATTGACATTCTCCGCAAACTGTATTTTGAAAGACAGCGCGAAGACCACGAAAACCTCAAACGCGAACTACGTGAGAAGGCTGGCGAAGGCGTTGAAATAGAGATGCCTAAGGATCCGACAGAAGACTACTTCAAGGAACTTATGGAAGACTACCGCAAGCAACGTGAAGAACGTATGCGCCGTCAGGAAGAAATAAAGGAAAAGAATTACGAGAAGAAACTTGCTATAATAGAGAAAATCAAACAGTTGGGCAACAGTGAGTCGGTTGCACAGTCATACAACGATTTCCGCGCATTGCAGAAGGAATGGAGCGAAATAGGTATGGTTCCCGCAGAAAAGAACAAGGAACTTTGGGAAAATTACCAGATGCACGTTTCCAACTACTATAACTTGCTGAAAATTAACCGTGAACTTCGTGAACTTGATTACAAGAAGAATCTTGAACAGAAGATTTCACTCTGCGAAAAAATGGAAGAACTTCTGCTTGAAACCAACATTATTACCGCTTACCGCAAGTCGATTGAACTTTTCAACGAGTGGAAGGAAATAGGTCCGGTTCCAAACGACAAGCGCGAGGAAATCTGGGATAGGTTCAATGAGGTTCGCACCAAGATATTCAACAACTTTAAAGAATACAACGAGAAGCAGAAGTCGGAACGTGAGGCCAACTATGAACAGAAGGTACTGCTTTGCGAAAGAATTGAAGCAATGGTAGCCGACGATGCTTTGCCTACTAACGGCAAGGATTGGGTTGTGGCTTCGCAGAAAGTTCTTGAACTTCAGGCTTTGTGGAAGACCATAGGTATGGTTCCTACTGCTGTCAATACCGAAATATACGAAAGGTTCAGAACTTCGTGCAATAAGTTCTTCGACCTCAAGAAGGAATATTTCGACAGGATGAACAGCGACCTGGAGGAAAACCTTCGCAAGAAAACCGAACTGTGCGTAACTGCCGAATCGTTGCAGGACAGCACAGACTGGAAGAAGACTACCGAAATGTTCTACGATCTCCAGAAGAAATGGAAGGAAATCGGGCCAGCTCCAAAGAAACATTCCGACCAGATTTGGGGACGTTTCCGTGCAGCTTGCAATAAGTTCTTCGATGCAAAGAGCCAGTTCTATTCAAACATAGAGGCCGAACACCAGATGAACCTCGAAAAAAAGGAAAACCTAATTTCTGAAGTCAAGGCATACGTTCCTGTTGAAGATCAGGCTCTGAATGTTGAGAAAATCAAGGAGTTCCGTACAAGATGGAACGAAATTGGCTATGTTGCTTCTGCCGACAAAGACCGTCTATACAAGGAGTTCAAGGAAGCTGTTGACAAGATTTTTGCCACTATAAACTTGAACCGCAATGACTTGGAACTTTCTGCATTCAACACACAAGTTGAAATGTTGAAGGAAAGTGGCGAAGTATCGGCTTTGCAGAAAGAAAGAAGCGCAATCGTACATAAAATTCAGGACTTGACTGTTGAAATTGCCCAGATTGAAAACAATCTTGGCTTCTTCTCCAGCGGTTCCGATTCGATTGTAAAGGAGTTCAAGAAGAAGATAGAGAAGATTAAAAACGAAATTGCAGTACTGAAGGACAAGAAAAAAGCGATAGACATTGCAGAAAGAGAACTTAAAGGAACAAGCAATGAATAAAGCATTGAAATTCTTGATATTAATAGTTGCGTTTGTAACGAACGCAACTATGCTTTTTCCCCAGCACGGAACGCTGAAAGGCTTTGTCCTCGACAAGGAAAATGGCGAGCCTTGTATGTTTGCAAACGTGTCAATTCCTGTGAATGGCACAACATTGGGAGCGTCAACCGATGCAAACGGATATTTTTCTATTCCTAAAATTCCTGTCGGAACGCATTCTGTTACGATAACATACTTGGGATACACCGACTTGACAGAAGAATTTACCATTGCAAAGGAAGGGCAACTTGTATCAAAAAACTTCATGATGGTGAAGTCGGCGGTGATACTTCAGGAAACGGTTGTCTCGGCAGAACGAGAGGAACAAATGACACAGGTAAGGGCTTCTATTATCAAGGTCTCTCCTACCCAGATAAAGCAGTTACCATCTGTAGGTGGCGAACCAGATATTGCCCAGTTCCTTCAGGTGCTTCCCGGTGTGACATTCACTGGCGACCAAGGAGGACAGCTTTATATCAGAGGTGGTTCCAATATCCAGAACCTTGTGCTTCTCGACGGAATGACAATTTACAATCCTTTCCACTCTATCGGTCTGTTCTCTGTTTTCGACTCCGACATCATCAGGAACGCTGACGTTTATACAGGCGGGTTTAATGCTGAATATGGCGGAAGGTCGTCGTCGGTTATGGACATAACAATGAAGGATGGCAACGCCAAGAAATTCGGCGGTAAGTTTTCGGCAAGCACTTTCGGTGCAAAACTTATGCTCGAAGGTCCTATTGTGAAGTTCAAGGAAGGAAAGACAAGCTTGTCGTATATTGTTTCGGCAAAGACGTCTTATCTTGAACAGGCGTCTAAATATATATATAGGTATATCAATGACGGCGCTGGATTGCCTTTCAACTTCACTGATGTTTACGGAAAACTTTCGTTGGCATCACCAGGCGGAAGCCGTGTGAACCTATTTGGATTCAACTTCAATGATAATGTTAGTTATCAGGGATTGAGCGACTTGCATTGGCGCACATTCGGTGTCGGCGGAAACATTTCTATCGTGCCGCCAAGTTCATCGATGCTGATAAAAGCGCACGTATCCTACTCCAACTATGCAATTTCGATGCAGGCTTTGCAGAATTATCCAAGCGCAAGTTCAATCAACGGCTTTAACGTAGGTTTGGACTTTATCTACCACATGGGAAAGAACGATTTCACATGGGGGCTTGAAATGCTCGGCTTTGGAACTGATTACGATTATTTTAACTCTGTGGGACGCGAACTTTCACAGGAAGAATACAGTACCGAACTTGCAGCTTTTGCAAAATACAAGTGGAACCTCGGTAGCGTTGTCATAGAACCCGGATTTAGGCTACATTACTATGCATCAATGGGTTCCGTTTCGCCAGAACCACGACTTGGAGTAAAATACAACGTGGTCGAAAAATTCAGGCTGAAACTTGCAGCAGGCTTATATTCGCAAAACTTGGTTGCTGCCAACAGCGACCGCGATGTGGTGAACCTATTCTATGGTTTCCTCAGCGGAAATCTTCCAAGTATGCCAGATACGTACAAGGGTGAAATTCTGAAAACAAAACTTCAAAAGTCGGAACATATCATTTTCGGTTTTGAATGGGACATCGTCAATTCGTTGAATCTAAACGTTGAAGGCTACCTGAAGAATTTCGACCAGATAACCACAATCAACCGCAACAAGATTTATGACGACAATGCGGCAAATTCGTTCCGTCCCGACTACCAGAAGAAGGATTTCCTTGTTGAATCGGGATATGCCTACGGCGTTGACTTCCTGTTGAAGTACGACACCGAGAAATGGTACGTCTGGGCAGTTTATTCTCTTGGCTGGGTGCGCCGTAACGATGGTGTTGAAACATACGCGCCAAACTACGACCGCCGGCACAATGTGAACCTTGTAGCAACATACAAGTTCGGTAAAAATAATTCGTGGAGTGCAAGTGCAAGATGGAACTATGGTTCAGGATTCCCGTTCACGCTCACATCGGCATTGTACGAAAATGTTGATTTTACTGGCGGAATCAACACGCAGTACTGGTCGAACAACGGAACTTTGGGAGTTGCATACTCGGAACTCAATACGGGTAGACTTCCAAACTACCATCGTCTTGATTTGACGATTAACAAGGTGTTTGCTTTCGAGCATAACATGAAGTTGGAACTTAACCTTGGTGTAACCAACGTTTACAACAGACAAAATATATTTTACTTTGATAGGCTTGAGTATAACCGCGTCAACCAGTTGCCGATTATGCCGAGCTTTGGGTTGAACTTTACATTCTAAAATATTATGGCAACAGAAACAAAATACATCTTCGTAACTGGCGGCGTTGCTTCGTCGCTGGGAAAGGGAATAATTTCGGCTTCGCTGGCGAAGCTGCTTCAGGCAAGAAACTATTCCGTTACTATTCAGAAACTTGACCCGTACATCAACGTCGATCCGGGAACATTAAATCCATTTGAACACGGTGAATGTTTCGTTACCGACGATGGTGCCGAAACCGACCTTGACCTCGGGCACTACGAGCGTTTCTTGAACGTACGCACTTCGCAGGCCAACAACGTTACAACGGGACGAATCTACAAGACTGTTATTGAAAAGGAACGTCGTGGCGACTATCTGGGCAAGACCGTTCAGATTATTCCTCACATCACCGATGAGATTAAGCGCAGAATCAAGCTGTTGGGAACAAACGGCAACTACGATTTCGTAATTACCGAAATAGGTGGTACTGTCGGCGACATCGAATCGTTGTCGTACATTGAAGCAGTACGTCAGTTGAAATGGGAACTCAAGAACCGTTGCGTATGCATTCACTTGACCCTTGTCCCCTATCTTGCAGCATGTGGCGAACTGAAAACCAAACCGACACAGCACTCGGTAAAGGCATTGCAGGAAGCAGGTGTTCAGCCAGATGTACTTGTGTTGAGAACAGAACACAAACTTCGTCCGGACATCAAGGCAAAGGTTGCAAACTTCTGCAATGTTCAGCCTGGTGCAGTAATTGAATCAAGGGATTGCAGTACGATATATGAAGTACCGCTGGAAATGCAGAAGGAAGGTCTTGACAAGATAGTTCTGGAGCAATTGGGTATTGAAGTTGGTCCGCAGCCGGAACTTCTGCCGTGGCGTTCGTTCCTTGAAAGGTATAAGAATCCGAAGCACCACGTAAAGATTGCCCTTGTAGGAAAATATGTAGAATTGAAGGATGCATACAAGTCTATAAATGAGTCGTTTATACACGCAGGTGCAGCAAACGAAGCCGATGTAAACGTTGCTTATATTAATGCAGAAACCGTCAACAAGGACAACTGCGAATCGTTGTTTGCCGACATTGACGGAATGCTGGTGGCTCCGGGCTTTGGCAATCGTGGTATCGAAGGCAAGATTGAAGCTGTTCGCTATGCAAGGGAAAACAATATCCCGTTCCTTGGAATCTGCCTTGGAATGCAATGCGCTGTAATCGAATTTGCTCGCAACGTGCTTGGTCTTGACGATGCTAACTCGCTGGAAATGGACGAAAAATGCTCGCATCCTGTTATCAACCTGATGGAAGAGCAGAAACTTGTTACAGAAAAGGGCGGCACTATGCGTCTTGGCGCTTATCCTTGTACTTTGAAGGACGGTTCGAATGCTGCGAAAGCATACGGAAGCCTTGAGATTGAGGAACGCCATCGTCACCGCTACGAGTTCAACAACTTGTACAAGGAACAATTCGAAGCAGCCGGAATGATTGCAACTGGTATAAATCCACAGACAAACTTGGTTGAAATCGTTGAAATTCCAACTCATAGATGGTTTGTTGGCGTACAGTTCCATCCGGAATACAAGAGCACGGTGCTGAATCCTCACCCACTATTTGTAAGTTTTGTAAAAGCTACTATTGAAAATAAGAAATAATATATGGATAAAAATACGATTATTGGGCTTGTAATCATAAGCGTACTGCTGATTGGCTATATGTTCCTGTCCCGTCCGAGCAAGGAGGAGATTGCGGAACGTCAGCGCGTGCAGGATTCCATTGCACACGAGCAGATGGTGAAGGAAGAAGAAGCCAGAGTTGCCGCCGAACTGCTTAAGGAAGAAGCTGAAAAAGCAGAAAAGGAAGCCTCTGCAATGGCCGACACATTAAGCCCAGAACAAATAGATTCTATCAAGAACGTAAAGCTCCGCAACGAGCACGGCATTTTCGCGAAGGCGGTAAATGGCGAAAACAAGTTTACCGTTATCGAGAACAACAAGATGATAATCACCTTCTTAAACAAGGGCGGAAAAATCTATTCCGTACAGTTGAAGGACTATGTCACATTCAACAAGGAACCTCTTGTGCTGTTTGAGAACGACGAAAATTCAACATTTGGCGTGGTATTGTCTGTTAGCGGAAAGCCGTTGGTTACCAACAATATGTATTTCGAGCCGATGTTGGCTGGAGGAAAGACACCAACCGGCGACACCATAAAGGTTGGCGAAAACGACTTAAGTTTCGTTATGCGTCTGAATGCCGAGGCAGGCAAATACATTGAGTACAACTACGTTATCCATCCCGACGACTATATGATGGACTTCAGCCTCAACCTTGTTGGTCTGAAGGACGAAATCAAGGACAACACCAGCACCAGAATGCAGTGGTACGTTGATGTGTTTGCACTGGAAAGAGGTCGCGACTGGGAATCGAACAACACTACCATTTTTATGCGTATGTCGGACGAGGAAATCGAGAACCTCAACGAAATGAAGGATGCCGACAGCTACGACACAAAGGGAAGCGCACAGTGGATTGCCTACAAGCAGCAGTTCTTCTCCTCTATCTTGATTTCCAAGGACAACGCATTGGGTGACCCGAAAATTTCGCTGGTAAAACTTAACGAAAATGACAATCCAAGAGCCTTGAAGACCTTCCAGTCGGATTTCTTCCTCGAACTTCCCGACGAGAACAAGGTGTCAAAGGATTTCAGCTTCTATTTTGGCCCGAACAAGTACTCGTTGCTGAAGGAATACACCGACAAGGATGGCAACGATATGGATATGGAAAAGGTCATCCCGCTGGGCTGGGGAATTTTCGGCTGGGTTAACAAGTACGCCATCATCCCGATGTTCAACCTGTTGGGTCGTGGAATTGCCAACTATGGCATCATCATTCTGCTGATGACCATAATAATAAAGTTGGTTCTTTTCCCGCTCACCTACAAGTCGTATATGTCAACAGCAAAGATGCGTGTACTGAAGCCGCAACTTGACGAAATTGCAGCAAAGTACCCGAAGGGCAAGGAAATGGAACGCCAGCAGGCACAGATGAGCCTCTACCAGAAGGCGGGCGTAAGTCCGATGGGTGGTTGTCTGCCGTTGTTGTTACAGTTCCCGATACTTATTGCAATGTTCCGCTTCTTCCCTGCCTCAATCGAATTGCGCCAGCAGCCATTCCTTTGGGCATCAGACCTTTCGTCATACGATGCAATATTGGAGTGGAGCACAAACATTCCTATAATTTCATCGCTTTATGGTAATCACGTCAGTTTGTTTGCCTTGCTTATGGCAATCTCGATGTTTGTACAGCAGAAGATGACAAGCAGCCAGAATCCAAGCAACTCGATGCCTGGAATGAAGGTTATGATGTGGATGATGCCTGTACTGATGCTGTTGTGGTTCAACAAGTACTCGTCAGGTTTGAGCTACTACTACCTGTTGGCCAACCTGTTCAGCATTTTGCAGACTTGGATTATCCAGCGATTCGTAGTAAAAGAGGACAAACTTCTTGCACAGATGGAAGCCAACAAGAACAAGCCGAAGAAGAAATCGAAGTGGATGCAGCGTCTCGAAGAAGCCTCAAAAAGACAGCAGGAAGAATTGAGAAAGCAACAGAAAAGAAAATAAATGACAAGTTAGTAAGTGAAAAAGGCATTGGCGCAAGTCGGTGCCTTTTTCAAAAAAAGCATATCTTTGCAACAATTAAAATTAAAGCTATGCATACTTACAGACACGAGGTAAAATACTACGAATGTGACCGTATGGGTGTTACTCACCATTCAAACTATATACGTTTTATGGAGGAAGCCCGCGTTGACTGGCTCGACCAGATTGGATTTGGCTTTGAAAAGGTTGAAGCAGAAGGAGTCTTCTCCCCTGTCGTTGCGGTTTCTTGTAACTACAAGCGCCCGTCAACATTTAAGGATGTGATTGAAATCGAAGTTTCGGTGGCAAGCGTGAGCGAACTGAAGTTCGACATTTCATACGTTATGCGTGTTGGCGACAAGATAATCTGCACGGCACAAAGCACCCACTGCTTTATCGAGAATAACCGCCCGATTGCAATTTCAAAGCGATTGCCAGAACTATACGAAGCAATATGCAACTGCAAAAAGTAAAATTATGAAACAAGGAAAGGACAATAAGCCGCACATCGGGATCTACGGCAGGCGAAACGTTGGAAAATCGTCGTTAATCAACTGTCTGTCTGGACAAAATATTTCTATTGTGTCTGACTTGAAGGGAACGACTACCGACCCCGTAAAGCGTTCGTTTGAAATACTCGGATACGCGCCAGTGATATTCATTGACACCGCCGGAATCGATGACGAAGGCGAAACCGGTCAGCTCAGAATCCAAAGGTCGCTCGAAACCCTAAACATTATCGACATCGCCATAGTTGTGATTTCAAACAACGAGTTTGGCGACTACGAGCGCAAAATCATCAGCAGGCTGAAGGAACTAAAGACCGTTTTCTTCATAATTCACAACAAGTCGGACCTCGCTCCTCTCGACAGCAAACTTAAATCAGACCTTGAGAACGAGTTCAACGTACCCGTAATCGGCTTTACGACAACCAACCGCGACAATGTACAGCTCGTTTTCGATACAATAAAGCAGATTGCTCCGGAAAGCACATGGACCTTCGGTTCGCTTCTTGGCGACATCATAAATGTCAACGACATTGTGCTGCTAATCACGCCTATAGACAGCGAAGCACCGCAGGGACGAATGATTCTGCCGCAGGTACAGGTTCTCCGCGATTGCCTCGACAACCATAGTATGGCAATTGTTATTCAGGATACCGAAGTAGAAGAATTTTTCCGACGTGGAATAAAGCCTCGCCTTGCCATAACCGACTCACAGGTGTTCCACAAGGTTAAGAATTTGATTCCCAACGATGTTCCGCTGACAAGTTTTTCGATAGTCCTTGCCCGTAGCAAGGGCGACTTTGCAAACTACCTGAAAGGTACTCCACATATTTCCAACTTGAAAGACGGCGACAGAATTCTGATGCTCGAAAGTTGCAGCCATCACGTTTCCTGCGAAGACATTGGCCGTGTTAAACTCCCGAACGGACTGCGCAAATTCACAGGCAAGGACTTGTCCTTCACATTTGTAGCAGGACTTGATGAGATTCCCAACAAGATTACCGACTACGCTATGGTTATTCAGTGCGGAGGCTGTATGGTCACACGCAAACAACTGATGAACAGGCTGAAGCCTGCTGTTGATGCTGGCATTCCAATATCAAACTATGGAATGACACTCGCCTATTTGAGCGGAATTTTCGACAAGGCCGTGGAAATATTTAGGTAAAAAATATAGCGGCGCAATACATTGTGCCGCTATAAATATAATAATCATTGATTTCATTATGCCGACCCTTCGACTACGCTCAGGGAGCGGCTAATTATCCATTGTCAACCTTCAGCTCAGCGTAGCTAATTGTCCATTGTTAATTGTCAATTATCCATTGTCCATTATCCATTGTTAATTGTCCATTGTTAATTGTCCATTGTCCATTGTCAATTGTCCATTGTCCATTGTCAATTAATATCTAGCCACTAACGGTACATCCTGCGAATGTCCGAAAGCACAGGACGAAACACGCAGAATCGGTGGAGCCTGGAAACGCTTGTATTCGACACGCTTAACGAGTTTCAAAACAAAGTCAACTGTTTCAGCATCAAAGCCTTTGGCTTTTATTTCATCGGCAGTCATATTGTTTTCAAGATAGCAGTTCAAGATGCCATCAAGAATATCGTATGGCGGCAGCGAATCCTGATCTTTCTGGTCGGGACGCAACTCTGCCGATGGAGCCTTTGTAATGATATTTTCCGGAATAATGTTTCCGCAATGTTCGTTGATGTAGCGTGCAAGTCGGTAAACTTCAGTCTTATATACATCTCCAAGCAACGACAACGAACCACACATGTCACCGTAAAGCGTCGAATAGCCGACGGCTTCCTCGCTCTTGTTTGAAGTGTTGAGCAGAATATTGCCGAACTTGTTAGAATATGCCATCAGAATGCTTCCGCGAAGACGGGCCTGAATATTTTCCTCGGCAAGCCCAGGTTTTGTCCCTTCAAAAGCCTCGCTCATTGCTATGCCAAATTGTTTGCGTAAATCTTCAATTGGAATAATGTTGTAGCTTGATTTAGTTCTATTTAACATTTCCAAAGAATCGTCAACTGAGTGCGAACTGGAATAGCAGGTCGGCATTAGAATCGAATGAACATTTTCGCGACCGAGAGCATTTACGGCAAGAGCCAAAACCACAGCCGAATCAATTCCGCCAGACAGACCGAGAACAGCCGTCTTGAAGTTCATCTTTGCAAAGTAGTCGCGCAAACCAAGAGTAATTGCATTGAATATACTTTCGGTAGTGTCATTTTTACAAAGCTCCTCTCCTTCTGACTTAAACGACTTTGTTTCAACATATTGCAAATCTTCTTCAAACGACTTACATTCTGCGATTACCTTGCCGTTTTCGTTGAAAGCAATGCTGCGACCTTCGTATATTAAATTGGTATTCGCACCGACCTGGTTTACATTTAGCAACGGCAACTTGTATTTCTTTGCAACTTCCGAAAGTTTTTGATGGTGAAAATTGTCGTGAGAATATGGAACTGCCGAAATATTTACTATAAAGTCAGGCTCTAACTTAGCAAGCATACCCATCGGATAATCAAGCACATCGTTGCCGACTACCATCGCTATTTTAACGCCGTTCAAATTGACAAGGTCGAACTTGTCGCTTGCCTCGAAGTACCTATGTTCGTTCAGCACATTTGCATTGGGCAACAAAGTCTTGCACTGCGACTTGACATTGCCATCGGAAATAAATAGCGCAGCATTGTATAATCTTTTGCCGTGATTTCCCTCATTAGTCAAAGGCGCACCGATAATCATTGGAATATCAGCACATTCGGCAATTATTTTTTCAACGGTTGCATTGCATTCAGCCACGAAATCTGCCATTTCGAGCAAATCGCAAGGGCAATATCCGCAAACCGACAATTCTGAAAAAACAACAAGGTCTGCACCGTTTTCCTTTGCTTTCCTTGCCGTAGAAATAATTTTCTCTGCATTGGACTCAAAATTTCCAATGTGGTAGTTCAATTGAGCGAGAGCTATTTTCATAGTTTTAAAATTTATGGCGCGAAAGTAATAAAAAGAAATATAATATTGCACACATCAACAAAACAATGTAATTTTGCACAAAAACATAAAAACGACATGAAAACTGTAAAATACTATCTATCAATAGTATGGAAGAAAAAAATATGGATATTGGCTGTTACCGCAGTAGCAACTATTGCATCATACATCTACACGCTGCCATCGGTAAAACCATACCTTTACGAAGCAAAGTACGAACTACGCGCAAAGAATGTCAAAAGTATCGGATTCATTGATATTGACTATGTTGTAAATGCCGTTCGCTACGATGAAAATTTCAAGCAGTCGATAATAAATCAAGCTGGAGAAGATAGCAAGCTAACCGAATCCAACTACAACAAACGCATCCTTATCACAAACGACACTAAGACAACATTGTCGGCAAAGGGAGAGACAAAGGAAGAAGCCACACGTCTGGCCGACATATTGTACCAGTCATTCAACGAACAAATTAGGTCGTATCTTACAGAAAATCTAGACCAGCTCAGTGCACCGCTAGCCGACAAGATCAAAGCTCAAGACTCTGAGAATGATTCCATTGTAAAACTGATGGAAGCACGTATTGTCGAAATATACGAAGCCGTTAAAGGAGAATCGGGCAAGACATACGAACAGATTATCGGCAGGATTGACGGAAATGTGTCAAATGCAATCAACACAGACCCTAAGATAGCAAAACTTAAGGCTGGACTTGAACAAAATGCAAAGTATATAACAAACACAAGCGCAATGATAAATGAAGCATCAATCGACATCAGCGAACTTGACAGTTTCTTCGATGTGCTACATGTTCCTTCTACCCTGATATCACCTGCGCCAAACAGAATTATGCGCGTGGTAGCAACTGCTGTCATTTCGTTCCTGTTTATGGTATTCGTTTTTATATTCGCCGATTTCTACAGAAATTATAATCGCGACGAAAAAGCACAAGCCTAAAACAGCCCAAGCAACCCGACGATGGAAATTCGTAAACTCCTGAACAACCGCATATTGAAGAATGTAACACTGCTGGTGTCGGGAACCGCTATAGCACAAATAATACTGATGCTCTTTCAACTTGTCCTTCGCAGGTTGTACTCGCCAGAAGTTTTCGGCGCTTTTTCGGTATATATGAGCATTGTGGGAATACTAGTCATCTTGTCCACAATGCGTTACGAACTTGCTGTCGTACTTCCAAAAGAAGATAGGAAAGCATCGGGGCTTGTTGCCGGCGGAATCCTTATTTCTCTGTCAATTAACATATTGGTACTGATTGTAACAATTATTTTCAAGACATATATTATCAAATGGCTGGATTTTCCAGAA
The DNA here is from genome assembly GCA_017620015.1 of Bacteroidales bacterium. Classification (GTDB taxonomy): domain Bacteria; phylum Bacteroidota; class Bacteroidia; order Bacteroidales; family ML635J-15; genus Bact-19. Next base: position 104,735 of record JAFZRE010000033.1, on the reverse strand, counting down.
GAATATGGATACTGGCTCTACTTTGTGCCATTGTCAACCTTCCTTTTCTCTACCTACCAGTTTTTTAACTACTGGCTTACAAGGAATTCTGCATTCAAGGCCATTTCCATAAACAAGGTGTCGAGACGGCTTTCAGAAGGAATCGTACAGACAATATTCGGAGCGATAAAATCGGCATCTGGACTTTTTACGGGAGATATTGTCGGAAATGCAGCCAACATAACCGCCGGTTTTTATCAGGCAAAGCGCAAAGGATTCACATTTAGAAATTTGTCATTCAGGAAAATACGCGCATCATTACGCCGCTATTCATCTTTCCCGAAATATCAGACAATACCGGCTGTATTAAACACGGCTAGCATGTTGCTTCCTGTATTCTTCATAAACAAGTTCTACAGTTCCGAAACGGCGGGTTATTTTGACCTAAGCAGACAGATGCTAATCGTGCCAATATCATTTATTACAGCTTCCTTATCTCAAGTATTACTAAAGGAGTTGAGTGACAGGGTAAAAAACAATGCGAAACTAACGCCAAGCATATTGAAAACCGCAATGTACCTGTGCATCGGCATACTTCCGTTTATGATTGTCATAATGATTTGGGGCGAAAGTCTGTTTTCTTTCTTTTTTTCCGAAACATGGAGAGTATCAGGCAATTACTCGGCAATATTGGCACCTGCATTCGCCGTGCAGTTCATTGTTTCGCCATTGAGCATAAGTTTTACGGTACTTGAAAAACTGAAAGTCCTTGCCGCCTGGCAAATTTGCTATTTCGGCGCTGTTATTGCATTGCTTTGTCTGACCAACTTGCCTATAACACACTTCCTTGCAATATACACGGGCATCAACATCGTTGCCTACACGATATATTTCCTACTGATTATCAACTGTACACGCAAATACGACAAACGCACTGGAAATGAAAGCTAAGCTCATATCAAACAATATTCTGCATCTGCTGATGTTCGTGTGCTTCTACCTTGTGATGCTGTACGAATATTTTGATTTTGTCGTGCCTCTATACGCAACAGCCAACAACTTCGTGCTATCATACGGCACAACTACTATATGTGTCGGATTTGTAATGCTTTTCGCTCTTATGGTGCGTCTGTTTGTCAACAAAAGCATTTCCGACTTCTCCTACGCAATCAGTATGTTTGTCGCAATTACTTTCGCCGTACCATCAATAATAATGTACCAGTTTGGCAACTGCACGATATTCGCCCCCATTTACTCGCTGCTGTTTGTCTATGCAATAACGAGCAAATACATTGTCATTCCAAAATTCAGAATAAAAACCGTCAAGGAAAAGCACAAGCTGCCAGTTCTTATATTGTTGTCAATCATAATGTTAATTCCATTTGTGCTGACATATAAATTCAACATAAACGCAAAGTCGTTCACCTTTGGCTCGGACCTTTACGAAGCCCGTGCGGCGGCAAAATCGGCAGGAAACATTTTCACCTCCTATCTTATGGGACCGCTCACGAAAGTCGTACTCCCTATCGCCATAATCCTGGGCATAAAGGAAAAGAAGCTGTGGATGAGTGCAATAGGCATACTTCTGATGCTTTACATATTTGCTGTAAATCCGCACAAGGCATTGTTCTTGTCAATTTTCCTTATTGTCGCCTTCTACTTTTTCGACAACTACAGGTCAAAAGCAGGCCTTATATTGTCGGGCATACTGATTCTGATTTCCACATCATTAATTGTAAGCGCAACCACTGGCAATATTCTCGCCGAATCTATCTTTGTACGGCGTATGTTTTTCCTCCCGGTACAAATTTGCAACTATTGCTTCGACTTTTACGACGGCAATCCAATATACCTGTCTCACAGTGTTTTAAGTAGTTTTAGCGACTATCCATACTCGCTTGAACCTGCATTCCTGATGGGCGACTATATGTACGGCAAGCCGGGAACAAGTTGCAACACCGGAATTATCGCCGACGGATTCATGAACTTCGGACACATCGGCTCCATCCTATTTGTGATGGTTACAGCCATAATTATAAAGTTCATAGAATCGCTTAACATCGACAAGACCTATTTCGGAATCGTCATAGCTTTCGTTATGCTATTCTTAAACAGCGCACTGCTAACCAGTATGTTAACCCACGGCGGATTGTTCCTTTTGCTGATTCTGATATTTTTCATGAAAGATACCGACAATGACAAAAATATGCCACATAACCACTGTTCATCCGCGATATGATATAAGAATATTCATCAAGGAATGTAAGTCGCTGGCTAAGAATTTCAGCGATGTGAACCTTATCGTTGCCGACGGCAAAGGTGATGAATCTATTGATGGAATAAAAATTTTCGATGTCGGCAAACCCGACGGACGAATACAGAGAATATTGAAATTTCCGCGCAAAGCATATCATAAAGCATTGGAACTCAATGCCGACATATATCACTTTCACGATTCGGAATTGCTTTCCACTGGCGTAAAACTGGCGAAGAAAGGCAAGACTGTAATCTACGACAGCCACGAGGACCTACCCCGTCAGATACTTACAAAGCCTTGGATACCGAAGCCCCTTCGCAAAACGGCTTCACGAATATCGGAACGAACGGAAAACCGGAAAGTAAGACGACTTAGCGCTGTTGTTGCTGCCACTCCGCATATAAAGGAACGTTTTGAAAAAGTTACTTCCGCACCTGTCAGAAATGTCAACAACTATCCAGTCCTTGATGACATTGTGTTCAATCCGTCGTGGGAAGAAAAGGAAAACGCCGTATGCTATGTCGGTGGACTATTTTACACTCGTGGCATACACGAAATGGTTGCGGCAATCGGGAAAACGCAATGCAAATTGATATTAGGTGGCAACTTCGACCCCGAATCTCTTCAAGAAAGCATTAAGTCGGAAAACGGATGGGAAAAAGTTGAATATCTCGGCTACATTGACAGGAAAAAGGTAAACGAAGTTTATGGCAGGTCGGTTGCAGGACTTATTACCCTCCACCCGATGCCAAGCTACATCGATTCCCTTCCGATAAAGATGTTCGAGTACATGGCTGCTGGCATTCCCGTAATCTGCTCCGATTTCGCGTTGTGGAAAGACATTGTCGAGTCGGCAAGTTGTGGAGTTTGCCTAAATCCTTTTGACACAGAAGCCATTGCAAATGAAATAACAAGACTGTGCAACGACAGGGAAGCCGCCAGAAGTATGGGAAAAAACGGACGTAAGGCTGTGGAAGAAAAATACAACTGGGACACGCAGTCTGAAATTTTGTTAGAATTATATAACTCATTGTTGGACAAATGAATATTTTGCTGATTAACCATTATGCAGGGTCGCCACAGCTGGGAATGGAGTTCCGCCCCTATTACATGGCTCGCGAGTGGCAGAAAGCTGGTCACGAGGTGCTTATTGTTGGTGCGACTTTTTCGCATTTGCGCAAAAGGCAACCGCAAGCAAGCGACGAAACCATTGACGGCGTACATTATCGTTGGGTAAAGACAAACGAATACAAGGGCAATGGCGTTGGGCGCATAAGGTCGATGTTTTCGTTTGTCTGGCAGTTGAAGTATCGATACAAAAAGATACTCAACGGTTTTGTTCCCGATGTCGTCATTGCTTCATCAACTTATCCGCTCGACAATTATCCCGCCAAAAGGATAGCCGACCATTATGGAGCAAAGTATATATATGAAATTCACGACCTTTGGCCGCTCTCGCCGATGGAACTTGGCGGATATAGTCCCAAGCATCCGTTTATCCGTGTAATGCAGCGCGCCGAAGATTTTGCTTATGCAAATGTCGATGCTGTTGTGTCGATGCTGCCTAAGGCGATAGACCATGCAGAAGAACGCGGTCTGCCTCGCGAAAAATTCTACTATGTCCCCAATGGCATTGTCGAAGAAGATTGGGAAAATCCGGAAAGCATAAGTGATAGCATGCGTTCTGAAATTGAGAATATAAGGACAAAGTTCGGTTTCATTGTCGGCTATCTTGGCGGTCACGCAATATCAAATAGTCTTGATTCTTTTATTGATGCAGCGAAAATATTGTCGGACAAGCGCATTGCTTTCGTCCTTGTTGGCAACGGAGTGGAAAAACAACGTCTTGTCCAAAGGGCTGCCGACGAGAACATAAATAATGTTTTCTTCTTCGAGCCAATACCCAAACTGCAAGTTCCCAATTTGCTGTCACTTATGGATTTGCTTTTCATAGGTTGGAAAAAGAATCCATTGTACAGATTTGGCATTTCTCCGAACAAAATTTTCGACTACGAAATGTCTGGAAAACCTATCGTCCACGCAGTTGATGCGGCAAATGATCCTGTGGCAGAAGCCGGCTGTGGAATAAGCGTTGAACCCGAAAATGCCGAAGCTATTGCTGATGCTATTATAAAACTAGCTTCGATGTCAAGGGAAGACTTGCAAATTTTGGGTGGCAAAGGACAAGAGTTTGTGCTAAAAAATCACACATATTCGGTTCTTGCTGACAAGTTTATAAAGGTTTTTGAAAAATTATCGAAATAAAGAGATGAAGGGTTCAACTATTGTTGAGTCCGCTTTGGGAGATGGAATTGACTGTATAATAATGAATATGCTTTCCAAAGTAGCAGCCTGAACTTGTCTGTTTTTTCCATTGGCAGCAAGCATACGAAGTAAGGTACAAATTGTACCACAGTTGGAATTCAGAGACGAATCTCGCTTTCTCATTTCCTTTTATTCTTGTCCGCTAAAAGTTCCCGCTAATCCATTCAAAACACTATGCATCAAATCGTTATGTTAACAAAGAAATATGTGTGCTAGGTTTTGAAAAGACCATATTAACCTCGGAGAGGTTACATATATATAGAAAAACGTGTGTATTTGGAAGCGTTGGCGCATATTTTTGCTGCATGGCAGTGCAAAAATTGTGACAACGCATATTTTAGCAGACAATAATTGAAAAAATCTTGCTTTAGCTTACCACCAAAGATGCAAATAATGCTTTGCAAATAGGGACAATCCCTCCTTTACTTTTTCATTATCACAGCAATCAATATCATCATCTTCGTTTAGCACTGTTTCAAATGCAAATATCATCTTGTCAAGGCTCTCATTCCACTCCTTTTCCGTTATACTCGCAGGATATCCCATTGTTATTTCCTTAAATCTTTTAAGTCTAGGAAGGACAAAACCAGCAATAGTAACATAAAGATTCCATGTCTCTGTATCGTCAAAACCACGTTCTAGTCTCTGCAATTTATACTCGAGAGCATTATTGAAATCATCCGACTCGATAGAGAAGTTTATGTTCTTCATATTTAAAGTATCAGGCAAATATTGAGGCTGAGCTTTCAATTTGCCAAGCAGTTCGTGTCTGCGCTTAACTTCCTCATCTGGATTTTCGCCAAGAGTATAACCCAATAACTCAAAAAACTTCAAATTGTCCTCTGCGTCATTAACATATTCGTGATACGGATTGCCATATTCTGCAAGATAACATTGTGCTAAGTTATAGAGTTTCAATGTGTTTTCATCGTCAATGGTAAAATTAGGAATTGCAGTATGCTCATCCTTTACCAAATACAATCCAGACTTGTAAATGCCGACATATCTGCCTTCGCCATCTCCAACAATAGCATATTCATCTGTTATTTTATGGACTTGAAACGGAGTTGCATCCGCATCTTTTAAATCACTTTTATCAAACAGACCTGAATCAGTAATCTCATCAAACCAATCTTCTGTAATTTCTTTCATAGTTTAGTTTTTTTATTCTTCCAAAAATTCCTTGTCGAAATTCACCAGATACAATTTTTCTGTTGCCCTTGTAATTGCGGTATATAGCCACCGCAGAAATTCGTATTTGCCTTCATCGGTGATTTCTTCCTTGTTCAGCCATCCGTGATCGATGAACACCGACTTCCACTGTCCGCCCTGCGACTTGTGGCAGGTCAATGCATAAGCATATTTTATTTGCAAGGCATTGTAGTACGGGTCTTTAAGTATTGCTTCGTGACGTTTTTTTGTATCGGTAATTTCTTGATAGTCGATTTCAAGTTGTTCCCACAGTTCCTTGTAGTAGTTGGCTGGCATACCTGCTGAGTCAATTGCCAAAGTGTCGAGAAGAGCCTTCACCTCTATTTCCAAGTCGGGAAAATCAACAAACCGCACATACAGGTCAACATACCTATGCCCATATAGTTCGTAGTGCCGTCTAACTTTCAGAACCTCAAGCATATCGCCGTTTGCAATGAAGTCGATTTCTGCATTCTCGGGTAGCCACGAGTAGTTGTTCTTGACAACCATCAGCAAGTCGCCATACGAAAGTTCCTCTTCGCGCCAAAGAATGCGGTTGCGGATTCCCATATTGTAACGATTGGCGTATTTGTTTGTCTTGCAGATGATTCTGGTTTCGTCGTTGCCGTAGCGGGAATACGAATTTTCAATTTCATCAATCAGTTCCGCGCCTGTTATGGACTGTATTTCAGGAAAACCTTTGCACTTCAACTTTGGAAAATTGAAATTGCCATCGGTCATCATCTTGCGTAACTGCGTGGCGTTGAATAGAATGCCCGAATCAGCGTCTTGTCTTACCACTTCGGAAAGTTCGCACGAAAAAACTGTCATGCCGTATGCACTGAGGTAATTTTCGTCAAGTGCAGGACTGATGACCGTACCAATTGGCGGCAACTGTGCAGAATCGCCAAGCAGAATAAGTCGGCAGTTGTTGTCGTTGAAAACGTAGGCAAGCAAATCGTCCAGAAGCCGGCCGCTGCCAAAGGCATTTTCGGGATTTTGTGCATTCCCAATCATCGAAGCTTCATCGACAATGAAAACCGTATTTTTGAAATTATTGTAGTTCAGTGAGAAATTGCTTCCAGGGTCGGCAGTTGATTTTTTGCGATAGATGCATTTGTGTATTGTTGATGCGTGCCGTCCCGAATAGTTCGACAGCACCTTGGCCGCACGACCTGTCGGAGCAAGCAAAACTGTGTTTATCTTTACTTCTTCTAGCAACTTTATAAACGCACTTATAAGAGTCGTTTTTCCAGTTCCAGCATATCCCTTGAGAAGAAAAGTACAGAATTTGTCGCGGTTTCCCATAAACGAATATAGTGTGTCAGAAGCAGATAACTGCCCGACAGTCAGTTCACAATTCATTAGAAAACCCAACCGTTCCTTAAATTCTTCCCGCGTCATTTAAAGTTTTTAAATATTTGCTTGTGTTATCACAAAAAAAATCTAACTTTGCGACTGCAAAATTAAACTTAAAATTTCAATAATGGAAAAGGTAATTAGAATCGTTGTTTCGGTTGTACTACTTGCATTAGTAGCTTTTTTGGTTTACAAGATAGTTGATGGCATTGAAACGCCAATTGAATACGAAGAACAAAGAGTGGCAAGATTCCAGACCACTGTTGACCAGTTGATAGCAATACGTACCGCACAGGTCGCTTTTAAGGAAAACGTTCTTTCTCCAGTTTACACCAAGGACTCTGTAAAGAATGGAAAGAAAGTAATAAAGGAAGTCAACGGAAAGGACACCATATTTGTAAAAAGCAAAGTTCCGACATACGAACATCTTTACACACCATCGTTCGATGAACTGATTAACTTCATCAACAACGGCAACTTGAAGGTTGTTAGGGCAATCGGAACATTGACCGACGAACAGTTGAAAGCCGGATTGACAGAAAAGAAGGCTCTCGATATGATTGCAAAAGCAAAGAAGACTGGCAACTGGAAAGAAGTTGAAGATAACGGACTTAAGAATTTCCGTCGTGACACCACCTTGGTTCCTGTAAAGGATTCCTTGTTCAAGCACCTCGAATATCCTGTAGAAGAAATAAGATACACAAGGGTTGGCCGTAAGGTTGAATTCAAGATGGATACAGCAACTGTTATGACCGGTTCTGGTGTTGCAGTTAAGGTTTTCCAGTGCTATGCTTTGTACGACGACCTGCTTGACGGTCTCAACAGACAGCTCACAGTTAACTACAAGGACAAAATAAAAGATACCTGCCTGAGAGTTGGTAAACTTGACGAAGCAAACAACAACGCAGGTAACTGGGACGCTACAATGGAAAAGAAAAAACAGGAGTAACAATGAAATCTGTCCGCATCAAGGGCGACATTGATTTGCTCTCAAAAAATAGTCTGTCCATCTTGATTTCTCAAGATGGACTTTCTTATTCTATATACGACATCGACGACAAAAAGATACAGGCCCTCGTCTCAATGCAGTTCGACGTTAATAAAGCCGATGAGATTCGGAAGTTTATCGAAGACGAAGGAGTGAAGGATGCTCAGTTCGAAAACATAAACATAGTATATGCAACACGAAATGTAACGATAGTTCCCGATGTCATATTCGACGAGAATTCTGCTGAAAGCATATATGCCCTCAACAGAAGAATTTCTCCAGGTGACGAAATCCGTTATTCAAGATTGACAAAGTCACAGACTGTTATAATCTTTGCCATCGAAAAAGAAATCTCTTCCCTACTCGACGAATTGTTCCCGCGCTACAATTTGTACCCACAATCGTATCCGCTCATTGAAACAGGACTTACGAAGACAAAAATCAGCGAAAAACCGAACCGACAAAGAATGCTGGTTCAAGTGTTCGAAGATTTCTTCGAAATACTTGTCATCGACAAGGGACAAATTGTAAATTACAATACCTATAGTTATAAGTCGGCAAACGACATACTATACTTTATTGTAAACAACTTCGAGCAGCTTGGTTTGTCGCAAGAAGACTGCGAAGTGGCATTTTCGGGATTTATCGAACAGGACAGCCTGACTGTAATACACTTAAAGAAATTCATTAGGACAGTTTACTTCGAATCGATAAACAGGGACTACAAGTACTTTTTCCGCTTCCAGGAATTTTCACCGCACTATTTCTATAATTTCTTAAATATCAACCAATGAGAATAATAGGCGGGAAATACAGGGGTAAGAACTTTACGCCACCGGCAAACTTCAAGGCTCGTCCGACCACCGATTTTGCAAAGGAAGCTTTATTCAACATCCTGAACAACGACTTTAATTTTGAGAACATTGACGTTCTTGATCTTTTCAGCGGTACGGGAAGCATTTCCTACGAGTTCGCAAGCCGTGGCGTAAAATCGCTTGTCGCGGTTGAAAGCAATGTAAAGCATGCAGCATATATTGAAAAGAATTTCAAGGAATTAGGTTTCTCTCAAGCAATAATCTACAAGTCTGATGTCTTCCGCTACCTGGACACTTGCACAAAGAAATTCGATGTGATTTTCGCCGACCCGCCATATGCTCTAGAAAACATTGAAGAAATCTACCATTCGGTATTTCGCAACAGTCTGCTTACCGATACCTCATATCTTATAATCGAGCACGGCGAAAGCAACGATTTCTCCTCGTTCCCGCATTTCGTATCGATGAAAAGATACGGCAGCGTACATTTCAGCATATTCGACCCGATGAAATGATAATCAATAAAATGATTCAACCGATTTGAATGCGCCATAAAGCGAGTTCTGGTTGTTGAGACGCTTGACAGATTCTGTCATCTTAGCAACAAAAGCCTCAAGCTTAACCATATAGTCCTGTTCTCCAATAGTACCGCTTGCCACCATCGAAAGACCTTTCTCCCAGCTTGCAGTAAGTTCCGCATTAAGCATCTGGCGGATTGATGCCGCGACGACTTCATAAACCATTTCGCCCAATTTGGCTGGAGTAATAGTCTGTGTCTTCTTGTTAAGGTTTAGATATTCCAACTTTACCAACTTGCTCAAAATTTCTGCTCGTGTGGCACTTGTTCCAATTCCACTACCCTTTATCTGCTCACGCAACTCCTCGTCTTCAATCAGCTGACCTGCATTTTCCATTGCAAGAATTAGCGAGCCAGAATTATAGCGTTTGGGCGGCGTGGTTTCGCCTTCCTTTATTTCGTAACCTTTAACTGGCAACGAAGCACCCTTGCGCAACTTGTTTACAAATTCAAAACTTCCAGAATCGACAACGTCATCCTTGTCTTGTTGCTGCTTGTCATCATCGTTTTTGGGCAATCCAGCAACCACAAGATAGCCGGCATCTTCGAGCACCTTGAAATTGGCAAACAGATGTTCTGTCCCGACCTGCATATCAATAGAAACTTTCCTGTATTCGGCTGGCGGATAGAATATTGCAAGAAAACGGCGAGCAATACGGTCGTAAACCTTTTGTGCAATGTCGGAACAAGAAGTCAAGTTTGACACGCCCTGTCCTGTTGGAATTATAGCATAATGGTCGGTTATCTGCTTGTCATCGACATAACGGCTCTTGCCGATTTTCTCATAAAGGCCGAAACCTTTTATCTGCTTAGTAAACTCAAGATATTCAGATTGGGTGGCCAATCCGTGCAGATTCTTGGTAATCTCCTTCGCCACCGCCGACGAAAGCACACGCGCATCGGTACGCGGGTAAGTCACAAGCTTCTTTTCGTATAGATCTTGTACAATATTCAAGGTCTCGTCGGGACTAATCTTGAACAACTTGGAACACTCGTTCTGCAATTCGGCAAGGTTGAACAGCAAAGGCGGATTTTTCTTTTCCTTTTTCTTCTCAATTCCAGCTATTTGCGCAGTATCACCTTCGGCTTGCATAATGACAATGCAAGCTTCGGCATCCTCGCGCTTGCGGAAACCGTTTTCCTTGTATAGCAATGGCGAATTAAAATATTTCGAACCTTCCACAGCCTTCCATTCTCCCAGGGAAGAACCTTCCTCGCCACCGAAACTACCAATTATACGGAAGAAAGGTGTTTTTACAAAAGAACGAATTTCGCGTTCGCGACGAACAACCATGCCAAGCACGCAGGTCATGACACGTCCGACGGTAATTACACAGTTTTTATCGAGTTTCAGGTAGTTCTTTACAGGATAGCCATATTTCAATGTAAGTATTCGGCTGAAGTTTATACCCATAAGATAGTCTTCCTTGGCGCGCAGATAAGCGGAATCGGACAGCGCATCGTATGCCGACAGCGGTTTTGCTTCGCGTATTCCACGCAAGATTTCTTCTTCGGTCTGCGAGTCAATCCACACGCGTCGGCGCTGCTTCTCGGCAGGCACTTCAGCCATTCTGTCAACAAGACGGTAGATGTATTCTCCCTCGCGTCCCGAGTCGGTGCAGACATATATGCAATCGACATCCTGGCGTGTAAGCAGCGACTTAACTATGTCGAACTGCTTTTTTACATTGGGAATAACCTCGTATAAATATTTCTTTGGCATGAAAGGCAGAGTCTCCATGCGCCATTGTTTCATCGTAGGATCGTAAGCATCTGGATAGCTCATAGAAACGAGGTGACCTACGCACCAAGTCACTATGCTGGTGTTACCCTCGAGGTAGCCGTCATTGTGCGACATAGATTCCTTGAGAGCCGTAGCGAATTCCCTCGCAACACTAGGCTTTTCAGCTATGAAAAGATTTTTCCCCATTTCAGGCGGGACTATGCTCCTATCACACGTCTAAGGTTTGCAATCTGAGTGTTCCAAAGTTCAATGGCTTCGTCTTCTTCATCATCGATGACGAAATCGGTAACAATCAGTGCAACATCGTTTGTAAGTTCGTGTTCTTCAATTCTAAATTCAAAATAAGATTCGTCGTCTTCCGACTCGAGCCAGTGGAAACGTACCATTGACAAGTCCTTCGATGCAACAAGTTCTGCCGACTCTTCCACGCCTTCCCATTCAAAGGTGAAAATATTGTCCTTTTCCGTAACCTTGTCGGCATACCATTCGCACAGACCCGTCGTTGTCCGCAGGCGGTTATATAAAATTTTCACAGATGTGTTCAGAACAAACTCTAACTCTATCTTCTTCATAAACAAGATATTTTTGTTATTTCGTGGTCAAAATTAAACATTTTTTTCATACTAGAAAATTTCTACGTATATTTTTTTTCAAAAAGATTTGCACATGTCCAAAAATACATATACTTTTGCAGTCCCATTTCCAAACGAAACTGGACGATGGCGAGGTAGCTCAGCTGGTTAGAGCGCATGATTCATAATCATGAGGTCGGCGGTTCAATCCCGCCTCTCGCTACAAAAAAGCGGACTGAAAAGCCCGCTTTTTTATTTTCTACTGGTTCCGTTTCGTCGGCTTCCAAATCCCCGACTCCACTCCTTTCATTGCCTTGAACATTCCAATAAACAATGCCAGGTTCATCGAGAAAAAGTGTGTTACAAACCTGAACAGCACATTGTTGCAATTCAGTTTGCGCAAACATAAATCAATCGGAATAAGCAGCAGCAAGGCATTAAACAGAATGAAAGCGACAAGGTAAAGTTTCAGATAAAACGCCAATGCCAAGCATACAGCATACCACAATACCAGCAAAACAGGCGTTATCCAGCGCAAAACCTTGTGCGACCAGAAACTGACCGCCAAACCCTTCCGCGATGAGAATAACATACTCCTAAATTTGTGAAGGTTCTGGAAATCGCCAGTCGCTATGCGCACCTTGCGGCGAAATTCGTCTGAAATATTGTTGGAAACATCCTCATACACACGGGCATTCACATTGTTAACAGCCTTGTACCCCTGTCGGATTACATTCATGCAGATATAGAAGTCATCGACAAGGAAATTCTTCGGCACCGGCTGATGAAGTTTCTTTCGCATGGCAAAGCAGCCGCCGAAAGGTCCCATCATAGTTCCCCACAGCAAGCCTTCCTGATTCTTTATGCGAACTTCTCGCGATATGTACGACTTCTCCTGAATGGAAATTCCGTCCTTCTTCAAGCCAATATTTATCATATTTGAATCCACAAGTCCGACATTTTCATCAACAAAAGGCTTCATGAGTTCAGAAATCGTATCCTTGTCGAACATAACATTTGCATCCGACAAAATCATAATGTCCGAAGGACAATCCGCTATCAATGAATTGATAACATTGGCCTTGCCCCTGCGCTCGGTGTATGCAAACAGCTTTATGAACGGATATTTATGCGAATATTGCGCAACAATATCGTTGGTATTGTCAGTGCTGCAATCGGAACCTATAAGTATATGCAATTTTTCATGTGGATAATTCGAGCCGACAATAGACTCCAACTTCTGAGCAATCACCTCTTCCTCGTTGTACAGCGACATAATTACCGTAACATCAGGGCATTCATCCATCGGCTTATACTCAGCATTCTTTTTCCGCGACAATAGTGACAACCAAATTGGAAATCCCACATAAGTATGGAAAACCAACGCCACAACAACCCAAAACAATATCTGCAATGCCAAAATCATCTCTCAACAGCCTCTTTATAGAAATCCAATAACCCCATGGCAATCAAATTATTATCGTAGTTGTCCTTAATAAAATCTCGAGCTTTTACAGAAACATCATCGCACAAAACTTTATCGGATGCAAGTTTCTCCATACATGCAATAAAATCGGCTGGATTATCGGCAATAAAGATATTCCTACCATTTTCCGTAGCAATTCCCTCAGTGCCCACCGAAGTAGTAATCACAACCTTGCCAGCCGCCATAGCCTCCACAATCTTAACTCTCATTCCGCTTCCTGACATCAATGGTACAACGAAAATTGTCCCAGATGTATAATAATCCGCCACACTTTCAAGTTCGCCAAGATAGTCAATGCCATTGGAAATCAAGAAATCAGCAAATTCCTTATCGGCATTTCGCCCCGCGACACGGAATTTAGCCCCACTATGTTTTTTACGATACTCATTCCAGACATTCCGCACAAACCATTCAAGGCCTTCGATGTTCGGCTGCCAGTCTAGTGCGCCCAAAAACGAGAAACTTGGGAAGTCGGCTTTTGAATTATCGATTTTCAGCAATGGTGATTCGGGTTCGATTCCAGATTGGGCAACATACACAGGCTTTGTGTTTCCATTCTGCGAGAAGAAATCGGCATCGCGGTCGGTTATCGGCACAAGCAAATCGTAGGCATTGATGTACGACAGTTCAAACCTGCGCATACGTCTTGCAATTATGCCCTTATACAAGCGTTTAGGAAGCGACTTTTCGTTTTCGACCATACGCTTCCATATTTCGTGCTCGACATTGTGCGCACGCAAAGCAATTTTTGCCGACGAATATTTTCTAATCGTCTCAATGTATGGGCAAAGATACAAGCCTTCGAGTTGAACGACATCGTACTGCTTTTCGGACAAAAGTGCCTTAAGTTTTCCGGCAAAAGCATCATTAACAAACCGTTCCGCATTGTATGGCTTCGATGAGAAAAGCAAATTACACAATGCTTTTGTTGCTTTGATTTTCGTGTCAACGTCAACGGCGTAAAAATTTATTTCCGATGAAATTTCGTAAGGAATATCCTCCACTTTGCAGTTATGCTTTGGTGTGTTCATTGCCAGCAAGTCCACCTCGCACCCACACCTGCGCAGCGAACGCGCCAGCGAAAGCGTAGCAATAGCGCCACCATCCTTTGGTGGATAAGGCATCTTGTTGGCAAGAACGAGAATATTCATTTAAGAAAACTACTTGATGTTATCCTCCAGAATCTTCAACAGTTTATTTTCCAAATCACGGTAGGCAACATAGGCGGCCTCGTTGTAGCTTTTCAGAAAACTTCCCTTTATCGACAACTTGTTGTCATAGGCAGGCTTTTCTGTATTCTTTTTCTGAATTGTAACATTTGCATCAACATACGAATAATAGGTAGTCTGTGTGCCATTTGACATTGTGTTGTACTTCCTCGACGATGACCTAATAACAAGCACATAGTCAGCTTTTGTCTTGTCGGTTGTGTATCCGAATCCGCGAGTTGCCAGCCAGTCCTTGATGCTTTCCTGCATATCCCAGTAAGGAGTTCCAAAAACGTCGGCAGTGTAATCAACGGCAACCATAATCTTCGGACCGATAGTCTTGAAGCATTCCTTCAGACCTACAATGCACTCCATGTGCTTTTCGCGCAACGCGTCTATCGTCTCCTGATTGCATCCGAAAACCCTCAGAAGTATAAGTTCATTAGTGTTGCTTTTAATTCTCGGAACTATTGCTTCGAGAGTAAACCTTGCACTATCGTTCTTTCCTGCGGCAATAAAGTCCTTGGCCCTGGACAATGCTTCTGTTATACTTTTTTGCGATGATGCAATGTCGTCGCAATACAACTTGCTAGCCGACTCTTTCTTGATATAAGCAATTACACAGCCGTGATGCGTATAGTTATTGTAAAAACGTTTCTTCTCAACTATTTTTGCACCAACGTTAGATTCGTAGCCGTTCTCTTCAAGATACTTTACAACAGCATCCTCGTCGATTCTTAATGTCTGCAATGCAACAAAGTTATGGACTGCAACCTTAACACTTTTCAAAAGACGGTTGACGGCCGTTTTTTCCAAGCCTGACAAAAAATCATCTTCAGGCTTTATTTCTTCGTTTTCGCCTGGTTGCAGACATGAAAAATACTTGTCGGTTGTATAAGCCTGCCATTCTTCTGGGCATTCCTTCTGTGCATTTGCCACGGTTGCTATTCCTAGCAAAATCAGCACATTAATAAAAAATACTCTAAACATATTCATAATCATTACAATAATTCGTTACTAGTAAAAATCAAAGGTAGCAAATCTGATGCCGAATCGAATTCAAGCACCTCGTCCTTGCCGACCAACAACACCCGCATTGGAGTTTTTTGGCGACTTTCTGTCTCGGTAAGCACCTGACGGCAGGCTCCGCAAGGAGGAATAGCCTTATTACGATAATCGCCATTTTCGTCAAGCACCGTTATGAGAAGCGTTTCGACAGCAATATCGGGATATTTTGCATTGGCATAAAAGACAGTCACACGCTCGGCGCACAATCCAGAAGGATAGGCTGCATTTTCCTGATTGCATCCGCTAAGGATTTCTCCGTTTGCCAGCTTTACTGCCGCCCCCACCCTAAAATGCGAATATGGTGCGTATGCCTTAGATGCAGCCTCGGTTGCCGACTTCAGCAAAGTCTTTTCTTCTGGCGACAACTCCGAATGGCTACGAACCTTGTAGCATATTTTCAACTCGTTGATTTTCATATCTTATCTCCCATTATTTTACAACATTTGCTTCTAACATCATCAAGAAGCCACGATGGTGTAGAAGTTGCTCCGCTTATGCCAACCGATGATGCTCCAGAAAACAATTCCGCCTGCAAATCGTCTGCATCGGTGACAAAATACGACCTGCTGTTAATTGCACGGCACACTTCAAAAAGCATTCGTCCGTTTGAACTTGCCTCGTCGCTGACAAAAATTACAACATCGTAGTTGGCACAAAACTCTTTAAGCCTTGGTACCCTGTTCTTTACGCTTCCGCAGACGGTTTCGTGAACTTCAACATCCGAATGCTTGTTTTTCAAAACATCTGCAATTTGTCCATACATCTGGAAATCGGCTGTAGTCTGCGAGAACAATGCAATTTTCCCTTCAACATTTAGGCTTTCAGCCTCTTCCAACGAAGAAATGACAATTGCCTTGCCATCTGTCTGTCCGACAAGTCCGTTCACTTCAGCATGTCCTTTCTTTCCAAAGATTACAATGGTACAATCGGGATTTTCGCTATATGTTTTAGCGATAAGGCCCTGAAGTTTAAGTACAACAGGACAAGTTTCGTCAACGATTTTAATTCCGAGTCGTTTTGCATCGTCGTATGTTGAAGGGGGTTCTCCATGTGCACGTATCAGCATCCGCGATGGCGGATTTGTCTGCATCTCGTTTTTGCCAATCGTACGAAGGCCTAGTTTTTCTAGACGGCTTTCCTCTATCTGGTTGTGGACGATTTTCCCAAGACAACATGCAGAACCGAACTCCGACAGTTCGTTTTCCGCCGAAGTTATCGCCTTGGTAACGCCAAAGCAAAATCCTGCATATTTATCTATATCGACCAATTTAATTGACAATGGACAATTGATAATTAACAATTAGAACTTCTACTACGCTCATTTCGACAAGCTCAATGGGCGGATTTTATCCTCTCCATAGCCCAGTCATAGGCAACTTGCAACTGCTCATCACGAGTAATGTGCGAATTATCAAGCACCACGGCATCGTCGGCCTTGCGAAGCGGACTTTCTGCGCGGCTCTGGTCAATGCGGTCGCGTTCCTGAAGGTTCTGCTTGACCTCGTTCATGTCGGCTGGCTCACCTTTCGAGAGCATCTCGTCGTAACGTCTTTGCGCACGGACATCAACCTCGGCAGTGACAAAAATCTTCAACTCGGCATTCGGGAAAACAGTAGTTCCAATGTCGCGACCATCCATAACAACGCCCTTGGCCTCGCCCATCTTCTGCTGCTGGGCAACCATCACGTGGCGAACCTCGGGGACAGCAGCCACCGGACTAACCCACTGCGACACATATATCTTGCGGATTTCACGTTCTACATTTGCTCCGTTGAGGAAAGTCTGCGGTTCTCCGTTTGCGTTCAGCTCGAAATGAATCTTGACATCGTCAAGGCTAGCAATAAGCTTCTTTGTATCGAGTTCCTCGTCAACAATCATATTGTTACGCAGAGCATACAGCGTCACAGCACGGTACATTGCCCCGCTGTCGATATACACATACCCCAGCTTTGCAGCAAGCTGCTTTGCAAGGGTGCTTTTTCCACAGGATGAGAAGCCGTCAACGGCTATTGTTATCTTTTTGTCCATATATTTTCTTTATATGGGGCAGGTCAAAGACCATGTCCCAACATGAATGCGTCTATTTCATAAAATCTTCTACATCTTTGATTTCGATAGGAATGCGTCTGTCACCGACAATGCGTGAACCTGTCGGGGTTATGAGGATGTCATCCTCGAGACGTATGCCACCAAAATCGCGGTACTTGTCAACCTCGGCATAATTGATGAACTGCTCGAACTTGTGTTCACGTTCCCAAATGTCGATAAGCTGTGGTACGAAATATATACCAGGTTCGTTTGTCAAGACATTGCCGACCTGCAACCTCTTGCCCATACGCAACGAAGCAACGCCGAAAATCTTAATCGGCTGGACTTCCTCGTCGTAGCCAACATTTATCTGACCAAGGTCTTCCATATCGTGAACATCCAGACCCATCATGTGGCCAAGTCCGTGAGGCATGAACATTGCGTGAGCGCCCTGCTGTACGGCCTCCTTCATGTCGCCCTTCATAAGTCCGAGAGCCTTAAGTCCTTCTGCAAGGATTTCGCAAGCCTTCAGATGAATCGACTGGTAAGTCTCACCGGGCTTCATCATCGGAATAGAGCCGTTTATCGTATTGAGCACAATCTGGTAAACATCCTTCTGCCTCTGCGAGAACTTTCCGCCAACGGGGAAAGTACGGGTATTATCCGAAGCATAGCCCATATCTGTCTGTGCACCAGAGTCGTTAAGCAACAAATCGCCAGTGTGAAGTATATTCTCGTGAGTATGGTTGTGAAGGATTTGTCCGTTCTTCGAAACTATCGAGTGGAACGATGTCAACAAGCCGTGCTTCAAGCTTATGCCTTCTATTGTACCATAAATTTCATGTTCCGAAACACCATCCTTAGCCATCTTCATTGCGGTGGTGTGCATTTCGTAGCCAATTTCGGCAGCAGCTTTAAGTTCCTCTATTTCGCAGGCTTCCTTTACATTACGCAAAGCAACTACAGCCTTAACCAACGGTAGAGACGAGCGCTTCTGCAATTCGGGAATCGGAATACCCAATACCGATGAGAGGAAAATCATATTATCGTGGCGGTATGGCGGAAGGAAATGAACATCAGCCTTTGCTGCCTTCACATACTTTTCGAATTCAGCAGCAGGACGAACGTCAACAACACCACAACGGGCAGCCAGTTCCTTAATGCTAGCCACCTCACCCATCCACACAATATCGTCAACGGTTAGTTCGTCGCCGAAAATTATATCGCGGTTGTTATCAACATCAATTATTGCCTTCAAGCCGGCCTGTGCAATTCCGAAGAAATACAAAAAATTGCTGTCCTGACGAAACTGGTAGCAGTTATCCGGATAGTTCATCGGGGCTTCGTTGTTACCCATAAATATGCATACACCCGACTTCATCGCCGCCTTAAGTTTCTCACGGCGAGCCTTATAAACCTCTTGGTTGAACATTCTCATAATCGTAAATTTTAAAACAGGTTGTAAAGGTAATAATAATTTACGATTTTAGATTTACGATTTTAGATTTTTTTTGCTCCACAATATATATACAAATGTAGCGGCACAAAGCATTGCACCGCTACAATTAATTATCCATTATTAATTATCCATTATTAATTATCCATTATTAATTATCCATTATTAATTTTTCATATGCTGCCACACGCCGACATCCACATAGCCATTCTCGGTTAGCTTCCACTGCTTCAAAATTCCAGTCCGCACAAAACCGCACTTCTGGAAAAGTGCAATGCTGGCATCATTGTTTTCGTCAATTAGACACCATAATTGTTTTAGCAACAAGGTTTTGAATGCATAATTCTCAATAAGCTCCAATGTTTCTGTTGCGATGCCCATTCCCCAATGCTCAGGAAGAACAATAATTCCAACACCGCAACGATTGTGCAAAGGGTGGTACTCAAACAAATCGACAATACCAATGGGCTTTTGCAAAACATAGTCGCAAATCATCAGACGCAACTCCTTGGTTGTAAATATGTCGTAACAATAATTCTCAATATATTGTTTAAGTTCCCAACGTGAATAAGGAGCCTTGGTTTCGCTCACATGCCAAAAGTCGGAATTGTTCTCAACCGTATAAAGAAACTCCAAATCTTCTGGCTCCATCTTGCGGAGAAAAATCTTCTTTCCTGCTAATTGCATCCTAACTTCCTCCACAACTTATAAACCAACATCGCATCGTGCGAAACCTTGTAGTCCTTGGCGTACATAATATTAAGCCTGTCGGCGACATCTTTTTTCGCATCGCGACCATAAATCATATCTACGCTAAACACACCTTTCTTAATCTTTGGAAGAAGGCTAACGTCATTTTTATCAGAACGATACGAAACGAATGTTTTACTTCCAAACAAGACCGAGAACAAATTTGCGTAAGCCTTCAACTTGCCCTTTATGAACCAAATCAGCAATGGCGAAAGCACAATCATAAAGAACGACACCACAATGTCGAACATTCGTTTCGATCGGCGGTTTTCTGGTTTGTCAATAGCGTTGATGTCAACGTTATAAAGTTCGCCAGTAGTATTTATCGAGTTGCTTCCGATTACCGAAAAGCCGTCGGGACTTGCTATCTTGTAGTCGAGGTTGGATGAGGAAAGATTGAGCATTGTCCTTATAATCTGCTGTGCCTGAATGTCTTTTGCACAGAAAATCAGTTCGTCTATGTGGTTTATATTGACAATTTCGTCAAGCTGGGTAATGTCGCCGGCAAAAAACTTGTCGGTGTCGGCATCGGGACTTACATACGCAGCAATGTCAATCTTTGTGCGCGACGACATAAGCTGTCCCACCAGCGAACGGCACTCCTCCTTGCTCCCTACAACCGCCACCTTCTTGCGTTTTGGCAGATTAACCTTGAAAACCTGCAACTTGGTGTAGTTCAGCAATAAGCGCACAAGCGGAAGGACTATCAGAGTCCACGCCGTACCAAGAAGAATGAGCGCACGCGAAAAACGCAAATGCGTTGGCAACAAGGCATATACGGCAAGAATTACAATAGCACCGATGCCTATTCCCTTGTATATATTCTTCATTTTCACAGGCTTGTCGTAGCCACCAGAAAGGAGTAGCGACAGCAACCAGACCGAAATGTACATTACCATCGCCCCGACAAAAACATTGTGCGGATAAGCACTTTCGACACCGAAAAGATGAGTTTCCCACAAAGGCGTGATTATCAGAAATCCTGTCAAAATAAGCAAGGCATCAATAATCGGCGTTATGGCGTTGGTTATGAATCGTCCAGCGATGGCCATAGCAGCACGCAGATATATTGCAAGGTTGATGAAAAAAATCATCAGTCCGGCACCTTCGGAGAAATGCTTGCGGGCGAAAATCTTCATCGCGTTGTAGAACACAACTACGTAATTCACACTGCCCTTCTTGGTGCTTTCGCCCTTGTAGTGAATGATTGTCGTCTTTGGAAAATAATAGTTGTTGTAGCCGCCCAAAGTAATGCGGTACGACAAGTCAATGTCCTCGCCGTACATGAAAAACGTCTCGTCGAGCAGCCCGACTTTCTTCAAGGTCTCGGCACGCAGAAGCATAAATGCCCCCGACAGAACATCAACCTTGTGAATTTCATCCTTGTCAAGATATGTAAGATGGTATTTGCCAAACTTTTTCGACTTCGGGAATAGTTTCGACAATCCGAAAATCTTGTAGAAAGCCACCTTGGGTGTCGGCAGACCGCGTTTCGACTCGGGCAGGAAACGACCTTTGCCGTCAATCATCTTCACTCCCAGCCCACCGGCATCGGGATGCGAGTCCATAAAGTCGCAAACCGACTTCAAAGTATCCTCTTCAATTACCGTATCGGGATTTAGCAGAAGTACATATTCGCCAGCCGATTCGCGGATTGCTTGATTGTTGGCGTATGAAAAACCGTAGTTTTTCTTGTTTTCGATGAGTTTTACCCACGGAAACTTCTCGCGGAGCATATTGCACGAACCGTCAACGGAATTGTTATCAACGACAAAAACCTCTGTTTCACAATGTTTTGCGGCGGCAGCAACCGAATTTAGGCACTGTTCGAGGAAGTGCTTTACGTTGTAGTTTACTATGACGACCGACAATTTCATTGGACTGCAAATGTAAGAAATATTTACGAAGTACAAATGCAGATTAAAAGTTCAAGGTTCAAATGGTTCAACGTTCGAGATTGGTTTAAAATTGTTTCATTTTGTTTTCAAATTGTAGAGTCGTTGCGTGCAACGACTTCTACAATTAATATTTTAAATTTTACAATTCAATGATTCCTACAATCTTACAATTCCGTGCTTAACGGAATACTTTATCAGTTCTGCGGTGTTGGAAATGCCCATCTTGCGGAAGATGCTGAGTTTGTGACCTTCGACTGTCCTTGCGCTGATGCACAACTTTTCGGCAATTTCCTTGCTCATCAAGCCGTCGGCGCAATACCTTATTATTTCTAGTTCGCGCGGAGAAAAGATTTCATCCTGCAATTTTTTCGTTGCGCTTACTTCCTTGAGAATCTGCGCAATATCGCGACCAAAATAATCTGCTCCTTCTGTGATGGTTTCGATGGCATTGCAAAGTTCTTCGGGTTGCGACGCCTTGCTGATGAAACCGTTCACACCTATTTCCATTGCTTTCAGAATGGTAGCCTCGTCGGTTTCTGCCGAAAATATAAGAATCTTGATGTCGGGAAATTCGTCATGCAGTTTCTGAGCGACCTGCAAGCCATTCATTTCGGGCATAATTATGTCAAGCAGAACTACTTCGGGCTTAAAATTGGGAATCTCCCCAAAGAATTGCGGTCCCGACGAAAACGTCCTTATGCTGTGTATGTCGTAAAATGGCATAAGCGCCATCCTTGTCCCCATCAGGAACAATGGATGGTCATCAATTATGGCTATTCTCAGTTGTCTTTTCATCTGCTTTATTTATTGTAAAATAAAACTTTGTAAACTTGTCGGGTTCGCTTTCGACAGAAATTTCACCGCCGTTCTTTCTTACCATCTGGTCACATACGGCAAGGCCAAGCCCGTTTCCTGCCTCACCTCTTGTCCCGATAGTGGATTTTGCATCCATACTGAAAATGGTGTCAATCCTTTCCTTTGGAATACCTACGCCATTATCAACAACAGAAACAACGTACTTGTGACCAGCATTTTCGACAGAAATATTGATTTCGGAATTCTCATACGAAAACTTTATCGCATTCGAGAGCAGATTACGCAAAACCGTTTCCAACATATTTCTGTCGGCATATACAAAAATGTTGTCAGGCACATCGGCCTTTATGTTTATGCCCTTGTTCCCTGCATTCATCTTATTGAGATTCACGACATTGCTAACAACCTCATTCAGATTGACGTTTACCGGCGCATACGGCATTCTGCCGACCTCCATCTGCGACCAGTTCAACAGATCATAAATGAGTTTTACCTGCTCTTCGCTCGCCTGCAACACCTGAATACCCAGTTCCAATATTTCTTCCCTACTTAATTTCTCATAATTTTCAGCTAACACCTGCAACACATTGCGTATTGCAATGGCCGGATTCTTAAGGTCATGCGAAATTATAGACAGAAACTTGTCCTTGGTCTGGTTGATTTGCACCAATTCCCTGTTTCTCACACGCTGAATATGCCAGATTCTTATAATCATCGCAATAAGAACAAGGAGCAAGCCAATGATTATAAAAAGGAAAAGCCTCATCATCCTTTGTTTCTCGATGGTATCCTTCTGATCTTCAATCTGAAGTTCCTTTTCTCTCAACTCAAACCTAATTCTTTGAGCATTAAGCTTATTCTTAGTATCTTCGGAAAACAAAGAGTCTGAAAATTCCTGATATTTTGACAAGTATTCGTAAGCCTCGCGATACCTGCCCTGATTTACATAAAAGTCTTTCTTTTCCCTATAAAGGTTTTGCAATGCCTGTCGGAAATGATTTTCATAGGCAATGCTCTCGCTCCTATCCAATAATCTTTCCGCTTCCTCGAAATTAGATTTGTTTACCTCAACTTTTGCAAGCCCCTGCAAGCATAAGGTAAAAATCTCTGTATTTGACTTCTCTGCCACTTCCATCGCCTTATTTAGGCTCTTGTACGCCTCACCGTAATTCTTTAAATCCAAGTGGCATTGTGCAATGTTAAAAATTGTAGTCGCAATGGACGAGCTGTCGTTTGCTTCTTCCTGGGCGACAAGACTTTTCTCGAACATTTCGATAGCCTTTTCATACTCCTTCTTTTCACCATAAACGCAGGCAATATTGGTCTGGGAAATTGAAATTCCCAATGGTTTGCCATAATTTTCAGCGCATTCCAATGCTTTCTCGTAGTATTTTAGGGCTTCGTCAAAATTTCCTTGGAAGAAATAAATAGTACCGTATGCCGTCATCAATCGGCCGCGAAGGGATTCGTTGTCGCGTGGTGCCCTCGATTCTGCCTCCTCTATATTAATAAGTGCACCTGAATAATCGCCCAGATAGGTCAATGCCCTGCAATATGCAAGCAACAATTCAGGAAGCCGCGACTCATCAGATTTCCTGGCAATCTTTATTGCATCCGAATAACACAAAGAAGCATTATATAAATCTGAATTATACTCATATTGTTTTGCAGCATCGAAAAGACTATCTATTGGAGACTTTTTTTCCTGCGACATAACCGTACAGGAAATCAGCAAAAGCAGCAATATGCACAATATTTTACTATACTTCATACCAATCGAAATTTTCAACATTCAATAACATTCTTTGTATCATCGGACAAATGCAATATTCTACACGATTCTAAATCCCTTATTTGTAAAGTATTCCGCAATTACATCGGTACAATCGCCATTGATTATAAGGTGATGGTTGCCGAGTGGGAACTCGCGTAGCGAGAACAAGCCTTTCGACGACATTTTCACCTTTACCTGCGTGCGGCAAGCCGTAGGCGAATCGCAGTTTCCGACAATCTCGCCAAGCGACAAGAAGCAATGTTCAAGTTTCCTGTCTATGCGGAAAATTGTCACATCGGTAGGTTTCATCTCGCCCTTGACTGCGGCGTATTTACCAGACTCATAATGAGTTGTAACGTCCATCTTTTCGAGCAGATTCTGCTGCACCGTGCAGTGCGAGAATATAGCAGCCTCGCGGTCGGCAAAACTGAGGTTTGCCATCCACGGAATCTTGCCTGTCAGACGCTTAACAGCCATCATACCGGCGGCAGAGCACAAGTCACCTTCGCAGGCAGCAGGGAAACCGCAGTTGTTCATTGCCGACACAGGCAGACAAATCGTATTGCCGACCTTGCCGATAAGTCCGAAACAACCTACCGTAATGGCATCAAGGCTATTCTGCTTGATGAGCGTATCGAATTTCTTCACGAGCGACAATTCCGAACCAAAGCTTTCGTGTCCGAACCGGCTGAAAGTCTCTACGTAATTACAGAAGTCCTCACCTTCTGGCAATGCCAACAGCTCGTCCCACAAAAAATTAACAAGTTCGATGTCAAGCACTTCCTTTAGCAAATCCTCGTCAGGTATGCTCGACACCAGCCAGTCGGAAACTCCACCGATAACGCCTAGTCGCGTTGTTGGTGACGGTGCTGGCGGAAGCAGATATTTCTCCAGCTCATCAAGGCTTTGCAACTTATCGACATCGAAGAGCTTGGTATTTATGCCCTTCTCGTTTAGATAAGCCTTCACCTCGGTAGCGGCAGCCCACGAGTTGCAGTTGCGTGATGCGAGGAAACAATATCGGTTCTTTGATTCAATCCTGCTAAGCACCTTGTGCTCGGTTCCACCCGAGAGGAACCATATTACATCAGGATTCGACTGTACGAAAACGTCGGACGTAAGGTTGAAACGCCCAATAAAATCGGTGACGACGGACGACGGAGGGATGTCGCTGTCGTCGCCCGATGATGCTAAAAATATTTTCAAAGCTGTAAATTTAAGTTCTACAATCGACTACTTTGCAGCAATCATTTCAATTTCTACAAGAGCCTTCTTGGGGAGTTCCTTTACAGCGAAAGCTGCTCTTGCGGGAGGATTTGCAGTGAAATACTTTCCGTAAACAGCGTTCATGTCGGCGAAATAGCTCATGTCGGCGAGCAGGCAGGTTGACTTTACAACGTTGTCGAAAGTGCAGCCGGCAGCCTTCAGGATGGCTTCCAAGTTCTTCATGCTCTGTTCGGTCTGTGCTGTAATGCCTTCGGGCATAGTTCCCGTTTTGGGGTCGATTGGCAACTGACCAGAAATAAAAATCATACCGTTAGCCTCGACAGCCTGGCTATAAGGACCGATTGCTGCAGGCGCATTGTCTGAGTGAATGATATTTTTCATGTTCTAAGTTTTTTATTAAAGGACAAAGGTAATATGATTTATTGGTTTTGGACGAGTTTTTTTAGCATTTTTTTGAAAAGATTATCTTTGCTTATTAATAATTTTGTGTAGAGTAAAATATGAATACAAACCATAACCGCAAGAATACTTGCAATATTGATATACATAACATTGATATAACTATGCTAAAACGCACAATTGCATTTGTAGCTATTATTGTGCTTTCATTTGTTAGCGCATACGGACAGAATACGACAATAATCTTAAATGCCGACAGTAACGGCAAAAGCACTTATGTAGAATGTGGCAGGACGTATAATTTCTATGACTCGGGAGGAGCTGGTGGAGATTATAAAAGCTACGAAGATTTTTCATACACTTTTGAATCATGCAGACCGATAAATATAAAATTCACAAGTCTTGCAACAGAATCATCCACATCTTGTTATAATTACGACTATCTATTACTTTATAATGAATCAGAAGAAAATTTAATAATTAGGGGACAAACAGGTTGTAGCAGTTCATTATCAGTAGGCACTACATATACAGCAAATTCTGGAACTCTGATTATAAAATGGAAATCTGACGTATCATCCAATGCTGCCGGATGGGCAGCAGAAATTACTTGTTCTGGAGAACCCTGTCCCCCACATATACTAACTTATAATACTACAGCCAATTGCTCTGGCATTGCGACCGATGCTCCTGTTGGCGCAACAGCAGTATCCGCAACTATAACAAGTACAATTCCAACATGTTCTTCTGCGCCAAACTTCAAAGGGTGGAACACTGAACAAGACGGAAGCGGCACAAGCTATGTTGCAGGAGAAGACATTTCTCTGCTAAGAGAAGACATCACTCTATATGCTCAATATACAGACTGCAACGAATATACAGTCGTTGAAGGCAGCAGCCAAACAGAATACATACCTTTTTATTCTTTTAACAGATATTTCTCATATACACAGCAATTATACACAAAAAGCAAAATATGTAGCGACTGCGATGAAAACAAAATGATAAGAAGTGTTATCTTCCAATACTATGGAACAGAAGATCAAACTATGAATTTCGACCTATACATGGGAAACACAGATGCGACAAATCTAAATGACGGATGGATTACAGGACTACAATGCGTTGCGACAAACAAAACTATCACTTTTACACCTGGATGGGTAGAAATACCTCTTGATGGAGATGGTTTTATATGGAATCATACTAAAAACATTGTAATAGCCATGCACAATAAAAACAAGCCTGATGACAATAATAGCAAGAGAAAATTTTATTATTTATCGGAGTCTAAAATGTCAAGATATTACGCCAATTATAGTGCAATAACTTTAAATGATGCACATATACCTAATAGTAATGGAGATATACGTAATGAACTTCCTAACTTAAAGCTCTGCTTGGCAGATTACTGCGAACCGCCAACATTCCTATTCTCAACAGCCTCCGCCACATGTGCTTTAGGTGGCAGCTACGACCTTACAGACATTTTCACGCTTAACAATCCCACGGGTCGTCCTGTAACATACTCATGCGACCCAGCACAAGCCACAATATTAGGCACAACAATAACACCTCTTGTCGGCGGAGACATAACAATTACAGCTCACATAGATGCATATAACGGCAATTGCGCTGCAGATGCCATAGCCACGCTTACCGCCACTTGCACCGACTCACAATTCGAGTTCAACCAGTACGGCGTTTTCTGCACAATCGGCAACAACGTCTCTGCTCCATCATACACAAAGACATCGACATCGACAAGCATAACATATTCGTCCGATGACGAATCAATCGCCATAGTCAATCCTAGCACCGGCGTCGTCACAGGCATATCGGAAGGCTACACGACAATTACTGCATACCTTGCCTCTAGTGGAAACTTCTGTCAAAAAACCGCTACATTCGTAGCCTACGTCTCCCCCGACGAAAGCTGCATGCCGTTTACGGCAGGAAACTGTAACGTGCACCTTTCCGACCATTGCGAATCACCATTCTATACAAACAACTACTACACATACTCTTACGTTCAGATGCTATATCCAGCAGAAGAACTCCGCGCATCGGGACTATGCACAGGAAAAATAAACAAGATTGCATTCCATTATTATGGACGACCGACTGGAGACCCAAACTTTAGCCAGAAATTCAGATTGTTCATTGCTCCTACATCGGCAACAAGCCTATATGACAACTGGGCAACCCCATCTTCAGAATTTGTAAAGAAATTTGACGGCGAGAAAAGTTTTGTTCCAGATTCTTGGACCTACATTGAACTTACCGATGGCTTCGACTGGGATGGAACAAGCAACATTCTCATAGCCATAAATACATACGAAACTGACCTTCCTCCAACTTGCCAGTTCTGCACTCGAAATTCCGACCAACTTGCAAGGTATGTCGGCAAACAGTCAAGCGAAATCGGCGGGGCTACCGAGATTCCATTAAACGCAAGCACAAAACTGCCGCCATTCGATGGCTCAGCCAGTATGTACCGTGCCGACATCAAATTCTGCCAGGATGCAAGCACAATCATACTTCCTATCGAACTATCAAAATTTGAGGCAAATTGCAACAACAACCGAGTTAACATCACTTGGACTACCGAAAGCGAAAAGAACAACGAGGCTTTTATTATCGAACGTTCACAGGACGCCATTGATTTCACAGAAATTGCTCGCATTGGAGGCTCTGTAAATTCTATCGAAACCATAAACTACCAGTACACTGACGAGAATCCCAATACTGGCGACAACTACTACCGCCTTGTACAAATCGACACCGACGGCACACGCACGCAATCGGAAATTATTGTTGCAAAATGCCACGGCAACAAACTCGACAATATGCAGGTAGAAGCCTACCCCAACCCATTCAACGACGAACTTACAATAAGCCTATATAACTTCAACGGACAAAATACCAGCATTGAAATATTCGACATGCTTGGCAAGACAATAGCGACCAAAACAATAACAAACCCCGACAACTACTACGAAACGACACTAAACCTTGACGGATTCCCCAAAGCCGCATATAGCGTTCGCATAAGTGCAAATGGCGCTACAATCAATAAACTTGTGGTAAAGAATTAATATCTATCCGCCGCTCTTTACCAGTTCAATATAAATTATTATTGTTGTCCGCTAAGACTCCAACAAATTCACACAAAAACCAAGTGTATCAAACTGTTATATCAACAACGGGATGAGATGGCTTGGTTTTGAAAAAACATAATAACCTCGGAGAGGTTACATATATATAGAAAAACGTATGCGTTTTTTGGAGCGTTGGCGCATATTTTTGTCGCGTGAGCATACAAAAATTGTGACAACGCATGAATTACCGAGTAGCAATAATATTCTAATCCTTTTTAGATTCTGAAACAAGTTCAGAATGACAAAAAAAGGGAGACATAAAAAAGCCCGAAACTTCTGTTCCGGGCTTTTTTATGAGCACTAATTATGAAAACCTATTTAATCTCAAAAATCTGTCCGCTGTGAAGCAACTGGTCAACAGTCTTAACCTTGGTGGTTGCAACTGCATTGTCAACCTGCTCCTGCAACTTGGTTTCGTAAGTTGCATCGTCAACGCTACGGATAACGCCGATTGCCAGCGGGTAAGTCATCTTAGCAAGCAAGTAGTGGATGCTCGGATTCTTGGTTGTCATGTCGTGAACCAGAATGTCCTTTTCGGTAATGCCGTTTTCGCCAATCTTAACGACCTTGAGGTCGGCACCGTCGAGAACAAGACCCTTGTCGTGTTCCTTACCGAAAATCATCGGCTTGCCGTGTTCGAGCATTACTACATTGTCGTCGCGAACATCCTTACCAATAATGCTTTCGTGAATCTTATCGTTGAAAATAACGCAGTTCTGCAATACTTCAACAATCGAAGCACCCTTGTGAGCATTAGCAGCAATCAAGGTCTTTTCGAGGTTGCGCGGTTCCTTGTCGATAACTCTTGCGAAGAAGTTGCCTTCTGCACCGATTACGAGTTCGCCCGGCTTGAAAGGATTCTCGATTGTTCCATCGGGTGACGACTTTGTAATCGAACCGTAAGGAGTTGTCGGAGAATACTGTCCCTTTGTAAGACCGTAAATCTTATTGTTGAATACCAACACGTTGATGTCGATGTTTCTACGAATCAAATGAATGAAGTGGTTTCCACCGATAGCCATCGAGTCGCCGTCGCCGGTAGCAAGCCAAACATTAAGGTCTGGACGAGCCGACTTCAAGCCCGAAGCAATAGCAGCACCTCTTCCGTGCAATGTATGGAAGCCGTAAGTCTTCATATAGTACGGAAAACGCGACGAGCAACCAATACCCGATACGAATACTATCTTTTCCTTTGGAACTCCAATCTGCGGAAGAGCATTCTGCACTGCAGCCAAAATTGAATAACTACCACAACCTGCACACCATTTTACTGGACCTGCGGTCTGAAAGTCTTCTCTTGTAAGTTTCTGTACTTCTTCCATAATTACTATTTTGCTAAAAGTTGTTTAAATTTCTCTTTCAATTCACTAATAAAGAACGGCAATCCCTGTACCTTGTTGAACTGTTCGTAAGGATACTGCGGATACTGGGTGCGCAGGTAGTCAGCAAACTGACCAAGGTTCAATTCGCATACAACGCGCTTCTTGAATTTCTTCAAAACATCCTCGGTATTCTTTGGCAACGGGAAAATGTAGTTGAACTGAGCCAAGCTTACATCGTAGCCTTCTTCGCGCAATTCCTTAACTGCCATGTTCAAAGCGCCGAAAGTACCACCCCAGCCTATTACGAGGAGTTCGCCACCGTTCTGGCTACCGATGATTTCCTGTTCAGGAATGTAGTTTGCAATGCGCTGTACCTTTTCAGCACGGTAGTTTGTCATAACCTGATGGTTCATCGGATCGTGTGAAACATCACCGTAAACATCCGACTTTTCAAGACCGCCGATTCTGTGTTCCAAGCCCTTCTGACCCGGCAAAGCCCACATGCGGTTCAACTTTTCAGCATCACGCTTGTAAGGCTGATATTCTGGATCGTTGTCCTTTACGAACGGAGGAACAATCTTTGGTATTGCTTCGTAGTTGGGGATTTCCCACAATTCGGTACCGTTTGCCAAGTAGCCGTCGGTAAGGAGGATAACCGGAGTCATGTGTTCAACAGCAATCTTGCAGGCTTCGTATGCGAAGTTGAAGCAGTTTCCTGGAGTTGAAGCAGCGATAACCGGCATTGGAGATTCACCGTGACGACCGTGGATTGCCTGAAGCAAGTCGCTCTGTTCGGTCTTGGTTGGCAAACCTGTTGAAGGACCACCACGCTGAACATCAACGATTACCAATGGCAATTCGGTGATGACTGCCAAACCAGCAGCTTCGGTCTTAAGAGCAAGACCAGGACCCGATGTTGAAGTAACGCCAAGATTTCCACCGAAGCTTGCACCTATTGCAGTACAAATACCAGCAATTTCGTCTTCTGCCTGGAAAGTCTTAACACCCAAGTGTTTGTGCTTGCACAATTCGTGCAAAATATCCGAAGCAGGAGTAATAGGATAAGAACCGAGGAAGAGCTTCAAGCCAGCCTTTTCTGCACCAGCCATCAAACCCCAAGCGGTAGCAGTGTTACCGGTAATCTGACGGAACATACCCTTCTTTCCAGCAACTGGCTTTACATAGAACTGGGTTGCAATAGCCTCGAGAGTGTCGGCGTAGTTGTAACCAGCGTGAAGAACTGCAACATTCGGAGCAATCAAAGCGGGCTTCTTTGCGAACTTCTTCTCGATGAACTCTTCTTCAACCTTCATATCGCGGTTGAACAACCAGATAAGCATACCCATTACGAACTGGTTGCGTGTCTTGTCGGCCGTCTTGACATCAATGCCAAGGTTGAGGTCGTTGACTGTAGAACGCGACAACGAGGTTATCGGAGCCTTGATTACGGTGTAGTCGTCAAGGTCGTTGCTCTGTAGCGGGTCGTAGTCGTAACCAGCCTTTTCGCAGTGCTTCTGGTCGAAGCTGTCAACATCAACTATGATTGTTGCGCCCGGCTTTACCCACTTCATATTGGTCTTCAAGGCTGCAGGGTTCATTGCGATGAGAACATCTGCAAGGTCGCCAGGAGTTTGTACTTCCTTTGCACCGATATGCACCTGGAATCCCGATACGCCTGCTACGGTTCCTTGTGGAGCCCTGATTTCAGCAGGATAATCCGGGAAAGTTAATAATTCGTTTCCAAATGAAGCTGAAGCATCTGAAAACTGAGTTCCTGTAAGCTGCATTCCATCGCCAGAGTCACCAGCGAACTTTATTACAACTTCTTCAAGTTCTACTATTTTCTTTTGTTTATCACTCATTGCTGTGTATTTAAAAATTTTACCGCAAAATTATTTCTTTTATATCAATTACAATCGCTTTTTTAATTGTTATATAACACATGTTTTTAAGCATCGATATTGGCGTATGTTGCGTGTGCCTCAATGAACTCACGACGCGGACCGACTTCGTCACCCATAAGCATAGAGAAAATTCTGTCGGCTTCGCTGGCGTTTTCAATCGACACCTGCTTTACTGTTCTGCCGTTCGGGTCCATAGTGGTTTCCCAAAGCTGGTCGTCGTTCATTTCACCAAGACCTTTGTAGCGCTGAACCTTCAAGCCCGACTCGCTGCCCTTGCCCATTTCGTTGACCAAGGCAACACGTTCTTCCTCTGTCCATGCATACTTACCTACATTGCCCTTCTTAACCAAGTACAGCGGAGGCATAGCTATATATAGGTATCCCTTTTCGATAATCGGACGCATGTAGCGAAAGAAGAAAGTCATAATCAGCGTCGCAATATGGCGACCATCGACATCGGCATCGGCCATGATGATAATCTTGTGATAACGAAGTTTTTCGAGGTTCAATGCCTTGCTGTCCTCTGCCGTTCCGATTGTTACACCGAGAGCCGAATATATGTTCTTTATTTCCTCGCTGTCCAAAACTCTGTGAGGCATAGCTTTCTCAACATTCAGAATCTTACCGCGCAACGGAAGGATGGCCTGGAAGTTCTTGTCCCTGCCCTGCTTTGCCGTACCGCCTGCAGAATCACCCTCGACGAGGAAAAGCTCGCACTTTTCGGGGTCGCGGTCGGAGCAGTCGGCCAACTTGCCGGGAAGTCCAGCACCTGTCATAACATTCTTGCGCTGAACCTGTTCACGAGCCTTGCGTGCTGCAATACGAGCCTGAGCTGCCAGAACGACCTTATCGACTATAGCCTTTGCCTCGTTCGGATTTTCCTCGAGATAAATGCTAAGCATCTCGCTTACAGCCTGGTCAACTACACCTATAATATCACTGTTACCAAGTTTTGTCTTGGTCTGACCTTCGAACTGCGGTTCTGCAACCTTGACCGAAATGACAGCGGTAAGACCTTCGCGGAAGTCATCGCCATTGATTTCAACCTTTGCCTTTGCCAGCATTCCCGAAGTTTCGGCGTAGTTCTTCAAGGTTCTTGTCAAACCGCGGCGGAAACCTGTCAAGTGAGTTCCACCCTCTATCGTGTTGATGTTGTTTACAAACGAGTGAAGGTTTTCGGTATATTCGTTGTTGTACTGGAGTGCGATTTCTACAGGAACGCCATTCTTTACAGTCGAAGTGTGGATAACGCTACCTGTGAGCTTTTCGCGACCTTCGTCAAGATATTCAACAAATTCGCTCAAGCCGTGTTCCGAATAGAATTCCTTGCGGAGATTTTCACCGTTCTCGTCCTTTACTCTTTCGTCCTCGAGCACAAGCCTTATGCCCTTGTTCAGGTACGACAAGTCGCGGATACGGGTTTCAAGGATATCGTACTTGTATTCGGTGACGGTGAAAATTGTATCATCTGGCCAGAATTCCACCTGAGTACCAGTCTTGTCCGAATCGCCGATAACTTCAACCTGAGTCATAGGCTTTCCGTAGGCGTATTCCTGACGGTACATCTTACCTTCGCGGCAAACGGTAGCGATGAGTTTCTTCGACAATGCGTTGACGCAGGAAACACCTACGCCGTGCAGACCGCCGGAAACCTTGTACGAACCCTTGTCGAACTTACCGCCGGCGTGAAGAACCGTCATAACGACTTCGAGAGCCGACTTGTGTTCCTTCTCGTGCATTCCGACAGGAATACCACGGCCGTTATCCCTGACAAGTATCGAATTGTCCTTTCCGATGCGGACATATATCTCGTTGCAGTAGCCTGCCATAGCCTCGTCGATAGAGTTATCAACAACCTCATATACGAGATGGTGCAGACCTTTTTCACTAATATCACCAATGTACATGGCTGGACGCTTACGAACTGCCTCCAAACCTTCCAGAACCTGAATGCTATTCGCAGAATAGTCTGCGCCCGATTGCTGGGCATTTACAGCACCGTTCTGTTCCAAGTCTTTATCTTCTGCCATAAAAATTATTTATTTTCTTAAACGTGCGCAAAGGTAACAATTTTCCATCGGAAAAACGAAGTTTTTAAAGATAGTTATTAACCGAATTTGATGGTAAAAGTTGACAAAAAAAGGAGAACAGAAGAAAAGGCTAACAGGCTTGAAGGCGAAAATACAAAAAAGGAAATGCAAATAGAGCATTCGTCGATGTTGTCTGGATTTGTAACCTTCAGCTCGCTGCCAAAAGCAGCAATCCAGACAATATGAATATTAGGATTTATAATCCGATTACGATGTTGTCTGGATTTGTAACCTTCAGCTCGCTGCAAAAAGCAGCAATCCAGACAATGTGAATATAAGGATTTATAATCCGTATAAAAAGCTCTATCTACGCATTACAAATGCTGATACTCAAGCCTTTCGGATTGCCCATGGGGCGAGCTAAAGGTTACAAATCCGAAAGGACAGGTTTATTCATTTGTAATTGTTTACAGATGCTGACAACCGAAGGTTCATCCTTAATAGTCATCCTGAACTTGTTTCAGCGTTCGGTCATCCTGAACTTGTTTCAGGATCTTAGTAACTGATGCTGAAACCGAAGGGGGCATCTCAGATGCTGAAATAAATTCAGCATGACCGTGAAGAGCAATCGTCAATCGTAAATCTAAACCTTTAGCTCAACGAAGTAAAATCGTAAATCCCTTTACCATTTCACCTCTTCCCTATTTATCGGCATGGTCATGCACCTTGCACCACCACCGCCACGGGGAAGTTCGCTGCCTGCAAAGGTTACGACAAACTTTTCGTAGTTGTGCATATCAACCGCACCTTTGCAGACATCAGCTGCCTTAAGCACTGCAAAACCGGCCTTGTCGAGAGCCTCGATGGTCTTCCAGTTGCGCTCGTAGCCGATGACCTTGCCTTCGCCCAAAGCGAAGAAATTTGCACCGCTGTGCCACTGTTCGCGCTGCTGTGTCCAGGCATCATCGCCACCGCAAATGACAGGATTCAGGTCGAAGCCCAAATCGCGTGCGCCTTGCAGGAAATTCGGCTTCTGGTGATATGTGATTTTTCCGTTATCTATCTCAATATGAGTTGTCTGCAAGTGCGAATACTTGGCATTCTTGCGGATGATAGGTTCGAACATCATGCAACGGTCCTTGTCGAGGAAGGTGAAAACCATGTCGAGATGAATGAACGACTCGGGTGTTTCGGGCAATTCCTGAACAAGAATGTTGAACTTAGGCTTGCGAGCCTTGAAATATTCGGCAAGAAACTCAATACCTTTCTTGTTGGTTCTGATACCATTACCGATGAACAATGTATCGTCGCGGGCAATCAGCACATCGCCGCCTTCGGTACGTGCGGTAGGCTCCCACTCTCCAGCATTTATCGACTCGCATCCGAAATAGTTCTCGAAAATAGCACGATAGATAATGTTTTCGCGCATGCGCACCTTGAACGACATTGTGTTCATCAATAGCATATTGTACATTGATGATGCAGCATCGCGGGTAAAGAACAGGTTGTACAAAGGCTTCAGGATGTAGCGTTCATCTTCGTACTTCTGCGGGTCAACTCCTCTCCTATATTCGAAGCCTTCAACAAGTTCGCGAGCCAAAGTCTTTTCGTCGTGCGACAGGAGTTCGTCGCAAAGGAAACTGCAGTCGTCAAGACGGCAGGAAGTTTCCACGAGATTTTTCTTTACAGTCTCATTTTTAAGCACTTCGGCAAGCAAATCGACGACCTGGCAAGTCTTAGTCCAACGCGAGAGCACGCCCTCAAAATTGGCATATTCGCCATCGACCAGTTTTTTGTTTAAAATATCGCTGTACAATGCTTCGTGTGCATTTTCGGGAGTCATGCGTTCAATCTCGATTCCCGGACGATGAAGCAGAACCGCATTGAGTTTTCCTATTTCAGAATAAAGTCTAACCTTGTTATCCATAAATTATTTTTTAGACCACAGACAACATTATCCAAAATGTTATCCGTCAAGCAGAAATGCCGATTTGAACCGACAATTCTACTCGGTTGCAAATATAAGACAATTTTGGGAATTTTTATGTTTAGGCAAAATTTATTTGTTGTTGTAAAGCAGAAAATATGTAAAAACAAGATGTAAACACAAAGAATGCCAGATAAAAAAAAGTCGAGTATCTGAAACTTTGATTTTTTTTCTTACCTTTGTCCCATGAAACGAATCGTAATAATATTAATTGTCATCGCCATCGTTGCGGTGGGCGTGACCGCAATAATTTACTTCAGAAACATGAACAGCAAGTTTACCACGTTGAATGCCAACGACTTTGAAAAAGCAATCTCCGACAGCGCAACCATAGTCCTTGATGTGCGCAGTGCCGACGAATATGCCGGCGGACACATTCCCAACGCCATAAACATCGACGTGAACCGCGCAGGATTCCTCTACGAAGCCGACGAGCGACTGCCCAAGGACAAGACCATTGCCGTATATTGCCACGGTGGAGTGCGCAGCCGCAAAGCCGCTTCCCTCCTCTCCGACAACGGTTTCTGCATCATCAACCTCGACGGCGGAATTTCCGAATGGAAAAACGCGGGAAAAGAAACAACGGTGGAATAGAAGGCTGACTGTCTAACTGTCTTGCAGGCTGACAGGCTAACAGCCAGACAGACGGTTCAACGAAAGAGTTGCAAAGTAACAAAATTTTCGTCCTAGCAGGACGACTTTATCGCCATACCATCTTCGTACCAACTCCGTACCAAGTTCGTATCAAGTTCGAGTCTCTTATACGTTCCCAAAAGACCAAAACAAGTTTGCCCAGACGCAAAATTTAAACGTGCTCAAATCTTCAAACATTAACCACGGACCTTTAGCTCTGCGTAGCCGATGACACGAATAGATGGTTTTTCGCAAGCTAAAAACAAATAAGACGACCACGAATCACACGAATTAACACGAATATAAATCCTCGCAAGCTCGGAATAATAGGAGTCGCTACGCGAGAAATTAAACAAATTGATTCAAATCTAACAAATTTTATTTGTATTCTGGGTAATTTGAGTTTGATTTGTTAAATTTCTGCCCTTTAGGGCACTAAAAAAAAGAAGTCACTGCGCTCACGTTGAACTTTGAACTTTAAACTGTTGAACTTTTATAAATTTTCTTTTCTTTTGTCCCGATGAAACGTATAACAATCATATCAATCATCGTCATTGCCGTCGTTGCGGCGACAGTAGCGGAAATATTTTCTTCTGCAATATGAACAGCAAGTATATCACATTGAATGCCAACGACTTTGAGAAGGCAATCGCCGACAGTTCTGCCATAATCCTCGACGTTCGCACCGCCGATGAATATTCAGGCGGACACATCCCCAACGCCATAAACATCGACCTTAGCAGCCCGAACTTCCCCGACGAAGCCGAGTCGCGACTGCCCAAGTACAGGACCATTGCCGTATATTGCAAAAACGGAGTCCGCAGCCAAATGGCAGCAACACTTCTTGCCAACCGTGGCTACAACATCATCTACCTGCATGGTGGCATCAGCGAATGGATAAAGGCTGGGAAGGAAACGACGGGGGAATAGAAGGCTGACTGTCTAACTGTCTTGCAGGCTGACAGGCTTACAGTCAGACAGACGGACTGCATAATGAGTTGAAAGATCACAAAATTTTCGTCCCGACAGAACGACTTTATCGCCATACCATCTTCGTATCAACTCCGTACCAAGTTCGTATCAAGTTCGAGTCTCTTAACCATTGAACTTTTGAACTCTTGAAACTTTGAACGGCGTAGGCATAGCAACTTTGAAACGGCGAAGGCACAAAAAAAAGCGACACCCGAAAGTGCCACCTTTAATGTTTTCACAAATTTCAGAAATAAGCATTTTATTTTATAAATAGGTATTGTTATATTTGCAAACGCAAAACACTTAAGACGAATTACAATAAAAAAAAGTCCCACGGAGTACGCAGGACAAAGAAAAATCTTCGGCTTATAGCCTTATTGTGATAAGTCTTTCGGGTGCAAAATTAACAATAAATTGTAACTAACAAGAATTTTATGGAAAAAAGTTTAGGACTTGACTTAGGCACGAATTCAATTGGTCTTACATTAAGAGATGATGATTATAGCAAAGACATCATAGAACAAATCGAATACATCAATTCGATAATTTTTCAATCTGGAGTAGGAAAAGAAAAAAGTGGAGAATTTTCATTTGCTGCAAAACGAACAGAAAAACGCTCTACAAGAAGATTATATCAGTCTCGTAAATATAGAATCTGGGCGACATTAAAACTTTTAATAGAAAACGACTACTGCCCTCTTTCGTTAGCAGATTTAGAAAAATGGAGCAAATACGACAAAGAGAAAGGATTAAAAAGACAATATCCAATAAATGCTACCGATTTCGAGCAATGGGTTCGATTGGATTTTGATGGAGACGGAAAACCTGATTATTCAAGCCCTTTTCAACTTAGGGCGGAACTAATGGAAATACAATTTAATTTCACAAACCAAGCCGACAGATATAAATTAGGTAGAGCACTATATCATATTGCCCAACGCCGAGGGTTCAAAAGTAGCAAAGGAGAAACAATAAAAGAACAGGAAAAGAATGAAATAGACTATAGTTCTGAAATAGACATTTCAACAGAACTGCAAAAATCTGAAGCTAAAGAATCTGGCAAATTAACAGAATACATGGAGGAGCACAATCTGCCGACAGTGGGTTGTGCTTTTGCCCATTTGGAAAAGAATGGAATCCGCGTACGCAATAGCGATTATCAGGCGGTTCGTTCCCAATATAAAGATGAAATCAAACAAATATTTGAATTTCAGAATGGATTAGACACAAATAGTGACTTCTACAAATGTCTTGTTAGCGAGAAAAAAGGCGTAGGAACAATATTTTACAAACGTCCGTTACGCTCACAAAAAGGACTTGTTGGATATTGCACAATGGAACCCGACAAAACACGCTGTCCTATCAGCAACCCAGAATTTGAAAAGTTCAGGGCATTTTGTCTAATTAATAACATTAGATTCGGCGAAGAATTAAAAGAATCGCTTACTTTGGAACAAAAGCATCAATTATACAAAGAAAAATTCCTATTAACCCGTGTCTCATTCAAGTTCAGCGAAATCAAAGAATGGATTCAGAAAAAAACAGGCAAAAAATTAGAGTACTCAAAAACTACAAAAACAATTAACTATAAAGATAATACAAGCGTCTCTGGATGTCCTATTTCTGGAAGGCTAAAGAATTTACTTGGCGAAAATTGGGAAACATGGAAATATGAATCTACAGAAGAAAAAGCAAACAAAAAGAATGGAGAAATAAGACGCATATCATATACTACCAATGATTTATGGCATGTATGTTTCTCTTTTGACGAACCGGAATACATTGAAGAATTTGCAAAAAATAAACTGCATTTCGATGATGACCAAACAAAACAACTTGTTCGCATATATGGTTCAATCCAGCAAGGATACGGAATGTTAAGCCTAAAAGCCATAAGAAACATAAATCGTTTCTTGGAAAAAGGTCTTATATACACTGATGCTGTGCTATTGGCAAAATTACCAGATATTTTCAAGGAAAAATGGAACGACGTGGAAGCCAACATAATATCACGCATCGACGAAATAATAAGCGAGAACAGAAAGCAAAAGCAATTGTTCTTTATCGTTAACTCGCTTATTGCCAACTACAAATCATTAGACGTTACTGAGCAATTTGCATACAAGAACTATTATTACAAACTTGTTGCATCTGACATAAAGGATATAAAAACAACTACAATAAATGTTATTGGGTCAAAAACATGGGAAAAGAAAGATATAAACGAACAAAATGAACTGTTGAACAACGTAGCTGATTTATATCAGAAGTTCTTCTCTTCCGAAGAACGAGACTATTACAAACTACCTAAAGTTTCGGATGCATTGGCTGAATTTATCGGCAAGGAATATCCGTTTATTTCTGCATCCGACCTAAAAAAGATTTACCATCCATCGATGATAGAATTTTACGCTCCCGCAAAATTGGAAAAAATAGAAGACGACAGATACATAAAACTTCTTGGAAGTCCTGTTATCGGTGCATTGAAAAATCCAATGGCTCTACGCGTATTACATATATTACACAAGCAAATCAATGATATGCTAAAGGCCTCAATGATTGACGAATACACTCGTATAGTAATTGAAACAGCCAGAGAACTTAACGATGCCAATATGCGGTGGGCAATCGATGCGTATCAACGGGAAAGAGAAAAGGAAAACAAGGAATACGAAAAAATTATCAAAGAATATTACAATAATCGTGACATAAATGATAAAGATATTGATACTGCAAGACTTGTTTGCGAACAACACTATGATTCGAACATTAAAGTTAAAAACGAAAAAAAGAAGGAGTCTGACTATATATACAAAAAAGATATAACTAAATACCGCTTATGGCTTGAACAAGGAGGAATATGTATATACACAGGGAAAATAATTAACATTACGAACCTATTCGATGACAACGCATTTGACATCGAACACACAATTCCTCGCAGCATTTCATTTGACGATTCATTGGCAAACCTTACAATCTGTGACGCACATTTTAACCGCACAGTAAAAAAGAACCAGATGCCAACCCAACTTGCAAACTATGAAGAAATTAAACGTAATATCCAACCATGGTTTGAAAAAGTGGAAAAACTGAAAGAAAATGTCGAATACTGGAAATCACAATCTAAGAGAGCACAGACAAAAGACAGAAAGGACCATTGTATCCAGCAACGCCATTTGTGGCAAATGGAACTTGAATACTGGCAAAATAAAGTCGAAAGATTTACTATGACTGAAGTAACTTCTGGTTTTAGAAACAACCAGTTGAACGACACAAGAATAATAACAAAATACGCATACCATTATTTAAAGACTGTTTTCAACAAGGTTGAAGTCCAAAAAGGAAGCGTAACTTCCAACTTCAGAAAAATGCTTGGAATACAAAGCGCGGACGAAAAGAAAAATCGAGACAAACATTCACACCATGCCATTGATGCAACAGTATTGACTTTGATTCCAACTGCTGCACAAAGAGAAAAAATGCTTGAATTATTCTTCAAGATACAAGAAAAGAAGCATCTCAACGAAAACACAGAAACTCTTGAAAAAGAACTTGAAACTGAAAAAAGGAGATGCGGCTTATCTGGAAACATTTCCAAAATAGTTCCTTTTATCGAAGAAAATATACTTGTAAATCACATCGAAAAGAACCAAGCACTAACTCCTGCACACAGACGCAAACGCATAAGAGGCAAAATTGTTCCGTTAAAAGATTCCGAAGGCAATGTTATATATGAACTCAACGACGACGGTACAATAAAAAAAGATAAACACGGACATCCTATTCCGCAAGCAAAAGAGTGGATTACTGGCGATTGCATTAGAGGAAAACTGCACGGAGAAACATTTTACGGCGCAATAACCCAAGGATTAAAAGACGAGAACGGGAAACTGCTTTGCAACGACGATGGTTCAATAAAGACAAGTGAAGAAATCCTATATGTTGTTAGACGAAAACTTAAATACAAGGAAAACGACAATGATTCTGGCTTCAAGAATTGGGAAGAACTTGAAATGGCAATAGTTGACAAAGATTTGTTCAAAATAATTAAAAACCAGTTTAAAGAAAAGACATTATTAAAAGAAGCATGTGCATCTGGCATATATATGTACAAGAAAAACAAAAATGGGGAAATTGATTTTTCTGAAGAATGTAAAGTAAACAGGATTAGACATATAAGATGTTACTCCTCTAAAAAAAATCCACTACAGATAAAGAAACAGACATACCTGTCCGACAAGAAATACAAGCAATACTATTACGCAGAAATGGGTGATTTGTACACTATGTGCAAGTACGAATGCGAAGACAAGACCATCAAAGAATATCGTATATGGAGTTTATTTGATATAAGCAACAATAGGAAATCTGGGTTAGATGATATTCCAACGACAATGATTAGCAAAAAAAAGAATGTCATATTACAACAGACTCAACAAATAACATCAGGAGATATGCTATTGCTATACAAGGAATCTCCACAAGAATTATTTGAAATGGAGGATAATATGTTATCGCAACGTCTATATGTTGTATGCAGATTTGAAACCAAAAACAACACAATTATTTTACTAAAAAACACTAATGCTCAAGAAGACAAAGTTTTAGGAAAAGGTGAATCAATAAAGGATTATTCCAATATGCCAGAAAAAATCCGTTGCGGAATTAACACCTTGAAATATCTAATTAAAGACAAAGATTTCTATTTGACACCTAACGGTATTATTTTTAAGAAAGATATTGAATAACTATGATAAAGCGCACCCTATATTTCGGCAATCCTGCCTACCTTTCGCTTAGAAACCAGCAACTTGTGGTGTCGATTCCGCCAAAGGACGGCGAGGAAGCCTCCGAACGAACCATACCTATAGAAGATTTGGGGTTCGTGATGCTCGACAATCCGCAGATTACAATAACACACGGTGCCTTGGGTGCGCTCGTCGAAAACAACACCGTCGTCGTCACCTGCGACAGCCGACACATGCCAGCAGGTCTGCTTCTGCCGACCGAAGGCAATACCACGCAGAGCGAACGCTACCGCAACCAGATTGAAGCCTCGCTCCCACTGCGCAAGCAAATATGGCAGCAGACTGTACAGGCAAAAATCCGCAATCAGGCGGCAGCACTCGAGAAACGACGTGGCAAAAGTTTCGGCAATATGCACGCTTGGGCCGACGATGTGCGCAGTGGTGACAGCGAAAACCTTGAAGCACGTGCAGCAGTGTTCTACTGGGACAACCTGTTTGCCGTAGAGATAGACAAGTTCCGCCGCGACCCCGACGGTGACATGCCAAACAGTATGCTCAACTACGGCTACTCAATACTGAGGGCGATTATAGCACGAGCGCTGGTCGGAAGCGGACTCCTCCCAACCCTCGGTGTTCACCATCGCAACCGCTACAACGCCTACTGCCTTGCCGACGACATTATGGAACCCTACCGTCCGTATGTTGACCTTATGGTGTGCAACATCCTTGATGACATTGGAATGCCCAAGGAAATGAATCGTGACATAAAGGCAAGGCTGCTGACAATTCCGACCATTGATGTTATGATTGACGGCAAACGCTCACCGCTTATGATTGCTGCATCGCAGACAAGCGCATCTCTGGCACGATGTTATGCAGGCGAAATCCGCAAGGTAAGCTACCCCGAAATGTGATGGAACGATTCAGCGAATACCGTATAATGTGGGTGCTAGTTTTCTTCGACCTTCCTACCGAAACCAAGAAAGAACGCAAGGTATATGCCGATTTCCGCAAGAAACTCATTGCAGACGGCTTCACAATGTTCCAGTTCTCAATCTACATAAGGCACTGCCCAAGCCGCGAAAATGCCGATGTACACATACGTCGTGTAAAGATGCACCTGCCCGAAGCGGGTAGTGTCGGAATCCTCTGCATCACCGACAAGCAGTTCGGCAGTATGGAAATTTTCTTCGGGCAGAAGCAGGAATCCGCCAATCCTGTTGCACAACAATTGGAATTGTTCTGAATCCACACCAATCCAGTCTTTCCGCAAATCAGAACATACACGCGATACGGAACGGAGAGCGTTGTGATGTTCGATTGTGCGGAATCTCATAACGAAACGTTTTTGAAGGAGATTGCTTACGCGAAGGCTATGAACAACCTTTTGCTCGTCAAAGCCAATATCCTTTTTCCATTTCAAACAAAAAATCCTCCCGAAACCGAGAGGATTTATATTTCTGACAACAACTTTTTTTTATTCCAATCACATCCCTAAACATTTATCACTCAGCGAGTTTCTCGCATCGTGTTGTTTATCAGAATGTCAAAGTTCGTTTTTGAAAGCAAATCACAACTTGCTCTTGTTGTTGCTCTTGGTGGTTTAGGTTGTTTATCAGAATGTCAAAGTTCGTTTTTGAAAGCAAATCACAACAAAT
Organism: Bacteroidales bacterium; assembly: GCA_017620015.1. Lineage (GTDB taxonomy): Bacteria > Bacteroidota > Bacteroidia > Bacteroidales > ML635J-15 > Bact-19. Next base: position 60,400 of record JAFZRE010000033.1, on the reverse strand, counting down.
TTCAGGGAATGGTCGTGATGATGATTGTTGTTTATCAGAATGTCAAAGTTCGTTTTTGAAAGCAAATCACAACAAAAAGGATGGTGGAATAAAGTCAGTTGAAGTTGTTTATCAGAATGTCAAAGTTCGTTTTTGAAAGCAAATCACAACTACTGGATGGTCGCAGATGCAGTACGACTAGTTGTTTATCAGAATGTCAAAGTTCGTTTTTGAAAGCAAATCACAACGTTTGGACAAACAGCAGCGCAAAGCGGAAGGTTGTTTATCAGAATGTCAAAGTTCGTTTTTGAAAGCAAATCACAACTGGTTCTGCTGGCGGGGTGCGCGGGCTGGCTGTTGTTTATCAGAATGTCAAAGTTCGTTTTTGAAAGCAAATCACAACCCTACACCTATTACAGATGACTTTACAACAGTTGTTTATCAGAATGTCAAAGTTCGTTTTTGAAAGCAAATCACAACCAGCAGGGGCAGGAACATTAACCGTAGCCAGTTGTTTATCAGAATGTCAAAGTTCGTTTTTGAAAGCAAATCACAACATACTGGTTCGGACTTCTTGTGCTCTATAAGCTGTTTATCAGAATATCAAAGTTCGTTTTTGAAAGCAAATCACAACTGTCGGCGCGTACACCTTTGGAGCAACTGAGTTGTTTATCAGAATATCAAAGTTCGTTTTTGAAAGCAAATCGCATACTTTCTATTTTGCAAATTTACATAAAATTGCCGATTTTTATGCCAGTATAATAAAGAAAATTTATCGTTGATAGTCAGTATATTATAATTATATGTTTCAAACATTCATATTAATTCGGGAAAATTATGCAATAACCAGTCCGACAAATCTTTGATGACGGAGTCTTCAATATCGCTAGTCCATTCGACATAGAACCGATGCACATCCTGCAATTACAAAACATTAACAACCAATATCTTACAAAACAAACACTAAATTTTTCAAAAAATTCTTGCTCAAAACTTTAGATTTTTACTAGTGCAGACTTTAGATTTTTACCAATCCTGCGAAATCAACGGCATAAAATATATCTCGTGGAAGGACTGGTGCAAGGTGGAAGAGTGAAAATGAAATGTGTAGTAAATAGTTGGAACAAAAGCGGAAACTATAAACCAAGGTACGCTCGGATTAGGTTCTCGACAAGCACCCTCTGAGAAAACCCATCTCTGTACATTACGGCAGAATAGAGGTCCTCAATACAAAAGTCTGTCTTGCTGAAACCTCGCCCCAGTTCTTTGAACCAACGAGAAAACAAACGGAATCGATTCTGCTGTCTGCCATCCGATGTATCGCATACAAAGAATAAGGCGCAGTCGCGGCTCTCAACAAACTCTCGCATTATTGCCACTATGGTGTTGCGCACACGGTCATCGTTTGGCTTTATGGCACATTGTTCGCGTATAAGTGTGGGTATGAATATGGGGAGGTCATCGTAGTCAACCTTGGAGAATGCAACCTTGAACACGGTACCGGTATCGGTCGTGAAAGTGTACTCGTTATTCAGCAGGCTGTATGGATACAAGTTCGATTCCACGCTTCCTAATTACTTCGTGATAATCTCCGCCTTCCTCCACGCACCTGCAAATAGCCATCTTGTCGTCGATGGCCTTAGTCATTGCCGCATTGAAGCGACGTTGCTGTTCGGCTGTTATCTCCATTGCTGAATAAATTTAAATCGCCACAAAATTATAAAATACTTTTTAAAGCAAGAAGGATTTTTATTTCTCTGTGATTTTTTCGCGGCCATTCAAACTCCTCAAACGGCGAAGCCACCCTTCGACAGGCTCAGGGGGCGGAGAAACCAAGAAACGGCGAAGCCATTCAAACCCTCAAACGGCGAAGCCATCAAACGCCGAAGGCATTCAAACCCTCCATCTTTCTCCAGTGGCACTCCATAATCTCACCGCAATCAGCCGTATGCAAGTGCATTGCACCGCCAAGGCAGTTCTTGTACTCACGGCAATCGGCACAAATGCCACATTTCATCCAGTCCCTGTTGCGAAACTTATCAAACCTGTTGTCCCAAACATCAAGAAAATCATCGGTATAGATGTTTCCCTGCGCGAAACGCCTGTCGATGTTGGGACAAGCGGAAATAGAACCGTCGGCAAGCACCGAACCGATGTTTATGCCGGCACGGCAGAAATAATGCCAGTCGCGAACCTTGCGGTCGTACTTTCCAAGATAGGCCTCGCAACTGAACTTTGCATCAATCCTCCCCTCCTTGCGCGTGGCAACTATAAAGTCCATAAGTTGCTTCAACTGAGAGCCATCTAGCCTCAAGCCATCGTCGGTAGCCGCCCTGCCAATAGGCGCAATGGTGAAAAAACGCCACGCCTTAACCTTATGCTCAATCAGCATCTGCTTCATCTCGCCCAACTGACTTAAATTCATCGGACTTACGCAGGTTACAATGTCGTAAGTCGGCAAGTTTTTCTCGTTGGTAATCAAGTCGATGGCGTTCATTGCACGGTCAAAGCTACCAGCACGCTTGCGAAAAGCATCATGTGTGTCGCGCAGACCGTCGAGACTTACCGTTATGCTACACATTCCAGCCGACATAAGTTTGCGATGCACAGCCGAATCGTAGGCGAAGCCATTAGTAACTATGCTCCACGGGAATCCGTGTCGGCGCAACTCGCGTCCACATTCTGCAAGGTCGGGACGGACAAGCGGTTCTCCGCCAGTAATTACAATGAACACCGAATTTCGCGGATAGCGTTTCTCCAAGGGCGAAATTGCCTTCATAAAATCCTCGAACGGCATATCCTTCAATGCCGACGAAGCCGTACAATCCGAACCGCAGTGACGGCAATTCAGGTTGCAACGCTGAGTACATTCCCAGAAAAGGTAGTTGAGTTCGTGAAGCTGGGTTTCCTTCCTGCGGAAATAGTTGTGAAATGCCTGAAGCATAGGCTATTTTGCAGCAAGCGAGATGTTAATGTCGGAAAAGTTGGAATCAATTAGCGTATCGAGCGGTGCGTAACGGTCCAAGGAGTCCGAAAAATTAAGGTTGTAGCCATCTTCGCTATCATTATAGACCATAAATGACAAGCTGAACTGCCCGTTTTCGTCGGAAACTGCAACTTCATCGGATATGTCGGCAGAGACATAAATTCCCGACAGAGGCTGAGCCGAAGCACTATCTGTTACTATTCCCGACATCTTTACCTCATAGCTGAAGCTCTCTTCATTGCGATAATTAGGTGTTCCGTAGCAAGCCTGCATTATGAACATCACCGATGAAAAAGCTGATGCGGCAAGCAATCCGCGCACCCATTTGTATGTCCTATTGTTTTTCATTATCCAATTATTCGACTTGACAAAGGTATGAATTTAAAATTGAACGGCAAAAAATTATCGAACAAAACCTCAACAAGAACAGCATTCCTATGGAAAACTACCAACAATCATCGCAACCAAAACGATCGAAAAACAAAAACGAACAACGCCTTGCATTATTCGGCAAAAAGATTTACCTTTGCAGTCGCCAAATAAAATTGGCTGTTTTAAAATGTTTTTTCTAAAAATTAGACTGTAAAATATATGGCAAGCAGAAGAAAAGAAATGTTTCCGAATGTTACCGATGCAGAATGGAACGACTGGAAATGGCAAGTGAGAAACAGAATTGAAACTCTGGAACAATTGAAACAATATGTGAAGCTGACTTCCGAAGAGGAAGAAGGCGTTGCAAAGTCACTTAAGACTCTCCGTATGGCAATCACTCCATACTACCTGAGCCTTATCAATCCCGACGACCCGAACGACCCTGTTCGCAAGCAGGCTATACCTACAGCAGCAGAACTTCACCAGTCAGCAGCAGATTTGCTCGACCCACTTCACGAGGACGAAGATTCTCCAGTTCCGGGACTTACTCACCGTTACCCAGACAGAGTTTTGTTCCTTATCACCGACATGTGCTCAATGTACTGCCGTCACTGTACACGCCGCAGATTTGCAGGTCAGCACGACTGCCAGTCGCCATCGGAACGCATACAGGCAGCTATCGACTATGTAGCACGCACCCCACAGGTTCGCGACGTTCTTCTTTCTGGCGGTGATGCTTTGATGGTTGATGACGCTATGCTCGAATCTATCATCAAGAGACTTCGTGCAATACCTCACGTAGAAATTATCCGTATTGGCTCGAGAACTCCGGTTGTATGCCCGCAGCGTATTACCGACAACCTCTGCGAAATGTTGAAGAAGTACCACCCGATATGGTTAAACACTCACTTCAACCACCCGAACGAAGTTACCGAAGAATCGGCAGCAGCTTGCGCTCGCCTTGCTAATGCAGGTGTTCCTTTAGGAAACCAGTCGGTATTGCTTCGCGGCATCAACGACAATGTTGATATTATGAAGAAATTGGTCCACAAGCTCGTTATGATGAGAGTTCGTCCGTACTACATCTACCAGTGCGACCTTTCAATGGGTCTCGAACATTTCCGTACTCCTGTTTCAAAGGGTATCGAAATCATCGAAGGACTTCGTGGACATACATCGGGATATGCAGTTCCGACATTCGTAGTTGACGCTCCGGGCGGTGGCGGAAAGATTCCTGTAATGCCTAACTACTTAATTTCAGAAAGCCCTACAAAGGTTATTCTCCGCAACTACGAAGGTGTTATCACAACCTACTCGCAGCCAACCGATTATGTTGACAACCAAACTCCTGCTAACGAGGAAGCACAGATTAAGCCAGAAGGCGTTCTCCGTTTGATGAAGGGCGAACAAATGGCTCTCGAACCAAGCAACCTCGCTCGCAAGGAACGTCACGTGAAGAAATAAAAACAGAAATATGCTAGATTGAATGAAGGCGTGGAAACACGCCTTTATTTTAAACACAGATGCCATTTATAAACGAAATATTGAAGCACAAGTCGTTGTCGATTGTCGGAATGGAAAAGAACACCGGCAAGACGGAGTGTCTCAATTATATAATAGGTAGGCTCAAGGACAGCGGAACAAAAATCGCCATAACTTCAATCGGCATCGATGGCGAAACCGTTGACCAGGTGACAAAAACACACAAGCCAGAAATCGAGATTTATCCCGACACATTGTTCACAACCTCCGAAAACCACTACCGCACACGCAGAATCACATCGGAAATACTGAACATTTCAAAGCAAAGCACATCGCTTGGACGACTTGTAACCGCAAGGGCGAAATCGCGTGGCAAACTGATATTTTCGGGACCGACAAGTACAATGTGGATTAAGGATGTAATTGGCGAGATGAAGGATTTCGGCAGCCAGTTGACAATTATAGATGGTGCTTTGTCGCGCAAATCGCTTGGTTCTCCGTCCGTTACCGACTGCATGATACTTTCTACCGGCGCTGCTGTCTCGCACGATGCAAACGAACTTATTCGTAAGACTAAGTTCGTCTATAACTTGATAAACATCGAGGAATACAAATCGCCAGTAAGCGACAAACTTATTGAAACAGACCGCGGTATCTGGGCAATTGACGACAACGGAGAAATCCATGACCTTGGCATCGACTCCACTCTCCTGCTCGAAAACAAGAAGGACAAACTATATGAGTTTGGCAGTACGATATTTGCCAGCGGAATCGTCACCGACAAGGTTTTGAATCTTTTGCGAATGCAAAAGGAAATTCAAAACACGACATTGATTGTCAAGGATTTCACAAGGATTTTCGTTACCCCCGAATCGCTCTACTCCTACCTGTCGAAAGGCGGTAAAATCAAGGTTCTGCTACGCACAAAGCTCATTGCCGTCTGCGTAAACCCCACCTCGCCCAGCGGTTACATATTGAATTCGGAAAGAATCACGACAGAACTATCGGAAGCACTGAACATACCTGTGTATGATGTGTTTAAGGAGAGAATGAAGAATGGATAATTAACAATTAACAATGGATAATGGACAATTGATAATTAAACATTTTTGCCAATCCAAACCAAAACTATATTTTTGTGACAAAATAAATATCAATGAATAACGAATCACAAAATATAAGCAACATTGAAACTTGGGGTCGAGGCATTGAACGTTGATGTACAGTCGCGGCGCGCCACGACGCAACAAGATTGAACATTGAACATTGAACATGAAACCAGCACTTCGACCCTTCGACAGGCTCAGGGAGCGAAAGCTCAGTGACCGGCAACCAGAAACCTAAAAACTAGAAACTTAGAAACGTGAAACATATAAACCCAGAAACCTGAAACATAGAAACTTAGAAACCCAGAAACTTAGAAACTTAGAAACATCCCTTCCCTCCCATGCCCGAAACATTATCAATATCCCGCGGTGCCATCACCACCATCAAGTTCGACAACGAGCCGACGATGAACGCCATGAGCCAGCTTTTCCTGAAGGAATTCCACGAAGCCGTTGAATCGGTACGCAACGATAAGGAATGCCGAGTGCTAATCATACGTGGCACAGAGAAAGTTTTCTCGGCAGGTGGCAATCTGCACGAAATTTCTGGTGCCGACTACGAAAAAGCCGTCCTGATGGCAACCAACGCACACTACATATACGACGGACTGCTAAACCTTGAAATTCCTGTCATCGCAGCACTTGACGGCATAGTTTATGGCGGCGGACTGGAACTCGCACTACGCTGCGACATCCGTTTCTGCACACCCGAAACCCGCATGAAGTTTCCCGAAGTCGATATGGGCATAATCCCCGGCGCTGGAGGAATCTCGTTCCTGTCGAAGTACATCGCCCCCGCCGACATCGCATACTATGTGTATTCGTGCAAGCAAATTCCTGTGGACTACGCAAAGCAACACGGAATCGTGCAAGATGTTTTCCATCGCAACGAACTGTATGACAAGACAGAAGAATTCGCAAAACTGCTTGCGTCAAAGCCACGCGAAGCACTGCGTGCCGCAAAACACGAAATCACAGCTACAATGTCAAAACCTTTGAGCGAAGCACTACAAATTGAAATAAAGGAATTTGCATCGACCTTGCAGACCGATGGCAAAAGAATTATCGCAGAGTGGTTTAAGAAGAAAAAGTAATAATGCCTAACAGTCTCGCAGTCTTGCTGTCAGGCTGTTAGCCCATTAAACTGTTAGCCTGCAAGACCGTCAGGCTGTTAGATTATTTATTCAAGAAAATATTCTCCAGAACCTTGCCGCTTACAATTGGCGGCGGCGGCGTTCCGAGCGCAGTTGACACCGTCGGAGCAATATCGGTGATGTTTATCTGCGAGAAAACCTTCTGCTTCTTGACTTTCCATCCGTACCATATCAGCGGAACGTGAGTGTTGCATGAATAGCCCGAATTATGGTCGGTGCAATACGGAATGTCTTCTATCCAGCCAGGCTTCAACGAAATCATAATATCACCGGAACGCTTCTGATTATAAGAGTTTTGCATTTTAACAGGCATCCCCTCGACAAAGACAATATTCTGGAACTGGTTAGCTCCGATTGCATTGGCAATGCCAGCAGAGTTCATTATGAAATCAATGATTTTCTCGCGTATCTCATTCAAAGGAATCTGCGAATCCTCTATCAGCGACCTATTGAGATAAATTTGCGAATTATTGAAATCAACAATCCAGTCGCCATCTCCATATATTGCTTTTAAATATGATTTTACCAATGCTAGCATATAGTACTGCTTGAAGTTTCCTGCCGGCATCTTCTGGTCCTGCAAGTACTGTGGCATTTCCGAAACGCCGTGGTTGGACGTCAAGTAAATCAAGCAGTTGTTCTTTCCTACCAAATCTTCCACAACATCAATCAAATGCTCCAAATCCTTGTCGAGCCTAAGGAACAAGTCCTGCACTTCAATCGACTGCGGTCCATACAACTTGCCAACTTCTTCCGACACAGAATAATTAATGAACAGGAAATCGGTAAATTCATCCTTGCCCAAATCCTCGCCATACATAGCCGCAACAGCAAGGTCGTTGAGCAAAGTGTTACCTTCGGGCATCATTGTCAGCAACTTATAGTTGCGTACGGTCTTTACGATGTCGGGATAGTTGTACGGAAAAGTTTTATACATACCGTCGATGCCAAACTCGTACTTGCTGGAATCGGAAAGCACCTCGTTGTACCTCTCCAACGGAAGCATCGGTTCCCACTTTCTCCCAAGGTATTCATCGGGCATTTTCTTATCGTTTACTTCCGAAACCCACTTTGGCAAAGTGCTTGTGTAATAGGAGGATGTAATCCATTGTCCAGAGTTCTGGTCAAACCAGTAGGCTGCATCGGCGGCATATCCTCCCGACAATACTGCTGCATATTTCGACAGCGACATGCTTATAACCTTCGACTTGCCACGATTGAAAAGTTTGGCTTCATCGCTGAAAGTAGTCGAAAGCATCTGCGTAGGCGACACGCGACCATCGGCATCCTTGGAACCTCCGACAGCAGTTTCCTTCTTTTCGGAGTAAATGCAGTCGATTTTTTCGCCAGTAAGTTTATTAAACCAATAGTTTGACACGATGCCGTGACTGCATGGTTCAGCGCCAGTTACGATTGTCGCATATCCGGGGGCTGTCTGCGTGAGCGCATAGTTGTAGTTGGCATTCACACAATAACTTCCGTTTATCGCAAGACGCTTGAATCCCTTGTCGCCAAAATTATCCCAGAAACGGTCGATGTAGTCCTGACGCATCTGTTCTACAACTATTCCTATTACAAGTTTGGGCTTGTCGGAAGGAATCGACGACTCAATCTGAGCCTTTATAACAATGGGAAATATGCTTAAAAGCAAAAATAATATACATACCTTATTTTTCATATTGCGAATATAAGGCGACAAACACAAGTACAAAACGTGAACAAATGCATTTTTTTAACAACATCGTGTTACCAAAGGGAGAAAAGTGGCTTTTGAAGCATTTTAAGTTAAATTCTTGTTAAGAATAATTTAAAAAAGGAAAGTATTTTTTACCTTTGCGGATATGAAAAGGAAAAACTTGGCATCGTGGAGTATCGTAATGCTGTCGGTCTCGATGGTAGTCCTCACCGCACTTCAGGTGAGCCACATAACGTCGTCGTACAAGAAATCGGCAGAAATAATCGAACGTGCCATCAACGAAGCTATCAACCAGACAATCATAACCTTGCAAAAGCAGGAAGTTGCGATTTTCGTATACGACAAGTTCAAGGCGCAGAATAATGCCACCAAAAACGGATTGCCACAAACCAAGCCAAACGTAAACTCCACAATGACTTCGTACTTCGACGAGGAAAACATCCCTAACAATACTGTAAATTTCTCCGACAAGCACTCCTATTCCATTAAGGATGAGGACGTTGACGCAGTAGAAGCCTATTACCTAGGACAACTTTCAGACCCGAGTTCACACTTCAACAAGCTGGCAATACAGTTGGAAGCCGAGTTCACAAGCAGGCAGATACCTATTGAGAAAAGATTTGACGCCGAAACCATCGAGCGTGTAATGAGACGCACACTCACTTCGTTCGGCATAGACATGGACTTTGAGTTCGCCATTGTCAACGATGAGAACATGGAAATCAAGATTGCTTCCAAAAACTTCGACATCAGCAGGTTGGACTTGTGCTACAAGTACAATATGACACCAGGGAACGTGACGGAAAACCCAAATATGTTCCTTGTTGACTTCCCCGAAAAAAAGAGCGCGATTTTCGCATCAATATATTCACAAGTCCTTCTTTCTCTGCTTGTTTCCATATTGTTCATCGTAACATTCGGAATTGCAATATTCTCAATCCTAAGGCAGAAGAAACTCGACACCGTCAAGACCGACTTCGTGAACAACATGACCCACGAGTTCAAGACACCTATTGCGACAATCAAGCTCGCAGCGACTGCAATCAAAAGTCCGCAGGCAAGCAAAGAAACAATATCGGGTATGGCGGAAGTAATACTTCAGGAGACTTCAAGGATGACACAACACGTGGAACAGGTGTTGCAGATTGCCACGCTCGACCGCAACGGACTGAAACTCAATCTTACAGACGAAGACGCAAACGCATTTGTCCGCGACGTTGCAATCAACATGGAACTGCAGGTCACCCAGAAAGGCGGCCACCTCATTGTCGATACCTGCGACGGCGAAGTTCACATACAGATGGATTCAGTATTGATGACAACCGTAGTTATGAACTTGTTGGACAATGCAATAAAATATTCGAAGGATGCCCCCGAAATACACGTCACCACCTACACCAAGGGCGACAGGTTCTTCTTTGCCGTAAAGGACAACGGCATTGGAATGAGCAAGGACGCACAGGCAAAGGTGTTCGACAGGTTCTACCGTGCTTCTACTGGCAACACCCACAACGTGAAGGGTTTCGGTCTGGGACTGAACTACGCCAAGGAGATTGTGCTTGCACACCACGGCATCATCACAGTAAACAGCACGGTAGGAAAAGGAAGCACATTCACAGTAAGTTTACCATTAACATTAAAGGATATAAATTATGAGTAAGGAAAAATTATTATTGGTTGAGGACGATGTAAACTTTGGCTTCGTGCTGAAGTCGTACCTGGAAATGAACGATTTCTACGTAACCCTCATAACCGATGGAAAAGATGCAGTAAATGCTTTTTTGTCAAGAGAATACAATCTTTGCATATTGGATGTAATGTTGCCGAACGTCGATGGTTTCACAATCGCAAAGGAAATTAAGAGAATCAGTCCGAGTTGCCCTGTTATCTTCCTGACTGCCCGTTCGTTGAAGGAAGACATCATGGAAGGTTTCCGCATTGGTGCCGACGACTATCTGACCAAGCCGTTCGAGTCGGACGTGCTGCTTATGAAGATTCGCGCAATCTTGCGCCGCAACTCCGGCATACAGCCAGGCATCAGCGACGTGGTGACAATCGGAAAGTACAAGTTCAACACCAAGATTCGTTCACTGACGAGTGCCGACGAGGAATACCGTCTTACTCCGCGTGAAGCCGACTTGTTGAAAGCCCTGTATATCAACAAAAACAATGTGCTTGACCGTAACGAGGCACTAAAGAAAATCTGGGGCGACGACAACTACTTCAACGCCAGAAGCATGGACGTCTATATCACAAAGCTCAGAAAATACTTCAAAAACGACGAATCGGTACAGATTGACAACATCCACGGAAGCGGATTCATTCTGGTTGTAAAGGAATAAAGGGAGAAAAGGCTGACAGGCTAACAGTCTAACAGACTTGCAGATAGACTGCACTTCTGTTAGACTGACCTTCCGTTAGACTGCTTGACATCCAGACTGCCAGCAGAGCCACTTTCCTCACTCCATTATCAGCATGTTGATTTTTTCGCGCGACTGGTTTATTTTTTCCACAAGGCCGTTGAGCCAAGCAGAGCGCATACCCCCTGTCCGATTGCTGCCGTCATGCTCGTCGCTATGAATCGGCTTCACCGGTTTTACAACTTCATTATTTGGTTCATATACTGGAAGTGGAGTCAAAGTTTTTGAATAAGAATTTATTTCAAGAATACCGAATAATTTTTCCAAATTACCGAACGAAATATCGTCCAAAAGATTGCAATCATAACCCGTCATCATCTGGAACAGCACATGCGCATCAACAACTGGCAGACCGTTAATGACAACACTTTCAATATCCCAATCTTTCAGGTCGTCATAAACCGCCGAAAACTGCTTCTTAAGGACAGTCTGCACCTCGTATGACAAGTCGGTGAGCTTCACATTCCTTGTAACATCCTCAAACACAGGAACCCTGATTTCATAATTCGCATACTGCTGCGGAACAGAAACAAAGCCATACATCTTCATAAGCATCCGGCTGTTACGATACGAAAGACTGAATACATTGCTAATCCGACGCACCATGTCGGCCAAACCAAATGGAAAACGAAGCATACGCCTAACATGGCCACCACCATACACACAAACGTCAGTACGCCTCTCGCCCATAGTCACAACAGCATTGTTACCAGAATATTTCTTCGAAACTGCATTATACATATAAATGTCCGGGACAACAGATGCCACATCAATTTCATAGATTGAAAGATACGAGAGAAGCGATGATAAACGACGAGAGTTCCAACTGAGGAAAGTCTTGCGTTTCATATACTTCTGAAGCAATGGAATATCATCAGGCACATCAAAGCTTTTGCTGTCGCTCTCGTATTCGGTATTGGACTCGAAATACAAGGTAGATTCAATATCCTTATCCATCATTGATGAAATTGGCGTAGAGAAATTGCGGATAGAGTACTTTGCGTCCTTTTTCGACTTAGTGCCAGTAACCACCTGCTCACCATAATTATAATATGTACTCGGCAGCACCAGTTTGAGATTCATTTTATCTTCCCCACGACCTTTTATACAATCATATATCACAGCAGCGACATATTCGTCAAAATCATTATAGTCATCAACGCCAAACTGCACCTTGCGAAAACCACCATCACTTGCGGCGAAAACTACCTCGTTTTCATTTACCACTACAAAAGCTTCTGTACTCATATCTTAATTAATTTTAATTTGTTTAACCTATTTCTAATTAAATTCAATAATCGTCTTCAATCACAATCAATTTTTTTCGCAAAGGTAACTGCATAATAAACAAGCAAATAATATATTAAGTGAAAACTTAATTAAGATTAAGCTCTTTTTTCACTGAAAAAATATTAATTAAATTTTGTTAATAAAATTAAGTTTATTAATTTTGCATCCGCAATAAAACTTAATATTGAGTTATGGGTCTGAAACGCAATGATAACTACTACTATACGATGCTGCATCTGGCGAAGATGCTTTCGACGTGTGCTGTATCGTGCGTGCACCAGACCAACAACGGCATAGTGAAGTCGTGGCTCGACGAAAACTTTCAAATACACGACGACGGAAAAGTTTCTACCGAAGACGTCGAGAGAAGGAAGACCAACACAGCAAAGCGCACATCGTGGGAATCGACGGACAAACGCGACAGCCTGCTCTTCGACGACCAGAACCTGACACTCTGCATAAGGATACCTTCGAGCATCGACAAACACTTCGACCTATACTATGCAACCATCCGCCCTACCCTCGGAAGCCTGAAAATAATAACTAGCGACAACCAAATGATTTCCATACGCGACAAGGAAATGGTTGCAGCCATGTGTCTTTTCTCATGTATGTCTTTGGCGGACATCCTAAAGTTGAAAGAAGAAAAGTCGGAAAGGCTGATTGAGGAAATCGTGCACAAGGACAGAATCATACAGAACTTGAAACGCGAAATGGAAATACCTGTCGAAAAGACACGTAGGATTATAAAGGAAAAACTTTCATCGCTAGGAAGGCAATACGGAAGAGAATTTGTACTGTCGAAAGACGCCGACACTCTGGTTGACGAGTATGTCGGAGACAACATAACGCCGTTGCTCAAAGCCATTGAGCATACCGCGGCAATGAAAGCCGAAATCTACGACGACTTGCAGATTACAATCTACAATACCGACATCCACATAAAGGCGGAACAAAAGGAAGACGAAACAGCAGGAACTGCCGCAGTCATCGGAGTTCGAGAAAAACGCCACGCACGGCTTATAACATATCTTGAAAAACTGGAACGAGCCTTCAACGCCGTAGTCGAAAAAGGCTTGCGACCAACAGCTGCAAACATTGCAAACGAAATGGATGTCACACCAGCATCAATAACAATGTGGTTCAACAACCACTCGGAAGATGCAAAACGCCTTTGCGATGCCGACATAAACTTGTGCAAGAACTCACGACGCAACTTCGAGCCGCTTAAGGAAGCTATGGCAGGAAAGAAAAACAAGCCTAAGACAGCATAATGGCAATCATCAGAAAAATATTGATATTCCCGCTTGTCGTCCTAATTCAGTTTTACCGCAAACTGATTTCCCCCATCCTGCCCGACTCTTGCCGCTACACTCCTACATGTTCGGCTTACGCACTCGAGGCATTGCGAAAACATGGACTTCTGAAAGGATTCTTTCTTGCAACACGACGCATACTTAGTTGCAATCCGTGGGGAGGCAGCGGCTACGACCCGGTACCAGATGAATGCAGTTGGAAATACGTGTTTGGAAAAAGAGAAAAAAGAGAAAAAACTGAAGATGAGAATTAGTTGACAATAAAAAAATCCTCACCGATGGCGAGGATTTTTTATTTGGTGTTTTATTTAACTTCTATTCCTTAACAAATTTCTGCATGCTTATTGTTGCGGAATCCTTTCCATAAACCTTCAAGAAATACATTCCATTTGCAAAGTCGATCATATCGACAACAACATTATCAGAATCAACTTCGGCATTATAAAGTACCTGACCGGTCAGCGATACGATTTCAATCTTCTTGATAATCTCACCGGCATATACATTCAGCACATCACCAGCAGGGTTAGGGTAAATTGCAATGGAGGATGATTCTGTTTCTGTCACTCCTACTGCAGGAATAAAAGTCGCAATATACATAGCATCTACGGTTGCTACGAATTGACGTGGATTGTCAGTATTATTGTCGTTCCACGATTCGAACTCATAACCAGGTTTAGGATTGGCAATCAAGGTTACGGTAGTTCCAATTTCATACAAACCGCCACCAGTTACAACACCGTACTCCTCATTTGCAGACACAGCGGTAATAGTAACTGTAGTTATTTCGGCGAAAGTAGCGATAAGCAGAATGTCATGTGTAACAGTTTCTGTTCTCGGATTCGTAGTAGTACCATCATTCCACGATATAAATGCGTATCCTTCTGCCGGATTTGCTGTTATCCTTACAACCGTACCTTCATAATATGTACCGCCACCATCAACTGTTCCATACATATCGTTGTTGCTTGCTGCCGTAATAGTATAAGTAGGTATAGCTTCGAAAGTAGCTGTATAAGTAGTATCGCGTTCCACAATTACCTGACGGGGGTTATCTGTATTTCCGTCAGTCCACGAAACGAATCTGTATCCTTCGTTTGGAACAGCTGTTATTGTTGCAGTGCTTCCATTGTCGTAACGGCCGCTACCAGTAGTTGTTCCGTAGTCTGGATTTTCGCTTGCTGCAGTAATGTAAGAACCTTGAGAGCAAACATAAGTCCTAATCATCAGCACACCCTCAGTACCTGTTATCCTATACCAGTTTGTTCCGTCGAATGCCTTGTTCTCGTATTCGGCAGGCTGAACTGTCCCGTCAATACCAACCCTAACACGCTTGTTGTTTTCAACAACAACTGCCACCAATATTTCCTGATAATCAAGAGACATATTTGTAAACATCAATGGAGTTTCAGAGAATAGCTTTATAAAGCCAGGGGTAAATGTTGACGTATTAATAGTGTATGACTCAGTTGAGAAAACACTTGTATAAGTTTCATCGTCATTCAATCTGAAAATTTCGTAGTGGAAAGTAGCACCATTATTAGCTCCATTGATATATGCCTCTACAGAATTAATAGCGTCGGAAGTGTTATAAATCTGATAAGGCGAACCAAAAGCGGTAAAGTTATGCCACTGTGCATTACATGCCTCATAATAGGAACCCTGAGTGTAATGACCGTCATCCCTAGAATACAAGCAGTCGTCGGAAATTGTTGAGTAGCGATTTACCGACAAGTTCCTGTTGTTCTGATTTTCGTATGTTCCCGATGCCTGCTGCAACGAAACTTCAAACCTATAAGTACCATCAGTTGTCATCTGGTTCATTGAGAATAAAGAAGCCTGTATCAGAGAAAACGAACCTGCTGTTCCCGATTCCGTATAATATACTATGGTATCGACGCTTGGCTGATATACGCCGTTCACATACGATGCAGCCGGTATAGTTACCGAATTGAATGTATATGAGAAAATCTGCTCATCATTAGGATTATAAACCTTGGCGACCAAGTTCAGTGTTGCAGCTTCTGTTCCGTAGTTTGTAGCTACACCTTCAAAACAAACCTTTGAATCAGAAGTAATTTCTCCACGTGGTATATGGCTGAAATTTCCGTTGTAGCCATAGTTTACGTAATGCGAATTGAAGTTAACACGTGCATCCGTCAACTCAAAATCATGTGGAATCAATGTGTCTATGGCCACATTATCAAGCACCAGCCAGCATGCGTCATATCCAGTATATTGGAAAGCTATCTTGACCGACTGTCCTGCATATTCTGCAAGGCTAACACTAATAGTGTTCCAATCCTGAGTTGCCATACCTACAGTATTATAGCAAGTGTCCTCATTCCAGATAGTCGTCCAGTTTTCTCCATTGTCGGTCGAAATTTTTATGTTCAAGTCGCCATTATTACCGTCACCGCTCTCAGTACCAGCACCTTCCACCATATAGCGAAGCAGAGTATATATTTCGAACCTTAAACATGAATTTGCAGGGACTGTAACTTGCGGAGTTATAAGCCATTCGTCCTGCTGTGCAACATCTGTTGCACTAGTATTGCAATAGTTAACAAATGCCACAGGACCAGGAATTGAAGTCCCTTGATTACCAAGCGAAAGGTTTTCCGCCCTATTCCAATGCTGAGCACCAGCACTTTGAGTGCCGTCTATTTTAGTCCATCCTGTAGGAGGGAAAGTCGTACTAGTAAAATCTTCATACAACACTGTGCTCCTTGTCCTTGAATAATGATTTGGCTGTGGATTAATTTTCACATAACCATTCTTCGAAAACATGAGGTCTTCAGGACGATTGCCATCAGTTCTTTTTGATAAGGGAGTCTGGGCAAAAGGCAACAACACAACAAGTAAACAAATACCTAATGATAAAACTTTTCTCATAAATCACACGTTTAGAAGTTAACTTCGCAAATTTAAGCAAAATATCTATTGACACAAACTTCTTGCATCTTTTTTCAAAAAATAAATACGGATTTCGACACGAAACAAAAATCGCGAAAACTTATTAAAAATTTCACATAGCAAACTAAATAAAACCATTTTTTGTTTAAATTTGCAACTTCGAATTTTTGAGTTAAAAGAGGCATGGAAACTATTAAAGTTCTTGACAGGGAATTCGTACCCTACATCGACCACGAAACGATAGTGTCGAAAATCAAGGAGATGGCAGAAAAAATGAACCGCGACCTTCGCGACAAGAATCCGCTCTTCCTTGGAATACTTAACGGCTCGTTCATGTTTGCCGCCGAACTGTTCAACCACCTTACCATCGACTGCAACATTTCGTTCCTGAAACTTGCATCGTACGAAGGCACAAACTCCACAGGCAAGGTTAAAAGGCTAATCGGTGTGAACGAGGACATCAAGGACCGCACAGTCATAATAGTCGAGGACATTATCGACACGGGCATAACGATGGACCATATCGAGAAGCAACTCATCGGCTACGAACCAAAGGAAATAAAGATTGCCACTTTGCTCTACAAGTCGGAAATCTACAACAACAAGTACCCTATCGACTATTTCTGCTTCGACATACCGCAGAAATTCATTGTCGGCTTCGGTCTCGACTACAACGGCTACGGAAGAAATTTACCCAGCATTTATCAAACCAAATAAAACAATAATATCATGCTTAACATTGCAATATTCGGAGCTCCGGGCGCAGGAAAGGAACTCAAGCCCAAAGCATTATCGACAAGTACAACCTGAAATACATCTCCACAGGAAATATCCTTAGGTCGGAGATTGCAAAAGGAACGCCACTAGGTCTCGAAGCCAAGGCAATAATCGAAAAGGGAAACCTCGTTAGCGATGAGTTGGTTACCAAGATTATAGAAAAGTTCATCGCCGACAACCGCAACCCGAACGGATTCCTTTTTGATGGATTTCCACGCACTTGCGAACAAGCGAAGAACCTTGATGAAATCTTGAAGCGCGAAGGCATGGAACTTTCGTGCCTGCTCAACATGGACGTTCCGCGCGAAGAACTCATTAGCCGCATGATGCATCGCGCACAGGTCGAGAATCGCGCAGATGACACTCCTGAAGTTTTCGAAAACCGCCTCAAGGAATACGAAGAAAAGACCTTCCCAGTAATGGAACACTACCAGAAGCAGGGAAAAGTGATGTCGATAAGCGGAGTTGGCAGCATCGAAGAGATTTTTGTCCGCCTTGCAGAAAAGATTGACAGCCTATTATAATGAGACCGAAAATACTTATAATATATACCGGCGGAACAATCGGCATGATTCAGGATAAGAACGGTGTCTTGCAGCCGTTCAACTTCGAGAATCTGCTGAGCTACATACCGATGCTCAAGGATTTTCCTGCCGACATCAGTTCATACAGTTTCGAAACACCGATAGATTCATCGGATGCCGACCCTGATTTTTGGGTTGAGATTGTGGAGGCAATTGAAAAGAACTACGACCATTACGATGGATTTGTCGTCCTTCACGGCTCCGACACAATGGCTTACACCGCTTCGGCATTGAGTTTCATGCTCGAAAACGTCAACAAGCCGATAATCCTCACCGGTTCGCAGTTACCAATTGGACTTCTTCGCACCGATGGACGAGAGAACATGATTTCGGCAATAGAACTTGCCAGCATGCAACGCGACGGAAAACCTGTAATTCACGAAGTTTGCGTCTATTTCGAAAGCCGCCTATACCGCGGCAACAGAACGACAAAGTACAGCGCAGAGAATTTCGATGCCTTCCGTTCGCCCAACTATCCTTGGCTTGCACAAGCCGGTATCGACGTAAAGGTTGAAGAAGACAAGTTGTGGACAAGCAAGAACGCACCGCTGGTCACGCACAAGAACCTTTGCCGCGATATTGCCGTGCTGAAGTATTTCCCCGGCATACAACCCAAGACCATCGAAGCTATCATAAACATTGAAGGTCTGCGCGGACTGATCGTAGAATCGTACGGTTCGGGAAATCTTACCACCAACGACAAGATTATCAAGCTTTTCGAAGAAGCAATCGACAAGGGAATAACAATCCTGAACATAACGCAATGCACCGTAGGTTCGGTAGTACACGGGAAGTACGCCACTAGCCTCAAGCTGATGAACTGCGGAGTAGTAAGCGGAAAAGACATGACCATTGAAGCAGCAATTACTAAAATGATGTTCCTTTTAGGGGAAAATTATTCACGCGACGAAATGAAACGTCTTCTCATGCAGTCGATTTGCGGAGAAATTTCATAAGTCACAAAAAAGTAATTGCATGAAAATAAAGATTTTACTTCTTTTTACTACCATTTGCCTCAGCATTGGCTTAGCAAACGCACAACGTCCCGACAGACAGCCTGCCGACGGCGTAATATACGGCACCATACACGAAAAGGACAGCAACGAACCTGTTGAATTTGCCAACATCGTCGTTTACGACAAGGATGGTAATGTCATAGCTGGAAGCATGAGCGACAGCCATGGCAAGTTCAACATACAGAATGTTCCATACGGCAACCACAAGGTTGAAATTCTGTTCATTGGCTATGGCAAGGTAACTCGCGAAAACGTAAGCATAACTGCCGACAAGAAGTCGTTCAACATGGGCAAGATACACCTCAGCGTCGATGCACAAATGCTTGGCGAAGTGGAGGTTGAAGCCACTATGAACAATGTCGATTACCGTCTCGACCGAAAGGTCATCAATGTAAATCAGGACATCGTATCGTCGGGAGCATCGGCAGTGGAAGTGCTTGAAAATGCACCTTCAGTCACCACCGACCTCGACGGAAATGTATCTTTGCGTGGTTCAGAGAGTTTTCTTGTGCTGATTGACGGTCGTCCAAGTCCGCTCGAAGGCAGCGAGGCATTACAGCAGATTCCTGCAAGTTCGATTGAAAGCATCGAGATAATTACCAATCCTTCAGCAAAATACGCTCCCGATGGCGTAGGCGGAATCATCAACGTAGTGCTGAAAAAGGACAAGCGCAAGGGATACAACGGACAGGTTTCGGCAAACTATGGCAACAACAATACTTTCGGCGGCAGTGCACTGTTCAACTTCCGCACCCAGAAGGTAAACTTCTTCGTCGGTGGCGAATACAACCGCCGCATGAGCAAGAGTTTCGGCAAGTCGGAACGCGAAACCTACCTTAACGCAGCCAAAGATTCCATGTTCTGCCTAAACAACCAGAATTCAGGACTTTACGGACGTCAGAGCTGGAACGCACGTGCAGGCTTAGACATCTACATCACCGACAACGACGTGATTACCATTTCGGGCAAATATGGTTCACGCGGACATGGGGGAAACGGTATTACCGAAGCAGAAACCTTCTATTTCAACAAGTTGGACTCGCTCATTTACGATCCGCACACATATATGCTCGGCAACCCATATTCGTACTACACCGATGAGATCTCGAAACGCAGAAACAACTACTGGAGCGGCGACATCAACTACCAGCGAAAATTTGCAAAGCCGGGACACGAACTGCAACTGTATTTCAACTATTCGGCAAACCGCTCGAACAACTATAACGAATACACCGAAGCCGAAACCGAACATCTTGGCGGTGAAGTAGTTGCAGGTGCTGTGCAGGACCGCTACAACACCGTGGAACTTGGCACGCAGGATCGCTATCAGGCCAAAGCTGACTATGTGCTTCCATTCAACGAAAAGTCGAAACTCGAAGCCGGCTACGAAATAAATATCCGCAACCAGACAAACGACTACAAATACGCGATATGGCAGAGCAACGACTGGGTAAACGACGAATCGCGCCACAGTCCATACGACTTCGACCTTAACGTGCAATCGGGTTATGTGATTTACTCGAATTTCTGGAAAAACTTTGGTTATCAGGTAGGTTTGAGAACCGAATACACCAACCGTCTGTTTGCGATTCCAACTGGCGACTATGCCTACAAGAAATTCGACTTTTTCCCATCCGTGCACCTATCCTACTCGTTCTCAGAAGATTTGCAGTTGATGGGAAGTTACAGTCGTCGTCTCGAACGTCCACGTCCATGGAACCTCAACCCGATGACACAGGTCGAAGACCCCAACAACATACGCCGTGGTAATCCAGCACTTAACCCCGAATACACCAACTCGTACGACATGTCGCTGCAGAAGCGTTTCGGAGAACATTTTGTTTCGTTCGAGCTTTACGCAAGACAGACTAACGACCTGATACAGAACGTAACACTTGTCGACACCGCCAATTCAAACATGTACATCAAGACTTTCGACAACATCGGCAAGGACTTGTCGCTCGGAAGTGAAATCATGGGCAACTTCAATCCCTGCAAGTGGTACAACCTCAACGCCAGCGTAAATGCCTACTACTACTCGATAAAGTCGCAGACTTACCGAAGCAACAGCACTTTCACTTGGCGAGTAAGAATCAATAACACGTTCAGAATCAAGAAGTCTGGAACAAATATTCAGTTCGGTGGATTCTACGATGCACCATCGATTACAGCACAGGGACGCAGCGCAGGAAGAATAGCATTCAACCTTGGCATCAAGCAGGACTTCCTCGACAAGAGGCTCTCGATCAGCGTAAACTTCCGCAACCTGTTCAATACCATGAAGTTCAACACGACTACCGAAACCGACTACCTGTACTACCACATGACACGCTCGAACACTTGGCCAAACTTCAACATATCAATAACTTACAAGCTTAACGACTTCAAGAAACGCAAAGAGAAAGGCGAAGAGTCGGACGACGATGGCGGAGATATGTAAAGGCTAGAAGGCTCACAGGCTGACAGGCTAAAAGGCTAAAAGGCTGAAAGAAGCAAAAGATTTCATGCATAGAGAATTGATAATTAACAACTAAATGTACAGACGCGCCATGGCGCGTCTCAACACAATGGACAAGAAAGAACTAAGAAAACAAATAAAGGCGCTCAAGAAGCAGCATACAGCCGAACAGCTTGAAATTCAATCGAAAGCAATAATGGCGAAGGTCGAAGCGCATCCCGATTTTGTCAAGGCAAACATCGTCATGCTCTACTACTCGCTTCCTGACGAAGTGCAGACCGCCGATTTCATTGCCAAGTGGCGCAACCACAAGCAGATAATACTGCCTACCGTTGTCGGCGACGACATAATTCCTGTAAAACTTGACGCAGACACCACTTTCGCCAAAGGCGACTTCAACATACAAGAACCTCAGTCGGTGGAATATACTGGCGGATATGACCTTATAATCGTCCCAGGTGTAGCATTCGACATGAATGGCAATCGTATAGGTCGCGGACGTGGCTACTATGACCGTTTCCTCTGCAAGCACACGGATGTCAAGAAAATCGGCATCTGCTTCGATTTCCAGCTTGTGGACGAAATCCCAACTGAGCCTACCGACATAAAAATGGACGAAATAATCAGTCTATAACATGGGATTAAGTAAGAAAAAAAAGGAAGACGTCATTTCGGAAGCTAGTCGTAACACGCGATACGGTATGGTGAGCGTTGTGAAGACTGCTATCCGCAATCTCCTTATTAATTACAATATTACTTTACAAAGGAGATTCCGTATAAGCGAACTCACAAGCAACGTTCCTTATGCTGTTCGTTCTACTTTACGGAATGACTAAATAATTAGAGAATGAAAATTGCGAAGAACATATTAAAGTGGTTATTTATCTCAATTGGGATAATAATGCTTATAATAAACGTTTTTGCACTCACCCCACTCCCATTCTACATGCACCGCAGCCTAGGCGAAGACGCATCATGGGAAAAGGATTCGACAACACAATTCACACCCGATTACATCATAATGTTTGGTGGCGCCGGAATGCCATCCGAAAGTAATCTCATAAGATTGTATTACACTGCCGAAATTGCAGGCAAACTGCACAAGCCGATTATACTTGTCCACCCCGAAGACTCTGTGTGCCAAGCAGAAATGACAAAATACCTAGTCAACAACGGTATATCTCCCGACAGCATAATGTATATGACCGGCGGCAGCAACACTCGTTCGCAGTCAGTTTGCCTAGCCGACAGTTTCCCTCAGTTAAAAGAAGCTTCATCGCTGATAATCACCGCGCCGGAACACCTGTCGCGCACATTGAAATGCCTCAAGAAGTGCGGAATAGAAAATATTCGTGGCATCGGAGCATTCGAAAGCACTGTTGACTTCGATCTGGAGCTTGACAAGACCATACTCAAAGGCAACAAATTCGTACCCGACATCGAAAGCACAAACCTCCGCTACACATACTGGAACTACCTGAAACTGGAAATTATTTGCTTCAGAGAATATTTTGCAATAGTATATTACTGGATGAAAGACTGGATTTAACGAAACTTAAACTCAACAAACGCTTCAAGTACTATCCAAGCGTTTTTAGAAACTTCAAATACACATCCTCATACCAACTTTCCAACTCTCCGAACATAGTGGTATTGTGCCACAGCATAACGAAGTCACCCTCAACTGCCACGCACCTATCATACAATTTACGTACGCCATCAAACGCCTCTTTTTCAGACATTTTACGATATTGGAACAAGGTCGTATCCATCACAATCAACGGATGCTCAACAACTTCCAACACACAATCGTTTTCAATGTCGTACAAGGGATAAGGATGGCAAGTTCCACATCTAAAGCCCTCTCGCTCAGGGAATCCCAATGTAGAATCGCTACGAATACCGCATTCCTGCCAAACCTGCGGAGTCTTTCGCACATCGAAGTGCAGAAAATGCTGACGCACTGCATCCACTTCACGTCCACACACAGCCTCAAACCGACTTTTCTCAATTGTAAATATGACTTTGTCGGCAAAAGAATATAAGCTCCCATGCAAACCTACGGACGCTCCTTGCGACTGCAAATCCTTAATGCACTCACGCGACTTTGGAGAAAGAATATTGTATGTATAGTCAAAATCTTTACTTCGTAATGGCTTGAAATAAAATTGAGAATCTAATTTATTTTCAATAGAAACTTTAAGTAATTCATACACTGCCGAAACGTAAGGATCTTGCTTAAAATTGCGCAGCGATTTCATATACGCCGACAAAGATTTGCACGACATCCGCAGACTTTTCCTCTTGAACAAGTCGCCAGCAATAGTCTTTACCGCCTTTCCGAAACTCGGAAAACGAAACAAGAAATCAATGTCATGAGTAGGAATAAATTTCGGTTCTCGTCTGGCTACCACAAAGTTAGCGCAACTCTCCTGCACAAACTTACGAAGCAGCATCGCATATTCGTCAACTATCGGAATATCAGAAAGTCCATATTTGCAGCAAAGACCATCTTCATAGCAGAAACGCCCAAACCTGTCTCGATGTTCAGTCAGCGTCTCCTCATAACGTGAAAGTAACAGGAAAGAAATGCCCAGCATATCGAAATTCGCATGCACACATTTACCGTCAAAGGAAAACAACGGGGCATTTTCAGGCAAAGAAAATACTTTAAGTGTTACTTTATTATCAAATGATTTAACATTTGAATAACAAAGATTTCTATTATCCAACAACTCTACGTTTGAATCGTCTGGACGAATAAATTTTATTTCAACACTCGGGTCAACGACAAGCGTTGGAACATCGCCAAGTTCAACACGGCACTCCTTCTGCGGAAATGCAATGCCAGCAATGCATCTAATCGTATACTCTATGGCATTATTCGAAAAAATCATCTGAATATCAGCGCTATAACATGTCTGTGATTTCCAACAGAACGGAAAATTCGTCTGAGAAATTTTCACAAAGGTAATATTTTGTTGATAAACTATCGCAACAAAAGAATTATTGCCACAATAAATTATTTATTTTCGCACCAAATTATCCAATGCCTATGGACGACAAGGAAAAAGTATTGATAATCATCAACCCCGTTTCGGGCACGGGCAAGCAGAAGACCGCGCTCAAGGCCATAAAAAACAATATTGACCGCATCAACTTCGACTACGAAATTGCCAGAACCAAGCACGCTGGTCACGCAACAGAAATTGCAAGGCAAGCAGCCGCCGATGGTTACGACATCGTGGTTGCAGTCGGTGGTGACGGAACCGTCAACGAAGTAGCAGCAGGACTTGTCGACACACAAACCAAAATGGGCATAATTCCTTGTGGTTCAGGCAACGGACTTGCACGAAGTCTTAAAATTCCGGTCACACCGACCAAAGCCGTCGAAGTACTCAACGAAAACAGGATGAAGCGCATAGACACAATGTCGGTCAACGGAAATTTCTGCGCAAGCATTGCCGGAATCGGCTTTGATGCACTGATAGCCAAGGAGTTTCAAGAAAAGCCAAAGAATACCAGAGGACTTCACTCCTACGTACAGCTTATCGCTACAAAGTACCCTACATACAAAGCCAACGAATACAAGATTGAAATTGACGGCAAAAGTTCAGTTCACAAGGCCATGTTTATCTGTCTTGCCAACGCTAACCAGTTCGGTTACAATGCAATAGTGTCGCCAAACTCAAGAATCGACGACGGTCTTATCGATGTTTGCATAGTCAAAAACATTCCTTTAATCACGGCTCCGCACACGGCAATGCTGCTACTGACAAACAACCTCGACCACTCGCATCGGGTAAAAATCCTACAAGGAAAAACGGTCAAGATTTGCAACAACACAAACGAATACGCCAATATCGACGGCGAAGCAAAACAAGTTGGAAAAACCGTTGAAATATCCATAAAACACAAATCGTTAATTGTAATATGCTAAACAATCGCTTCATATTTATTTTATTGCTTGTATTGTCGTTTTTCGGCACCGCCGTTGCACAGGAAACCGCAAACGAAACCGTACGCTACGACTATTCGTTCGAATTCAAAAATGGCGTTTACACCTCATTCTATTCATTCCGCAACAACACCCCGATTCCCTTCTCGCGATTCGTCTCGCCTACATACGACGACGACTTCTTCAAAAATCTCCTAAAAGTCGAGACCATAAGCTTTTACGACGAAAACGGAACTCTCAACGAAATCCCTAGAAAAACAATATGGGGATACGCAAACAACGGGAAACCAAACATTTACTGGCTCAACAAATTCAACCTCATACCTTACGTCGGAACAATTTCACATTTCGTATCAACAGAACTCGTCACCCATTACGTGGGCGGAACAATGATGTACGACCCGATGTATGTGCCTTCTACACAATCATATACAACCGAAGAGCTAGTGCATTACTTTATCGACATGAACACAGGACAAATAATCTCGTACGGAAGCAAATCGCTGCTGGAACTGATAAAGGACGACACCGAACTTTACAACGAATACTCCAAACTGGGCAAACGCAAGCGCATAAAAAGCGTGATGGAATACGTACAGAAATACAACAGGAAACACCCAATATATTTTAACAAATAACACATTGAAAATGAAACGATTAATCATATTATTCATAATATTTGCAACCACATTGCAAGCTTTTTCGCAGATAAAAATGCCGATGGGAAGCAAATCGGAGGTAGAAAAGTTCTACACGACAACCACATACGTCGTAATGAAAAATGAATTCATGAGCGACTACAACGACGCAATAAAGGTTGCCGTCGAAAAGCACTGGACAGCCACGCCGGTCAAATTTGTGAAAGCCAGCGAGTTCGAGAAGCTACGCCACGACGACGACAAGTCCTTCCTTGTGATAAACATCGCGTATTTCGATGGCGACGATGCAAGATTTGAGTTTCTGATTTTGTCGCTTGGCGGAAGCAAATACAAGACAGTCAACGACATGTCCACCCTATGCGCCGTTCCACTGTGCTACTACGACGTCGAAGACGAGGACAAATACACCTACAAGCTCGGCGCAATGCTGAAACACTGCCAGACGCACGTAGCAATATGCCGCGAGCATCCCGAACTTACAAAGGAAACTATCCTCAACTACTACACCGACAATACCGGCAATCTTGCCGACAAGACATTATACCTACTAAAAGACGATGTATCAGATGATTTGCGTAGCAATTCCGCACTTAAGTCGGCATATCCTTACAATATAGAATTCGCAACTGCAGAACAAATCGAGGAGCTAACAAACTCCAACGACGACAAGGCTCTTATCGCCCACATTATCAATCCGTACGATGGCAACGGACAACCATATTGCATCAAGTTAATAATCGATGCGAGCAAAGGAATGCTATATTACTACGACTTTCAAAAGCTGAATAAAAACACAATAGGACACATCACGTCCGACGACCTCAAAAAACTATCAAAGAAATGAACTATCAGGAAGCTATCGACTTTATGTTCAGCTCGTTGCCTATGTACCAGCGAGTTGGCAAGGCAGCGTACAAGGCCAATTTAGACAACACATTGGCTCTCGACGAATATTTCGGACATCCGCACAAGTCGTTCAAAACCATACACGTAGCCGGCACAAACGGGAAAGGCTCTGTTTCGCACTCGCTGGCGGCAATTCTGCAGTCGGCAGGTTACAGAACAGGGCTTTACACCTCGCCGCACCTTGTCGATTACCGCGAGCGCATACGAGTAAACGGTGAAATGATTTCGAAGGATTACGTATGCGACTTCATAAACGACAATCAGGACATCATAGGAAAACAGAAACCGTCGTTCTTTGAAATGTCAGTTGCACTGGCATTCAAGTACTTTGCCGACATGAAGGTCGATGTGGCCGTGATCGAAGTCGGCATGGGCGGAAGATTGGACTCCACCAACATCATAACGCCAGAACTTTCGGTGATAACCAACATAAGTTTCGACCATACGCAATTCCTCGGCAACACTCTGCCACTCATTGCTGGCGAAAAAGCAGGCATCATAAAGCCTAACGTTCCAGTAGTCATCGGCGAAACCCTCGCGGAGACAAAGGATGTCTTTGAAAACAAAGCAAAAGCGACCTGCTCTCCCATCACCTTTGCCGACCAGTGCGTAAAAGTTGCCAAGACTGCTACCGCCAGCAACTACAAGTTCGCCGAATATTTGATAGACGGCACAAAGACGCTTAAATTCGACCTTTTCGGCGAATACCAGACAAAGAACCTCGCCACAATACTTGAAGCTGCAAAACAGCTTAAAAATCGCGTATTTGCAATAAGCGACAAGAACATTTCGGATGCATTGCAGAACGTAAAAGGTCTTACCGGACTTCACGGACGCTGGGAAATACTCTCCGAATCTCCGCTAACAATCTGTGACACAGGCCACAACCTAGATGGATTGTCGTATGTTACAGCACAACTGAAGACTATCAAATGTCCGCAACTGCACATAGTGCTTGGCTTTGTCAACGACAAGGATGTGGAACACGTGATGCCGCTTTTCCCGAAAGATGCCAAGTATTATTTTACCAATGCCGACATTCCACGTGCAATGCCAGCCGAAGAAGTGAAAGCATACGGAGAAAAGTTCGGTCTCGACGGTGAAATTTACGAAAATGTTCCTTCCGCCTACGAATCTGCGAAGAAAAATGCCTCGCCAAACGACACAATTTTCATCGGCGGAAGCACTTTTATCGTCGGAGACTACTTTAAACACTATGGTTTTCAATAGAATAAAAGATTTTTGAAAAATTATTGATTTTATTTTGTCAGTTCGGAAATTTGCAATATTTTTGCACCGCTAATGACAAGGGAGCATAGCTCAGCTGGTTCAGAGCACCTGCCTTACAAGCAGGGGGTCATAGGTTCGAATCCTATTGTTCCCACAGAGAAGCCACAGACAATGTGGCTTTTTTCATATCCATACCGCAAGTTGATATAACTGAAAATCAAAGAATTAGCGCACAATACAACTACCCTACACTCCACACAACGATGATGATATTGACAATGCCAATAGTACGGTAATTAATTATGTATTAAGGAAATAAAATAATGAGAGAAAAATGAGCAGGATGTTACTCCTGCTCATTTTAAGTTTTTTTAAAATTTTGCTTTCAATATAATTAATTTGAATAAATTTGTATCACTTTTTATAGATCAAAATGGCTAGAAAAAACAATAATAAAAAGAAAAAAAATGGTCAAGTTTTCACTCCTCAATATATTGTTGAAGAAATGCTTGACTATTCTGAATATTATGGACCCAATATTATAGATAAGCATGTTATAGATAATAGCTGTGGTGACGGCGCATTTTTAAAGGAAGTAGTAACTAGATTCTGTAATGAAGCCTCTAAATTAAACATATCCACTAACGAGATTAAAAACAAACTCGAAACATATATACACGGAATTGATACAGATACGTCGGCTTTCGAAAATTGTATTGAAAACCTAAATGTCATAGCAAAACAATATGACATATGCAATGTTAAATGGGACATATACAACCAAAGTTCATTATCAATGAATAAATTCAATGGCAAAATGGATTTTGTTGTTGGCAACCCACCATATGTTCGTGTTCACAACTTAGACTCCACCTACAATGAAGTAAAGCAATATAAATTTACTGATGGTGGAATGACAGATCTGTATCTTGCTTTTTTTGAGTTAGGTTTTAAAATGCTTAACCCTACCGGTAAGCTTTGCTACATCTCGCCTAGCTCATGGCTTAACAGTGTTGCTGGAAATAAATTGAGGCATTACATTCTAAAAGAGAAAAATCTTATATCATTAACAGACTTAGGACACTTCCAGGCTTTTGAAGACGCCACTACATATACTATTATTTCATTGTTCTCAAAGGACAAGAACGACAAACTATTTGATTATTATGAGTTTGATGGAATAAATCACAAACGTAAATATATTGACCGTATTTCTGTTAACGATTGCTTTATTGACGGGTATTTCTATTTGTCCGACAAAAAACATCTTGATCTTCTACGTGATATAAAAACTAAAAAATCCATCAAATACGTTTCGGTCAAAAATGGGTTTGCGACATTAGCTGATGATGTTTTTATTGGCAATGACATTCCCAAGTCTAATATCACTATTGAAATTCTTAAAGCCTCCACAGGCAAATGGTCATATTGCCTATTTCAATGGAATAATCAACAAGTTCAATGGCATACTTTTTTTGCTCATTAGAAACAGCAATTTGAAATACAAACCTGTCCATTATATGGCACTAATTAGATGATATGCTTTATTAGCAAAATCATCATAATCGTTAAGTATAACAGTAGAGGGACTGCTTAAACCAGAGTATGAAGACCCCGATAGAGCGATGGTAGGAGTGTTATTTTTATAATAATTTAAATAACTATTTAGGTCTGTGATGTTTGGATCTTGTGAAATGTCGGGTTCGATTTTAACAACATAAATAAGAGTTTTGTCCGGCGTGTGGAAGAAGCAAGCAGGGTTATCAGATGAAAGCTTACAATACTTATTCATATGATGCTGGGAGAAAGTTTCCCATCTGTCAATGTTGCCACTTTTTTTGTAATATGGATGAGGGTCTATAATAATAAAAATTTGGAAATATGGATAATTGTTTGTCCTTAGGTTAGCTGTTTCCCCAAGCATATTTTCAAAATAGTTATTAGAATTCTGAGAATAATTTTGCATAACGAATTTAACGGCTATTCCGGCAATAGGATTATTATTCTTAAAAATAGTAATATCTACTGCTTTGTCAACATATCTACCATTCAAAATAGCTTCTTTCCCATTGCCAATACCTTGTGACATAGCAGTGTATGTAGAATTAGGTTTTGTGGTACTATTTAGCCTCTCTACAATATCCTTTGCAATACTACCATGCAAAGGAGCTAATTTTGCTGTGCTTCTAGATGTGCCAGCCTTAATAAACTCATTAAAAGAGAGTAGGATAGTTTGAAGAAACTGATTGTTGGTCATACTTTTTCGTGTTAGATTTATGAGTTAAATAGTAATTAATGTATTGCTGAATATCTTTTGTATTAAATGTATAATAGCCACCACTCTTGTATTTTTTTAGAAGACTTATATATTTTGCAAAATCTTTTGTAATAATAATATGCTTGATATCATCCAATGAAATATTATAGTTGCTGACAATGTATAGACCGCTGTAAACACCTTTACCGGCACCAACTTCTTCCAGCTTAATATCATTTTCAGTTCTGAGTAATATGTTAATAGCGAACTTATCTTTCCAAACATCAGCAATAGCTTGAGTGCGACCAAATTCGTAATAAGTGGGATAATCCGTTTTGCCCTTTAATAAATCATTTTTGTGATTCTCAAAATGTTCCTTAACAGCAGGTTCTGAAAAAATCGTTTCGCGAGGTAGTAATTTGCCTTTTTTGTCATATTGAACATCATCCTGTAACTGACATTTTTGCACACGACCCTGACGGGGAAAAAAGACAACGCGAATTTAGATATACTGGTACTTTAGGGGAAGTTGTCTTTGCCGACGCTTATAATCTACCACGCCCGACACGGTCTTTTGGTGCTATTGATGGTCAAGATTTCGGTCAGGACTTTTCTGTTAAATTTAATGAAACAGCATACGCTGTGGATATTAAATCTATGCATAGAAAAAGTAATCGTTTTAGGGCTAATTATGTCCTTAATATTCCTGCATATCAAATGCATAAAGAATTTTCTAAAACTGACTACTATTTCTGCATTAGTTTTCACGAAGATAATAATACAACATATGCTACTTTTCTTGGCTTCATAAAAAAAGAAGATGTTTTAAATGGTGTTATTGGGGATTTATTTAAAAAAGGGACTAAGAGAATACGCGAAGACAACACATTCTTTACATTTATGAGAGACACGTACGAAATTATGTTCAAACATATAGACCCTCCTTTTGTATCTAGCAACATTAAGGCTTCTAAAGGTTTCGAGAAAATTCCAATTTTGCCTGGCTATCAAGAAAATAATATTTATTAACGGAATTATCCCTTTTAGTCTTGTAAACTATTCTGTTATGTTTTGGGATGCAATTTCCCTTTCTTTTGGTGAATGATGCGGTACAGCAACACCAGTTAAATCGGTATAAACGCCCGTTTTTAAGAAATCGACAATG
Source organism: Bacteroidales bacterium (assembly GCA_017620015.1). Classification (GTDB taxonomy): domain Bacteria; phylum Bacteroidota; class Bacteroidia; order Bacteroidales; family ML635J-15; genus Bact-19. The sequence goes on along the minus strand of JAFZRE010000033.1, from coordinate 28,673 downwards.
CCTTTGATGATTAGTGCTAATGCGTTGTCAATATCTTTTATTTTCGCACCAGTGTATGCAAATTCATCCAAGACAACAAGGTCGTGTGGTTTGAAATTTCCTTTCATTTTTGATTTTCTAACCGCAATTTTAAGGTTGTATTCGCAGTTGCAGTTATGGTCAATGTAAGTTTGTGCGTTGGCGTGGTGATTTGTTGGTGATATTGATACTTTTAGGATAGAACCATCTTCTTTGGGTATGTCAACAATGCCATATTCGCTCGCACCGTCCATTCTTTTTAATCCCAAAGCATTCTTCAGATTTGTAAGAAATCCTCGTATTTGATTCGTATGCTGATAACTTTTTTCAAGTTCTTCTAAATTTTCTATTGCAGTTTCACGATTTATTTGTATTTTTGCAAAGTCATTCCCGTGAGAAGGTTTATTTGGTGAAAGACCCATCCTTATACAGTTTGCGGAAATGACTTTTTTGTTTCTATGGTGTCGTTTTCCTTCTGCTATAAACTCTCCAAAATTCAGTATATGATTCATATTCTTATATTATCTATCTGTAGTATTTATAAAACTTCGTTTCCGTGATGAAGTCTATCACATCGTCTTCGGTCGGGAATCGTTTAAAGAAATCAAACTGGTTCATAGTCCATTTCGTTTGGTTACATCACAAAGGTAGGGACTATAATAATGCAGGTGTAAATTCTGCGAGTAGCAGAAATTCCGTTATGACGGTATGCCGTTATGTCGTTATTACGACTACAAGACTAAAAGGGATAATTCCGTTTATTAAAATATATTAGATAATCCCCACAACAAACCGAAATCACATTTTTCAGTGGGGGAAAATCTATTTTCCCCACTTACTACATTACACATTAGTTACTGATTACAAACAACTTACCGCACAAAAAGTTGGAAATGTATCATTTCAACCACAAAGAAGTATTACCATAACATCTTGTAAATCAACACAATGGCTAGCAAAACCATATTTAAGTGGCGTTTTTTGCCCCCCAAAAAATTGTAATAGCCCCCCACTCCACTATGTATCAATGCATTACTTCTACGCACCTAACTTTGTCATTAATAAATAATAGAGACAGGAAACTCACCCTCTCTGCTTTTTTATTGTAATGAATAATGAAACTATTGTAACAATCCCTAGCTAGTATTCCGCCTGAACCCAATTTACAATTTTGGCAAGTTCTTCGTCCGAAACACAATCGCAATCTATTGCATCCAACCTCTTGTTCTGTTCTTCCGAAAATACACTGTCGGGATCCTTGCCTGATTTCATGCCTTCAACAGCAGCATCCAATGCAATTCGAGTCATTTTTTCGTAAGTATCCAAGACTGCTTCCTTGTTCCCTTCGTTGCAATATTTTTCCATCGCATCAATAGCATCATCCAAAGTCTTGATTTCCTTGACACATTCACTTTTTGTTCCGTTATCCTTAGATCCAGAACTCGACTTGCACGAAACGAGAACAAATACACTCAACAAAACACACGATAAAATTACCCAAAATCCCTCTTTCATTTTTGTTTCCTCTTGAACATACAACGCAAATATAACACTTTTTTAGAAATAGAATTATAGATGTGCAAAAAAAACAGCAACAAATCCCATAACCGAAAAGATCATCCCGAATTGAATTCGGGATTAGGACGCCAGTTGCCGTTTTTTTACCTTAATGCGCTAATACCTATTCCGATGCCTCGTTCATTTCGCCTGCTGCACCCATCATTTCTTTAAGAACAGCTTCAATCTTAGGCTCGTACTCAAACTGAACTTTTTCTGCTACAGCTTCCATTTCTTCGGAAGAAACACACTCACATTTGCCATCAAGGGCTTCCATCCTCTTTTCCTGCTCTTCTGTGAATAAATCTTCGGGCTCCTTACCAGACTTCAAGCATTCAAGAGTTGCATCAAATGAAATCCTCATCATCGTTTCATAAGTAGCCATTACAGCTTCCTTGTTTCCTTCCTTGCAATATTTTTCCATTGCATCAATTGCATCTTCAACGGTCTTGATTTCCTTAGCGGCACATTCCGTTTTTGCTTCACCATCCTTGTTTTCTGCTTCATTTTCGGTCTTCGACTTGCACGAACCGAGAACCAATACAAGCGACAAAGCGCACGATAAAATTACTAAAATACTTTTCTTCATATTAAATACATTTAAAATTAAACTCTGCAAATATAACCATATTATTATCACAAAAGAAAAATAGCAAAAAAATTGCTTTCATCGTTTTCACATCTTGCAATTTAACATTAACTTTGCGTACTCAAAAAACAAAATAATATGCAACTTATTGACGGAAACAAAATTGCAAAGGAAATAAAGGCAGAAATTGCCGAATCGACCAAGAAACTTATTGAAAAGACAGGAAAAACGCCAAAACTCACTGCCATTCTCGTCGGACACGACGGCGGCAGCGAATCGTATGTTAGCTTCAAAATGAAGGATTGTCAGGAAGTTGGATTCATCTCCGACCTTATCCGCTTCGAGGACGATGTTACCGAAAAGGAACTGCTCGACACTATCGAAAAGCTCAACAACGATGCAAGCGTAACTGGTTTCATCGTGCAGCTTCCTCTGCCAAAACACATTAACGAACAGAAAGTCATCGAAGCCATAAATCCCGAAAAGGACGTTGACGGCTTCCACCCGACAAATGTCGGTAAGATGACAATCGGTCTGCCGTCGTTCGTATCGGCAACCCCTATGGGCATCACACTGCTGCTCAAACGTTCGGGCATCGAAACCAGCGGAAAGAACTGCGTGGTGATCGGACGCAGCAACATCGTTGGCCGCCCGCTCAGCATACTCATGTCGCAGAAAGAAATGAACTGCACCGTGACAGTTTGCCACAGCGCAACCAAGAACATGAAGGAAATCTGCGCCAACGCCGACATTCTTATTTCGGCAATGGGCAAGCCCAACTTCGTAACCGCCGATATGGTGAAAGAAGGTGCTGTTGTTATCGATGTCGGCACAACCCGCATGCCATCAACCGAGACAAAGAGCGGATTCAAGCTCACCGGCGATGTCGATTTCAAGAATGTTGCCGACAAGTGCTCGTACATCACACCCGTTCCTGGTGGTGTTGGCCCTATGACACGCCTTTCGCTGCTGCTGAATACTTTGAAGGCTGCGGAAAAGACTTTCTAATATGTTACAATTAAATCTCGGACTATTAGCCATTCGACCCTTCGACTACGCTCAGGGAGCGAATGGCATCATCGGGAAATCATAGCTTCCGAGATGACTGCGAAACATTAGACGAACTATGGAAGAAGAACTGCACCTTGTCAACGACCTCGCGCTGATACTCATTTCAGCGGGCGTGATGACATTGATATTCAAGAAACTGAAGCAACCGCTGGTGCTTGGATACATTGTCGCCGGATTCCTCGTTGGCCCGCATTTCGACTTCTTCCCGACTGTAATCGAAGAAGCAAGCGTTTCGGAATGGTCGGAAATCGGTATCATCTTCCTGCTTTTTGCGTTAGGACTTGAATTCAGCTTCAAGAAACTATTTTCGGTAGGAAGCACGGCGTTCATAACGGCAGGATGCGAAATCCTGCTGACTTTCAGCATTGGCGCACTGACAGGCTATCTGCTTGGCTGGACTATGATTGAAAGCGTTTTCCTAGGCGGTATGCTGTCGATGTCATCAACTACAATTGTAATAAAAGCATTTGACGACCTTAAACTGAAAGGCGAAAAATTTGCCGACATTTCGTTGGTTGTGCTTATCATCCAAGACCTTGTGGCAATACTTATGCTCGTCTTGCTACCGACAATTGCCACCGGCAAGAACTTCGAAGGCACCGAAATGATTTTCAGCATACTGAAGATGGTTTTCTTCCTTGTGCTTTGGTTCCTTATTGGAATCTACGTCTTCCCCACATTCTTCAAGCGTTCAAAGAAACTGATGAACGACGAAACTCTGCTCATTATTTCGGTGGGCTTGTGCTTCGGCATGGTGACACTAGCCGTATTCACTGGATTCTCGTCAGCATTCGGAGCATTCATAATGGGTTCTATCCTCGGCGAAACCGTCGAAGGTGAGCATATCGAACACAACCTCAAGAGCATCAAGGATTTGTTTGGTGCAATATTCTTCGTTTCGGTAGGTATGATGGTTGACCCGAAAATTCTTGCAGAGTACTGGTTGCCTATTTTAATCCTCTCATTGATAACGATTTTCGGCAAGACAATAGTTTCCGCTTTCGGTGTAATGATTGCCGGCAAGAATCTAAAGACAGCATTGCAGACAGGCTTCAGTCTTGCACAGGTGGGCGAATTTGCGTTCATCATTGCTGGACTTGGAAACGCTCTCGGCGTAATGGAAGCACACATTTATCCAATAATTGTTGCAGTATCGGTAATTACCACATTTACAACGCCATACGGAATCAGACTTGCATCACCTCTAGCTGACGCAATTGACAAACGGCTTCCACAAAAGCTAAAGGACAAACTCGACAATTACGCGCAACGCCAGAATTCCGTCAACCTAGAAAGCGACTGGAAGAAACTCATTAAATACTATTCTGTTAGAATCATAATTTACGGCATTATCCTCACAGCCATCTGGCTTGCTGCAGTAAAATGGTTTTATCCTTTTATGAACGACAAGCTCAGCGAATGGAATCATATAGTAGTGGGAATCATCAACTTCCTTATTACAGCACTTGTAATGGCACCGTTCCTGCGCGGACTTATGGTACAGAAAAAAGACATCCGTCCCACCGTACTCAAGCTTTGGAACGACAGCCGTTTCAATCGTGGAGGAATCGTGGCTTTCACCCTGTTGCGCTACTTCATAGCAACCACATTCTTAACTCTGGCACTTTTCAAGACTTTCAACTGGAATGCATGGGTTATAATCCTGATTGCCATCTCGTTGATAATAATATTAATACTTTCGCAACGCACACTGAAGCGATTCTCTCGCATCGAACAGCAGTTCATCAGCAACCTGAACTCGAAAGATGCCATCGACGAAGAACGCAAACCTATACGCAAAGGCTTCAACGAGAACTTCAAGGAACACGATATCGACCTCACTCCTTACATTGTACCTGTGGCTTCAGAAATTGTTGGCTACACTATAAAGGAGCTCAACTTGCGCCAACGCTTTGGCATAAATATAGTTAAGATTGACCGCGGGAAAAAGCACATAAACCTGCCGTCGGGTGACGAACGCATTTTCCCTGGCGACAGAATCCTCACCATAGGCACCGACAAGCAGAACAAGGCTTTCGCCGAATTTATGCGCCAGCAGGAAAACCTTGAGGCAGAACTTGAAAGCAACGAAGACGAAGATTTTGAAAATACCAAGGTTGCCCTCGAATCGTTTGTAGTGGAAGCAAATTCTCCCATCAACGGCAAGAGCCTACGCGATTGTGGCGCAAGGGATTTGGGCTGCATGATTGTCGGAATCGACCGCGGAATGGACTCGATAATGAATCCCGACCCATCGTTTGTGTTCGAGACCGACGATGTAGTGTGGGTGGTAGGCAGCAAGGCAAACGTACAAAAACTCTGCTAACATGAACCGACAGACGCTATCGTCGATACTGAAATTGTTTGCAATCTCGGCAAACAAGCACAACGACAGCGACACAACAAGCATCATACAGAAATTCAAGTCTTTCCTAGACGAAACCATAGAAAACGCCTACATCAACGAATATATCGCCGAATTCAAAAAGGCACTCGACGAATACGCATCATTCTCAAACAAACGTCTGTCGCTCAACTCGGTGCGGCTTATTCGCATCTGCAACGAAACCAGCCAGAACCTATCGCACGACGACCGCATACAAGTGCTCTTCTACCTCGAAAAGTTGCTTTTCCCCGCCAACGAACAGTCGGAAGAATTTATGCGACTTGTAGCCGATATCTACGAGATTGATGCAAAAATCCTCACCGACATCGAAAACCTGCACACCGAAAATCCTACAAATGGTCATCAGATAAGTGAACACGACAATGTACAAGGCGTTTTCATATTGCTTTCCAACAACTTGGCTGCAATAAAATCGCTTGGCAACAAAATTTCCATAAATGGAAATATTCTCGCCAACGGAAGCATAGAACTTATTGGAAACGAGTCGGTTGTAAGAATTGGCGACAACAAGAAATACTATCTCAAGGACATCGTAGCCATCGCTTCCGAGAAAAACGAAAGCAATAGTTTCTCTTTGATACTCAACAATATAAGCATAATACGCCGTAGCAAAACCTATTTCCATGCCCTATCGTGCGAAATGCATAGCGGTGAACTTGTCGGCATAATGGGTCGAAGCGGCTCCGGCAAAACCACTTTGTTAAAGGCAATAGCTGGAATTGAAAAATCGCACACTGGAAACATATTCAAACGTTCTGCTGATGGAGATTCGCAGTTTACGAAAGCCTATCTGCCACAAGCAAATGCTCTTATTCCGCTTTTCACTGTAAAAGAACACTTGGAACAACGCCTCGACTTTCTTCTGGAACGCACAGACCGCAACGAAAAGATAAAGCATGCATTGGAAAGCGTTGAACTTGAAGATTTTGCAAATAACATTGCTGCAAAATCGAATGGCACGCCGTGGCAGATTTCTGGCGGACAGCAGAAACGACTCGGCATAGCCATGGAAATGCTGGCAAATCCCGAAGTTTTCATCCTCGACGAACCTACAAGCGGACTTTCGTCAACAGATTCTCAAAAAATTGTCACACTGCTACGCCAGATTGCATCCGAACAAAAAATAGTAATCGCTTCAATCCACCAGCCCGACTTCGAAACCTTTATGATGTTCGACAAGATTCTCATAATCGACGACGGCGGCTACCCTATTTTCTACGGAAAACCAAGCGAGTCGGCAGAATATTTCCGTCGCCTCACAGGTCGCATCGACAAGGAATCGTTGCTCGAAACACATTTCAATCCGGGCGTAATACTAAACATCATTAACGAAACCACACACGACAACCAGCGCATCACATCTCCGGAAGAATGGTACAGGAAATTCGTTGAAAATAACAGCACCTCTCCCACTCCAACTTCCATAAAACCACTGAACAAGCATAAATCCAGCGGACTAAAGTCGTTTGTCTCGCAACTGAAATTTTCATTCAAGTGCGACTTGCGCAACAAAATTCGCACTGCGATGATTATCGGCATACCACCGCTGATGGCTGTTGCAATGTCGCTGCTGACAAGGTTCTCACACTCAGACGAATACGCATATTATTCCAACCCAAACATTCCTGCTTGGCTGATGATGTTGCTTATTACCGCGTTTTTCCTCGGACTTGTGGTTTCGGCACACGAATTCATTTTTCTACGGCAATTTCATCGCAACGAGCACATAATCAAAGACAAAAGCACTTCTCTGTCACTTGCAAAAATCACCAAGTACATCATTCACTCTGGCATAATGGCGCTACTGCTGACACTTCCAGCCACGCTAATTGAAGGAAATATGTTCTTTTTCGGCAAACTGTTCGTAATAAACTGGCTGCTGACATTCTGCGGAAGCCTTACCTCAATGATTATATCGCTGTTTTTCAGAAGCATTTCGACCGTATATCTGCTTATTCCAATAATTGTAATTCCGCAGATGATATTCTCGGGAGGACTTGTGCAGTACGACAATTTCAACCAGAAATTTGTGAAAGACAGTGGGATGCCACTTTTTGCCAACCTTATGCCAATACGCTGGGCCGACGAAGCCTGCATGACAGAGGCCTACCTTATAAATCCAGTAGAACAGGAAATATTCGAAGCAAAAGTATCGCTCTACGAAACAGCCGAAAAAATTGAAAACACAACAGATCAAGCACATATAGCAAAATTTCGCAAGCAGAAAAACGATGCCCAGGCAGAAATCGACAGCAAACTAGCATGCATTGAAAACTCTGACAGTATTTACAGACGCTACGGCAATATGTACATCTCAAAGATTGTAACAACCCTGAAATCAAGCAACATTCCTCCAATTTACGATACAGAAACAAGCAATGAAGCAAAATTTCTCTGCGGTCGCAAAATGCTAGCAGGAAAGATTATCAGCACATATAGTTACAATGTGATGATACTTGTTATTATGAACTTTATATTAGCTATGCTACTAGTGAGCATGAATAGAATCACAAAGAAGCAATAAAAAAGCCGACATCGAAACTAATTCAATGTGAGTATTTCTAGTTTTTCTAATTTACTTTAAATTCCTGCAACTCAGGTTTAAACTCCTTGTCAATCAAATGGCATTGGCTCCGAATTATCTGTCTGCGTCTTACTGCCGGCTGCAAGCACCAACGGTCGTACAAGTCCTTGAACATCTCAATCTGGTCAAGTTCTATATCGGCAAGCGAATGAATGTGCGGAAACAACAACTTATGATAAGCAGCCGTCACGCGCTGCACAGCTTTCTTGTCTCGCAAATCGCACCCACTAGGCATCTGCACAAGTTCGGCAAAAACTGCATCGTACTCAGAAGCAGTACGCAGAATATGAAGCACAGACGAGAAATATTCGCTGTTAAGCACCCAGCCTTCCATCAAATGTTCATTCGTAAGACGCGGAATCTTCCATCCCTCGATAAAACCATGAAACCTATCCATAGTTGCCGACTCGCGGAACATTTCTGGCAGTTTTTTCACATACGAACAATCCAATGGCTTCATATTCTCGTCAAGAGGTATATTTCCCATCAACATCAATCCACATTCCGACTGAAACATCACATCATCTACTGCAGCCTTGCCTGCTTCAAGATACGACTTCATAATCGACTGCATTTCGTCCGGATCAGAGAATTGGAAGGAAGTGATTTCGTCAATTCCAACGACGTCATAATCCTTCATAACGCCAAACTTCTTAGTGGACTTGTTATAGAACATTTTGGCTCGTGATGTGCGTCCGCCAGCCAAAAGCCAAGCATATTTACTCAAGTTATTGAACACATACGACTTGCCCGTTCCCTTTGGACCAAGTTCAATAACATTCAACCTAGGCTCAACCAACACAAGCAAACGAGAAATCAATTCCATCTTCTGCTCAAGGGTAAACTTATCCGGATTATACTCCATTGTAGCAACGAGAAAATCAACCCACTCTTCTGTTGTAAACTTTTCCCTTGCACTCATATAATACGACATATCAATACGATATGGATTGAAAGACTTGTATGTAGTCATCAAAACAAACCCTTTTCGACGTGCCTGCGGCTCAACATAAACGAGTGTTACATTTCCCCAGTGTTCCCCATCTGTCAACGGGTCTTCTTTGTTTTCCAAAAGTTCCGTGCTGACTAAAGCATCGGACACGATGCCAATATCGGGCATGGCAAAATGGACTATTCCCTGAGCAATGTCTGTATTTACAGTGAAACGCGTTGTCATATTAATGCTCTCACCTCCTATCAACCGCTGCTTGATACTTTCGCCATCGGCTGGCATTTTGGCGTCAAGATACTGTCTAACTAGTTCACTGTCAACATTTCCATTCTTATCAGCACAACGTCGCAATATAAAATCCCTGACAAACGATGGCAAATTACGACCTTTGAAAAGAGCATCATTAGCCTTTTTTTTCATTATCGCCAAATCAGGGAAACATTCCTTAACTATTTTTCCATTATAACTCATGACAATATTCCATTTTTAAAAAATATCATTCTCTTCAAATCCTTCATGCCTAACAAATACATCCGAAGGAGCTTCCACCTTACTTCCAGACTGGCCATTCCCATCAATGCGTCCAAAGCCGACTTCATCAACCTTATCCTTCAATTTAATTTTATGCTTAGGTTTCGTATCAGAATCTTCCGCACCAGATGTTCTCTCGATGATTGTTCGCCCTCCCCTAGTCTTTGCCGACTCCACATATTTCAACCAATATAACTTGCCATCAACCGAAGACAACTTAAAATTGCCATTCTTACCAGGAGACACTGATAGTCTTTCATCCCTGACTATCTGACATTTCCCCTCCCCATTGCCAACGGTCAAGGTTTCTGTCCACCTAAAAAAAGCATAGCGATGGTAGCGTCTTATTTTTCCAGAAACAATTTTCCCTGATGGACCAATCTTTTTAGGTTTACAAATACCGAAACGTAACAACTGCGTATCAAACCACTCGTCACAAAGCGTATGAGTAACTGTCACTCCGTCAACGACCAAAATTTCCTTAACAGCACCTCTTAGATATAGCGGCAAATAGCACTTCAGCAACACGCAGAAACATCTATGCCACAAATTCCAACGCGACCTTACGGATGGAACTTTTTTCGGTGCTATCAATCTCATCAACAACATAGGCATCAACTCCACAACATTGAAACATATCCCACAAAGTCTAACACATAGTCCTTAAATGCATAAAATATATTAGATCCCGGTTTGTACGACATCAGTATCAAGCTTAAATCGAACAGCAAAACTGAAAATATGTATATATAACTGAACACCACTGGATATTTAGTTATATCAGTCTGCTTATTGCCAGTATCTTCCTTTATGCATACAGCATGCAATCCAATTGTTAGACCTATCAATATATCCATTATCCACAAATAACCATTTTCCACAATACATCTCAAAGACATAAACGGAAATGTGAGCCATAGAAAACAATACGGAGCCAACGACACAAGGAAACGAGTTCTTTCGCTGCCACTTGAATAAACAACACCATCAACCTCAGTAACATGAAAGGAATGAATACGGCGAAACGTAAGCACAGCCACTATTGCATGAGACATTTCATGCATAAAAGTTTTAGTAACACCAACGTTTTTAAATACCTTTACTTCTCTTTTATTTTTTTCTTTTTTACCCACAAAATAATTTATCAACGGATAGATTAATACACCCAGCATCACCCACAAGAACCACCAGTTATGTTCAGCCTTACCCGCATTGTCTGTAAAAACTTTAAAATGGACGCAAATATACGACCATATTTCCACCAGGAAAAACACTCCTAGCAAAACCATGATGATACCGATTAGTATGTAGGAAATGTTACGCATCTTGACAATTACTTAAAGCTATAAGTCCTCATATATACGATAAACGGTACCATTAAACTTATCCTTTCCAAAATCGCCGAACCAATCCAAAGGCACCCAGCGTCCTGTTTGCTCGTCAAAAAATTCTGCATACGCATGACCACCAGAATTATTGAATGCTGTTACCAAATGCGACCTGAATCCAATCTGCCGTGCAAAAGATGCCATTAATATTGCAAAATCGTCACAGTCGCCACTATAACAACTTCCTGCGACAAAATAATAATTTTCAATAGTCTCGTATGCTGACCTCCATGTATCGTTTTTATCATAAGGATCAGTAATATAATTCCAATGATTCTTTACATAACTCCATAAAACCTTCATTTGCTCGTAATTATTGCCATTACAATTTTGTCCATATTTAGCTAAAATATCTGACACGTTCTTGAACACAAACCCTCCTGTTTGTATTTTCTTACCTACAGAACTATTCTCTTCCGGCAAATTTTCCCTATTTGTTATAGTTATCGTAGAATCTAATAACGATCCCGGGTTTGAACGACCTGTTGCAGCAGCCTCTGGTTCCCGAATATATCCAGCCACTGACGCTAAAATCTGATACGGAAGATATACATATTCAACGCTATCGATATCTCTTACTCTTGCAGTAAATCCAGAATCAGTAATACAAATAGGCATATTTTTAAAATTATTCTTCCAATAATTTCCATAGTCAGCACCATAAAACATAACAGGACTCTTTACCGTAAAACTAACTATGGTATCGTTCTCCCGTTTAAAATCAGAAATACTATCAAAACTAATATCGGTTGATGCCAATTTCAAAAATTTATGCAAGTTGATGTACCCCATATGCCGGTCATCTAACAACGTGGAATCTGCCGTACTATAACGATAACAATCGCATGCTTTCCCACCTTTAATCTCTACGCTACAGTATTGATATATTCCGACTAGTGCTACTGCACAAACAAGCACAAACGCAAATAGTCCTATAATTCTCTTCTTCATAACTTTTAGATTAATCGTTCATATATGATTTAAATGTTGAAGATTCCACTATTGCTTCAATATATTTGCGGAACCTATTGTTTGAAAAATCTGAAACTCCCATATAAGAAAGATAAACTGCATAATATTTTACGTCCTTCAATTGTTCCACAGACGAAATATTCTCTAATTTTTGATTAGTAATAATAACCAGCAAATGTTTAATCCTATCTCGTTCTGGATGTCCATTTCTATCATCATTTAAAGTTCCTGTCTTACAATACAAATAATAACCCTTATGTTCCAAATTTGCTGTCAAACCATTCAAGACCCTTGCTGTACCGACCTTAGGGACCATACCCAATTGAGACCATACCTGTTTGCGCACAAATGCCAAATACGACTCTTCGGTCCAACCATTTCCAAGAGACTCAAAAAATTTGTATTCTGATTTAGGAGCATCATCAAGCAATGTGGTTATATTTTCTGCACTATTCAACGAAGCCAGTCTATATGCATTCATTGCCATTTGCAATGGGGACAACTGTATTGGATATGCACCAAGCAACACCTGATTGAATCCATTTCTTATCTGCGGTGAAATTCTTCTGTCAGTAGTGTTGAGCGACCCTGTTTCAGCATACGACCATCCCTTATTTCCTGATTTATACTTATATAGCATAAGCATTATGCTGTCATTTCCATAATAATTAGCATAATAATTCTTCATCACACCTACAGTATTCTGCTGGATGTGATAATTACCAAGAAGTCCCATATCAAACATGGTATTGTCAGGCATATGCAACTGCCTGTCTTTAAACCATACATCAGGGTCAAAACATACAACACTACCATTATAAGTGAATGAAGGGAATCGATACTTCGCATCTTTTACCGTTGATGCATCCTTAAACAAATCTGTCACATATGCAGACCTTTGCATACCCATCATTATCATTACAGAATGATATAAATTATCTGATTTCACAAGATAATTATTATGCAACAAACCACTTCCACCATCAATATTTAACGGAGATTCTTTCGCATAGTTTATTATATCCACACCGCCATAATAATCATATTGTTTGACCTTTGAATCATTTCTATTTTTTTCTCCATCCTGTATGACATGCCGAGCCTCATTCATACCATCTGTTCTCACATCTATATTTTCCCAATTCAAATTTCTTTGGCTAGTTATTGCCGTATATGCAATAGGCTTAAACGAAGAACCAGGTCCCATAGGAATGTATTGCAACGCCTTATTTCCAAAGATCTCCCTTTCGTCGCCAGCGCTACCATCCAGATATAACTCTGAAATCAGTTTATTTAGATGACTGATATTATTCGGATCGACATTTCGCTTTCTTGCATAATCAAACAAAAGTCTAATTTTCCCATCACCATCAATAGCAACCGCCGTAAAATCGAAAGGCCTTTCAAGCACAAAATCGATGGCATCGCTTAACAGATGTTCAGAATTGTCTCTAGCATGTCTCCTTATATACGAGTTTATTGACTCCAAAGCTTTCTGAAAATCATACGGCAAATTTCTTTGCATAACAATACATTTCTTGGCCCTATCGTAATAATAATCTGAGCGTTTAGAATCTTGCTGGGATACAGAGTCTAATTTTCTAAAATTCAACAAGGAATTAATGGTTACCATAGAACAAACCTTAGATTTTGAATTCTCCTCATCATCTATAAGTTCATAAAACTTTTTATGTAGATTATAATCTATAGATATACGTATTGTAGAATCTTTATACTCAACCATATCATCATTGCTATATGCATCACTGACAAGATTAGCGAAATGATAACTCCACATGGATTCTTTCCCGAGAGGATAAAACAATTTACGATGACCGTTCAGCCAAATATTTTTTGCGATATAATTATCACCGCTCCTATTCAACCTGCTGGCATATATTGTTTTAACATCTTTACCATAGTCTTTGGCGCAAAGCATAAATACATCTCCGCATTTTATTCTAGCAGCCAACTGGTTTTCAGAACCACTACCTATTATCCGTAAAGTGTCGTTTTCAATGCTATAAAATTCCTTTTGATTATTTCCTTGCGAAGACGTCAACAATAGCAATGGCTCTTCGCCACATGTCCAATCCTTATCAAACCTCATTAATTTGATGTTCGGCACAATCTTGGCAACTCGTACTGGCAATATGTTGGTCTGGTATTCGACATCTGTATTTAAATTTACCTTGTCATTATCAGCCAAACCATACAATGAATATTTATAATCCTCTTTTGCTGTCATTATTCCTCCTGTCCAAGCCTTGTCTTCCTTCATGATTGCAGGAATAAAATAATGTTGCTTGTTTACCGCCAGATAGCATATACTACCGCGCCTATGCAAATGCAACAATTGTTCCGGATCAGTAAGTTTCGTCTGCTTGTTGTCAAAATAATCAAGAAGACTCCTGAAAAAAGCATCTTCTGCATCAGTACTATTCAAGTATGCATCATATACATCAACAAACTCAGATTCCTTATATTTCTTCCACACATCTATAATTCGCATACGTTTAGTTGCCTTGTCACTTTCCTGAAACATCCTAAACCTTGCATTTATCACATCTACACGATCTGACACATCGGAGACAATCGATGACAAATCAAATTGCTCATTTTCATTTTGATCCATTCCCTTTTGAGGAATTGCATACATGGACAACAATGTAAATAATGGTATGCATACAAAAGCTAGCAAAAAACCTCTTTTGCTTGAACGTCCTATATTTTCTGTAAAACGTATATTTATAGTCCTTAATGTAGGCAATAATAACAGTAACATAGAAAATATCATGGTAGCCTTGCTCTGCAGACTTAACATCGGGAAGTCTTGCCCAACGAAAACGATACGATTTGTTGCCGACAAGAAAACAAGCATTGATATTAAATATAGCAGCAACGCCCCACTCACAAATCGCCGATTTGACACATCAGACATATCAACCTCAAAAACAAATACCAGGACTAACATGACAAGCATAGCCAAAAGCAGTCTAATAACGCCTTCATTATGTTCGGCCAACACATAACGAGTAACGACCAAATCTGTAGTCTGTGTAGTATATGAACAACCTTGATTTGAATGCGGTTGAATTTTAAAAAAGCTATCTTTCTCTTTTCCCGACTTAATATACTGATTTATAAACCACTGATTATGAGCAGTACGCATAATGCTTACGATATCATTAGACCCGAATTCATTTCTACGAATCAAATCATCTATTTTTTTGTCTTTTTCTAGCTTCTGAATTTCGGCTCTGTATCGCATATGCGCCTTATTTTCTACTTTATTAGTTATTATAGGATACACTGTCGTAATATCCAGCAAGCAAACTACTGCGCACAAAATGTATATCGCGGACAACAAAAACATTTTTGCCTTTTTTATCAGCACGACCGCCATTACAAGTGACAATACCATCATTATGGAAATTATCCAACTAATGTGTGAAAACAAAAAAATCATTATTTCGCCTTGTCCTTGTAAAACAAAATATAAACCGACACATACTATTATGCTTATTACTGGAGGCAAAGACTTTTTAAATATCGACTTGGATTTCTTAACTTTTCGATATAAAACCTCAATTACACCATAATATACAATTAGATACGATATGAAGATTATAGAAAAACCGGCATCCATTAAAACCAAATATCCAAACATGACAATTGCATTGTTGGCAGCAACCCATTTGGCATTATTGTCTTTTTCCTTCAAATGACGAATCCATATGTCAAACAAGAAATACACAATAATTGGTATCGGAATATTACAAAGTCTATTTAAAAAAGAAATTTTACTCAATCCAAACAAAACACCCAAAACCAATATAAACAAGATTGCAACAAAAGTGTTCTCTTTCTTAAAAGGAAGAACTTTATCATACCAAATTACGAACTTATTCCAAAGTTTATATTTATGCAAAATTGGATATAACATGCATATTATAGGGACAAACCAAACAACCCATGTCCAACCCGAAAACATGACATTTTCCCTCATTTTTGAAAATACATATTCTGACACATCATCAATCGGAACAAATGTAGAAGCTCTCCATCCAAGAATAAGTCGAACAGTACAGAAAGACAGAACCACTATATACGCAGCCAGCTCAAACATTGACAATGAACTTTTGTAACCTTTTGCGCCTATCAACATAGAATCTATTAAAATCCGAATGCCTATTAGGACAATAAAGACAAATATAAACAAGAAAATATGATTCCATTGCATAGGATTAGTCTCCCTAAAGTTTTCCATTTCCATTATCCAGGAAATACTATTTTCGCCCTTGTTGTGAGTAGACAATAGGAATTCTTCATCACTACTAACAGTTATTGTATTGTTCGGATCATCAGAGTATAGGTCTGTCACACAAAAATTAATAGAATCGCGAGGTGTACCAACTGTATATCTAATATTTGCATTAATGTGATTGAAATTTTCTTCACTATCAAAAATATTGAACAAATACCCACCCTCTCTGGCATCTTCGGCAACTATTTGTATCGATGACGTAACAAACACTCTTCCATCCATATTCCTCAACTGCTTCATATGAGGAAGAATGTACTCTAACCGTGATGCAGCTTTTCCTTCACGCCTCAATCTTAAAATATCAGTTCTGTTTTTACCATGCCCAGAAAACAAATACATATCATCTGTTCGAGGTACGGACACTTCAGATTTGTTAGGATACCTATTACCATTAATAGTCAAATCGTCAAAATAATAAAACGAATTGCCAGGCATCAACAAAAGCCGACTTTCGTTCTTGCCTGGATTGATATATCCAGAGTCTTTAGCGTTTATCTTTTCGCGCACAAGATAGCAATCGGAAAAATACAAATCCAGATCTTCTCCTATATCAATGCTTGGTGTTTGAGCAATAATATCTAGCAAGGAATATCCTTGGTTTATTTCTTTAACGAAACTACTTGTATCGCAAACTATCGAATCATTATTTACCGCATATTTTGAAATATAATAGGTTATATTCTTACTTTTCTTTTCATCTAGAGAAAATTTTTCAAAAAAACTTGGCTCATGATGATATATTTGCAAGCTATATACAAACTTGTCTCCTTTTCTCAACTCAAAACCATTGCTTACATCAATATCAACCTTACAATTGCTTAGAACATAGTCCTTACCATCGGAACCAGTTTTTATGTATAGAGGTTCATTGTAGTCCTGAATTGTAATGGCATCGTCAGTTATATGCACAACACCTTCTTTTTCATCCCATAGCGCCTCCTCCCTAAAACCTTCAGAACCAGATGTTGAACCATGAGCCAAATAAAACGAATCGTCAATCAAAAAGCCTTTATGTTTTATTACGTGATAATCTGCATTAGAAAAAACAGTTGAATCATCCGGATAGATATACTTATTTGCTGTACTAATACCACCCCATCCCAACAACAATAACAATATAAAGTATATCCATCTAAAAAAATATTTGCGCTTTTTTGTATTTATTCGACGTTCAATAATGCAAAATACCAGCAAAAGTCCTAGAAAAATTACTCCTAACAATAAAAACAACCTTATACTCATAGTCTTAATTTTTAAGGTTACGGCATTATATAATATTTATTAACCAACACTTTCAAATGCCTAACTTCCAACTCTTTTACCCATTCATATACTCTGTCTGCATACGAAGATGAATTCAATGGATTCCCGTGCTTATATTCCCTAACGTCATTTCCAATTTTCAAATCATTAAATCCAGACATTAGCATCTTTAAATTGTCGCAATAATTTATTCTGTCGCATTTAATTGCATCTACATATTCAGAAGCGTGGATTGCGATGTTTATAATATTCTCGAAAAACCATGATTTATCATTATTGTTTTCCGCATTCTTTACAAAATCTTCCACAAATGCATTCCACATATTATCAACGAACCTATCTCCATACTTCAATTTTTCCATTGTCTTTTTATATGCAGACAACTTGTCGGCGCTATCATCTATATTGAACTTAAACTCTTGATTATTTCTATTGAAATCATCAAGGATTTTTTTCAAATCAATATTCACATAACTATTAAAGTCTTCTATTCCATACTTTTCATCCTGATATTTCATAAAAATACGCGACTGATATAATTGCAAGAAATCCGATTTGATGTTATTTTCAATCTCGCTGATGTTACCTGCACATCTCAGTTCTTTTTTCCATGCGTTCATCATCGGGACAGCGACTTTTGTAACCGACCACAATATCAACGGCAACCTGTCCCAATAATTTAAGGTGTCCTTTCGAGAAATACCTGATATATAGCGGTTTGATTCATCAATGATTTTTTTACTTACAGCAAATGAGTTTGAATATGATCTTCCAACAGCAAAGTCACCTTTGAACAATTCTGCAAAATCAACGAAATCACTCATTACCATAGGACTATTATCCAATTTAGTCAAACCTTCCTTTATAGTAGCATACGGATCTTTTGAATTCGCAACAAGAACTTGAATATCTCTATAACGCTTCGATTTATTACATATATCAGAAAAGTGTTCTTTCAAATTATCTTTAGAGTCCGCCACATTTTCAACCTCTTTTAATATATAATCTATTATCTTTGACTTACCATCTGATGCATTAGTATTTGCAACATCATCTTTTGCCTTTTTATACAATGTCTTCAATGATGTAATTTCCGGGAAATCTTTATTCTTGCCATGTATGTTCTCAAGTTCTTTCAATAAAGCTTTCTCAGAAGATATCTTCATTAGATTCTTATATTTTAAAGCGTTAATTTCATTGTCATTAATCTTTTCCTTTAATGTATTTATGTCTATTTTGTCAAATTTATTTTTCATGAAATCAAGCAATGACAACAAATAGTCTTCCTTCCATTTGTTTCTGTTTAAAAAATCCGACACCTTATCATGTGAGTCTGTCATTGGCACAGAATCTTTTACTTCAGGATTTTTTATTCTCACAATAAGTCTAATAAAATATAGAAGCAATCCTATGGCGAGACCGCACAAAACGCCTAAAAGCAACAACCAAATAGGATATGGTTCTTCTGACAATACTACTTTTGTGCTTTTCATCATGGCAACATCAGGAACGCACCATACCAAGCCTCTTCCAAATGCCAAATCTGGCCATGCTTGTATTTCTTTATTATACAACACCATTCCAGGCCTTTGGCATATTGTGTCATAGTAACTAGCATAAATTGGTCCCAATTCACTTCTATAGTGAGAAGTGGTGTCATCTATAAATAATTTATTGCGTCGATAATCTACATAGCCGATAACCAAATCTTCCTCATGCAACACACCTTCGTCAATTAGAAATGCATAAAGGTCCTTGCACGTGTCAAGATTTTCCCTGTTTACGACATCAACCAGCCTGTTTTTATTTATTGTATATCTCGGGATATCATTGCGTGTCACATACTTTGTTTCATTGTCGTATGCTATTAAAAAGTGTCCTATGGTATCTCCGACAATAGCATTATAAAAATATGACAGCAACTTGTCGTCTTTATTAGTCATTTTTTCCAAATCATCAGAATATTCGCTAATTACCCTTTGCTTTATATCTGAAAATTTTTCAAGCTTAGCCAAAACATTACCATCATTCCTGTCCTTCAACTGCTTCCTCGTTTGACTATTGTATACATCCGCATACCTAATAGTGTCATCAATATTTCCATAATGATGCACAATTATTTTTTCTCTCACATTCGCATATATGTATTCATCATACCATAAGGAGCTAGAGTCGGGAAGATTTATAATGTCTTTGTTGACTCCAAATTTTTCGCTAAACGCATTTAATACTTCATCATAAGAATTGTCTTCATTCAACAAAACCTTTTCATTC
Organism: Bacteroidales bacterium; assembly: GCA_017620015.1. Lineage (GTDB taxonomy): Bacteria > Bacteroidota > Bacteroidia > Bacteroidales > ML635J-15 > Bact-19. The sequence continues at coordinate 8,740 of JAFZRE010000033.1, read as the reverse complement.
GGTGAGAACAATACTACACATACCGACAAGCCAACAATAAGTAAAATGGAAACATATACGTATATGTGATTCCTAATATTCTTTGACACTGCGCTTGCATTCCCATTCTCAACAACGCCCCCCATCCCGTCATCTTTTTTTTCGGTTAATCTTGCCGTCTTATTATTTTTCTCTTGAATATCCATAATTTATATCTATTATCTGTTTATATCATCATCAGCTACTGTCTGTTCTTCAACTGTTTCCTCTTCCATGTTTACATAAGCATCTTCTTCATTATCCATCTCCTCTATTTCTTGCGTATCACCATTGTCTACATCAATATTTGCGTGCAAATCTTTATCCAGTCCGTAATATGGGAACAACGATTGATATATTAAATTGTTTATTTTAACATTTTTATATATGCTTGCAAAATTCATTTCCGGAATTACTTTTGCATTGTCATCTGTTTGCCACAAAAAACCATTTCCTATATAAAACAAATTTACATTTGTCCTCTCATCAAAATTAATATCATACTCTCTTCCACTAATAAAAAGTTTTACATTTTGAGCGTTAATAGGGTATCCAACCGTATATATGTCATTTTTCGAAAACCCATTCAATTGGTTCCATATTTTTCTAATAAAATTACGAAATCCACTTAATTTCTCCGATGTATCTTCGGTAAACTCTGGAGTGCCAACCAAACCAGAATTCTTGTTAATATCGCCAGTCCTACCTAACGACAAAGCGCCATCCATACATATTGTTTTTGCAGCTTCACCATCTAAAAAACTAACGCTATCCTCAGAGCACATTCCATTGTTAATAAGCATTTCTTTCACTGCATCGCGGAATGGCTTGAACAGAAAACCTCTTCCTGTAAGTATAACATTAAGGAACTTTATTTTATTATTATGAGTATATTTTTCTAATGCTTGTTCCAGAAGATTTTTAAGTTTAAATATATTTGTTTCTTCATTGTTTTTGTCCAAATAACTATCAATCTGAGGCAACTGAACTCCCTTATCTATAAAAACCTCCTTAACATATGTTATCACATCGTCCAAATTACGAATCTTATCTTTATTAGGTTTTTCATCTGGCATTACATTTTTATATTCCTCATATTTAATCTTAAGTAAATCTAAACAATCCAGAAATTCCGTTTTTTGCTTCTGAGCAGCATCTTTTAACAAGTTGTCCAATTGTATGTCGGATTGCTTAAAGAAGTTAAACAAAGCATCGTAAAACGAATATGTAATTACATGCCCACTTGCTGGTATTCCATACCTATACACACTTTCATATTCACTAAAATTTTCACCCTGTTTCAAAATGGAAAAATCAGTTGTTCCCTTGCCCGCATCAATAATCAGAGAATACGCATGCCTTCGGTTTTTCAGCAAATTTTTATATTTTGTCTTTATTCCCAAAAATGAAGCATCACTTTCTGACAACACTTGAACTTCAATGCCTTTTATATGATTATAGTCTGGTTGCATGATATAAAAATCCTTATATGCATCTTCCATCAATTTGTGCACCTTACTCTGATAATATACATTTGGCGCCATTAGTACAAGTTGAAGCAAGCAATCTTCTTTGATATTATACATAATGGCATGAATAAAATTGCCGATTATAAGTCTAAGAATATTCTCTCTCTGTTCAACGTTCCCCAAAGTAGGAGGATTTCCTGCTGCTACCTCTCTGTTTTCTGGTGGAAATTTTATTTCTTGCCCCATGCCAAAGATATCTTCTGCACCTGAAATAGCAAATTCAACTAATTTTAAATTTGGTAAAATACTTAATTCTTCCAGATCCTCTCTTCTTGCCTCTTTGCTCAATAATGTCTGCACAAAAGTATCTGTGCCATAACACATTGGTTTTTCGCCAAACTTTGCACCCTTGTAAGGCCTTCTATTAATATACAGGATTGACTTGAACAAATTGTCATCTTTACAACCCTGATAATAATTATCATCTTGATTCATTCCAGATATTTGCGCAAAAGTTTCTACCAACCTTGTATTATAGTTGTTGCCAGACATACGAACCTGAGAGGCCTCAGAACCGAAATCCAATGCTGCCGATACAATTTTTACTTTTTCACTAAAATATGTATAAAACCTAATTGCATGCCTAAATTCATCATTCTTAATTAACAGTATAAAACTTTTCTTATCTCTACCGAATTCTGTAACATTCAACATCAACGACACCACCGAATCACTTGTTTCATCAACAAACAAACCGTCAGGTTTTTCTTCTGTACGACCATTTCCCCTGTTGACAATTTCAAGTACATATACAGGTTCATTGTCTTCACGTTTTAACCATGAAGAATCTTCTTCATTAGACAATCTTTGTATATATATATTACAATCTTCAATTTGTTTGTTGTTTTCCGCCTTGCGACCAGAGATAATAACTGCATTCTTATCAATTGAAAGCAGAGTACATCCCTGAGTAATATCAACGATAAAGCTAAATTTTGGCTCTATTATATCAGAATCGCTTAGGTTACATACAAAATTACGGCGATCATTAATTTTAATTGGCAAATAATAATTACTCATCCTTTTTCAAATTAATAGTTATTGTTTTAAATCTTATTTCATTGTCAGACACTAAAAGTCTTTCCAAATTATTTTGAGGTATATCAGTCTTATCTGTACTCATTTGTGTATACATATAATCCGCATTACACATTTCAAACGGCAATATTGAAGAATATAAATGGCCATTACCCATCTTTTTTACATAAACTTCTTTTTCTTTTGTAAGCATACCGTCAATTATAGGAGAATACAACAACTGTGATTTTTTTGCTTCATCATCCTCCACAAATGTTATATAATTTGTACATACGCTTTTCGATGTGTCGAAATATATTGTAGAACATTCCCCATGCACGTACCTTCCAACGTCAATAGTCTTAACACCTAATTCTTTTTTAGCAATTTTGACCATTAACGCCGCACACTTATTAATTTCATTGTCACCTATTATTGGCATCTGGTAAAAAAGATACAATCTCACAGATCTCAAACTATGCAAATTGATGCTGTCATATTCCAATTGTACCAGGTACCAATTTATATGCTTGCCTGACCTCTCCCACCGTAACAATGCATCAGAATGCTTCTTTACATGCGACTTATAATAGTCATAAATCATATCATTGATATAGTCATGGTCTTCCAACCTTTTTCTAGCAATCATATCAAATTCAATTAGGAATATACAACCACCACGTCTTCTGCTACCTATTGAAATCTTATCGTTACCATTCACTTTATTATCATAATTGATAAAATAATAGTGCATAGGACTAATGTGAGATGCTATTGCTCTTTGTATTTTTCTAAAAAAATCACTATTGCATTTTTTCGACATTTCAAATAGCCTATATTGCATTGTTTGCCTATACAACAGCATCAACAATTCGGGGCAATCACCTGTATGAGTACTAAAGTTTCTTTTGATGTCACTATTTGTACAAAAATGCCTAACAATACGACCCTTATTTGCGGCAATTGTAAGTTCTGTCGGACTTACGACCACCATGCCTCTATTGTTGTCATCTTTATCATCGTACTCAAAACGACTATAATCAATACATTTATGGCAATTAAAAATCATTCCAAGTATTCTGTCAGAGCACACATCAGCAGCGAGCAATGGGATTACGCCTTGATGCCATTTCTGTTTAGTCCCTCTTCTCACAGTACATTTTTCCCCATTGCTCAAATATATACTAAACAACACCATTCTAGGCTTAATGACAAAGAAATATAGGATTAGCATAATTATGACGAACAAAACAATTGATGCCACAATCCAAATTAATTTAAACATTTTGTCCGAAAGAACCGTTTGACTGAACACTATCGGATATTTCTTATAATGAGGTCCATATATGCTGTCGTTGTACTTTACCTGCATCTCACCATATAGCACGACATCGTTCATCTTAAACTTGTTATCATAAACCATCTGCAGACTATCCTTTTCAACGATGCTTCTGTTCACATGAAAATTTGTGCCATTAATTCGTATGCTGTCAACATGAACAAAACACACAGTGTCTCCATTATAACAAGTTCCTATTTTTTCTACGCATAAGCATTTACCGTTTCTTGCCGTAATATCCCACAAACCATTGTCGGAATACATATTTAACGTATCGGTCACATACTCCTTGGACACATATTTATGTAACCATATGTGCGGTATATTTTCGTAATATTTTTTTTGGTAATCATAATCCGTAAACAATTCTTTTAGTTCGCCACCGCCATCCCCGGTCAATGGATTAAATATATACTTTGAATTCATCCCGTTTACTTCGATTAGTTTTTCAGGACTACTTCGCTGCATTTCTTTAAAATCACTTCTCCACTGATCGTTCAAATCTCCATCATCTGTTATTGTTACAATATAAATATTCCTATAGTCTTGAGATTTTCCATTGTCACTCATCGTAAGAATGGTTTTAACAAGCACACTAGTACGTATTTGCGACACAAAAGAATATTTATATGGATATTTAGATTTAATTAAGTGTTTTTTTAAATATTCCTTAAACACTTTCTTGTCAATAAACATAGAATCAACAACAATAGGGTGCACAAACAAATCAACAAATGATATCTTACTATCTAATGTTTTAACAAGAAAGTTGGGAACTAATTTCCCATCATATATTCCAGTATTATATATGAAAAAATGATCCTGTTTATAATTCGGCATATCAAAGATAGCCAATTTATCAAGATTTTTAACTATTATATCTGATATATTCTCCCGAGTACGATATGAACTTGCAGTCTTCTGCTTCATAGAACCAGACGCGTCAATAGCAAACACCCAAATGTCTCCAACGGAATCGACATCCACATGCCCCCGTGCTATACCCCTTATAGGAACAACAACTAAAAGCCATAGGGCTATAACAACCTTTAAAGCAAAAACAATTCTACTCATTTCTTTTTCTTCTTTTTAGGCATACTGATATTCTTCACTGCATAATCTTTATGGAAGCAGCTCAGGTCAACTTTTTCCGGAATGCCTTTTATCTTCCCAGTCTCGCTGTACTGCCATATCGTATAATGGCCAGCACCTTGTATTACAGGCTTTTTCCCATTATAATTTCCAAGCATCAAATGGAACTTGTTGAATCGTGGTGCCAAATATTTATTGTAAACATTCTGTCCGCTATATACCATAGGATATACGCCATAATGGAACTTGCATAATCGCATAAAAACCAACAAACTGTCCTGAATCTGCTTTTTTGTCCATTTTTCAAGTGAAGACTCCACATCAACCATAGGAATCAAATCCTGATTGGCCTTCTTTGCAACCGACTTGAAATTGTCGAACTGCTTATGAGCCGAACTATACGAAGTAAAAAAATGATACGAACCGACTTTCAGCCCATTCTCTCGAGCATTCTTTATGTTGTATGCATAGCAATCATCCGTATGCGTAGCACCTGTAGTTGCCTTAATGTACACAAATTTGATATTCTTGTCCTTTGCAACTTCTGTCCAGTTTATTTTGCCGTTATGATGCGAAACATCTATTCCACTATACGATGCCTGAGACACAAGGAAATACGGTAATAACACAAAGCAAATAATAAATATGCCTTGTGACATTATAATGCATTTACTTCTACTCGTATCCATACATTCAATAACGATGACAATCAAGAATCGTTACGAAAAAAAAGCATTCCAGCTTTTTTATCAACAAGTTATTATAAATCAATTACATAGCCAGCGACAAAACCTTTACTTAACGTCAAATTCAATTAACTGCAAATATAACATTAACTTTCTATAAAAACAATGAATTATCAATAAAATATTTGCATATTCTTCCAATCATTTCTTTTCAATTGCAAAATCATAATATTTAGCGGAGGCCAATAATTATCAACACTCTATGCCATTTACAGCATAGCCATCTTATTCAGATACAAACATATTGATTTTTCAAAAACTAAACGAAGTATTTACCAATGACAGTATGAAATGGCAGGATTAATGTATGAAGAACCTATTTTGTCAAATTTGAAAAGACCGTCGCTCGTGCTACTTCTCCATCAGCTTACCCCACAAGCCTTCATCAAGCAATTCCTTGAACTGATATGTCATTCCTCTTGGGATTACTATTGAGCGAAGAAAATCACATTCTGCAAAGACATCTTCACCAATTTCGGTCACGGAATATGGAATAATCACGGTTTCAAGTCCAGCACATCCCCAGAACGCCGACTTGCCAATCTTCTTCACAGAATCGGGAATAACAACGGATTTCAGTCCTTTGCACTGCCAGAACAGATTGTCGCTGATTTCGGACAGAGAATTGGGAAGAGATATCGATGTTAGTCCAAAACAATCGTTAAAAGCATCCTGTCCAATTTCGGTTACAGAATCAGGGATTACAAGAGATGTAAGCTCTTCGCAGCAATAGAATGCCATTTCGCCGATTTTTGTAACGGAATCGGGAATATTTATCGACTTCAACCCACTACATTTCATAAAGGCGCCAATGGCTATTTCTGTCACAGAGTCGGGAATTACAGCATTTTCGCTACCTGCCAGAAGAATGCCAGTCTGCGTTTCGATTAAGGCGCTGCAGTTTTCGCGTGAATCGTAATATGGATTATGGTCGTCAACTACAATGTTTTTCAGACTTCCACAGCCCATAAATGCATCCTCGCCAATTTCTTCCACATTACGCGAAATGTTCAAGGACAACAGTTTATTGCAATCATAAAATGCTGACACACCTATTCTCCTCAACGATTCGGGGAAATTCAAATTTCTCAACTCTCCGCATTTGGCAAATGCGCTATCGGCTATTTCGGTCACATTGCCTAAAATTTTCACATCCGTAAGGCTATAACAGGTGCAAAAAGCGTTTTCACCAATCCTCTCAACCGAACTGGGAATTACGATGTTCGTAAGCCTATCGCAACCACCGAAAGCACCCACGGCAATCTTCGTAACACCTTCTGGTATAAACGAATTGACACATCCTGCAATCAGTTCGTTTGTCCGAGTTGCGATTATGGCGTTGCAGTTTTGGCGAGAGTCGTAAACAACATTATTCAGGTCAACCTCAATCGAATCCAGCATGCAACACTCATAAAAAGCACCATTGCCGATTCTAGTTACAGACGACGGGATAACGATAGATTTCAGCCCATAACAAGCGTAAAATGCACATTCACCTATCCTTCTGACAGAATCAGGTATAACGATAGACTTCAAACCTTCGCAACAATAGAATGCGCCATCTTCAATTTCTGTGATGGAATTGGGAATAAAAGCGTTTTTACAGCCGAAAAGAAGCTTGTTTGTCTTGGTCTCGATTATGGCATTGCAATTTTCGCGCGAGTCGCAAACGAGGTTAGACTTGTCCACTTCAATGGAACTCAACTTTGTACAATTCAGAAATGCCTCAATGCCAATTCGTTCCACCGATGCGGGAATATATATCGACTTCAATTCATCGCAACTATTAAACGCCCCTTCGCAGATTTCCGTCACCGAGTCGGGAATAACCACCGACGAAAGCACCGAATATGCAAAAGCACCTATTCCAATTGTTGTAATCGTACTGGGAATTTCAACGGAAACAATATCAAAACTATCTGTAAAAGCGCCATTGCCAATCTCCGTAACGCCATCTTTCAGGACAATAACTCCCTCGTTGCTGTCGTAGTCAAAGTCGTTGCTAATAGAATTTTCGTCAATCCATTCCGATTCTACAACATAATGAGCCTTATAGCGGATAACATTTGCTACATTTTCGTTTTCACCACTCATATCCACTATTTTATTTCTTCACAAAACCTTTACCATCAAACTCATACCAAGTTTCTTCCATTCCACCTTCCGACATTCCAAAACCTTCGGCATCAAACTTTGTCGGCCAGCAATCCTGCCTGAAATACACGACCTCTGTTCCGCTAAGCTTTGCAAGGCTGTCCCAATCCGACGAATAATTGCTATCGACGAAATCAGCAAACGGCGGAAAACTATTTTTCAATCTCGTAAGTTCCTTATCCTTATAGCTAAAAACTGCGAAAATCTTGCGTCCCCACTCCGAACCATCGTAGTACCAAAGCACAAGGCAACCGCCAGCCGAAAGCGGATAGCAGGCAAATGTTTCGGTTACTGTCGGAGGCAAAAACTCTTCACCATCAGGAATATCCAGAGGTGCATTCGCCTCGTCGAGTTTAAGCGAGGCAACATTTGCGCCTTCCCTAACAACTTGGGTACGAGCCTTTTTGGTGTCGCCAGTAATATCGCAGTAATCCGACTTGATATAGGCATCCCAGATTTCCATTATGGTATTTTCGTCCATCTGCGCCTCTGCAAGTTCAGAAACCGATGCTACGGTATCTTGATTAATAACTTCCGATGAATCAACAGCAGGAACTTCTCCCTCGACTTTCGTTTGTTTTGACTCTCCGCAGCCGAAAAACAGCGATGCAGATAGAATAACGACGCAACAATATGAAACACAACTTCTCATATACTTTCTATTTTTGCACAAAGGTAAATCATTTTCCACTACGAACAAAATGTTTCAACGCCTTGCATCCGCTTAAATTCCTCACAGAAAGCATACAATGGGATACATTCCAACCAATCTTGACTTATACGCGGTTTCATCGACAGGCGTATGCCACGCAAATCAGGATGGTTCTGTATAAATGTCTTCATCG
>JAFZRE010000032.1 GCA_017620015.1 Bacteroidales bacterium | reverse complement strand
ATCATCTTCATCTTCTTCATCTTCTTCAACTTCGTCATCATCTTCTTCGACGATTTCCTCCTCCTCTTCTTCAACATTTTCGTCTTCAGAACCAGACTCGTCTAATTCTTCTTCTGACTGAGAGTTGTTATCCACGCCTTCATTTTCCGGAACTTCTGACTCAATATCGTCAACATCTTCGTTTTCGACTATATCTTCTTGATTCGGTGAAAACTCTGCTGGTGCTGCTGGTACTTCATCAATGTCATCGACTGGCGCATTGGCAGCAGCAATTTCTTCGGCATCAAGTTCCTCAAGAGCAACCTTTGCCATAACTGGTAAATTTATAGACAGATGTTCATATGTAATGTCTTCTATTTGAGGAGCTGGTGGAATTTCAGATTTTTTAGCGAGCAAAGGATTAACTGTAGATAGTGACTTGCGACGTTCATCCATATCGCCTACTTCGGTTGCTGCAATAGCCTCTTCGTTGGAATGACCATCCTGTAGGCGGGCATCGTAATATTCCACATGACCAAACTTTTCTGCTCGTTCATCAATATCTTCCTTTAAACGGTCAATGTATTCTTCGAAATCATTCTGAACATCTTCAAACTGCTGAGCTTGAGTTTCGAATGCTGCGATAGTTTCTTCATCATTTTGTTCGTTTTTAACAACACTTGCGCTCAAATCCTTGGCAGACTCCATTGAGTTTTGCGTTTTCTGGAAAGAAACCAAAGTGTTATATGCTGCGACATATTCACGAAGACTTTCCTGCATCAAATTAATAATATCTGCCGATTGCTTGCGGTTGTCGCGATAAAATGCATCTGTATCCTGATGCCACTTGTTCAAGTAGGAAAGTTTCTGGTCCTTGATGTGGTTGTATATCTTTAGTCGTTCTATTCTGTTTTCAAGCATCAACGACTGAACCATAGGAGCAACTATTTCTTCGTATATCTGATGTACACCAAATGGCATTGATGTTGTTGAACCGTCTTCTGCAACCCAAGTGTCAGTTACTATATTGTAGCGAACTCTTGAACTCTGACGAAGCGAAAATGGAGTGTATCCTTGAACAGAATCTGTATAGTCAAACTTTTCGTCTCTTATTCGCTGTATTTCTTCCGCCTCAAGTAATGGAGAATAGTGGTTATACGGGGATTTCAACATACGGTACAACAGACGATTGGAAGAGTCAACCATCTTGTCTGTGCTGGCAAGTTTCATTGCAGAAATTACTTGTACAGAATTTGCCATAGTCTGCATAAGATTCTTAAGCACATCCTCAAATTGTGTTGTTTCCGTACTTAATGAATCCTTAAGTTTGTTTAGTTCCTGGAATTTGGCAATGTTATTCTGGAAACGGTCTTTTTCAAAAACATTGATAACCGAAGCATCAGCAGGAATATCATTTGTGGCGTACTCGTTAAGCTTTGCAAGTCTTTCACTATGATCCTTAATCAAAGGAAGTTCAACTGATGTTGTGTCCAAATCATTCATACAATATGATATTGTTCTCAGAGACCTGTCCAATTTGCCAAAATAATCGTTTTGGTTAATTTCCTGCATAGACAGCGAATAATCCTCTGTGGCAACAGGTTCTGCTTCATTGGATGTTTCAACTATTGGAGCTTCTGTTGTCAATTGCTCAAGATCTCCAATGGTTTTTCCTAACAGTTCGTTCTGACGGCTAAGCTGCAAAGTTACTTGAGCCATAGGCACTTGACCTGTATAATCGACTATAAAACTCTTATCTTCATACTTTATCTGATCAGCAACTGGCACATATGCAACTCCAAGCTTGCTCACTTTATAGTCACGGAAAATCTCTGCATGCATTTTCTTGAATTCAGCGACCCGGCCATTTTTCTCTGCGAGTTCAGCAAGGAGGTTCTTCTTTTTTATAAAATATGGTATGATCAGCAAAAACAACCATAACCATAAAGTACTTTTTTTCTTTTCTAGAACAGCAATTTCCTCCTGGATAATTGCGATCTGTTTTTCTATCCGCTCCTCTTCCTGAACGATTCTTTCAGCTGCCTGCTGATAGTAATTGAACAACACCTTAGCCTCATCTTGGTAGATGTTGTCCGATTCTTGGAAAATTTTTCCTGATGATACCATAATTTTAACTGTTTAATTTATTTATAAATATTTTTTCTATTTTCTAAAATCCGATTGAGTCTTAATAAATTTTTCTTTATTGCATCTTCGTTCATCTTAAAATTTGTAAGTGCGAAGCGTATTGAATCTGCGACATCCTCAAAATTATTTTCAAGTTCTGTTGCATCAGTATTACTTGATGGTGATATATATCTAAGACGGTCTTCAATATCGTTTATTTCTGCTATAAAGTACTGGGGAAGTTCTTGATTAATGGCTATTTCGTCCTTTATTTTCCGAATAGACTTCCTCATGTATTCTCTTCCCTGCAACTTTGTCCTCTCAATTTCCGCTATTTCTGTAACTTTATTCCCAGTTCTGACGGCAGCTATAATACCACATATCAACAGGAATAATAGAATTGCGTGTAACAATATGTATATATTCAAGGAATATTTCCCATCTTGCCCCCAAAAGATCATTAGGATAAGGGCTAGAACAAAATATGCACCAGACACAAACCATCTTACGCCAAGCGAACCGACTTGTTTCGGCTGGTCGGAATTTAGGTCGACCAAAGGCTTAAACATATCTATGCCAAAAATAGTTGCAAGCATTATACTTGACACTACTATATCCACTATCATAATATCCCTGTTAGCATCTTTTGGCCAGAATACGATGAACCCTGATATCACCAGAGCTTCTGCAACAATTAAAATTAAAGCTGCCCAAATAATTCTTTTATTCATATCTCAACAATTTTTCTGTGTTATCTTCTATTTCCGCATACAGGACAGAATTTTACATTTGGCGCCAGTTCTGCACCACATCTTGAACATACATTCTCGTTAGTGCCACCCATTGGAGTACCACAGTTTCCACAGAATCTTGCTCCTGGGGCTACAGGTTGGTGGCATTGTGGACATATATTGCCGGCTCCACCCACGGAAAGGCTTGTTCCACACGACACGCAACGCTTCGACGATTCTGCATTATCGGCACCGCATTTTGGGCAAGGATTATATTTCTTTCCGCAATGCGGACAGAAAGCCTGGTTAGTAGAGAATTTTTTAGAACATCCTGCACAATATACATCACGAACATTGTTTACCGTATTTCCGGCATTTGCATTTCCTCCAGCATTGAATGTAGGTTGGTTATAATTAGGCTGCATCATACCAGAGCCTATTCCACCATTACCACCAGCAGTTGCCATGCGTCCCATAGTGCCCATCATTTGAACAGCCATCAGTCCACCAAGCAAACTTCCGGTACCGCCGCTGCCCATGTTGCCAATGCCGTTTGTAACACCATTTATTGCGTTGTTTGCAGTACCAAACATTTGCTCCTGTTGCCATGTATGACCAGTTATACTCATTGACGCCTGCTGTGCAATAGCTTCTCTAACCTTCTGACCTTCTGGAGTAGAGTCATCTATTTCGATGCTTGTGACATAAAATTTAGTCAATTCAAGTCCTAGCTGGTACCAGAAATCCTGCATCATATTTCTCAGATTCTCACTAATAGGATCCAAGAACGCAGATATCTGCTTATATCCTATCTTATTGTTCAGCATAAATTGCAGAATCAGCGATTTGGCTTTCGAGCAGAACTCTCCATATGATTGCTCGGTCATGTCTTCTTGTGTAAACTTATATTTTGTGCCTACAAACTTCACTAAGAATTTTTCTGTATCTATAACCTTCAAGCCGTATTGACCCGATGCAACAAGTGGCAATTGTGTATTATAGTCAATATCGTGTATTGCCATCCTATCGATGCTCCAGTCTATAGCAAAAGTCTGGACCTTGTTTACAAACCAAACTTCAGCCGTAAAAGGATTCTTGCCTCCGAACGGAATACCAAATAAATTTCGTAGAATAGGTAAATTTTCTGTATTTAACGTGTGTTTTCCCGGACCAAACTTACCCATGATTTGACCTTTGCTGAAAAGCACTGCTTCTTGACTTTCCTGCACTACTAATTGGGTATAGGTCGAGAGGTTCTGCTCTGGATACCTATAAGCATATATGACTTCCCTGCCTTGAGGTTGCCATATGATACAATCTATTATTGCCATAATACTTTTATAAATCCGCTTGGATTCCTAACACGGAAAATAAAACATACAATTCCTATAGGCATATAAAAAGGCGTGGAACCCGTACTGTTGCATTGACTAAATATTAGAAAGTTGCAAAGTTTCTATATATCAAAAGCAAAGCGTCAGCAAACACCTTAAATATATATGCATGTCACCCCTACCTGTCGCAAACAGCAAACAAACGAAGGACAGGACAAATATACAAAAAATATCTACATGAAAAACATTAATAGATTTTTTTTTGAAAATTCACAACCCTTACAAGAACAATAAAATACAAAATCTTAGGTGTGAATATTTTATGTGACCGAAATCTAGGATTAAGCACGCGGTGGATTCGTAATGCGATGAGATATTTATTGCGGATTATAAATCCTTATATTCATGGCTTCCGGATTATTGCCATTGACAACGAGCTAAAGATTGCAAATCCGAAAGAACAGAGAAAGAACATAGAGAACATAGAACATAGTTTGTTTCGGAACTAAAATCCTATCAGCAGTCCAACCAGTCCTACGACCAGCCCCACTACCATATTTATCGCCTTGGTAACAAGAAATCCCTTCTTGGTTTCGGCAAGCAGTGGCAGCGAACCATGTCCGTCCTGCACAATGCTGTTAGCCAACAAGATGCTGAACGGAATATAGCCTTGCACAAACAATACTACAAAAATCAGATGCGGTCCCGATTCAGGCAGAATACCTATAGCCACGGCAATCAGCAGAAGTATGTAGGTATTGTTGTAAATCCAGTCGCCGAAGTTAGTGTAGTTCAAGATGATAGCCATAAGCACCAGTACACCGAATGTCCACCAGAAAATGCGAGGCAGGTGCTTCTGCACAACATGCTGCACAAGGTGCTCGCTTACAAAATGCTCGTTGGAGAAGAAAATTATAAGCAGCATCAATGCCGACAGCGACACAATTATTATGTTCACAATGTCCAATGCTCCGTGATGGTGGTGATGATGCTCAAAGCCTTCGGGCAGGTCGGAATCGTGGTGATGTTCTCCTTCGCATTCATCGTGATGATGGTGATGTTCACAGCATTCGTCATCGTGGTGATGATGCTCGCAACATTCGTCGTGATGGTGATACTCGTCAGCCTCAACGACTTCGGTTTGCTGCGGAAGGCTGAAAATGAGGTTTTCGGAGTGCGAATGCCCGATTACGCCCACACAGCAAAGAATTATTATGCAGGCAAATACACCGATGAGTTTCAGTCGCGACTTCGACGGCACGAAGTTTTTCCACGCGAATAGTTTTCCGTCGACAGGGATTTCGTGTTCGTGAACCTCGAAAGGCACATCGTCAATCTTGGGAGTAAAATCCTTGTTCTTGAACAACTTATCCACAACCACGCCAGTCACGATAGCAACCGCAGCCGAAATTCCGAACAGCCACAGCGACTGCACGGGCATAGTTGCCAGCATCACAAACGACTCGTCGCCCGAAGTCGCAATAAGGCAAGCCACCAGCGCACCCAACGACAGAGCCTTGTGGGTATAGAGCGACACAGCCGTGAATGTTCCCATACAACCGGGAATCACACCGAGCAGAGTTCCTATCAGTGCCTGCACAAAGGCGTTACGGTTCATTCCCTTGATGAAACGCCCGTGCGTCCACACATTCACATATTCGATGAGCGACATCATAATGACCACGAAACTGGTAATCATCAGCGCATTGCTGAACAGGTCAAAATAGTCGATGCTATGTAGAAATTCTATGAAGTTCATTGTAAAAATCCTTTCTTTTATTAAAACATTCTCCCACCGTCATTCCGCAATGCAGAACGAACAGGCGCAGGAACGAGACTTGTGAGTTCGCTTATGCGGAATCCCAAATCGAAACAATAAGTAGCAGGAGATTGCGGAGAGCCGTCTTCACAACGCACTCCATTCTGTATCGCGTGTTCAGTCTGACTTCCGCAATGACAATATAGAAGCGCATTGCTGAACAAATCAAAATAGTCGATGCTATGTAGAAATTCTATGAAGTTCATTGTAAAAATCGCTTTGCAAAAAGGACTGCAAAAATACGACTAATTATCGGAAAAAGAGAATAGCAAAGAAGAAATAAAAAAGGACGGCAGAATACCTTCCTTGATTGTTGTTTTTTTAGTCGCTACGCGAGAAATTGAACAAATCTATACAAATTTTACAAATATTATTTGCTTGATTTGAACCAAATTTGTACAATTTCTGCCCTTAAGGGCACTCCAAAATAAAAAAAGGACGGCAGAGAACCGTCCTAATATCGTATGTATTACGATCTACTTCTCCCCAAACCAATACTTATACAGCGGTGAATCCTGCTTCAGACAAGACTTCATTGCTTCCTTGGGAATCTCTATGTCGATGCCACCAGGGATGAAATAGACGCTGGAATTGTAGCAAACGAAAAACTTGTCCTCGCTAACATAATAGTTGCCGTTAAACACTTCCTCGTTTGTAATCTGCGATGCGTCATCCTCGTCTCCGTTCTGCCAAGGTTCTGTCTGCTCCCAGATAAACTTCTCAATGACATTCTTCGCCTTGCGCGTATCGCTGAAAATGTCCTTTTCCGTCATTCGCTTGCCTGTAGCAAGGTCGTACATCTTATAATGGTATTCCAATGCGTTGCGCGGGGCAGTTGAAATTTCGTAGAATGAAAAATACGCCATTACAATAAACCCATCAGCCACAAATACAGGATAAATGCTGTCCAAATCGTACTCTTCGAAGTATTCAAAATATTCTTCGGTTGTATCGGCAACCGCCTCCTGATAGATGCTTACCGACTTGGCAGCACTACGCTTAAAATCAGCCGTAACATCCACGCCATCGGAAATTTCGCCAAGCACATCGTCACGAATGGCGAGAATCGCCTTGTTGTCGGTATCGGCAGGCAAAATAGCATGGTAGGTAAACGAACAGCCCTTTGCCGACTTTACTACTCGGTAAGTCTGCATATCAAGTTTAGAAGCCTCCTCTACTGCTGCCGTATCCGATTTGGGAAGGCTGGCGTTTGCAATTTCTTCAGTTGTTGCTTCGCTTTCCTCTGCTGTTGGTTCTGCTGTCTTGCTTTTGCAGGAATAAACTACAGCAGAAGCGAGAAGGGCTAAAAATATGTAATGTAATGTTTTCATGTTCAATGTTTAAGGTTCAAAGTTTAAAGTTTCTATGCCTGCGGCGTTTCTAAGTTTCTAGGTTGGGCTTAAAGGCTCAAAGGCTTGCAGGCTTCTCTTCCGTTAGACAGTTAGACTGCTAGACTGTCAGCCTGTGAGACTGTGAGCCTTTTACTTCTTCTTCTCCGGAAACCAATATTCATACAGCGGTCCATCCTTTTTCAGGAAAGGCTTTACAGCCTCCTTGTGCAATGCGACCCGCGGCATTCCCATTGCATACGGACCAATCTCGTACGGCGAGTACTGGTAGTAGAGCGAATCGGCACCAATGCAGAAATTGCCATTGATGAAGTTTATGCCTTCGTTCCACATATCGTCCTTCTCGTCGGAGAACTCGACAGCAAAAGCCTCTACAATGATTTCCGACAAAGCCTTTTCGTTCTCGTTGTTCATCACAAAGATGTCGTCCTCGGTTATGCGGCGACCAGTTGCGATGTTGTAAACCTTATATGTCTTTCCCGAAATGCCGTGTGCCCCACCCTGGTATTCGTAGGAATCGTCGTAATAGACAAGCAACTTGCCATCGGCATAGACGGGATAAATGCTGTCGTAGTAGTTGACGGCGTAGATGTAGCCCGAAATGTCGGCGCCGATGTCCTCCTTGGTTGTGTAATACTCCGACTCGATGGAATCGGCAAATATTTCGATACCACTCTGGATTTCGCGCTTCGAACTGTCTGTGTAATAAGCCACAAGGTCGGCATAGATGCTGTCGAGGTACTCGTTGCCGTTGGTTTTTGGAAGCTTCAGGTAAATAGAAACCTCAAGGTTGGCATCGAACTCGGGGAAACGACTGGTTGAAAACTCATCGTACTCAATGTCCTTAGCATCGGTGATTTCTGGAGCTTTTTCTTTGCAAGAATAAAGCATCGCCGACATCAGCAAAACAAACGATATGCAATATAACTTTTTCATATTAAATTATTTATCACTCTCTTTTTAATGTCATTCCGCAAAATAGAACGAACAGCACAAGGAACGGTGCTTGTGAGTTCATTTATGCGGAATCTCATTTGTGTACTAAAGGGAGATTCCGCACAGTCGAACATTACAACGCTCCCCGTACCGTATCGCGTGTATGTTCTGACTTGTGGAATGACGATAGGCCTATTTATTATTAATATAGTGTTATTTATGACCATATTATTTCTTTACAAACCAATATTTATATAGCCAGTTATCCTTTTCCATATACGGCTTAATCCATTCCTTTGATACGCCCATCTTCACATCGAAACCGTAGGCATAATTGATTTCGTAGGGACCATACACAAAGAAAAGCGAATCGTCGGTGAAGTAGAAATCGCCACGACCGAAGACCTCATCAATAAGGAAACCATCGGGGTCATCAAATTCTGAGCCGTCGAACTCGCCAAGGTCCTCGTTTGCGCTCTCGCGGAACTTGCGTGCAATCTTTAGCCAGTCGGCATCCTCCTTAAACATTCCGTCTCTGTTCATTATCTCGCCAGTAGTGCGGTCGAAGACAATAGTGCTCTGTGAAATGTTATAATGCGCCATATAGTTGTCCATATAGCCATCGGCTGATTCCATAACAAGGTACTTGTCTAGCACCAGCACAGGCTCGATGTTCCATACAGTAGAAACCTGCAAATCGTCGTCATCGTCGTCAGCATCTTTAGCTTTTTCCTCAGGGGAAAACATCTTGTCAAGATAAGCCTGGATGTTGTTTATGTCGACATCTTCGCCAACCAACTGCTGCAGAATCTTTTCCATAACCTTGTCGCCGTTTGGTACAGGCAATGTCAAACTTGCCGAACTTTCATACTCGCCACCACCATCAGAAGCCTTGTAGGTCTTGAACGCAAGGCCATTTATTTCGTAAGTATCTTCATCAAATTCAATATCGGCAAGTGTATCAACGACTTCCTCTAATTCAATTTTTGTAGTATCGCTCTGTGGGTCAACATCATTCTTTGCCGCTTTGGAATTACCACATGCAACAACAACCGCTGCACCCAAAACAATAACCGATGAAATCAAAAACTTTCTCATATCATTTATCTTTTATTAAACCAGTATTCATAAAGTATGCCATCTTTTTTCAAGTAAGGCTCGAGCCACTCCTTCGACAGAAAGACCTCAGGTTCGCCAAGCATGTATGGACCTACCTCATAGGGAGTATAGAAAAATGTCAAGCCCTTGTCGTCGAATACGAAATTGCCGTTTAGCAATCCGCTGCCAGCCTCGGCGAAAATATCCTCCTCGTTGCCGGCATAATTTACCAGTTCCTCGTGAATCTTGACACCAACAGCCTGCCTGCTCTCCTGCGACGCATCAAGAATATCGTCCTGCGAAATTGTTTCTCCGGTATTCAGATCAAAGACAAAATACACATCGCCCCACTGCGGATGGTTCTGCTCGCCAGGCCAGAACAATGACGAATGCAAAATATACGATACATATTTCTTCCCCACTACGTTTACCGGATACACAACAAGTTCGCTTTCGTGATAATCATCTCCTTCCTCGGCATAATTACCTGAAGCATACGCATCAAACTGCGACTCCAGTTGCTGTTGCAAGCTATCGGCATCCAACGAAAAATCATCCACCAAAGTTTTGATTATCTTCTTGTTAGCATCGGCATTTCCATCTATAGGAACAGTAAGCATAGTTTCATCTGCCAATTCCTTTGTCTGAATATCAAAGTAATATCTCTTGAACTTTACTCCGTCAATAACAGTATCTACAATAACTTTTTCGTAAGGTTTCTTATCTGTATTGTCGGTCAATTTGGTAGTATCTGCCAGTTCAACCGATGCTATAGTATCGGAAGCAACAATAGCGCTATCATTTTTTACGGCAACAGTTTGCACGGCATCTGTCGTTTCTGCATTATTTTCTCCCGACTTACACCCTGCAACAGCAAATACAACTGCCAAAAATCCGTATATTATTTTCTTATTCATATTAAACAAAACTTATTTCTTCTTTTTTCCAAACCAATACTGATACAAAGGACCATCAACGTTCAGATAATTTTTCAGCCATTTCTTCGGAAGCGACACTAATGGCTCACCAGCCGCATAGCACGCAACCTCGTATGGCTCATACATATATATCAATTCATCTTCGGTGAAATAAAAGTTACCATTCAACATCTCCATGACATTGCCGACAAAAAGGTCTTCAGGATCATATCCGAGATTTTTCTGCAGCAATTCATACAACTTATTGGCAACCAAATACCTATGAGAACCTATATCGTCAAGAATATCATCCTGCGAGATTTGCTTTCCTGTCGAAAGACTGAAAACAAAAGCCACTTCGCCCCACTGATGATGAATTGCACCGCCATTAAACTCCGAAAAATAATTAGTTAACGCAATGTATTCGTCGCTTACAAATGTTGGCGTAACCATCCACGACGACTCATAATATTCAACGTCGGAGTAACGCTCTTCCATTTTATCGGCATCAATAAGTTCTGGATTGTCGGCAACCCTTTCCTTGTACATGCTTACTTCTTCCTGCAACTCCAGTTCAAGCATCTGGCTACTATACTGCCATCCGATAATACTGTCCCATATCATTTGCCTAATAGTAGTATCTTCGACTAATGGCAAAAGGAAATATATCTTCTTCGAAAATTCTGCCGATTCAAATTCAAAACTGAACTTTCTAAAATTAGTGTTATCCACTACAGTATCAGCAATAATAAGATTCTTTTGCTGCGACGAACTTTGCGCAAAGCACTGCACCGCAAGCAATAAAACCAAAATAAACAAAACAACCCTCTTCATAATACAATTTTATTTCTTCTCTCCAAACCAATATTGATATAAAGGTCCGTCAACATTCAGATACGGCTTCAGCCACTTCTTCGGAAGCGACAATTCCGTCACCCCCGATGTATGATACATTTCGAACGAGCCGTACTTGTATATCAGCTCCTTGCCCGTAAAATAAAAGTTATCGTTGAACAAAACTGCGACATCCACGCTGTCACCGTCATCCACCTTCTTGAGAATCTTGCACAACGTAGAATACAACTTTCTTGCTACTATGTAGTTATGTTCGGCAACCTTATCAAAAATTTCATCCTCCGAAATCCGTTTTCCTGTCGCCAAGTTAAAGACGGCACATTTGTCGCCCCACATTGGTGCAGGAGCCTCATTGCTTGCAAACTTCTGCGAAAACGACGACACGAAAGCAATGTATCCGCCACCTACAAACACTGGCGTTATGCTCCACGATGTCTCATTGTAATCGTCAGCCTTTACAGCATCCTCCTTTTTGTCGGAAATGTACGAAGCCAATTCGTCCTTCAAGTCCTGTTCCAGCGTACTGTTGTCGTATTCGCCCATCAGCAAGGCTTCGCTTATAGTTTGCAATACTGCATTTTCGCTTGGCAACGGCAAAGTGAAATCTATTTTCTTCGAAAATTCGTTGCTCGAGAACTCGTAACTGCATTTTTTGAACTTAATGCCATTCATCTCGGTATTTAAAGTGGTTACCGACTGCGAAAAGCAGTGTGCAGAAACGAGTAAAACTGTCAATATCAAAAAAAGTCTAATATCAGTCAAAAAGTTCTTCATTACATATTGTTTTCTTTGCAAAAATACATAATTATACGACACGAATATGCATGGTAATTACAATCTAAATTCTATTCCTTATCAAATTATTTCTTAATTCTAATTTCGTTTTTCTCAATGTATTGCTTTATGAAATCGGCAATGTCCTTTGTTGATACATCATATTTTGGCTCAAGGAGAGAAAAACCTTCCGGCTTACTGAAATAATTCTCATTTAACAATATGCTGTAAATATACTTTGAATGTATTGTATGTCGAGAGAATTTACCTGCATAAGCAACACCTTTGGCTAAATCATAACCTTCCTTCAATAAAGAATATATGTCGTAGTAATCCCTAAATGCGCTGCGAACCGTTATTGTAAACAACTTCATGCCGAGCAATTCTTGTAAAGATGGTGTTACTATATTGTTGTAAACAAAACCTTTGCCCAATTCGGGAACAGAATTTTCAGGCCTATAGAACGACAGTTTCACATTGCCGTTTACAAATATTTGCAGATGGTTGCTTGATAAAAAATCCTTTTTACAATCGGGATAAACAGCAGATATTTCATTCGAGATAGCAGCAAAGTCAAGTTTCGGTCGCTCTTTCCGAGTTCCGAGCAATTCAAAGTCAAGGTCTTCGCTTTTCCTGTGCATCAATTGCAACGATTGTGCTGTTCCGCCACACAAATACAAGCCCTTGACTATTTCCATTTTGGAAACAGTCTCGAAAACAGGTATGGTTTCCGCTTTAAGACCTAACTTCCAATCTTGGTTTTCCATATATTTTCAAATATCTGTCAGGTTTCTTAATATCAAAAAACATTGCTGCAAGTAGCCAATTGATTATGCCATAATATTCGCCCTGCGAAACCAGACGCTTGCGCCAAACATCTTTTACATATCTTATTGGATACAATTCGCACAATCTGTGCAAATCTTCAAATTCAAGATACAGCAATGCCTTCTCAATCAACAGTTCATCATCAATCTTGCCTTCTGGCTGTGGAGCACACGACCATAGGCAACCTTTATCTTCAAGTTGCTTCAAGAGAAAATACTTTTTCCTCTCAATTTGTCCGTTTTTGTCGTGCGCCATTAACATATTGCAAAATTACAAAAAAAAGAGAATACACCAAACAACAAAAAAGGACAGCATTGAAGCGTCCTTGATTTTTTTAGTCGCTTCGCGAGAACGGCGAAGCCCTCAACGAAGTTAAATCTTTCAAATCTAAACAAATTTTACAAATCCTATTTGTTCAATTTGAATCCAATTTGTCAAATTTCTGCCGTAGGCACTCCTATTTCTTTACAAATTTGCGTTGGGAAACAACCGTTCCTCCAGCGTGGATTCTTACCACATACACCCCTGCCTTCAAATCTTCCACATCGCAAACCGCATTGTCCGCATTTACTTCCATTCTCTTTACAACCTGCCCCATCACATTTACAAACTCGATTTCCGAAATGGTTTCGGATGATGTGATGTTGAGAATGTCGGTGGTTGGGTTCGGGAAGAGGGCGATTTCTGTTGCATTATAATCTTCAATGGCATCCTCTGACTCAAATACAGCAATATATGTAATGTCACCCGAAACCACTATCGTACGCGGATTGTCAGTGTTAAAATCTCTCGACGGATTATCAACATCAACCCAATGGTCGAAACGATTGCCTTCGTATGGTACGGCAGTAATTTCAACCTCAGCACCTTCGGCATAAACGCCACTTCCAATTACATACCCCATATCGGTATTTGATGATTCTATGGTTACTGTTCGTGCAATAGCAAAAGTGGCAATAAATGTTGTGTCTGAAATCACTTCAATTGTGCGCGGATTTTCGGTGTTGCCATCGTTCCATTCGAGGAAAGCATAACCATCGTAGGCTGTAGCCTCGATTGTTGCAACCGTACCTTCAAGATATGTTCCACCTCCACTTGCTGTCCCAAAGTTCGAATCCGAAGAAAATGCAGAAAGTGTATAATTGCACTCCGATTGTATATTTGTAAAGTCGCTCCAATATTCCGCATTTCTGTATGCGGACACGCTACCACAAGGAACAATGACAGGAATATCCTGAGGAACGCCTTGAAATGTCAATAATTCTATTGCTGGTGGAGTTGATGCAAGAGAAATAATTGTGTCTAAACTATTGCAAGCATAAAACGCTCCGGCACCGATACTTGTAATAGAGTTACCCAATGTTATTGATGAGATGCCATCGCAATTAATAAATGCTTCTCGTCCAATATTAATTAGAGAATTAGGTGTTATTAATTCCCCAGTAAGGCTGCGACAGCCACAAAATGCATAATCTCCAATTCTCTCAACCGAATTACCGATTGATATAGATAATAAATTTTCGCATTCGAAAAATGCAGAACTGCCAATATTTATGACAGAATTAGGTATGACTGCTTCTATTGCCAATGCGCTGCACCCTGTCAAGTTAGTTTTCGTCTCGTCAGAATATACGAGATAACCATCAATAAATCCGTTTACTGTAAATGCTCCCCACGGACTTCCTGTTGCAGTACCATTATACTCGATGTTTCTAACTTGCCCAAACGCATATTCTTCAATGCTTGTGACCGAATTAGGTATAATGACAGATGTCAGTCCGCTACAATATTCAAATGCACCATTCCCAATACTCGTTACTGAGTTAGGGATCGTTACAGATGTCAGTCCTTTGCAATACATAAATGCACCTCGTTCAATTCTTGTTATGAGATTTGGGATACTTATTGATGTAAGAGCTTTGCATTGCTCAAATGCACAATCCCCAATATAACCAACTGAATTCGGGATGTTTACCATTATAAGTGACTCGCAATTTGAAAATGCATATTTCCCGATATAAATTACTGAGTTGGGAATCGTAATAGAAGCAAGTTCTTTACATTCAGCAAAAGCATAATCTCCAATGTTTGTAACAGAATTAGGAATAGTAACTTCTGTCGCAAATATGCTACAACCTGTCAAGTCTGTCTTTGTATCATCCGAATACACAAGATGACCATCAATATATCCGTTAATAGTCAAAGCTCCCCATGGACTACCTGTTGCTGTTCCATTATATACGACATTTCTAACATTAAAAAAAGCATAATAACCAATACTAGTAACGGAATTAGGAATTGTTAATGATGACAGACTGCGACAACCATAAAACGCATAACCGCTAATATTCGTAACATAATCAGTAACATTTACGGATGTCAAACTATAACAATCCCTAAATGCACTACCATCAATATTAGTAACCGAATTGGGAATAATTACTGAAATCAGTTCTGTGCATTGAACAAATGCCCAATTGCCAATGCTTGTAACAGAATATTCAATACCATTGTATGAAACCGATTCTGGTATTATAAGATTACCTGTTTGCGTGGCGAGATTCTTACGGGTTACTTCCACCGTATATGGTTCAGTATCCGATGTAATATTATAATATAATGTCTGTCCGCTTTCGCAAACTGCCGAAAAGTCGTATGCAAATGCATTATTGCATAAAACCGCCACAAACACCATAAGTGCCGAGCTTAAAACTAATCTTTTCATCGCTCAAAATTTAAATTATACATAAAACCCTTTTCACCTATGACAACTGAAACATCAATTTCGTTGCCTGAGATTTCGAGAATTTTTCAATATTTTATTAACAGCAATGTTTCCAGCGGCTTATTCTTCCTCATTTTCCGCATTCCTTACCTTCCTGTTCTTCCCTTCCACTACGATGACAATCTCGCCCTTGACATCCTTCTGCGAAAAATGCTCGATGCAGTCCCTCAGGGTGCCACGGAAATTCTCCTCGTGAAGTTTCGAAATCTCGCGCGATACGCAAGCTTGCCTTTCTTCGCCGAAATACTGGGCAAAAAGTTCCAAAGTCTTCACCAGACGGAAAGGCGACTCGTAGAAAATCATAGTCCTCTCCTCCTCTGCCAAATCCTGCACCTTCTTGTTCTTGCCCTTCTTCTGCGGAAGAAATCCCTCGAAAGTGAACCTTTCGCAGGGCAAACCCGAATTTACCAAGGCAGGAACAAATGCCGTAGCCCCAGGCAGACATTCAACATCCACGCCCTTTTCAACGCAGGTGCGCACAAGCAGAAATCCAGGGTCTGAAATCCCCGGCGTACCGGCATCGGTTACAAGAGCAATATCCTGCCCGCCAAGAATCCTTTCGGCAACGCCTTCGGAGGTCTTGTGTTCGTTGAACTTATGATGGCTAACCAGCGGAGTAGTAATGCCATAATGCTTCATAAGCACCGCCGATGTACGTGTATCCTCGGCAAGTATACAATCCACCGACTTCAGCACATTTACAGCCCTGAAAGTCATATCCTCGAGATTTCCGACCGGCGTTGGCACCAAATACAATTTACTCATATCTCTCCACGAATTTAGTTAGCAGTCCGAACAAACTTCCGTAGCCCGTAAACGACAAGGTTTCGTATTTGTCCTTCACATTATGATAATAGGTGCCTGGTCCCATCGTATAGATGAAAATAAACCTGACATCCTTTCGATTGAACGAATAATGGTCGCTGTTGGCAGCCGCCTTGCGCTGTTTTATCGGGTCAAAGTACTTGTTTTCATCATTTATGCTGCTGAAAAGATTCCACACATCGGAATATTTTTCCTCTTCAAAATTTACACCAGTTATGCCTTCGTCGCCTGTGCCGACCATATCAAGGTTCACGCCCATAACAATCTGGTTGAGCGGAAACAACGGATGCTCAACATAATACGACGAACCGAGCAAACCAGCTTCCTCTCCGAAGAAGAGCATGAACACCATAGTGTATTCGGGCTGATGTTTTGCATAATATGCAGCAAGGTCGAGAACCATAGCCGTTCCCGAGGCATTGTCCTGCGCACCAGGGAAATAAGCGTCCTTTCCAAGCGTCCCTAAATGGTCGTAGTGACCGCAGAAGACAAAATATTTGTCAGGATTCTTGCCTTCCACATAGCCGATAACATTCTTGGCGGCAAAGTTCTTCTTCAACTTAGCGGTTATGTCAATCGACACCGTCTTTGCCGACCTGTCGAAAGATTCGCGTTTCAGCTTGATTACAGGATAATCCTGCTGTATCTTGCCAACCGACATCACAAGTTCCTCGGGAATAAGTTCCATAATTCCACCAAAGCGCGTATTGCCGTACAAGACCTTGATATAAAACATCTTGATTTCCTTATTGGCGGTCTGCGCATAGTCGATTACAAGCATCTTTTTCGACCAGTCCTCGGCAAAATAGCGTGTCATAAATGCAACCGTATCGTTCAGCAGAAGCGAATCGGGCAGAAAAAGTTCGTACGAAGCCTTTGTCGTGGGCATCATCTGCCCCACCACGAAGTCGGTTCCGGGTTGCATTTCCTTTCCGTCGATAGAAACTTTCATCTTTGCAGGAAAAGTATTCACATCATAGGAAAAGTTCTGGTAGTACGACTTACCAAACGGTTTCACTCCCAGCGACTTAAACTCGTCGGCAATATACTTGGCAGCCTTGTCAGAACCGCTGAAAGTGTATCCACGTCCGTGAAATTCAGGCGACGACATAGTCTGTATGTGTTGCCTTACCCTGTCGAGGTTCTGTGCCGACAGCGAAACGACGGAAAGCAGAACAAACGATATTATCAAGCTTTTACGCAACATATTCTACAAGTATCTTCTGCGAACGATGTTCATGAAGTTGGCGACCGTTGACGACTCCATATCCCAGTTGAAGTTTGTACGGATATAGCCTTCTGCCTCCTCCATGCTCGACATTCCATTGAGTGCAGCCACGGTTGATTCAAAAAGTGCTCCGCTTCCCGAAAATAGAGTTCGGGTAAACAGGAATCTTTCTCCCAGCGGTATCGACGATTTGATGTCAGAAATTGGCTTAAGCCCTATGCTGCTCGAAAGGTCGGCACTCTTATTGTTTGCAAATTTGTCGTTCAATGACTCCTGCCTCGACTGACCCAATTGCTCGCCAAGAGTAATCACCTTTTCGGGCTCTGGTTCCTGATGAATCTGCTCAACCACTATTGGCTTTTCCTCCTCTTGTGGTTCTGGAATTCCTTCTGGTTGTTCATCGGCAACAGGTTCTGTTGGTTCTGCAGGTTCTTCAGTTACAGGCTCTTCAACAACTTCTGCAGGTTGTTCTTCGACAACTTGTTCTTCTACCTCTGCAATAACTTCTGGCTCTGTATTTTCTTCGGGAACAACATCTTCGATTGCTTCGGCAGATGATACCGCTTCATCAAAATCGGACGTAACGGACTCGCTTTGAGTAAAATAATCATTTTCTCCAGCCGGTTCTTCCGCAGCAACCTCGTCAACATCATCCTGCATCTCAGAATCTTCTATTTCATCATAAATATCAGCATTTTGTTCTTCAACAAACTCCTCTGGCATATCCGAGATTTCTTCTGTCTCGTCTGCCAAGTTTTCCACTTCGACAGGTTCTTCAGCAGTAGCCTCCTCAACCTTTTCCTCTTCATTATCAAACAAATCGTTGAAATCGAAGTCCCCTGCATCGAAAGGAATGGTTACAACTGGTGGTTCTGTCGGTTTTTCTTCTTGAACAGGTGTTTCTTCAACAACCTCCTTTTCTTCTTCTGCGACAGGTTCTTCTCCAACAGAATCACCGACTTTCGTCACCAATATATCAGAGTACAATTCCCTTACAGCCTGTAGCAAAATATCTTTTTCAATTTGGCTTATCTGCTCATCTTCAAGATATTCAACAATTGTTGAGATTTTTGCCACTTTTGCTTTCAAATCACTTGCCGTTGCCATATCAATATTCTTTTTTGAAAATTTTGTTGGCAAAAATATAAAATATTTTTCGCTCAAATTTTAATCGGAAAGCGATTTTATCAACATTTAATAACACATAAATGTTTTAAAGTTTGAATGGCTTCGCCGTTTCAGTGCCTACGGCGTTTGATGGGCTAACGCCCGTTTCAAAGTTTGAATGGCTTGACGCCGTTCTGGGTTCAATGTTTTATATTCAAAGTTTGTCAATGCCTGCAAAAAAAGGGCAACCCATACGGATTACCCTAAGTTTGTAACTATCCTTAAACTAAATTATTTTCTGTTTTTCAAGAACTCAAGCGACTTGTTCATCAGCTTGTACATAATTGTATCGTCCTGAACGATTGGAACTTCCTTGCGGAAATCCTTTACAAATTCCTGAATGAACGGCGACGGCTTGAGCGGTTCACGGAAATACAATGCCTGGCTTGCAGCAAAGCATTCTATAGCAAGAACTCTTTCTACGTTTGCAACAACGCGCAACAGCTTTGTTCCTGCGTTTGCTCCCATACTTACATGGTCTTCCTGCTCGTTGGAAGATGACAACGAGTCAACGCTTGCTGGCATACACAACTGCTTGTTCTGACTAACGATAGATGCTGCAGTATATTGCGGAATCATAAAACCGCTGTTGAGACCTGGCTTTGCAACCAAGAATGCCGGCAATCCCCTATCACCACTGATAAGACGGTAGATACGACGTTCTGAAATGCTACCGATTTCAGCCATAGCAATTGACAGGAAGTCCATGACGATTGCCAGAGGCTGTCCGTGGAAATTACCGCCACTCAGTACGAGGTCGTCATCCGGGAATACCATTGGATTGTCGGTAACCGAGTTGATTTCGGTTTCCACAACGCTTGCAACATAGTTCCAAGCATCCTTTGAAGCACCGTGAACCTGCGGAACGCAACGGAACGAATACGGGTCCTGTACTGTGGTCTTTGTCTGCTTCTGCAATTCCGAACCAGCAAGGTATGCGCGGATGTTCTGTGCAGTCTTGATCTGGCCCTTGTGCGGACGGATGGTGTGAAGGTTCTCGGTGAACGGATCAGCAAGCCCATTGAAACCTTCGAGAGACATTGTAGCAATTATATCTGCGTTCTTCAAAATCTTACGGCCACGCAACAAAGCATCGATAGCGTGCGAAAGCATAAACTGGGTTCCGTTGATGAGCGCAAGACCTTCCTTCGATTTCAGGCGGAGCGGTTCCATGTCGAGTTCGCGGAGAACATCGGCCGATTCGCGCTTCTGTCCCTTGTAGTAAACCTCTCCCATTCCGAGCATTGCAAGGGTTATGTGAGCCAGCGGAGCCAAGTCGCCCGATGCGCCAAGCGAACCAAGCTGGTAAACAACCGGAGTTATGCCCTTGTTGTAGAAATCGACAAGACGCTGTGCGGTAGATACGCAAACGCCCGAAATACCGTATGACATATTCTTGACTTTCAAGAACATCATCAGGCGGACAATGCGCTGCTCAACTTCTTCGCCCATACCGCAGGAGTGCGACTTGATAAGGTTTTCCTGAAGCTGCTCAAGTTCGTTTTCCGAAACCGAAGTGTTGCACAGCGAACCGAAACCGGTAGTGATACCATAAATCGGTTTTTCGCGATTCTTCATCTTCTCGTCCAAGTAGTTACGGCAATGCTCAATGTTCTTTATTGCCTCTTCCGACAAGGCGATTTCACATCCGCTTTCAATGATTTCTTCTAATTTGTCAAGCGTTAATCTTTCTGTTCCAATGTAATATGTTTCCATTTTAATATTTTTTTGCTTTTATTTTTATCTGTTCTTATACATTTGTTCGTAATACTTTGCATAGTCACCCGAAACTATCCTGTTGAGCCACTCCTCGTTCGCCAGATACCAGTCAACAGTCTTTTCTATACCTTCTTCGAACTGCAACGACGGTTTCCATCCCAATTCGGTCTGCAACTTGGTAGAATCGATAGCATAACGAAGATCGTGTCCTGCCCTGTCGGTAACGTATGTTATCAACTTTTCGGAGGTTCCTTTTTCGCGACCGAGCTTTCTGTCCATAACTTCGCATAACTTCTTGATTAATGCGATGTTTGTCCATTCGTTGTTGCCACCTATATTATATGTTTCGCCATTCTTGCCATTGTGGAAAATGCAGTCGATTGCACGAGCGTGGTCGATAACGAACAACCAGTCGCGAACGTTGAGTCCCTTTCCGTAGATTGGAATTGGCTTATTGTTCTTTATATTATTGATTGACAACGGAATAAGCTTCTCAGGAAACTGGTTCGGACCGTAGTTGTTGGAGCAATTCGACAAAACAACATTCATTCCGAAAGTGTGGTGGTAAGCACGAACGAGGTGGTCGGAACTAGCCTTCGATGCCGAATACGGCGAACGTGGCGAGTATGGAGTTGTCTCCTTGAAG
The DNA here is from genome assembly GCA_017620015.1 of Bacteroidales bacterium. Classification (GTDB taxonomy): domain Bacteria; phylum Bacteroidota; class Bacteroidia; order Bacteroidales; family ML635J-15; genus Bact-19. Next base: position 161,891 of record JAFZRE010000032.1, on the reverse strand, counting down.
AAACCTTCGTTGCCAAGCGAACCGTAAACCTCGTCGGTGGATATGTGGTAGAAACGCTTGCTGTCGTAGTCGCCCTTCCAGAAGTCGCGGGCAGCGGTCAACAGATTTGCAGTACCGACAAAGTTGGTATAGATAAATTCCAGCGGATTGGTAATGCTACGGTCAACGTGGCTTTCGGCTGCAAGATGTATTATCGCATCGGGCGAATACTTTGCAAACAGCGACTTTATTGCTTCATAGTCAACAATGTCAACCTTTTCAAACTTATAGTTAGGAGCTTTTTCTACATCCTTCAGGTTTTCAAGATTGCCTGCATACGTCAGTTTATCTACGTTAACAATTTGGTATTCAGGATATTTATTCACAAACAATCTCACTACGTGCGAGCCGATAAAGCCAGCACCACCTGTTATAAATATAGTCTTCTTCATCTATTAGAATTTTTAGAGGGCAAATTTAGAAATTTTAATTGGAATGGGAAAAAGAAAAAAATGGTATGAACTAAACTTAACGTGTCAATCCTTTTATACACATTCACTTTCAAAATTTTAACCATTCTTTTAGTATTTTGCAACCTAAACAATCGTCGCATTGAGTAATTTTGCAGAAAATTAAAATTCATACACAATGAAGAAATATTGTATCGGCATTTTAGCCTTAAACGTATTGATTATGTTATCATCGTGCAACAATGAGACAAAAACTAACGGGGAAGAACCGCTGAAGTACCCCGAGACAAAAAAGTGCGACACCGTTGACAACTATTTCGGGACAGCCGTAGCAGACCCGTACCGCTGGCTCGAGGACGACTTTTCGGACGAAACAGCCAACTGGGTAAAGGCGCAGAACGAAGTCACAAACAACTACCTTGCAAAGATTTCGTACCGCGACAAGATGAAGAATCGCCTTCAGGAAATAATGAACTACCCGAAGGAAAGCGCTCCATCGAAGAAAGGCAGCCGCTACTTCTTCTACCGCAACGACGGTCTTCAGAACCAAAGCGTTCTGTACTACAAGAACTCGCTCGACGGTGAAGCCGTTGAACTCCTCGACCCCAACAAGCTGTCGGATGACGGCACTGTAGCACTGTCGAACCTTGGCATTTCGGATAACGGGAACTACCTAGGCTACGCAATTTCGCGTAACGGTAGCGACTGGGAGGAAATTTTCGTCAAGAACATCGAAACTGGCGAAACCCTCAACGACCACCTTATGTGGGTTAAATTTACCAGCATAGCTTGGAAGGACGACGGATTCTTCTATAGCCGTTTCCCAGAACCAACCAACGAACTATCGGGCGTAAACGAAAACGGCCAGCTCTACTATCACAAGGTTGGCACAGAGCAGAATGAAGACCAGCTTGCTTACGAAGATAAGGATAACCCAAATATCAGTTTCACCGCTGATGTCATAAACAAGAGGTACCTTATTATATATGGCAGCGAATCAACTTCGGGCAACTGCCTGTTTTACAAAGACTTGAACAAGGCAAATTCGGAATTTGTAAAGCTCGTAGATAATTTCGACAGCGACTACGCTGTAATCGACGAAATCGACGGCAATTTCATCGTTATGACCAACTATTTTGCTCCAGAATACAAGGTTATCAAGATTTTCCTCGACAACCCGACTCCAGCAAAATGGTTAGACCTTATTCCAAAGTCTGACGCAGGCGTACTTACTGGCGTCAGCCACATCGGCAAGAAGCTTATTGCCAACTATACCAAGGATGCTCACTCGGTAATCCGCATATTCGACGAGGAAGGCCACTTCATCAGCAACCTCGACAACGATATGATTGGAACAATCGGCGGATTCAGCGGCGACACCGAAGATACCGAAACTTTCTACACCGTGACATCCTACACTACTCCTGCCGCAATCTACAAGTACGACATCACAAACAACAAGTCGGAACTTTACAAGAACTCCGAAATCAAGTTCAACGCCGACGAATATGTCACCGAGCAGAAGTTCTACACCTCGAAGGACGGTACGAAAGTTCCGATTTTCCTCACACACAAGAAGGACATCGCACTTGACGGCAACAACCCCACCCTGCTCTACGGATACGGAGGTTTCAACATTTCGCTCACACCAAGTTTCAGCGCTACTCGCATTGCTTGGCTAGAACAAGGCGGAGTTTATGCAGTTGCAAACATCCGTGGCGGTGGCGAATATGGCAAGACCTGGCACGAAGCAGGAACCAAGATGCAGAAGCAGAATGTCTTTGACGACTTTATTGCTGCAGCCGAATTCCTCATCAGCGAGAAATACACCTGCAAGGAGAAACTTGCTATCCAGGGCGGTTCTAACGGCGGTTTGCTTGTAGGCGCAGTTGTAAACCAGCGTCCCGACCTGTTTGCAGTGGCAATTCCTCAGGTTGGCGTTATGGATATGCTCCGCTACCACAAGTTCACTATCGGCAGATACTGGGCTGTTGACTACGGCACAAGCGAGGACAGCAAGGAAATGTTTGAATACATATATAAATATTCGCCGTTGCATTCGATTAAGAATGGCGTAGAATACCCAGCAATTCTCGTCACCACCGCCGACCACGACGACAGAGTTGTGCCTGCACACTCGTTCAAGTATGCAGCCACCCTGCAAAACAGCGAAATCGGCAACAAACCGCACCTTATCCGCATCGAAAGCAATGCTGGCCACGGAAGCGGTAAGCCTCTCGACAAGGCTATAAACGAGGTAGTTGACATCTACTCGTTCATTTTCTACAACATGGGAATAGAACCAAAGTACTAAATGATACCATAATTATAAATTAGAAAATGCCGGAGAAATCTGGCATTTTCTATTTGAGCTTTGGCCTTTTCTTGTATCTGCCCGACATTGCATCAATAACACGTTTCATTTCGTTGCGCAGCGATTTTGGCGCGACAACCTCGATGCTGTCCATGTGGTGCAAAAGTTCCTGTACCAACTCAAAGCTGACCTTCATATCGTACTCAAACACAGCATATTCGTCAGTTGACAAATCGGTGAGTTCCCTCTGCGACTTATGCAGTGGCAACGAACGCAGGTAGCAATCCTCACGACCATGCTCCTTGTCCTTGAATGCCTTTATGCGGACTTTCTCAATTTTCGCATCCAACGCACTTACACCCACAACGTTTTCAAACACTTCCTCGGGTTCAATCTTGGGAAGCGTATAATTTTTGCCGGTTAGTTCCACCCTATTTATGCGGTCGAGGGCATACACGCGGTTTCCAAGCTGCGACTTTGCAAACACATACCATCGTTGTCGGAACAATTTTACACATATTGGCTTTATGTCGAAATTGCTTTCGTCCTTTCCAAAACCTTGATGCCAGATATGAAGAACGGTCTGGTCGCGGATTGCCTCGATAATGGTTGTGAGAAATTTCTGTCCTGAAGGAATATTTTCGAGCAGAATGTGCTTTTTCAACTGCTGGCTTTCGCACACAAAATTGTGCAACGACATTGAGTTTAGGAGCCATGTCTTTGTTGAATCCGACTCACTGTCGTCGTTTGTTATAAAATAGCGATATTCGCCATATCCCTCACATTCTATGTCAATGCCAAAGATTTCGGAAATATCGTTGATGTGACGCAAGAAAGTGCGCTTGCTAAGTTCCAAGCCGTCATCGCGACCAGCACGTTGCCAAGCCTTGTCTATTTCCTTAAAAGAAACCTTACCCCTGCGTCGAATCAAGTCAATCAGCCATACATAATTGTTTATTAGCGATTTAGTATCCATACACTTGCTTTTTGAACTTTTTTTCAACTGCAAATGTATAGAAAAGATGCGACAAAAAATGTCGTAGGATTATTTTTTTGCAAAATTTACCTGAAACGATGTTATTCCAACATCTTCTTAAATATCTCGGATTAAGCTACTAGACATTATAATTTCTCTTACCAAATATGGTACTTCCAATCCTCACCATAGTAGAGCCCTCCTGAATGGCAATCTTCCAGTCGCTGCTCATACCCATGCTTATCTCACGGAAATCCAAATCCTTTGCAAAATAGTTCTTCTTCACGAAGTCGAAAGTCTCCTTGAGCGAACGCATTTCCATACGAACCTTTTCGGTGTCGTCGGTATTGGAAGCCATTCCCATAAGTCCGCAAATCTTCACATTTTGCAGCGACTTGAACTCTGGCGACTCAAGTATTTGCACAAGTTCGTCCCTATCGAGACCGAACTTTGTCTCCTCCGAGGCAATGTGCATCTCGAAAAGGCATTTTATCACACGAACGTCCTTCTTGGCGTGCTTGTCGATTTCCTGAAGCAACTTCAAGCTGTCAACGCTGTGAATCATATCGACATACGAAGTTATGTACTTCACCTTGTTGGTCTGCAAGTGACCGATGAGATGCCACTTTATGTCGGGACAGGAATCCTTGAGAGCCTCGTGCTTCTGGTCCATTTCCTGCACCTTGTTTTCACCAAATATCCTCTGTCCGCAACTGTACGCCTCAACAATGTACTCCACGGGATGAGTCTTCGACACGGCCACCAGTTCCACCGACATCGGCAGACGCGACCTTATTCCTTCGATATTTTGTACTATTTCTACCATACCTATTAAGTCTAACAGTCTTGCAGTCCAACAGTCTTACAGACTACAATGGACTGCACATACTTTGTATTTTGCAAAGGTAATAAATTTCACAAAAAAACATTTCAAAAAAAATTCATCATCCAATTTAATAACTCTATTAAATAAATTTATTAGTTTTGCGGCGAATTTTAAAATGCAAAAAATGAACAAGGACAATAACGTTTCGACCCTTCGACAAGCTCAGGGAGCGAAGCTCAACAACAACATGGAACAGCAGATTCTGCAATGCGCCGAAGAACTGTTCCTCGAAAAGGGCTTTTCGCTGGTGAGTACCACCGACATAGCAAAGAAAGCGGGATGTAATCAGGCTCTCGTACACTACTATTTTCGCACTAAAGAAAACCTATTCCAGCAGATTTTTCAAGCGAAATTCACTAAGTTCCTCTACATTTTCACAACCTTCGACGACAGCGACGAGCCGTTCACCACAAGGCTACGCAAGAAAATCGAGGCGCACTTCGACCTGCTGATAGAGAACAGGCAGATTCCGTTTTTGATAGTCAACGAACTGATACTTAACGAAGAACGCCGTAGCGCACTTGTCAAAAACATTTACAACAAGAACCTTGAAATATACCGTCGCTTCGACCACGAACTGCAGGAAGAAATCCAGAAAGGCAACATCCGCCCCATCTCCACCCTCGACCTGCTAATCAACATAGTGTCAATGAACATAATAATATTCTTTATGCTTCCGCTCCTCGAAAGCCAGTTCAACTTCGACGACGAAGAAATTGCCGAGCTGTTGCAGCAACGCAAGCACGAAGTGGTAGAGACAATAATGTGCAGCTTAAGACCTAAAAACAAGTAAAGCATGGAAAATCAATCATATAGGCTCGGAATTGACATCGGTTCAACAACTGTAAAAACCATAGTCCTCGATTGCGACGACAACATTCTGTTCTCGGAATACAGGCGCCACAACGCCAATGTGGTCGATACGCTGTCGGAAACGCTCGCAAAAGTAACAGAAAAACTTGGCGACATAAACGCAAGCACCGTAATAACTGGTTCTGTAGGAATGGGTTACGCAGAAAAAATAGGCACAAGGTTCGTGCAGGAAGTCATCGCCTCCACCGAATGGATTAAGGAAAAATATCCGCAGGTACGCACTTTCGTCGATATTGGCGGCGAGGACAGCAAGATGATTTTCCTCCAGCCAGGCAAAACTCCCGACATCCGCATGAACGGTTCGTGCGCAGGTGGAACAGGAGCATTCATCGACCAGACGGCCACCCTGCTTGGCATAGAACCGATAGAACTCAATCAGTTAGCCGCAGACCACAAGACAATCTACCCCATAGCTTCACGCTGCGGAGTATTCTCGAAGACTGACATACAGAACCTTATAAGCCGAAACACCAGCAAACAGGACATTGCCGCTTCGGTGCTCAACTCGGTGGCAATGCAGGTGACATCGTCGCTTGCCCGCGGAACCGACATAGTACCGCCAATACTTTTCTGCGGTGGTCCGTTCAAGTTTATACCACAACTTAAAGAGAGCTTCGTTAATATTCTAAAAATCAACGACGAAGATTGTATAATTCCAGAGAATACAGAACTATTCCCAGCATTGGGTTGCGCCTTCCTCGCAAAGAAGTACAATGAAGCACCAAGCTCTATTTCTGACTTAATTCAAAACTTAAACAAAAAGCACACTTCTTCCTCAAAATCAAATGGTAATGTATTAAAAAAATTATTCGATTCGGAAGAAGAATTCCAAAGTTGGAAAACTGAAAGGCAGAAATTCTCGCTTAAAAGCATAGTGCCGACCGAAGGTACAGAAATCAGATGTCACCTTGGCGTTGACTCAGGCTCCACGACGACAAAAGTCGTTCTCATCGACGACAACCTCAACATAATATACAAGGATTACCGTCGCAACAACGGCAACAGCTTCCGTACCTTCGTAGAAAGCATGGAAGCACTACAACAATTTGAAAAAGAGAAGAATATAAAAATTAGCATAGTCAGCAGTACTGCAACGGGCTACGGTGAAAACCTGTTAAAGAAAGCCTTTAACCTAAACAACGGAATTGTCGAAACCATGGCACATTACATTGCCGCAAGAGAGGTTTGTCCAGAGGTTTCGTTCGTACTCGACATAGGCGGACAGGACATGAAAGCCATATTTATCGACAACGGCAGCATAAAGCGCATCGAAATCAACGAGGCTTGTTCGTCGGGATGTGGCTCGTTCATAGAGACTTATGCCAATATGCTAAACTATCCGGTTGCCGAATTTGCACGCATGGCGTGCACTGCCGACCAGCCATACGACCTCGGCACACGCTGCACCGTGTTTATGAACTCAAAGGTAAAGCAGTCGCTTCGCGAAGGCACTTCCATAGAGAACATTGCAGCAGGTTTCTCCTACTCCGTCATCAAGAATTGTCTGTTCAAGGTACTGAAACTAAAGAACTTGAACGAACTTGGCGACAACATTGTCGTTCAGGGCGGAACAATGAAGAACCTCTCCATCGTCAAAGCGTTGGAAGTACTAACAGGCAAAAATGTCTTCTTCTCCGACATTCCCGAACTTATGGGAGCCTTTGGTGCTGCAATATACGGAAAATCAACCGATTGCCACAACGAGACCAGCATTTCGGAACTTATCAAGTTCAACGAATACAAGTCGTCGATTGTAAACTGCAAAGGCTGTGAAAACCAATGCACTGTGAACATTTTCAAGTTCGAGAACGGCAATTCGTTCTACGCAGGCAACAACTGCGAGAAAGTCTTCTCCAACAGGTCCGAAAGCACGGCAAAAGGCATTAACCTGCACGCCGAAAAGGACGACATGTTGTTTGAAAAGCACGAATACTCAACAGCTAAGAACGGGAAAAAAGTCGGCCTGCCGCGTGCCTTGGGAATGTACGAGAATTTCCAGTTCTGGCAGGCGATGTTCAGCACCTTGGGATACGAAGTCGTATTGTCTGGCGACTCGACAAACAAGCTCTACGAGCCTGGCGTTAAGTCGATTATGTCCGACAACATCTGCTTCCCAGCGAAACTGATGAACGGACATATTCTCGACCTTGTCAACAAGAAAGTCGATTTCATTTTCTACCCCTACATCGTACTCGAAGTAAAGGACGATGAGAAGTCGAACAACAGCTACAACTGCCCCATCGTGAGCGGTTACGGCGATGTAATAAAAAGTTCAATCGATACTGAAAATAAATACGGCATACGATTTGACAATCCAATAATTACATTTAGTAATGATGAGTTGCTTTGGAAGTCGTGCAATGCCTATTTGAAGTCGCTTGGCTTTGACAAGAAGATGCGTCGCAAAGCCATCGAAAATGCCATTGAAGCACAGGCAAACTTCCGCGCACGCCTCACAGAGCGCACCGCCGAGGTAATCGAAAAAGCCAATCGCGACGGCAGGATGGTTATCGTCCTTGCCGGCCGTCCCTACCACATCGACCCGCTCATACAACACAAAGTGTCACAGGCAGTTGCCGAAATGGGAATAGATGTCGTAACCGAAAATGTCTCGTACCTCGACAACGAAAACATCTTCGACGAACTGCACTCGCTCACGCAGTGGAGCTTCCCGACGCGAATCTTCAAGGCGGCGCACTATGTTGCCAACGCTCCCGACAATGTTCAGTTTATCGAACTCACCTCGTTCGGCTGCGGTCCCGATGCCTTCATCCTCGACGAAATGGGAAGCATTCTCAACCGTAAAGGCAAGAATCTCACCATATTAAAGATTGACGATGTGAACAACATCGGTTCGTTGCGACTGCGTATCCGTTCGCTCGTCGAAAGCCTCAAGCTCAACAATGGACACCGCAAGGAAACCAAGTTTGTGACAACCAAGCCGTTTATGGAAGAAGACCGCCGCAGGTTGATTATAGGTCCGTACTTCGCAGAAGGCTATTCCGAGTTCATTCCAGCCTTTTTTAAGGCAAAGGGGTACAATCTGCTTAACTTGCCAAAAGGAACGCCAAAATCGAACGAATACGGGCTTAAATACGCCAACAACGACATCTGCTACCCTGCCACCATCGTCATCGGCACGATAATGATGGCTCTCGAAAGCGGAAAATTCAATCCCGACGACATTGCCGTAGCCATCACGCAGACAGGCGGACAATGCCGCGCCAGCAACTATTTGTCGCTGATTAAGAACGCAATGGTGACAGCTGGATTCGAGAACATTCCAGTAGTTTCGGTTGCGACAGGCAGCAGCAAGATAAACTACCAGCCGGGGTTCGACCTTCATGTTTCGAAAAACATGGGCTTGCTACTCAACACGATGCTGTATGCGGACTGTCTTTCGAAATTGTACCAGGGTGCAGTCATCAGGGAAAAGGCAAAAGGCATCGCTCGGAAAATCAGGGACAAATACACCGAAATGAGTTTCCCGTACATCGAAAACAAGCAGGGCGACAAACTTCAGGGACTTCTGAAGAAGGCCGTTGCAGAATTCCGCGAGAACATCAACGAAGGAAGCACCTACCCGACCATTGGCATCGTTGGCGAAATATACCTGAAATACAATGCGTTCAGCAACAAGTATGTCGTCGATTGGCTCAACGACCAAGGCTTTGAGGTTGCAGTACCTTCGATTTATAATTTCTTTATCAACGGACTGGTAAACAATGCAGTAAACCGCAAATACCACATCAAGCCAAGCAAAACGCCAGCCTTTGTAACCACAACGGTTTACAACTTAATTGCAAGATTTGCAAGAAAGTACGACAAGATTTGCGCAGGCTTCCCGAGCTACCGTCCGTTCGACAACCTATTCGAGGCCTTCGACGATGCCACCAAGATTGTAAATCCCGCCACCAACTTCGGCGAAGGCTGGCTTCTGCCTGCCGAAATCGCCAACTACGCCAAGAACGGAATCAACAGCGTGGTAAGTTTACAGCCATTCGGATGCATAGCCAACCACATCATTTCCAAGGGTATGGAAAAGAAAATCAAGCAGATTTATCCTGATATGAACCTCCTGTTCCTCGACTTCGACGCCGGCACATCGGAGGCTAATGTGTTCAACAGGTTGCACTTCATTCTGGAAAATGCGAAAAGCAAGCTAAAAGAACAGTAAATTCTTATAATACAAGCACTTAACAAAACAAATTCAATGCATATCCTTTTAATAACACCGCCATTAACGCAAATCAACACCGCCTACCCAGCGACAGAACAACTAACTGGCTACCTTCGCGGAAAAGACATATCTTGCGACCAGATGGACCTTAGCATAGAACTGATTGACAAGATTTTAACTCGCGAATGCATCTCCCAGATTTTCGACCTTGCCGAAGGCGTTCACGTTTCTGGCAAAAAGGCTATGAACATCAGAATAATACTGTCCAACAAAGACTTCTACACCAAATGGGTAGAACCTGTGAAAAGATTCCTGCAAGTGCGCGACAACACTTTCGCACGGCTTTTTGCCAACCCGCAATTCTGGGCAAACCAGAAACGTATGCCCAACCCCGAAGACCTGGAATGGGACTACGGCACTTCGGGAACTTTCAATCAGGCGCAATACTTATGCACACTTTTCATCGAAGACATCGGCAACGTTATTCAACAATGCATAAGCACTCATTTCGAGATGGTTAGGTATGCCGAAAAACTATGTCGAAGCCTCAGCGACTTCACACCGCTTGACGACGAACTGGCAAAGGAACCAAATCTTATCGACCAATGGATGCTTGAACTTCTCGAACAAAAAATATCAGCAACTTCCCCAACCCATCTTGGACTTTCCGTACCATTTCCCGGAAACCTCTACGGTGGTCTGCGATGTGCAAAGTTTGTAAAGGAGAAACATCCTGAAATTCAAATCACTATGGGCGGCGGATATGTCAGCACCGAACTACGGCAACTCTCCGACCCTCGCATTTTCAAGTACGTTGACACAATAACCTTCGACGACGGCGAACTGCCTTTGGAAAGAATCCTCACTGGCGGAGAACTTGTACGGACAATGAAACTTGGCAAAAATGGTGATACAGAGTGCATTAACATCGACAGCAAGGAGAACGTGGCTTTTTGCGAAATAGGTACGCCCTGCCTCGACGGAATACACACCGAACTATACTTGGACACCGCCGACACCGCCAATCCTATGCAGCAACTCTGGAGCAACGGACACTGGAACAAGATGATGCTAGCACACGGATGCTACTGGGCAAAATGCACTTTCTGCGACACAACGCTCGACTACATACAACGTTACGACCACGCGCCAGCAAGCACCATAGTAGACCGAATGGAAGGAATGATGAAGCAGTCAGAAATTTCTGGCTTTCACTTTGTCGATGAAGCCGCACCTCCCGCAGTACTCCGCAGCCTATCGGAAGAAATCCTAAAACGCAAGATGACAGTCAGTTACTGGACAAACATAAGGTTTGAGTCGGCTTACAACAACGAACTTTGCTTCCTGATGGCACAAAGCGGATGCATAGCCGTAAGCGGCGGAATAGAAGTCGCCTCGGAACGAGTATTAAAGCTGATTAACAAAGGCATAAGCGTCAAATCGGTACGCGAAACTCTACGCAATTTCGCCAACAACGGAATTTTAGTCCACGCCTACCTGATGTACGGATTTCCAAGCCAGACGGAACGCGAACTATACGAAAGCCTTGACACCGTACGGCAATTTTTTGAAGAAGGACTGATACAGTCGGCATTCTGGCACCGCTACGCCATGACCTGCCACTCAATATTGGGACAAAATCCACAACAGTTTGGCGCAAAGCACGTTCCACAACCAACAGGCACTTTCGCAAACAACGAAATTCCATTTACTTGCAACGGCTCACCAGATTGGAGCAAGTTTGAACGCGGACTGAACCTTGCCACCTATAACTTCATGCGTGGAACAGGATTCGATGTGCCAATAAAACAATGGTTCAAATAAAATAACAACCTACGACACGTTTTGTCACACCTTACACATATCTTTGCCACGAAATTTATAAAAACAATGTACGCAAAGTGCGTCAGATAAACTATCTTTGCAAACCAAAAAAATGAAAATAATTAGAATATGGCAACAAACGTTAACACCAAGGAACTGAAAGAAATACTCGAGACAACGCCCGACAAGCAGAACATTATGTTAGTCGGAAAACACGGAATTGGAAAGTCGGAAATTCTCACCGAATTCTTCGAAAAGAAAGGCATGAAGGTTACCGCACTTTTCCTCGGTCAGATGAGTGACCCGGGCGACCTGATCGGTCTTCCGCGTCTTGACGAAAGCACTAGCAAGACAATGTTTATGCCTCCCTACTGGTTCCCGACCGACGGCAAGCCAGTTGTTCTTTTCCTCGACGAACTGAACCGCGCCCGCCCAGAAGTGCTTCAGACAATCATGGACTTGGCATTGAACCGCAAACTGGCAGGCAGAAGCCTTCCAGAAGGCAGTCGTTTGGTTTCGGCAGTCAACGAAGGTGAAGAATATCAGCTCACCGACCTCGACCCAGCCCTTGTGTCACGATTCAACATATACAACTTCCGTCCTACTGCTGCCGAATGGTTGTTGTGGGCAGCCGAACAGAAAGTTGACGAGCGTGTCATTACCTTCATTCAGGAAAATCCACGTTTTCTCGACACCTGCGACAAGGCTGGCGAGGAAACTGGTCTCGACAAAAGTCCCGACCGCCGCGCATGGAAAAAAGTTTCCGACTGCATAAAGGATTGCCCAGAACTTAAAGCCATACACAAGAAAATAATTTCAGGAATCGTCGGAGCACAGGCAACTACTGCGTTCATGAGTTCAATTTCGCAGAACAGAGTCCTCAGCGCAAAGGAAATCCTGATGAACTACGAAAAACACAAGGCAAAGATTGACAAGTATATGCTTCACGAAACAGCAGTCGCAAACGAATCAATCTTCCGCTTCCTCGAAACACAGGAAATTTCCGACGACGAAAAGCCTACAATCGCGCAAAACCTTGCCTTATATGTAAAAGGTCTGCAATCGCCGAAGAAAAAGGAAGAGTTCGCGCATTTCGTGTCTATTTATGAGAAAGGCACTTACACACAGGCGATTGTCTTCATACTTACCGAAGCGCCTGAACTGTATTCGCAGATGACCAATTTCATCAAAAACCTGTAGGAATGGAAGAACGGATTCGGAAGATAAGCGAACGGTGGTTCCTTGTCGAGCCTGCGCTGTTCTCGATTTACTGCACCCACCAGCTTGCGACAAACGTGCTGATGGACTGCCCCATCCGTTGCGGACAGGGAATGGTGGAATACAACCCAAACATAATGAGTACTTTCACCGATGCAGAACTCGAAGAAGCCTTGCGTTCTGAAATGATTCGCCTTTTCCTAAAGCATCCCTACGAACGTCAGCCCGAAAATTCTCTTCCCGAAGCACTTTCGTTCGGCAGCGATATGGTTCTCGGTCAGCACTACAACTTCAAAACATTGCATTTCATTTCCGCCGACAATTTCCAACTACCTGCTGGAGAATGCTTTGAATGGTATGTGGACAAACTTAACGAAATACTTCGCCAATCTTCCACAACGCCAGAAAAAAGCGAAGACGACAGCGACGACAAGACCGACGGCGATAATCAGGATGAAAGTGAAGACGAAAACAACGATGGTGGAAACGGTAACGAAGGTGATGGAAATGATGGCGAAGGAAATGCCGACAATGGAGAAAACGACAACTCTGATAGTGGTAGCTGTGAAAGTGACCAGAACGGCGAAGGCGCCGACGATGGCGACAACGAAGCCTCTGTCGGCGACGACTCGCAAAGCGAGTTCGGCAACGGACTAGGCGAAAAAAAGGATAAAAACGGATTCACAAAGCAGGACATAAAATCAGCCCGCGACCACTCTGCACTTTGGGAAGAAGACGAACTGAAACAACAGGAAATCAACGAGATAATCACAAGCACAACCAACTGGGGAAGCATTCCTGGCGATATGGTAGAGCAGATAAAAGCTTCGCTGATCGTAAAGCTCGACTACCGCAAAGTTTTGTCAAGTTTCCACACGAGCATCTTGTCGAGCCACAGACACCTGACGCGAATGCGCCCCAACCGCCGCAGCGGATTCGAACAGATGGGAAGCATCTACGAATTGGCATCAAAACTGCTTGTTGGTGTGGATGTCAGCGGTTCGGTAACAAGCAAGACCTTACAGGCGTTTTACTCGGTAATTGCCCGCTTCTTCAAGTACGGTATCGAAACAATCGACACTATCCAGTTCGACACAAAACTCAGGGAACTTGAAACTTTCAAGAAAGCATCCAAAGAAATAAAAATCACCGGTCGTGGCGGGACTGACTTCCAGCCCATCTTCGACTACATCCGCGAACATCGTCAGTACGACGGACTTATCATCCTCACCGACGGCTACGCCCCTCCCCCAAAAGTCGATTTTCCGATGCGAACAAAGGTGCTATGGATTTGTCAGGGCGAACAAGAATACAACGAGCACAAGGACTGGATGAAAAAGACGGGAAAAGTCTGCTGGATAGAGTTTTAGCAAATCAAAAAAAGCTCTAACTTGTCGTAGGCACAAGTTTGTCGTAGGCTCCAGCCTATCAAGTTTGTCGTAGGCTCCAGCCTACAACATCTAAAACCAAGGCTCTTGCCTTGCCATATCTATTCCTCTTCCGTCTTCTTTCCGCCACAATAATTCCTATACATCCCTTCCGACTGTTCTGTCATTCGTTTCACCAGTTGCCGTGGCGACTTTACGACAAGACCATCGCCAAAACCCAAGAATTCGCGGATAAGCTCCCTGTTCCAGATAACTCTGATTACAAAGTCGGCTGAACCGTCCTCGTACTGCTTTATCATCCGTTGCGTCTTGTGGAAAGGTTTAGTGACAATATATGGCGTGTGGTCTGCACTTGCCCAGAATACTATGTTCTTTTCGGATTTGTCGTAGAGTGTTACGCCGACAATCTTGTCGAAATATGCAACCGGGTCGAAGTCGGTATTTTCGATGTAGTTCTTCGCTTCGCCCATTTCCATCGACTCTATGCGGTCGAGCGCGAGGTTGAGAATCATGTTTACGCCTTTTGCCTTCCCGAACAGAAACCAGCGGTTGCGGTATTCGCGCAGTACATACGGAGAAAAGCGTAACGGATTGGCTTTCGGCGACTTGAAGGACTTGTACATAATATCCAGCGGACGCTTTGCAACAATGGCATCGTACGACATATTAATATAATTAAGACCACGAAGACGATCGTTCTTTTCGAAGAAAATGACTGGCTGCGTCTTGTGTTGCAACGATGAAACATGGTCGTTCAGGCGGTTTATGACTTCTTCAAGTTCACCGAACTGCGAAAAACCGCTAAGTTGCTTCAGCACAGTAATTGCTTCGGTCATTGCCTTCATGTCGAAGTCGGTAATGGGCGAGTTGGTGATGCTGAATTTTGGGTCGGAATATGAATAGTACTTGTGGTCGGTTACGACGATTGGTGCGTTGTAGCCGAGTTTTTCGCTGCGCATATTCTGGATGTCAAGCTGAATGGTACGCTTGCTTATTCCGTTCGTGTTTCCCTCGTACTCGTACAGAGCGTCGGAGCAGGCATCAATAAGGTCGTCGAGAGTCCACAGGCGGTTGCGTCGCTGCAGGCACTGGTCTATGGTTTTGTAGCGTATCAACGCGTTTTTACTTGCTGGCATAATCGTGAAAAATGAAAATTTTTGCAAATTTATTTAATTTTTTCGACTACGCAAATAGGTTGCGCACTGGGGTTATAAATTTGCGGCGAAATTTTAAATAACTGAATATGTGGGTTACACGAGATAAAAACGGAAAGTTGAACTTGTTTGTCGTTGAACCGCCAGTACGCTACAATGAAAACGGATGTTGGTTGTGTGAGGCGTACGATATGTTTGGCGTTCACGAAATAGACAGTAATCTGTTTCCCGATTTGAAATGGGAAGACGATGCGATTGAGGTGGAATTGAAGGAAAAATGATAACTATTTGGAGGAAAAAATAATCATGTTGTTAAAATATGTGAAAGTGTTCGGACGGCGGTATGAATTGTCTGAACAAGAATATGCAGATGCATTAGCCTTTGCCGACAAACACTACATCATGCACAAGCAGAGCAAGGACATTAAATACGAATACGAAACCGATATGTCAAGTGGCATCGGGATAGGTATTTCGATTGTATGTCCAGTGTGTGGCGAAAAATTGAACATAACTGACTATTCAACTTGGTAAGATTTTTTGTCAATCATAAAATGTTGCTTAATTTTGTCTGTGAAAAATTTATAGAAATGAAAACAGATAAGGAATATCCTGCAACACATTCGATGGCAACAGCGTGGTATTGTGTCGATGAAGATGGCAATGTCGGGGTTTTCGACATTGAAGACAATGGTCCTGTGCCTGTTGGTGAATATAGGGAAAATGATGTAGATGAAGTATTATGGGATGATTTCTCTTATGACGATGAAACTGGTTTTAGAATGTTGAAACTTACAGACGAGCAGGTAAAACCATTGTTGACAAAACCTATTGGCACTATGGGAAGCTGGGAAAAAACATCGGATGGGTGGTTTAATGTTGACTGGTGGGATGTAATTATTAAAATTGATATGTCCAAAGTTGAAATTCTAAAGCATCATGTTGCTAAGAAATGGGAGAGACCGCCTATTTGTATTTCCAAAAAGCAAGGATTGTTTTATGTTAATTTCCATTCGAACAAAGAAATAGTTGATGCATTGGAAAAGAACGATGTAATTATAGCCAAATATTATCCACCTATATATAGTTATGAAGATGATATAAATGAAAATTTTGCTGGAAATGACAGATTCCCATTTTATATCTACCACCAAGACTATTCTGTAGCCTCTGAACCGGCAATAAAAATAATCAACCCGGAATTTCCATTGAAAGCAGAGCAATTGCCGGATGAAATTAGAGAAAAAGCAAAGGTTCTTCCTTTAAGGTTCAAGGATACAGAAAGAATTCAACTTGCCGAATATGTGCCAGTGAGCGATATTTGGAGTTCACAGTATGTTTATAAGGATAGAATTTGGTGGAAATTAGGGGCTTCAAATGGCGGCTCTATTTTTTACAATGAGAACACAAATGCCATTATTGGAGAAAAGGAGATGAACGAATACATAGAAAATGGTGAGGCTGAAGAATGGGATTATGATAAGCATCATGATTTTGTGGAGAAAGATGATTAGGTAATAATTTGTTGGTAACATTTGGCTGTAATGTGCGATTTTCCTACAAACAAAGAGTTCCCGCCCGACTATAAAAAGTATGGTGATAAATACCACGGATACAAGAACGGCGACCACGAAGTCATACTTTACGACTTTGCAGTTCAGAACTGTGACCTTGAGCTGGTTTACAAAGGCAAGGCCTATTATTTTCAAAATGATGTAAGTGGAACATATCAGTGCTTCGGTCAAGACGGCAATATGACACGATTCGGTAGTCCGTATGGGCACTATTTCAAAGATGCAAACGACCTTATCAAGAATTTTGTTCTTGATGATGGCAAGCATATCATTGATGTCCTTGACAACATCGAACACGCTGAGCCATATTGATTCAGTTTCTCTATTTCTTGTTATTGTTGTTCGCCAATTTTTTTTTACAAATCAATACAAAATTCGGCGAGTCAAGTTGTTATATTAACAACGAAATGCGTAGGCTTGGTTTTGTAGCAACATAGCAACCTCGGAGAGGTTACATATTTATAGAAAAGCGGATGCTTTTTTGAGCGTTGGCGCATATTTTTGTCGCGACAGCAAACAAAAATTGTGACAACGCGCAAATTAGCGGACATTAATAATTCCTTGTGTCCGAAAAATGAAACGCTTATTGTTGCCAATCGTAAAATGTTGCTTAATTTTGTCCGTGAAAAATTTATATAAATGAAAACAGACAAGGAATATCCTGCAACACATTCGATGGCTACTTCGTGGTATATGGTTGACGATGACGAAAACGTAGGCATAATGGACTATGAGGACAACGGTCCTGTGCCTTTGTGTACAGAGGAAATTGCTCCGGATTTGCTGCTCTTCGGCTATCAGGGCGATTACAAACCCGACGTGCTGTTTGATTTGACAGAGGAACAAATTATGGCTTCTGTCGAGGACGAACCGCAAGTTCCTATTTGGAAGGATTTGTGGTGGGCGAGTGTTGTGCGGATAGATACAGGCAAGGAGAATAGGTTCCTTGAACTTTGCCGGAATAAAGACATTTCTACTGCAATATGCTTGAAAAAGGAGGTCGGCCTATATTATTTTTCGGCACGGGATTGCTACCGGAACACAAATGAAGTGATTTTGAAGAAACATTCGTCTTTACAAAAACTATTGGACGAGCATGTTATTCTCGAAGCATATAAAATTAAGGATTTTGGGTTCGATTCCGAATTCGATGAAAAAATAGCAGATGTCGTCCACGAGCAAAACTATACTACTGCACCATATTATATATATCATCAGGCATATTGGCGAGCATTCCCTGCCAAGCGTATGATTGTTCCCCAACATCCTGTAAAAATCAGTCAGGTTCCCGATTCGTTCAGGCATAGGATGCACAAGGTTAAAGGAAAATTTGCCGACATGGAAACTCTTCAGATTGCCGAGCACGTACCCTGCGATTCGTATGATGAAGATGTTCTTTATAATGGATGTAAGTATGAATTGTTGCCTTCGGGAGAACAAAAGAGGGTTTATTGCCTAGTGGAGATACTGGCCGACAATTTTCGTCCATATTGCCCATACGGCGACGACTGTGACCAAGATGCTTGTAATAATGTATTTTGTGAATGGGTGTTCAAACGTGTCGGTTCGATTGCTCCGACAGTGATTTTTGTGAATCATCCGGATGCTGGTGAATCATACAAATATAATCAGTTGAGGGATATTGGCGTAAAGCTTCCGCTGTTCAGGTATTATCCATATAGGAAAGGCAGTTCGCGTAACTA
Organism: Bacteroidales bacterium; assembly: GCA_017620015.1. Lineage (GTDB taxonomy): Bacteria > Bacteroidota > Bacteroidia > Bacteroidales > ML635J-15 > Bact-19. The sequence goes on along the minus strand of JAFZRE010000032.1, from coordinate 143,352 downwards.
TGGAGAATGGAGGAAAAATCCAGAACTCATAGAGAAAATGTGGACAAAGACACATTCGTACTTTGATATGCAGGTTGGCAGAATTAAGCCGCGTGTGTTTATTCTTGATGAGAATGTGCGTGAGATATTCGAGAAGGTACACCCGATAGACAATCATCGGATTGAAATAGGTGGCGTTTCGTATCCTGTTTATTTAGATTCGGAGGTTGATGAATATCGGGCAGAGATTGAGAAATATGCATCAATGCCATACCGCGGTGAAAAATTCGAACTTGTGTATCCCGAAGAAGTGATGGATAAGTTCGTGGAAGAGGGCAAAGCTATAAGGCTACAGGAAAAATATGTTGTTCCAGCACCAAAGGGATAAGCAGATGGTTGAACTTTTGTCAATAGATTTAAGCAATTATTGCAGCAAGCAATGCGAATTCTGCTACAATCATAGTACGCGCGAAGGAAATGTAATGTGGACTCCGGCTGAAGTGGTTTCGTTTGCAAAGGATTGCGTTGCTAATGGCGTTAAGGCTATTTCTCTAGGTGGCGGCGAACCTTTTGAATATGATGGCATTTTTGAAATTATTGATGAGTTGCAGCCGATAGTTTACCTTTCGGTAACGACAAATGGTTTGCCGCTTGAAAACGATGAGTTTTGGAATTTGCTCCTCGAACATCAGCCTGACAAGGTTCATGTTACTATCCATCAGCCTGATAATGAAAGCGAAGTGGAACGTGTGCTGCGTATGTTGAGGAAACTTTCTGAAACAGAGATAAAGCCTGGGGTGAATTTGCTTGTAAACAAGAATAAAGTTGAGCATTGTGCGTCGGTATATAGGAGATTGAGGGGCATTTTGAACAAGGACCAGATTATTTTGGTTCCGCAGCGGTTTAGCGATACGCCGTCTCCACAAGATTTGGCTGTAGTATCGGGCAGCGAAGCGTTTCAAGCTCCATCGTGTTTACTGAAATGTGCAAAGCCACAAAAATTTGTTTCAGTGTCGTGGGACAAGAAAGTTAACTTTTGCAGTTATGCCGATGGTAAACAAAAATTGGAATCTCTTGATTTCAATGGTCTTATGAAGGCATTGGGTAAAGTTGACTTTATTCCTTGCAACAGTTAAATACATTCTGGTGACTTGTTGGTGGGTGCTATCGGAAAGTTGCGAAGTCGTGATAACAAGTTCCAAAAACTTTATGAATATCATTCGGAATCATGTCAGCATATTTTTGGGCGGTAACATGGTCTCCACGGTATGTGTATAACCTATAAATTATGCCATAGTGTTCTTCTTGTGTGCCGCCCATTGACAAAAGTTCCTCCCTTGTCCATGTCGGCAGTCCCATTACGGCTACCATTTCTTCTTTTGTAATATTATGGTCGAAAACTGTTTCCATAGTGTTGCAAAGATACATTATTTTTTGCTGCCAATTATTTTTTCAATTTTTTCAAAAAAAATTAAAATTTTTTCTGACTACGCAAATAGGTTGCGCACTGGGGTTATAATTTTGCGGCGAAATTTAAAGGACACCAATTTAGTAAACCAGAAAAAACGGAAAATTATGGCAGTTTATTCATCACAACTCGATGCCTTTTTCGGTGCTGAAGGCCTTACAAATACCAGCGCCAATTTTATCGCAAACAAAGCAAAGGAGATGTACGAAAACAGCAACAATGTTTTCTTCGATTTTGTGACAAGCGAGGTTAGTGTTATAGGTATAGACAGAAAAGTCGTTTCGCACAAGGGAATGACCATGGAGGAATTCAACAAGTCCATCGAAGAGGTTGCAAATGTTGGCAAGCTGAAGGCACTTATTGCTTGGTTGCGCGAGGCAATCAAGGCAAGACAGACTATGGTTGATGCGGTAAAAAATACAGATGTCGAAACTTACGCTACCGAGTTGGGAATGGAGCTTCCAACTATGGGCAAACTTATGAATCGCATCACTGAAGATGAAGTAATTGCAGAAATGTCGGTTGCTGAGCGTTGCCGTTACTATTACCTTGAGGCGCAATGTGCAAACCTTGGCAAGCTGATTCATCCATCGGGCGATTTCAGCAACAGCATAAAGCTGGCAAAAAAGTCACTTCGCACAGGTCTTTCGACAAGTGGCGAAGGTCGTGATATGACAATCACAGAATACACAGCTTCGCTTGATATGGAGACTGTTGACCATAAGTTTATGGAAATGCAGGAGTTGCATCGCAGTTTACAAGCCGAACTGAACGGCATCAAGCACAAGATTGAAATTGCTTTGGATGAGCATAATTCAAAGGTGATGATGAGCAACCATAAGTCTGCAGAGGAATATGACCTTGCAATGAAATCCATTACCGACAAGGTTGACGAGGCTCGCGACAAGGAGTTGCAACGCATTAGAGGCTTGAAAATCATTATTCCCGACAGTTTGAAGGAAACTTACGAAATGGTTGCTGCCGTCGGGAAAAACAAATAAGGTTGTCGAATGGCTGCTGAGCCTGTCTCATGCAGTCCTTCCTAATCTGTGCTGTGGGTACATGTTTAAAGAATGATGGTCCTTACAAAGGACTGATTCTGTAGCATAATTGGGTAGTAAGACCTAACAAACATGTCAGCGCGTCATTATTTAATTATTTGAATGACTTTGCTCTTGCTTTTGATTGACGTGCTGGTTCTTGCTCTTGTTTTCGGCTTCGACTCGGTGGTGCTTCACAGCACAGAACAACTTTTTTGAAAAAAAATTGAGTTGCTAGCAGTGTTGTCAGATGGGCTGACCGTGTTGCAAGACATTTGATTTACGTTAGCCGATAAACAGGGTCGGCTGTAAAATCGTTCCTACGCGTATCCTTGTGGAGATTCCGTCAGTCAAAAACGGTTAATGACTATGCTGCGTCGGATATAATCCATGCAACTCAAAAAAATCTGCTTCGCCTGTCGATATGGACGCCGGAAGCAGATTTACTTGGCAGAGCCATAGGCAACATTGGCGCCTTTGAACAAATGTCCTATCCCCGAAGCCTGCCAAGTTTTTTTTATTTTTGCCGATGCCTGCAAGCAAATTACGATTTGCCGTTGGGAGAGGAATATGCAAGGCTTATTGAAGGATTGATGGGAATATGAACAAAAATAAAGTTCAACTTTAGATTTGTGCAAAAATGATATTATTTTCTGATATAGAAAAAGTTAGGTGAAAAATATTTCAATGTGATGATATGTTATATGTTTTTCATTTCTAAATCCCATTCCGCCACATTGTTTTCAATGTATTCGGCAATACGGTTCATTTCGGCGGTGTCGCGGATAATGCGGTCGTGAAATGAACGCTGCCATTCAAATGGAATTTGGTTTTTTCGCGCAAATGTGGTCGTCGATATTTTTATCCCACGGATTACAGATGCCAGATTTTTCGATTGCGGTGAAAATTTGTTCATCGGTTCGCCATCTGTGGGGACACAATGATTTGTATCGCCATTTGTGGTGCCAATTGTAGGGGCGCAATGCATTGCGCCCCTACAATGTGTTGTTTCCCCACAATGCATCGTGTCCCCACAATGTGTTGTTTCCACACAGGTTGGCGTGTTATATTGATTTTCACCGATTGTAACAATCAGGTGTACATGGTCTGGCATTATGACAAACAATGGAATTTCCATATTCATATCAGCACGCATTTCCGGTGTTTTGACAATCTGTTCATGCAAACATTTGCCAATTTCCGATAGATTCATCACCCCATTGTTAATTTCACCAAAATAATGTTCTCTGTTTTTGGTACAGATGGTCACAAAATACATTCCGCAATTGTAATTGTGCCATTTTGCGCGATATGAAATCCTATCATGCAGATTCTGGAAAAAATTGTCAGGCATAATTTTCTGTCCTTTTGTTTATGTTTCCAAAATTATGAAAAATATTTGAATGCGATGATATGTTATATGTTTTTCATTTCTAAATCCCATTCCGCCACATTGTTTTATTCATTTGTATGTGCGACCTCGCTGAGGTCGTTTCTTTTCTTAATACCTTTATATTCTATAGATATTTGACTTCTCCGAGGTCATGTCTTCAAATGACACCACCACAAAAAATATATCACAAATGATTGTCCTCCCAAGCTCCGTTCTCAAATGTCCGCAAACACCACGACCTCAGCGAGGTCGGATATTTATAGGGTGTTTGTCGGATATTAACAGCGACCTCGGAGAGGTCGAATAGTTTTTTTTCGCAATGAGATTTTATACCGAGCATATAGGTTGTGCTGTTGCATGTTTATTTTGCAGTGATTTTTTTGTTTACATTTTTTCCTTCGATTTTTACAAAAGTAGGTGTAATTGTTACATTGCTGATTCTATATTCACCTCTGTATTATATGTTTGCAAAACTTTTTCAAAAAAAATGAAAAATATTTTCGACTACGCAAATAGGTTGCGCACTGGGGTTATAATTTTGCGGCGAAAAAATTGAGTTGCTCGCAGTGTGGTCAGATGGGAACTTTTGTCGAACATGAAGGAGGCTATTAGCCTTGTTGTTGACTATCGAAGAGAAGAAATCGAGAAAGACCCCGACTGGGAAAATATTTTTTACCGAAAGGTGGAAATTTGAGCATAGTCCACAATAATGGTTAGAGTAGCACCGTAATCGGGTTAGCAAACTAGTAGCGGTACAGATTGCATGGGGTGCAGTACCAGGGCCGCTGCTTTTAACGCCACTATTTTGTGGCTTACTTGAGTCGCCTTCCAACATCCGCGGAATTGTACTGCGGTTTGGAGGGCGATTCTTTTTTTGCAAAAACGCAAAATATCAATATCTTTGCTTTGTAAATTTTGATAATTGAAAATATGAATAAAACATTGAAAACGATATTATATGCGTTGGCGATAAGTTTTGCTGTCGTTCCCTACAATTTGTTTGGAAATAGCGACAATCCTTTCAAAAGATATTCTGAAAATCATTCTGATTGCAAAATTGAATCAGAAACACAACAAGAGAACCCTGACAGTATCGTTTACATAGCTGTTGGCAGCCATACAATAGAAATGATGTATGTAAAAGGTGGCACATATACTATGGGATGCACCGACGAACAGAAAGACGAGTGCTGGGAATTTGAAGAACCTGCACATATTGTTACTTTAGATGACTTTTATATTGGCAAATATGAGGTTACCCAAGGTTTATGGCTGGAAGTGATGGGTAATAATCCAAGTATATTTACGGGCAACGACAGTTTGCCTGTGGAAAATGTAAGCTGGGACGACTGCAAGAAGTTTATACAGAAACTTAACAAAATGACAGGCAGGAACTTCCGTATGCCAACCGAGGCCGAATGGGAATATGCAGCACGAGGCGGCAAAAAGAGCAAAAAGACTAAATATAGCGGGAGCAATAATATTGATGAGGTAGCGTGGTACTGGAATAGAAAGGAAGGTGCAATAAGCACACATAAGGTTGGCACCAAACATCCCAACGAGCTAGGCCTCTACGATATGTCTGGCAATGTTTCGGAATGGTGCAGTGACTTGTACGGAAAATACAAAAATTTTAGTCAAGTAAACCCTACAGGATCAATTTATGGCTCAGAGCGTATAATTCGTGGCGGTAATTGTGCATCTACAACGAGGTTATGTCGAGTCTCCTACAGAACTATGACAACTCCAAATACAACAATCAACCGTATAGGACTACGCCTTGTCCTGACAAAATAACTCCGCCATCTATCGTATTGCCGACTATGGCTGTAAGCTAAAAGATTACTGCATTAGGCTGCAATTCGCATACATTTACATTTCTCAACTGCCTGTTAATTTCTTTTTACACAAAGGAATTTCTCAAAAACATATTTTTTACTATGTTTGTATGCTTTTAAACATAAGTATATGTATTCGACATTGAAAGAAACCATTGAACGCATCTGGGAGCATCGCGAATTGCTCGAAATGCCCGAAAATATAAAGGTTATAGAAGAAACCATAAATCTTCTAGACACCGGAAAAATCCGCGTAGCCGAACCCAATCGTGACGGTTGGAAAGTGAACGAATGGGTGAAAAAGGCTGTAATCTTATATTTCCCAACGCAAAAACAGCAGAAAACCGAATCGGGCATCTTCGAATACCATGACAAGATTGCTCTAAAACACGACTACGACAAACTTGGCGTCCGCGTAGTTCCGCCAGCAACCGCACGCTACGGCGCATACTTAGCCAAAGGCGTGATAATGATGCCGTCGTATGTGAACATTGGCGCATACGTCGATGAAGGCACAATGGTAGATACTTGGGCAACCGTAGGTTCGTGCGCACAAATCGGCAAGAACGTTCATCTATCTGGTGGCGTTGGCATAGGCGGTGTGCTTGAACCCGTTCAGGCAGCGCCAGTTATCATCGAGGACAACTGCTTCATAGGTTCGCGCTGCATTGTGGTCGAAGGCGCACATATTTGCAAGGAAGCCGTGCTTGGTGCAAATACGGTAATCACCGCATCGACAAAAATAATCGATGTAACAGGAAGCGAACCAGTCGAATACAAAGGCTATGTTCCCGAACGCTCGGTCGTAATACCAGGTAGTACCGCAAAACAATTCCCTGCTGGCACCTACTACCTGCCTTGTGCGCTCATAATAGGCAAACGCAAGGAATCAACCGACAAGAAAACCTCGCTCAACGAAGCATTGCGCGACAACAACGTTGCAGTCTAAAAAATTAGCACTATGATAATCGGATTCGACGCAAAACGGGCATTTGTAAACAGAGCAGGACTTGGCAACTACAGCCGCGATGTTATTCGTTCACTACAAGACCTTTATCCAGATAACAAATATGTGCTTTTCAGTACCGATAACCCATACGGACTTGTAGAGGAAAAGTACTGCAACAACCTAATAATGCCACCAAAAGGCTCGTCAAAGTTTGCTCAGGCACGGTGGCGTTCTTTGCGTCTTGGCGAACTGATTGAACAGCAGAACATTGATATTTTCCACGGTCTAAGCAACGAACTGCCACGCGACATCGAAAAGACCAAAGCAATAAAAGTTGTCACAATCCACGACCTTATCTTTCTGAAATTCCCGCAGTTGTATAAATATTTTGACCGCAAGATTTACGGCTACAAATTCCGTTATGCCTGCGAAAAGTCCGACCGCATAATCGCTACCAGCAGCCAGACAAAGAAGGACATAATGGAATTCTACGGCATCAGCGACAAGAAAATCGACGTGCTGTACCAGACCTGCAATCCTAAGTTCGCCCAGAAAATCAGCGACGAAGAAAAAGACCGCATCAGAAAGGCAAACAACCTACCCGACCATTATCTACTTTCCGTCGGCACAATAGAAAAGCGCAAGAATACTCACCGAATCCTCGAAGCCGTCCACGAGCATAACATAGACATCGACATTGTGATGGTTGGTCGCAAGACCGAATATTTCGACGAAATAAAGGCTTACGCCGACTCGCACGGACTAACATCGCGTCTGCATGTGTACGAACGACTTGGCAACGCCGACCTGCCTGCAATCTACCAGATGGCCGACATTTTCATCTACCCGTCGATGTACGAAGGATTTGGAATTCCTATCCTCGAAGCATTCTTCTCGGGAACGCCAGTGATAACCAACAGCAACGGAAGTACAGGCGAGATTGCTGGAAATGCAGCATTTACAATCAATGCGCCACACAAGGATAACCTCGCCGAAGCCATAAAATATCTTCTCGACAACGAAGAAGAACGAAAAAAACTAGTCCAGCGTGGCTACGAGCGTAGCAAGCGCTTCGACAGAAAACTTATTACCGAAGAACTAATGACTTTTTACAATAAGCTATGAAAAACATTGTTGACGAAACTTGTAAAGTCTTGGGAAACGGCGGGACAATCCTCTATCCTACCGACACAATATGGGGATTAGGCTGCGATGCCTGCAACGAAAATGCAATCGCACGTATTTACAATATAAAGCACCGCGACAAAGGCAAAAGTATGCTTATACTTGTCGATTCGATGGAAATGATGAGAAAATACACTCATTCAATCCCCGAAATTGCAGAGGAACTCATTGAAGCAGCTGACAGACCGCTGACAATAATATATCCCAAAGCCAAAAATCTGCCCAAAAACCTTGTCGCAGAGGATGGTTCAATAGGAATAAGAATTGTAAACGATGAATTCTGTCGCGAAGTAATCGGTGTTTTCGGCAAACCGATAGTTTCAACATCGGCAAACCTTTCGGGATGCAACCCACCGCTCGGATTCTGCGACATTGCCGATGAAATCAAGTCGGCTGTAGATTATGTGGTTCCGCTTCGCCAGGACGAACTGAGCAAAAACAGAAACTCCGACATCATAAAGGTTGACGAATCAGGCAACATTCAGGTAATCAGATAAATGACGATTGTTTCACCTATAATTCCGTTATCGTCATTCCGCAAAACAAAGCGAACAGGCATAGGAACGAGCCTTGTAAGCTTGTTTATGCGGAATCTCCTCCAATCTGTAATCCAAAAGAGATTGCTCACAGGCTTCGCGAGGTTGCAAGCAACGTTGCGAATAGCCGATTTCACAACGCTCCTCGTTCCTTATCGCGTGTTCACTCAGGCTTCCGAAATGACCGTAAACAAGGTTTCCTCACCTAGAAAAGCCTTAAATCATAGCGAATGACGATTTCCAAATTTATACATACGCTTTCCACGCAACTCGAAAGCCTCTACGACAGCAACGAGGCGCGTTCTGTTACAACCATATTTGTCTGCGATGAATTGAAACTTTCGCGCACGCAACTGCTTATGTGCAAGGACGATGAACTTTCCCCTGCAAACCTTGACAAACTTAACAACAAAGTACACCGACTAACAAACGGAGAACCAGTCCAATACGTTACAGGCATAGCATCGTTCTGCGGACTTGACTTCATGGTTGACACTAATGTGCTGATACCAAGGCAGGAAACGGAGATATTGGTTAGTACTATTAACAATTCGCCCCTTCGCCCCTTCGACTCCGCTCAGGGAGCGAAAAATATCCTTGACATCGGCACTGGTAGCGGATGCATACCTATTGCAATAAAGAAAAGCCATCCCGAAAACAATGTTTTTGCAGTTGACATTTCCGAAAAAGCATTGGAAATCGCCAAGCAAAATGCAAAAAGCAACCTGACGGAAGTCAATTTTGCACAATACGATATTCTTTCCGACGGCAAATTTCCATTCGACGAGAAATTCGACATTGTAGTAAGCAATCCGCCATACGTTATGAATAGCGAAAAGTTGCTGATGCACAAGAATGTAACTGATTTTGAACCAGCATTGGCTTTGTACGTCGAAGATACCGACCCTCTCCTATTCTACCGCCAAATATTAAAATTTATCGAAAGGCATCAGCCAGAACACAAACCTTTGGTTTTCTTTGAGATAAACGAGCATCTTGGAAACGAAATGCTTAGTCTTTGCAATTCATTCGGCTACGATGCCGAAATCATCAAGGACCTCAACGAAAAAGACAGGTTTGTAAAAGCAATTTACCAATTATAATTCCGAAATATGAAAAAAATATTCCTCGCAATACTTATAGCACTAATTACCAACACAATATATGCACAGCAGGAAGCATTCAGCGATTTTGGCTTACCCGTAAATTTCCAAATTCAACTTTCTGGAAATTTCAGTGAACCACGCGCCTCGCATTTCCATTCGGGAATCGACATACGCACCTACGCCGACGGCAAACCTCTGTACGCACTTGCCGACGGATACGTTTCCAGAATCCTAGTTTCGCCTTACGGATACGGACACGCCCTTTACATCGACTACGAAAACGGCTACCGCTCCGTTTATGGACACATCTCGGAATTTGCTGGTGAAATAGAAACCTACACAAAGAATTTACAGTACGAAAAAGAATCTTTCCGCATTGACGTAAATCTGTCACCACTCGACATACCCGTAAAAAAAGGACAACTTGTCGCCTATTCGGGCAACACAGGACAATCGGGCGGTCCGCACCTGCACTTTGAAATCAGAGATGCCTCAACCGACATTTCGCTCAACACCTTGGGCAAATACATAAAACTTCCGGACAATACACCGCCAGAAGCAAATTCCATTGTAATATATCCACAGTCGGCAAAATCCTCAGTAGCAGGAACTTCCGACAAACAAATGACAGAACTGACCAAAACTGCAAGTGGCAAATACAGAACTGATGCGCCAATATATGCCAGCGGAAGAATTGGAATCGGTGTAGAATATTGCGACCGAATGACCAACTCCAACAACCGCTACGGAGCAAAACAAGTTGACCTGCTTGTAAACGGCAGAAAAACATACACTTCCATATTCGACAAGGTTGATTTTGACAAGCAATCCACAAAAAACAGTTGTTTCGACTTCAACTATTACGTCAAAGAAAGCAAATATGTACAGAAACTTTTCGTTGAACCAAACAACGACCTCGACATCTACAGCAACCTCGTAAACAATGGTTACCTAAACATTGGAACAAACGATTCTGCAAAAATCCAGATAAAAATCACCGATTTCAACGGAAATGTCAGCAACATAAATTTCACAATTTTGTCCGACACTGCCACAAACATCAAGTTTTCGAATGCCCAAAAACTAAAGTGGAATACTGTCAATAATCTGGAAATCAAAGGTTGCCGTGTTACGATTGACTCCGCCACACTTTTCGACGACCGCGAAGTGGAGCTCACAAGAAATGGCGCAAAAAAGTACTCGCCAATATTCTCGCTTGGCGATGAAACCGAAGCCGTTAAGAAAAGTTTTACAATATCACTTTCCGACAGCCTTGTCCCCAGGCAATACATCAGCAAAGCCTTCATCTGCCGCGAAATAAACAAGAAAACCAACTATCTTACAACTACTTACGAAAATGGTTGGCTTACAGCAAAGACAAACAGGTTCGGCAAGTTTTTCATTCTGATTGACACCATAGCTCCTACCATAAAGCCATTAGTAATGTACAGCGATATGACAGGGAAAAAATATATGGAATTCAAGATTACTGACAATCTCGCTGGCGTTAGCACATACAACATCTACATCAACGGCAAATGGGTGCTTGGCGAGTACGAACCCAAGAAATCGTCACTAAAATACTATTTCGACAACCGTCTGCCAAAAGCGGAATCGTACAAACTGAAAGTCGTTGTAGGCGACAACGTTAAGAATGAAGCGGTTTACGAATACGAGTTTAAGAGAAGATAGAATCTAAACGTGCAAAACACAATGTGTAAAATTGTTACATAGCCGACAAAATTGAGGGCTTGTATTTGGGAACTTAATAACCTCGGAGAGGTTACATATATATAGAAAAAACGAATCCATTTTGTGCGTTGGCGCAGATTTTTGTCGCGGAGCATACAAAAATTGTGACAACGCGGAAAATAATAAATCTAAATCGTATTGTACGGATACCTGTCGAAATGGATTTTCTTAACCATCTCGAAAAGTTTGGTCTTGAACTCGTCAATATTCTGCAAATCGGTAGCCGAAACAAATACACAATTCTCATTTTTAGCAAAGTACATTTCTTTCAGGTCGTCAAGCGAATAGTTTTCCTTTTTCATCGGCGTAAGGTCGTCCTCATCCTTCTTGACAAAGGTAAACGCATCTATCTTATTGAACACCACCAACATTGGTTTGTCAATGATTCCAATGTCCTTCAAGGTCTGCTCCACAACCTCCATTTGCTCCATAAAACAAGGATGCGAAATATCAACCACATGAACAATAAGGTCGGACTCGCGAGCCTCGTCGAGCGTTGACTTGAACGACTCAATCAAGGTTGTGGGCAACTTGCGGATGAAACCAACGGTATCGCTCAACAGGAACGGCAGATTGTTTATCACAACCTTACGCACAGTAGTATCGAGAGTTGCAAACAACTTGTTCTGTGCCAACACTTCCGACTTGCTTATAAGGTTCATTATCGTCGATTTGCCAACATTGGTATATCCGACCAGCGAAACACGCACAATGCCAGTACGGTTTTTCCTCTGCTGCACCATATTCTTGTCAATCTTCTGCAAATCAACTTTCAGCCGTGCAATCTTGTCAAGAACTATACGGCGGTCAATCTCAATCTGAGTTTCTCCAGGTCCACGCATTCCGATACCTCCACGCTGACGTTCTAAGTGAGTCCACATACCTGCCAACCGTGGCAGAAGATACTGATACTGAGCCAGTTCAACCTGAGCCTTTGCATGTGCCGTGCGAGCATTCTGGGCAAAAATATCAAGGATAAGATTTGTTCTATCAAGTACTTTCACCTGCAATTCGCGCTCAATGTTACGAAGTTGCGTAGGCTGCAACTCATCGTCGAAAATTACCAATGAAATTTCGTTTTCCTGAATATACTGCTTGATTTCCTCCAACTTTCCTGTACCAACGTAGGTACGAGTATTCGGAGAATCAACATTCTGCACGAATCTCTTAACCGGCTCTACGCCAGCGGTATTAGCAAGGAAATCAAGTTCAGCAAGATACTCATCAACCTGCTCGCGCGTCTGCATTCGGTTTACAATACCGACAAGCACCGCCTTTTCCAACTCATCGTTCTGACATTCAAACATTTTACTTGCGCCTAGAATTTGAAATTAATCGGAATAGTATATTTTACCTTCACGGGCTGACCATCTTTCATTCCAGGCTTCCACTTAGGCATAGACTTGATAACGCGAACTGCCTCCTTGTCAAGTGACTTTTCAACTCCCCTAACAGCCGTAACATTAGTAACCTTTCCTGTCTTATCGATTACAAACTGGACGAATACTTTTCCACTAACGCCATTTTTCAAAGCCTTTTTCGGGTACTTTATATTTTCCGACAAATATTTTCCAAGTCCTTCATTTCCATTGGGATACTCAGGTTTTACCTCCAACTGTTCAAACGCATATTCAGCGTCCTTACCTTGTACGGCATTTCCATTCTGCTTGTCCTGCGCATAGAATAAAGACGGAAAGACCATACCTATTAATAATAATAGCAATAATCTTCTCATAACAAACCTCCCTTATTCATAAAAAAAGCCCTGTCGAAAGGCAGGGCAAATTATTAACCATATATACATTTAGTTCAACTTGAAATTGATAGGCACCTGATAAGTTACAGGAACTGCCTTACCTCTCTGCGAACCTGGTTTCCACGAAGGCATTGCCTTTACAACTCTTACTGCTTCTGCGTCAAGAGCGGGGTCAACACCACGTAGAACCTTAACCTTAGTAACGGCACCAGTCTTGTCGATTACGAACTGAACGAAAACTCTACCAGACACACCGTTTTCCTTTGCGATTGCAGGGTACTTGGTATTTTCTGCCAGATATTTCATAAGAGCCATATCGCCACCAGGATATTCAGGCTTGTTTTCAACTGCTGCGAAAGCAACAGGTTCAACCTCCTCTTCCTCTTCTATTTCAATCGTTTCTACGATGTGAACTTGAGTCTGAGTCTTTTCGTCAGCTTCGGAGTTGATATTAATATCATCAACCTTTACATCATCTTCAACGATAACGAGTTCCTCGATGACCTGCTCAGGTTCTGGTTCTGGTTCCGGTTCTGGTTCTTCAGGTTGTTCTTCTTCCTGTATTGTATTGTCAATTTCCTCTTCAATGACCTCGTCAATCGTCAAATCGCCAAGCGAACCCATCGAAGCGTCTTCCGAAGACCATTCAAATGCGACAAGACAAGCAGCCAAAGCAATAACTGCACCTATTTCTAAAAAGATGATTCTCAATCTATCAAGATCAGCTTTCGGTGATTTCTTTACTTGCATAATACAGTCCTTTCCAATTAAATTTTCAAGTTGTAAAAATACTTCAATTTATTTTTTACAACAAATTTTTAGCCAAATTTTTCAAAATATTTTTTTTGGAACCTAAATATCCGTAAATTACTATATAACAATGCCTTTCAAAGTTGCAGAACTTGCATCTGTAATTTTCACCTTTGCATAGTCGCCTTTTTTCAGCGACTGACGGTCGAAAACAACAACCTTGTTCTGTTGAGTTCTGCCGCAAAGCATATCAGAAGAACGCTTTGATTCGCCCTCCACAAGCACCTCGAAGACCTTACCGACATCAGCCTTGTTCCGCTCGAGAGAAATGCGGTTCTGAATCTCAATAAGTTTTGCAAGCCTTGCCACCTTCTCCTCTTCAGGAACATCATCGACAAGATTTTTTGAAGCAAAAGTGCCAGGTCGGTTGGAATATTTGAACAAAAATGCAGAATCGAAACCGACAGTCTCCATCAAATCAACAGTCTGCATATAATCGACTTCCGTCTCGCCACAGAATCCGCAGAATATGTCGGTAGAAAGTCCGCAGTCTGGAATTATGCGACGTATGGCTGCAATCCTGTCCAAGTACCACTCGCGCGTATATTTGCGGTTCATACGTTCAAGCACGGCATTGCTACCCGACTGCACCGGCAAGTGTATGTGATTGCAAATGTTTGAGTTACGGGCAATAGTTTCAAGCAATTCGTCGGAAATATCCTTCGGGTGCGACGTGGTGAACCTTACACGCATATCGGGAACGCACATAGCCACAGTTTCTATCAGCTTCGGAAAATCAATATCACCGCATCGGTACGAGTTGACATTCTGTCCGAGCAATGTAATCTCCTTATAGCCTTGACTTTGCAGATTTTCGGCTTCACGGATTATGTCGTCGGCACTACGGCTACGCTCACGACCGCGCGTATATGGCACAATGCAGTATGAACAGAAATTATTACAACCGCGCGTTATCGACACGAATCCGGAAATACTCTCGCTATCAAGACGTAACGGCTCGATACCTGTATAGGTTTCAGCAATGTCGAAATTGGTGTCAGCCACAGGCTTGATGTCGGTTTCGCGCACGAGTTCGGGAATGTGCCTGTAGGCATCGGGACCAGCCACAAAGTCAACGGCACCGCTGTCGAACAGCTTGTCGCCAACACGTTGAGCCATACAACCTATTACACCCACTTTCAAACCTTTGTTGCGGTGCTTCAAGCCTTTCATAAATTCAAGGCGGTTCCAAATCTTGCGTTCGGCATTGTCGCGCACCGAACAAGTGTTTATCACAACCACGTCGGCAGAATTTATGTCGTCGGTAGTTTCGTAGCCATCAGCCTTCATTATAGCTGCAACCATCTCGGAATCAGCAACATTCATCTGACAACCGTAGGTTTCAAAATATATTTTTCTATCTATCATTACTGAAAATCAAATGAAGCGCAAAGATAATGGAAATTCAAGAATTAAAAGATTGGGAGGAGTGGTGGATTTGAGGATTCGAAAATTAGAAGATTTGAGTATTCACGTGTGGGTGCACAACTGTTTTATTTGTCGTTATAATGCTGTCCCACCTGCACAACAACCACAGTGACAACTTCTTCTTTTACACGATATATTAGACGGTCTTTTCGATTGATATGTCTTGACCAATAACCAGTATAATTTCCGACAAGGGCTTCTGGTTTTCCCGTTCCCTCGTATGGGTGCAATTTCAATTCCTCGAAAAGACGATAAACCTTCTTGACACTCGCCTTGTCACCGCTTTTGCCTAAAGCAACAAGTTCCTCTTCCGCTTTAGGTGTCAATTCTATACGATACATTATAGATTAAGCATTTGTTTCACATCCTCAAGACTTACCTCGCGAGTCAGCCCTTGTTTCTCCTGTTCAACACTCTGCTGGAACGACAGCAAGGCATCCTTATCGCTATAGAAATCAATGTCGGAATCGGAAGGAGACAAAATCTTTGCACCTCCTGCCAGCATAGCCTCTACGAGATGCCTCATCAATGCACTTCTCCCATCATAATTGAGTGTTATTGTTGCCATAATTCTTATTTTTTCAGTTGTACAAAAGTACAAATATTTTTTGAAACAGCAATGTATTAAGCGGATTAATCACGTTTATAAACAAAAAAGGACAGCCGACCTCTGCCGACTGACGGAAATCTAAAATCGTAAACCTGTTGCGCTTGCTGGGCTTTCTGCCCGTAAAAACCAAGGTTGCAAATATGAAAGGACAGAAGCAAATATGAAAGGGGCGGATGGAATCCGCTGGGAAGAGACTGAACATTTGTGGAATAAAATTAGCACAAAAAAACCGCCAAAGGCGGTGATTATTTTGCTTTCTTCCAAAAAACAAAACTCTAATCGGCGGTGCAACAGCCGTCCGCTCGTGGCTGAGTAGCACACTGCCGTGTGCGCCACGCGCTACCGTCTGCCCCACCACCGATTATGTCTGTCTCGCCATTCTCGCTTCTCCTGCTGACAATGGTTTAGTTCCGAGACACGCAGACAGGACGAACGGATTGCCCGAGGTAACGGAGGCTGCCGTTCATGCTGCAACTGCCCGAATAGAAGCTAAGGTCCCACGCGTAGCTCAGAGTGCCCGTGTCGAACGAACTCGACCAGTAGTAGCCGAGGGATCCGGCACTGCCGAGGTCGCTGCCGTTGCGGTAGCCAGCAGCGGGCAGGAAGATGGAGTTGCCGTTAGGTCCAGTAAACAAGCGTCCGTTTACGCCGTTCTGGGTTGTCAATGTCACTGTGCAGTTGTTTTTCAACTCATTCATTTCAGCGTTGGTCGGCATTCTCCAGCCAGAACCCCAGTTGGCGGTGGCTGCATCGGCACTTGACAGAAGAGTGGTCGGATTGCCTGTATATGTGTATAGTTGTCTTCCGTATAAGCTGACTTAGTGCTGGTTTCGCCCCAAGCGTAGTAGTTGCCGTAAGCAGTCGGGCTGCTTGCGCCTACATTGCAGGTTGCCCATCTCAAGCCGCTCGGCAGACCAAGGTCAACCTAGTCGTGTCCGTTACAGGTGCTGGAATCACCATCCTTGCCTTCGCGTTCATCCCTATGGCAGCCGCTAAACGCCAGCATTCCCACAAAGGATAAAAGCACTAAAATCAAAATCGTAAAATTTTTCATCGCTTATTACTTTAAATTAAACTTATACTGTTATTTTTCTGTTGACTATTGGATATGTACGGCGCTTCGCGCCAAAGCGAATTGCTACGTATGGTGTCGCGACATGCCACTGCACCACACATACACACAAAACCACTGCAACCGCAACGGACATCGTTACAATTGTATATGAAGATTTTTAAGTTAGTACTGGGGGGTGACAATCAACAAGTTACAAGAAAAATCAAGTACTTTTCCTGCAAAATCAGTGTCAATATCAGCACCGTTTGAATACATCAAT
Organism: Bacteroidales bacterium; assembly: GCA_017620015.1. Taxonomy (GTDB): domain Bacteria; phylum Bacteroidota; class Bacteroidia; order Bacteroidales; family ML635J-15; genus Bact-19. Next base: position 126,168 of record JAFZRE010000032.1, on the reverse strand, counting down.
CCATACATTATACGAAAGTCAAAAATAGAAATTGAAAATGAATTGGCAAAAATATTTTTTGATATGAGAGTGAATTTGAATGTAAAGGATTGTTGCTTATTGCTTTTACATATCCTTTAGACTCAAGCCCTTGTACTCTTTTTTGTATCGCTTCAATTTCGGATTGAGCGACAAAAAGTACTCGGCCTTTTCTTTAAGAGTGTTGTAGCGAATATGCTCCTCGTTGCGCTTGACTTCGGCAAACATAATTTGCTTCTTGTTGTCATCTATTGCAATAAGGTCCATTTCGTGAGTGCCTTTTCTGTCCCAGTAACTGCCAATCCGTGAAAACTGCTGGCTTTCGCGCAGTTGCTGGCGGAAATACCTTTCGAGAATATAACCGCTGAATGTTGCGTAGTCGCGCTTTACAAGGTCCTTCAAATCATCGAAATTTGCCGACTCAATGTAGTATCCGTATTTGTAGATAAAACGGAACCAAAATGTCAGGAAGTTGTCGGCGACACCGTAGCGCATATTCTTTGTCGTGCTTTTTGAAAGTATTGGTTGTTCCTTGACTATCAACCCATAATCCCTTTCCAGTTTAGTCAGATACCCACCGATTTCGCCACCAATTTCGGCTTCAATTTCCGAACGGGTATTCTTGCCCGATGATATGTACGACAAAATGGAAAAATATGTAGCATAATCTTTTCCAAACTCCTCAATCAGCATATTTTTTCCTTCATCGATGAAACGGGAGTCCTCGCAGATAATGAAGTCAACCATTTTTTCAAATGTAGTCGCGTGGTTATCAATCAGTAACTGTATGTATTTGGCAACACCACCTGTAAAAAGGTACAAGGCGAGCAGGTCTTCATTAGTATATTGCGGATTATGGTCCTTGAGTATGTCCTTTATCACATCTATTCTGAACGGCTTAACAGTGATTTTTGCTGTCGCCCTGCCAAAAAGCGGTTCCTTGCTGTTTTCGAAAATCTTGTGCATCAGCGAATTTATCGAGCCACAAAGGACAAGGTTTATCTTACTTTTTTCCTTGTTTACATCCCAATAATGCTGCATTTCGCCATAAACAGAACTGTTCACATTGTAAAATTCCTGAAATTCGTCTATAACAAGATTAAACTGCCTTGATTCTGAAACTTGCATCAGGAAATTAAACACATCGGCAAACCTACTCACATTGCCCAAAACCGGAACATTCAGTTTGCGCTGTATTTCCAAAATGAAATCCTGACACAGCAAGTCCTCGGATTTTCTCGCCACAAAAAAGTATAGCGTATTCTCTTGCGGCAATGCCTTGAGCAACAGCATTGTTTTTCCGATTCGTCTTCGCCCTACCACAAAGGTCATTTGTGCATTTTCGTTTGAAGAAGAAGCTATTTTTCTTAGCTTTTCAGTTTCTTGTTCGCGGTCATAAAAATTCATAACACAATATTTTATAGTTAATTACAAATAGAAATACACATTTCCGAAACACATATTTCTATTTTGCAAAAATACAACTTTTCGATTAAACGCAAACATTTTTGTCATTTTTTTAAATAAACGCACATCATATCCACAATAATATCCTAAATAACAATTTATTACAAACAGAAACACACATTTCCGAAATGACGGTTTCTATTTTGCTGATTCGGGAGGGAATAAAGCATTGCGCTGTTACAATCATCAACCTTTTGCTCGCGCAAAGCAATTTTCAGTTTCTAACAATCCTCCGTATCATATCCTCTGCAATCCTGCGGTAAACACCCCTTTCGCCAACCTTACCAGACAATTCGGCATAGTCGGCCTCGATGGAACTGCGCCTAGCACCACCCTTTACAATATTTGCAAGTTCCTCGGTGGCATTTTGCACGGTTAGGTCGTCTTGAATAAGTTCGCGAACACTCGGCTTGTCGAGAATTAAATTAACCAGCGAAATGTACTTTACGCCCGAAAAACGCGACACCTGACGTGCAATGAACACCGAAAACGCATCGGACTTGTAGCACACGACCTGCGGCACACCAAACAAAGCAGCCTCAAGAGTTGCCGTTCCCGACGTAACAAGTCCCGCCTCGGAATGAGAAAGGATTTCGTAGGTGCTGTTGAAAAGAAGCTCCACGTTATCGGGCTTATTTACAAGGAATTGCTCATAAAAACTTCGGTCAATCGCAGGAGCTCCTGTTATAAGGAACTCATACTGCGGAAAACTTTTTGCAACCTCAAGCATTACAGGCAGCATCCGACTTATTTCCTGACGGCGGCTACCTGCCATTGTCGCAATTATGGGTTTGTCGGGCAAATTATGCTCCTTGCGAAAATCGTCAATGTTCTTTGCCTTGTACGAACCTACAACATCAACCAACGGATGACCAAAGTACTCAACCTCAATGCCATACTTAGCATAAAACGCCTTCTCGAACGGCAGAATAGTGTACATTCGGTCGGTATTGTCGCGCACCTTATAGACACGGTTCGACTTCCACGCCCACACATTTGGCGATATGAAGTACAAAACCTTGAAGCCCTGCTTCTTAGCCCATTTTGCAATACGAAAATTGAATCCAGGATAATCGACAAGCAGAAGTGCATCGGGCTTATAGCCAACAATTTGCTGTTTTACAAGCTTAATGTTAGCAAATATCGTGGAGAGATTTTTAGCTACATCGACAAAACCCATAAAGGCCAAGTCCCTGATATGCTTGTGGATTCTAACGCCCTGACTTTTCATCAGGTCGCCGCCCCACCCTTCAATGTCGGCATCCTTGTCAGCCATTCGTATCTGCTCTACAAGGTAGGCACCATGCAGGTCGCCCGACGCTTCACCAGCAATTACAAAATATCTCATTTCATAAATGTAAGCACAACAAATATCAACGTGTAAACCACCAGCGAATATACAAGTCCCTTAACCGCATACCAATAGTCAAGCTTCTTAAATATAAAATAAGGTATCAGGTCGGCGAATACACACAAACTTGGCGGCAGAATCGACTTTATCTCGATGAGCCTGTTGATGAAGTCAACAAATCCCCAGCCGTACATAAAATGCTCAATCAGAAAATAGATGAAAAAAGCAATTATCGGCACAATAATTCCAACTAAAAGTCCGAATATAGGCTTGTTGAACCTCTTTATCATATTTGGTCTTGCTTCCATATTATAAATTCCATTTTTTAAGTTCGTCAATCATCTTATAATCAGTAAAATCCACCTTAATAGGCACTATTGAAGCATAGTTTTCGGCAAGCGCGTTTTCGTCGCAATTATCGTTGTCCGGTTCAACATTCACCAGATGTCCGCGCTGATAATACGCCGGATTTCCATTCTTATCGACAGTCTCTTCAAAATCCTCGTACCAATAGCTCTTTGTCTGCGAGCAAACCTTAAATCCCTTGAAATCTTCAAGTTTGCATACAGGATAGTTCACATTTAGGCTAACCATTTCTGGCATACCATGTTCAAGGACTTTCTCGATAAGCGCAGGAGCTGTTTTCTCAACGACAGAAAAGTCGGCATCCAAATCGTGGGTGACAATGGAAAGTCCCACAGACGGTATTCCATAGAACGAAGCCTCGATTGCCGCACCCATTGTGCCAGAGTATATTACGCTAATTGCAGAATTGGATCCGTGATTTATCCCCGAAAGCATCAAGTCGGGCTTACGCGGCAGAATCTTTGTAAGCGCACTTTTCACGCAATCGACAGGAGTACCATTAAGGATATACTTTTCCAATCTTTCGCTACCGTACTGTTTCTCAAAACGTATTGGTCGTGTGAGCGATACCGAATGTGACTTACCCGACTGCACGCCAACAGGAGCCACAACGACAACCTTGCCGTAAGGCTGAGCTATCCGAATAAGCGTATCAATCCCCTTAGACGATATTCCATCATCGTTGGATATTAGGATAAGTCGTTCTTCCATAAATATTTAGCGAAAATTTTCGTTTATTTGTTACAAAGTGCAAAATTAAGAAAAATATTGGAGATACGAAAAACCTAAATCTATCTACTTCGCATATATTCTCTCAATTCATCATCCATCACATACATATAGCATCCATTCCGAGCTCTGCTCATAAGCATACGATATGTATTCTTGTTTATCTATGCAACAAAAAACTGGCGACACAAACCGCCATGCAACCCTACAAATTATTCGTGTTATAAGACTAAAGATTTATAGTAAACAACAAGCATTTTTTCCCTTGCCATGTAAAATGTTAATTATAATTTCGCAGCAATAAATTTCATTGAGATGAAAATAGTTAGAACTGTTGATGAACTTACAGCCTTGAGAAATGGCAACTCATTAAAAGGCAAGAAATTAGGTTTTGTTCCGACAATGGGTGCACTGCACGAAGGACACGCATCGCTAATACGCCGCAGTGTTGCCGAAAACGATTGCACGGTCGTTTCCGTATTCGTAAACCCACGTCAATTCAACGACCCGAACGACTACAAAAATTACCCGATAACCACCGATGCCGACATTGCATTGCTCGAAAGCGTAAAATGTGACATCCTCTACCTGCCAACCGCCGACGACATCTACAACGGCTACGATGGCTGCAAGATGGATTTTCTCGGACTCGACAGAAAATACGAAGGAGAATTCCGCCCTGGTCATTTTCAAGGAGTTGTCGATATAGTATATAGGCTTTTCGACCTTGTTAAGCCCAACTTCGCATATTTTGGAGAAAAAGATTTCCAACAAGTTGCAATCATAAAACTTATGGTAAAGCAGAAAAATCTGCCATTGACAATAGTTCCCTGCCCAATTGTTCGCGAAGAAAGCGGACTTGCAAAAAGTTCAAGGAACAAGCTTCTAACGGCAGAACAATTGGAAGTCGCTCCACAAATTTACAAGATAATAACCGAAACCTGCGCCGATATTCCAGAATCACAAACTCCAGATACTCTTATAGAGACTCTGAAATCAAAAATCGACAGCGTAAAATTCATGAAGATGGAATATGCGGCATTCTGCAACTCCGAAAACCTTGAACTTTTAAGCAAATTCGACAAGAAAATCACCACAAGGCTCTGTATTGCAGTTTGGTGCGGAAACATAAGATTAATTGACAATATTAATTGCGACATTAAATAATTGCTTAAATTTGCACCCGTTTTTTTACGACATCTGAAATGAACATAGAAGTAGTAAAATCGAAAATTCACAAGGTCACCGTCACCGAAGCAAACCTTCAGTACGTTGGAAGCATAACAATTGACGAAGACCTGATGGACGCTGCAAATATCATTGAGAACGAAAAAGTTCAAGTTGTTAACGTAAACAACGGAGAACGCCTTGAGACATACGTCATCAAGGGTAAGCGTGGCACAGGTGTAATTTGCCTTAACGGACCAGCCGCCCGCAAGGCTCAGGTTGGCGACATAGTGATTATAATCTCCTACGCTTCAATGGATTTTGAAGAAGCAAAAATATTCAAGCCATCGTTCGTTTTTCCCGACACTAGGACAAACAAAATATTGTAATGTCCACCTTACAAGCAATAAAATCAAAGATTGTAGGTTTTTCCGAAATAAGAGAACTTGTTTCGATGTGGAAATCTGAAGGTAAGCGTATCGTTTTTACAAACGGCTGCTTCGACGTGCTACATTTCGGTCACGTATCTTATCTTGCCGAAGCCAAAGAACTTGGCGACAAGTTGGTTATAGGACTAAACTCCGATGCATCAGTAAGAAGGCTGAAAGGAGAAACTAGGCCAATAAACGGACAAATGGAACGGGCTATATTGTTAGCCGCACTTAGTTTTGTAGATGCTGTTGTCGTTTTTGACGAAGACACACCTGAAAAACTAATCAAAGAAGTGCGTCCAGATTGCCTTGTCAAAGGAGGAGATTACACCTTTGAGACTATTGTCGGAGCAGAATTTGTAAGTTCGTATGGAGGTAATGTTATTACAATACCTCTTGTTGAAAACTTTTCTTCTTCTTTAATAATAAAAAGATTGTAAAAGAAAAAAATATATTATATTTGCGACCAATTTTATAACATACATGACAAATGAAGAATAGAATATCGTTGCTTATATTAATAGGTATTGCATTAGTTCTTATGCCAAGTTGCAAGAAAGTTGCAAACGAAATCCAAGGCACATGGGATGTAATGACTTTTGACACCAAACCAGAAGGCACAATGCAGATTACATTCGACGGTAATTCTACCGCTATTAGAATACTCGAATCTGATTCTGGAATGCTAGTTGACAGTTGCACCTACGAAATTACCAAGAAAAATCTAAAGGAACGTATTATTTTCAGAGACAGCGAAATGCTTCCGGGATGCGACGACCTTAATGGCATTTATCGTGTTGACAAGGTTAAGAATGATGTTATTATAGCCACAAGAATTGAATTCGAGGATGATCCGACAAGGGGTGGCGCATACTATCGAATGGAACTAAAAAGAAAAAATTAAAGATTTATTCATATAGATAAACATAACGACTGCCAATGACAGTCGTTTGTTTTTTATAAACGGCTTATGGCAAAAAACAAAACAATATTCGTCTGCCAGAATTGTGGTTTCGTTTCGCCCAAATGGGTTGGCAAATGTCCTAACTGCGACAGTTGGAATTCGTTCATCGAAGAAGCGGAAGAAAAAGAAGACAAATCTGCCAAGGCATATTCTGAGGCAATAGCTGGAAATCCGGTTCCAATTCAAGACATAAAGCAAAAGGAACTGCATCGAATTGACATGCCCTATACCGAATTCAACCGTGTATTGGGTGGCGGACTTGTCCCAGGATCTCTTGTACTGCTCGGTGGAGAACCTGGAATCGGAAAATCTACCTTAATACTGCAGTCGGCTCTAAACATCAACAAAAAAGTCCTCTATGTATCGGGCGAAGAAAGTGAAACACAAATAAAACTCCGTGCCGACAGAATTGGCATAAACAATCCCCAATGCCTGATATACTCCGAAATAAACATAGACAAGATTATTGCAACAATTAAGGCTACCAATCCCGAAATAGTTGTAATCGACTCCATACAAACAACAGCATCTGCCGACATAACATCATCACCAGGAACAGTTTCTCAAATCAGGCTCTGCGCCCAGAAACTTCAGGAATATGCTAAATCGTCGGGGGTACCTATAATAATAATTGGACACATCAACAAGGACGGCGACATTGCCGGACCTATGTCCCTGGAACACATTGTTGACGTTGTAGTCCAATTCGAAGGCGACAATAACCATTTCTACCGTTTGCTTCGCCCGAAGAAAAACCGTTTCGGTTCGACCTACGAAATAGGCGTGTTCGAGATGATGAACTACGGTCTGAAGGAAGTCATCGACCCTGGAAAAATACTGCTTTCAGGCGACAACAGCAACCTAAGCGGAATAGCATTCGGAACCGTAAACGAAGGTTCCCGCTCGCTGATGATTGAAATTCAAGCACTTGTTGGAAATTCTGTATATGGTACACCACAACGCTCGTCAACAGGATTCGACAACCGCCGATTCATGATGCTGCTTGCCGTAATCGAAAAGCGACTAGGATTGAAACTCAATGCGAAGGACGTATTCCTGAACATTGCAGGCGGTCTGAAAATAAACGACACGGCCGTTGACGTATCTGTATTGGCAGCTGTAATATCCTCTTATATCGACAAGGCAATACCCGACAACTACTGCTTCATCGGCGAAGTCGGACTTTCGGGACAGATAAAGCCAGTTTCGTTTATAGAAAAACGTGTAACAGAAGCATCCCGTCTCGGATTCACAACAATCTTCATTTCTGCATCGCAGAAATCAGAAGTCAAAAACCAGAAATCGACAATTATTCCAGTAGCCGACGTACGTGACTTTGCCACGAGGCTTTTCAAGGGATCTAACCAAAACCAAGAATAGTTATGTCTAAAATTATTTCACCAGACGGACACATTGGAACGCTTGACTACCTAAAGTCGATATGGGCATCAAGGCATCTCGCCGTAACCCTCGCCAAAGGAGAAATCAAGAACCAGTCGTCGATGAACCTCACTGGCATATTCTTGAATATAATACAGTCGCTAATTGGACTTGCTGTTTATTGGATAGTGTTTGGCGTTGCCATCGGCATCGACACAGGCGAAATTTCCTACCCCGTTTTCGTTCTTCCCGGAATCTTCATCTGGCACTACTTTTCTGCAATTACAGGATATTGCAGCAACTGCTTTATCCTCAGCCAAAACCTAATCGAAAAACTATACTTTCCAAGAATATGCATTCCGCTATCGAAAGTTTTACTCGGATTGGTTGACTTTACTATCGGCTTTGTCTTGTTTGTAATCTTGTTCATCGGTTTCGGACAGTCATTCACAATCAATTGGCTTGCTTTCCCTATCATTTTCACAATGATAATAATATGTGTATCCAGCATAGGACTTTGCATAAGCTTTATCTCCTTGTTTTCGATGGACACGACACGCATTGCAGCACAATTAACCAACTTCTTGATATTCATCACACCAGTTTTTTATCCAGACACAATAATACCTGAAAATTTCAAGTTCATACTTTACATAAATCCAGTTGCTGGTATTATCGAATACTCGCGCTGGTCGCTGCTTGGCGCACCACTTCCCGACTGCAAATACCTTATTGGCATTGCCTTAACTATTTGTTTAGCAATATCAATATTCTTCATTTTCAAAAAATACGAAAAACGAATTACAGACCTTTTGTAAGATGTCACCAGAAACTGCAATATCAATAAGAAATCTGTCGAAAGAATACTACAGGGCAGAAAAATCAAGTCCTTTCTCGCGCAAATCGAACAAAGGCACGGGTTTCTTGGCGGTAAACGACATAAGCATCGACATACAAAAGGGCGAAGTTGTCTGCATATCGGGACACAACGGTTCTGGCAAAAGTACTCTGCTGAAAATGATAGCAGAAGTCACACAGCCTACATCCGGAGAAATTGAAATCGACGGAAAAGTTGCAGCAATTCTTGAAATTGGCATCGGATTCCAACCAGAAATCTCAGGTTATGAAAATATTTTCCTGTCAGGCGCAATGTACGGACTAAAAAAATCAGAAATCGAAAAGAAGATTGACAGAATCATAGATATGTTCGGCTTCCCCGAATTCATAAACACACCCGTAAAATACTACTCGTCGGGAATGTATATGCGACTTGCATTCTCCATCATAGTCAACATCGAAGCCGACATATACCTGTTCGACGAAGTAACAAGCGTTGGTGATACCGAGTTCCGTACAAAAGTAACACGCGAAATATCAAGGCTTAAGAGCAATAATGCAACAATACTTGTAGTAACGCACACTCCTGCACTATTTTCAAGAATCAGCGACAAGTTTATTATTTTTGACAAAGGCAGGATCTCCATATCGAAATCCATAGACACACGGAATAATATGGGAAAAATAAACAACCTGCCGCACATATCTGAAGACAAACTTGCCAATTTAAAGGAAATACATCAAGACAACATTTCTTTTGACATCACAGATGTAAGCATTAAAACATTAGCAATTGACATGAATTGCATATTTGACGAGAAAATGGATATTTGCACAACTGTAAACTACGATATTGACGATTCCGTATTAATGCTCATGACAATAAACGACATGCTAGGAAACATCATTGCCTCGTCAAGCATAGAAATAAAAATAGGCTCCGCAACAAGCAAAGAAATAACATTCGAAATCCCAAGCGGGTACTTAAAGCCATCCCCCATAAGTCTTGGCTTCGAAATCCTCAACAACGAAAAGAAGTCACTAGTATCTTATCCGAACATCATTAGCACACCATACGACAACAACGACATATGGGCAGGATATATAAAAATGCCTATAAAAGTATCTGAAAGATAGCAATATCGGAACAAAAAAAGCCGTCCCATTAGGAACGGCTCAAATATGAAAAATAATCCTTGGACAAACTTATTTCCTGTCTTCCAAATAATCAATAATAGACTGCAAGATGTAAAGTCCATCGGTATTGCCAAGTTCCTTGTCGGCAGCCCTTTCTGGGTGTGGCATCATACCAAAGACATTCTTTCCTGCATTGCATACACCAGCAATGTTCATCAGCGAACCATTGGGGCAGTCTGCTTCCGAAAGATTGCCATCCTTGTCGCAGTAGCGCCATATAATCTGTCCGTTCTGATGCAATTGCTTCAAAACATCTTCCGGAGCATAATAACGACCTTCGCCATGAGCAATAGGAATGTTCAACGGCTTGTTCTTCGGAATCGACATCGTCATTGCCGAATCGTTGTTATCGGCCTTGATATACTGGTTCTTGCAGATGAACTTCTGGTTTGTATTGTGCAATAATGTTCCAGGCAGCAATCCCGATTCGCACAGAATCTGGAAACCATTGCAAACGCCGAATACGAATCCGCCCTTCGAAGCAAATTCAACTACCTTTTCCATTATAGGGGAAAACTTTGCTATTGCGCCAGAACGCAAATAGTCGCCATACGAAAATCCACCCGGAATTGCTATTGCATCGCAACCCTGCAAATCGGTATCCTTGTGCCACAGTTCAACAACCTCCTGCTTCAAAATGTCGCGGAGAGCATAAACCATATCGTGGTCGCAATTGGAACCTGGAAAAATTACTACACCAAATTTCATATATTATATTTTATTGATTTTCAACTGCCTTGTAAGCTTCTCTCTTAGCACGAACAATCTCTCTCTGCTTTTCAACGTTCTTGTTAGCACCCGACAGACTGTTTTCTGCTTTTGTCTTGCCCTTCATGTTCTTTTCGATGTCCTTGGCTGACGACTCAACGGTCTTCTGGTAGCCACCCAACGACTTCTGGTAAGAATCGAGCTTCTTCTGTTCCTTTTCTCTTGACTTCAAAGCGTCCTTTACAGCAGAATCGCTATTGTCAGGATTGATGCTTGCAGAATATTCCTTAATAAGATTGTTAGATGTTTCAATCTTTACCTTGGTATCCTCAATGCTAGTTGTTGCTTCACGATTCTTCTGCTGAGCCTTGTCAAGGTTCTTGTTGTATGAATCGAGCGACTTCTGGTAACCAGCAGCCTTCTTCTCGTACGAAGCGAGTTTCTTTTCTTCCTTGCTCATTTCCTTGCCGAGTTTGCTGAGTATAGCATCGCGGTTCTTGGCAGTAAGGTCGTTTGCAAAAACCTTCAACATATTAGATGCTGTTGGATACAGAGCAGGAGCCTGCGATGAAGTTATATATGCATTTGCGCCAAGCGAAAAAGCAACAACAACATTTACATCCGAAGAACCCTTCGACTGGCTGATATTTGCAAATACATCAATAGGATTCTCGCTTATTGCGGGAATAATAACATTATCAATGGTAATCAAGTTTTTCTTTGCTGTCAACGTTTCTGGGTTGTAACCCTTCATCATATTGGTAAATTCCTTTATTACAGTCTTGGCATCCGAAAACATGACCTTAGTTGCCATTGAAGGATAACTTGCCTTTCCAAAAACACCTGTTGTTTCAACAACATCAACCCTCTGTGCATAAATAGCAGCGGAGATTACCAATGCTGCAACAATCAATAAAAATCTTTTCATCTTCCTTTAATTAATAAAATTAATAATACATTTAACAATTTGCAAAGATAGTATTTTTTCCAGACCTTAACATCCAACTCAAAAAATTTAATATTAACAATTTTATACTGCATTAGACAATGATTTACAAACGCTTGTTAACAACCTATATAAAAGACAGAAACTGCACATTCTATTTTTTTGCAACTTTGCCAGAAAATAAAACGAATGAAAACACCTAAATACTTATCAAAAGGTAGCAAGATAGCAATCGTAAGTCCTGCTGGATACATAAACCCAGACTTTGTAACATCTGCCGAAGCATACTTAAAATCAATCGGTTACAATGTTGAAATATCCGAACACTGCCTCGGCAGATTCAACCAGATGGCAAGCACCGACGATGAACGTCTTGCCGACTTGCAACAGGCTCTCGACAATCCAGAAATCGATGCAATCCTTTGTTCGCGTGGTGGTTACGGGGTAAACCACATAATCGACAAGATTGACATGAAAAAATTCAAGAAAAATCCCAAATGGATTCTCGGTTTCAGCGACATAACCAACCTGCACATCCTGTCAAACAAACATGGTGTTAGAAGCCTGCACTGCCAGATGGCAAAGGCGATCCACAACAATCCAGATGCCGAATGCATAAAAAATATATTCAGGATTCTTGAAGGAGAAAAAATATCGTACACATTCGAACCCAACGAGTTAAACAGGAAAGGCACTGTGAAAGGTGAACTTATCGGTGGCAACATGTCGATAATATACAGTTTGCAAGGAACCGGCTTCTCAATCGACTGCGACGACAAGATTCTCTTCATCGAAGACCTAAACGAATATCTCTACCACCTCGACCGCATGATGCTCAACTTGAAAATGAGCGGCAAACTTGCAAAACTGCGCGGTCTTGTCGTAGGCTCGTTCAGCGACATGAAGGACAATGCAAGTCCATTCGGCAAAACAGCCTACGAAATAGTAAAGGCTCACACGGCGGAATATTCCTACCCTATCGGCTTTGGAATTTCCGTAGGGCATATCGACGACAACCAGCCACTAGTCGAAGGCGGACGGTATCAACTTATAATCTCAGACACAACTTGCTCATTGAAAATGCTTTAAAAACATTTCAAAAAAAGTTTTGCCATACTAGCAAAAAGGACTATCTTTGCAGTCCATTTTAGGCGGGGTGTGGTGCAGTTGGCTAGCATTCTTGCATGGGGTGCAAGCGGTCGCGCGTTCGAGTCGCGCCACTCCGACAAAAAAGTGACAATCGATTTTCGGTTGTCGCTTTTGTTTTTTGTATGATACAAAAAAAAACGGTCGGAAACAATTCCGACCGCATTATATGAAAAGAAAACAATTTTACTGAGCATCTTCAATGTTACCGACAATCTTTACAACCATACTTGAATTTGCAGGGTCGTTGGTTGTGATTGTAATCGGCTTGCTCTGATGACCTTTCTTGCCTGCCGAATTGAAAGTTGCCTTAATGAAACTTTCCTCACCTGGCTTAATCACCATCTTTTCGGGATTTGGAACGGTGCAGCCGCAAGTTGCCTTTACCTTACGGATTATAAGATCGGACTTGCCTTCATTCTTAAACTTGTACTGGTAAGTAACCTTGTCGCCCTGCTTGATTGTACCGAAGTCATATTCAGTCTGCTCAAATACAATCTTAGGAGCATTAGCAAGTTCTGTCGGTGACAAGTGCGAGAAATCCTCAACAATGGTAGCACTTACCGTAATCTTGTTCTTGCTGTTAACACTGTCGTTTACAACCACAGAAATCCTATCCTGAAGGAAGCCCCAGTCACCTTTCTGCTTACCATCGTAGGTAACATATATCTTACCTTCCTGTCCCATCTTGTCGTTTGGTTTCTTTGCAGCCAAAGTTGCAGGCTCCATCTTTATTGTTATGTGCTTCGGAACATTCTGGAAAGTAACCTTCATAGGAGCATCAGTCATATTGACAACGCCAATAGTATCTGTCTTTACTTCCGTATTAAGCACATTATTCAAAGCAAGGTGTGATGTTCTCAACCTTAATCCGCCGAAATCCTTTGGATAATAGTCTTCAACACCTTTCTCACGCGGAGTAACTTCGCCTGAGATTGTAAGGATTGTCGTCGGGGCTTCGCAGTTGGTCGTCACGGTTATCGACTTGTTGAATCTTCCTGGACGGTTCTGCGGGTTATATGAAGCCTTTACAAAACCTTTCTTTCCCTGCGGAATCGGTTCCTTGGTATAGTCGGTTGCAGTACATCCGCAAGAAGCCTTAACGTTTGTAAGCACCAGCGGCTCCCCACCGACATTAGTAAACTCGAATACGGCGGTCTGCAAACCAGCCTCTTCCTTGAATACGCCAAAGTCGTGAGATGTCTTTTCCCACGAAATCTGTGGCTGCTTTGTCTGAGCAAATACTGCTGCAGCAAAGAATAAAGTCAAAAAAGCAAAAAATACCTTTTTCATAATACCTTAATTTAATTAGGTTCAATTAATTATTTTTCTCCTTCCGGTTGTGGTGCAGCAGGAATGACTTCACCAGTTATCCTTACTATCGAAGTAGGCTGGAACTCATTGGTAGTCACAGTTATCTGCTTTGAGAACTTACCCGGACGGTTTTTAGGATTGTAAGATGCCTTAACATAACCCTTTGCACCCGGCTGAACGGGTTCCTTGGTGTAGTCGGTTGCTGTACATCCGCACGATGCCTTAACATTAGTGAGGAACAAAGGCTTGTCGCCAGTGTTTGTAAACTCGAATATTGCAGTCTGAATGCCGTCTGCCTCATTAAAAGTACCAAAATCGTGAACTGTCTTTTCCCAAGAAATTGCAGGTCCCGACTGCTGTGCCATCATAATTCCTGAAAACACAATTGCCAATGTCAATAAAACTAATTTTCTCATAACCATTAATTTTTTTTCGGTTGCAAAAATATCATTATTTCAAAAAATATACTCTTTCCTATTTACAAATTGCAGTCCAAAAAAACAGAAAATATCAATTCGATGAATTAAAAAAATGTTAAACCTACAAATCCATGAAATTTATCCTTGCCTGAGGAACGACGGAAAGTGGTGATATTTTGCCTCTTAGATACATATAATAGCCAACAAGAGCAATCATTGCCGCATTGTCGGTTGTATAGCTAATTTTTGGAATATAGACCTCCCATTTTTTCTTTTCTGCCGCCCAAAGCATATGGTTGCGCAGTCCAGAATTTGCAGAAACACCACCAGAAATTGCCACTCGACGGATGCCAGTCTGCTTTACTGCCTTTTCAAGTTTGTTGAACAGTATGTCGATTATAGTCTTCTGCAACGAAGCTGCCAAATCGTTTACATTGTTGGCGATAAAGTCGGAATCCTTGGCAACCTCATCACGCACAGTATAAAGGAACGACGTTTTCAGACCGCTGAAACTATAGTCGAACCCAGGAATTGACGGCTTGGCAAACTTAAAGCGATTTTCATCGCCGAGTTTCGACAACTTATCAATCACTGGACCTCCCGGATAAGGCAGTCCCATCACCTTGGCGCATTTGTCAAAAGCCTCCCCTGCTGCATCGTCTATTGTCTTGCCAATAATCTCAAAATCAAGATAATCCCTAACGACAACGATCTGCGAATGTCCGCCAGAAACCAACAAACAAAGAAACGGGAACTTTGGCACACACTCGTCCTCGTCCTTTTCACGAAGAAAATGTGCAAGTATATGTCCGTGAAGATGGTTAACACCGACCAAAGGAATGTCCTTCGCCACCGAAAGTCCCTTTGCAAACGAAGCACCAACGAGCAACGAACCTAGCAAACCAGGACCTTTTGTAAAGGCAATAGCATCAATTTCGCTCATTGTAACCTCGGCTCGCGCCAAAGCCTCCTTCACCACAAGCACAATGTTCTGCTGGTGCGCACGACTCGCCAGTTCAGGAACCACTCCGCCATACTTTTCGTGAATAGCCTGAGTATTAATAACATTCGACAACAATTTCCCATCACAGACAACTGCTGACGACGTATCATCGCACGAAGATTCTATACCTAAAATTTTCACTGCACTTTTTTTTGCAAATTTACAATTCTTTAAATTAGCCTATCAATTATTTTTAAGATATTTGCAAGTTATTCTATAAACTGCCAAAATTTTGTTCAGATACAAGGTCAGAAGGTTTTTCATAATATTGTTCTTACTAATAGTCAAGGACTTAATACTTGTTATAGCCTTACTATACTCGCCTTATCTGCAAAGCCTGATTGCCAAAAAAGCTATCGAATATTTCGCAAATACCTATAATATTGAACTCAGCGTCGGCGATGTATATCTAAAAATACCGAACCAGATAATATTTTCCGACATCATAATGAAGGATTCCTGCGGAAACGTTCTGCTTTCGGCAGACGACCTCGATGCTACGGTTGACAGATTCTCGCTTCGCAACAATTTCCTGCTTTTATCGGAAATCAATCTCAAAAGCCCACTTATTAACGTCTATGTCGATGAAAACGGAAACGCCAACTACAACTACATAATAGACAAGTTTGCAAGCAACGACACAACACCTCTGAACCTCAACCTTATATGCCGAAAAATCTCCATTACAAACGGACATCTCAAATACCTTGACAAAAGATACGACAACACAGCCGACACCTTCAAGCCGTCGGACATAGAACTAAACGACTTCAACGCAGGAATCAGCAGGTTCAGATACATGAATGACACCATAAGCGTCAACATCGACAACTTTTCTCTTAACGAAAAATCGGGCATCGCCATAAACGACATTTCCGGAAAGTTCAAATACTACGACAAAGGCATTTGTGTCAACGATTTAAACATAAAGACCAACTATTCGGAAATCGTATGTTCTGAAATCGCCGTAACCGGCAAGGACGAACTCTATCTCAGCGACCCAATGGATAAGATAGAGAAACTTACGATAAGCATCGACACAATAATTTTCAGCGTCGCCGATTTAGCACCATTCCTACCTCAATACGAAGGGCTTTCGGACAGCGTACACGTTCGTGGCAACTTCTCCGGAAGGCTCGACGACTTCAAATTCAAGAATTTTGGCATATCAATGTACGGAAACACAAGGCTTTATGCCAACTTGTCGGTAAACGGTCTTCCCGACTACGAACAGACAATAGTTTTCGGAAACATCAACAACTTACAGACCAGCAAGAACGACATAAACAAGATTTTGCGACTCATATCCCCCAACGACCCCGTACAGATTCCGCAGAAACTAAATAACCTCGACCACATATCATTCAACGGAAACCTGTCGGGTATGATGAACGACATGATGGCATTCGGACAACTTACAACCAACCTTGGAACAATAAAGACCGATATCGCACTTATGCCCGACTGGAAAAACCACTACTTCGGATACGACGGAAGAGTTTCTGCATCAGAGTTCAACCTGCACGAAATAATCCCAGGAGATAACTTACTCGGCAAGCTCTCGGTAAATCTTAACATAAGCGGCGGAGTCGATTCGCTGTCGCGCACACAGAACAGGCTCAACGGAACAATACAACGTCTCGATTTCAACGGATACACCTACTCCGACATAAATGTCCGTGGTTCACTTTCCAATACCACATTCAACGGAAACATCAACATCAACGACCCTAACCTGACAGGCGAGCTGATAGGAAGTTATAATTTTGGTGGTCACAATAACAACATAGAAGTATCAAGCGATGTATATGCCAACCTCAAAGCACTTCACTTTACCCCAGAAAACACAAATAGTTCGGAATTAAGATTCGTGCTTGGCGCACAGATAAGCGGCGACATCGCAAACCGCCCGATTGGAAATGTAACACTAAGCCAAGTTGAATTCAACCTCGATGACAAAAAACTGAAAATAGACAAGCTAACCGCTGTAGCAAAGGAAGACAAGGACAAAAAGCACAGCATCAACATTGAATCCGAATTCCTTGACCTTGACATATACGGAGAATATAAAATCAGCGAAGTAGTCTCAGACATATACGGCATGATAGCACACACGCTACCATCGTTCTTCGGAAAAACCGAAGAGCTGAAGCCAAGTGCCAACTATTTTACCTATTCATTCAGAATCAAGGATATAAACGAGTTTGTAAAATTCTATGACCCTGAGCTTAAATTCCATGGTGACATATACACAAGCAATGGATACGTTTTCTGCAACACAAAGACAATATATGGCAAGATTAACCTGCCAAGAATATCGCGCGGAGACTATATTATCGGCGAAAGCAACATCGAGTTGTCAAGCATAAACGGTATGGCCAACCTCTACCTGAACACAAAATCAATTGAGAAGGACGCATTATCGTTCGAAGACATCAAACTTACAGTCGGCGTAGAACACGACAGCATAGGCCTTAACCTGAACTGGGGCAACACTACCAGCGACAACAACGGTTTCTTCATGCTCGACACCAGATTCATCCCCCACGACAACGACTCGGCACCTCGAATAGAACTAAACATCTACCCTTCTCAGTTCATTTTTGGAGAAAGCACATGGCAACTTGGCGAAACAAACATCAGCTACGACAACAAGGAAGTCGAAATACAAAACCTGAGACTTTCCAACATGAACCAAGTGCTCAACTTGAAAGGCTATATATCAAAGGACCCAGACAAGTTGCTATCTTTCATGATAGACAATGTTGACATAGGCAACATAAACAGGATAACACAGCCCCAAGGCTACGAATTCGGCGGCATACTTTCGGGAAGCGGACGTGTTGCAAACATATACGACGTACCAATGTTCACCGCCAATGTCAACATAACAGACCTGAGCATCAATCAGGAAGAACTTGGAAAACTTAACCTGTCGTCGAAATGGGAGAACCAGAGCAAGGCCTTTGTCGTTAGCGGCACCAACAAATATGTCGAAATGAAAGGCATATACCTCACAGAACAGGACAGCCTCGATGCAAGCATAATGCTCAAGAACCTGAAACTCGACATATTTGACAAATACCTAAACGCATACGAAATAAGCGGGCTTAAAGGCGACGCAAACGGAACCGTAATGATTTCGGGAAGCATCAAGGCGCCTAAAATAGATGGCGTAGTAAACCTAAAGCAGACCGAATTTGTTTATGACTATCTGAAACTGAAAGCACTAACAGAAGACAAAGTATATATCGGCAACGACAGGTTCTATTTCGACGACTTCAAGGTTGTGGACGAAAATGGTAATATAGGAACAATAAACGGCGGCATATATCACGACAACTTCAAGAACTTCCGTTTCGGATTGCTTGCCAACCTCAACGATTTCAAGGTGATGAACACCAAACTAATCGATAACAACCTATTCTACGGAACCGTTTATGCATCGGGCGGACTTACCATAGACGGTACGCCGAGCAACTTCTCGATATACGCTGGCGCAACAACCGAAGCAGGAAGCAAATTCGTCCTACCGATGGAAGACACATATCACGCAAAGAACACAAACTTCATAACTTTTGCGACTGCCAACGAACAGGAGCCAGAAACAAGCAACAACAAGTACTCGACAAGCAAATACACCATAAAGCTTGACATTGACGTGAAGCCCGACGCAGAAGTGCAAATTGTGTTTGACCCACGAACCGGTGACCGCATAAAGGCCAACGGAGAAGGAATGCTGAAGATTGAATACAACTCGGACGAAGAACTTTACATGTACGGTGAAATAGAAATTGCAAAAGGAGACTATCTTTTCACTCTTGAAAACATTATAAACAAACGCTTTACAATTCCTGCAGGCGGAACAATAACATGGAACGGAAACCCGTACGAAGGAAAACTTAACCTAGACGCAGTCTATACCACAACCGTATCACTCAAGGAACTGATGAGGGAAGAATACGACACCACCGACACCTACAGCCAAAAAGCCAATGTAGAATGCCACATGCACCTGAACGGAAGCCTTATGTCACCTGAAATACAGTTCAGCATAAACATACCGAACGGAAGCGAAAAGGTCAAGACCAAACTTGCCAGCCTTACACAGGACGAAATCAACAAGCAGCTTCTATACGTATTGGTAATAAACCAGTTCTACGACCCGAATGCAGAAATGCTGAACCAGACAGGAACGACAACAAATGCAGTCGGCGTAACAACCACCCAGATGCTATCGAACCAGCTGAGCAACTGGATTTCAAAAATAGTAAAGGATGTTGACGTTGGCTTTAAGTACAAGCCTGGCACCGACGTTTCTGGACAGGAAATCGAAGTTGCGCTTAGCACACAGATATTCAACGACAGACTGCTTATAAACGGAAATCTTGGCATAAGCGACAAGAAATACAACAACGAGAACCTTGTCGGCGATGTAGAAGTTCAATGGAAACTCAACAAGAAGGGCACCATACGTCTCAAAGGCTTCACAAGAAAGAACACCGACATCGAAGCGGAATACGGCCCCTACACCACCGGAGCCGGTATTTTCTATACCGAGGAATTCGACACTTTCAGCGAGCTTATGCATAAACTATGGGACGACATTACATTCAAGAATGCAAGGGAAAAACACAAGGCCAAGAAAGCAGAAAAAGGCAAACGAAGAAAATAATTTTTCACAATGCCAGTCCTTACAATGCAACAGCAATCGCATCTGTCCTTTTAATCATAGATATCAAAACTCCAACTTTATAACACATTACTTATCAACATTTTATAAACAAGTATTTTTACTTATATTTTTTCTTCTCCACGAAAAAAAACGATGTTTTTACTATCCGAAACAAGTTAATTTTTAATAAAATTTTCGAGGCACTTTTTAAGTTACGAAGACGAAAAAAAATGCAATAATTTGACTATAAAAACATTATTCTTGTTCACAATTTTGTTAATAGAATAATGGACATATTTCATTTTTTAGTGAACATTTGAAATAATTTCGCAATGCCGAATTAAGGAAAAGGAGTTACATGAAGATGCGGTTCGGCGGTTTAAACAAATTATATAAATAGGTATAGGATATGCTTTATAACGAAAATTTTATTGTAAAAAGAAACGGAAAACGCGAGTTATTCTCAGTAGAAAAGATTAAAGCCGCAATCTCTAAGGCTTTTTTGTCGGTAGGAAGTTTTGCAACGCAGGAAATGCTTACAAATATCCTAAGTCGTGTTAACATATACGACGGCATAAGCGTTGAGGAGATTCAGAACCAGGTCGAAACAGCCTTGATGGCAGAACGTTACTACGCAGCGGCAAAATCATATATCCTATATCGTCAGAAACACCTCGAAGACCGCGAAGTAAAGGGCAAGCTTGACTTCCTGCTCGACTACTGCGAGGCTAAGAACGCTGCTACCGGCAGCAAGTTCGACGCCAATGCTAACGTTGAAAAGAAGAATATCGCAACCCTTATCGGCGAACTCCCCAAGCAGAACTTCATCCGTCTGAACCGCAAGATGTTATGCGACAAGATTAAGGAATTGTACGGCAAAGAATTGGCCGACAAGTACTTGAACTTGCTCAACAAGCACTTCATCTACAAGAACGACGAGACAAGCATAGCCAACTACTGCGCAAGTATCACAATGTACCCATGGCTGTTGCACGGCACACAGATTATCGGTGGCAACTCGACAAAGCCAACAAACCTCAAGTCGTTCTGCGGCGGATTCATCAACTTGGTATTCATCGTATCAAGTATGCTTAGCGGTGCTTGTGCAACTCCCGAATTCCTGATGTACATGAACTACTTCGTAGGTCTGGAATACGGAGCCGACTACTACAAGCGCGCTGACGAAGTTGTTGACCTTTCGCTCAAGAAACGCACAATCGACAAGGTTATCACCGACTGCTTCGAACAAATTGTATATTCTATCAACCAGCCGACAGGCGCACGTAACTTCCAGTCGGTATTCTGGAACATATCATACTACGACAAGTTCTACTTCCAGAGCTTGTTCGGTGACTTCCGCTTCCCCGACGGTTCTCAGCCCGACTGGGAATCGCTCAACTGGTTGCAGAAGCGTTTCATGAAGTGGTTCAACAAGGAACGTACAAAGACCGTTCTCACCTTCCCAGTAGAAACCATGGCTCTCCTTTCGGAAGACGGCGACGTACGCGACAAGGAATACGGCGACTTCACTGCCGAAATGTACTCCGAAGGCCACTCCTTCTTCACCTACATCAGCGACAATGCCGACTCATTGAGCAGCTGCTGCCGTCTGCGTAACGAAATCACCGACAACGAATTCAGCTATACGCTTGGTGCCGGCGGTGTTTCAACTGGTTCGAAGAGCGTACTCACAATCAACCTCAACCGTTGCATCCAGTACGAAAAGAAGGAAAAGATGCCTTTC
This sequence comes from Bacteroidales bacterium, assembly GCA_017620015.1. Taxonomy (GTDB): domain Bacteria; phylum Bacteroidota; class Bacteroidia; order Bacteroidales; family ML635J-15; genus Bact-19. Next base: position 104,306 of record JAFZRE010000032.1, on the reverse strand, counting down.
CTTAGCTTCGTCGAAGAAGTTGTTGACCTTATGCACAAGGTTCAGACCGCATACAACGAAAACCTCAAGTACTTGCTCAACAAGGGTATGCTTCCATTGTTCGACGCTGGCTTCATAAACATAAGCCGCCAATACCTTACAATAGGAGTCAACGGTCTTGTAGAATCGGCCGAATACCTCGGAATGGAAATCAGCGACAACGCCCAGTACCGCAACTATGTAAAGAATGTACTCGGACTTATCGAAACCTACAACAAGAAGTACCGCACCAAGGAACTCATGTTCAACTGCGAAATGATTCCTGCAGAAAACGTTGGCGTTAAGCACGCAAAATGGGACAAGGAAGACGGATATTTCGTTCCACGCGACTGCTACAACAGCTATTTCTTCGTTGTAGAGGACAAGGAAATCAACACAATCGACAAGTTCCGCCTGCACGGCAAGGAATACATAGAACACCTCACAGGTGGTTCTGCACTACATGTAAACCTCGAGGAACACTTGAGCAAGGCTCAGTACCGCCAGCTTTTGAAGGTCGCAGCAATCGAAGGTTGCAACTACTTCACATTCAACATTCCAAACACAGTTTGCAACAAGTGCGGTCACATAGACAAGCGCTACTTGAAGACTTGCCCCGAATGTGGAAGCACCGACATCGACTACTTGACGAGAATTATCGGATATATGAAGCGAGTAAGCAACTTCTCGGAAGCTCGCCAGCAGGAAGCACACAGAAGATATTACGACAATAAGTTGAAGGAGGCTGAAGAATGCTAAAATATTACAACTACGATATTGTATTCCAAGAAGTTCCTGATGAAGTAACTTTAGCTGTAAACCTTAGCAATTGTCCCAACCATTGCCCAGGATGCCATAGCCCGCATCTTTGCAAGGACATTGGCAACAAGCTTGACGAAGAAACCATTTCAGATATGATTTCTAAGTACAACAAGAGTATAACATGCTTCTGCTTTATGGGTGGCGATGCTAATCAGGACGAGGTTATCAAGATGGCCGAGTACGTCCATAAGACTTTCGACAAGAAGGTTGCGTGGTATTCTGGCAAGCAAACTTTCCCCAAAGATATAACTCCTTTCCAGTACCTGAAACTTGGACCTTACAATCCCAAATATGGCGGTCTTGACAAAAAGACAACCAACCAGAGGATGTACAAAATCAACAATACAAAACCAGTTGACATAACAAACAGATTTTGGCGAAAAGTGATATAAAACAAAAAAGGCTGTCGATTGACAGCCTTTAATTTTTTAACAAATCGGAGATTAAAGATACTCCTCTAATTCCTTGAGCAGTTGAACCTTTTCGTGGTAACCGATAATACGCTTAACTTCCTGGCCATCCTTGAAAAGAATCATACACGGAATTGAACGGACGTTAAATTTGTTAGAAAGTTTTGGACACTGGTCAACATCAAGAGCCCCAACTGTTAGTTTTTCAGCATTTTCCTTTGCAACTTCAACAAGTATAGGCTCCTGCATTCTGCAAGGGCCACACCAAGTTGCTGAAAAATCAACAAGAACAACACCACTAGCAGTTACCTTATTGAAATTCTTTTCTGTAACAGTTACTATTACTTCACAGTTTTCTTCCTTCCTATCTTCGGCATTTGTCTCTCCCGAAAGCAAATCCTTTGCAAGTGTTTCAACACCTTTGGGTACCTCTACATTAGACTTATTGTCGTTTGCAACATATTCTTTGTTCGCTTGCGACTGATTGCAAGCTATTGTCACTGTTAGTCCAAATGCAACTGCAATTGCTAAAATAATGTTCTTTTTCATATCTCTTATTTTTAAATATTATTCCTTATTATCGAAAGAATTGTATTTTCATCAGGTTCGCATTCAATATAATCGTTGTTCCTATGAAACCAAGTTATCTGCCTGCGGGCATATCTACGAGAATTGCGCTTTATGAGTTCAACAGCCTCTTCAAGACTTGTCTTGCCATCAAAGTAGTCGAAAAGTTCAAGGTAACCGATTGTTCGCAAAGCAGTCATATCTCTATATTTAAGCAAATTGCGTGCCTCTTCTACCAAACCGCGTTCCAGCATAATGTCCACACGACGGTTAATCCTGTCGTACAGAATGTTACGATCGGTATTTATGAGCATCTTTATTGTCTCAAAAGGACGTTTCTGCTTTGTATTAGTACGAAACTGTGAAAATGGCTTGCCAGTCTGCCTTGTCATTTCAATGCCCCGCATAATGCGCTGCGGATTCTTCAAATCGACTTGTGCATAATACTCGGGGTCAATACGCTGAAGTTCAAAGCGTAAGGCTTCTATCCCCTTTTCGTTATACAAGTCAATTACCTCCTGCCTGATAACAGGGTCAGGGTCTGGCATAAGGTCGATTCCATTGCAAACAGCATCAATGTAAAGTCCAGAACCACCGCACATTACAGCATAGTCATGAATCTTGAAATATTCATCCAGAAGTTTTATCGCATCGTTTTCGTACTGCCAGATGCTATATCGTTCCGTAACAGACACATTGTCAATGAAATGATGCTTGACTTCCTTCATCTGCTCGGCTGTAGGCTTTGCGACACCGACTCCGAGTTCCTTGTAGAACTGCCTCGAATCGCACGACAAAATCTCCGCACCGAAATGCTTGGCGATACCGATGCTTAGGTCGGTTTTTCCAACTCCAGTCGGACCAGCAATTATTATAAGGTATTTCGCCAAGTGATTACGTTCTTAGTAGTTGTAGTCGTCGTTGTAGCCGCCTCCAAATTCATCGTAGCCATCCTCGAACTCGTTGTCGTAGTAAGGATTTTCCTCCTCCTCGTCAAACTCGTCGAAATCTTCAATGTTTGGATTCTCTTCAAATTCTTCCTCAAGGTCGTCCATCTCGATTTGCTGTGGTGGCAAACCTTCTGCAAATGTGCATTTCGGGAACTTAGTCTTCTCGTCCTTCTTTGTATAGTTGCGAACATCAACCACTTCCACAAAGAAACACCGTTCAGAAAGCAGGTCGTACATATACAGATACTTCAGCCCCTTTTCAACCTTGACAAAATTCAGTGGTGTATCTTCCATAAGACGGCAATCCTGCTGAGTCTTTTCGTCCATGCGTTCGAGAAGAATCTCGTTTTCGGGTTCATCGTCAACCTCCCAGTTCTCGTCGGCAATGTAGAACATCGTTATGAGCGACGGGTCGTACTTGCAAGCCTTCTGTATGGCGGTGTGCAAATCCTTGAACGAAGAATCGTCCTTCAACTCAATTTCCCTTACGAATTCGGCCTCGTCTGATACCTTGTATTTAATTATTTTCTGCATAGTCCTGTAATGAATTTTATAGTGTCAATATTATCTGCAAAGTTATAAATATTTGGTTTTTGCGTTTCACCAAAATTAACGCAATTTTCGGAAAATTTGCTTTTGGCTACTATGCACTGTATATTCTCGGCATTCTGCATAAGTTCGTTTTCCACAGCCTTTATGTCGTCGTAGTATTCAAAATGCAGGACACCAATCGGAGAATTCATATCTTTTTTCTCTGTGAGCAGCAAGTGTCCGAAATTGACGTGCTCGATTTTGTTCATTCCCATCACGGCATACTGGTAACTGTAGTTGTTGTTGTACTTGTTATGGTTGATGATGTCGGCATATTTCTGGAAAGCCTCCCCCATCCTATTGAAATCGTAACCTCTTGGCAAATACAACTTTGATACACTACGGCATCCCAATCCGAAGTACATAAACACATCGTCGGCAAGGGCAGTAAGTTCCTCGTCGGTTTCGTCGCCGGTTATTATTGCAACAGAATTACGGTTGTGACGCAAAATCTTGTCGTACTTGCCAAAATAATACTCGAAATAGCGGTTCGTATTGTTGCTGCCTGTTGCAATTACTGCATCGAAGTCCGACAATCGTTCTTCGGTATGCGTTATGCGTCCTGCCAATTCTGGCGACTTTGCCATAATATGTTCGATTGCCCATTTCATCAACACATTGTCCTTGCTCGACAACTTTGCTTCAATCATCACACCGCACAAAAACGCACAGGCGAAGTCGTGAAAACCGACCATCGGAATGTTTCCCGCCATAACAATCGCCACGCAGAAATCGGAAAGATTGTCGTCGATATTATATGAAGAACAAAATTTTACCAAGGTTTCCTTGTTCAACTGCGAATGCCAGTTTTGCAAACAAAACCTTACGTTTTCCTCCGTAAACCACGGATTGTACGCCTTTATCTTCTCGAATCCGGGAAAACCTTCGACTTCCTTGCCGTCGCAGATTGCTGCAAGGTCGTTGCCAAAGGATGCCAATATGTTTATTCGGTCGTTTAATGTCATTGGTTAATTATTTAATCAGTGGAGACGCGACATGTCGCGTCTCTACAATCAAATTTTCAAATCATTCAAATTTTCAAATCATCAAATTTTAATATCCCATCTGATCCCATCCTCCTACCGAATCAATAAGGCTTGCCCCATCCGACAGGCTTACAGAAATCACTATCATAGCAATGGCAAACATAAGGATTCCGACTACCAGTCCGATGATTGCACAGGTTTTACCCGCATTAACCTTACCGAATGTGTTTTCGTCGTAAAGATCGCTGTTGCTAGTAAATTCCTTTTTGCTTTTAACGGCAAGAATTATTGCAATAATTGCGAAAATTATACCCAAGATTCCGCTACAGCAACAACAGGTTACGATAGATACGATTCCAAATGCAAGGATTAGGTTCGCATTGGGAGCCGGCATTCTCAAATTGCCCTGCGGCTTATTTGTTTTAGGACTTTCGCCTGATGGCATTTCACCATTACGTTCAAATGTATCTTCCATATTAAATGAATTTAAGTATATAGTTTATGAATATTATTATCGCCTCTGCTATAAAGAAATATTTTAGGACTTTTTGCAACACTAAAGAATTGACTTTCAAGTTTATAATCAAAAGTACCAGCAATATTATCATCGGAATTAATGGAGGATACAACTTTATGCTTTCCAAGAAATTACCTCTCAGCAATTCGATTATAGAGCGCTGCATTCCACAACCCGGGCACTCAATTCCGAAGAAATGTTTTGTCGGACAAGGCAAAAGATGATGTTCAAGCCAATCTAAAAACATTGCTGTACTATTTTTTCAAGAAATACCCTGTCGGTTTCGTCAAAAGTGCTGAGTTTTTCGCTGTCAATGTCAAGAACAGCAAACACTTCTCCGTTGCGGAACATCGGCACTACAATCTCGCTACGCGAAGCACTGCTGCAAGCGATGTGACCAGGAAACTCCTCGACATCAGGCACAACAACAGACCGCTTTTCCTTCCACGCAGTTCCGCAAACTCCACGTCCGAACTTTATCCGTGTGCAAGCCAGCGGTCCCTGAAACGGGCCAAGCACAAGTTCTTCTCCTACAACACGGTAGAAACCAGTCCACCAGAAATGAAATGTCTCGTGAATGATTGCCGCAACATTTGCCATAAGAGCAATCTCGTCAGTTTCAGCCTCCGACATTGCCTTTGCCTGAGCAACAAGCGCTTCATATTTCTGTTCCTTGTCAGTCATCTGGTCAAAGTTCAATTATGAATGGTGCAGGGAAATGCATTCCAGCCAATGGCTTGTGCGAAGTCCTTGCAATTTCGAGCATTGCCTTTCTTGTTTGAGCGGCAAGTTCGGGTTCGAAATCGTATTTCGCCGAAAATTCGGGATGTTCAACCTGCAAGGCCACTGCGTGCATAAGATCGCCGACAACTATTGCATCACCAACATCATACATAGTATGCCCAGGTGTATGTCCCGGAGCCGAAATCGTTATAATGCCGTCAACAATCGTATCGCCAGCCTGAAAAGTTTCACATCTGCCTTCGTAAGCAAAAAGCATCTTTTCAACCATTTCGTTTTTATCCTTCAATGCGCCAACTGTCCACGCTTCCAATTCCAAGTCGGAAAAATGCAATTTCGCATTCTTGAAAACAGCCTCGCCTTCGGGACTAATAAGTCCGCCTATATGGTCACCATGGAAATGAGTTATGCAAATGTCGGTTATCTCGTCTGGCAACACGCCTACAGAATCCAAGTTTGCGAGCAGACGACCATTGCGCGAAGCACCAAGTCCTGCATCGAAAAGCACAATCCTTTCACCACGCTCCTGCATAAAAACATTTATCGAAGCCTCAGCCGTTCCATCTGGCAAAATCTTCTTCAACAACTCATCGTCTTGCCCAGCAAATAGTTCGGCAGACATCTGCTGCTGGCAGTCCTGCAATGCAATTAGCGGTGCACTGCAGATTGTATCGGTTTCGGTCTTTGGTTCTTCAACCTGATTGTCAGCATTCTCATTGTTGGTACACGAAACCGCTAGCGCAACAACCAACAACGACATTGCTATGTTTACGAAAATTTTTCTCATACGTACAATTTCAGAAACAGTTCTTAAGCACAACCAATATGTCATCGGCTTCCATTTTCTTGTATCCACCGCCAGGAATCGTCGATTTTGCAATCAAAGGCAACATTTCCTCCGTTGCTCCTACCTCGCGGAGCATTGCCGGAATTCCTAGTTCGCGGAAGAACGATTCAAGGCTGGCAATACCTTCGAGAGCAATTTGTTCGTCAGTCTTGCCGTTTGCATCAACCTTCCAGATGTTCTTTGCAAAACGAACAAACTTTGGCAAACCGCACTTGTAAATATAACGGTAGTAAGCAGGCGAAATTATTGCAAGGCCAATTCCGTGCGGACAGTCGGTGTATGCGCCAAGCTGATGCTCAATCATGTGAACTTCCCAGTCCTGCATCTTCGACAAGGCGAGAATCTTGTTCAGACCCATTGTTGCACACCACATTATATTGCTTCGTGCTTCGTAGTCGTGCGGATCGACAATAGCCTTGCGCGACGAATTTATCAGCGACAGCATAACGCCTTCGAGAAGATAGTCGCTTGTGCAGTCGTCGTCGCCACCGAAATATTGTTCCATAAGGTGGGAGAATATGTCTGCTATACCGCTGACCATCTGGATTTTAGGCACAGTGTAAGTAAATTCTGGATTCAAGATTGAAAATTTCGGACAAAGATCAGGGAATGGGAAAACACGACCAAGTTTCAATTTCTTGTCCTCGTTGGTAATTACCGAACCGGTATTCATTTCCGAAGCGGTTCCTGTCATCGTAAGTACAGAAGCCACTGGAACAACCTTGTTTTCAATAAGTCCCTGTTCTTCCCAGTAATGTTTCCACGCATCACCGTCGTAGTATGCCGATGCAGCAATACCTTTCGAGCAGTCAACAACGCTACCGCCACCAACAGCAAGTATCAGGTCAATATTGTTTTCGCGTACAAGCCTGCAACCTTCCATTACCTGCGAATAGCGCGGATTTGAGTTTATGCCGGCAAGTTCGGTAACCTTCTTGCCTGTAGCCATCAACATTCCCATAATCTTGTCGTAAAGGCCAGTTGCCTTTATGGAGTTTTTGCCGTAAACGAGCAATATGTTGCTGCCGAAATTGTTAAGTTCTTCGGGCAAATGTTCAAGTGCAGTCTTTCCAAAATGAATCTTAGTGGGATTCTGATAAGTGAAATCGTAAATCATAAATTTATAGTTTAAATAAAATGCGAATATAATGTTTTTTTTCAAATTTTCAGTTTTAATCCAGTCAGATTATCGTCCACATATTGCATAATCTTGACTTTCAGATAAATACCTATGCAAAGATTCTTCATATTCAGGGAATATATCAGACACTCGCCCCTGTCCGCTTACAAATGGATTTATATGACGTTTTTTTGCATGTATTATCCTAGAATCGGGACTGCCGCCAATACGTTCAATAGCCGAATAGGCTCTGAATTTACGCCACTCGTTTGCAGAAAACTCCGTACTCATAAGTTTCTCAATAACATACGATTCTCCGAGATACAAATCAGCCTCCGACATTATGCCACGCTGTATGCAGTCCTTGAGTATTTCCGCCAAACGTTGCATCGAGTAACGGTCTTCGTCGGAAACGTATATTTTTGAACATTGCAGCGACAACTTTGCGAATTCCAAAGCTTTGTTTTTATCGGCAAACATTATTTCCTGCTGATTTTCCTCGTTGATGCCAACAATAAGGTTGTCGTACAGTTCCTTAGCCTTTTCGTAACTTGCCAGACGATAGTTTACGATGTTTCCCATTGTGTATTCAAGTCTGTCGGCAGAAAGTCGCGGAGTATCGTTATCGGCAATCGGATAAATATGATAATCAGCGACATCGGCAGTTTTTATACCATATTTTTTTAGGCACTGCTGTATCTCGACAGACTCTGCAATGATTTTTTCCGTACCATTTTCGGTAGATTCTTGAGTAAGGTAATCGCCGTGCATAAAGTCTATTACGTGAGCAAACGCTGGCGACGAAATGTCGTGCAGCAAACCAGCAGTACTCTGGCGAACATCGTGAGTGAAATGCCACACAATCAAAGCCACACCGACACTATGCCCATAACGCGAATATTTCTCCAACCCATCAAAAAGTGGAAAACTAGTGTACTCACATCCGCAATTCATACCTATGTCATCGAGACGAAGCATAGCGGGAGTTTGAGAAATTTCCCTTATAAAGTCTGGAAAATCAATAGAATATATAGAATATAGATTCATTGTAAAATATTTTCATCTTTACGAAAAAAGCGGCTAATCAGCCGCTTCCTTCTGGTGGAGTATATCGGGGTCGAACCGATGACCTCATGGCTGCCAGCCATGCACTCTAGCCAACTGAGCTAATACCCCAAGCCGTTATTAATTCTTTGCAAATTTACCACTTATTTCTTTATCTCCACACGAAATCGTGTAAAAATAATTTCCATTGCTGAATGTATTAACATTAATACTGTTGTGCGAACCGTTCAGAACATCTTCCTTTACAAGAGAACCATTTACAGAATAAATGCGGATTGTTGCCTCTCCCATCTCTTCCATTTCAATGTTTAGAAAATCGGACGTTGGATTCGGATAGATATTTGCTGATATTTTCTGATTTTCGACACAAACTCCGTTTTCTCCATATCTTACAGCAAGTTTCTTAACACCAGTTGCATTTGCATTGGTTGACATTTCAAGTATAGGATAGTTGTCGTTGGCTGTCCAGTAGTTCAATGTTGTTGTTGTTGACGATATCGGGAAGTGCATACCCATCAGTGCATTCATTGCTTCGCCAAGGTTTATTGTGGCGGTTCCAAAATACGCAGCAAAAAAAGGATTCGTCAAAGTACATTCGTTAATGTTCAGAAACTCACCATCTATTCTGTGCAGATACATATTGGTAACGTATGCATATTGTCTATTTTCACGAAGATACTCATACTCACCCTGCTGCATAAAATCACCCGAAAGAGTAAGTGTTCCAGCCTCATCAAATGTTGAATTATAGGTCACCTGCATATCTATTAATATAGAATCGTATTCCGCAGTAACAAATTCATATACCATAGCGCCGCCATCCATAGAGTTAAATGCGCTTTGCATTTCGCGTATATGCTTAAGATATGAACCGTGCGCTGTGCTACTTTTTGCCGAGTTAAGTACAGCAGGGAACTCTATTACGTCCATAGGTTCTTCGAACTTGAGTTCCATATCATCGTTGAGTCCCATTTGCGCCAATGCACCGCTTATGCCAAGGCAAAATGCCTTTTCATCCGTAACTGTTATATGCATGCGCATACCATTTTCATCGGCATACGAGAAAGACGCATTTGTAAATTCACCTTCGGTTCTTGGCTCATCATAGAAAGCAGTATCAATCATATTATAAGCTTCGAAAAGGGAGCGAAGTGAATTATCGAGCACAAACGGATTGTTGACAATACTTGTTGTTGCTACAGAATCTGTTAGGTCATTAGCGACAACGTATATATCTCTTACTGTATTACCAATCCGATAATAGTTTGCGGAAGTAACTGATACTTGAGCAAATGCAGTTGCGCATATTGTCACAAGGACAAATGCCGATAAAAGTCTTTTCATTGCTTAATCCTAATTAAATACGGTTTGTTCGTTGATTTCAATAGTCACATCGGCAGTCTTGTTGTTTTCAAGAACAAGAACACCCATTCCTCTTCTGACAAATGGATTTTGCCTATCGGCACCCTTTGTTGCTTCGACCTTCAGTATTGACTCGTACTTGAATTCATATTCCAAAACGCCGTCGGCTTTTGTGTACTGAGTGTCGGCCACCGACTTGGTTTCATCCTTGAAATATACCATTGTATGAGCACTGTCTGAATTGTTTGCCTTGACTATAACCATCGCGCCTTCAACAGGTTGCTTGTTTGTATCAACAATTCTTACGATTGCCTTTGGCGGAACCGGTTTACGGCATCCGTTCGACAAAACCATACCACCGATAGCCAATGCTAATACCAAAAATATTACAACATTTTTTTTCATATTCATTCGTAATTTTTTTTCTAATTTTACGCCCACAATATTAATAAAAAAAACAATATAAATTATTATTTGTGAAAAAAATATTGCGGATACTTTTTTTAGGCCTATGCTGCACAGGACTTTTGATGTCTTGTAGCACTATGCACAATCCGTTGAAAATAAAGAATTACGCTGAAATAGAAACTTCGGAAGGTTGCTTCGTAATTGGTTTATACGAAGGGACCCCAAAGCACCGCGACAACTTTATGGAAAAATGTTCGTCTCATTTCTACGATGAAACGCCTATGTACAAGGCCGTGCACAAAAGCGACTATTCGTTTGGACTGCACCAAGAATACGACGAGAACAGCGTATTGCAAACCGACTACATAAACGAGACTACCCTACCATCCGAATTTAATGGGAAAATTATCCCTAAACGTGGAACAATTGCTATGAAAAGATTGGAAGGATCTCAAAATCCTGACAAAAAATCAGATGCAAACCTATTTTTCGTTATTGACGGTGGCAAGAATTTGAATATTCATGAGATAAAGGCATCTGTTGCTCTCAAGAACCGCGACACCTATAAATTATATATAGACGAATTCCTGTCGCATCCCGAAAACAAAGTGTATAAAGACAGCCTTGATGCGCTTCATGACATGAAAACGATGAAGCAGTACAACGAGGTATATGCAAGAATTATGAAAATTGTCAAGCCACAGATTGAAAAGGATGGCGTGGAACTATTTTCCATTTCGGGAAAAAACAATGACAAGTACCTTGAAAATGGCGGAGTTCCTATGTTTGAAGGCGTTTATACCGTTTTTGGGGAAATCGTCGTCGGAATGGACATACTCGACAAATTTTCAAAGATTGAAACAGATCTTGACCGCCATCCAATAAAGGATGTGTCAATAAATTCAACCGCCGTATTGAAGAAAAAGGATTTTAAGAAGAAATATAAATAAATTGAAAATGAATAAATTAGTTTTTTTACTCGTTGCGATTTCATGCAGTTTGATCGCATTTTCACAAAAGAACAAAAGCCTTGAGGTTATACATTACGAATTAGACAACGGATTGAGCGTTTATCTAAACGAAGACCCAAATGCTTCGGTTGTCCTTGGTGCTATCGCCATAAAGACAGGTGGCAAATACGACCCAGCCGACCATACTGGCACATCCCATTACCTTGAACACATGATGTTTAAGGGTACCGATGAGATTGGAACCATCGACTACAAGGCAGAAAAGGTTTATCTCGACAGCATCGTAATGAAGTACGACGAACTTGCGCAAACAACCGATGATGCTCGTCGCAAGGAAATCCAGAAGGAAATAAATGCACTTTCGTTGAACGCAGGCAAGTATGCTATTCCAAATGAGCTGGACAAACTTCTCGACGGAATGGGTGCAACAATGGTAAATGCCTTTACATCAGACGAGGTTGTGGCTTATTTCAATGCCTTCCCCGTAGGACAGATGGAAAAATGGATGGAATTGTACTCACACCGCTTCAAACACCCTGTTTTCAGGTTGTTCCAGTCGGAATTGGAAACAGTATTCGAGGAAAAGAACATGTATGCCGACGAGTTCACATCAAACCTTATGGAGTCGTTCCTTGCAAATTTCTACAAGAACCATCCCTATGGTACACAAACCGTTATCGGCAAGGCCGACCACATAAAGAATCCGTCGCTGACAACAATGCAGAAAATGTACGACACATACTATGTCGCCAACAATATGGCTCTCATCATGACAGGAAACTTCAAAGTTTCGAATGTTAAGCCTTTGATTGAAAAGTATTTCGGCGTATGGAAAAAAGGTGAAGTTCCGCAGTATCCGAAGTACGAGGAAAAACCATTCAACGGAGTCGAATCCGTTGAAGTTAACTTAACTCCAGTTAAGATGGGTGTGCTGGGCTATCGTACAGTTACAATGAATGATTATGATTCGTATGTGATTTCAGTATGCGAGAAATTGCTGAACAATTCATCATCGACTGGTTATCTGGACAAACTCATGAACGACAGAAAATTGCTGGCAGCAATGGCTCTCAACAACGAACGTCTCGACCATGGAGGAATGATGATATTATATGTCCCGAAAATTCTCGGACAAAAGTTCGAAGACGCAGAAGCTTTGGTTGTAAACGAAATAAACCGTCTGCGTACCGAAGAAGTTGACAAAGAATGGCTCGAATCGATAAAGCTCGAAATGATAAAGGATTTCGAATCGGAAATGGAAGACCCCGAAATGCGTGCATACAGAATGGGAGAATGCTTCATTTCTGGCAAAAGCTGGGATGAAATCCTTAAATATCCGAAGATTATCGAAAGCATAACCCCCGACGACATAAAGAAGGTTGCAGAAAAATATTTTAACGAAAACTACCTTTCATATCACTCAAAGATGGGATTTCCTAAAAAAGACAAACTTGACAAGCCAGGTTTTGACCCAGTTGTACCCGAAAATGCAGAAGTGTCTTCGGAATATGCAAAGAAATTTGAGAAAATGCCTGTAAAATCGATGTCGCCGGAATTTATAAAGGAAGGCAAAGACTATGAATATCACGGAATTGCCAAAGGCATTGACCTATATTATTCAAAATTTGACCAGAACGACATCTTCAATATGGAAATCAAGTTCAAGACTGGACTTAAAAATAATCCGAAATACGAACAATTGGCATCATACCTACAATACATAGGCACGTCAAAATACACTAACGACGAACTGAACAAGGAACTTCAGAAATATGCAGCATCGTATTCGGTATCTGCTGGTGAAAACTACTTTACGATTTCTATTGATGGTTTCAACAAGTATTTCAAGGAGTCGGTAAGTCTGGTACTTAGCCTACTTTCAGATGCCAAGGCAGATGATTCAAAGTTAGAACGCATTACCGAAGAAGATGCCATGAACCGCAAGATGGAACGAGAATCAACAGACGAAATAGCGTCCGCCCTACTGCAATACGGTATTTATGGTGAAAATTCAAAATACCTGCGCCGCACGAGTTCCAAGGAAGTATCAAAGATTACTTCAGACGATATGATGGCTGCTCTTTCAAATCTAAAGCAGCATCCGTTCACTATACATTATTCAGGAAACCTTAACGTTGACGATGTTATCACAATGATGAAAACTATGGATTTCAATTCGGTAGATACCAACGATGAATTTCCAAAAATTCTTCCGACAAAGGAATATACAGAAAACACCATACTTTTCCTAAACGACTCAAAGGCATTGCAAAGCAAGATTTACTTCTATGTTCAAGGCGAAGTGCTTGACGAAAAGCAGATGGCAAGCCAAAATGCTTTCAACCAGTATTTCGGCACTGGAATGTCTTCGCTTGTGTTCCAGGAAATCAGAGAATTCCGCTCTATGGCATACTCGGCATACGCAGTTAGCAGGAGTGGTCTTACCAAGAAAGAAAAATCAAAATTCATAGCATTCGTAGGTACACAGAGCGACAAGACAATCGAGGCTATTTCGGTAATGACTGGTCTTATCAACGACATGCCAATGAAGAAACAGCGTATGCAAGGCGTAAAGGACTACTTACTACAGTCGTTGCTGACTTCATCCCCAGCAAAGCGCGATGTTACCGAAACCATTGAAAGCTGGAGACTTTTTGGATACAAAGAAGACCCACGCGCAAAACTATACGACATATACAAAGACGTGGATTTCGACAATATAGTTAATTTCTACAAACAGAATATCAAAGGTCGCCCTATGCTGATAACCATTGTCGGAAACAAGAAAAAAATCGACATGAAGGAACTCGCAAAATATGGCAAGATTGTTGAAGTTAAACAGAAAAATATATTAAACTAATTTGAATGATGTGCAATAAGTTTTGGATATTGCTATTTGTATTCATAGCATTTACCACATCCATCTTTTCTCAAGGTCGGATAAAGGTAATGAGTTACAACTTGTTGAATTTCAACAATTACCCCGACTATTGCACAACGACAAACAATCCTCATCAGGCCAAGGCTGGCTATCTGGCAACTATTGTCGCCAACCAACAACCCGACATACTTTGCTGCTGCGAGGTTGGCGGAAGAAATCCATCCTTAGCATATTCAATTTCGTATATACTTGGCAATTCGCTGAATATAAATGGTGTTAATCGCTGGGCATCGGCTGCGGCATCGGGAAGCGAATACCTTAACAATGCCCTGTTTTATGACAAAACAAAACTAAAACTTGTTGCCCAGACAAAAGTCGATACCGACATCCGCGAGATAAATATCTACAAACTGAGGCATTTGACCTCGGGAGATACCCTAAAAGTTGCCATTGCCCACCTTAAAGCAGGAAGCGAATCGTCGTCGGCAGCACAACGTGGAACAGAAATCCAACAGTTTATGAACTATCTGGTTGCACAAGGCAACAACGACAATTTCATTATCTGCGGCGACTTCAATATCTACAAGGCATCAGAAGCTGCATTCCAGAACCTTGTGAACCCTTCGTATCTGCCAATTGCGTTCTACGACCCTGTAAACCAGATGGGCGAATGGAATAATAACTGGAATTTCAGCGAATATCACACTCAATCGACCCATAGTGGCAACAACGACTGTTTTTCTGGAGGCGGCATGGACGACCGTTTTGATTTCATACTGATGTCGGGTAGCATAATAAACGGTACAAAAGGCATAACATATCACCAGAACTCTTACTGGGCTGTCGGACAGGACGGCAATAGGTTCAACGGAGCGATTAATTCTCCACAGAACAACACTTTGCCGTCAAATGTCATTGATGCATTGTACAACATGAGCGACCATCTGCCTGTTGTTGCAGAACTCGATTTTGGAGAATTTGGCTATGCATCAGAATCTACAGAACAAAACTTCATGTCGATAGTACCAAACCCCATCGCAGACAAACTGACCGTTAGACTCAGAACGGAAAAGCCGCGCGATGTCACAGTTGACCTGTATTCGCCACTTGGTGTACTTTTACGTTCATACCGAGCATATGTTACTGACGATGAAGCCGTTGAATACGACGTATCCGACTTGACCAACGGATTGTACATAGTGAATATCAAATCGGAAGGCGTATCGGTTTCGCATAGGGTGGTTAAGGCCGAATAAATACCATGGATAGCGATTACACAGAACTGATGAAACGTCTTAAGCGTCTGGACAGCAAAAAGTTGGACACACTGTTTCATCGTCTGCACGACGAGGAGTCGGAAAAGATTGATTGTCTTCAATGTGCAAATTGTTGCCGAAGTTTAGGGCCACGTTTCATTCAGAACGACATAGCACGAATGGCTTCCCACCTAAAAATGAAAGAATCGGCTTTTATCTGCCAATATCTTCGCATAGACGAAGACGGGGATTATGTTTTCAAGACTATGCCCTGCCCTTTCCTTATGCCCGACAATTATTGTATGCTCTATAATTCTCGCACAAAAGCCTGCCGCGAATATCCGCACACCGACTCAAAGAACATCAAGAGCATCCTGAAAATCTGTGAATTGAATACGCAGACCTGCCCCATTGTAAAAAACATATTCGAAAAGCTCAAGCAAAACGACTATGAGCTATTAAGGAAATAAGAGCAAAAAAATAGGTCGCAGAAATGCGACCTATTCAATCTACAATCTTAAATCGTACTTCGTAAATCTACTTGAGTCTCTTGAACTGGCAAGTGAAATGACGCATCAATTCTGCTTCCCAAGTGATTTCAAGACCACGCTTGATAGTGTCGCGACGGTCGTAAACGTTCTTCAAAGCAGCTGCAATTACATCCATGTGGTTGTTGGTGTAAACACGGCGTGGGATGCAGAGACGTACGAAGTCGTTGCCACCGAAACGGTTTTCGCGAGTAACCGGGTCACGGTCAGCGAGAACGTAACCGATTTCGCAAGCACGGATACCTGCTTCGAGGTAAAGTTCGCAAGTCAATGTCTGTGCTGGGAACTCTTCCTTCGGGATGTTGGTCAACACCTTGTCGGCATCAACGAAAATAGCGTGACCACCAGCAGGACGCTGATAAGGAATGCCGTATTCGTCAAGTTTCTTTGCAAGGTAGTGAACCTGCTTGATACGAGTTTCAACCATTTCGAACTCGATGTTTTCCTTCAAACCTACTGCGAGAGCGTCCATATCACGGCCGTTCATACCACCGTAAGTAAGGAAACCTTCGAAAGGAATGCAGAACAACTTAGCACCTTCGTACCAGTCTTTCTTTCTAGTAGCGATGAAACCACCCATATTTACGAGAGCGTCCTTCTTTGCCGACATTGTCATGCTGTCTGCATATCCGAACATTTCACGAACGATCTCACGGAGAGTCTTGTCAGCATAACCTTCTTCGCGAGTCTTGATGAAGTAAGCATTTTCGATGAAACGAGCCGAGTCGATGTTTACCGGAACACCGTACCTGTGGCAAAGTTCGCAGGTTTCGCGGATATTCTTCATGCTAACTGGCTGTCCGCCAACTGTATTGTTAGTAACAGTAAGTACGAAGAAAGGAACGTTGCCCTTATTTTCCTGCAATACCTTTTCCAACTTTTCGAGGCTTACATTACCCTTGAAAGGAACTTCGAGCTGAGTGTCGTAAGCTTCGGGAACTGTAACGTCGATAGCAAATGCCTTACGGCTTTCGATGTGACCCTTAGTAGTATCGAAATGAGCATTACCAGGAACAACCATACCGGGCTTTACCAAGTACGAGAACAAAACGTTCTCTGCTGCACGACCTTGGTGAGTCGGGATAACATATTCGAAGCCAGTAAGTTCGGTTATAGTATCTTTCATGTGGTAGAAACTGCGAGCACCGCCGTAGCTTTCATCGCCCATCATCATTGCGCTCCACTGACGGTCGCTCATAGCGCCTGTACCAGAGTCAGTCAAAAGGTCGATATAAACATAGTCGCTCTTCAACATGAAAATGTTGTTGTGTGCTTCTTCGAGCCACTTTTCGCGCTGTTCTCTTGTGGACTTCTTAATGGGTTCAACCATCTTAATTTTCCACGCTTCTGCAAATGGTAATTCCATAATTTTAATTTTTAATTTATTAATAAATATTTTTTGATTGTCCTTACGGAAAAAACGAATGGAAACTATTTCCAGCAATAGTTATACGAATGCCGAAAACGGTTTCCAGAATTAGAATGAATCGCGCTCCTTGATATTCAGAAATACCAAGCTCCTTTTGAATGATATTGCGCTAATTCTATTCATTTCAAATTTTAACGAATGCAAAGTTACATATAATTCCGATTGGTGCAATATGTTTTTTCAATATAGTTATAAACAATTAATTAGAGTGCAACAGATTTTACCTAAGACACTAGCCATCAATCATTTCCATACTTATATTCCCGTTCCTTCCATTCAACAAGCATACCAGCAGCATTGTAGCACTTCATGCTTGTCCAGTTGCCCAATGGGTCGTACTCGTATTCAAAGTTTAGTCCGTACCTTGCCGTTGAGTTGTATTCGGCGTTGCGGGTACTCGAAATATATTCGCCATTGACTTCGATCTGCGAAACGAAACTGCTTATTTTCAAAATATTACCTTGCTTGTCGTACTTGAATATGGCGGTACGTCCTTCTTGTCGGCGGCAACCACGGCAAGGATAGAATTTTGCAGATGTGGGCTGATGTATGCTATGCTTGTAGGTACATACAAACTTTGCATTGGCACGCTCGATTGTAAAAATGTGCTTACGTTCGTTGATTGTCACTCTGCCCGTCGGCTGATATATTATAGTTGTTGCTTGATAACCAGCATTATAATCATAGGTTAAGTCGTTTGCAGGTGCGTTTGCCAGATTGCCATCTCCGTCGAAATGGAATGTCTTGCTACCGACACATTCTCCTTTTGAACAACCATCTAACGAATAGACAATCTTATATTTATTTTCTGTATATGTTTCTACATTGCCCTTAATGTTACGACGGCTTCTGTCGTCTGTCTGTGCAAACGAAATCGTGACAAATGCAAGCAGCAGGAATCCCATTATGGCAATAGAGGTTCTCATATTGTTTCCCAGTCGTCTCTATTATTTTCAGAAACAATTACCGATGATGGCAATTGCCTGATGATTTCGGTTGCCCGCCTTATTGTTTCGTGAAGCGAAGTAATTGTTTCTGCGATTCGGTCGTGTGGAATTGAAATTGCAATCTGATGTTTGCCATCAATCAGCAACGACAATTTCGATTCATCGGCAAAATGCTCAATATGGAATGGCAAGTTGCTACCTTTCAATTTATTACGCACAACGGCATCAATGGAAAGTATCGAAATGTCAATGTTTTTTGTCTGCTTGCTGATTTCGACGAATATTTCGCTCCACTCCTGCTCCCACTGCGGATATTGACGGTCTATCTCAATGAAAATCCGCGCAATGGCATTTTCTTCGTTACGGGTAACATCGAAAAGATTGTTGCCAAGACAAAAACCGATTTTCACACCTAGCCGGTATGCTTCCGACTTCTTGATTGTAATAGCTACATTGTTCATTCTTACGGCAATATCTCCGTCCTTTTCTACAATATTTTCGGATGGCACACCTAATTCAACAAGATGTTCCACAAGCAAGTCAATGCTTATGTCCTTGCGTTTCCATATAGAATGGTAAATCATTTCTCCCACCTTCTCACTGATATAGTCGTCCTTGCCACGCTCAATGACTGGTGCATAGTCGTAGCCGTGAGCAATGCAATCGCTTATTCGATTGGAGAGAATGACAATGTATTCCTGCGGAGTCATTTGGAAGTCGTTTATATTACAAAGATACAACTTTTTTTGTAATGCCATAAAATACAACTTATAGAATTGTCAGAAAAGTAAAAACGCATAAAATCAAAGCCGACAAATCAAAAAACATAATTACTTTTGCACAAAATTTTACCGATGCTTGACTTTATAACATGGAATGTCAGTCCTGAAATATTCACCATAGGTGGATTTTCGCTTCGCTATTACAGCGCATTTTTCGCTATCGGATTCATTCTGGCATATTTTGTCATAAAACACTATTACAAAAAGGAAAACATTCCACAGAAAGAACTAGACCGCCTTACTGTTTTCGTGGTCCTGGGTGGAATTCTGGGCGCACGACTAGGACATTGCATTTTCTACGAGCCATCGTATTTCATTACATCGAAGCATTGGATGGAAATGATATTGCCGTTCTCATTTAGTCCGTTCAAATTTACGGGATACCAAGGACTTGCAAGCCACGGAGGTGCAATTGGCGTGCTCGTAGCTGTGTTTATATTCAAGTTCAAGTCGAAGCAGGACGGTTTTCTCGCCATATTGGATAAGATTGTGATTCCCACTGGTTTTGCCGGCGCATTAATTCGTTTTGGAAACCTTATGAACTCAGAAATATACGGTTATCCAACCGATTTGCCGTGGGGTTTCCTGTTTGTCCGCAACGGTGATACTCTACCTTGTCATCCAACACAGATCTACGAGGCATTGTGCTACATTGTTGTATCGGTAGTGCTGATTATGCTTTATAAAAGAAAGAATTTTGCCGAAAAGCACGGTTATATGCTTGGATTGTTCCTTATTATGGTATTCACGGCTCGCTTCTTTATTGAATTCTTGAAGCAGAATCAGGAAGCATTTGAGGAAGGCATGTCGCTGAATATGGGTCAGATACTGAGTATTCCTGCAATATTGTGTGGAATTGGACTGGTAATTTATGCATTTAGAAAAACTCAAAAACAATGAAATATAACTTTGACGAAGTTTTCCCGCGTAAGGGAAGTGCAAGTGTGAAGCACGACTTGATGAAACCGTTTTTCGGAACAGAGGATTTGTTGCCGATGTGGGTTGCCGACATGGATTTCAAGGCTCCTGATTGTGTACTTGATGCAATAAGAAAGCGTTGCGACCAAGGCTTTCTTGGTTACACCTTTGGCGATGATTCATATTTTGGCGCAGTAATAGATTGGTTTGCAAAGCATTATTCCATAAAGGCAGAAAAACGCGAATTGCATTATATCCCTGGAATTGTTGTCGGCATAGCATTCTGTATTCAAGCGTTTACCAAGCCTGGCGACAAGATTTTAATAAACACACCCGTTTATCCACCGTTTGTGAACCTGCCTATTAATAATGGTCGTGAGCTGATAACCAACAAGTTGATTTTGAAAAATGGTCGTTTTGAAATTGATTTCGACGATTTGGAACAAAAGTCCAAAGGTTGCAAGATGATGCTTCTGTCGAATCCCCACAATCCGGGCGGAACGGTCTGGTCGCGCGATGATTTGGTGCGTATCGCCGAAATCTGCAAGCGCAACGGAGTACTTGTAATTTCCGATGAAATTCACGCAGACTTAACTCTGCCAAACTATAAGCATACTTCTTTTTCAACGGTATCGGAATCAGCAAAATCAAACTGCATAACATTCATTGCACCTAGCAAAACCTTCAATATTGCCGGACTATCGAGTTCGATTGCATACATTCCCGAAAAGTCGATTCGCGACACCTATTTCGAATACCTTGAAGCTTCGGAATTTGCCAACGGCAACATTTTCGCCTACATCGGCGCCGAAGCTGCCTTCCGTGGTGGTGAGGAATGGCTTTCACAATTGAAAGATTATCTAGTTGAGAACATTGCTTTTGCCGACGATTATTTCAAGCGCAATTTACCTAAGATCAAGGCTGTACTGCCAGAGGCTTCGTATCTGTTGTGGCTCGATTTCAACGGATTCGGTTTATCGCACGATGAATTGCAGCACAGGCTTATCTACAAGGCAAAAGTTGCCCTTAACAACGGAGTTACATTTGGCGGAAACGACTATGCAGGATTTTTCCGAATGAACATCGGGTGTCCACGTTCAATTCTAAAGGAGGCTTTGGACAGAATTGCCAATGCGTTCGCAGATGTGCGTTAACATATAATGGCGTTCTAGATTCTGAAACAAGTTCAGAATGACAAACACCATTAAAAACATTATTTTTTCTTCTTTGTGAATGCCACAGAATCGCCCCAGGCATTGTAGAGAATCTTGTGACCGATGGCTTTCATACGGATGTCCAAGCACGAGAAACATTCTTCTGGCTTGTCGCTTACACAGGCCTTGTCGGGATAGATGAGATAGTCTTCGCGATATTCGTTTGGCGTAAGGTTTGGCATAATGACGTTAGCACCAGCCATAATCGCCTTTTCGCGTCCCATCGGGTCGATGGTTTGGTTCGCAGTGGCTGCCACCATATTGATTTCTGGCATCATCAGACGAAGTATTGCAATCATCTTCAATGTCATATCCATTCTTTCCTGCACAGGCGGAATCTGATCGGCATATTTATATAGAGGTGTGTCGGGGTGCGGAATGAACGGACCCATACCAACCATTGCAACATCCTTCTGTCGGAAGAAAATAAGGTCGTCGGCAAGTATGTCGATTGTCTGAAATGGCAAACCAACCATTACGCCAGTACCAGTCTGGTAACCAATTGACAACAAGGAATCAATGCATGCGAGCCGCTTGTGAAAGTCGTGACGTTCGTCGTGCGGATGAATCTTGTAGTACAATTCTTCGTTCGACGATTCTATTCTAAGCAGATAGCGGTGAGCCCCAGCATCGAACCACTGGTGGTAAACTTCGTCGCTCTGTTCTCCAAGCGAAAGCGTTATGCCCAGTGAACCGCCGTCGATTTCCTTGATACGCTTTATCAAAGTTGTAATCTTGTCGGTAAAAGCTTTGTCGCTGCGTTCTCCACTCTGTATTGCAACCGAACCATAGCCCAGTTTGTGCGAAAGTTTTGCACAATCAATCACTTCATCATCGGTGAGAGTATAACGGTCGATGTTGGTGTTGTTGCTACGGACACCACAGTAAAGGCACGACTTTCGGCATTTGTTGCTATATTCGATAAGTCCACGCAAATGAACATAATTGTCTAGTTTCGAGAATTTTACTTCCTGAGCCTTATGGAAAAGCATCTGCATTTCTTCGCCAGAAGTTGCCAAAAGTTGTTTTATGTCGTCTTTTTCGAGATATGTTTTTTCTAGAAGTTCGCGTGTTGTCATGACAATCGAATATATTTGCTTGCAAATGTAATACTGAAAATGGAATTTTCTGTTTTTTTATACAGTTTTATTTAGGCGACCCGCAAAACAATACTCCGAATTTTTCCATGTCAACATTTGGAATATCGTTTTCAATAATTCGTTTAAGTTTATCGTTGATTGTCTGCCTGCTTATTTCAACAGCAACGTACGCTGTATATCTGCCATTTGTTTCGCTGTATTTTTCGCAGACCGGGCTTATATCCTTCAAAGCAATGTCAATAGCCTTATTTGAAACGATTTCAATGTTTTTTACGAAAGCATCTTTGTCGCTAACATTTTCTTCCACTATGTAATGCTTTGCAGCGGTCAAAACCTTGTCTATTATAGCCTTGCCAAGACTTGACTTTGCTTCTGCCATGGCTTTTTCGCGTGCAAGACCTATATTGCTTGATGTGGCATCTGCACAAGCGCGAAAGAAATCTGCATCTGATATTCCTTTTTCTGCACAAGGAAGACTTGAACTTGCAGTAGTTTTTTCTTCGGTTGCTAAGTTCTTGCTACCACTACATGATACTATTATGCTGGCCGAGAATATAATAAGCAGTATTTCGCGAAACAATTTCATGATGCAAATTTACAAAATAAATTTTTCGAATCTTCAACATTTAGCTCGGCGTAGCCAATTACACGAATATACACGAATTCGTTCGCTACGCTCACGTTAAATCTTCAAATTTTTAAATCAGCGTAGCTAACCTTTAGTTCGCGCAAGCAATCATCAAATCTTCAAATTATCAAATTTTCAAATTTTAAACACCTCCACTCCCTTTCAACTTGCCGCTGTTGATATTTTGTAACATTGTATGCGTTTTGCTGTTTTACTGTGCATTACTTTTATCGTTCTAAAAACTACGCGATGAGAAAATTGCTGATAGTCGTTATAATGTTTTTTGTAATACCGTTGTGCCATGCGCAATCGGTACAGGAAGAGTATATAAATAAGTATTGTCAAATTGCTGTCGAAGAGATGAGTAGGACTGGTGTTCCTGCCAGCATCACTTTGGCACAAGGCATCTTGGAATCGGGAAGCGGAACTTCGCAACTTGCAATAAAAGGCAACAACCATTTTGGCATAAAGTGCCATTCCGACTGGACTGGCGGAAGAATGTATGCCGACGACGATGCAAAGGACGAGTGCTTCCGCATGTACAAAAATGCATCGGAATCGTTCCGCGACCATTCAGACTTTCTGCGTAACAATCAACGTTATGCCTCATTATTCCAGTTGAATCCGAAGGACTACAAAGGTTGGGCAACAGGACTAAAAAAAGCAGGCTACGCCACAAGCCCGACATACGCAACACGACTGATTGAAATTATAGAAAACTACAAGCTGGCACAATATGATTCTGGCACATTCGTACCGATTGCTGTCGTTTCCGACAATAACAATACTGCCAACGATAATACAAGTGCAAGCGAAAGCGACAAGAAACCATCGATATATTATTCGTCAAATAGCTTTGAACTTAGCATGTCGGAGTACTCGCTTGGCTCCATAAACAACACGCAGTACATTATTTTGAAGTACGATATGGACATAGAAGTGCTGTCGCGAAAACTTGGCATGGCACCATGGCAGCTACCGAAGTACAACGACTTGCCGAAGAACTACAAGGTTAAGGCAGGCGAAATCATCTACTTGAAGCCAAAACGAAACAAGGCTGAGAAAAAATGTCTTGTTCATACCGTTCAGCATGGCGAAACAATGCGCGACATCTCACAGAAATACGCAGTGAAAATGAAGAGTCTGTACAAAATGAATGGTTGGGAACAAGGAGTACAGCCTGTGGAAGGTTCAAAGCTAAGACTAAGATAAGTTGTTTCTAAGTTTATATGGCTGACGCCGTTTAAATGCCTGCGGCGTTTGAGAGTTTGATGGGCTGACGCCCGTTTCTGTGGCTGACGCCGTTTGAAGGTTTGATGGGCTGACGCCCGTTTGAAAGGTTGTTTCTAGTTTTTCTGCTTCTAATCTCAAACAACATCAAACCACCTCAAACAATTTCAAACAATCTTAAACAACCTCAAACAATTTCAAACAACCTCAAACAATCCCACCCCTATAAACATTTGTTGATTTTTTAAACCATTGAATAAAAAATTAATCTACCTTTGTAAAAAATTATAATGTCATGAAAAGGATATTTTTTGTTTTGGCAATCATGTTGATTGTAGGTGTTGCCTTTTCGCAGGAAAATGCAGGCAAGAAAGAAAAAAAGGATAAGGAACAGACCGAAAATGTTGAAAAACGTTCAAGTATAGTGTTCGACAAGCTTGTTCACGACTTTGGCACAATGGAAAAAGGCGGTGATGCAAGTTGCGTCTTTACTTTCAAGAACATAACCAAGAAACCAGTTACCTTGACAAACGTAAAGACTTCGTGCGGATGCACAGCTGCCGACTGGCCCAAGGAACCGGTAGCAAAGAAGAAGAAAGGCTCTATCAAGGTTAAGTACGACAGCAATAGGATTGGCAAGTTCACCAAGACCATCAAGGTTTTCATCGATGGAAATGAAAATCCTATCCAACTCGAAATAAAAGGCACTATCGTTGCGCCCAATGCAAACGATGTGAAAACAATAGCTCCTGTCGAAAAGAAAGAAGTAAAAAAGATTGACGAATCCGACTCAAAAAAGGAAGTAAAACCACAGGTAAAAGAAGCCAAGTCGGATGAAGTAAAGACTATTAAGAAGTAAAACGTTTTTATACAATAAATTATAAACAAAAAAGATATGCCACAGATATCAGAAAAAGGAAAAAACATGCCGTCGTCACCAATTCGTAAATTGGTTCCCTATTCAGACGCAGCAAAAGCAAGAGGTGTAAAGGTTTATCATCTTAACATCGGTCAGCCCGACATTAAAACTCCAGAAGTTGCTTTGGAGGCAGTAAAGAATATGACCGACAAGGTTATTGCATACAGCCATACCGCAGGTAACATTTCTTACAGGAAGAAACTGGCTGCTTTCTACCAGAAGATTGGCATCGACGTTACCGAAAACGATATGCTCATCACTACTGGCGGTTCGGAAGCAATAGTATTTGCTTTCATGACTACGCTCAATCCTGGCGAAGAAGTTATAGTTCCAGAACCATTCTACGCAAACTATAATGGTTTTGCAATGCAGGCAGGTGTTGTTATCAAGCCTATTACTTCAAGCATAAAGAACGATTTTGCTCTTCCTTCAATCGAAGAGTTCGAAAAAGTTATAACTCCTAAGACCAAGGGTATTGTAATCTGCAATCCTAACAACCCGACAGGTTACCTTTATTCAAAGGAAGAACTCTTCCAGTTGGCCGAAATCGTTAAGAAGCACGACCTTTACCTGTATGCCGATGAGGTTTACCGTGAGTTCTGCTACGATGGTCACAAGCACTTCTCGACAATGCAAATCCCAGGAATCGAGCAGAATGTCATCATGATGGACTCGGTTTCGAAGCGTTATAGCATGTGCGGTGTTCGCGTAGGTTGCTTGGTAACCAAGAACAAGGAAGTTATCGCAACTGCTACCAAGTTTGCTCAGGCTCGTCTTTGCCCGCCGTCATTCGGTCAGGTTGCAGCAGAAGCAGCTCTTGATACTCCAGACGAATACTTCCACGAGGTTTATGATGAGTATATTGCTCGTCGTAACTTTATGGTTAAGGGCTTGAACGAAATACCAGGTGTATATTGTCCAAATCCTAAGGGTGCTTTCTACACAGTAGTTAAGCTTCCTATCGACGATGCCGACAAGTTTGCAAAATGGATGCTCGAGGAATTCCAGTACAACGGTCAGACCGTAATGGTTGCTCCTGCAACTGGTTTCTACAACACTCCAGGTCTTGGTAAGAACGAAGTTCGCGTAGCATACGTGCTCAAGATTGAAGACCTAAAGAATGCAATCGAGGTTTTGAAGCATGCTCTGGAAGTTTATCCTGGCAGAACAATGTAAGAATTGATTTTGTAATATTGAAAAGCCGTCTATTTGGACGGCTTTTTTGTTATCATTCAGTTCATGGAACCCTGTTAATAAGACCTCGGAGAGGTCAAATATATATAGAATACAAAGATATAAAAAGACGACCTCAGCGAGGTCGCACAACAAGCGTTATTTTGCAAAAAACACATCTGACGATTCACATACTATAGTGTCGCTTAGCGTGCATACCGAAATCCTGCCGTTGTCTGCAACTTTCGAAAGTCGCGAAAGCACTTCCTTGCGTTCTTCAAATTTGTCCATATAGATATTGTCTTCGATGACAATATAGTCGTAATCCCAAGTGAGAGCAGCATTTACAATGTTTTCCTTATGTTTCATTACCGTGTAGCCTTTGCGCTTCATCTGTATGAACGGGCCATTTTGCGGGTATGCGTACAACGCCAAAATTTTTGCATTGCGTGGAATGTTCAGAGAATCAAGAAATTCGGCAGATCCTTCAAAGTTAAGGGTGGTCTTGTATGCCCCATCTTCTGCCCAGCGTCTGCTGACTTGAGTTTCGGTTACGTTTGCAATCATGAAATAGCAAAGCACGCCAAGTACGACAAGACATATTCCACCGGCAATGTAATTCTTGATTTGGGGCAAAGTCCCCAGCATCAAAGCGAACAGCATAAGTATTGGCAAGAAGAATGTGTCAACGAAATAGTAGTCGTGGTTTGGGAACTGCCTTATCATTGCAATTAAGAACAACAAGCATCCGAACAAATATATAATTGGAATAAGCCAAATTGTCAGTTGATTTTTCTTTGCTTTACCATCCTTGTTTTTCAGTTTCATTATCAATCTGACAATTCCTGCTATCACAGCCAATCCTGCCAGCACTTCGAAAATTCGGTAGTGAAATTTCTGAAAATACTGGTATTCCCAATTGTTCTTTGCATCGTTGAGAAAATCGCGGAAATCGTCAAGGTTATCGGCTGGCATAAGTTCGTTTAGGAAAAGCGAGCCGTATTTGCTTCGTAAGTGCGAATTCCAAACCATGTATGCAAATATGAGAGCAAACGATATTATTACGGTTGGCAGTTTATCCTTGAAAGTGCTTTCCTTCCGGAAAATCCGTAGCAGTTCGAATCCGAGTATTGCAATCAGTCCTATTGCAAAGGAAGTGCGCATAAGTGTGGCAAGTGTCATTATGGCAAGGGCAAGATGGAAAAATTTCTTTTTGCCGACCTTATAATAGTTAAGGTATGACCAAAGTCCGATTACACCTATTGCAAAAGCAGGAATACCAGGAAGAAATCCGTTGAAATAGTAGGCGTAAACAGGCGCAGTCATTGCTATTGCGGTGACGAGCAGCGACTTTTGGCAATCTTCGGTGATTACAAATGATGCTTTATACAAGAAAAACAATCCTATGAAGCTGCATATCAATGTCCACCAACGGAACACCCACGGCGAAGTTGTGCCGAAAAGTTTCATCAGCAGAGCTACAATGTACTCATGGATAGGAAAATCTACGGCGGTTATTGTAGTGTCGTATGCTTCCGCCCACCATCCAGGGAACTGCTTGTTGTATATGTTTGTTTCTGGATGAAACAGGTCGAATCCGTTGTCGAGGAAACCGGTTGCAAGAGCATATCGGTCGTCTTGCGCCCAGGCGTGAATAAATGCAGGAAACTCGTTCATGTACTTGAACTGTATTCCTATTCCAAGCGCTATGATGAATGCGGCTGCTATCAGGTAGCCTTTTGCGTTTATTTTGTCGTATCCTATCCGTTTCATTGAAAGGACAAAAGTAATGATTATCTTCAAATCTTCAATCAGAAATCGTACCTCGTAAATCGTAAATAATATTTATCTTTGCGCCACGAAAAAATAAAGGAATCGGATATGAAAACAGATAAACTGAAACAACTGAAAAATCCGGTGAAAAATTATTTCATAATGCTCATCGGACTTGTGATATATACTTTCGGATATTCGGCATTCATGCTGCCAAACAAACTCACTGGCGGTGGAATTGCCGGTCTATCGACAATCTTGTACTACGGCACCTCCTGCCCTGTCGGTATCAGCAACTTCGTGCTTAATGCAATACTTATTCTTATAGGTGCAAAAACCTTGGGCAAGCGTTTCGCCATCAACACAATTTTCTGTACCGCAATAAGTTCCGCCCTGTTCGGACTATTCCAGTCTATAATCACCGAACCTCTGATTGCAAACGACTTGCTATCTAACGCAGTGCTTGGTGCAGCAATTTCGGCAATCGGCGTAGGTCTTACAATTTCGTACGGTGGCAACACTGGTGGCACCGACATCATCATACTTATGATTCTCAAGTACAAGAACATACCATACGGACGTATCTCGATGTACATCAACGTATTGATAATCGGATCATCTTACTTCATTGTACATGACATTCAAACTCTCATCTACTGCTACATCTACATGTTCTCGTACTCGTATGTGTCCGACATGGTTATGGACGGCTACCGAAAGACATTCCAGATTGTCATCTTCACCAACAAGCCCAAAGAAATTGCCGACCGGATTACAAACGAGGTGCACCGAGGCGTGACGGTGCTGAAAGCCTACGGCTGGTACTCTAAGGAAGACAAGGATGTGCTTATGGTTCTAGCCCACCGCACCGACAAACAGGACATCATGCAGGTTATCAATCAGGAAGATCCGGATGCATTCATTTCCATCGCAAAGGTTCAAGGTGTATTCGGCAAGAACTTCGATGAACTGAAGAGAGAAGTGTAAAGGCTGCGCCAGTTTAATGGCTTCGCCGTTTCTGGGTTTGAATGGCTAACGCCGTTTCTAGGTTTCAAGTTTAACGTTCAACGTTTCAAGATTTGAAAATTTGATTGTAGCGTTGCTACAAGAAATCGCATAAAAATAGTACGGATGCAAAATTTGTGTCTGTACTTTTTTTATATTTGCAAAAACTTTGTGTATGAGACGAGTATTTTGTTGTTTGCTTATTCTAGCAACGTTTTTGTCATCCGCTATTGCGCAGAATGATTCCCAAATGTTATTTGAAAACTGGGAAAGCGGTGATTTTTCTGCAATGCAATGGGAACGCATTGGGAACCAATACCAATGGGAGATTACAAGCGAAGGCGCACATAGTGGCAGATACTGTGCCAGAAGCGGAAATTATTACATGGCAAACACTGAATCAACTCTTCAATTGTCCGTGTATCTTAACGAAAGTGGCACTCTATCTTATTATCGCAAAATTTTCTCGTCAGAAAGCAGCGGCACCTTTTACTTCTATCTAGATGGCGTACAGAAGGAAACTCTTTCTGGATATGCAGACTGGAGCGAATATCAATGCGAAATATCTTCAGGCTTCCATGTGCTTAAGTTCCGCTATCAACGTGGAGATGGTTCCAGCAAAGGTTCCGACTGCGTGTGGATTGACGACATAAGCATGCCAAATGGTATTCAAACTAACACTCCATCCGATATGTGCGATGCGCCCACGCAACTACATGCCGAAACAGTTGGAAACAACGTTGTGCTTACATGGAACGGCTCGCAAAACCCACAGGATATTGTAATTTTCGATGATGTGGAAGGACACGAATACGGAACGATAAATTCACCAGGGACAGTCGGCTGGAACTACATTGATGGAGATGAATCTCCGACAGCCAACTTCTCCACACTGAATTTTCTTAACGAAACCGACACGATGGCTTTCATCGTGATAGATGACGAACAGATAACAAGCACAGGCAACTATTACTATCTTGCCCATTCCGGCCACAAATATTTTGGTTGTCCATATCTTTACAGCATCAGCAACAACGACTGGATTGTAAGCCCGGAACTGAATTTTACGGAAGCATTTACATTTTCGTTATATGCTCGCAGTTTTTCCTCGCAATATTCTAACGAAAGATTTGTCGCATCATATTCTGTTACCGATGCAAATGAAAACAGTTTCATTCCATTGCATTGCGACACAATAAGAACAAACTATTTATGGACCGAATATTCGTTCTATGTGCCATCTTCGGCAAAGTATGTCGCAGTGCATTGCATTTCTCACGACCAGTATATGCTTTGTATAGATGACATTTCCATACACGGACGAACTGGCCACACTTGCAATGTGTATCGCGATGGCATTCTAATAGCTGCCAATGTCGCCGATTCTACATACACAGACATTGGAGTTACGCCAGGAAACCATTGTTATACAATCACATACAATTGTGGAGGCAATACAGAGTCGGCTCATTCATCTGAAGTTTGCGTAAATATTGAAGGAAACGAATGGTTCTTATTGCACAACGACAGCATTAACATGCATTGTGTTCAGCCCAGAGGCATACTAGGCAGAGACTCCAACGGTGAACACATGGCAACCACATTGGAAGAAATGTTCGACTGGAACAAATATCCGACCTACGAGGTATATACGCAGTTGCTTGGATATTTCAAGAATACATTTCCTGAACTCTGCGAGATTGATACTATTTTGGAAGACACTCCCCACCCCGACCTGCATCACTCCATTTTCGGAATACATATAAGTAATACATTGGGACAAACGACTACCAAACCAGCCTTTCTATATTCCTCAACCATGCATGGCGACGAGGAGGTCGGATTCTTTATGATGTTGCGTCTCGTCGACTACATTCTAAATAATGCGACTACGGATACGGTGGTGCAACAATTATTGGATAATGTCGATCTGTATATATGTCCTGTAGAGAATCCCGACGGATTGTATAAAATTAGCAACGACATGATATATGAAGGATATTGTACTCGCCGAAATTATAATAATGTCGACTTGAACCGAAACTATCCGCACCTGCCTGTATTTGACACAGAAGCCGACATACAACCCGAAACAACAGCCATAATGGACTGGGTAACGCCTAAACACTTTGTCATGTCGGCAAATTTCCACAGTGGAGCTGAATTGCTCAACTATCCCTGGGACTCATGGCGAACTAACCAGCGCACCCACGCCGACAATGACTGGTTCCGCTACATTTGCCAGAATTACGCGACCTTGTGCCACGACCAAGACACTTCGTATCTAGTTGGCGAAGACCAAGGAAGATCTGTCATCGAAGGTGGCGACTGGTATGTAATCCAAGGAAGTCGCCAGGATTACATGAATTATTTCCAGCATTGCCGCGAAGTGACTGTTGAAATCAGCCCCTACCATATATACGACACAACAATATTACCAACCTACTGGACGAAAAACAAGAACGCCCTGCTAAGCTACGCCATGGAATGCGACTATGGATTCTATGGAGTCGTAACCGATGCAGTAACCCACGAACCCGTTGAGGCAATGATAAAAGTGCTTAATCACGACATATTTTACTCCGAAGTTTACTCGCATCTGCCGTTGGGTGCATACCACCGACCGATTATGGCAGGAACATATACTGTGGAGATTTCGGCACCATGTTATCAGACTGTCACTTTCACGGTTACGACAAAGCCCGGCACAAAAGTACGTTGCGATGTAGAACTGCAACCTCAGACATCAACTCCTGTGGCATTCGACCAGTACATACTTTCGGGAATGCAGACCACACTCGTCGTGCTATCGCAAAACGAAGTGCTCTGGTTCGTTTCCGATACGGCAAGCCAACCAATAGCATCAGGCAACTACTTTACAACGCCAGTACTTTTCGACACGACTACCTACTACATTGAAGAACGATATGTTGACGATACGCTAACCTGCATCAGTCCGCGCAATTCTGTTACGGTCTTTGTCATAGACACTACAAGCATTACATCAATATTGCCTACTGAGAATTTAGAATCCCGCCTTACCATATATCCCAATCCAGCAGACAAATATCTGACAATCGAAAACCTTGTTCCCGATAATTTGACATTGAACTTGTACGATTCCAACGGGAAACTGATCTTAACAAAGCAGATTTCACAATCAGCGCAAATAGATATATCGTGGCTTAACCCCGGTGCATATATCCTGCAAGCCGTATATAGTGACGGGAAAAAAGATATCAAGAAAATTGTAAAGAAAGGAAAATAACCATAAAACATGCCGAAGAAATCTTTCAAAAAAATTATTTCCAATATTTCATTTTTGTTCAAAATAAAATTACCTTTGCATTTTGTTCAATAAAGTATAATAGGATGAAGAATATTCCGTTGATAATAGTGATTGCCTTGACAATGATGCTATGCTCTTGCGCCTCGACTCCAAAGGACAACGCCGAAAAGGTTGTTAAGGCTGTAAACGAATATTGCGACAAGGTTGAAACGGCTATTGCCGACGAAATTATAGACGATAGTGACATTGAAACAATCAAGGATTCTGAGAAGAACTATATGAACCTTATTGCCGAAATTACAGAAAGCTATGCAGGCAGTGCAAACGACCGTGCCGAATTTGAACAACAGTACACCTCTGATGAAGTTTGGCTAAGAATGGCAGATGTCACACTAAAACTCGCAAACACAGAAGGATATGCAAAATTAAGTCTAACAAATAAATAATTGTAATATGAAGAAATTAGTTTTATTAGCAATCGTATCAGTTCTTGCAATGTGCCTTTACAGCTGCAAGGAAGAAGCAAAGGAAAATAACGAGACCAAGGAAGAATGCGCAAAAGAAATTTGCCCAGTACATGATGCAGTAACAATCTTAGAATCAAAGAATTCGATAGCAAATCTTATCAAAGAAGCAATCGCTGACAACGAAATCACCGATGAAGAAGCTACCAAGATAAACGATGCTTTCTGCGAATACCAGAGCATTGATGCTGAAATCAAGACCAAGTATCAGGACAAGAAGGATGCTCAGGACGAACTTTTTGCTATTCTTAATGCAGAAAACAACTACAACAAGTCGATGAAACTCGCTGTAGAAGCAAAAGGCTACGACAAGATTGGCTCGAAGGTAAAGTAATCCGCTTGCTAAAACAACAAAAAAGGCTGGAAATTCCAGCCTTTTTTGTTGTTTTATAAATGAGTCTTAATTGAGTTTCAGCGCATAATATCCTGTCATACCATTAGGATAAATGCCTTCGAGGAAAATTGCGTTGCCCGATGACTTAATGGCATTCTCAAGATCCTGTACAGAATTGATATTCTTGTTGTTGGCTCGGACAATTATAAAACCGTTCTGTATTCCACTAGCAGCAAGTTTCCCTGCCGTAAGATCAGTAACCTGAACGCCGTTCCTTATGCGCAGACGCGATTTCATCTGGTCGCTTACCTGTTCAAAATGAGCGCCAAGAGCATCAACACTTTCCGACTTTGCAAGTTCAGTACCGCCATAACGGTTCTGCAAAGTCATATCAACCTTCCGTGTAGAACCGCCCGATTTCACATCAAGCGTCACGTTTGCACCTGGACGATAAAGGCTTATCATTTCAAGCAGTTCGGTTGCCGAATTTACCTTTGTATCGTTTACGGCAAGAATAATGTCGCCGGCAGAAATTCCCGACTTTTCGGCAGCTCCGCCACTAACGACACGTGCTACATATACTCCATCAACATCATCTACATTCAACTTTTTGGCTGTCTGTGAATTCAAGTCCATCATTTCAATACCCATGTAGGCTCGCTGAGCACTGCCGAATTCGGCAAGGTCGGCAACAATCTTGCGCACCATATTTACTGGAATTGCGAAGGAATAGCCTACATAAGAACCTGTCTGAGAAGCAATTGCCGAATTTATACCGACAAGTTCGCCCTTAGCGTTTACCAAAGCACCGCCACTGCTTCCAGGATTAACCGCAGCATCGGTCTGTATGTACGACTCAATGACCTGATTCCCAGAGTTTGCATCAATGTTGCGAGCCTTTGCACTTACAATTCCTGCCGTCACTGTAGATGTAAGGTTGAATGGATTGCCTATTGCAAGCACCCACTCGCCTATTCTCAAGTCATCGCTGTTGCCGTATGTCAGGTATGGCAAGTCGGTTGCATCAATCTTCAGCAAAGCCAAATCCGTCGTAGCATCGCGCCCGATGACCTTACCTGTGTATGATTTCTTGTTATTCATCACGACTTCAATGACTTCGGCATTCTCAATTACGTGGTTGTTGGTGACAATATAGCCGTCTGACGAAACAATCACGCCTGAACCCGATGCCGAAACCTGCATTGCCGACTGAGTTCCGAAAATAAAATCATATAAGGTATATGTAGGCTGGTTGTAGCTTGTCTTGATGTGGACAACTGCGGGCATACACTTTTCAGCAGCATTGCAAAAATCGGTGCTACCCAGAGCATTAGATCCGCCAAGACTAACCTTCGAAACCTGAACATCGTCAGACTTCTGTTCATTGTAAACAATCTGATTTTCAGACTTATCTTCATCATTTGGCGAAGCAAACAAAAGAACACCAGCGAGGACAATTCCACCACCGACTATTCCAGACAAAAGGTTCAAAAGCAAAGACTTTGTTTTCATATCCATACCCTTTCAAAAATTCATTATTCAGCAAAATTAACGAATCCTACGTAATAATATTTCATGCAACGATGTGATTAACTTAACTTTATTATTGTTTAACAGATTGTTAATGGACAAAAAGGCTGACAGGCTAACAGACATGAGGAACTATGACAGTTCGCTTTGTTCTCCTTATTATTTTCTTCCCTGTTCGCAAAAAAATTGCTTACTTTGTAAAATTTTTGGAGAAGGAAATGGCAGACAAGGAATGCATAACGCTGAAGGGCGTAAGGGTTAACAACCTGAAGAACATAACTCTCGAAATACCACGCAACAAGCTTGTTGTAATCACAGGATTATCCGGTTCAGGAAAATCATCGTTGGCATTCGACACGCTGTTTGCCGAAGGGCAACGCCGCTACGTCGAGAGCCTGTCGTCGTATGCACGGCAGTTCCTTGGAAAGATGCACAAGCCCGAAGTCGATTTCATCGACGGCATTCCTCCCACGATAGCAATACGCCAGAAGGTCAACACCCGCAATCCTCGTTCCACAGTCGGCACTTCCACCGAAATATACGACTACCTGAAACTTCTGTTCGCCCGCATCGGCAAGACCTACTCTCCCATTTCGGGCTGCGAGGTAAAAAGCCACAGCACCAACGATGTGATAAACACAATTACCTCAATGCCTGAAGGCACAAAAGTCCTTATTTGCTTCCCATACACCTTTAATAATAAACAGAAGAAAGGAGAACAACTTCTGCTAATATCTAAGCAGGGCTATGTAAGGTTTGTTGATGACGGCAAACTGTTGCGCACCGATGAAGTTTCCAATGTTAATTCACTAGGAGACACAATACACATTGTCCTTGACCGTCTTACGGTAAAGCCCGAAGATACGCTTGTCGGACGAATTGCGGATTCGGTGCAGACTGCATTTTTCGAAGGAAAAGGCGAATGTTTCGTTTACGAATACGGCGAAACTTTGAAGCAACATTCGTTCTCCAACCGCTTCGAGGCCGACGGAATTACCTTCGAACAGCCTTCGGTAAACCTTTTCAGTTTCAACAATCCTATTGGTGCTTGCCCCACCTGCGAAGGCTTTGGAAAAATTCTCGGCATCGATGAAGACCTTGTAATTCCAAACAAAGGAATGAGCATTTACGAGGGTGCTGTTTTCTGCTGGCGTGGCGATGTGATGAAGCAGTGGAACCACGAGTTTATGATAAAGTCTGCAAGAATCAACTTCCCGATTCATCGTCCTTATTATCAACTAACTGAAGCAGAAAAGGAAATTCTTTGGAACGGAGACAAGAAGCACGACATTTACGGCATAAACGATTTCTTCGAATACCTTGAAACACAAAAATACAAGATACAGAACCGCGTGATGATTTCGCGCTACAGAGGCAAGACCACCTGTCCCGACTGCAAGGGGAAACGTCTGAAAAAGGAAGCCATGTACGTGAAAATAGATGGCAAGAGCATCGGCAATTTAATTGATATGCCAATCAGCGAACTTTGCAAGTTCTTCAACAATCTTAAGCTTTCACCGTTCGACGAAGAAGCATCGGCAAGAATAAGGACAGAAATAAAAGTCCGCCTCGATGCAATGATGGAAGTCGGGCTTGGGTATCTTACACTAAACCGTACAGCATCAACACTTTCGGGTGGAGAATCACAGCGTATGAATCTTGCCACAGTCTTTGGCTCTGGCCTTGTAGGTTCGCTGTATGTACTTGACGAACCGAGCATTGGTCTGCACGAACGCGACACACAAAACCTGATAACCATACTCAAGAAACTTCGCGACAAGAAGAATACGGTAGTTGTCGTTGAGCACGATGAAGCCATAATCCGTGCCGCCGACCACGTAATTGACATAGGTCCGCTTGCTGGTGAATTTGGCGGTGAAGTAGTATTCGAAGGCGACATCAAAAAACTTGAAAAAGCCGACACTCTTACCGCAAAATATCTTCGTGGCGAACTGCAGAACCCCAAGAACGAAAATCCGTTGAAGTGGCGCAATTCCATAAAAATTGAAGGTGCCCGCTACAACAACTTGAAAAACATAACGGTAACATTTCCGCTCAACGTTGCAACGGTAATCACAGGTGTTAGCGGTTCGGGTAAAACTAGTCTTGTAAAAGGCATACTATACCCTGCCATACGCCGCGAACTTGGAGTTTCGGCAGACAAGGCAGGCGACTTCGACAAGATTTCGGGCGACCTCCGGATGATAAAGAACATCGAGTTTGTTGACCAGAATCCGATAGCAAAGTCAAGTCGCTCGAATCCAGCCATCTACATCAAGGCATTCGACGAGATTCGAAAACTTTTCGCCGAACAGAAAACAGCCAAACTCAACGGACTGAAAGCCTCGCATTTCTCATTCAACACCGAAGGTGGACGTTGCGAAGTTTGTCAGGGCGAAGGCGAAATAACCGTCGAGATGCAGTTTATGTCCGACATTCACCTTGTGTGCGAAGCCTGCAACGGAAAGCGTTTCAAGGACGAAATTCTGGAAATAAAGTACCACGACAAAAACATCTACGACATTCTGGAAATGAGCATCGATGAAGCTGTTGAATTCTTCTCGCAGAGCGACGGCAAACTGGAGAAGAATATCGTTTCGTTGCTTCAAAACTACATAAACGTTGGTCTCGGCTACCTGAAGATGGGACAGCCGTCGAGTACACTTAGTGGCGGTGAAAGTCAGCGTATTAAGTTGGCAACTTTCCTAAGTATGGAGAACGCAGAGCCAACGATTTTCATTTTCGACGAGCCGACTACGGGTCTGCATTTCCACGACATCAACAAGCTGCTGAAAGCCATGGAAAGTATGCGAACCAAGGGACATACGCTCATTATCATCGAGCACAATCCCGAAGTAATAAAGTTTGCCGACTGGATTATCGACCTAGGTCCCGACGGTGGAGAAAACGGTGGAAACCTTGTCTTCGAAGGCACACCTGCCGACTTGTTGAAATGCAAGGAATCTATAACAGGAAAATTCTTGAAAAAATTTATATAGGAGATTTATTTATGCAAGAGAAAATCATTGAAATTCTGAAAAAGTACACATTTGACGACAAAGTTTGGGAAAATTTCACTCTCGAAATGAACCTAAAAGACGATTTGAAGATAAATTCAGCCCGAGTGGTTGATATTGTCCTTGACCTTGAGGAATGCTTCGACATCGAAATCAGCGACGAAGACATCGAAAAGATGAAGACGGTAAAAGATGTGATTGAAACGGTTGAGAGGAAGTGAATCTATCTTTTTATCGTAACACTTCCCTTCAGAGGATCAATTCCTTCTCCAAGATAAATGACATACCAGTATGAATCGCTGGCAAGCGGACGTCCGCCATACACACCATCCCACTCGCAGATTGCACCCTTAGAACTGAAGACCTGCTTTCCGTAGCGGTCATATACCGATACCTTGGAGTCGGGATACAAGTAAAGACCTGTCACTATCCAAGTATCGTTGAAACCATCGCCATTGGGAGTAAAGAACGACGGTATTCCGAGCGATGCATCAAGATAAGTCTGCCTCTGGTCGTAGCAATGGTTATTGTCTTGCACCATAATGTCATAGAAATCGGATGGCAAATCATCGAATATATTTGACGACTGCCAAGTCTTTCCATCGGCAGAATAGTAATATGGTGGAGTTCCGCCCTGAACCTCAACTATTACGAGACCTTTTCCAGATGTTATCTTAATAATCTCGGGATAATCGTCCGAGAAACGTGCTCTCATAGAAGTACTTGCGGTACAACCGTTTGTATTTGTAACACTAACCGAATAATAACCGCCAGGATTGGCAATGTCAATATACGGATTTGCAGAACCATCGTTCCATGCATATGTTTCGTATGTGGTGTTCAGGTATAGCCTACGCGACTGAAGCCCGCAGAACACAGTATCATCGCCAAAGTAGGGTTCAACAATATAATTTTTTGTTGCATTTACATTGTCGCTTATAGTACAGCCACTGGCATCTGTAACCGTAACAGAATAAAAACCTGACGAATATATATCTATTGACGGAGAACTTTCACCTGTACTCCATATGTATGACAAATAATTGTTCCTCGATGACAATGTTGCATAATCCTCGCAAAAATTAAGTTCATCGGGCAGACCAAAAGAAGGTACGCTTATCACATTAATATGAACAGTATCGGCATTTGAACATCCAAATTCATTGGTCACCCTAAGCCAGTAAGTTCCGCTTCTCTCTACAGCAATAGTAGGACTTGTCTCGTTATTACTCCATCGGAAAGAACAATTCTGGTATGATTCAGACGACGACAACAAAACTTTGCCGTCGGTACAATAAGTTGTATCTTCGCCAAGATTGACCTTGGGTGCTTCGACCATATCAACATTTATGAAATCGGTAGCCTTGCACGAATTTGCATCAGTAGCCTCCACTGTAAGCGTTCCGTTTGTCGAAACCCATACAGAACGTCCTTCTGCCCCATTGCTCCAAGTATATGCAGCAAAACCGTCAGGAGCAGTAACCCTAACGCTATCGCCTTCACAATAATATGCATCCGAACCAAGTTCGATAGTCGGACGGGGATACTTATGTGTCGTTATTGTGTCGTAATAGTAGCAAATGCCATTATAGGCCCTTACCCAGAATGTATATTCAATAGGTGTAGTAAAAGTAGGAGAACTTATTCCATTCGACCAATAATACGAGAGGAAACCGCTTGCCTCAATTGTAAGCATCTCGTCGGGACAAAAATAATAGTCTGTTTGTGGCAGCACATCAATATTAGGATATTGCGAAACGCTGAACATTGCCGAAGCAGAGCAAGAATTAGTCGAAGTAATTGTTACAGAATATGTTCCTGGAGTATAAATAGAAATTTCACGTGTATTGGCACCCGTGTTCCACTCGTACGCCGCCATACCTTCGTTGACTGCAACCTGGACAGTATCCCTTGGACACAAGGTCGGAATACTTGGCAACATAACCACAGGAGGCTGCGGAGGCAACAAAGTCAAAGATGTAGTAATGTAGCAATGAGCATTGTCAACAACCGTCAACGAATAGGTTCCTGACGAAACACCAGAAAGAGTTTCCGATGTTGAACCATTTGACCAGTAATAAGAAAACGGAGCTTCTCCCCCCTCTACATCAATGCTTGCACCCATACTGGTTGCACTACAGCCTGCACTTATTATGTTTGTCTGACCGAAACTCATGTAACGTTCGAACTTAATAATCAACGCATCATCTTGACCATTAGAAGTTTCCGTATCAGAGTTCATTGTGATACTCGAAGAAAATCCGCCACCGGCCACAACATTATTTGCATAATCTATTGCAATGGATTTTATATAGTTGGCATTATTCTGGTTTCCAAAGATGCGCATATTTACGTTTCCGTCAGAACCATACCTTATTATATAAAAGTCACGTCCACTACCCATTGACGTAGAAGCAGAAGAACCAAACTCAATAGTTCCCGAATAACCACCAGTAACGTATGTATTTCCATTCTGATCACATAGAATGTCAGCAACGTCAAGTGTTCCTGTCCCAGAAAATGCTATTGTTCCTTGCGAAACTCCTGACGCAGAGTATTTTTCGATGTATGGATTTGCATTCGTCTGCTTATATGCCATATACACATCGCCAGCCGATGTAACACCCAAAGCCTTTATGCTGTCATCTCCTGATGCTCCTCGTTGCATAGCCCACTGCACGGTACCGGACGGGTCAAATTTGGCGAGATAGACATTCATATCGTTAGGCGACTGCAAACTGCTGCTTCCCATAGAAATAGTTCCTTTGAACTCGGCAGCCAAATAAATATTGCCATCATTGTCACAAGCCACACGACGACCATAGTCGTGCGACGACGAAGCTTTTGACATCGACCACAATAGGTTTCCTTCGCTATCAAATTTCACAAGAAATGCATCGTTTGCCCCTCTGGCAGTCTGAAACAATGATGTAGAACTGATTTGCAATGCAAAATTAAAATAACCCGTGACAATAACATTGTTGTTTCCGTCAACAACGACATCGTTGGCATTGTCATCGTTGTAGCATCCAAGCGTCCTCACATACACCATGTTTCCATCGTTATCAAGTTTCAAAAGGAAACCGTCATTATCCCCCAACGATGGGAACCTATTGCCGTCGAAAGTTGTGTTATCGTTCGAAAGACCAGCCACATATACGTTTCCGTTTGCATCTAGTGCAATAGCATTTGCCTGTTCTACGGCGTTGCTTCCACCACTTTTAAGCCATATTACAGAACCTTCTGGCGACATCTTGGCAATATAAAAATCCGTATTTCCTGCCGACACTACTGAATTTCCATCAATGGAAAGCGTTTCTGCAAAAGTTCCTGCCACATAAATATTACCAGCGTTATCAACAGCCACATCCGAAACAAACTCAGAATTGGCATTGCCATAGCTCTTCATCCACGAATAGCCTATACGGTCACTACAATCGATACTGTCGCCCGCATGCTGAGAAAAAACCGGCACGAAGCACATAACAAACAATATCAACGCTATAATCTTCTTCATAGGCATATTCTAAAAGTCATAAACCATTGATGCAACATTATGCTTGTCCAAAGTAGTAAACTTGTCGCGATACAGACGGAATCCCAACGCAATCTGATGAGAACCATAATTATACCGTTGCAATCCGGTAAGTCCGATTTCACACAGATACGAAACGGAAATATTCTTTACAATAAAGCCGACCATTGGCGAGATTGACAACGGACTAACATTTCCGACATCAAGCGTCTGCTTATAAGTAAGTCCAATCACGACCTCATTTTCATCCTTTGTATAGACAGTCCTAATTTTTTTGCCAGAAAGAAGCTTAAAGCGTACGCCAAGGTCCATCTGGTTCATATTCTTCATGTTAGTCTTGAATACCAAAAGCGGAGCAAGTTGCATGTTACTCATCAGCCAGAATGTTTTTCCTGCATGGACATTCATGTTAACGCTCAACGAACGTTCAAGCCTTTGATTATAGGCAGGGC
Organism: Bacteroidales bacterium; assembly: GCA_017620015.1. Classification (GTDB taxonomy): domain Bacteria; phylum Bacteroidota; class Bacteroidia; order Bacteroidales; family ML635J-15; genus Bact-19. Next base: position 62,447 of record JAFZRE010000032.1, on the reverse strand, counting down.
AAGTCCACTGCAACAAGTTGTCGAAACTTACGCCAGCAATCAATCCGCCATGTGTCAGCAACACGCCGAAATTGGCATCGTAACCGAAATAATTCTTGGTGCTATAATCTACAATCGGGTCGTATATATCCCTGTCGAAACGGCTTTCATCATATGTATGCATAAAGACGGTTGCGCCAAATCCGAATGAAAGTATTGTCTTTGTCTTGCGCTTTGTCCGCATAAGGAACTGGAATGAACCGTTGACCTGCAAGCCAGTCTGCGAATTTACAGCGTTCTTATCGGTATATAGGAACCCGCCAAGACCACCATCGCGTGCCTTGAAACGGGAACGGAACATCAGAAAAGTCGTGCTTGGAGTTTTTTCCGGACCAAAACCTATCCATTGCTGACGGTGAGCAGCCTTTACCTGTATCATATCAACCAAACCCGTAAAAGCAGGATTTAGCAAAGTATTATCGAATACATATTGCTCATACACAGGAGCATCCTGGGCAAAAGACCTTGTCTCCGCCACAATAAGCGGAAACATAATTACCAATAATATTCGCCATGCCTTACGCATAAATGGTCTTTCCAATATAAACTACAAAGGTAGCATTTTATTTTATACGGGGGAACGAGAGTGCGAAAAAAAGATTAAAAGGCTAACAGGCTCGCAGTCTAACAGTCTGACTGTCTGTCCGACTGGTCTTCTGCAAGACTGATAGCCCGACCTTCGTTTTGCCTTCTACCCTTTTCTCAAATTTGCAATCGACAGCATAACTCCCAATACCACGCCGAGCAAGGCTGCAAAAAGCACCTGCAAGTTGGCTGGAAGCAGGAAGGTTATCGTATGCGCCGGGAACCAGAACAACGGTATGTACTTCTTGAAAACCAAGTTCCACTGCGCCTTCCAGTTCAATCCGACAATAATCTGCTCCATCTTTATGGGACGGAAGAAACCACGGAGAGTTCCTCCATTGTTAAGTATATGAGTATCAGTAATCTTGTGCAAAGTCATAAATACCGGCGCGAAAATTGAGTTCATCGCCACACTGACAGCGAAAGCTACGCCAACCTTACCCCACGACAATTCGCCAGCAAGCAGACCAGCCATCGTGCCTTTTTCGCATCCACCGACAATGTCAAGGAATGTCGGTACGCCCGACTTGAAGATTATCATTGCCATGCAGATTCCCATACCGAGTATTCCCCACACAATTGCGCGTGGCAGAACGCCGAAACCTTTCTGGTTGTACACGCCTTTGGAAATGCGCAAACCGAGCATCTCACCTACCGTCGCCAGTATCGCGAACTTGAAGAAGCTCATTATGAACGGATGTGTGGCAGTCCACAGGTTGAAATATTCGAGAAAGTGTGTCTGCGGAATGAAAAACGGTGTTAGCACCACAATCACACAGATGATAAATATGAAATCTTGTTTTTTCATTATAATAAAATTTCGTTTTTGAACCGGTCGCATTTTGCGACCAGTTGGATGTCGCAAAATGCGACTTCCAATTTTTATCAAAAAAGCACAAGAACTTCCATACGAAAGTCCCTGTGCCTATATGCCTTGAAAATATTACTTTTCAATTCTGATACGAGCGTCAACAGCAACGACATTGCGCGGATTGCCAAGCAACGGGTTCAAGTCCATCTCGGCAATTTCTGGAGCAGCCATCACCAATGCGCTTACGCGAGCAACCTGGTCGGCATAGATGTCGATATTAACAGGTTCCTGTCCGCGAACACCCTGCAAAATCTTGTAGCCGCGCAACTTGGTGAGCATTTCCTTTGCTTCGGCAGCGGTGATTGGAGCGAGTGCGCTCTGTACATCCTTCAGCACCTCAATGAAGATACCACCAAGTCCGAAGAATACCTGATGTCCGAACTTCGGGTCGCGGATAGCACCTATATATACATCGGTACCATCAAGCATCGGATACATTTCAACTGCGTAGGTATCCTGAATCTTAATAAGACGGTCGAATTCCTTTGCTACGGTGTCCATATCCTTAACGCCAAGGACAACACCGCCAACATCTGACTTATGCAACGGACCTACAACCTTCATTACCAGAGGAACATCCTTGCTGCAACCTACTTCCTTTGCAAATGCCAAAGCATCTTCCTTCTTGTCAACTTCTACCGATTTCTTGCGGTTGATTCCTGCGGCATCGAGAAGCTCGTTGTAGTCGGCGATCTCCATATAACCGTTCTGTACGCGGTCGATGGTCTTGCGGATGCGAGCGACATCAATCTTCGGAAGCTCAACATTTTCTGGCTGTGGCTTCGGAGTGTGGTAAATCTTGCACAAAGCATTACCAAGCACACATTCCTCCGGGAAGTTAATGTGTCCCTTGGCAATGAAATCGTCAATATCGTCCTTTACATTGATGATTGATGGCAACACTGGGAAGATAGGCTTCTTGCAGGTCTTCATCTTTTCGCCAAGCAGGTCGTAAACCTCTCTGTTGCTGAACAATCCTGGTGAACCGAAAATGACAACCGAGAAATCAATGTCTTCATATTCGTTTTCAACAGTGTCGATGATATAACCCAGCTGCTCTGCAGTACCAGTAGCCAGGAAGTCGATAGGATTACCAACCGATGAACCTCCGAAGAGCTTAGCAAGCAGAGGTGCGCTAGCAGGATGATCCTTCAGAGGAGGAACTTCCATTCCGCCATTCGACAAAACATCTGTGAGCATTACGGCAGGACCGCCAGCGTGGGTGATAACAGCGCAGCGATTACCCTTAATTTCAGGATGCATGAAAACAGCGCAAACGGTTGTCAGTTCCTGACGGTTGCTACAACGAACTATACCAGCCTTGCGGAAAAGAGCATCGACAGCGGCATCGTTTGTTGCCAAGGCGCCAGTGTGCGACGAAGCGGCACGGCTACCTGCGGCAGAACCACCCGACTTAATGGCAGCAATGTGGCATCCCTTGTTGATGAGCGAACGCGAATGCTTGAGCATCTTCTGCGGATCGCCAATCTTTTCCATATAGAGCATTATCACGCGCGAACTCTTAACCGGGTCGAAGGTATTGTCAAGGTGTTCGAGAACATCCTCGATACCAATCTGAGCCGAATTACCAACTGCCCATACGCTATTGAATTTCAAACCGTTGGAAATACCATATTCCTTAATGAACACTGCTGTTGCACCCGAACCAGTGATGAAATCAACGCCATGAGGATCGAGCTGTGGGATTGGAGTATCGAAAGCACCGCAGTAGTTGCTGTTGAGGAAACCTGTGCAGTTAGGACCAATCAGGCTGCCGCCTACATTGTTGATATATTCAACAATCTGGCGTTCAATCTTTGCGCCTTCTTCGTTCTCCTCGCCGAAACCAGCCGACAGGATGATGAAACCGCCGGTCTTCTTGGTGTTTGCAAGAACATCGACAGCGTGAGCGCAGAACTTTGCTGCAATAGCAAGCACAGCACAATCAACTTCTGGCAAGTCTTCAACAGTGCGATAGCTCTTTATGCCCTGCACCTCGTCCATCTTGGGATTAACAACATATACCTGACCTTTGAAAGGACTTGAAAGCAAATTCTTTAGCACCTTTCCGCCGGGCTTATGAACATCGTCGGAACCACCAACGATTACAACACTTTTAGGATTTAATAATTTACTATTTATCATTTTGTTTTTAATTATTTTCTTATGCGTGCAAAGATAAGTTTTTATTATCAAACAAACAATCGTGATTTTGGAATATTATGAACAGCCAATATGCGCAGAAACAAGTTCTGTTTGTCATTTGTAACGGATGCTGCCCTTCGATACTTCGACAAGCTCAGCAAGCGAAGCTCAGGGAGCAATTCAGCATGACCGTGGAGAGATACAAGACGACAAACAGCAGTCCATTTTGTCATCCTGAACTTGTTTCAGCGTTCGGTCATCCTGAACTTGTTTCAGGATCTTAGTAACGGATGCTGAAACCGAAAGAGTCATCCAGATGCTGAAATAAATTCAGCATGACAATGGAGAGCACACAACGTTAACGGATGCTGAAAACCAAAGGTGTCATCCCGAATAGTCATCCTGAACTTGTTTCAGGATCCGAAAGGGAAAAAGAATCATAATAGGAACAGATGCTGAAATAAATTCAGCATGACCGTGAATAGAAAAAATCGTAAATCCAATTTACTTTATTGCATTCAGAGTCTTATAGGTGTTGGCATCGCTTACGTCCAAACCCTTCGACTTCATTTCGGCAGCCATCTTCGAAGCGTAAACACCCTTTTCGACAGGACTGAGCGACTTTACATAGTCGATAACGTACTTGTACTCGTTAAGTTCGCGGCCCATATTATGAGCATGATACAAATACTGATATGCCTGATCTGGCTTTCCAATCTTTATGTAGTTCTTTGCAATTTCGGAAGCTAACTGCATCGAGAATCTTTTCTTCTCCACATCGTTATAGCCTTTCTGCTTAAGTTCGGAAACCAAACGTCTGTAAGCACCGCCGAAAGCTGCGATGGCATCACGGTTCTGGTCGAACTCGGTATAGTTCTGACCCTGGCTGTAAAGCAAGTTGGCATTGCGTTTTTCGAGAATTGCAAAGTCCGACTCGCTGAAACCCTCGGTCGATTCGTTCTGCTTAGCAAGTATAGGTGCGCAAATCTCGTTGAATTTCTTCACAGCCTCTGCCCTGTCCTGATAGTCGTAGGCAACAAGGAAATTCTTTGTCGAGTAGCCCTTTTCGAACATATCCGACATTACAGTTATATTCCTGTACATTGACTTTCCAGCAGCTCCAGAAGCATTGCAAGCGTAGAAAATAATGTCGCCGAACGACTTTCCACCAACAGTGCCTTCAACAACAATCATATAGTCGGCAATATCGAAACGAACATCTCCGCCAGTCACCATCTTAACGGGCGAAAGCAGATCGAACTTGCGAATGTCGTCGGCAACCTCTATTGTAGTTACTTTCGACTGGCTGAGAAGCGACATCTTTTTCACTTCCAAAGTCTTACCCTTGAACAAAACGTCGAGCACCTCGCCCATGGTAACGTTCTTCGAACTATTGGCTGCAAAGCGCAACGAAGCGTCCTGCATATTGAACGAACATTCCTGCGGAAGCCAGTACTTGTCAACCGCATCATATTTCTGCGCACTTGCAAAAGCGCAGACCAACGAAAAACAGAAAACTATATATAACTTCTTCATTGTTAGCATTTTTTAGTTCGACATTTTGTTCAACTTGTCCATGCACTCCGAAATCTTGGCGGTGTATCTCTTTGCCGTGTCAATCGTAGTTGCCTTCTGGTAGCATTCCTTAGCCTTATCTACCTTCTTCTGTGCAGCATAAATTTCGCCACGGGCGATGCAAGCCTTTATAACACAATCAAGGTCACGGGCATCCATCTTTGGATTTGTCTGATGAGCAAGGATAATCCTGTCGTACACATCCGAATTGTCAAGGTTCAGTTTGTCAAGGCATTCGGCGAGTTTTACGTTGCACGACACCGCATACTTTTCGGTAGCCGAATTACGCGAAACAAAAGCAAGATAGTACAATGCGCGATGATACATTCCGACGGTGCAGTAACCACGACCGACATTGTAGGCTGCCTTCGACATCATCGACAATTCCTGCGGGGTGATTGCAGCGCCCTTCTTCTGGAAATATTCGAAGATAGCCTTGTTCATATAAAGTGCATCCCAATGAACATCAAGCTGATGCAAGTTTTTTGCAGCATCAAAGCCACGCGGAATACCGTAAATATTCACAAAAATAGGATACTCGTGTATAGGCAGGTTGAACATACGTTCAGCCGAAAGGTCGCCGGCGACTTCGTATTCGTACTTCGACGACGGATAGCAAACCGAAACCATCTTCTCTCCCACGCCGTCCTTTACGGTTTCGACGTTGAGTATAATCACGTTAGCCGTTGTGGTTGACGACTGGTCAGCATAATCCTCGCTACCGCCCTTGCGGTACTTCACCTGCACGATATACTTGTCCTTTCCGCCAGCGATTGTACTCTGCGGATTGGCAAGGTCGATTTCCGAAACGTTCTTCCAGCCTTCGTAAACCTTGAATTTCTTGTCGCAGATAACCGTAGCCTCACTCAATTCCCTAGGCTCCAAGCCGTAAAGTTCGTTCAGGATTGTTCCAATCTTGTGCCAGTCGCTATATTCGGTTCTTTCAACCTTAAAATCCATATATGCGCTATCTGACGGTGCAAAACCAATCACATATCCGTCGTCCTCAGCATTTTGCGAAAACAACGCCATGCTACTGATTATAAGCGCTATTAGTAAAAAAGACTTCTTCATAGCAATGAAATTTACGGTGCAAAAATAACATTTTCCAAAACAAAACACACATCTCTAAGCATCCTTTTCAACTTTTATGCCAACATTGTGGTGTTGAAAGGTTGGGATGATGGCGATTGCCCAATTTGTCTAACAGATTTACAACTGCCTAGTTTTTATACGGGAGATTTATCACCCAACGACCAGTTCTTGTATTTCCTTCCCTATAAATAATCCCATTCTTTTTCATCACAGCAAGTTCACGTTCTATTGTTCGTTTTATCACCGACAACATCACCGACATTTGAGTGGCAGAAATATATGGATTGTCCTTTATTAAACTTAGGATTTTCTTCTGTCTTTCAGTAAGTTCCATCACCGACACAACGCCGACATTATCACCGACATTTTGGTTTCTCAGCTCAACATCTCGCTTTTTTCCATCCGCTAAATTAATACTATTTCTGCTTACAGCCATTTTATTGTCTCCGTTTCCCAGTATTATTTTATACTCCAAAATCCTTTTTTATCGCTACCAACTCGATAAATCATATTGTGTTTTTTTAACACACGAAGAATTCGCTGAATTGTGGAATAAGACAAGTCTAATTTATGAGCAATGTAACCTGTAGTTAGTTGGTCATTTACTTGGTCAGAATTTTTGATGAAGAAAAATACTTTTTTCTCATTTTCAGAAAGTTGCTCTATTTTTACTTGGTCATTTACTTGGTCAATCGGATTGCGTTGCATTTGCACAAGTGTACCGTTCCAGAAATTCTCGAATGTAGGAGCAGAAAGGTTGGCTTGCGTAAAGGCCTTGCATACTTTACTTATGCCCCTGCCCCATGACTCAATGAAACCTGCGCGATAGAATACATTAGCTATTAGATGATTGCGTGGATTAGAAAGATGCTCTGACGAAACCTTTTTCACATCGAACCAATCTGGAAGTTTACCAGCATTCCAAAACCAAATTCTATCGTTATACACTTTCATCTGTGTATTAGTACCCAGATAATCACGATGAACAATTGCATTGTAAACCAGTTCTCGTAATGCATCTTCTGGAATTTCGAGCTTTTCAACACGATGCATTCCTTCGTAATGAATGGGTGCTGTAAGGTAATTAGTGCGCAGTTTCCACATAACCTTGTCGGCCATCTGAATTAAATTGCCATCAATTTCGTCTTGATGAATAAGGTCAGTATCATCTATACCAAAGCGTCCAATACGAAAATAAGCGGTAAAGAAATAACTTTGCGGATTTTTTCCAAACAATAATATTGCGGCATTGGTGAGATAGCCATCTTTAGTCAGCAGATTGAGATTATGCAATATTGTTTCAACGCTATCCGACAATGCACTATTGGGCATTCTTCCAGAAGTAACGGCATTATGCACAAAATAATTAACAGCCGAAGGGTCAATATCTTCCATTTGGGCGTGTTTGCAAACGGAAGCATCCCACTCATAACCTAACTTTTCCAATAAGAATTGTTGTAGTGCTGTTCCTCCCAGTTCCTGCAAGGTGCTTCCACTGCGCATATAATATTTGCCGTTGCACGAGATTGGCTGGTCCGACTGCTTTATATGAATGGCTATGTACTCTTTGCCGTTGCGGTTAAGAATCTCAATGTCAGGAATAACGCCTGTAGCTTGTATTGCCTTGTTGGGAAGATTTTCCAAAAGGTATTTGGCATTGTTGATGCCAACCACTTCTCCAGCATCATTTATTCCTATATAGAGCGTACCGCCCTGCGCATTGGCAAAGCCACTTATATATGTAAGGTATTTATCTGCCCATTGTTGCTTATATTCAATTGCCTGTGTTTCCATATTCTCTAATTTTCCTCCGCTAATATAATCCTTTTTTTCATTCCGCCTGTGGCATTGGTTCGCATTGGGTTTTGTTTACAACACGATCACGCATTAGTTTCAAATCTTTGAAATTTCTGTAAATGTTCTGAACAATATCCCAGTTATCATCAGAGCCATCTTCTTTTTGATGATAAAATGGCTTTATTGAAATACAGTTGGGGTGTTCAAACATAGTATTTAGCAATGTAGCATCAGATTTTCCGCACGAGTGTCCCATAATATAAATCTGATACGGCGCAGACTCCATAAATGCCAGCAGTTTCTTATAACTCGGCATTTCAAGATATTTTATTGTTTTAAAATTTCTTGTGTATTCTGTATTGTCGCGTTCTTTCAACTCCTTAAAAGATTCGCTTTCTTCGTCTCCATATCCAAATATCACCTCATTAGGATTATCTAATTTACCATGAATATGATTTACAATGAATCTATTGAATGGCTCAGGGAAATACTTGTCTGCTATATCTGTATAATTGAAATTCAGTAGCATAATTCTATCTGGCAACAAAAGTTCTTCTGGGAAGTATTTGTATGTTTCAAAATCTTCAAAACTGTTGATTTGCTTAATATTCTCCTTAAAATCGCTTATATTTTTAATGTTATAATGATAAACATGGTTGATTTTGTAATAATTGTAAAAATCCCTATAGCTTTCAACCAATCCATTTAAATTATGTTTTAGCCTGCTATTAATGATATTTATAAAAGTATCATAGGCACCAACAGCGATATCTTCAGTTTTTATCGGTTCAATTATTATAGGCTTTAAATCGTCTATTGTTTCTGCCCCATCCTGTATTCCTTTTAGATATTCAATAAGTTTTCCTTTTACTATATCCAATTCATTATTCAATTTTTTGGGGTCATTGCTTGATATCAGAAGATTATAATATTCGTTTTCTATATCTACCCAACCTTTTTTTTCATATTCTTTGTATATTTGATTAAAGAAAGATTGATACTTTAGTTCAAAAAAATCTGGATTATTATGGATAATTTCAAACAATTTGTCTTTGGAAATAATTCTATTCCCCAAATCATTAATAAAAAGAACATTCCATGAATGATGCTTCAATAATTTAAAATTGGTAAGACCATCGTCTAAAACTGCCCCTTTTTCATTTCTTAATTCAAGTATTTTTTTCTCCCAATACCAATCTATGAAATTCGCATAACTTGTTTTTAGTCCGTGCGCCAAATCAAAGCCGTTGCCTATTATGATGATTCTGTTCATTATTGATTTATTTTACAATTTTTCGATTCTACAGCCGATATTTGTCTTTTTACATCTGCCTAATTTTTATACGGGGATTGGGGATGTTTGGGTGTGCATTGGCTGTTTTATACATAAACTATTTTACTCCGAATAATATTTTAACTCTTTCAAGTGTAGTATATTGTGCTCCTGTTCCTTTATAAATAGATTCAAATGAAATCCAATTTTTGATAATAAAATCTTTTACTTGAACTGCATTTTCCTTAGTAGATGTTTTAAGAACAATTACACAATCTGAAAGTATATAATTATGTTGCCCATCAAGTAAAGCAATTTTATTGGGATTAGGATTACACACACGAGGAATAACAACACCATAACCCTTAATAGACTGCTGAATATTAAATGCGACGCGTCTTGTATCAACAAGCTTTCCGTTTCGAATATTGCTTGTATGAATAAGTCTTGGAGCTTTTTTAGATGTGCTATATGTGAGGTTTTGCATACGTATATGACCCCGAATAACACTATCTACGGATAACTTTTTAAAATCTGACAAATTATTGGATTGCTGTATTTTCTTCTTTGTATTTCCAATATATACTAACACTATATTAGGTGAACATTTTTTCCCGAAATAAACTCTTTTGGGTTCCTCTAAAATACATGCATTATATTTTGTTTGTAGAAAACGCCATGCATCTCTATCTTTCTGTGAATAAACACAACTTATTGGTAAAATTGCATAGATACCTCCTGTTGGAGATAAGAACTCTAGCGATTTCATAATAAACATCATCGCAGTACTAACCTTATATTCTATTCCTTCAATATTAATACGTTCAAAAACACTACCCTTACACGTAAATGGTGGATTAAACATTATTAAATCAAATTTTGTCTGTCTCAAGAATTGAACTTTTTTGATTGAATTATCATCTCGAAAATTACATACGTTAAGAATCCAATTAAAATTCTCTTCTTTGTTTTTCTTTATTACATCAGGAGAAATATCAGTGCCATACAAATTTACACTAGTCAACCTATTTCGCACCGCCTTTAATAATATTCCATCGCCAACGCAAAAATCTACTACGTTATATATGTCTTTTTCAGTAATATAACTTACAAGTTTTTCCGCCAAAGGCATTGGCGTATAATATGAATCAGGTCCCATCATATACTATTAAACAATTGTGTTATATTGCAAACCAATAACTTGCCAATACCACTAGATCTATTAACACTGCGAATGGGATTATCATATACTATTTCCACCTTTTGGGGGTGCTTTATAGAATATAGAATGGCTCCTATTGCATGAGGTTTTGTGCCAATAGGTGCTATTATTATTTCTGGATTCCTATTGTCATAACTCAATTGGTTTAGCATCATATATATATCTACGATAGAATTAGCCTCTGCGTATTTTATGTTTTGCCAACAATCTGTACTCTTTATTTGAATGCGATTGCCCCACATAGAAATATATGGGTAATTTATCTTATAACCAGGCACGCCAAGAACAGGGATTATTTTTTCTTTATCTGGACTTTGATCCTGAATAATATGAGAAAATCTACCTCCCTCAAAACCCAATAGTACCACAAATAGCGGCGACTCCCGATGCGGAAGCAAATTACTCAAACAAGGCAACGGACATATCCCCTTTACAGTTTCACAAAGATCCTTATTTATCCCCATTTTACAAAATTCATCAATCTTATACATTAATGGTTCTGCATATACTATTCTCATTTCAATTTTATTATCCATTGCATATTTCATAAATGGAGTTGCTACACGACAGCTTAAACCCGTTACTTCTAAATATACTATGCTATTTTCAAATGGTGAAAGTAATGTGCTTATATGCTTAACACTATGTAAAGATATGATTTTGTCCTGGTTCCCATTTACAATTATAGTATCATCGTCTTCATTATAAACAATCTCACAAAAATCAGTATCCCTATTAGATGGTTTAAGAGATTTTGCACAATATGTACTGCGATCTTCCGGATCATGAGCATATAGGTAGAGGGAATTGGGCGGCAAGACGATTTCCTTTAGATCATTCCACTCTTCTGTATATATATAATCTTGATTTATCTTAGTCATAATCTTCATTAAGTTTATCAAAATCAAATAATGACAATTGATTAGGTACACTTTGAATATCTTCCATTGAAATCTTTCTTTTGTTTAAGATTTTTGCTACTGCATCGTTAGGACAGTCTATACAATCAAGAAAATCTTTATCTGATATTGATAATTTTCTTTTCTTACGAAAACTATAGTCAAAGTATGGTGCAAAGATTGGATGAAGCTGATATTGAAATTCTTTTACACTTTTTACTCCTGACAATTTATTTGACGGCATTCTTACTAATGCTAAATTCATTACACCTAGCTTCAAAATTTCACGTGTCCTATCACTAATTTCTCCAGAAAAATCAAATTGAACAATTTCTGGGGCTGTTTTATCTCCATCTTTTGCCAACCACCTAAAAATTGTACCAAGAGTCTGAATCAATTGAGTAAGTTGTATTCCTATCATACAAGAACCTTCCAATTCTGTTAAGTTTTTCCATCCTACATTTTTGGCTGCGATAGTTTGATATTCTACCGATACAGGTTTTTTCAAATCGTTATCGTTTTCTATATGCAAACTATATGATTGATATACTAAAGCCATTAAATATCGGATATTTCCATTAGCTAATTTAACAAATGTATTCCATCCTGCATAATATTTAGAAATGGCTATATATTTGCCTTTATTTAATTTGAAAAGTAAACTATACTTGTAATTGTCATAGCGTTGATTCCAAGTTTTTTGATTGTATATATAATTATCTATTGTACTCTCTAAAGAATTATTATGTGTTTCTGCCCAATATGCTATCAAAAATTTGTATAATGGATGTATTTTTAAATTCATTTTCTTTGCTTTTTCTGCTTTTAAAAATGATTGGTATAGAGTTGTACTTGTCACATTCAATTTTTCCGCTTCTTCTTCTATAGAAATGCCAACTAAAGCCCGTTTTATATCATAATTTGGGCTATCATCATCCATTAATTTAACAAGACGCAGATTGCATACAGACCTTGCGAACTCTTCAAACCGATCAGCAGATTGGGAATCAGTAAAAGACTCCTCAATTTTTGTCAACCTATAGTCTGCCGGGTCATTTAGTGATTCCATATTATTATGCGTAGTTTTAACACGCCATCCCATTTCTCTAACCCCAATTTTAATTGTATACGAATCTGGGACATGTTTTATTAAAGTATTAATACATTCTTGTTGATCATCTGTAAAATTTTCATATTCATCAATCAATAAATAATACACCTTATCTTTGAATTGTCGTAAATTTTGAGTCTGCTTAGCGACAATATCAATAGGAACACCTGCCATTGATAATTTTGGCATATTACCATCGGCAACATTATTAACATCTGCTTGAAACTTATACATAGCAGTTTCAATTATATGTAATAGACCTGTAAAATCATTTGCTATTTCTGAAAGATTAAGTGAAGATGCTATCAAGTTACATGCATATTCCGACAATTCTTCATCATCATTTCTCAAGTTCCTATGCCAATCTATGAAATGAAGCATTTCCCAACAAATGATTAAATTGAAATAATGTTCAAAGATTGCAATCCATTTTTCTTTACTAACACCCTTACCTGTAAAAGCCCTTACATGATTTGTATTAGCTCGATAATAAATTCCAATAAACTTATTTTTATCAAAATCACAAATTTTAGAATTTAGTATTTCATATTGACCAATATATGACAAACCTCTAAGAACAGTGGTTTTGCCTGTGCCCCTTCCGCCCTGAAGAACTCCAGGACTATTACTTTTAAGTGCTGAGAAATAATATGGTTCAGTAAAAAATTTAAATATGTCGCTTTTCAACCATTCGGCTTTATAACTACCAAATAACTGATCTAATTTTTCTTGCATTTCGATTATCATTGTTCTGTATGTTATAATCTTGAATATACTTTTTTTATTAATGGCTTCCATGTCTCTGTTTCCCAATAGAAAAATGGAGGACACGCATCTGGCATTCCAAATTGTTCAAAAGCAATGGCCAAACCTTGTTTTTTATAACCTTTATAATAATTGGGTTTCTTTTTATCATTCGGAATTCCTAACATATTGCTTTTATTGGTTATCAAATCAACAGCCTTATTATAAAGATTTAAATCTCCATTCCAACATGGGCAATTTTTATTAAATATAGAATATTTTTCGTCTAAACGATAGATGTAAACCAAATTGAGTTTTTTACATTTAGAGGTTATTAATTTATAACCCATTTCGTTTACAATTAATGGTGCATAAATAACACAATGCTTATTCTTTATTACTATTTCCTGAAAAGATTTACGCTTTTTGTCATTATTGTCTTCCTCTCTAGTCCATGCTACAATTGCCTGATGCCCAGATCCAACAAAATCGTCCACTAGAATTACATTTTGATTTTCTGAAGATGCTAACTTTTGATATAGTTCTTCATATTTAACAAATCTATTCTCTGGAATATGAATTATGTTTTTAAGTTTGTGATTAAAGCCGTAACCACTATCTGTTATGCTTAATTCCTCACCTGGCATTAAACTATACCAACAATTATTTTTGAAGTCCTCATCAGACCAAGAATCTCCCCACTTTTTCTTAAATATATATCCACATTTTCCAATGACCGTTGACAACATTTGATTGATCATTCCATCTGGTATATATATAAAAAAATCCAAAATTCGTTGTGCAATTTCTTTTTCTTCTCCATCAGAAAAATTTTCCAGCCACTGTTCATAATTTAGGTTTTCTCGCAATGGCCATAACCGTATATCACGATAATACTTGTATCTTTCGTTATTCATATTTTATTTATATTTACTTACTCCATCGCCTTTATCATCCCCTCAATATAATCTATTTCAGATTGTGAAAGATTGTATTTCTTATAGAGTTTCTCATCGGTCCAAGGTTCTGTAAAATCTTGAAGGGGAACAAATTGGAAGACATCTCTCGGATTGTCTTGAGTCTTCTTTTTGATAGAAACCATATATCTGAAAAAACGAGATTTCATATAAGTTATGATATTTTCCGCTTCATTCTGAGAAGATATTTCATTATTGAACCCAACTACAAGATAAGTAACAGAGCATACAGAACCTGGCTCGCAATAAAATGGTTTGCCAATAACAAAAGGATCGGTAGCCGAACCGTATGCTTTAGGTAACAATACTTTATGATATGGGATTGTTGACGCATTTTTCATGACATCACTTTCTTTTATCCAAGCATATCCACTCTCAACAAGACGCTTATTTATGTACGCCTTTATATTATATATATCATCTTTAGTTGTTTTATATCCTTGCCAATTGGTGCCGAGAATACTTTCTCCATTAATTTTTGTCGTATATGGATCACGAGGACTAATTAGGTCTGAGAATGTTTTTTTATTATAATAATCACCATCAACATCTACAACCTTTTTGATTACTTCTGTAGCAACAGAATCCCTAATCACAACTCCAGCCCCACTTTCATTTAGATGACCACAACGCTCAACAATTTCGGTATCAGTATGTAGATAATAATTGCAATTACCTTTGTAATCTTTTGAATACAAAAAGTAATTAATGCCACTACCAATTGATACGCTATTGAAACATAATGTTGAATCTAGATAATCATGTATAGTCAAAAAATGATTGCAATTAATCAATTCTTCTGCCCATTCCTCTGATATTCCTTGTCCCTGTTTTGTCATCCAACGGCTTGGTGTAATCATAGAAATATAAGATGGGAGCATTTTCCTTGCAATTTCAATAAATTCGGGATAAATCGGTAATGAATAAAAAGCATTGCGTCTATCATTATCACCATTTGTACTTATTTGATATGGCGGATTTCCCACTATTGCATTGAATTTCATATTTCTGTTATCATTTATTTTCCAAAAACGCTTGCCGTCGCGCAAGGTGTTGACAACGACAGTCGGGTTTTCGGATATCGTTTCTACTAAGTTCTTATAATACTGTGCATTCACATTTGTGTTGCGGAAGCCTCGCAGGGTGCGGCGCGTAATGCTACGGGCCATAGGCGTCTTGCATACCACAAAGATGTTTTCCTCGATGGTGGTGTCCCAGATATTCAATGAAAAAGCATGTTCTATTTCACCATATTTCTTCTTGAATGCATCCAGTTTTGAACGATAAATGCTGTATGCGACATATAGCGGATAAAGACCGCTCTTAGAGTTAATTTCCAGAATATGGCTTTCGGGACAGAACACATCGCCGGTCACTTTTCCCTGGCTTACAAAGCGAGGTTCAGAAAGTGTCTTTTCAAACTTCTCGTCGTAGAAGCACCAGCCACCAAGAGTATCGCTCAAATGCATGTTTACAACCCGCCACGGCGTAAGTACCGTTTCCTTGTCGGGATTGCGGAATGTGTTGAATATGGCAGTGATACGCTCGATGCGTTCTTCAATTGTAAACTTGTCGGCGGCACGGGCCATCTCGCGTATGCGGCGGCCTGCCTCACGGAAAATATCTGGTTCGTAGTATTTCTTGAAACGAGAGAAAACCTGCTTGGTCACTCCCTTGGGCATAAATTCTTCCCACGATGCCGAATCGACAAGCGAAGCAAAATTGTCAATAGTAATTTCTTCATCTTCATTCTTCAGTTCTGCACCGTAAATGAGCAGTGGCATTCTTATCGAGATTCCTCGCAAAATGCTTATGGCATCCTTACGCTGGTCGTGCTTTTTTCTCAGTTCCTCGAGGCGTTTCCTTTCCTCTTCGGTCAAGTCCTTCTTTTTCTTCCTGCTAAGTTTCTCGTGTTCCTCGTACTCCTCGTTGGTAAAGCCCTGCTTGTTCACATCTATTTCGCCGGTCTTGCCCATCGCCTTCGTCTTGCCTATTATGCCTTTCAAGTCGTTGAAATCGTGCAGGTCAACTTCGGTAAGTTTCAGAAGTTCATCGTTGTAAAGTGCACCATCCTCAAATCCGCATTGAACAACTTTTTCAATCTGCGCCTTTTTAAGTTGGCTCATCATTGTGTTCACATCGTAAGTCTTCATCTGTGAGCCTTCGATTGATATAATCGGGCAGAAATTCAGGAAATCGCCTAATATGCGGCGGTCTTCGTCGCTTTGCTTTCCTGCCTTTGCCGATACTTTTGCGGTTTCGGCCAACACTCTCAAAGTGCGGTCGGGAGCAAAATCGAAGGCATAGCACTGCTCTTTCATTCGTCCGTTTGGCGAGAAGAAAGGAGTTTGCACGCGGAAAATGGTCTGCATGTATTGTGCTGCTGATGTGCTGAACGAACCAGCCATCATAAATACTGCTGTCCATGGCTTTATGCTTACGCCAGTTGTCAATCGTCCGCAACTCAATGTTATTGTGAATGTTTTATCGGGGTCGGGACCAATGGCGTTGTTAACCATGGTCAGTGCTTCTGCATTTTCCTCGTCTTCGTCGCCATTACCAGCTACATTTACAATCTGGAACTTGCCAAAAATCGGATGTTCCTTCAGCTTGCTGCTTAGCACCCGTGCAGACTTCACTCCTGGCACAACCCACAGAGTATGGCGGAACATACGCCTGAATTTTTCGTTACTATACGGGTACATGCTTTCCTTGCTTTCTTCGCACAGCAAGTTTAGGAAATTGTCAACATCTTTGTCGTGGATAAAGGTGTCGTCGTCGCGAGTGCGGAAAAATTCGCGGAAGTTGAAAGCCTTTTCGTCCTCAATGTAACTGCTCATCAGCGTTCCAAGGTCGTATGTGTATATGTTTATGGCGGGCAGCGAAGCGTATGGGTTAATTGCGTATGGATTGTCGGTAGCCCATGCCATTTTTGCTTTCTGTTCCATCACATAGTCCCATGTAAAGATTTCGTCCTCGCTGTAATCGTCGAACAAGTTGAACGGAGTACCCGACAATTGCAGGACTTTGGTGTTTGGCTTTATAAGTTCCTTTAGCACATTCTGTCCAAGTTCGGTTTTTGTTCCTTCGTGAGCCTCGTCAACAATTATCAAGTCCCATTGTGCACCAAACAGTTCGTTGTTCTTGTCGAACTTGCCGCCAACCTGCTCCGAACCTCTAAGGTCTTGCATCGAAGCAAAATAAATATAATTGCCGTCATTTTTGGCATATTTTTCCAGCACCTTGAATACCTCGCCCTTGTTGCGCGAACCATAACGATAATCGCTGCGGTCGTAGAATATCTTTCCAAAATCATCGAACCAACCTTCATCAACTACCGGGCGATGCGTGAGTATTAAAGTGCGCTTATAATTTTCTTCCTTAACCACCTGTAGAGCCGAAAGCGTCTTACCGAATCGCATTTTGGCATTCCACAGCATTTGCTTCCCTTTCTTGAAACGCTTGCGAGTCTTGTCTATGGCATCCCGTTGTTCTGGTCGGAATACGATTGGTGTCTGGTCTTTTGTAATATCCGATGGAGACAAACTAGTTTCGCCGTTCTTCACTGCCTCTATGGCTTTTTTTACAGTTGCCAAGTCGCAGCAATACCACTCGTCGGCACCTTTTACACCATCGAATTCTTTTTTCTTTATGCCCGACCTTTCGAGAACCTTATGCACTTGCTTGTCGTTGAAAGTGCATATCATGCCACTACGGAAGAAAATAGAAATTTCGGTGTATAGCAACTGATATGCTATACCAGCTGTAGCAGTATATTGACGGATACGCTTGTTGGCGGCATCCTGCAATGCTTTGGCATTGTTGAAAAGGTTGCTTCCATCGTCATCGTCAATTGTTGTTTCGCCAATTTTCAGGCAGTTGCTATGCCTATCGTCATTTATTGCGAAAACATAGATGAGTTTTGATTTTAGTGATGATTCGAATGTAGCCATAGTCGTTTATTTTGGAAGTAGGTCGATGTATCTGATTTTGCCCTCGTCATGCGGTTTGCACCAGTCGCGAATTAGGCAATATATTCCGTTGTGCTTGTGTGGATTATCTTCGGCACAGCCTGGGCAAGGCTTTGCTGCTGGAACTTGCGAAACAATTGGTTCTCCAGAAAGAAGGTCATACGAAATTGTACTTTGATTTTTTGAAACTTCATCGTGGCAAGTGCCTGGTATTACAAACTTCAGTCCGTCCATCTGCCAGATGTTCGATGAAACAATGTAAGCAATTTGAATTATCGATCTTGCAATTGGTTCTTTTCCAAACTTCGCAACATAGAAATCAATGAAAGTATATAAAAGATTCTCACGAGCAAGCAACAGATTGTCGCCTTGCCATTCGTATCCGTATGTATTATGATATGCAACATAAGCCCAGTCAAGCCAATCTCCGCTTTTGTCGGTATTTTCGCTTACAACTCGCAATTTTCTGTCCAAAAGACCTATACGCCGTTCAACTGGAATAATTTCGCCAGTGGTGGTATCGTAACGGCTTACAAGATATGGTGCTTCGCCACAAGTAATTTCTAATCGTGTATCGCGCACATAGTTTTTCCATGTTTTCCCTTCCGGAAAAGAAATAGGTTCTGCTGTTGGTTCCCAAGTATGATTACCGTCTTCTGTAATGGCTTCTGTATTAAAGACATCCTTTCTTCCAAACCACGCTTCATCAATAAGATTGTTCTGTGCATTGCATATCCACGACGGTGTAAAAACTTCGGCTTTGTCTTTTACCCGAAAATCCTGTTCCTCTTTCGATTTTACCGACCTTGGTTTTATTACTTCTCCATATTTACCGGTAATTTGCTCAATTTTTATTTCTTTGTCAAACGAATAACTTTCCCCATATTTTTCGACATACATATCAGTTGCCCAAATGATATTCTTATGTGTTGTATGGTCTATAAGCAATTTCTCAAGTGCTACTGGCCATCGTCTTAGAATTTCATCTTCTAATATGTCGGTTGCAATCTCAATCATAAATTATCTATTGAACTGCAAATTTACACAAAACCACTTTCTTTTGGAAATATTTTTATCAACAAATTAGACGAAATTCAGAAAGAAAAATTGCAATGGAAAGCCAATAATACACAATGCTTATTCCCTATCCATAAGTTTTGGCTTCTCATCATCGCTTGCCTCTATGCTTTTTATGTAGTTGCTGGCACGCTCAGGAGACACAAGCGAGCGCCCAAGACGGCGTTCCATTGTTTCACGCGCTTCTTTTGCGACCTCGCCGCCTTCCTTGGCAATACGGCTGCTCTCGGCCATTGTCTGCGGATTCGACTGGCGTGAATACTCGGTTGTTGCAACTTCGGCAAGCGTATTAAGTGCAAGCTCAATGTTGGTCATATTGTCGCGCAGATTTTCTTTGGTAAGTCCCTTGTATTTCTTGTATTCGCCAGTTGTAAAACCGCTCCACGCCTTTGTAAGCACATTGGTAAGTATGGCGAAATCACGCTGTTCTGTAATTCCTGAGCGTTTCCACTCGTCGGTCAGCTCCTTACGCATCTGTATGGATTTCATGCGTTCGTTTATCCAACGCTCGCTGTAACCTTGCCTACGATAATCCTCGACAGCCATCTGGAAAGTCTGTTCGGGGTCTATCATCTGGTCAATACGCTGTGCGCCAACTTCGGCAAGCCACTGCTTTATAGGTTCCGCCTTCTTGGACGGAACAGACTGGATAATACGGAAAATTCCTTCTAAATCAGCAGCTTGCGTCTTATAGAATTTTCCATCAGCAGCTTTCATTCGAGTTGGGGTACAAATTGTACCCCAACTTGAATCCAGTTCTGGGTCACGAGACCTCATTCGCTTGATATATTGCTTAACATCAGTGCTTTCTGTTAACACTTCCACTATGTCCGCTACTGAAAAATAGAACTTTTCCTCCTCTTCGTTCCATACAACGCGGACATTCTTCCCTTCAAAAACCTTTATTACAGATTCGTTTGGCATAAAAATCAATGTTTACTCTGCAAATTTACACAAAACCATATTCTTTCGGAAATATTTTTATCAACAAATTGGAAAAAATCCAGAAAGCAAAACCCTTCTATTCTTCCACCAACCTCGGCACACAGTTTTCAATCTCCACCGGCAACATTTCAAACGATGCCGAATCGGCTGTTATTGTGGCGGCTACGATTGCAGCTCGGGTATTTATAGGTTTCTTCTGGTCGAAGATGAAATTGCCGATGCTATAATAGATTGGTACACCTTTGTAAGTTTCCACAGTCTGCAGGCAATGCGGATGATGGCCTACAATGCAGTCGGCACCAGCGGCAACCAACCTATGGGCATCGCGTACTTGATAAGACGAAGGCTCCGTAATATGCTCAACGCCCCAGTGCAGCATCACAATCACAAAGCACTTTGAATCAATGCGTTTCAGACTGTCAATCTGCGCCTCAATGGTAGAAAAACCGCTCTCCGAAACACAAGGCACACTATCAAGATATGACCAGTTTTCGGATGGCACACGAAGCGAAGTTATCAGATATACCTTGCGCGGTGTTTCTGCAAGCAACTGCGGCTCAATGGATTCGGCAATAGTAGTGCCATAGCCGAGCGGAATCATTCCGTGCTTGCGGATTTGGCTTTCGGTGTCGGCAAGTCCGCGACGGCCTTGGTCCATAGAATGGTTGTTGGCTAAATTAAGATGAGTAATTCCATGCTCGCAAAGAGCTTGTAACCAATCTGGTTCACCACGGAATATAAAGCGTTTGTTTATCGGAGACACTATGCTCGTAGCAGGGCATTCAAGGTTAGCGACAACTATATCGCAGCTTGCAAAAAGCGAATCAATTTCTGGTGCGAAAAGCGAATCGACACCACGTCTTTCAATAACCTTGCGCACACCCCTATCGAGAAGAACATCGCCTGTAAAAGCAATGTGCAAAGTATCGTAAACTGGCACGTTAGATTCTCTTACTTGAACTTTTCGTTCATCACATCCTTGCAACAAAAAAAACAGCAACAGCGCACAAATAGCAAAGGAGACACAGCGAGCCGTGCCTCCTTTTGCAAAATATGTACTGCAAATATTCATTAGCAACCAGAGCTATAGAATATTATTTCGTTGCCCTTAGGTGGCTTGCCCGGAGCAATAATTTCCTTAATCCACTCTGGAACACCGTGGCTCGGTGACTGCTCAAGCATTTCCTGCCACTCCTCGTCGGTAAGTCTTGGTTCACCCAGCGGAACATCAAACTCTCTGTACGACAGAACAGCACCGCGTGTCAACCAAAGTTTTCCTTCAATCTCTACTATGACATAAATCGTATTGACATTACCAGTAGCAACATACAACACCGACTTATCGGGATTATTGCCAGAATTTGCCGTATAAACATCGGCAACGACAGCCACCTTACGGTCTGCTCCTTGTATTTCGTACCAGTCGTAAATTGGATTTTCGGCACCAGCATTCAGCATATCGAGCGTAAGCCATTCGACGCTACTACCGATTAATTCAATCTGATTATACTCGTTTTCAGTCAGCTTTTTGCCAGCCAACTCCTTCTCGCTCACCGACTTCAAGAACTGAGCCTTTTCGCGCATATTATCAGTAATATCCTTAGCCTTTGCTGTAAGCATTCCATTGGCCTTCAGTACATTCTCTGTTTTGTCAAGCAATTCGAGGGCTTTGTTCCAATATGCCAGATTAGGTTCTACATATCCGACAACAATAGGATCAGGCAAATCTTCGCCACCACCGCACTCTGCACCCATCGGCTGTTCGCCGTAAAGTATGCAGTCGTGCTTTAGCTCAGCCCACGAAGCAAGCGCAGCATTAATGTTTTTCTTTGCCCACTGATATGTCTTCATGAAGTACGGCTGACGCGAATCCTTCTCCAGCAAGGTGCTAAGCGACTGCATCCACTTGTTGTACATCGAAGCATCCCAGTTGACAGTCGTCATGGTTTTCTTCACTTTTTCATACTCAGTCACATAATCCGGCCATTTTTTATCTTCCTGATATTCATCGATAAGAATCTTGTATGCATCATCGCTACCGAAAGCGGCAAGCACATCCAAACCTTTGGGTAATGCACGCTGCGTAGGTTTGCTAGTGACATCAACAAGTTCCTGAAGTATCTCATTATCGGCAAGATACCTCTGCGGCATAAGATTAATCTTATCCTTGCACGAAACAAGTTGCTTTGGCGAAATGCGGTTCTGCTGGTCAGCAATTTTCTGAATTACAGAGCGGAACTTACTCAGTTCGGAAGCATTGCCAAGAATCTTTTCGGCAGGCAGGTTCGACTTTGCCATTTCCTGCGAAAGCTGCATAACCGACACATTGTCAGGCTCTCCAACGATGAAAGTAATAGGCTCGACTATGCCCTTGTACCTTTTCTGCAAGTCGGCACTCTTCCTGATGACATCGGCATTAAGAACTGCCCTGCCGAACTGAATATCATCATCAAGACAGAACGAAACATACTGGAACCACATCATCGACTTGAAGTAACGTTTGAAAGCATCGTTGCGAGTGTAGTGACCGCGCGGACGGAACAAGCTATACATAAATGGTGTTTCATGATATTCAAGAAAATCCGAACATTTATCAATTTCCGCATTCACGTTCCCGATTTCAATGTCAAAATCCTTCTTGTATTTGGCTGGAACTTCATAATTCTTGTTGCCGGTCAGCAGGCTAAGACCTACTGCATAGAAAGTTGCATTGTATTCGGCAGCATCCTTTATTACTGGGTCGGAAGTACTTTTGGCAATCTTAAGCATTTCTGAATGCATGGTAGTGGCAAAACTTTTCAGTTCGCCCATCAGCTTGGTCTGCTCAAGGTCGCGAAGCAGAAAATCGAAATACATGTGATACAACTGCAAGTACATGTCGGTGGTCACAAAGCTCGGGAAATCAGTGTAGTCGTTCTTCTCGTAAATGTGAAACAACTGCTCGTCAAGGCCTTCGACAATGGCGAAACCATTCTTCGAAATCAAATCCTTGAAACCATTTTCAGCATCCTTCATCTGGTACATATTACAAACATTGTTGTAATTGACGAGATAGCCTTCGAGCGGATTGTAGTTTGACTTCTGCAGCTCTTCCTCGCGGGCCTTGATTTTCTCGATAAACTTTTCTTGCTCCGGAGTATATTTCACTACTACCGGATCGCCCCATGCTTTTTCAATCGCAATGTCCCAGTACCACGATGTAGCGCAATACATGTGACGCAAGAAAGCATCCATAAAACAATAACCCTGCTGAGCAGCAAAGATGTTTCGCAAAACGCGCAAATCGGACAGATTGAGCTGCGAAATGTCCATATCAAGGTCAACCTTGTCCTTCATATTTTCAATATCGACATGGCAACCAGAAATATAGGTCGGCAAGTCGCAGTCGAACGACATTTTTGGAGCATTGGGATTCTCCGCAGCCGTTTCTTCAGTTTGAGCTTTTTCTTCCTCCTTGTTGTCCTTCGACTTGCAACCGAAAAGCAACATCGAAGCAGCCATCACTACGCATAATGCACTGATACAAAATCTCTTCATATTATTAATTGTTTAAAATTTCCATTGAGTCGTCAAATTCAAAATCACGGCAAATATACCTAATAAATTTCACACCGAAAGAACTCCAGCGATATTCTGCGACCAAAAATTTGCCGTTGTCGTCCTCCTCAACGCTCCGAAGCCTTGTCTCGCCATCGACTTTCACCACGTTGAAATCGACAACCGGACGTCCGAGCCTCGAACCCATCCACAGCGGACGCACCTTGCCTTCGATATTGCGGAACATAAACACACGTCGGCGCACCACGGGGTCGAAACGGGTAGTCTTCTCCACTCCCACTATGGCATCAACAATGCTGTCGCCGTCCATATCGCCAGTGCAGAACCGATAAACCGGGAAACGCAACTCCCACACATCGCGGCTGCTGTCGGTTTCGAGTATTAAATTATATAAGGTGTCGTTTTCCTTTGCAATCGAGAATCCGCCATTGTCACCATCAGTCGCATGGCACGACACCAGCGACATGGCAATAAACGCTATTAGCAATCTTATTCTCATACAGCAAAAGCAAATCAGAGACAAAGATAACACTTTTCCGTCATTACTCGCAAGCTTCGTGCACTAAAGGGTCCGCAATGTAAGAACAACAACACTAGTTCGTCGTAGGCACAAGCCTACGACGTAACCACCACAAGGCTCCGCCTTGAAAAAAAATATATGGCAAGAGCCATAATACTACGATGTCGTAGGCTTGAGCCTACGACAAACTGCACATATGTAATAATTACAACACACTGATAATAAACAAACAACAATTAAAACAAAACTTTTTTCAAAAAAAATTAAAAAATATATTGCAGAGTTCGAAAAAAGCAGTACTTTTGCATCGCTTTTCACGAAGCAATCAGCTGGTGTGGTAGTTCAGCTGGTTAGAATACCGGCCTGTCACGCCGGGGGTCGAGGGTTCGAGTCCCTTCCACACCGCAGAGAAGACAGATTAACAGTCTGTCTTTTTTGTTTTTATATAGGTCATTTACCGAAAATACTTTATTAGCAATGAAAAAACTTATCGCTTTAATTATCGTAATCATTACAATATCAACGCAATTTCAGGCGCAACCGCTTGCAAAACATGTAATACTAATAGGCCTTGACGGCTGGGCTGCCCACGACTTCGACGACGTTCGCAACAATATACCCAACATCCGCAACCTAATTAAAAATGGAAGTTGCAATATGCACAAGCGCTCGGTACTACCATCCGACTCTGGAGTAAACTGGGCATCAATGTTCATGGGTGTTGGTCCCGAAATGCACGGCTACACGACATGGGATTCAAAGAAGCACGACCTGCCATCGTCAACCACAAACAAAAACGGCATCTTCCCCACCATATTCTCAATAATCCGCGAACAATACCCAGATGCAGAAACCGGATGCACCTTCGAATGGGACGGCATAAAGCATGTAATTGATACACTTGCCATAAGCCACGTGCATTTTTTCAGCGAAGGCTGGGAACCCGTAGAGAAAAACTGCGTCCACATAGTAAAATACATAACCGAAAGCAAGCCAATGTTTTATGCAGCCTGCTTCGACGGGCCTGATGGTCCAGGTCACAAATACGGATGGTATTCCGATGGATACTACGATTATCTGGCTCGCGTTGACAAATGTGTAGGACTAATAATCCAGGCTCTCAAGGACGCAGGTATCTACGACGACACAATAATTGTAGTTACTGGCGACCACGGTGGACACGACCATGGACACGGCAGCCTTGCAATGGAAGACATGGAAAGCCCACTTGTATTTTTCGGACGCAACGTGCGCTCGGGATATACATACACCGACCCCATTGCACAATATGATGTTGCTGCAAGCATAGCATACATTCTTGACCTTAAAATGCCAGAAGCCTGGCGAGGGAAACCAGTGAAACAGGTATTTATAAGGTAAATTACTTATTACACAAAAAAAAGCCACCGAAATGGTGGCTTTTTGGCAACGGATAAGAGAATCGAACTCTTATTTGCAGCGTGAGAGGCTGCCGTCCTAACCGTTAGACGAATCCGTCAGTTTTGGGACTGCAAAGATAAGACATTTATTTCAAATCAAAGGATTTTTTCTAAAATTTATTTTTGCCAGCCAATAAAACCTAAAATCTGTACCTTTGCAAATATTTTTTTTCGTGAAAAGGTACTTGTACATAATATTCGGTCTGATAGCGGTTGGACTTGGAGCTCTTGGAGTTGTATTGCCAGGACTTCCCACCACCCCATTCCTTCTGTTGGCATCGTGGCTGTTCTACCGCAGTTCGCCTCGCCTTCAGCAATGGCTATTGTCGTCGTGGTTAGGCAAGTACATACGCAACTATCACAAGCGCGGAGGAATGACCGTTGCGCAGAAGGCTGGTGCCGTAGGCATTATGACAGCCATGGTATTGCTTGCGACATTTGTATTTATTCCTGCTGGCTCTATTGCCCGCATAATTGTCCCGATTGCCGGTGCCGTTGGCGACCTTGTCGTAATATTTGCCGTACCAAATGCCAAACGGGACGTCCCCGATGACGAGCAGCCATAAACAAAAAAGGCCACCCGTCGGGCAGCCTTTATAATCGAAATAGTCAATACTATTTGTACTTCTTTTCGAAATCCTGCATGCAAGATACCAAAGCTTCTACTGCTTCGATTGTGCAAGCATTGTAGAGAGAAGCGCGGAAACCACCAACTGAACGGTGACCCTTGATACCAACCATACCGCGTTCCTTTGCGAAAGCCATGAATTCAGCTTCCTTGTCTTCGCGACCTTCTGCCATTACCCAGCAGTGGTTCATGATTGAACGGTCTTCCTTGCATTCAACTGTGCCACGGAACATTGAGTTGCGGTCGATTTCTTCGTAAAGGAGGTTCGACTTCTTCATATTAATCTTGTTCATTTCAGCAACACCACCGATAGTGTTCTTCAACCACTTCAAGGTTTCGTGCATTACGAAAATCGGGAGTACTGGAGGAGTGTTGAACATAGAGATGTTCTTAGCCTCTTCTGCTGCGTGAGTGCGGTAGTCAACCATTGTTGGCAATGGGTTCATGTACTGACGGTCAGCAATCTTGCCGAGGATGTCCTTGCGAACGATTACGAAAGTAACACCAGCAGGACCAACGTTCTTCTGTGCACCACCGTAGATAAGTCCGTACTTCTTAACGTCAACCGGACGGCTCATGATGTCGGAGCTCATATCGGCAACAAGCATTACGTTGTTGATTTCGCTAGCGTCGAAGTCCTTGCGGATTTCGGTACCGTAAATGGTGTTGTTGGTTGTGATGTGGAAGTAATCTGCATCAGCAGGAACGTTCCATCCCTTAGGAATGTAGCTGTAAGTCTTGTCTTCCGACGAAGCAACGATTTCTACATTACCGAAGAGCTTAGCTTCCTTAGCAGCCTTCTTAGCCCAAACGCCAGTCTGCAAGTAAGCAGCCTTCTTGTTGAGCAAGTTAGCAGGAACGGTCATAAACTGAGTGCTAGCACCACCACCGAGGAACAATATTTCGTATTCAGCAGGAATGTTGAGGATGTCTCTCCAAAGCTGGCGAGTTTCTTCCATTGTACGTTCCCAACCTGGTGTACGGTGAGAAATTTCCATAAGACCGATACCGGTGTTATCAAAATCACGGATAGCGTTGATAGTAGATTCAATCGCTTCTTTTGGCAGTACGCATGGACCTGCGTTAAAATTATATGCCTTCATTTCAAAATTTTTATTAAATTGTTTATAATTAACTACTTAAAATTCTCTATCGTCCATTTTAGACTTGTGCAAAATTAGTAATTATTTCAATCCGCAAAACTTTTTAAAGATGATTTATAACATAGTTTTAATGATGTGGAAATTTTCGAGATTTTTTCTTGTTGTTTATTAATTTTTTGCCTGCTGTCGATGATATCCCAAGCCCTTTTATTAGTGCGATAACTATATTCTCAAATGGACTTATCGCACTACATTATTTTCAGAATATTCATTACAAAATACTGATTATAGCAATATTATACAAAAAAGAAGGTTATTTTAGCTAGCAAAATATATACCCAAGAAATCGTAAATTATCTTTATTCTTTTTCAAACAAATCTTCGCTTTCGATTTCGGTCTGCACATTGTTCCAATACATATTATGGGCAACACCCGTTGATGTAACCATAGTAGTAAGGAGCGATTTGCGCGTATGCGTCACTCTACGGAAAGTTTCGCGACGGTCAAGCATTGTATCATTGTAATCCTTGGTTATCACAAATTTTCCATCGGAATATTTCATTTCGCATAAATTTATATAGTCATCGCGACGGTCAATTACAAGGTCAATCTGCCCACCGTTCCAATGCGTTCCATCACTGTCGATAAACGACTTGCACTGCCACGAACTTACAGAAGTTTCAATTCCACCGATACCTATTTTTTTCTTGATTTGCGGTATATGCTGCAGGCAGACTTGCTCGAATGCGTATCCTTTCCACGCTAAAGTAGTATCAAGTATGTGCGACCAATGATGTTCGTCCCTGCCAGTATAATCTTTTACAAAACGCAAGTAAAACAATGAATATAAATCTGTTAACTGATACATAACCTCACGTTCCTTTTTTCCGAAGGCATTGTAGCTTCTAACAAAATCGCATTGGCACAGGTTGTCGAGCACTTTGCTAAGATATCCATTATCAAGCAATTTGGCTTCGCTGATAATTTCCTGTTTGGTTAGTCCTTTTATTTTTGTTGACAAGGCTTCGATAACTTTCTGGTAAAGTTCCGAATCGTTGAAAAGCGACTTGAACAGGAATCCAAACTCGTTTTTCAAAGGTGCATTGCTTGAAAAAAACAAGTTGTCGATATTTTGTGCCACACTAAGCGACTTCTGGAACATATCAAGATAGTATGGTATTCCGCCAACGACCATATATGTTTCGATTATCTGCTTTCTCTGCATCGCAAATCCCTTCATTTTAAAGAACTCTTCGGTTTCGTGCAGGTTGAAAGGACGCAAATATATCTGCTGGGTTACGCGGTTGTGCAGTCCACCGCGGTTTGCAAGAATTTTGTTTGTCATCCAAGTGGTTGAGGAACCACAAACTATCAATTTAAGGTTGTTACGCTTTGATGCCCAGCCGTTCCAGAATAACTCGAACGCGCTCAAGAATCTCGACCGCGGAACATCGAACCAGGGCAATTCATCAATAAAAACTACTATGCACTTTTTTCGCGACAGCTTCTGGAGATATTGTTCCAGCAACGAAAATGCCTCTATCCAGTTTTTAGGTTCAGGGAATTGCATTCCAGAATACTTTTTAAGTTGCTGCGAAAAGTAGGTCAGTTGTTCTTGCCTTGTCGCCTTATAAATGCCAGTCATATAGAAATCATACTTCTTGTCAAAATATTGGTCTATTAAAAAAGTTTTGCCTACACGACGACGACCGTATGTTACAACAAATTCAGCCTTACCCGAATTGCATATATCTGTAAGCTGTTGGGCTTCTTTTTCGCGTCCTGCAAGTGTATATGTTCTCATGTTTTATGTATTGAATTTCAAGCGCAAAGGTAATAATTATTTTCATTTTACTAGTGCGATAACTATATATTTTTTAACACTTATCGCACTATATTAAATCATTTTACCAGTGCGATAACTATATTTAAAAAGATACTTATCGCACCACATTATTCTCACAACATTCTAAACAACCAACTTATTATCAACATATTGAAAACAACACAAATCATTTTAAACCAATGCAAATACCACACAAAATAAATGGTGACAAGGATTCCGCATCACCATATATTATTTGCTATTATTTCGACGTTGCTCAGTAGAGACGTTGCGCGCAACGTCAAATATATTTGAAATGAGTTAAGATATTTTCACATAAAATCAAATGCCAGGCAATAATAACACAGGTACAACAATTCGGCAAATAAAAATGTAATCGCACAAAATAGTGAATATTGAAGGGCCTATCTATTCATTCAAAACACAACGAACACTATACCCCCAATTCTTTGTATAATAATTGTTACCAAATGATGTACTTCCGCAATTCATTCCCCAGACTCTTACGTGATTTGCCGATTCTTCCAACTCCGTAGATGTCCAAAAATATGCACATCCATCAAAACCGAAACAATACCCGCCATCAGATGGAGAATAACCGCCAGCAGGCAAAGCATTAAAACCAGTTACACCAAAATTCTCAGCCCTATCCAAAAAGCCATCCTGCCATAATTCGGCATGACCAGCAAGCTGAGAACCAGGATTATTATAATGCACATCCAAATTATTGCCACCCAAAGCATCACACAATTGCTGCCACTCGGAATTACTAGGCAAATGCCATCCACTTGGACAAATTCCCTGCACACCACTTGGATTTTCAGCACTGCTATTTTCGCCATTCATTGCAGCTGGCCAGTTGTAAAGGTAACCGTAAATACTTACATTTGAACTGACATTATCCGGATAAAAACGACGAGCAACTGTTGTACTTGACGAAAGCCCAACATCTATACCATCAGCATAGCGCAAGTTCTCTGCCATCCAAGTCTGGTTTCCAATAGTAACCATCGCGTATGTATTGCCATCACGACTATCGGTAAAATACGAAATTTCGGGACCATCTTGCTGACCCGTCTCAAACGACATAACTGCACCGTATGCCGTTCCTGCGCTATTAGTTGCAAATGCCTTGTAGTAATAAGTAGTTCCAGATGACAAACCCACCAATGTCGCAGTGTAGCCGCCATTCACAATAGCGCATTCTATTATGCACGAAAGGTTATTCTCACTGGTGCCGTAAACAAATCCGAGAGAAAGCAAATCTGCGCCTTCAGTTACAACATTTCCATTAAGTGTAGCATTATTAACCATTACGTTTGATACGGACACAGTCTGCACCGATGGGATTTCTGTTGTCTGAGAACCCTGCGGGAATGCACGTACAGGACGTACCGTATATCCGTAGGAACGGGCAGTACAAGATGATGGAAAATTATCACGTCTAAAAAGCGCAGAACCAGCATACGAATTAGTATAATGCCCAAACTGAAAACATAGCGAGTTACACCAATATGCACATGTGGTTCCTTCTTCACAATAATGATTATTTGACCAAAAACCAGCAGCAGGCATAAAAATGCTATTACCATTAGGACCTGTTATTAGTGTACCAACCACACCATTCCGACTTGCAAACACCATAGAGCAATTCTCCCTAAGTTCTTCCTTTTCTTCACTTGAAGGCATCCTCCAGCAGGCTCCCCAATGTACAGTAGCGGCATCGTCCATTGGTTCCAATGTAATCAAGCTATCCACAAATCCCTGATATCCATATTGAGACTCTACAGAATACTTTGTGTAACTCTCGCTAGAACCATAACTATAGATATATGAATCCCCTGAATATGTTTCCTTGGGTTCTATTTCTCCCCACGCATAAAA
Source organism: Bacteroidales bacterium (assembly GCA_017620015.1). Taxonomy (GTDB): domain Bacteria; phylum Bacteroidota; class Bacteroidia; order Bacteroidales; family ML635J-15; genus Bact-19. The sequence continues at coordinate 31,142 of JAFZRE010000032.1, read as the reverse complement.
ATCTCCATAGCCAGTTTCACTAATTGCACCGACATTGCGCGTCGCCCACAAAGTACCGCTAGGCAATCCAAGGTCAACATAGCCGTAACCATTTGCATAACCCGCTATCTGGCCTTGTTCGCTAGTCGTAAACGACTTAACATCGCCATACGCTGTTCCTTCACTATTAACTGCGTATGCCTTATAATAATATGTTGTCGATGGAGAAAGGTTTTCTAATTGCTTGGCAAATTCACCCGTTCCCTCTCCACATTCAATAGTCCTGTTAAGACTGCCGCCACTGGTACCATATACAAAACCTCGCGATGTCACATCTGCTCCACCATCTGCGACTACATAGCCATTAATAACTGCACCCATTGCAGTAACCCCTGATGATGAAACAGTCAACACCATTGGCACATAAGACTCCTGGGAACTTCGCAACGATTTGCAAACCGGACGAACAGAATATCCATAATAACGGAAAGATCTACCTTCCGAATAATTATCCTCACATGTACCACGATTAAAATAGACATCCGATGCCTCGTCAGAACGGACATAACTAAGGAAGTCCAACCAATAATGACCAATATCATTTGCATTATATAGGTTTGCGCCCAAGCGACGACCTGCTGCCGGCAAGAAGATACTATTTCCGTTTGGTCCCGTATAGAGTGCTCCATTCACACCATTCTGTGTTGTATATTCTATAGTACAATTGTTTCTGAGTTCATTATATTCAAATGGTGTTGGTGTCCTCCAATTTGCTCCCATATTGACCGTTGCCGCATCATCCTGCAAATCCAATATTATTTTATTATCTGCAAACCCCAGACTTCCATAACTTGGTTCAGTGCAATATTTTGTAAAACCAGAAGAATATGATGTAGAATTATTGTAATACCGATATGTATCTATTGTATATAACTCCTTGGTTTCCGTTTCTGCCCATGCATAGTAGTTTCCAAAACCATCAGGATTATTAGCCCCAACATTGCAAGTCGCCCAAAGCGTACCGCTTGGCAAACCGAGATCGACATAGCCGTAACCATCGACAAGACCTGTAGCCGGACTATACGATGCAGTCCTAAACGAGCGAACCTCTCCATAGCCAACGCCTTCACTGTTGGTTGCAAACGCCTTGTAATAATATGTTGTATCGCCCAAAAGGTCCGTAATAGTCAAATTATAACCGCCCAAACTAGCATCTCCTTCTATACTCTGCGAAAGGTCATCCTGACTTGTACCATAAACAAAACCACTAGAAACAACCTGAGAACCGCCATTCGAAGATATATATCCGCTAAGCATTGCACCCGTTATAGTAATGTTTGACGCAGTTCCAGTCACTACTGTCGGAGCTACCGGTTGAGCATCAGGGTCATGCATACATACGGGACGAATTGAGAAACCTTTAAAGCGATCTGAAACAGCAACAGAAGCATTGCTTGAATTGGAATTTAACATCCAAGAATATTGCGGACTACTCACATCCATTGAATTTGCCCAGTAATAGCCAAAAGATACTGCATTATAAACATCACCATCAAGCATATAACCAGCATTGGGCAAGAAAATGCCATTGTTGTTTGGACCAGTCAGCAAACATCCGCTTATGCCATTCTGAACTGTATATGTCATCGTACAACTACTAAACAATTCATTCAATTCTTCCGATGTAGGCAATCGCCAGGCTTCACCCATATTGACAGTTGCCGCATCATCCGATGCTTCCAAAAATGAAAGGTTATCAACATATCCGTTGTCCCCATAAATAAGACTGCTACAATATTTTGTAAGGCGATTGCTCTCACCATTACAATATATGTATGTTCCCCAGGAATAAGAATTTTTTGTTTCTGTTTCGCCCCAAGCATAATAATTACCATAATCTTCAGGATTTGTTGCACCTAAGTTGCACACTGCCCATTTCATTCCGCTTGGCAAACCTAAATCTACATAACCATAACCATCAACAAACCCAGTTGGCAGACTTGATGCAACATCTGTCGTAAACGACATTACATCACCATAACCAGTTCCAGCCTCATTGACAGCGTATGCCCTATAATAGTAAGTTGTTGCATCAGATAGACCCTGAATCGTCTTATTAAAACTACTTGATGACGAACTGCTTGCAACATCAACAGAAAGATTGTCTATTTCTGTTCCATAAACAAAACCACGCGATATTATAGAAGCCCCGCCATCTGAACTTATGCTGCCATACAATTTTGCCTGATTAGTTTGTATCCCCGATGCCGACAAAGTTTCAACACTCGGTCTGGAATAATGCGTAAACTGCAATATAACTTCCTGACTCATGCATAATGCCTGAGTTACAGTTCTACTTTCAACAACATTGCCGTCAATAGTTGCATAACCTACATATTGAATAACGTCTCCTAAAACAAATTCATTATTAGAGTACAATTTTGCAGTTAGCCCTACATATCCGCCATACTTTATACCATCGCCACCACAACTACCAACATTTATCATTCGCACGGAATAAGTTTCAGCTCCGGCAACTGCCTTCAATATATATGTCTGCGGTTTCGATGCTGTAATTTCAAACTTATGCGAACCTGCATTCAGAGCAACATTCAATTCCGCACACTGCTTTCCTGCGGCATCAAACAACTGCAACTTGACATTCTCATCCTGCGGAATAGAAAAATCCACCGAAGTGTTGCAGTCGAAAGGATTGGGCACATTCTGTTCAAACCCCGCAGCCTTAAATTCATTATCATTCACATTTACAATAGCATTCAATACTATTGTTGTGTCGGGATAAATTATAGTCTCCGACCATCCCCGAGTCAAGTTCGTAAACCTAATGCTATCTAATCGCTGATAGTGATTGCCATTAAGTTTCCCAATAAACTTAACCGTCATGTCTTGCGCCGACTGCCCCATCGCCAAAACCGACACTACTATAAACAAAACAAAAAATGCAATTCTTTTCATAAGCCCATAATATTTATAACTATTCGACATAATTTACATATACATTGAGTTACAAATATAATCATTTTGGATAAGATGACAATTATTTTTTGCACAAAAAATAGCGGCACAACGCATTGCATGTTACGTTCCCTTGCTTCAAAGGGTTTTAGGTGTTTGATGTGGTTTGAAATGGTTTATGATGGTTTAAAATTGTAGAGACGTTGCGCGCAACGTCTCTACAAATTATCCATTATACATTATCAATTATCAATTGTTAATTGCCAATTATTCATTCTCTCCCATCATTGCGCCATGGCAATTCTTGAACTTCTTGCCACTACCGCACGGACACGGGTCGTTTCTGCCGACCTTCTTCTCCACGCGAACCGGCTCGTTCTTTGGCTTGCCTGCACTCGGGTCATTGTACTGAGGACGGTTGCCTCCGATTTCCTCACGGCCTGTACGCATACGGCTGGTATCCAGCTTCTGACGCGGCTGACGGGCCTCCTTAACCTCGTCGGGATTCGACATAGGAATATAAGCCTTCATCAATATCGAAATGATGGAACGGTTTGTCTTGTCGAGCATTTCCTTGAAGATGTTGTAAGATTCGAGCTTGTAAATCAGCAACGGGTCTTTCTGCTCGTACGAAGCAGCACGAACCGACTGACGCAAATCGTCCATCTCGCGCAGATGCTCCTTCCACGATTCATCAATGTTGCGCAGAACAGCCGTCTTGTCGTAAGCGTGAACAATTTCCTCGCCCTTGGTCTCGTATGCCTTTTCCAGGTTAACAACCACATTGTAAGTCTTTACGCCATCGGTAATCGGAACAATAATGTTCTTGTACATATTGCCCTTGTTTTCGTAAACATACTTGATTGTCGGATAAGCCTGCTCGGCAATCTGCTGGGCTTTGCGCTTGTGTGTTTCACGGAGATTTTCGTACAAATAGTCAACCAGTTCGTTGCGCGACATGTCATCATACTTAGATTCTTCGAGGTCGATGTCTATTGCCAAAGTCTTGAAAACCTCAAACTTGAACTCATCGTATGTGTAGTTTCCATAGCATTCGTCAACCAAAGAAACACATACATCGTTCATCATATTTGCAATGTCGGCGCCAAGACGTTCACCATCCAAAGCATTGCGGCGCTTCTTATATATTACGGTACGCTGTGCATTCATAACATCATCGTACTCAAGCAAATGCTTACGAATACCGAAGTTGTTTTCCTCAACCTTCTTTTGTGCACGTTCAATTGACTTTGAAATCATCGAGTGCTGAATAGCCTCACCGTCCTGATGTCCCATCTTGTCCATAATGGCGGCTATCCTGTCGGAGCCGAACAGACGCATAAGATTGTCCTCGAGCGATACGAAGAACTGTGATGAACCCGGGTCACCCTGACGACCAGCACGACCACGCAACTGGCGGTCGACACGACGGCTTTCGTGGCGTTCAGTACCGATGATTGCCAAACCGCCAGCAGCACGCACTTCGGGCGACAACTTAATATCGGTACCACGACCTGCCATGTTGGTAGCAATGGTAACCGTACTCGACTGACCAGCCTCGGCAACAATGTCGGCCTCGCGCTTGTGCAACTTAGCGTTCAACACATTATGCTTAATTCCCTTGCGGGTAAGAATCTTGCTCAGCAACTCGGAAACCTCGACCGAAGTCGTACCAACAAGCACCGGACGTCCAATCTTAACCAAACGTTCAATCTCGTCGATTACGGCTGCATATTTTTCCTTTGTAGTCTTATAAATAAGGTCTTCGTAGTCGTTGCGGATAACTGGCTTGTTGGTCGGGATTGTGACTACATCCAACTTATAGATGTCCCAGAATTCACCAGCTTCGGTCTCTGCCGTACCGGTCATACCCGAAAGTTTGTGGTACATTCTGAAATAGTTCTGCAAGGTGATTGTTGCATAGGTCTGGGTTGCAGCCTCGACCTTTACATTTTCCTTCGATTCAACAGCCTGGTGCAAACCATCCGACCAACGACGACCTTCCATGATACGGCCTGTCTGCTCGTCAACAATCTTTACCTTGTTGTCGATAATGACATAGTCAACGTCCTTTTCGAACATTGTGTATGCCTTAAGCAACTGGTTTATAGTATGGATACGTTCCGACTTGATTGAATAGTCGCGGATGATGTCGTCCTTCTTCTGCAATTTTTCGGGTGTAGGAAGATTTTCCTTCTCAAGGTCTGCAAGTGCAACACCGATGTCGGGCATAACGAAGAAATTTGGGTCTGATGTAGAATTTGCCAGCAGGTCGAAGCCCTTGTCGGTAAGGTCAACCGAATTGAGTTTTTCCTCGATAACGAAATACAAGTCATCGGTTGCAAGGTGCATCATCTTGTTGTTGTCCTGCATATAGAAGTTTTCGGTCTTCTGCAGCAAAGCCTTCATACCTTGTTCCGACAGGAACTTGATGAGAGCCTTGTTCTTAGGCAATGCCTTGAATGCCTGCAACAACTTGAACCCGCCATCTTTTTGATTACCTTCGGCTATGAGTTTCTTTGCATCGTTGAAAATCTTGTTAAACAACTCCTTCTGAGCTGCAACGAGTTGCTGAACTTGCGGCTTTAGGTCGTCAAAAAGTTGGTCGTCGCCCTTGGGCGTAGGACCAGAAATAATCAACGGGGTACGGGCATCATCGATAAGCACCGAGTCAACCTCGTCAACAATCGCATAGTTGTGCTTGCGCTGAACCAAATCCGATGGTGAAAGTGCCATATTGTCGCGCAGATAGTCGAAACCGAACTCGTTGTTTGTTCCGAAAGTAATATCCGAAGCGTAAGCCTTACGACGTGCATCGCTGTTTGGCTCATGCTTGTCGATGCAATCGACCGAAAGTCCGTGGAACATATACAGCGGACCCATCCACTCGGAGTCACGTTTTGCAAGGTAGTCGTTCACGGTTACAACATGCACTCCCCTACCCGTCAATGCGTTGAGGAATACCGGCAATGTTGCCACGAGGGTTTTACCTTCACCGGTTGCCATTTCGGCGATTTTTCCCTGATGCAAAACTATACCGCCGATGAGCTGAACATTGTAGTGAACCATATCCCAGGTAACAGTGTTACCACCGGCAACCCACGAATTTTTCCAGATGGCCATATCGTGGTCGATGGTCACAAAGTCGTTGGATGCGGCAAGGTCGCGGTCGAAATCGGTAGCAGTCACCACCACCTCGGCATTTTCCTTGAAACGGCGGGCTGTTTCCTTCAGTATTGCAAACGCCTGCGGGAGAATTGTGAGCAGGTGCTCCTCGATTTTCTTGTCGATTTTTTCCTCTATCTTGTCAACCTCGTTGAACACCTCTTCGCGTTCCCAGATGTCGAGGTTCTGTGCCTTTTCCTTCAGTTCGGCAATCTTATTTTCCTCGTCCTTGATATGTTCGTGAATACCTTTGCGAAGTTCCTGAGTACGGTTTCTCAGTTCATCGTTCGTCAAAGCGAGAAATTCGTCTTCGAGCGCAAGTACTTCGTTAAGTATCGGTGTCAGTGCCTTCAAGTCGCGTTCCGACTTGGTACCGAACATCTTAGACAAAAAACTAATTATACCCATATTTTATTCTTTAAATTTTTTAAGGTGCAAAGTTACCACTTTTATGTGAATTATGTTGTTTTTTTTTGATGGGGCTGATAAAATTTGAAAATCAACGCACAAGCGGAATTGTTAGAAATTTCCCCTTATCCATTCGGCAAAGAAATAATCGTAAACTCTATAAGCTCCATTTTCTTGAGTAATAATATCTTCATTGAGCAAAGCCTTTGCCGCAACTTGTATCGAACTAGCCGACAACAGCCTATGCTTTTTTATAAATGCGCCCGAAGTAATAGACTTTGCATCTCCATCCTTCGCAATCGCCAGCAACAACTGCTTTTGCTTTGCAGGAATCCTATCCATAAGTTCCCGAAAAGCCATATCCTGACTGCCAACCACATTTGCAAAAGCATATTCAATCTTGTCAACATCACATTTTTCACCCCGCGGCGTAAGCGCAAACAACTCATTCATCATCATCTGCACATACCACGATGTACCATCAAACAAATTGTAAACCTTTTCAACAACATCGTCTGAAACCAATTTGTCATAAACTCTAAACTTTTCCTGGGCGAATTTCAAATACGACTGATAAGGAATTGGCGTCAACCCCATAGTCAACACACTCTGATAGAATGGTTTTGTTGCCGACATAAACATCTTTGCCATAAGATGCCTCTTGCTTCCCGCGAATATGAACTGTGCATTCTTGCAATGCTGAATCTTTGTACGAAGCAAAGCCTCCACCCTTTCTCCGTCGGGATAATTTGCAATCTGCTGGAATTCATCAAATGCAATCACACAAGGCTTGTCGGCAGAATCTATGTACTCAAAAATCTCGTCAAGGGTAACATCTGGCGAAGACACATCACCAAGGCTAAGGTCGAATGATGGCAAAGCTGTTGCCGAATCGAAAGAAAAACCCACCTTCAACGAACGCACAATCCTAAAAAATTGCTCCCTAAACTTTTTATTCCGCGTTTTCAACTGCTCGAAAATTCCCCTGCCTAGAATGTAGATGAACTCGGCAAACGAACGAGTCCCATAAATGTCAATAAAAAAGGTGTAATATCTTGATTCTATTTGTTTCCGACTGAACGTATGCTCAATAAGTCCAGACTTTCCTATGCGTCGTTGCGATATAAGCGCAACATTCCTTCCATTTTCGATATGCTTTATCAAAGTTTTTGTTTCCTCCAAACGGTCACAAAAATACTCATCAGAAATATATTTCCCGACAACAAAAGGATTATCAATCAATATTTTAGATTCCATTTTCATAAAATTATTGTATTTACAATTATTGTGTTTACAATAAAATGCAAGTTTAGTATTTTTTTCGCACATACAAGAATTATTCTATTTTTTTCACCAAAAATCTTTATAAATATTTACCATAATAAAAAAAGCCAAATTTCCGACTTGCCATTATCTTTCAAAAGCATTATTTTCGCACCTTGAAAATAAATTTGAGTTTGTTCCGTTTTCTAGATTGCAAGATTGGGAAACACTTTGATAAAAGGTATTAACACATTGACTACTAGCCAGATGAAACACATCGTATTGTCAGCAGCCATGATTCTTGTGACAGCCGTATGCCTGTCGCAGAATATTTCTGGCATCGTAAACGACAGCGATGGAAAACATCTTTACGGAGCAAAAGTGATGATTGGCGGTTCCACACAAAGCGGAACTACCGATGCTAACGGCGAATTTTTCGTCAAGTGCAGGAAAGGGAACCAAAGAATTGTCATCAGTCTCAACGGATACGAACCTTACGACGAAAAAATAATAGTCGGAAATGGCGGCACCGACCTTGGCACGATAACACTTTCACCAGAATACGAGCAAACCGACAGCATACACGTTCTGGAAAAACTGTCGGAACGACGTACCCCCATGACCTACAGCCTATACGACCACAACTACATAACAGAGAGAAATATCGTACGTGACATTCCATACATACTCGAACACACGCCATCGTTTGTCGCACTATCGGAAGGTGGAGCTGGCATAGGATTCACCGATTTCCGCATACGCGGGATGAACAGCAACACGACAAACGTGACTATCAACGGGATACCGCTTATTGATGCTGAGTCGCGCCAGACATTGTGGCATCACCTGCCCGACTTCGCCAGTTCGGCAGGAGAGATAAAAATAACACGAGGTGCTGGCTCGTCAACCTGCGGACCTTACGCCTACGGTGCAAGCATCGACATAACAACCGAATCGCCAAGCACAAAGCCCTATGGAGACCTGACAATAAACGGCGGCTCGTTCAACACAATAAAGGCTAGCATATCCGCAGGAACAGGAATAATGAAAAACGGCTTCTCAATCGACCTAAGAATGGCTAAAATACTGAGCGACGGCTACATCGACAGAGCCAACATCAACCATAACGCCATAATGGTAAGCGCGACGTGGAGAGGAAAAAACAACTCACTGAGCGCAAACATAATATACGGCAACCAGAAGTCAAACATCACAATGTGGGGATGCCCAGCACAATACATTAGCTACAACAGAAGATACAATTCGAGTGGAGAATATTTCGATGCAAGCGGACGAAAGAAATACTACGAGAATGAAGAAGAAAAAAGCACACAAGCCCACGTCCAGCTCATATATGCACAAAGAATATGGAGCAATGTCGAACTAAATTTCAAGCTGCACTACAACCGAGATGATGGGTATTTCGAGGAATTCAAGAATGCGCAGCCGTTTTCAAACTATGGGCTTTCCAACATCCTACTGCCAGTTGTAGTATCAAGCAACGGGACAACAATATCCACAACCACGACAATCTTCCGCACCGACTTAACCAGACGTAGAATGGCTACAAAAAATTACTACGGTGGCATAATCTCAGCAACCCACAAGATGGGAAATTTCGTCAACACATTCGGAGGCTCAGTAAACAAATTGTTGGGACAGTACTACGGAATACTGACATGGATGCAATATGCGGGCAACAACAAAAAAGACTTGGAATGGTACAGGAACCTAAGCGACAAGACCGAATACAACGCATATTACAAGGCTGGATATACGTTCTTCGACAAGCTTACCCTATACGCCGATCTGCAATACAGGATTATAAACCAGGAAATGAACGGCAACGACTGCGACCTTATGCCAGACGGAAAGATGAAAACACTTGACGAAGACCTCGACTACAACTTTTTCTGTCCCAAAGGCGGAATAAACTACGAAATAACGCCGAACATGAGGCTTTATGCTTCCATCGTACACACAAGCAGGGAACCGTCACGCAACGACATCAAGGAAGTCGTCGGGAACAAAAACAGAACTATAGACTCCGAATCGCTTAACGACTTTGAACTGGGATATTCCTATAAATCGAAAATATTCTCTGGAGAGCTGAACTTCTACTACATGGACTTCACAAACGAAATAGTGCCGACAGGCAATTTTTCGCAAAACGGATACTGCATAATGGCCAACGTTGACAAAAGTTATCGTACTGGTATTGAAATACAAGTTCTTGTAAAGCCACACAGAAAATTAAGCATCGAAGCCAATGCAACGTTCAGCCGAAACAAAATCAAGGACTATGTCTATTGGGCAGAAACCTACGATGACAACCTGAACCTAAGTACCGAAGAATATCATACAGGAGAAACAAACACTGCTTTTTCGCCCGAAATAATCGCATCGGGAAACATCAACTACAACATATTCGGAAACTTCAACGTTTACTACAATGTAAAATTCGTCGGCAAGCAGTACACCGACAACACCTCGAGCAGCGACAGAATGCTGAAACCCTACTGCATTAACGGCATAGGGTTCGACTATTCAATTGTCAGCAAATATGTAAAGGCTCTGCGCTTCCATTTCGAGGTAAACAACCTGTTCAACACCATGTACAGCGACAATGCCTACGGCGAGATATGGTACGAGCGAGGCATACAGAATTCGTGGCAAAACTACTTCCCACAGGCAGGCATAACATTCATGGGCGGTGTTACAATATCGTTCTAAACACCCACCCTTTTGTCATCCTGAACTTGTTTCAGGATCTGAAAGAAAGAAAAGGAATAATAATAGTAACGGATGCTGAAATGAATTCAGCATGACGATGTAGAGAGAGAAAAATAGAAATATAAAATAATGCATAACACCGCATCAACAAGCCCCTTTTGTCATCCTGAACTTGTTTCAGGATCTAAAAAGGGGCGGTGCATAAGAACATAAATATATGAATTCATACTTTGTATATATGATGTCCAACTATACAAATAGTGTTTTGTATATTGGAGTTACGAATGATTTGGTGCGTCGTACAGCAGAACATAAATCACATATTATTGATGGATTTACAAGCAAGTACAATTGCAATAAACTTGTTTACTACGAAGAATTTGAAAATATATCGGATGCTATTCAACGTGAAAAACAATTAAAACGTTGGCATCGTGAGTGGAAGAATAATATTGTAGCAACCCTGAATCCACAATGGAGTGATTTGGCTGAAAGTATTGGCATTACTGAGGAAATAATCAATTCTGTAATTGAACATTACAAAATGATTAATGGCGGAGAATAGTAACGGATACAGCCCCCCAATGGTCAAAGTCATCCTGAACTTGTTTTAGAACCTTTAGCTCGCGTAAGCAATCTAAAAAGGAATGCATGCCGTAATGAATAGACTATTAATAGAAGCAGATGCTGAAATAAATTCAGCATGACAATGTAATGTAGAAAGACGATAAACAGCAGTCCCTTTTGTCATCCTGAACTTGTTTCAGGATCTAAAAAGGGAGTGCAAGACGTAATGAAAAGAACGGAATAGTAACAGATGCTGAAATAAATTCAGCATGACAATGTAATGTAGAAAGACGATAAACAGCAGTCCCTTTTGTCATCCTGAACTTGTTTCAGGATCTAAAAAAGGGAGTGCAAGACGTAATAAAAAGAACGGAATAGTAACAGATGCTGAAATAAATTCAGCATGACAATGTAATGTAGAAAGACGATAAACAGCAGTCCCTTTTGTCATCCTGAACTTGTTTCAGGATCTAAAAAGGGAGTGCAAGACGTAATGAAAAGAACGGAATAGTAATCGTAACGGATGCTGAAATAAATTCAGCATGACGGTGTAGAGAGAATAACGTTAGCAGATGCTGAAATAAATTCAGCATGACAGTGTAGTGTGGGCATGACGATTAGTATAGGCACAAAAAAAGGGCGGAAAAATCCGCCCTTTAATTTGTTATCGTTGTAAGATTACTTTACGATGTTGAGCTTTGAAGTTGCAATAACACCGTCCTTAACGATTCTTACAATGTAGTTGCCGTTAGCAACACCTGAAAGATCGATAGAAGCGTTTTCGCTTACGTTGCTTTCGCTAGCAACAACCTGACCCATCATGTTGTAAACTTCGATAGTAGCGTTTTCTACGTTAGTGAAGTTAACGATACCGTTTGAAGGATTCGGGTACATGCTGATTTCACCAGCAAGGTTTTCTTCAACATTAACAACGCCTGGGTTTACACCTTCACCTGCATGGAAAGTAACAGCTACATCGTCAGCACCATAGTACCAAGTAGGTTCGCCAGTCTGATTGTCAATTGCTGCACCAAGACGCATATATGAATTGTGACCTACTCTAGTCAAAACATTGCTTGCACCAAGATAGATGTCATCGTCGTCGTTATCCCATGAACCCTGTACCATTACGTAAACTATTCTGTATGTTTCACCATCAGCGAAGCTAAATGGATATTCGTTGGTGAATGTAAGATTTACCCATTTATTAAGGTCAGCATCGGTAATTTCATAGTAGTCAGAAGTTCTTCTGAGAACATTGTTTGCCTGATTGTTTTCAATAACTTGTTCGTAAAGTTTAACGCAGATTGAAGTACCAACAGTAGTTCTTTCATCAATGTAAACGTCAACTGACATATTATCTTCAGGTGAATAGAGATACATGAATTCAGTACCAAATTCATCTTCGCCAGAAGCACTTGATACATAGCAATTGATACATGAAGAATTGGTTGGTTCATAGTATGACTTCGAGAAGTTGTTGTCGCTAATGTCGAAGTACTGTTCGAGAGTATTGTTTGCTGGAGTTGGGTCTTCTGCACCGCCTTGGATTGATACGCTGTAAGTAATAGTGTAACGACCGAGTTCTATTTCGTTTTCACTTTGAACATTAAAATAGAAAACAGTTGAGTTTGCCATATCTTCATCGTCAATTGTTGCAAGGTCAAGAGTATCTCTTACTGTAGAAGCAATGCTACGTCCAGTTACTGTCTGGTTGTAAACTTCAGTACCTGAAGGAGAAGTAACAACAACATTTAATACAGGAACAACAGCTGCAGCACCATCATTCTTTACTTCAACGTGGAATGTACCGAAACCTGAACTGGTAACCCATTGCTGACGTGGGCTCTGTCCGTATGGATCATAGTACTGGTATGCATAGTCTCTCTTTTCTGCTGGAGTCATATCCGATGCAGTCCAATATTCTGAAAGGTCACCCTTGTAGTCAATGTAACCAAACATACCCATTCTGCCATAAACTATTGAAATATCGCTACCTGCAGCTGATTCAATAGCTATATCATCAATATTCCAGCCATAACCCATCTGTGTGTCAGCATTACCTTCCTTATCATATTGGCACTGGAAACGGATTTTAACTTCTGCACTGTTACCAGCTTCCGGGATAAGTACGTATTGTTCTGTTACTTCGTGGTCACCATTAGAATCTAAGTCTGCGAAGAATTCATGGTCAGTCCAAGTTGCACCACCATCAACAGAAACCTTTACAAAGTATTTGGTACTGTTAAGCTTACGCATTGATGAGATGAAGCTGAGCTTTGGAACTGCAACAGAAGAAAGATTGATGTTTGAGAATTCAATCCATGGCTTTTCTGCCAAAGCCTGTTCTTGACCAGCAACAACCAAAGGAGTAATAAGGTCAACGTATGCCCAGTGGTCTGGAGTTTCGCTGTAACCTTGAGTTGGTGTAGCAAGTGGGAAAAGATAGTAACGTCCATTAGAACCCAAAGTTGATGGATAAGTAGAAGGAGTTGCAATAGCCCATGTTGCAGTACCTATTGTAGTGTCATTACCGAAAGCCCAAGCAGTTTCGCCTTCGAAATCGCACGTCCAAACAGGATCTGCCTTCTGAACATTTTGCTTCAATGCCTTAACAGCATTGGCGCGCTGGTTAGCCTTCAAAGAGAACTGTCCGTTTGAAAGCTGTGCCATAGTAGTACCACAAAGGAGTACGCTGGCTACTAATAATAAATAAAGTTTTTTCATCGTTTAAAATTTTAAAATTTAACAAGGCGAATTTATATGCTTTTTTTGGTACAGCCAAATTTTTTTTGAAAAAAGTTTCCACAGATGATGCTGCGGAGATGTGGGAAAAGGAGGTAAGGGACTGGAAATGAAAGAGGTTGGGAAGAAAGGCGAAAAGGCAGGAAGGCTGAAAGGCTAAAAGGCAAAAAGGCTTGCAGTCTAACAGGCGAAAAGGCGAAATGCCAATGCGTCTTTTATCCACTATGCTAAAATTGTAACGGATGCTGAAATGAATTCAGCATGACAGTGTAGAGTAGAAATACGATAACCAGCACTCCATTTTGTCATCCTGAACTTGTTTCAGGATCTGAAAAGGGAGTGTAAGACGTAATGAACAGAATAGTATTAGTAACGGATGCTGAAATGAATTCAGCATGACTGTAAAGAGTAGGTATGACTTAGAATCGGAAAAATCGTCAATCTAAAATCGTCAATCTAAAATCGTAATTCGTCAATCCTAAATAATATTGTATCTTTGCCAAAAAATTATTGACATGGATATAGAGCAAATTGCGAAAGATAAATTGTTTAATTCTCCCGAGTCGATTTTCAATGGCTTGTCGAAGGAGGCAAAGGACTTTTTGTGCGAGCATACGTTGTGCAAGTCGTACAAGAAGGGCGAGATGGTCTTTGTAGAGGCATCGAAGCCTAGCGGACTCATCAGTCTTTCCGATGGGAAAGTAAAAATTTTTAAGAAAGGTGCTGGCGGCAGAGAGCAGATAGTAAGGCTTTCGCGCCCATGCGGCTTCATCGGCTACCGCGCACTGTTTGCCGAGGAGAACTACCACGCATCGGCAGTGGCAATGGAACCATCAGTGGCCTGCACAATTGAAAAGTCGGCATTGTTTTATGTGATGAAGAACGACCCCAGCTTGACTTTCGCAATACTGAAGTCACTTGCAACCGAACTTGGCGTGTCGAACACCCGCACCGTAAACCTAACACAGAAGCATATTCGCGGTCGTCTGGCCGAATCGCTGCTCTGCCTAATTGACACATACGGCATCTGCGACGACGGTGTAACGATGAACGCTCAGTTTTCGCGCGACGACCTCGCCAACCTCAGCAACATGACGACAAGCAATGCCATCAGGACACTCTCCACGTTTGCATCCGAAGGCGTAATAGAACTGAACGGACGCAAGATAAAGGTGCTTGACAGGAATATGCTTCAGAAGATTTCAAACATTGGCTAATATATAATAAGGTGTCGAAAAAGAAACCACAGATTGTAGAGAACCTGCTGATTACCGACATTGCCGCCGAAGGTGTGGCTGTTGGGCGCAGCGAGAACTTTGTGATATTTGTTGCAGGTGTCATCCCTGGCGATGTTGTTAACGTGATGCTTACGCGCCGTCGCAAGAACTATTCCGAATCGAAGCTGCTGGAAATTGTAACGCCGTCGCCCGACAGGGTTGAGCCGTTCTGCAAACATTTCCAGAAATGCGGAGGCTGCAAGTGGCAGATGCTTCCTTACGAAAAGCAACTATACTACAAGCAGAAACAGGTAAGCGACCAGATTTCACGCATTGGTGGAATAAGCGATGTACCTATTAATAATATATTGGGAGCAGACAACACGAAGTTCTACCGCAACAAACTGGAATACACCTTCTCCGACCGCCGCTGGTTCGATTCTGCTGACGTGGAAGTCAACAAGGAAAGTCGTGATGCAGAAGGACTAGGATTCCATGTTCAAGGAATGTTCGACAGGGTGATTGACATCGAAAAATGCTGGTTACAGCGCGAACCGTCGAATGAAATAAGGAACGAACTTCGCGAATTTACCCGCCGCGACGGCTACAACTATTACAACTGCCGTTCGCACGAAGGCATTATGCGTAACCTGATGGTCAGGACCTCAACTATCGGAGAAACAATGGCGGTAGTTGTGTTTGCCAAGAACGACAAACAACTCATCAACGCACTGATGGAGCATATCGACAGCAAATTCCCCGACTTGACATCCTTGCAATATGTTGTAAACGAAAAGTTTAACGACACGATATACGACTTGGACGTCGTCTGCTGGAAAGGCCGCGACTTTATCTACGAGGACCTCGACGGACTGAAGTTCAAGATAAACGCCAAGTCGTTCTTCCAGACCAATACCGAGCAGACTCTGAGATTATACCGCAAGGCAGTGGAATATGCCGAAGTTGGTGCAGATGAAATCGTGTACGACCTATATACCGGCACAGGAACCATTGCCAACTTCGTAGCAAGACACTGCAAAAAAGTCGTTGGTATAGAGTCGGTTCCCGAAGCGATAGCCGATGCCCGCATAAATTCGGAGACAAACGGCATAACAAACACCTCGTTCTTTGTCGGTGACATGAAAGATGTTCTTACAGAGCAGTTTATCGTCAAAAATGGTCGTCCCGACACGGTAATTCTAGACCCGCCGCGGGCTGGTGTCCACGAAAATGTGCTGACCGTAATAAAGAAGGTGTCACCACGAAAGATTGTTTATGTAAGCTGCAATCCTGCTACGCAGGCAAGAGACATTGCAATTCTGTCTGACATGTACAAAGTAACGGCCATACAGCCTGTGGATATGTTTCCGCATACGCATCACGTTGAAAACGTGATTCAGTTAAGAGTTAAGGCGTAGAGTCGTTGCTCGCAACGACTCTACTGCCACACGTTGTTAATTATACATTATCAATTATCAATTATCCATTATCCATTATCATCAATACCATGCACGAGGATTTTCTACACTTCATATACAAGAACCGCCTATGGACAAAAGGGACGGAACTGCTTACCGACAATACTCCGTTTGAAATAATTGATGTAGGACTTCATAACCATGACTCTGGACCCGATTTTTTCAACGCGAAAGTCAAGATTGACGGAATTGTCTGGGTGGGAAACGTTGAAATTCACGTTAATGCTTCCGACTGGCACAAACACCACCACGATGGCGACCACGCCTACGACAATGTAATATTGCATGTGGTTTACAATAGCGACTGCGAAATAACCTTGCAGAATGGACGAACATTGCCGACATGGGAAATTTCGTTTCCGCAGACCTTGTTCAACCGCTATTCCGACTTCAAGCTCAACGAAAAGCCAATCGCCTGCGCCGATTATATCGACCTGGTTGACGACATTCATATTGCAATGTGGATGGAGAAGATGGCGATCGAAAGGCTTGAATATAAGTCGGAACACATATCGGAAATATTAAAATATACCAATGACAATTGGAACGAAACTCTGTATATTGTTCTAGCCCGTAATTTTGGCTTCGGCATAAACGCCCTGCCCTTCGAACAGCTGGCAATGCATACGCCACTCAACGTTTTGCTTCACAATGCCGACAATCTGTTTGCTCTCGAAGCAGTAACATTTGGTCAGGCAGGATTGTTAAGTGGTCAGCCAAATGACGAATATACCAGAAACCTTGCTAACGAATACTCTTTCTGGCAGAAGAAATACAACCTTAAGCCAATACCAGAATCTATGTGGAAACGCTCAAAGATGCATCCCGCAAATTCTCCAGAAACCCGGATTGCTCAGTTTACTGCCATAATGCAGAAATTCCATAAACTGACCGACTGCATACTGAATAATCGCTTTGAACGTAGCATTTTTGACGACCTAAAACTGTCCGACTACTGGAAAACACATTTCTCGCTCGGCAGGACTTCTTCTAAAAACAAGGAAACAAAAATTGGAAAGCAGACCATAGATACCATATTGATAAACACTGTCATTCCATTTTCGTACATCTATGGCAAAACAACGAATCCAAACTTCGACAGCGAAAAAATTATTGACCTAATGCGTACTGTCAAGGCAGAAGACAATAGGGAGGTTCGAGCATTTGTTGGAATTGATAAAATAAAGTGTAACAATGCATTGGATAGTCAAGCTTTGCTAAACATGAAGAAAAACTATTGCGACTGCAAACATTGCCTAAACTGCAACATCGGATTCCAGATAATGAAGGAGATAAATAGGATTTAAAGAGTCAAACAGACGATGAAAAACTCGTCATTTTGGAAGCTAGTCGAAACACGCGATACGGTAGTGGAGCGTTGTGAAGACTGCTATCCGAAATCTGTTAACGTATAATTATGGAACAGATTCCGTACAAACAGGCTCACACTACACGTTCCTTTGTCGGTTCGCTTTGTTTTACGGAATGACGCTTCTTTTTTTAGAGGGCATTAATAATTTGTATTTATTGCAAATTTTTGATAATCTTCTCAATATAATCCAAAATTTCTTCCTGTCCCATCTTGTTTACTGCAGAACTTACAAGCATATCAGGTAGGGTTTCCCATGTTTGGAGCAAATGTTCCTTGTAGGCTTCCACCTTTGATTTCAGCACATTGGGACCAATCTTGTCGGCCTTGGTAAATATTATGGTAAACGGCACTCTGCTCTCACCAAGCCAGTTGATGAACTCAACATCTATCTCCTGTGGTTCGTGCCGACAGTCTATCAGAACAAACAAATTGACAAGATTCTGTCGGTTCAAGATGTAGTCATCTATCATTTTCCTAAAGACTGCCCTTTGGCTTTTCGACACCTTTGCGTAACCATAACCAGGCAAATCGACAAGATACCACTGGTTATTTATTACAAAATGGTTAATTTTCTGTGTCTTGCCTGGACTTGCAGAAGTCTTTGCCAACTTTGAATTCGACGTTAGCATATTTATAAGCGACGATTTTCCGACATTAGAACGCCCAATGAATGCAAACTCGGGCTTGTCTGGCTTAATGCACTTGCGGTAGTCGTCGTTGGACATCAAATATTCTGCTGTTTTTATCTGCATAATCTATTGAATTTAAAATCTTATCAACTTTTCAACTTCAGTGAAAAGTTGTTCGCCAGTTATAGGCTTTGCCACAATATTCATATTCCTGTCAACAATAAACATCGACGGTGTTGCATACACGGCGTAGTCGGTTACAATCTTGCCTTCCCAACCTAGCAAGTCTGACGCCACCTTGAACGAGATGGAATTGTCCTTTACATACTTTTTAATATCGGCTTCATCTTCATCGATGCTGATTGCCACAATGTCAACCTTTGCCCGCCTGAATAACGAAATTGCTTCGTTTATGCGAGGAATCTCCACCTTGCAGTTTTCACACCACGTTGCCCAAAAAACGACCAGAGTGTAATCGTTTTTCATTTGCGAAAGCACAACATCTTCTCCGTCAATAGTTTCAATTTCAAAGTCGGGGGCTTTCGCTCCAACACGCAAATCGGTGTAACTCTTTACCCTTGTCTTAAGGTTTCCATCTGCCGAACAGGAATTTCCGTACTCTACACTCAACTGGTACAAATCGTCGTAGCGCTCCATCGATTCAAAGCCCGTAAGCACATAATCGAACATCTTGGAGAAAATCTCCTGATTCCCTTGCTTGAGGTAGTCCAAAATTTCACGCACTGCGTTTAAGTATTCCGACGGCTCATATTTTTTTAGGTACGACACTATAAAATGGTGGTAGGCGTTGGAGTTGAGAAGTTCCAAGTCGTTCATCGGGAAATTTCTGCTAAGGAAATTCATCTTCTTATCGGTTGATTCCGAAATATTGAAGTTAATTTCCCTGAAATAAGATAGATAACGACTTGCAAAAGTTCCATTCTTCTGCTTTATTGCCCTGTCGAGACATGTATTTACCATCGCTTTTTCCTTCCCCAGTTCCTTTTCTGCTGCCGTCAGAAATTCACCTTGCGGATAAATCTTCACAAGTTCGCGCAAAATTCCAATCTTGTACTCGGCAAGTTCGGCCTGCGCAACGTATGCGTAAAGCTGCTGGTTTTCTGCCGATTCCAGAATCTTCATTGATGATTTCATGTTCCGGATATTCGTTTCGAGCCTAATGTTCTCGCCGCTATATATTATGTCGAAATAGTCCTTGTTGTCAGCGTGAATGCGGTAAAGACCAACCTGCTGCGTGGTAAAGTTGAACACAAATTCACCGTTCGCATTAGTAGTTATGGTCTCAACAACCTTGCTATCGTCACCAAACTGTTCGCAAATATATAGACGTCCAAATGAATAGCCTATTATTTTGCCACTAAAAACGCATTGGGCAAAGACAGCAACGGGCAGAAATAGAATCAATAGGAGCAGGATTTTTTTCATATTCATAAAACAAAAAGGAGACTGCATATTATACAGTCTCCTTGGAAACAACAATATTAACTATTTAGCACAAGTTTCGCAATATACTTTCTTCGCATTGGTATTGACAAATGTCTGCTTAGAAAGTTTTCCCGAATTGAACAGGTCGCACAAGAACTTGGAATCCATCTGTTTCAGACGTTCGAGAGCCTTTACATAATTGTTGGAGTGAATCTTGTATTCAACCTTTGAACATACGGTAACGTAGGTGCTTATGTAAACCAGAGGAACTCTTTCGTCTTCAATCCACGGTTCGAGCAGATGTATTGCATACTCGTAGTCGGAGTGGTTGATGAAGATGCTTGCAAACTTGAGTGAATTTTCCCAAGTGAGCTTATCGAACTTGATGATTTCCTTCATCTTTTCAAGGCACTTAACAACAGTCGGGTGATCGTATCCGCAGGAATCCTTGTAGATGTCCATTACCTGATACTGCAATTCGATGTTAAGCATATCAACCATTTCCATGTTGATAGGAGTGTTGTAGAGCTTGTCAACTCTTGCCTGCAACTTTTCAACGTACGATTCGTTAGAAAGGTCGTTTACAACTATTTCGCAGAGTACATCGTTATAATCCACATAGTTGTTGGCAAGGTCCTGCTTGTTAAGTTCGTCAACTCTGTCGCGGTAGTCCTCATCAAGCGGGTCGCTGTAGATGAACTGGGTCAACCATACCTTATTCATATTGAGACCAACATAGTCGGCTCCTTCCGGAATGTTCATGTCGGCAACAGCCTGGTCGTCGTATCTGCCAGCAACAACCTGCTTCAAGATGTATTTCTGAATTGACAGTGCAAGGTCGAGTTGCTTTGCTTCTACAGCCTTGTTGAACTGCTTAAGAACAAACTTCTGTTCCTTCTTTGCATCACGGAGGTCGTAGGTTACATCAATAGTGATGTCGGCGTAGCGGGTTTGCTTCAAGTAAGGTTCAAGTTTCTTCTGGTTCGAATTAACGTATGCAATAGCCGAGTTCATGTCCATGTCGCATAGGCTTTCAAAAGAAGTTCCTCTTACAGCATCCTGCAAGTCCTTGAGGTTTGCTGCAGTTTCGATAGAATCTACGATGCTAGCATTCTGATTCTTTTCGAGAGCCTTTACAATGTTTTCTGCACGTTTCTGCTGGAGCCTCTTGTTGGTTTCCAGAGAACCTTCGAGTGAAGAATAGGCGCGGATGAAAATCTTATCGATGAAGAAGTCAGGTTCGTCCAAAGTAGCAATTACATCACGCATTTCTTCTGGCTTGTAGTCTGACTTACCCTGTTCGAACATAAGTTTGAATGTGAGTCTTTCCTTTATTGCCTTCGGCGAATATTCCTTCATGCCGCTTGCGAGGATAGTATCGGGAAGCAAACCGATTTTTGGAACGAAATCGTAAATCTTATTGTCAACGTACGACTTGGGAATGTTTGCGCAAACCGACTTATCCTTGATAACCATAAGGTTCATTTCAACATCCGATGGATTGAGTGCTGTTGGGAATAGTCCGAGAGCAACTTCCAGCTTGGTAACCTTGTTCTTGCGGCCTTCGCCCGGAGCAACGTTTTTCTTGTAAATCTTCTTCGACCACATCCTCTTTGTCATGTAGCCGATGTTGTTGCGCGAATAGTCGGCAATGTTCTCGTTTCCGCAGGCAAACTGTTCCGGTTGGATGATGTCAACTGCCAAAGCATCCTTCGAACCTTTCATAAAACGTCTGAATTTCTTAAGGTCGTTGTACTTGAAGACGATTTCGCCGTTGTCGTTTACTGAAAGTCCCGACTGCATGTCCCAAAGGTTAGGCATTTTGCGGTAAACCTTCTTGCACACCTTCTCGTCGTATGGCTTCAGACCGTACTTCTTGGTGGTAACAGGCAAAGTGAGCGATGCCGATGCATTGCTTTTGTCGTCAACACGAAGAGGGGTGATTGATGCGTAGTTTCCTACAAACATAGAAACAAATATTTTCTTGTCGGCAATCTTCGAACCAACACCAGCAAAGAAATACTTCTGTCCTGCAAGTATTTTCTGCGGTTTACCTGCACCCCAACGTGATACAAGCTGCGAAGCAACGTCATCGTAGGTGATGAATTCGTTCGATACCTTTATGGTTATTTTACCTGCAACTTCAGCGCCAACGCCAGTTCCACCTGCACTGACAAGGTAACTCTTGCAGTCGTCGGTCTTGGTGTCCTGCTTGGCTGCCATATATTCGACGTGTTCCTTGGCTGGTGTTACAAAAAATTCATTCTGTTCAAAACCTTCCAATCCCAACGAGTCAAGATACTGGTTTACTCTGTTAATCAATACTTTCTCAAAAAGTTTTTCCTTGAAGTTTGAAGGATTAATCTTGTCGGTGCTATATACACCATCCTCCATAAATTTCTCCTGTGAAAATGCACTGATGCTCAAGCTAGTAAGCAACAGCATCGATGATAACAAAACAAAAAGTTTCCTCATTTTATGATATATTTTACTAGTTAATATTATTTTTGCCGAAAATACAATTTTTACAGGAAACAGCGAAAAAAAAATTAACACTCTTTTAAACAATTTTGCACGATGGACGAAATAAGGATTGACAAATACCTTTGGACTGTAAGGATTTATAAGACAAGAAGTTTGGCAACTGACGAGTGCAAAAAGGGACGTGTACTTATTAACAATTCAGAAGTGAAACCATCTCGAATTGTTAAAATCAACGAGAGAATCGACATAAAATTTCCGCCGATTGTCCGCAGTTTTGTCGTGACTGGGATTTCGCAGAACCGTGTGTCGGCTGCTATTGCAAAGACCTTGGTCGAGGAGATTACTCCGCAGTCGGAATTCGACAGATTGAAGATGCTTAACAATACATTTGAAAAACGCGACCAGGGCGCTGGTCGTCCGACTAAAAAGGAACGTCGTCTAATTGAAAAATTCAGGGAACTATGATAATCGCAGAATTAAAGAAAAAGGAAAATATTGTAGAATACATATTGTATATGAGACAGTTGGCTGATATTATGCGTGCCAACAATATGGATATACATAGGATTGACGAACTGCTTGTTTCCAAGTTCGAGGTAAGCGAAAAAGAAAAGCTGAAAATCAACAACTGGTATCAAGACCTTATTAATAAGATGCACAACGAAAACATTGTTGCTGGTGGTGACCTCAAGGAAATCAAGGACCTGATTACCGTGTTGAACAAAATTCATCTAACACTGCTCGACGACAAGGAAGAATACCGTCACCATGAACTATACACTTGGGCAAAACCCAACATCGACGAGTACAAGAAATTGTCACGAAGCAACTCCGACAACGAGATTGAGATTTGCATAGATGCCATGTATGCATTGTTACTGCTGAAACTTCAGCACAAGAGTGTGTCGGAAGAAACCGCCCAGGCTATGCAAACATTCGGCTCGTTGCTGGCAAATGTGGCTGACGTTTATAAGAAATTGAAAATGGATAATTAACAAAGTACAATTAACCATTTCAAACAACTTCAAAACAACTTCAAACAAACTATATCCCCCCTACCCCACTTGCCAGCATATCCACACTTTCTGGACCTACATTGAAAATCAAATCCAATATACTTAGATTAGGCACGAAATCAAACCTATCACAAAAGACCTGAGTGTATGGCTTCGCAACAAAAGCCTCATCGGGACGATTCTTTGATGGCTTTGGACTTATGCTTTCGCGAAAATCATCATAACCTGTCGAATCGAATATGTAATCTGATGTGTATGAATAATCCACGTCAATTTTAAGCACAGAGATAAGTGCTTGCAATACATTTTCGTTCAAGTCGATAAGGAAAGTCTCTTTTTTTTCAAAAAAACGCTCGAACTTGTAGAAATAGTAGTCGTAGAACGCCGAATTTTTGTATGCCGACTTCAAGGCTGTAAGATGGTTACGCTGCCACATTTCGGAATAGTCGATGCGGATATCCTTGGTCAAGGTGTGATAATTTTTCTGCACTGGCACCGACAACGGCAAAACTCCGTTGGCAGTCAAAATGTTACAACGGTTGCGATAAGTCTGCTTAGGATAGGTTTCGTACTTTTCAATCACAACTTTTCCTGCAAGGAACTTGCTCATATACTGGACATTGGGAAAGAAAGCCGTTGAAAGCAGAGCCGTCATTTATCGTATAACCTTTCCTATGATATATTCCGCAGGTATCGGTCCGTACATACGCGAATCGTACTTGTAGGTGCGGTCATCGTTAAGAATGAAATAGTAATTCTTCTGCGGGACGAACTCGCTGACTTCCTGCTGGTTTATGCGAACGTGGTATGTATCTGACTGGAAATCGTTGCCTTCGAAAAGCGTGATTATATTTTTGTATATAGGTGCAATACGCGGATGAAGGTTCAGCGTATCGCCCGATTTCGGCATATACATAGGACCAAAATTGTCCTTATTCCAGGCGAAGAAGGCACTCGACGGGAAAATGTCCACATCCTTCCAGTCGTCGCGGTCGATTATCTTGCGGCAAGCAGAAAAACCTTTCTCCGCAGCCTTTATCTTTTCAAATTCAGCTTCGGTGCAAACAAATTCACAAGCCTTGTCATCGTTTAACGTCTCTCCCACCCTAACATCATATTTTGAAAGGATAGCCTCAAAATCTACCTTAACAGAATCGACCGAAGCACGATACCTGCTATAAGTTGTATAATCTTCAGCGACTTCCTTGTTGTTCCTATACAAAATGCCATCATCAATAAGAACTATGTCGCCAGGAACGCCTACAACTCTTGAAACATACACATCACGAGAAGAAAGCTTGGTATCGAATTCGAGCGGATACCTGTAGGCAACGACATCACCAATTTCTATAGAACTTGTCTTGCGGACAAAAACGCTCGATTCACTTCCATCGGCACACTTTACACTGTAAAAGCCAAACATCAGCCAGAAAGCAACACCTCCAGCAAGTATTGCGATGATAAATATGGCGATAAAAATCCTTTTAATCTTCATTGTGAACAATCTTTCCTATTCTGTTCCAGCGGATTCCTCCGTACTCCTTATCAACCGACAACCAGATGAGCCAAGCCTTGCCAACGATATGGTCTTCAGGAACAAAGCCCCAATAGCGCGAGTCGGCTGAGTTGTGTCGGTTGTCGCCCATCATCCAATAGTAGTTCATCTTGAAGGTGTATTCGGTTGCGGGCTGACCATTTATATAAGCCTTGCCATCCTTCACTTCGAGAGTATTTCCCTCGTAGTAACCGATTACGCGACCATAAAGGATAAGGTTTTCCTCGGTAAGTTGAATCTTGTCGCCAGCCTTCGGGATGTAAAGCGGACCAAACCAATCGACATTCCACGGGAACTTATCATTGTGCGGGAAAATGCGGAAACTATCGTCCCCAGTAAAGCCCTTTGCAACTGTATTCTTCTCAATCGACTCCACAAACGACATTGTCTTGAATTTTTCGTAATTCTCGGCTGTCAAAGGTACAATCTTGTAGTTTAGACTGTCGGTATGCAGGTCATAGATGTCGGAACCGTTAATTTCATTCTTACGCAACACCTTTTCTGGAATGTTGGCAGTATTTATTGTCAAACGGTAATTGAACTGCTTTGTCGGAATTTCCTTCTGCGGCTTTCCGTTTACAAACACTTCACCGTCACGAACTTCAAGGGTATCGCCAGCAATTGCCACGCAACGCTTTATGTAGTTTTCGCGTTTGTCCACGGGGCGCACGGTAATGTCGTACATATCCCACACAATCTGGCGTGCAAGGCGATAATACTTGTCCATGTCGGAAATAGCCAGATTCTCCTTTGCAAGCGAAGTCTCGTTCTCACGCAACTTCGACGATGCTTCGTTAACAAAATCAGGTGTATGCGCCGCATTTGTCATAGGATTGAACAACGAATAGGCAAGATTCATGTAATAGTCATTTGTTTTCTGCGAAACATTTCCGACAACGATTTTTTTGTTCATCATCGTTGAGTACTGGCGGTCAAAATCAGCCATCCGGTACTGAGTTATGCGCACAATATCGTAGTAGTCCTGCGCAGGAATCTGCAAAACCACGGTGTCGCCAGTCGGATAGTTGAAAACAACCATATCGTCGCGCTTGATGTCGCCCCAGCCTGTCATACGGCGGTATTCATTTTGAATCCATGTCACATACGAAGGGGTACTCTGCGTAAACGGCAAAGTGTGGTGTACAAACGGAAATGAAATCGGTGTCATCGGCACGCGCGGACCGTAAGCCGTCTTGCTGACGAACAGGTAGTCGCCAATGCGCAAGGTCTTTTCCATCGAAGATGTTGGAATCGTAAAGGCCTCGAAGAAGAAAATCCTAATGAACGAAGCCGCAATCACAGCAAAAATCAGTGCGTCAACCCATTCCAAGGTCTTGCGCTTTGCCTTCGAACAGTTTTCGGGATTCTTCGGCTTCCAGAATGCCCAACGAACAAACTTTGTAATGTAAATGTCGATTATCAGCAGTTCTCCGAACAAAAACCAATAATTCCCGAGCCAAATAACCCATCCGATGTAGAAGATTGACCACGCGGCAAACCAAATCCAGTTGCGACGCGAAGGCATCTCAATGAACTTTTCACATTTGCCGAGTTTCAATGTCCAACCCTTTTTCGGTTCATTGTTTGGCTTATTGACAGCCACATTTTCAGTATTTTTTTTCTTTCCGAACATATTTTATAATCCAAGTAAATCATTCATTGTGAACATACCACATTTTCCCGCAAGGAATTCCGCTGCAAGAACTGCACCATTTGCCAATCCCCGACGGCTTTTTGCCGAATGCGTGATTGTGATATCATCGTAATCGCTAGACCACAGCACGCTATGGTCGCCGAAAACCTCTCCTTCCCTAAACGATTTTATTTCGAGAATATTGTCCGCGCCCTCGTCAAGTTTCCAATCCGAATAATGAGGATTGTTTTCGATGATGCCTTTGGCTAAGGTTATGGCTGTTCCACTCGGTTTGTCGAGTTTGTGGATGTGATGGGTTTCCTCTATGCGAGCCGAATATTGTGGATAAGCCGCAAGTTTCTGCGCCAGCATACGGTTGACTGCCATAAAGATGTTCATTCCGATGCTATAGTTCGACGAATAGAAGAATGCCGACGAATTTTCGCGACACAACTTGTCCATCGCAGCAGCATCGAAAGTCCAGCCGGTAGTACCTGACACCACGCGCAGTCCGCCCTTCACACAAGCCATCACATTCTGCTCTGCCGTTTTAGGAGTTGAAAATTCCACTGCCACATCACCGAGCGAAGAAAGATTGCTACAGGAACGAATGTCGCGGTCGATGTCAAAAATTTCGGAAATTCGGTGTCCGCGTTCAACAGCCACACGCTCAATCTCCTTCCCCATTTTGCCGTATCCAATAAGAACAATATCCATTTTTCGTTTATTACAAATTATTTTGCTTTAAAGGCGCGAATATAACAAAAAAGTAAATAAAAACAATACGAAATGGTTCTTATTTCAAGTACTCTTCAATCAAGCACGCCGCCGACCTTGCATCGTTCAGCACATCGTTGATTGTCATCGGACGCTTGCACGAACCAGCAACAAACAGACCTTTCTCGGCAGTTTCGTTGTCGTTAAGATGCGGACTTGAAGTCTTTACAAAGCCATATTCACCGTCGATTCCACACTTCTTGCCAAGTTCGCGTGTACCGCACGAAGCCTCCATTCCTACCATCAGCACAAGCAAGTCGGTAGTCATCTTCAGCGGAACACCAAGTAAAGTATCTTCAGCCTTTATCTGGATTTTGCGGTCGAAAGTTGACGATGCTTCCGAAATTCGTCCACGCACATAGCGGATGTCGTACTTTTCCTGCGATTCGCGGTAAAGTTCCTCGAAATGCTGTCCCCACATACGCAAATCCATATAGAAAATGTAAATTTCGGCCTCGGGAAGCATCTTCCGCACTTCAATCGCCTGCTTTACAGCCGTCACGCAGCAAACCTTGGAGCAATAGCGGTTGCCCGACTTCTCGTCGCGCGAGCCAACGCACTGCAGGAAAACAACGCGCTTAGGCGATTCGTTTATGGAGTTGACAATCTGGTTGTACTTTATCATCCTTTCCATATCGATGGAAGTAACAACGCCCTTGTATATACCGTAGCCAAGTTCTTCCTTGCGCGTAGCATCAAAGGTTTGATAACCAGTCGTAACAAGCACTGCATCAACGAAATAGTTCTTTCCCGACTTGTCAACTATCTTCCATTCCGAATCGTTACGCACAATGTCAACGACCTCGGTGTTGAGCATCAGCTTGATATTTTCGTTAATCAGCTTTGAATTAAGGCTATCTGCGATTTCCGATGCACTTGAAAAATCGGGGAAAAGGTAAGCCTTGTCAAGTATGTTGGATAGAGCCGTCGCCGACTTTTCAAAAAGCAACACTTCGTTTTCCCTTGCTAGGATTGATGCACTTTCGATACCTGCGGGACCTGCTCCTATAACTGCAATCTTTCTCATATCTAATGTTTTAATTAAACTTTCAAATTCATTGGTTTTTCGGGCGATGGAAGGATTTCTCCATTTGCACCGCGATATTTTTCGTTTGGCTTGTACGGAATGCCTATCTTGTCAAGAAGTTTTTCGACCTGCACCTGATGCAACTGCATTCCGAGTTTCCATGGGTCGTAGCCGAGCAACATTCCAGCCATTTCCTCGTAGGTGAGCACTGGTATTCCATATCCGTCCTTGTCGTAGGTCTTGTTTTCCATCTCGGCGATTGTATATTGCCACTTATCCATAAACATCGCACAACCGGGGCAGTTTGCAACAATAAAATCTGGTTCAAACGGTTCCATAGATTCAAATTTCTTTTTGGTGTTTGCAACCGAATAACCACGGTTTTCCTGCAACAGATAATGACGGAATCCAAATCCACAGCAATGACGGCGTTCGGGATAATCAACGACTTCGCCACCCCATGCCTCTATCATTCCAGCGAGTACATACGGAAATTCTGCCTTACCAATGCCTTTTTCGGGGAAAATCTTGGCATAATGGCAACCGATATGCTCCACCACACGCAACGGCTTGCCCGTAAAGCGGTTCACAAGCTGGTATTTCATCTTTTCCTTCAACTCGAAACGATACTTGTATATGATGTCGGATGGATGGGCAATATTCTTCGGTGCTTCAAAATCACGACCGGTTGCTTCCTTCAGGTATTTGCGAGTCTTTTCGAGAAGTTCAGGATGCTCCTTCCACATTTCCACCATTTCGGTAAAAATTCCAAACGAAGTTACGCACGATGGCACATAGTTCTCGTAACCTGCATCGGTCATAAGCGAAAACAAGCGTGCGACAACTGTCATTGTTGTTTCCATAGGAACTATATCGGAATGGTAACCGATACCCGTGCAGGTATGCTGGTTGGCCTCATCGCGTATGTCCTTGCCCAACTCCTCCTTCATAATTTTCAGGAAAGCCGCCTCGGAACCAGGGAAGAAAGTCTGCCTGATGCAACTGCGCTCGTAGAAGAACTTGTCATCGGCAATTTCCTTCTGGTATTCGTTCCAGTAGCGTTTATTTTTTGATTCGTCCATATAACTATTCTTTCATCATTTTATTTCAATCATTCTTTTTCAATCATTTTTTTAGAATGATTGTTTTAGAATGATGGGATTTTGTTTTTTATTCCTTAACAACCTTTCGCTGTTCCAAGATAGAGTTAGTGTCAGTTCCGAAAATTCTCACGACATAAACACCTGCCGTCAATCCTTCAACATCGCAAACCGCATTCTCTCCGTTTATCTCCTTGCGGTAAACAACCTGCCCCATCACATTCACAATCTCAATTTCGGAAATTGTTTCCGTGGATGTTATGTTGAGAATGCCGCTGGTTGGGTTCGGGAAGATGGTAATTGCGGAATTGTCGATGTCGGAAATGCCAGACATAATGTTCAGATGAAGTGTAACGATAGAATCACAACCGTTTTCTGCCGTGAAATTCTGTACATAGTCGCCTGTTTCGGTGTACTCGGTGCCGTTCCAAATGTAGGGACTTGTGGCGGTTTCGGTGAAACTGTATTGAACGGATTCGTTTATTGACAGATGCAGGGTAACAACCGAATCGCAACCGTTTGAAGCGGTGAAAGTCTTGTCGTATGTGCCACTTTCGGTATAGGTTTCGCCATTCCACTCGTAGGAATCGCAAGCCGTGGCTTCTGCAAGCCCTGTCTGTGGATGGTTGATAGTCAAATGCAAAGTAACAACCGAATCGCAACCATTAGAAGCGGTGAAAGTCTTGTCGTAAGTGCCGCTTTCGGTGTAAGTTTGCCCGTCCCACTCGTAGGAACTACAAGCAGTGACTTCGACTTGCTCTGCCTGCGGATGGTTGATAGTCAAATGCAAAGTAACAACCGAGTCACAACCGTTTGAAGCGGTGAAAGTCTTGTCGTATGTGCCGCTTTCGGTATAGGTATCGCCATTCCACTCGTAGGAATCGCAAGCAGATGCTTCAACACTTTCTGTCTGCGGATGATTTATTGTGAGATGCAGAGTAACAATCGAATCGCAACCGCTGTCGGATGAAATCGTTTGCTCATAATTTCCAGATTCGGTATATGTTTGATTGTTCCACAAATAACTGCCACAAGCAACCGCGGTAAAATCGCGTGTTGGCGATTCGTTTATTGTCAAATGCAAAGTGACAACAGAATCACAACCGTTTGAAGCGGTGAAAGTCTTGTCGTAAGTGCCGCTTTCGGTGTAAGTTTCGCCATTCCATTCGTAGGAATCGCAAGCAGTTGCTTCGACTTGCTCTGCCTGCGGATGGTTGATAGTCAGATGCAGGGTAACAACTGAATCACAACCATTAGAAGCGGTGAAAGTCTTGTCGTAAGTGCCGCTTTCGGTATAAGTTTGCCCGTCCCACTCGTAGGAACTGCAAGCAGTGACTTCGATATTTTCTGCCTGCGGATGGTTGATTGTTAAATGCAAGGTCAACACAGAATCGCAACCGTTGGACTGGGGAACAGTTATAGTATAATTGGCCGATTCGGTGTAGGTTGTGCCGTGCCACAGGTACGAACCGCAAGCCGTAGCCGATGTTTCGCCAGTAGGTTGCTGGCAATCCTGAGTGCTGAAATTCCACACTGCCGACCAAACCGAGTTTCCGCTTGCATTGTAGCCCT